>CAWJJJ010000025.1:0-59125 GCA_963843185.1 uncultured Alphaproteobacteria bacterium
AGAACGCCGTCAAAACAATAGGTTAGAAAAAATGTCCACCGTCATTTGGTTCGTCATCGGCTGCGGCATGATTGCCGTGCTGTATGGCGTCGTCACCGCCTCGCGGTGATGGCCGCCGATGCCGGCACGCCGCGCATGCAGGAGATCGCGAAGGCGATTCAGGAAGGCGCCGGCGCCTATCTGAAGCGCCAGTACACCACGATCGCCATCGTCGGCGTCGTCGTGCTGCTCGTGCTCGCGTTGCTGCTCGGCAAGTCTGCGGCGATCGGCTTTCTGATCGGCGCGGTGCTTTCGGCGCCGCCGGCTTCATCGGCATGAACGTCTCGGTCCGCGCCAACGTGCGCACCGCAGTGGCGGCGCAGAAGAGCCTGGCCGCGGGCCTCGACCTCGCCTTCAAGGCCGGCGCGGTCACCGGCATGCTGGTGGCGGGCCTCGCGCTGCTCGGCGTCGCCGGCTACTTCGGCGTCCTGCTCAACATCGGCGTGCCGAACGGCAGCCGCGACGTGGTCGACGCGCTGGTGGCGCTGGGCTTCGGCGCCTCGCTGATCTCGATCTTCGCCCGCCTCGGCGGCGGCATCTTCACCAAGGGCGCCGACGTGGGCGGCGACATGGTCGGCAAGGTCGAAGCCGGCATTCCCGAAGACGATCCACGCAATCCGGCCACCATCGCCGACAACGTCGGCGACAATGTCGGCGATTGCGCCGGCATGGCGGCCGACCTGTTCGAGACCTATGCCGTGACCACGGTCGCCACCATGGTCCTGGCCTCGATCTTCTTCGCGGCCGAGCCGGCGAGCGTCAAGCTGATGATGTTACCCGCTGGCCATCGGCGGCGCCTGCATCATCACCTCGATCATCGGCACGTATTTCGTCCGCCTCGGCTCCGCGGCGCATCATGGGGGCGATGTACAAGGGCGTGATCGTGGCCGCCGTGCTGTCGATCCCGGCCATCTGGTTCGTCACCGATTAGCTGGTCGGCATCGGCACGGTGCTCAAGGTCGGCGACCGCTCGTTCACCGGCATGACGCTGTTCTGGTGCTCGCTGGTCGGTCTCGCCGTCACCGGCCTGATCGTGTGGATCACCGAATATTACACCGGCACCGACTATCGTCCGGTCAAAGCCGTGGCCCAGGCCTCGGTCACCGGCCACGGCACCAACGTCATCGCGGGCCTCGCGATGTCGATGGAAGCCACGGCTCTGCCCTCGCTGCTGATCTGCGCCGGTATCGTTGTCTGCTACGTGCTGGCCGGCCTGTTCGGCATCGCCATCGCCACGACCGCGATGCTGGCGCTCGCCGGCATGGTGGTGGCGCTCGACGCCTACGGCCCGGTCACCGACAATGCCGGTGGTATTGCCGAAATGGCCGGCCTGCCCAAGGAAGTGCGCAAGAATACCGATGCGCTCGACGCCGTTGGCAACACCACCAAGGCCGTCACCAAGGGCTACGCCATCGCCTCGGCCGGCCTCGGTGCACTGGTGCTGTTCGCGGCCTACACCTCGGACCTCGACTACTTCATCGCCCAGGGCAAGCTCGGCGTGAAGGCGGTCAGCTTCTCTCTGACGAACCCCTACGTCGTCGTCGGCCTGCTGATCGGCGGCGGCCTGCCGTACCTGTTCGGCGGCATGTCGATGCTGGCCGTCGGCCGCGCCGCCCAGGCGGTGGTCGAGGAAGTTCGCCGTCAGTTCAGGGAGAAGCCCGGCATCATGGCGGGTACCGATCGCCCGGATTACGGCCGTGCCGTCGACATGCTCACCAAGGCGGCGATCAAGGAGATGATGATCCCCTCGCTGCTGCCGGTGCTGTCGCCGATCGTGCTCTACTTCGTGATCTCGGCCATCGCCGGCAAGGCCGATGCCTTCGCAGCAGTTGGCGCCATGCTGCTCGGCGTGATCGTCACCGGCATTTACGTCGCCATCTCGATGACGGCGGGCGGCGGTGCGTGGGACAACGCCAAGAAGTACATCGAAGAGGGCCATTTCGGCGGCAAGGGATCCGAGGCGCACAAGGCCGCGGTAACTGGCGACACCGTCGGCGATCCTTACAAGGATACGGCGGGACCCGCCGTCAACCCGATGATCAAGATCACCAACATCGTGGCCCTGCTGCTGCTCGCCGTGCTCGCGCACTGACGACCGGAGAAATGACAACGGAAAAGCCCCGGTCGCAGGACCGGGGCTTTTTCTTTGGCTTCTTGGAGGGGCGACTTATGAGCCGCCGCCGCCGGTCGGCGCGCCAGGATTGGAACTCTGCCGCGGCCCGCTGAACTTGCCGACATTACCCAGGATCTGCTCGAGGACCGTCAGCTCCTTGCCCGAGGTCGGCGTGATGCGCGACACCATGGTGATATTCTGCGCATCCTTGAGGTCGTAGTACTTGATGTTCGCCACGCGGCCGGAATCGTTGAACGTGACCTGGATGACGCTCTGCTCGCTGATCCATGGCCGGGACGGCCCCCAATATTCCTGCTTCTCGCTGATGAAGTACCAGATGTTCGGGTTGAAGGTCGCCACGGCCGAGGGCGAGCCGACCAGGCGCACAACGTCCTCGCGGCTCTGCGTGCCGACCTCGAGCTTGTCCACATTGCCGGGCGCAGGTGAGAAACCGCGGATGTCTGCGATGTTGTCGCAGGCCGCCAGCATGAGACCGGCGAGGACGAGCGAGACTGTGCGACGCATGGACGGCTTCTTGGGTTCGTCGGAAAGAGGGTGCACAAGATGTCGTGACGGTCATCCCGGGTCAACCGCGGTGGGCCGTCGGGGGGAGCTGGCACTGTGTTCCGCCGCAAGAAGCCTGAAGATGCGTTTGCGGCCGCGCTCTATGCACGCACGGCCGAGCACGCGCGCGCGCCCGAACTGTTCGAGGCCTGCGCCATCCCCGACACGCTCGACGGCCGCTTCGATGCGCTGGCCCTGCACGCCGCCCTGACGATCGATCGGTTGCGCCGCGAGCCGGATGGCGAGGCGTTGGCGCAGGCCTTGTTCGACGCCATGTTCCGCCACCTCGATCTCACGCTGCGCGAGATCGGCGTGCAGGATCTGGGGGTCGGGCGGCGCATCAAGATCATGGCCGAGGGGCTACACGGCCGGGCACTCGCCTACCGCACGGCACTGGGCGGCGGGCCGCCGTCGCTCGGCGACGTCTTGCGCCGCAACGCCTATGGCGGTAGGCCGCCTGCCGACGATCAGGCGGTGGCGCGGCTTGAAGCCCATGTCCGCCGATATGCCGAGCGGCTCGCGGCAACACCGCGCAATGAGTTGATAAAGTAGTTGGGAAGATGCCACAGCTCACTGAAAAACAACATAAATCTGAGATCGAGAGAATCATAGACCTCGACCGTACCCGCGCCAACGGGGCGGCCCTGGACATCGTAGCGAACGACGGCGAGCGGGCCGCCCTTGCCAAGCGGTTTGGCTTTCTCGGTCTGCCGGCTTTTTCCGCCCGGGTGACGGTCGACCTTCGTCTCGGCGGCCAGGTCGTGGTCGAGGGCCGCCTGCGCGGAAGGATCGTTCAGGCCTGCGTTTTGACCTTGGATCCGGTGACGCAGGACCTCGACGAGCCATTTCGCATCGTCTTCAAGAAGGACTTGGCCGACGACCGCGACCCGGAAAGCGGTGAGGCGGTGCTGAGCGCTCAGGCCGACGCCCCCGAGCCGCTGATCGGAAATATGCTCGATGTCGGCGAAATCGTTGCCGAGCAGCTTTCGCTGGCGGCCGATCCCTATCCGCGGCGGGCCGGCGCCAGGCTGGAAGACGTGCTGCCAAAGCCCCGCGGGGGCGGCCGAAGGGGGCCGCCGGAGAAGCGCCGCCACCCCTTTGCCGGGCTGGCGGCCCTCAGAGACAAACCGCGCCGCGACCGCTAAATTGTTGCGGCGGTGGGACGTTTTGGCTAGAGAAGGCCGCCCGCCGCGCCGATAGAGCGCGGCCGCAGCTTTTTTGGGGGCAGGCGCAGAACGCCGCCCTCGTCGTGGAGATCGTCATGGCAGTTCCCAAGAAGAAGGTTTCGAAGTCCCGCCGCAACATGCGCCGGGCCCATCATGCAATACCCTCGATGGCCTATATCGAGTGCAAGAATTGCGGCGAGCTGAAGCGGCCGCACATGGTGTGCTCGCACTGCGGCTATTATCGCGAGGATATGCCGGTCCTGGCCGACAGCGCGTCGGCCGAGAAGTAATCCACAGCACGCCGCCGGCGATGCGCTGGCACCCGACAGACGGAGCGTCCCGGTGAGCGCCGGCAAGATCGTCCTCGCCCTCGACGGCATGGGCGGCGACCAAGCGCCCGGCGTCATCGTCGATGGCGCCGATATCGCCCGCGAGCGCTATCCCGGCACGTCGTTCCTGCTGTTCGGCGACACGGCGCGCCTGAAGCCCCTGGTCGACAAGCGCAAGGGCCTTTCCCAAGTGCTCGAGATCGTGCCGGCCGAGGATGCGGTCCTGGCCGAGGACAAGCCGTCGTTTGCTCTCCGCCGCCGCCGCAAGTCGAGCATGTGGCTGGCGGTCGAGGCCGCGGCGCAGGGTCGCGCCGACACGGTCATATCCGCCGGCAATACCGGGGCGCTGCTCGCCATCTCGATGTTTGCCATGCGTTTGCTCGACGGCGCCCATCGGCCGGCGCTCGCTTCCTTCCTGCCGACGGCGCGCGGCGAGACGGTGATGCTCGACCTTGGCGCCAACCTCGAGTGCGACGCCGAAAACCTCGCCGAGTTCGCCGTCATGGGCAGCGTCTTCGCCCAGGTCCTGCTCGGCCTCGACAGTCCCAAGGTCGGCTTGCTGAACGTCGGTTCCGAGGAGCTCAAGGGCCACGAGGAGCTGCGCCAGGCGGCCGGCTGGCTGCGCCGCGAAGGCGCACCCATCAACTTCCACGGCTTCGTCGAGGGCAACGACATCACTTCGGGCATGATCGACGTCGTGGTGTCCGACGGCTTCACCGGAAATGTCGCGCTGAAGTCGATCGAGGGTACCGCCAAGCTCTATAACCAGTTCGTGCGCGAAGTTTTCAGGACGTCGACCTTCGCCAAGATCGGCTATCTGTTCGCGGCGGGTGCCTGGACCAAGCTGCGCAAGAAGTCGACCCACGCCGCTACAATGGTGGGGTCTTCCTGGGCCTCGACGGGGTCTGCGTGAAAAGCCACGGCGGAACGGATGCGCTGGGCTTTGCCTACGCCGTCGGCATGGCGGTCGATCTGGTCCGTTACGAATACAAGAACAAGCTTGTCGATGGCCTTGCCAGGCTGCGCCAGGTGACGTCGACGGCCGAGGCGCCATCGACGCCGGCGCTGCAGGCAAGTGGAGGCGCCGAGTGATTCGTTCCGTCGTTCAGGGCTGCGGCTCCTATCTGCCGGACAGGGTCGTCACCAACGACGAGCTCGCCAAGAAAGTGGAAACCTCCGACGAGTGGATCCAGCAGCGCACCGGCATCAGGCAGCGCCATATCGCGGCCGACGGTGAATTCACCTCGCATCTCGCCCTCAAGGCCGCGGAGCGCGCGCTGGCCCATGCCGGCCTGAGCGCGTCGGAGCTTGACCTCATCGTGTTGGCGACGGCGACCCCGGACGAGACGTTTCCCGCAACGGCCACCCGCGTGCAAGCCGCCCTCGGCATGACCAGGGGGGCGGCCTTCGACATCCAGGCAGTGTGCGCGGGCTTCGTCTACGGCGTGTCGGTGGCCGACAGCCTGATCAAGAGCGGTGCCGCCTCGACCGCGCTGGTGATCGGCGCGGAGACCTTCTCGCGCATCCTCGACTGGAACGACCGCGGCACTTGCGTGCTGTTCGGCGACGGCGCCGGCGCGATCGTGCTGCGCGGCGAGGAGGGCAAGGGCACGTCGGCCGACCGCGGCGTGCTGGCCAGTACGCTGCATTCCGACGGCCGCCAGCACGACATCCTTTATGTCGACGGCGGACCGTCCTCGACCAGGACGACCGGCTTGCTGCGCATGGAAGGCAAGGAAGTGTTCAAGCACGCCGTCGTCAACATGGCGGCCGTGGTCGGCGAAGTCCTGGCCAAGGCCGGTCTGCAGCCCAGGGACATCGACTGGCTGGTGCCGCATCAGGCCAACAAGCGCATCATCGACAGCACCGGCCGCAAGCTCGGCCTGCCGCCGGAACGGGTCGTCGTCACCGTCGACCGCCACGCCAACACGTCGGCCGCCTCCATTCCGTTGGCGCTCGACACCGCGGTCAAGGACGGCCGCATCAAGAAGGGCGATTTGTTGCTGCTGGAAGGCATCGGCGGCGGGCTCGCCTGGGGTGCTTCGCTCGTCCGCTGGTAGCCGCTGACAATCGAAACAAACCCGTCCGCAACGGAACGGGAACAGACGGCAATTCAAGGCCAGCCTCTATCCTACTGATATTGACCGCTTTCCAACCTTAGAGTAAGGATTAACTGGGGGAAGGAAGGGTACCGGATGGAAGGCCGGACTATCACGCGTGCCGATCTGAGCGAGTCGGTGTTCCAGGAAGTGGGACTGTCTCGCAATGAATCGAGCGATCTCGTCGAGACGATTCTCTCTGAAGTCGTCGAGGCCTTGGCGCGTGGCGAATCGGTAAAGATCTCGTCGTTCGGGAGCTTCACGGTTCGCGACAAGGGCCAACGCGTGGGCCGTAATCCGAAGACGGGGCAGGAGGTTCCGATCCTGCCGCGCCGCGTACTCGTCTTTCGAGCGTCGAACGTCCTGAAATCTCTGATCAACGGGGCGCCCGGCGAGAACAAGGGGTAGTTGGGAAAATGTGGGGGTCTAGTCATGGCCGTATCGGTTCAGACCGCCGAAAGGCGGATTGAAAAGTCGGCGCAGGCATTTCGCACGATCAGCGAAGTCGCGACCGAGCTCGACGTCCCGCAGCATGTGCTGCGGTTCTGGGAAAGCAAGTTCAGCCAGGTTCGTCCGCTCAAGCGGGGCGGCGGGCGGCGCTATTACCGGCCGGAGGATATCGATCTCCTGCGCCGCATCCGCACGCTGCTCTACGACGACGGCTACACCATCAAGGGCGTGCAGCGCCTGCTGAAGGAAGGCCGGGGACGCCTCCCGCAGCAGCAGCGGCTCGACCTGGCGGCGGAAAGCGCGCTCGAGAGCCTGCGCATCGTGTCGGCCCGCGCCGAGGCGATGACCGGCGGAGGTCGCCAGCCGCTGCCGCGCACCGGGCCGCAGCCGTCGACCACGACGCCGCGGGCCACCATGCTCGACCTGCACAAGCGTCGGGAAATCGAATCGGTGCTCGAGGATCTCGAACAGGCGCTGACGCAGCTGCGCACGACGTTGAAGGCGAACAACTGACCGGGTCCGCCGATCGCCGCCGGGGGGCTGCGATCCAAGGACTTGGCGCGTTGGATTCTGAGGGGAACCACCAGATCGGGTAGACGTCGCAAGAAACGGCGGCAACCACCTGATTCTTCCTGGTTTTTCGTCGGACGGATTCAATCCCGACCGATGAAGGACCGTTGCACCGGCATCGTCAGAGGGGGACGCCGCCGTGATTGCCGATCGCAATATTGCGCGCCACGAGGTGCGGACGTTCGACGTTTTTTCGTTGAATGATAATGAGTTGGAAGGAGATCCTCCAACTCTACCTGAACTACTTTACCTGCGCCGCGGGCTTGCCCAGGCGGGTGGCAAGCTGCCGCTGTTCGACCTCGACGGCCAGGACGTCGATGCCGCGATCGTGCGGCGCTGCCTGGAGCACGGCTGGGCCGAGCCGTGGTTCAACAATCCGCTCAAGCCCGACTGGCTGGTCTGTAAGCTCACGGACCTCGGCCGGCGTCTGGTGTCGGCGCCGTAGCGACCCACGCGACGGCTGCTGCTGCGGCCATCAGTAGGGCCGCGAGCAGGAACGGCGCGCCGGGCAGCCAGTGGATCAGCCAGGCGAAGGTCGCGGTGAAGACCGCCGGGCCGACCAGCCCAGCGACGCTGCGTGACGAGCTGTTGGCGCCCTGCAGCTGGCCCTGCTCGGACGGACCCACCTTGCGGCTCATCATGTCCAGGATCGTCGGACCGACGATGCCCCACAGCGCCATCACCGGCACGCCGAGCAGGAACCACGCGCCGCTGGGCGCCACGCCAAAGATCACCATGCCCAGGCCGCCCAGCAGCATGCCCGCAATCAGTGCGCGCCGCGGGCCGAGCCAGGCCCTGGCCGGTCCGACGAGCAGGCCCTGCACCAGAGCCGAGCACAAGCCGACGAAGCCAAGGGTGAGGCCCACCGTTGTCTGGTCCCAACCGTAGCGGAAGGCGGCGTAGAGCACGAACACCGAGGACAGCACCTGATGGGCGATGTTTACCAGGAAGTCGACGATCGCCATGCCGAGCATCTGGTGGTCCAGGCCGAGCATCCTGAGCGCGCCCACCGGGTTGGCGCGTTTCCAGGCGAAAGCCATGCGGCGCTCCGGCGGCAGAGATTCGGGCAGCACGAACCAGCCGAAGCCGGCGTTGACCAGGCACGCCGCGGCCGACACCCAGAACGGCAGGCGCGGATCGAGCCCGCCCAAAAGTCCGCCGACCGCCGGCCCGAGCACGAGGCCGAGGCCGAAAGCCAGGCCGACGACGCCGAACGCCTTGGCCCGGCTGTCCTCCGTCGTCACGTCGGCGATGTAGGCGAAGGCGGTGCTGATGGTGGCCGCCGTGATGCCGGAGATGATCCGGCCGACGAACAAGAGGGTGAGCGAGGGAGCCACCGCCATGAAGATGTAGTCGAGGCCGAGCCCGAGACAGGAGATCAGGATCACCGGCCGCCGCCCATAGCGGTCCGACAGCGCGCCCATGAAGGGCGAGGAGAGGAACTGCATCAGCCCCCACACGGTGGCGAACAGGCCGAATACCTTGGCCGCGCCCGCCGTATCGCCATCCATGAAGCCCAGCACGATGGTGGGCAGCACCGGGAGCATGATCCCCAGCGCCAGCACGTCCAGGGTCACCGTGCAGAAGATGAAGGAGAGGGCACGCCTGTTGTTCATGGCGAGCGACTATAGTCGGCGGGAAAGGAAGACGGGAATGAGCAGCTCGAAGCGCCAATGCGTGGGCTACGTCGCCGTGCTGGTCCGCGACTACGACGAAGCGAAAAGATTTTATGTCGACAAGCTCGGGTTCGAGGTGTGCGATGACACGGTCCTCGGCGACGGCAAGCGCTGGATCCTTCTGGCGCCGCCCGGCTCGAGCGAGACGCGAATCCTTCTCGCCCGGGCGGTCACGCCTGAGCAGGCGGCAAGGATCGGCGACCAGACCGGAGGCCGCGTTTTCCTGTTTCTCCACACCGACGATTTCTGGCGGGACTACCGCGACATGTGCGCCAGGAGAGTCGAGTTCAGCGAGGAACCGCGGCAGGAGAGCTACGGAACGGTGGCGGTATTCAAGGACCTCTACGGCAACCGCTGGGACCTTATCCAGCTCAACCCTTGAAGAAATTGGTCGGGGCGACAGGATTTGAACCTGCGACCCCCAGTCCCCCAGACTGATGCGCTACCAGGCTGCGCTACGCCCCGACCGGTGCCGCGGCTGATGGCCCGCGGCAGGGGGCTTTAGCGCGAATGGCAGCGATGCCGCAAGCCGGCTTGCGCCACCCCCGGCGGCGGCCGATACAGGCGCCGTGAGCATAGTCGTTCCCTTGAGCCCCGGGTCTGCGATGGCCGGGCGCGTGCTGGTCTTCTCCTCGATCGGCCATGCCCTGATGCACATGATGACCGCGTTCTACGCGGTGATCGTGCTGACTCTCGCCATCGCCTGGGATCTGCCGCCCGAGAGCCTGCTCGAGCTCTACGCGCCCTCCGCCATCCTGCTCGGCGTCATGTCACTGCCGGCCGGCTGGGCATCCGACCGCTTCGGCGCGCCGGTCATGATGGTGGTGATGTTCGTGGGCCTCGGGCTGTCGTCGATCGCCTGCGGCCTGGTGGCCAAGGGCGACACGTTCATGCTCGCGCTGACGCTCGGCGGGCTTGGCGTCTTCGGCGCCATCTACCACTCGGCCGGCATCGGCTGGATCATCCGCACCGCAAAGAAACAAGGTCACGCCATGGGCGTGAACGGCCTGTGGGGCAGTGCTGGCCTTGCGCTCTACGGCATCGTGCCGGGCGTGCTGATCACCCTCGCCTCGTGGCGCGCGGCCTTCATCGTGCCGGGCATCGTCTGCCTCGCGGTCGGCGCCGCCCTCGCCTGGGAGATGAAAAACGGCCGGGTCGGCGATCGTGCGATGCCCGCTGCAACCGGCGTGCAGCCCGGCCGCCGCGAGTTCTGGCGCGTCTTCTCCGTGCTCTCCGTCACCATGGCGCTCGAAGGCATCATCTGGCAGGCGGTGATGTTCGGCGCCGCCATGGTGTTCGAGACCCGGCTGGCCCGCGATATCGCCTGGCTGCGCGACGGGCTCGCCGGCTGGGGCGTGGCCACCCAGGCCGTGCTGTGGATCGGGCTTGCGACCTCGATGATCTACGTCGTCTCGGGCCTCGCGCAATACGCCATGGGGCAGGCGCATCATCGACCGCTACCCGCTCAAGACGACCTACGTCGCCGCCTCGGCGCTGCAACTCTTCGCCATGCTGGCGCTTGCCATGGGCAACGGTTACGTGGCGCTCGCCGGCGCCATCGCCTCGGCGGTGCTGAGCTCGGCGGCCGGCCCGGTCGAGAACATCCTGATCGCGCGCTACACGCCCAGCCGCTACCACGGGCTCGGCTTCGGTGCGAAGTTCGTCGTCGCCTTTGGCGCCGCGCCGCTCGCCATCCTGCTGATCGCCTGGGTGCGCAAGGCCACCGGAAGCCTGGAGTTGCTGTTCCTCGGGCTGGCGGGCGTCGCCGTCGTCATCACCCTGGTGGCGCTGCTGCTGCCGGGCAGCGCGCAGAGCGAGCGCTTTTCCGCGCCGCAGCCGGCGCCGGCGGAATAGCGCTCCCTACTTGGTCCCTTTCGCCGCCTTGTAGGCCGGCCGCGTGAGACAGCGGTCGAGCCAGGCGCCGACGTTGGGGAAAGGCTTGAAGTCGAACTTGGTGGGCTTGGCCCAGCTGCAGATCGAGGCGAGGTTGAGGTCGGCCACGGTGAAGGTCGAACCGACCAGGTAGTCGCGGTCCTCCAGCGCGCCGTTGAGGACACCGAACGGCTTGGGCAGCGCCTTCTGCGCGTCGGCGACCGCTTCGGGTTTGCGCTTGTCCGGCGCGGTCATGAACATGTCGATCAGGATGGTGAGCAGTGGCTTCTCGACCTCGGTCATGCCCCAGAAGCTCCACTGGTTGCACAGCGCCTGGTCCTCGAGGCTTGCCGGAAAGAAGCCGTCCTTGCCGTGCTTGGCGGCGAGATAGAGGTTGATCGCCATCGATTCGAACAGCTTGAAATCGCCGTCGACCAGCGTCGGCACCTTGCCGTTGGGATTGATCTTGAGATATTCCGCGCCCTTGAGGTCCTTCATCTCCATGGCGATGTGCTCGAACGGAATGCCGAGCTCGTGCACGATCCACAGCGCGCGGGCCGCGCGCGAGGCAGTGGGTCCATAGATCTTGACGGTCACGGTCGTCTCCCCAATCCCAATCGTCGGCGACGATAGAACAGCAGGCCGCCCTGGTCTAACTATTCCCCGAGCCCATAGTCATGCCCGACATAGCCGTGCCGATGGCCGAAACGCTCGGTCATGACCGCGGCGAGATCCTTGTCCGGCCCGGCGATCCAGCCGCCCGAGCGCACCGCATATTTTTTCGCTGCCTGTGTCGCTTTCGGCGCCTCGCCCTTCTGCAGGGCGCGGGCAGCGCCCATGACGAGCTTGCGGAACTCGACGATGCCGAGATCGGTCGGGCCGAGGTGCTCGCGGCTGCGGTCCTGGATCGGCCCCTGGCTGTCCTGGATCGCCGAATCCTGCTCGGAGACTCCGGTGATGCCGGTGAAGCTCGTGGTCTTCTGCTGCCCGCGATCGACCAGGTAGTCGTTGCGCGCATTGCGCAGCGGCATGTAGTCGTCGTCGACATGGGAATGCACGCCGAAGCCGCCGTCGAACTGCGTGCGCTCGGAGTTGGTGAAGGCGCGGTCCGGCCGCCAGCTATAGGTGTAGATCCAGCAGGTGGTGTCGCTCACCGGCACCCACGCCTGGCCGTAATAGACCTCGCCGGGCATGGCGGCCGGCGCGAAGGCGTGGTTGGGCATCAGGAACTGGGCGATGCGCCAGTAGAGATCGGCGCCGTCGGTCTTGCGCGCGCCGCCGATCACCAGGCCGGCATCGTGGCCCAGGATGCTGAACTTGGGCCGCGGATCGTTGCGCACCCAGCGCACCCGGTCGTCGGGCCTGGTCTGGTCGCCGAGCGCCGCCGAGCGGCTGTAGATCGCCAGCGCCTCCTTCTCGTCCTTGGTCAACACGGCATGCAGGAAGGAGAAGTGGGCAGTGTCGATGCCGCCCTCCAGGCTCTGCACCCAGTTGCAGTCCTGCCACTTCTTGGAGACGTAGCGCTGCGAAGCGGGCACCAGCCCCATCTCGAGCTGCGGCAGCTCCGGCATGGACTCGCGCGGACCCATATAGACCCAGATCATGTCGCCCCATTCGCGCGTCGGATAGGCGAGCAGCTTGATCGTCTCCTTGTAGGTGGACTCCGGCGGCGAAGTCGGCAGGTCGACGCAGTTGCCGTCGACGTCGAACTTCCAGCCGTGGAACGCGCAGCGCAGTCCGCACTCCTCGTTGCGGCCATAGTAGAGATTGGCGCCGCGGTGCGGGCAGTGCGGCTCGACGATGCCGACCCGGCCGTCGGTGGCACGGAAGGCCAGCAGGTCCTCGCCCAGGATCCTGATCTTCCTGGGTGGCCCGTCGCGCTCCGGCAGTTCTTCGCTCAGCAACGCCGGCATCCAGAAGCGGCGCAACAGCGCGCCCATCGGCGTCCCGCGCCCGCTTTGCGTCAGGAATTCATTGTCCGCCTGGCTCAGCATCAGTCACCCAGTCCGTAGGGCTTGCCGACATAGCCGCGGCGATGGCCGAAGCGCTCGGTCATGACGGCGTCGAGGTCCTTGTCCGGGGCCGCGACCCAGCCGCCGGCCCGCACGGCGTAGCGGCCCGCCGCCTGCGCCGCCTTGGGCTTATCGCCGTTTTGAAGCGCGCGGGCCGCGCCCATCAGAAGCTTGCGAAACTCGACGACGCCCACGTCTGTCGGACCGAGATGCTCGCGCGTGCGGTCCTGGATCGGGCCCATGCTGTCCTGGATCGCGGCGTCCTGTTCGCTCACGCCTTCGATCCCGGTGAAGGTGTCGGTCTTCTGCACCTTGCGGTCGATCAGGTAGTCGTTGCGCTGGTTGCGCAGCGGCAGGTAGTCGGCGTCGACCTCGGCATGGACGTTGAAGCCGCCGGCGAACTTGGCGCGTTCGGCATTGCTGAACGGACGATCGGGCTGCCAGCAGTAGGTGTAGATCCAGCACGTCGCGTCGTCGACCGGCACCCAGCACTGGCCGTAGTAGATCTCGCCGGGGAACGCGGTCGGCGTATAGGCGTGATTGGGCATCAGGAACTGCGAGATGCGCCAGTAGAGATCGGCCGCGTCGGTCTTGCGCGCCGCGCCGATCAGCAGCCCGGCATCGTGGCTGTGTATGGTGAATTTGGGCCGCGGGTCGTTGTGGATCCAGCGGATGCGGTCGTCAGGCCTGGACTGGTCGGCGATCGCGGCCTTGGCGAGCGCCGCGCGCGCCGTGGCCTCGTCCTTGGCCAGCACGGCGTGCAGGAACGAGAAGTGCGCCGTATCGAGCGCGCCTTCGACGCTCTGCACCCAGTTGCAGTCCTGCCACTTCTTGGTGACGTAGCGGCTCGATGCCGGCAGCAGGCCCATCTCGAGCTGCGGCAGCTCGGGCATGTGTTCCCTGGGTCCCATGTAGACCCAGATCAGGTCGCCCCATTCGCGCGTCGGATAGGCGAGGAGCTTGATCGTGTCCTTGTAGGAGGATTCCGGCGGCGAGGTCGGCAGGTCGACGCAGTTGCCGTCGACGTCGAACTTCCAGCCATGGAACGCGCAGCGGATGCCGCACTCCTCGTTGCGGCCGTAATAGAGGCCGGCGCCGCGATGCGGACAGTGCGGCTCGACGATGCCGACCCGGCCGTCGGTGGCACGGAAAGCGAGGAGGTCCTCGCCCAGGATCTTGATCTTTCGGGGCGGGCCGTCGCGCTCGGGCAGCTCGTCCGAGAGCAGCGCCGGCATCCAGAAGCGGCGCAGCAGCGCGCCCATCGGCGTGCCCTTGCCGCTCAGGGTCAGCAGGTCGTTGTCGGTCTTGCTCAGCATGGTTCGAGAGGGTCCTTCGACTTCGCTTCGCTCCGCTCAGGACGACGCAGACATAGCTGCAGCTATTTCTGCGTCGCCTTCTCCAGAGCTTGCTCCAGATCGGCGATGATGTCGTCCACGGTTTCGATCCCTATCGACAGGCGGAGCACGTCGGGCCCGGCGCCGGCGGCGACCCGCTGCTCGTCGGAGAGCTGGCGGTGCGTCGTCGAGGCGGGATGGATGATCAGGCTCTTGGCATCGCCGATATTGGCAAGGTGCGAGAACAGCTCGACGCTGTCGACCACCTTGACGCCCACGTCATAGCCGCCCTTGACGCCGAAGGTGAAGACCGAGCCCGCGCCCTTGGGCAGGTATTTTTTGGCAAGCGAATGGTACTTGTTCGAGGGCAGGCCGGCATAGTTCACCCAGGCCACGGCGTCGTGCCCGGCCAGGTACTCGGCGACCTTCTGCGCGTTGGCGCAGTGGCGCTCCATGCGCAGCCCCAGGGTCTCGATGCCCAGCATGGTGAGCCAGGCGTTGAACGGCGCCTGGCTCGGGCCGAGGTCGCGCAGGCCCACGGCGTGGCTGTGGAAAGTGTAGGCCATGTCGCCGAAGGTCTCGAAGAAGTTCAGCCCGTGATAGGCGGGCTCGGGCCCGGCGAGGCTCGGGAACTTCCCGCCCCGGGTCCAGTCGAACTTGCCCGAATCGACCACCGCGCCGCCCATCGAGGTGCCGGTGCCGCTCAAAAACTTGGTGGTCGAGTGCACGATCAGGGTCGCGCCATAGTCGACCGGCTTGCAGAGCCAGGGCGTCGCCAGCGTGTTGTCGACCAGCAGCGGCACGCCGGCCTGCTCGGCGATGCGCGCAATCGCCTCGATGTCGCTGATCACGCCGCCCGGATTGGCCAGGCTCTCGATGAAGAACGCCTTGGTGTTTTCCGTCACCGCGCGTCTGAAATTCTCGGGCTCGTCGGCGTCGACGATCTTCGCCGCCCAGCCGAACTTCGGGTAGGTGTTGCGCATCTGCTGCAGCGAGCCGCCGTAGAGCCGCGAGGAGGCCACGATCTCCGCTCCCGGCGCCATCAGCGGGAAGAGGGCGAGCACTTGCGCGGCGTGGCCGGAGGAGGCGACGGTGCAGCCGCGGCCGCCTTCCAGCGTGGCAAGCCGCGCCTCGAGCGCGGCGTTGGTCGGGTTGGTCAGCCGCGAATAGATGAAGCCCACGGTCTGCAGGTTGAACAGCGCGGCGGCATGGTCGGCGTCCTCGAACACATAGGCCGTGGTCTGGTAGATCGGCAGCGCCCGCGCACCGGTCGCCGGATCGGGCGCGGCGCCGGCGTGTACCGACAGGGTCTCGAAACCGTAGGTCTTGTTGCTCACCGAGACACTCCATTTGTGGATCGGAGGGAGATGCTACGTATTCCGACCATAGCCCGCATGGGGCGTCAAACCACCGAATCGCTGCGCCATATTCGTGAGACTATTTACGTTGAAATAGGCGAACGAGAAAACACGCAAAGGTTGCGTTCAGGGAGAACATTTGATACAACCATCAATTGGGGCAATGGCTTGGTCGAGGCGGGGGTGTTTTAGCGTTCGGCCAACTTGTCTGCTCTTTCCAATAGCCTTGGGGGAAGCGTCATGAGTTCTCCTATTGCGGTCATGCCCATGGATATACCGCTCAAGAAGCGTCGCAATCCCGTGGAATACGTCAATCTGATCGGCTGGCTCGGCAACAAATACTTCAGGCGACAACTGCAGAAGACCGGTCCTGTCTTCACCTTTGCGCGGCTCTGCACGTCACGTCACCTCGTCGATCTTCAGATCGTCGCTTCCTGTATGATTTACGTGGGCATTCTGTTCACCTTCTTGCTCCCTTTCATGACTCGCGAGCAGGCGCTTACCTCCCTCGGAGCGGTGATCGGCAGCACTCTGGCGGTATTCAGCTGGGCATATCAGACCGGGAGCCGACGAATTGGCGGAGTCGACCTGTTTGCCTGCGAGATCAGCGCGATCTGTCGCGTTTGCCTCGTGATCGATTTCGCCAAATGGTCTCTCAAGCAAGTGGAAGACCCGCCTCGGGATTCCGCGGGGAAAGCGTCGGACAGTGGTCCGACAATGGAGGCGCTGGGCAGTGGTTCGACGGGAAAGGCGCCAAGCCATTCCACAAACGGCAATGCCGACTTCGGTCCTCTCACGAAGTTCACAAGTGAAGAGCACTACACTCCCGTGTACGACAACAACCTGTCTGACCTGCAGCCGCTCGACGTCAACGTGGTCACGTATGTGACCGAGTTCTACACCTATCGGAAGACGATGGTGGACATCATGCGCCACATTCCGGCGACCTCTGGCGAGCCCCGGCGGCGCGCGTTGATGGAGCAGATGATCTACATGCAGTTCCTGATGTTCGAGAGCGCGCGCTACGCAATCGATGAGTTGATCGAATTCGAGCCGAATAGGGCTGAGAGCCTGGTGAACATTCTCAGTTCGGAACTTCCCCTGTATGGCTTTCTGCGAACTCTCTACAAGCAGGATGATTACAGATACAAGCGGCTGAGGTTGCGGCAGCCGCTGTATCGCGCCACCGTGCCCAAGCTGTGCCGGCAGATAAATGAAGCCAAAGGCATTCACTGGAAGCGGGCGCAGGCATCGGCAGATGTCTTGCATGACCGCTACGAAGACCTGAAGAAGACGCTGAAAGCTCTTTCCGAGTTGGAACGCTCGTCCGTCGTGCCCATCGCCGCCGAATGACGAAGCGCGACGCCGCCCGGTTTTCGCTAACGGGAGAACACGATGCAGGCCGGGCTGCCAACTTGAGCCGGATGCGCGTCGGGGCCAGCTTTCCGTCGCGGCCGACCCTGTAGCCGACGATCGAGCGGCCGTCTTGGTTGGCGACGTAGAGGAAGCGCTCGGCCGGATCGAAGGTGAAGAAGCGCGGCGTGCTGCCGTGCGTCGGCACCCATTGCCGCGGTGCCAGCGTGCCCTTGACGGGATCTATCGCAAACACGCCGACGCTATCGTGGCCGCGGTTGGTGACATAGACGTTGCGGCCGGCGCGATCGACCTGGATCTCCGCCCCGGTGCTGTAGCCGTTGAACTCCGACGGCGTCGACGGAATCGTCTGCAGCGGCACGAGCGCGCCCGTGCCGCGGTCCTGGCGATAAGTCGTCAGCGTCGAATCGAGTTCGTTGATGACGTAGGCCAGTGCTTTACGCGGATGGAAATCGATGTGCCGCGGCGCGGCGCCGGGACGGGCCGCGACGCGCGCGGCCTCGACCAGCACGCGGCGCTTGAGGTCGAGCCGATAGGCGATGACGACATCGGAGCCCTTGCACGGCACATAGAAGAAGCGGCCCTGCCGGTCGAGCGGGATGTGATGCACGCACATGGTGCGCTGCTGGAAGCGGTTCGGTCCCAGGGTTCCGGTGACGGTGGTGAGCGTACGGTAGCGTTCGAGGCGGCCGTCCTTGGCAACGGGCAGCACGGCGAGCGAATCCGTGCCGTAGTTGGCGACGGCCAGGAAACGGCCCGTCGCATCGAAGGCGAGATGCACGGGATTGTAGCCGCCGGTCGATTGCCTGTTGAGCGGCGCGATATGGCCGGTGTTGGGATCGACCGTGAAGGAATTGGCTTCGGTGCGATCGCCGTGGACCGAATAGAGCCTCGTGCCCGCCGCATTAAGCGTGAGGAACGACGGGTTCTCCAACCCACCCAGGCGCTGGATGTGGCTGAAGGCGCCGGTGCGGCGGTCGACCTTGTAGACGTTGATGCCGTTGCCTTGGCCGTGGCGCTCGGGCGTGGTGTAGCTGCCGACATAGGCGAAGAGCGGGCGGGACGTGCCGATGGTCCTTTTCATTCGCCGAGTTTGACCTGAGCGCGAGGTCGCGACAATCACCCCGGCGGACCGTCCGTCCGCGCTGCGACGTTCATGCCGCGACGATGACGCCGAGGCCGGGCTTGCGGTCCTCGAGCCGGATCGTGAGGCCGTGCAGGCCGGCGATCGCCTTGACGAGGGCGAGGCCAAGGCCGCTGCCGGCCGTCGAGCGGCTGCGGTCGAGGCGGTAGAAGCGGTCGAACACCTTCTCCTGCTCGTCCTCGGGAATGCCGGGCCCGTTATCGGCAACCTCGATCTCGAAGCCGGGCGCCATCCTGCGCAGGCTGACCGATACGGTCGAACCGGCGGGCGTATGGCGCAGGGCGTTCTCGACCAGGTTGGTGATCATTTGCGCGAGGAGCTGGCGGTCGCCGATGAGCTTCACGCCGTCTTCGATCTGGTAGTTGAGCGTGTGATCGGAATCCTCGGCAGCCGGCTGATAGGTCTCGGCGATGCTGCGCACCAGTTCGGAGAGGTCGACCTCGGCGAAGCCGAGCCTTTGTGCGCCGGCCTCGACCTGGGCGATGCGCAGCAGGGCGGAGAAGGTTTCCAGCAGTTCGTCGGCTTCCTCGATGGCGGCCTCGGTGGCCGCGTTGTAGTCGGCGGTGCGTGGTCGCCCGTTCGCGCGCATCCTCGAGATGCTGGCGCAGGCGGCCGAGCGGGGTGCGCAGATCGTGGGCGATGTCGCTCGACACCTGGCGCAGGCCGTCCATCAATTGCTGGATGCGGCCCAGCATGGCGTTGAGGCTCGACACCAGCTGGTCGATCTCGTCGCGCGTGCCGCGCTCGGGAATGCGCGCCGACAGATCGCCCTCCATGATGGCGCGGCTGGTGCGGGTGATGGTGTCGATGCGGCGCAGGAAGCTCGAGCCGATCAGCGCGCCGCCGGCGATGGCGAGCAGCAGCGAAAGCCCGCTCGCCCACACGAAGGCGCTGGCGATGGCGTGCTGCATCTCGGTGAGCCGGTTGGCGTCCTGGGCGACCAGCAGGAACGAGCCATCGGGCAAGGTCAGGCCGAAGCCGGTGAGCTTGGGCGGGTCGGCGTCGACGTCGATCGTCTCGGGCTGGGGCACGAAATCGACGACGCCGTCGACCGGCGGCATGCCCGGCAGATTGCCGACCACGACACGGCGGTCGGGCGCCTGCAGGAGATAGAAGATGGGACCGCGCGTGCGGAAGTCCAGGCGCCGCCTGATCTGGTAGGCCAGGCCCGCGAGGCCGCTGCGGCGGTGAACCTCGGCGAGCTGGTAGGCCTCGGTGCGCA
Organism: uncultured Alphaproteobacteria bacterium; assembly: GCA_963843185.1. Taxonomy (GTDB): domain Bacteria; phylum Pseudomonadota; class Alphaproteobacteria; order Reyranellales; family Reyranellaceae; genus Reyranella. The sequence goes on from CAWJJJ010000025.1 coordinate 19,323, forward strand.
GCACCGCCGCCATGTCGTTCTGCATCGCCGCCGTCGCCGTCCAGTAGACGGCGACGAACAGCACGGCGGCAGACACCATGAACAGCACGGCATAGATCAGCGGCAGCCGGAAGCTCGCCGAGCGCAGGATCCTGGAGAGTTCGCTAGTCGGGGGCGCGGATGACATAGCCAGCCCCCCGGACCGTGTGGAGCAGGGGCTTGCTGAAACCCTTGTCGATCTTGGAACGCAGCCGGCTGATATGGGTCTCGACGATGTTGGTCTTGGGATCGAAATGGAAATCCCAGACCTTCTCCAGCAGCATGGTGCGGGTCACCACCTCGCCGGCGTGGCGCATCAGGTATTCCAGGATCTTGAATTCCTGGGCCAGCAGCTCGAGGCGCTTGCCGGCCCGCGTCACGGTGCGGGCGAGCAGGTCCATCTCGAGATCGGCGACGCCGAGCGACGTCGCCGCCACGATCGGCGGGCGGCGCGCCAGGGCGGCCACGCGCGCCAGCAACTCGGCGAAGGCGAAGGGCTTCACGAGATAGTCGTCGCCGCCGGCCTCGAGGCCGGCCACGCGATCGTCGACGCCGCCCATCGTGGTGAGGAAGAGGACCGGCGTGCGCACGTCGGAGGCGCGCGCCGCCTTGACCAGCGACAGCCCGTCCATGGCCGGCAGCATGCGGTCGACGATCATGACGTCGTATTTCTCGCCGGTCGCGAGATAGAGGCCGTCGCGTCCGTTGTCGGCATGGTCGACGACATGGCCGTGCTCGCGCAGGCCCTTGGCGATGTAGTCGGCGGTTTGCTTGTCGTCTTCGACGAGGAGGATTTTCACGGCGGCCTTGAAGGTCCCTCGCTTGAGAGCGGATCAGATCCGCGCGACTCGGACGACAGTGGCTGGTGGGGCTGCGTTTGGCTCGTTTCCGGGCCAAAAGCAACGATCCCCAACTATACAAACATTCAATCCAGCGGCCATCCGGTCGCCATCGGCCCAAGTCCCATATTTCCTCTGCCAAGCCCCCCGAAGGAGGTAACTCATGACGAAGACCAAGACCCATTCTCTCCGCCCTGGCGCTGACGACCGCGCTGACGGCGCCCGTGCTGATCGCTCCCCTGTTCACGGCGCCCGCGGCGATCGCCGCCTCTCCGACGGCCGGCGCGGCCGTCGTGCAGGACTTCTCCGACCTCGCCGCCAAGGTGACCCCGGCGGTGGTGAACGTCGCCGTCACCATGAAGCCCGGCGCCGACGACGGCGAGGACGTTCAGATGTCCGATCGCTCGCAGCAGAACTCGCAACAGAAGCAGATGGAAGAGTTCATGCAGCGCTTCGCCGAGCGCTTCGGCCAGCAGGGCCAGCCCGGCATGCCGCAGATGAAGCCGCATCGTCCGGCCGAGAAGGCCCAGGCCGTCGGCACCGGCTTCATCATCGACGCCAAGGGCTGGATCGTCACCAACTACCACGTCGCCGGCAAGGCCGACTCGATCACCGTCACCCTGACCGACGGCCGCAAGCTGCCGGCCAAGCTGATGGGCGGCGACGAGAAGACCGACCTCGCCCTGCTCAAGGTCGAGAGCGACAAGCCGCTGCCGTTCGTCACGCTTCGGCGACGCCACCAAGGTGCGCGTCGGCCAGGCGGTGATGGCGGTCGGCAACCCGTTCGGCCTGGGCGGCACCGTGACGACCGGCATCGTGTCGGCGCGCGGCCGCGACATCCACTCCGGCCCGTTCGACGACTACATCCAGACCGACGCCGCCATCAACCGCGGCAACTCGGGCGGCCCGCTGTTCGACATGGACGGCAAGGTGATCGGCATCAACACGGCGATCTTCTCGCCGACCGGCGGCAACATCGGCCTGGGCTTCGCCATCCCGTCGAGCCTCGCCGAGCCGGTGATCGCCCAGCTCAAGACCAACGGACGGGTCGAGCGTGGCCTGCTGGGCGTGCAGATCCAGCCGGTGACGACCGAGCTCGCCCAGAGCATGTCGCTCAACGGTGACAAGGGCGCCCTGGTGGCCCAGGTCCAGCCGGACAGCCCGGCGCTGGCGGCCGGCATCCAGTCGGGCGACGTGATCAAGAGCGTCGACGGCAAGGACGTCGACACGATCAAGCGACCTGACCCGCATGATCTCGGCCATCAAGCCGGGCACCTCGGTCAAGCTCGGCGTGTGGCGCGACGGCAAGGACATGACGCGTCACCGCCAAGGTCGGCGACCAGAAGGACGAAGGCGCCGTGGTCAAGGCCAGCGCCGATCGACAAGCAGGCCGACAAGAAGGCCGAGCCGCTGTCCTACGGCGTCTCGCTGGCGCCGATCTCCATCGAGGCGCGTCAGGAGCTGAAGCTGGACAACTCGGTCAAGGGCGCGGTGGTGGCCGCGGTCGAGCCGGGCAGCCCGGCCGATGACCAGGGCCTGAAGGTGGGCGATGTCCTGCAGCAGGTCGGCAAGGATGCGGTCGACAGCCCGAAGATGGCTGCCGAGAAGCTCAAGGAAGCCAAGAAGACCGGCAAGCCGGTGCTGATGAAAATCTATCGGGAGGGGATGACCAGGTTCGTCGCTATCTCTCCCCGGGCGGCGTAGCTGATCCTCTCGACGAGCCGGCAGTGGCCCCACCACTGCCGGCTTTGTCTTACCAGGCAGTCATTCTCTCAGTCTCTTAGCAGCAGCAGCGTTCAGCAGGGGGGCGCGTCACGCCAAGCGGTTCAACGCGGCGGACGTGTTCAGGGAGGGGGGGAGGTCCGCGGTTCACGTGTAAGTGGGGCCGCGGGCCTCTTCTTGTTTCATCGGACCGCGGGCCACCGGTCCGCTTGAACTAAAGCGCCGGCATCACTTCCTTGGCGAGCAGCTCGACCGAGTGCGCCGAATTCCTCGAACGACAGGTCGCCGAAAGCCAGCCGGCAGATGCAGTAGTTGATCCCGGCGATATCGTTGTCGCGCTTCAGCCGGTCGCGCACCGTCGAGGCGGAACCGGCCACGATGTAGCCGCCCTCCAGCGCCGGCTCGAACTCGGCCGGGATCATCTGACGGGGCAGGCCGACGCCGTGGGCGCGCCACAGATGGATCAGCGCGTCGTACCACAGCGCGAAGGCGCGCCTGGCCGCACTCTGCGCCTCGCGGTCGGTGTCGCCGACCACGACATGGCGGCTCAATCCGATCAGCGGCAGGGCCGCCTCGTCGTGACCCAGCGCATTCCAGGCGGCGCGATAGCGCGCCGCGAACTGGCCGACGCCGTCAGCCTTCATGCCGACCACAACGTTGAGGCCGCGCTCGGCCAGGCGATCGGCGCTTTCCAGCGAATTGGCGCCGTACCACAGCGGCGGGTGCGGCCGTTGGACCGGCTGCATCTCCATCGGCACGTCCTTGAAGGTGAAGTACTTGCCCGCGTACGTGAGCCGGGGTTCGGTCAGGCCCTTCAGGATCACGTCGAGCGCTTCGGTGAAGCGCTCCGGCCCGGTGGCGGGATCGACGCCGTAGTAGCCCACCTCGTAGGGCGAGATGCCGCGGCCGACGCCGAGCTCGAGCCGGCCGCCGCTCATCTGGTCGAGCATGCAGATCTCGTCGATCAGCCGGAGCGGATGATAGAGGTTGACGGTGTAGACCAGCGGGCCGAAGCGCAACCGCTTGGTGCGCTGCGCCACGGCGGCGAGGAAGACGCTGGGCGAGGGCGCCATGCCGAGCGGCGTCGCGTGGTGCTCGGCGAGGTGATAGGCGTGGAAGCCCGCGCGCTCATAGAGTTCGATCAGCCGCAGCCGCTCGTCGAACTGCCGTCCGAGATCGGGACCTGCACGGTCCATGTGATCGAAGACGCCAAACTTCATCCGTTTCCCCCTTTTGTGCCGATGCTACAAGGTCTGCATGAAGAAGTATCTCTGTCTCGGCTGCGGCTTCTCCTATGATGAGGCGCGCGGCCTGCCCGAGCACGGCATCGCACCGGGCACGCGCTGGGCCGACGTTCCCGACGACTGGGTCTGTCCGGACTGCGGAACACCCAAGTCGGGCTTCGAGATGGTCGAGATTCCCTATTATTCGGAGGCGCGGCCGGCATGAGCGTGCATTTCGTCCTGCGCGCCGGCGAGCGCGGCTACTCGTACCTGCCGTCGACGGGCCTCAATGCGAGTTACGTCGCCGGCCATCCCGACGGCGTGATCACCCGCCATTCGAGCTTCAACTTCCACGACTACCAGTCGGGCATTCCGGGCCTGGGCGTCATGAAGGTGTTCGGCGACGAGGTCTTCACGCCGGGCGGCACCGGCTACAACATGCACCCGCACCACAACTTCATCATCATGGCCTTTGTGCTGGGCGGTGCGCTCACCCACATCAACACCATCGGCAAGGTCGATGAGCTGAAGCAAGACGACTACTACGTCTTCTCGGCGGGCTCCGGCGGCAAGCACAGCGAGCTCAATATCGGCGAGGAAGACCTCAACGTGATCTATGTCTGGGTGCTGCCCGGCCAGCTCCTGGGGCCGCCGTCCTACCGGCGCAGCCATTTCGATCGCACGGCCGGCGCCAACCGCATCACTTGCCTGGTCGGCGACGAAACGGGCGCGCTGCCGATCGGCCAGAATGTCAAGGTTTCGCGATTGGTCAGCGATGCGGGCGGGCGCCATGTCTATCGGCCGTCGAAGGCGAACGGCTTCTACGCCTTCGTGCTGGAGGGCGACGCCGAAATCGCCGAGGCGATCCTGACGCGGCGCGACAGCATTGCGCTGCAGGGCGACGACAGGATCGAGATCACGGCCCGCACCAACGGCACGGACCTGCTGCTGGTGGAGACGAAGCTTTAGCTTCTCTGTCGTCTCGCGCGGGGTAACCCCCGCGCTTGAGCGACGCGAAGGACCTCATCGCCGCCTGCAACGGGCATGAGATTCTTCGCGTCGCCCAGGATGACATGACTTCTTCAGCTATGGCGACAACCAAACCAGTGCCGCCAACGCCAGCAAGAGGGCGGGCGGCATGACGACGGCACCAAGCTTCAGGAATTGCCAGGCCGTCACGGCCTCGCCCTCACGCCTCAGCGCCGTCAACCATAGGATGGTTGCAAGCGAGCCGGTCACGGAGAGGTTCGGCCCCAGGTCGACGCCGATCAGCAATCCACTCCTCACCTGGAGGGGAACGTCGGCACTCTGGCTGACGGTGGCGGCAATGAGTCCGGTCGGCAGATTGTTGAGCAGATTGGAGGCAAAGGCTGCGACGATTCCGGCGTCGAAGGCGGCGGCACGAGGAGACGCGGCGGTCGCCGCCTGCAGGAGGTGGACGAGGGCGCCCAGGATCCCCGTCCGCTCGACGCCCTCGACCAGGATGAAGAGGCCGGCGACGAGCGGCAGGACACCCCATGAGATGTCCCGCAATACCGGGAGCGGCGACTGGCGGCTGATGCCGAGGACGACGATCATCACGACCAGGCCGGCAATGATTGTCGGCAGGCCGAGCGGCCGATCGACCGCCGAAGCCGCCAGCAGCGCCACAGCCGCCAGGCCGATGCCGATCGCGACGCACATCCCGCCCAGCGACAGCGGCGGCGACGGGACCTTCTCGGCGATCTTTTGATCGAGCGCCCGGCGTTGCGTGAACCGCAGCATTATATAGGTGACGACGATCGCCGCGATCGAGGGCAGCGTGAAGTGAGCGAGCCATGTCGCGAGCGGCGGCATGTGGGCGCCGAAGATGACGAGGTTGGCCGGATTGGAGATCGGCAGCACGAAGCTGGCCGCATTGGCGATGAACGCGCAGATCAGGAGATAGGGCAACGGGGCCACGCGCGCCGCCGTCGCCGCGGCATAGACCGCCGGCGTCAGCACGACGGCGGTGGCGTCGTTCGACAGGAAGATCGTCACCACCGTGCCGACGCCATAGACGATGACAAACAGCCGCTTCGCCGAGCCTCGCGCCGAGCGGACCGCCAGCGCCGCCAGCCAGTCGAACAATCCTTCCTTTCGGGCGACCTCGGCGAGCAGCATCATGCCGCCGAGGAACAGATAGACGTCCGTGCCCTTGCCGGCGGCGGCGAGCGCGTCACGCCACGGGAGCAGGCCCAGTGCCACGAGCGCTGCCGCGCCGAGCACGGCCCAGACATATTCAGGCGTGCCGAGCGGCCGGACGATCACGCCGAACGTGGCTGCGCCGGCGATGCACCAGGTGAGGCTATCGGGGCTCACTTGTCGGCGACGATCTCAGGCAGCCGGCGTGGGACGGCCATGGCGCCGCCGACCGGATTGCAGGGATCTGGTCGGCTCCAATCGACACATCCGCTCAGAGTCCGCGGATGCTGATCCGGGCAAAGGCATGCCATTTGGAATTTTGCACGAAGACGCGCAGGTAAATCTGCTCCGGTTTCGTTCCCGACTGATGCTCCAGAAGGATTTGAGCCGCCTTTTCGGTCTCGTAAAAGCTTTCAAACAGGCTCGGCCCAAGGTTGGCGGTGCTCGGGCTGCCGATGCAGATCACGCTGGGATCGTCATTGTCGAGCGCATGGAGATCCGTCGAACTCCACCCTGTCCTTCGGACCGAAGGTCCGCAGCCTGCAATATCCCGCTGAAGCGGGCGACCGGATGGTGGTCATTTCCGGGGGCTCGCCGCCGCTGTTGTAGGCGACCATGGACTGTCCGGTGATGTGGTACGCGCCGGGCGCCAGCGTCACGATGCCCGTCGCGAAATCACACTGGATGGCAGTGCCCTTGCGCGAGTCCGTGTCGGTGAAGACGCGCCTGTTCCAGCCCGGCTTCATCAGCTTGGTGTCGGGCGAGAACTCGGTGAAGACCGCATAGCCCGTTGCGGACATGATGTTCTCCTTGGCGCCGGTGGTCCGTGGCAGGGCCGTGCCGGCGAGCAACGCCGCGCCGCCCATCACAAGCTCGCGGCGGTTGGCGACGATGGGCCTCACCTAAAGCGCCCGCTTCCTGCTCGAAATGACGCCGCTGGCGATGCCGTGCCATTCGATGGTGCCGGAGAGCCGCGAGTGCTCGATCTTGGGGCAGCGGTTCATCACCACTTTCAGCCCGGCCGCCTCGGCGCGCCGGGCGGCCGCCTCGTTGCGCACGCCGAGCTGCATCCACACCACCCTGGCGCCGTGCCGGATCGCCTCGTCGGTGATCGGACCGGCGGCCTCGCTGTTGCGGAAGATATCGACCATGTCGGCCTTCACGGGCAATTCGCCCAGCGAGCCGTAGACCTTCTGGCCCATGATTTCCTGGCCGGCGGCGGCGGGATTGACCGGAATGACCTTGTATCCCCGGTCGAGCAGATATTTCATGGCGAAATAGCTCGGACGATTCCAGTTGGCCGAGGCGCCCACCATGGCGATGGTCTTGCTGTCGCGCAGGATCCTGCGCAGGTAGGCGTCGTCGTAGCGGTCGTGGTTCACGGCGGGCATAAGAGGATTATACATGGCGCAGCCCATGCTGTTCGAACCGATTTCCATCCGCGACGTGACGTTCAAGAACCGCGTCGTGGTGGCGCCGATGCACCAGTATTCGGCGGTCAAGGGCTTCGCCACCGACTGGCACCTGATGAATGCCGGCCGCTACGCCGCGGGCGGTGCGGGCCTGGTGATCATGGAATCGACCAAGGTCGAGCGCCGCGGCTGCGGCACGGTGGGGGACCTCGGCATCTGGGACGACGCCTTCGTGCCCGGTCTCAGCCGCTGCGTGGACTTCATCCGCCAGCACAATGCCGTGCCCGGCATCCAGCTCGGCCATTCCGGCCGCAAGGCGCGGCGCTTCCGCCCCTGGGAGGGCGGCGCGCCGCTGAGGCCATCGCCCGAGATCGACGACTGGGACAAATGGGAGCTGGTCTCCTCCAGCGGCATCAATTCGCCCGACACCGATCCCGCACCGCGCGCGCTCACCCGTGCCGAAATTCCTGAAGTGATCGAGCGCTGGGGCCAGGCGGCGCGGCGCGCCAACGAGGCGGGGTTCGATGTGCTCGATGTCCATGCCGCGCACGGCTACCTGATCCACCAGTTCCTCTCGCCTTTCTCCAACGTGCGCAACGACGAGTATGGCGGCAGCGAACTGAACCGCATGCGCTTTTGCATCGAGGTGGTGGAAAGCGTGCGGGCGCACTGGCCGGCCCACAAGCCGCTGTTCGTCCGCTTCTCGGTCGAGGACGATTCAGGCTGGGGGCCTGACCAGAGCGTGGCGCTGGCCAGAATCCTGAAGCCCAAGGGCGTCGACGTGATCGACTGCAGTTCGGGCGGCATGCGCGGTTCCCCGGTGGTGAGCGCGGGCCCGGTGACCTACGGCTATCAGGTGCCCTATGCCGAGCGCCTGCGGCGGGACGCCGACATCCTGAGCATGGCGGTCGGGCTGATCGTCCATGCAGATCAGGCGGAGCAGATCCTGCAGGAAGGCCGCGCTGACCTGATCGCCCTGGCGCGGGAGTTGCTTTATAATCCCAACTGGCCGATGGACGCCGCGCAGAAGCTCGGGGTCGACAAGCAGTTCGGCTCGGTGCCGCCGGCGCAGGCCTACTGGCTCGCCAAGCGCGCGCAATCGGTCAAGAGCGTGGTGCCGTCGACCTACATGAAGGGCATGTCGGTCGGCAAGGCCGACCAGGTCGGCTGATTACAGCCGACGAGTCGGCTGAGAAGGAAAGGATCGTCGGATGGACAGCGTTATTCAGCAGGATCGAGTCAATATGAGCGAAGCCGAATGGCAGGCGCGTTGCGACCTCGCCGCGCTTTACCGGATCACCGACGTCTACGGCTGGACCGACACTATCAACACCCATATGACGACGCGCATTCCCGGCGAGCCCACCGCTTTCCTGATCAACAATTACGGCGACCTGTTCCACGAGATCACCGCCTCGAGCCTGGTGAAGATGGATCTCGACGGCACCGTCTACAGCAAGGACGGCAGCTTCAATGCCGCAGGCTTCACTATCCATAGCGGCGTCTACAAGGCGCGGCCCGACGTCAACTGCGTGATGCACACCCACACCCGCGCCGGCACCGGCATCTCGGTGCTGAAAAAAGGCCTGCGGCCGATCAGTCAGGATGCGCTCGCCGTGCTCGATGAGCTCGTCTACCACGAGTACGGCATGCCGACGTCGCAGGAGGAATGCGATGCGCTGGGCGTGAGCTGCCAGCAGGGAAGCTGCGTCGTGCTGCGCAATCACGGGCTTCTGTCCGTCGGCGCCACGATTCCGGCGGCGCTGCGCCGCCTCTACATGATGGAACGCGCCTGCGAGGTCGAGATCATCGCCCGCGGCCTGGACGAGGAGCCGGTGCCGATCGAGGACGAGGTCGTGCAGGGCTATGCCGCCCGCGCCAAGGCGCAACGCGCCTCGCCCGAGTTCGGCATGACCGACTGGAAAGCCGCCCTTCGGCTGATCGAAGGAAAGGGCAGCGACTGGCGGCAGTAGAAGCCGGTCACGGACTCCTAAACGCCGGCGCGCGATAGCGTAGCGCGATCCAGAACGCGATCTGACCGATCACGCCTGCGCTCGCCAGGATGACGGCTGCTGCCAGCGCAGGATCGGTGCCCGTGCCCACCAGGGCAGTGCAGATCGCGCCCACGCCCATCTGCGAGAAGCCGTAAAGACCGGAGGCCGAGCCGATGACTTCCGGATTGACGCTGATCGCCTGGGTGAGCGCCGACGGCGAGGCGACGCCCGCGCCGATGCCGAAGACGAACATCGGGACGATGGCCAGCAGCACGCTGAGATGCCCGGAGAGCACCGCGGCCAGGAAGGCGAACGATGCCACGACGCTCACCATGTTCGCCCAGACGGCCAGGCGGTCGATCGGCAGCCGCGGGATGAGGCGGGTGGCCACCACGCTGCCGATCCAGACGCCGGCCAGCACGATGGCGGGATAGATGCCGACCTCGTAGGCGGGGCGGTTCAGTTGATGGGCGAAGATGAAGGGCGAGGCGCCGATGAAGGCATACATCGAGGTCGTGGCGCAGCCGCCGCCGATCGCAAAGCCCAGGAAGGCGGGCGAGACGAGAAGGCGGCCGTAGTTGCGGGCGAGCGCGGACATCCCGGCCGTCGAGGTGGTCGCCCGGCTTTCAGGCAGCAGACGCCAGCTGAACAGCAGGTTGACGATGCCGAGCAGGGCAAGCGCGAAGAAGATCGAGCGCCATCCCAGGCTGGCGGCCAGCGCGCCACCGACGATGGGCGCGGCGCCCGGTCCGATGGCGACCATCAGGTTCATCATCGCCAGCCGCCGCGCCGCTTCCTGCGGCAGGGCGGTGTCGCGCACGATGGCGCGGCCGATCACCAGCCCGGCGCAGCCGCCCAGCGCCTGCAGCAGCCGGGCGGCGATCAGGCTGTGGACGTCGCGGCGCGAAAGCCGCGGCGAGGCCGGCGGTCGCGTAGAGCACAAGGCCCGACATCAGCACCGGCCGGCGTCCGAAGCGATCGGAGAGCGGTCCGTAGGCGAGCTGGCCGACCGCAAGGCCGAGGATATAGACGCTCACGGTGAGCTGCATGCCGCCCATGCTGGCGCCCAGGTCGAGGGCCGCCGCGGGCAGGGCCGGCACGAAGATGTGCATGGCCAGCGTGCCGCTGAAGGTGATCAGCGTGAGCAGCCAGAGCGGAGCGGTCACGCCTGCGGCTTCGGTCGTCGTGTCGAGTGCGCGGCAGACATGCATCAGGACGCGGACCGTCGTCTCGATGTCCCTGTCGGAGAGGCCGGCCAGCGCGTCGCTCCTGATCGCGGCGCGCCACCGCCTCGACCCTGCTCGGCGATGGCCCGGCCGCGCGGCGTCAGCAGGATGATTTTCGCCCGGCGGTCCGTCTCGCCTTCCTTGCGCTGGATCAGCCCGGCCTCCTCGAGATTGTCGAGCAGGCGGACGACCGACGAGCCGTCGAGCGACATCGACGCCGCGAGATCCTTCTGCCGGGGCGGCGTCGCGCGCGCGGGCGATATGGACGAGCGGCAGCCAAGTCGCTTCGGTGAGTTCGAACGGCTTCAGGCTTAGATCGGCGGCGCGCCGCCATTGGCGGGCGCCGCGCGCCAGCAAGGAGCCGAACGAGTCGCGGACCAACACTTTGCGAGAACTCATGCGGACCCGTCTTCGATGATGTACCAATAGATGGTAAATCATCTATTGACCTTCCGCCATGCCTCGCGATGGCCGCGACCTGGGTTGATAGACATTAGAGTAAGTACTACTATGAGTAGAGTTGGAGGCGAACAATGTCGAATGCTGAGGCGGCGTCAGGCACCCAATCAAACGAAGCGGCCTTGTCGGCACGGCTGGACGAGGTCGACCGCAAACTTGGGCGGATAGAAAAAGCTGCGCAGCCAACAACGGACTGGTACAAACGTATTCTAGAAACTGTTCAGGTCATCGTAGTCGTCGTCGGCGTTACGGTAGCTTTACAGCAGTTGATTCAACTCAGAAAAAACAGCAGTCAGACGGCGTACGACACCGTCTCCAAAGAGTGGATAGCGCTTGATCGCCACTTCGTTGCCAAGCACGATCTCCGCCCGTATTTCTTTGAAGGCAAGACAATAGACCGCGCCGACCCGAGATACATGGAGGTGGATGCTACTGCACACTATGTCCTGAACTTTGTGGACTATGCTATCGACACCGCGGACCATCTTGGTCCGTTAAAGTCTGGCAGTTTCGTTGAGACGGATGCTTGGCATCAATATATCCAGAAGACCTATTTCAGCAGCCCGATCATCTGCGAGAATCTGAAAAGATTTGGCGAAGGATATAGCGATGCGACATGGAGGGTGGCTGAAAAGCCCTGCAGCCTGCCATCTCGTAAGTACGAATCAAGATGCGATGGTACCTTCGCCGCGACTATCTGCTGGCTTGGGGTGAGATGGCCTGCTGGTGCGCTACTCGAGCGGACGCGCTTGGGAATCAATCATCATTTGGCAGCCGACTTGATCGCATCCCCCTTACAAACCCGCATTTCGCGCATCAGCCGGAGTGTATCCATGCGATGACGAACTGGTGGCGCCGACGGCGCGGTTTCGCACGGCCTTGCGGCTCGGCGATCGGCACCCCAGTGGCGCCGCCAATACGCGTGACGGCTACCGCCCCGTCCAGTCCGGCTTGGGCTTCTTGTTCACGAAGGCGTCGATGCCGGCCTGGGCATCCTCGCGCTGCACGGCGCCGGCCATGAACTCGGTCGCGTAGGCGTAGGCCTGCGCGAGGTCCATCTCCATGTGCTTGTGGAACATCTCCTTGCCCGACGCGATCTGCTGCGGCGGCTGCGCGGCGATGTGGTGGGCGAGGGCCATCGTCTCCTGGTCGAGCTTGTCGGGCGCGGCGACGCGGCTCACCAGACCGTCGCGCAGCGCGGTCGCGGCGTCGATCGATTGGCCGGTGAACAGCATGTCGAGCGCGCGCTTGGAGCCCACGTTGCGGCCGACCGGCACCGAGGGCGTACCGCAGAACAGGCCGTTGTTGATGCCCGAGGTCGCGAAGGTGGCTTCGCTCGAGGCGACGGCGAGGTCGCAGGCCGCGACGAGCTGGCAGCCGGCTGCCGTGGCGATGGCCTGGACCTTGGCGATCACCGGCTGGGGCAGGCGGTGGATCGACAGCATCATGGCCGAGCAGCGCGTCAGCAGGTCGTGGTGGAAGGCGTAATCGCGGCTCGAGGCGACCTCGCGCAGGTCGTGGCCGGTCGAGAAGGCGCGGCCCTTGGCCTCGATGACGACGCAGCGGATCGCCTTGTCCTGCGCGAGCCTGTCGAATTCCGCCTGCAGCGCGTCTATAAGCTCGCCCGAGAGGGCGTTCAGGGCGTGCGGGCGGTTCAGCGTCAGGATGGCGACACGACCCTCGTCGCGGCGCAGCAGGACCGGTTCGTTGGGAGCGGCAGACATGGCCATAGTGTACCGGCTCGCGGGGAGGGCGTCATGCCGGTGATGACGCCCGCCGACCTGCACAAGTTCCTGGAGGAGCACTTCCCCCAGGTGGCGCACTTCAATCTCAGGGTCGAGCACCTCGACGACACCACGATCCGGGTGCGCTTGCCGGCGGACGATCGGAACCTGCGGCCCGGCGGCACGATCTCCGGTCCGACGCTGGTGTGGCTGGTCGATCTCGGCTTCTATCTGTTGATCCTGGGCCGGCTCGGTCCCGTCGCCCATGGCCGTCACGACCAACCTCAACATCAACTTCATGCGCAAGCCCGAACCGGCCGACCTGATCGGCGAGGGGCGCCTGATGAAGCTCGGCAAGACCCTGGCGGTGGGCGACTTCACCATCTGGAGCGAGGGCGCGAAGGATCCCGTGGCCCACGCCACGGTGACTTACTCGATTCCGCCGGCGCGGACCTCGACGCCATGAGATTCTTCGCTATCGCTCAGGATGACAGAGTGCTGCGGTATTATATTACCGTAATCATTAAGCCTGCTGATATTACTTGATATTATCTCCCTGATTTGACAATCCCAGGCCCGCTCTCCATAAGCGCCGCGCTCACGGAAGAAAGACCCATGAAAACCTTCTCTCATCAAGACTGCCGACGTGCAGAAGAAGTGGCTGCTGATCGACGCCGACGGGCTGGTGCTCGGCCGGCTCGCCTCGATCATCGCCATGCGCCTGCGCGGCAAGCACAAGCCGACCTTCACCCCGCACATCGATTGCGGCGACAACGTCGTCGTCATCAACGCCGAGAAGGTGCGCCTGACCGGCCGCAAGGCCGAGCGCGAGGTCTTCTACTGGCATACCGGCCATCCCGGCGGCATCAAGGGCGAGACCCTGGGCAAGCGGCTGGAAGGCCGCTTCCCCGAGCGCGTCATCGTCAAGGCCGTCGAGCGCATGATCACCCGCGGCCCGCTGGGACGCGCGCAGATGAAGAACCTGCGCGTCTACGCCGGTCCGAAGCACGAGCAGGAGGCTCAGCAGCCCGAGAAGCTCGACGTCGCCGCGATGAACCGCAAGAATTCGAGGATCGGCTGATATGGCAACCGAACTTTCATCCTTCGCCGAGCTCAAGAAGGTCGCTCCGACCTCGGGCGGACCCGGCACCCAGATCGCCGCCGCCGTGCGCGAAAAGGAAATCGATGCCCAGGGCCGCGCCTATGCCACCGGCCGGCGCAAGAACGCCGTCGCCCGCGTCTGGGTGAAGCCCGGCACCGGCAAGATCACCATCAACGGCCGCGACCAGACGGTCTACTTCGCCCGTCCGACCCAGCAGATGGTCATCCAGCAGCCGTTCGACGTCACCCAGCGCCGCGAGCAGTTCGACGTGGTCGCCACCGTCTCGGGCGGCGGCCTCTCGGGCCAGGCTGGCGCGGTGCGTCACGGCATCTCCCAGGCGCTCGCCAAGTTCGAGCCCGGCCTGCGCGGCGCCATGAAGCAGAGCGGCTTCCTGACCCGCGACAGCCGCGTCGTCGAGCGCAAGAAGTACGGCCGCGCCGGCGCGCGCCGCCGCTTCCAGTTCTCCAAGCGCTAGTTCGCAACCGGCTTATCTTCGAAGGGCGCCGCAAGGCGCCCTTCGTCTTTGGAGAGACAGCGTTCGATGTCCGGACTCATCGTCCCGTTCAAGGGCTTCATGCCCAAGGTCGCGCGTTCGGCCTTCATCGCCCCCAACGCGACGCTGGTCGGCGACGTCGAGATCGGCGCCAACGCCAGCATCTGGTTCGGCGTCATCCTGCGCGGCGACGGGCCCGGCATCCGGATCGGCGAGAATTCCAACCTGCAGGACGGCACGGTCGTGCATATCGCCGCGCGTGGCCTGATGACGGTGGTCGGCCGCAACGTCACGGTCGGGCACATGGCGCTGCTGCATGCCTGCGAAGTCCAGGACGGCGCCTTCATCGGCATGCATTCGACGGTGCTCGACGGGGCGGTCGTGGAGAGCGAAGCCATGGTGGCGGCCGGCGCCGTTGTGACGCCGGGCAAGATCGTGCGCCGGGGCGAACTGTGGGCCGGCAATCCGGCGCAGAAGATGCGCGACCTGACGGAGAAGGATTTCGAGGACTTCAAACGAGTCGTCGCCGGCTATGTCAAATTGTCGAGGGACTACATGGGGCAGCCGAGCGACCTCCGGAGCAGCCGCCCGACGATGGCAGCGTCTTAACGCTAACGGCGCCTCTATCGAGTGGTTGTCGTATGTGTGAGTTCTTTTTCGACAATTGCGGCGCGCTCCATGCAGGCGCGCAAGTATTCCCTCGTCTGTCGTCCTCTATCCGGTGCGAAAAAACTTAACGCGCCGTCGCAAGCTGTTGACAACCGCGCGCAATGTTGTGGCTTATTGGTGCCGACCCTCTCGCAGCGAGACTCGGCATCATGCTCGCTCACTTGAAAGATTCGACGGCGGCTCGCTCAGTCGATCGTGCGCACCTTCACGTAGCTGCCGGGCGCATCCTCGATCGCAGGCAGTCCGCCTTCGCCCGGCACGCGCGCCGGCACCTTGGGGCCGGACTTGGCCGACAGCCACTTGTCCCAGTCGTTCCACCACGAGCCGGGGAACTCCTTGGCGCCGGCCCGCCATTCGGCCAGCGTCGGCGGGTTCTTCGCCGTCTCGTTGAGCCAGTGCTGGTACTTCTTGTTGCGCGGCGGATTGACGACGCCCGCGATGTGGCCCGAGCCGGCCAGCATGAAGCGCACCGGGCCGGCGAAGAGCTGGGTGGCCTTGTAGACCGACTTGGCGGGCGCGATGTGGTCTTCCTTGCCGGCCTGCAGGTAGGTCGGGATCGAGATCTTTCGGAGGTCGATCGGCACGTTGTCGATGGTGATCCCGCCCGGCTGCACCAGCAGGTTCTTCTGGTACATGTTGCGCAGGTAGTAGCTGTGCATCGCCGCCGGCATGCGCGTGGCGTCGGCGTTCCAGAACAGCAGGTCGAAGGGGAAGGGGTCCTTGCCCATCAGGTAATTGTTCACCACGAACGACCAGATGAGGTCGTTGGCGCGCAGCAGGTTGAAGGTCGTCGCCATCTCGCTGCCTTCGAGATAGCCCTTCTTGCTCATCATCTCCTCAACGCCGGCAAGCTGGTCCTCGTCGATGAAGACGCCGAGCTCGCCCGGTTCGGTGAAGTCGACCTGGGCGGTGAAGAAGGTGCAGTCGGCGATCCGGTCGTCGCCGCGCGCCGCCATGTAGGCCAGCGTCGCCGCCATCAGCGTGCCGCCGATGCAGTAGCCGATCGCCGATACCCGGCGCTGGCCCGTCGCCTGCTCGATGGCGCCGAGCGCGGCCAGCGGGCCGAGCTTCATGTAGTCCTCGAACACCAGCCTGGTCAGCCGCTCGTCGGGATTGACCCACGAGATCACGAACACCGTGTAGCCCTGCTCGGTCGCCCACTTGATGAACGAGTTCTCTGGCTTGAGGTCGAGGATGTAGAACTTGTTGATCCACGGCGGCACGATCAGCAGCGGCATCTCGTAGACCTCGGCTGTCGTCGCGGCGTACTGGATGAGCTGCATCAGCTCGTTCTGGTAGACGACCTTGCCGGGCGAGGTGGCGACGTTCTCGCCGACCTTGAACGCCTTCATGTCGGTCTGGCGGATCGCGAGCTTGCCCTTGCCGCGCTCGAGGTCGGTCAGCAGGTTCTGCAGGCCCTTCACCAGGTTCTCGCCCTTGGACTCGACCGTGGCCTTGACGACCTGCGGATTGGTCAGCGCGAAGTTGGAAGGCGACATCGCGTCGACGAACTGTCGCGTGTAGAAGTCGACCTTCTGGGCGGTCTTGTCGTCGACGCCCTCGACCTCCTTGACGGTGTGCTGCAGCCAGCGCGCGGTCAGCAGGTAGGACTGCTTGAGATAGTCGAAGACGACCTCGTCCTTCCAGGCCGGATCGGTGAAACGCTTGTCACCCTTGGCCGGCTCGGCCACCGGCTCGACGGGCTGGCCCATCATGCGCTGGGCGGTGACCTGCCACAGCTTCAGGTATTGCTGCCAAAGCTCCATCTGCGCCTGAACGAGCCGATTGGGGTCGGCCAGCATCTTGGCGGTGAAATCCATGAAGGTCTGGGTGAGGTGCAGCGGGTCGGCCGGCTGCGGTCCATCGGCCTTGTAGCGTTCGGCGAAATCCTGAAGGAGTTTCTGGCTGCGCTCGGCAATGTCCTTGAAGGCGGCCTGCATGCGATCCGATTCGGCAGGCGATACTCCCGGAAGTGCAGCCGGGGTCGGCGTTTGCGACATGCGTTTCCCCTGAGGCGTTTCTTGCGATAATTCCGGCGTCCCGGTACCATACCTAGTATTTCCGTCCCAGGCTGCCGACTTGCCTTTCATAGGTATGCTGCGACAACAGACGGGTCAAATTTACTGTCGGCTTTGGAGCGGGTGACGACGATGCGGCGACCACACGACATGATCGGAACGAGCCGTCTTTGGCTTGGCCTGCTCGGCGTGTCTTCCATCGCCCTTCTGTCAGGCTGCGGCTGGTTCGGCGGCTCGCCCTCGACCAGCCAAAAGGTCCGCCCCGGCGCCGATCGCCTGGCTGTCGCCAGCGGCGCGCTTCCTGCGGCCAATCCGGGCCGCCAGTACGAGCCCGGCATCGCCGCCACAGACGAAACCCGTGCGCCGCAAATCGGTTCAATCGTCGCGGCCAAGGGCGGCCAGAAGGCCCAGAAGGAAGCCGCCGACAAGGCGGCCGCTGAAGTCGAGGCCAAGGCGCGCGAGGAGCGCCAGGCGCGCGAGGCTGCCGAGCGCGAGGCCAAGGCCAAGGAGGCTGCGGCGACGCCGCCAGTGCGTACGACGCCCGGTGGATCGCTGCCCGGGCGCCCGGCGGGGGCCCAATCGTCAAACGACGAACCTGCAACGCCGGCTGCGCCCCCGCGCCCGTGCACGCCTGCCCCCGTCACGCCTGAACCTGCAGCGCCGGTCGCGCCTGCCGCGCCGGTCACATCTGCACCCGTGCCGCCACCCGCGCCTGAACCAGCGCGCCACCGCGCCCCGGTCGGCCGTGCCGGCGCCCGCGCGCCCCTGCCGTTGCTGCGGCTCCGGCACGTCCCGCCGATCCCAACAAGGCCTTCGAACCGCAACCCGGTTGGGCGCCGCCCAGACAGACCGCGTCAGTGGTGCCGGCGGTCGCATCGTCGGCTGATGCGATTCCGAAAAGACGCCCGTCAGCACCGCGCCGATGCCGCCCCCGAGCCGGCGTCCGCCTTCGCCGCCCGCGCCACACCGCCGCCTGTTGTCGCCATCTCAGCCTGTCCGCCGCGCCGCCGCACGGCGTCGGCGCTCGCTCGATCCACAGGCCTTGAGCCGCCGCCGGTTGGGTGCTGCCGGGGCAAACCGCGCCGGCCGTGGCTGCCGCCGATCAGCGCCGCCAGCTGCGCTGATGAGCGACGCGCCCGCGTCGTCACTGCCGCCGCCGGCCCGTCGTCACTGGCCGGACGCCGCGTCGACCGGCTCCCGTCTCTGCACGTCGCGTCGCGCCGATCCGAACAAAGCCTTCGAACCGCCGCCCGGTTGGATGCCGCCGGGACAAACCGCGCCGTCCGTGGCTTCCGCCGATACCGCGCCACCGGCGGCGATGACAAGCGATCGCGGCCGCGTCATCTCTGCCGCTCTCAACGGTCGTCATTGCCGCGGTGACACCTGCGCCGACGCCGGCAGCCCGTGTCTGCGCCGCCGTCGCGTCCGGTCGATCCCAACAAGGCGTTTGTTCCGCCGCCAGGCTGGACGCCGCCGGGACAGAGCGCCGCGTCCGTCGTCGCGTCCGCTGCAGTCCGGCCGCCGACACCGTCTGTGACGGCTGCCTCGATCCGACTCCGATGCCAGCCGCGCCTCCAGCACCGGCGGCGCGTCAAGTCGCGGCGCTGGCACCACCTGACCGCTGCGCCGTCGCGTCCTGTCGATCCCAACAAGGCATTCGTTCCGCCGCCAGGCTGGACGCCGCCGGGAGCAGCGCGCAGCACCCGTCGTCGCATCCACTGCGGCGCCTCCGCCGAGCGCCACCGGTGACGACGACGATCGCTGCGGCGCCGCCGCCGATGCCGGCACCGACTCCGGCGCTGCCACCGCCTCAGGCCATGGCGCCGCCGCCTGTCGCTGCGCCGTCGCGGCCTGCCGACCTCAACAAGGCGTTCGTTCCACCTCCGGGCTGGACGCCGCCGGCGCCGTCCGACCCAAATGGCCGCCGCCGCTTCGCGCATCAATGTCGCCTCCGCCACCAGCACCCGTCGTTGCGGCGCTTGCGCCCAGCCGCCGCGGCCCCGCCGCGCCGTACAGCGCGATCAAGTCGCCGCCGGGCGGGCCGTTCCAGGTCGCGGTGATCCAATTCGGCCACATGTCGGCGGGGCTGGGCGGCAAGGACTATGCCGTGCTGGAGAAGGTGGCGCAGATCCAGCGCGCCAACGGCGCCACGGTGCGCGTCGTGGCCCATGCCGACCAGGACGCGACCGGCTCGTCGGTCGAGGCCCTTGCGCGCGGCAACTTCGAAGTGTCGCGCCAGCGCGCGCTCGCGGTCGCCAACCAACTCGTCCAGCTCGGTGTTCCGGTCGCTCGCATCGTGGCCGAAGCGGCGTCCGACGAGGAGCCGATCTATCAGACCACCTCCGCCCGCGGCGTCGCCGCGAACCGACGCGCCGAGATATTCGTCGAATTCTAGCGCGCAAGGAAAAGAGCAATGGACGATTCGGAATTCCACCGGCTGAAGCGCCTGCCGCCCTACGTGTTCGCGGAAGTGAACGCCATGAAGGCGCGCGCCCGCGCCGCCGGCCAGGACGTGATCGATCTCGGCATGGGCAATCCCGACCTGCCGACGGCGCCGCATATCGTGGCCAAGCTCGCCGAAGCCGCCGCCAACCCGCGCGCCCACGGCTACTCGGCCTCGCGCGGCATTCCCGGCCTGCGCAAGGCGCAGGCGGCCTACTATGCGCGCCGCTTCGGCGTCGAGCTCGATCCCGAAAGCGAGATCATCGTCACGCTCGGCTCGAAGGAGGGGCTCGCCAACCTCGCCCAGGCCATCACCTCGCCGGGCGACATCGTGCTGGTGCCCAATCCCAGCTATCCGATCCATCCCTACGGCTTCATCATCGCCGGCGGTTCGGTGCGCCATATCCCGGTACCGGGCAGCACCTCGCTCGCGGAGTTCCTGCCGGCGCTCGAGCGCGCGGTGCGCCACACCGTGCCCAAGCCGATCGCGCTGGTGCTGAACTATCCGTCGAACCCGACGGCGCAGGTCGTCGATCTCGACTTCTATGCGGCGATCGTCGATTTCTGCAGACGACAGAACATCTGGATCCTGAGCGATCTTGCCTATGCCGAGATCTATTTCGACGGCAACCCGCCGCCGTCGGTGCTGCAGGTGCCGGGCGCGCGCGACATCGCCGTCGAGTTCACCTCGATGAGCAAGACCTACTCGATGGCGGGCTGGCGCATCGGCTTCGCCGCCGGCAACAAGACGCTGATCCAGGCGCTGACCCGCATCAAGTCCTATCTCGACTACGGCGCCTTCACGCCGATCCAGGTGGCGGCGACGGCGGCGCTGAACGGCCCGCAGGACTGCATCGTCGAGGCGCGCAACACCTACAAGGAACGCCGCGACGTGCTGATCGAGGGGCTGAGCGCGGCAGGCTGGGACGCTGCCTGCGCCGTCGGCCAGCATGTTCGCCTGGGCGCCGATCCCCAAGGCATTCGCCGAGCTGGGCTCGCTCGCCTTCTCCAAGCTCCTGCTGACCCAGGCCAACGTCGCGGTCTCGCCCGGCATCGGCTTCGGCGAGCATGGCGACGCCCATGTCCGCATCGCCCTGGTCGAGAACAAGCATCGCATCCGCCAGGCCGTGCGCAATATCCGTCAGGTGATGGCCGATCCAGGCCGCGCCATCGATCTCTATCTTCGCGGCGTTGGCGACAACATCACGCCGATCAAGGCTCGCGCCTGATCGCATCCTGTCGTATCAGGCGGCCATGAATTCACCCCTCAAAATCGGCATCGCCGGCCTCGGCACCGTGGGCGCGGGCGTCGTCAAGCTCCTGGCCGAGCACGGCAGGCTGCTGTCGCTGCGCGGCGGCCGGCCGCTCAAGCTCGTCGCGGTGAGCGCGCGCCGCAAGGCCCGCAAGCGCGACATCGACCTCTCCGGCATGCGCTGGGAGAAGGATCCGCTGGCGCTGGCCGCGGCGCCCGACATCGACGTCGTGGTCGAGCTGATCGGCGGCTCGGGCGGCGTCGGCGCGTCGTCTGGTGCAGACGCGCGCTGCGCTCGGGCAAGCACGTCGTCACCGCCAACAAGGCGCTGCTCGCGCTGCACGGCACGGAGATCGCGGCGCTCGCCGAGAAGAAGCGGCCGCATCCTCGCCTTCGAGGCCGCGGTGGCGGGCGGCATCCCGATCATCAAGGCGCTGCGCGAGGGCCTGGTCGGCAACCGCGTGCGCCGGCTCTACGGCATCCTCAACGGCACCTGCAACTACATCCTCACCACCATGCGCGAGACCGGCCGCGACTTCGACGTCGTGCTGGCCGAGGCGCAGGCGGCCGGCTACGCCGAGGCCGATCCCAGCTTCGACGTCGACGGCATCGACGCCGCGCACAAGCTCGCGGTGCTGACCGGCGCGGCGTTCGGCGCCAAGGTGAATTTCGCCGGCGTGCATGTCGAGGGCATCCGCCGCGTCACCTCGATGGACATCGAGTTCGCCGAGGAGCTCGGCTACCGCATCAAGCTGCTCGGGCTGGCGCGCGAGACCAGGTACGGCATCGAGCAGCGCGTGCATCCCTGCATGGTGCCGCTCGCCAGCGCCGATCGCCCATATCGAGGGCGTGTTCAACGCCGTCGTCGTCGAGGGCGACTTCGTCGGCACCACCATGTTCCAGGGCCGCGGCGCGGGGCAGGGGCCGACCGCCTCGGCCGTCGTCGCCGACCTGGTCGACGTGGCGCGCGGGCGGCACATGCCGGCCTTCGTCGTGCCCGCGGCGCGGCTTGCCGACAAGAAGGCCTCGCCGATGGACCGCCATGTCGGCGCCTACTACATGCGCCTGATGGTGCAGGACCGGCCGGGCGTGATCTCGGCGGTGTCGGGCGCGCTTGCCAAGGAGCGCATCTCGCTCGAGTCGATGCTGCAGCGCGGGCGCTCGCAGTCGGGCGAGGTGCCGGTCGTGCTGACCACGCACGAGACGGAGGAGGCGGCGATGCGGCGCGCACTGGCGCGCATCGCCAAGCTGAAGGCGGTGGCCGAGGCGCCCTGCCTGATCAGGATCGAGGCATTTTAGGACGGCGCAATTCAGACGCCGACGGAGGAAGCGATGGCCGACACAGGCAAGAACTCGGACAAGATGGACCGCAATCTGGCGCTGGAAGCGGTGCGCGTCACCGAAGCGGCGGCGCTCGCGGCCTCCAAGCTGATGGGCCGCGGCGACGAGAAGATGGCCGACCAGGCGGCGGTCGACGCCATGCGCACGACGCTCAACTCGCTCGCCATCGACGGCACCGTGGTGATCGGCGAGGGCGAGCGCGACGAGGCGCCGATGCTCTATATCGGCGAGAAGGTCGGGCGGCGGCGGGCCCAAGATCGACATCGCGCTCGATCCGCTGGAAGGCACGACCATCACCGCCAAGGGCCTGCCCAATGCGCTGGCCGTCATCGCGATGGCCGAGCACGGCGGCTTCCTCAATGCGCCCGACGTCTACATGGACAAGATCGCGGTCGGCGGCGGCCTGCCGGACGGCATCGTCGATCTCGACAAGGCGGCCAAGCAGAACCTCGCCGACCTCGCCAAGGCCAAGAAGGTCGACGTGGCCGACCTCGTGGTCTGCATCCTCGACCGGCCGCGCCATGCCGAGCTGATCGCCAAGGTGCGCGAGGCCGGCGCGCGCATCATGCTGATCGGCGACGGCGACGTGTCGGGCGTGATCGCCACCTCGACCGGCAATTCGGGCATCGACATCTACATGGGCTCGGGCGGCGCGCCCGGAAGGCGTGCTGGCGGCGGCGGCGCTGCGCGCCATCGGCGGCCAGATCCAGGGCCGGCTGCTGTTCCGCAACGACGACGAGAAGGCGCGCGCGCGCAAGTGGGGCATCACCGACCTCAATCGCAAGTATTCGATGACCGACATGGCCAAGGGCGACGTGATGTTCGCGGCGACCGGCGTCACCTCGGGCTCGATGCTGAAGGGCGTGCGCCGCTTCCACAACGGCGCGGAGACGCACTCGATCGTGATGCGCTCGAAGACCGGCACGGTGCGCTGGATCTCCGCGCACCACAATTTCTCGATCAAGACTGGTTTGCCGAGCTGGGCGTGAGATGATGGCCGGATGCGGGCCGTCCTGATCGCCTGTGTCCTGGTTCTCCTCGCCGCGCACGAGGCGGTGGCGGAAGACGGCTGCCGCCAGTTTGCCTGGTCGGTCGATCGCGAGCTCGAGCTGCTTCGGCGACGGCTACGTGGCCGACGTCGAAAGCGAATCGGTGCTGCCAAGGGACGGCGTATTCGCGCTGCTGCTGGAGCCCGTCAGCACCGTCATGTACGTCGTGGCGCCCGACCGCGGCCGCGACGACGCCTTGGGCGGGGTCGTGACCCTGGAATGGGTCTGGGCCGGCCGCTACCAGGTCACGCTGTCGGCTGATGCCTGGGTCGACGCGGTGCAGAACGACAAGCGGCTGCCCGTGCTCGCCTCGACCAGGCGCGACGATTGCCCGGGCATCCGCCAGAGCCTGCAGTTCGACGTCCGCAATCTGCCGCTCACCCTGCAGTTCGGCGGCGCCGCGGTGCGCCGCCTCACCATCGCGGTACTGCGGACGCGCTCCGCCGCAATAAGTTATGTCCACAGCCGCTTGGGCTATGGTGATGGCATGGCCTCCGAATCCCGCGCCGAACGAGCGGCGTTCCTCGGCGTCGAGCAGTCGCTGACCGGCCGGCGCTGGGCCGCGCGGCTCGGCGACGAGCGGGCGGCGCTGGCCATCGCGCAGCGCCATGGATTGCCCGACGCGGTGTCGCGGCTGCTGGCGGCGCGCGATGTCGGTCTCGACGACGTGCCGGACTTCCTCGAGCCGACCCTGCGCAAGTTCCTGCCCGATCCGCTGCACCTCAAGGACATGGACGCCGCCGTGGCTCGGCTGGTACGCGCGGTGCAGCAGGGCGAGCGCATCGTCGTGTTCGGCGACTACGATGTCGACGGCGCGACGTCCTCGGCGCTGTTGCTGCGTTTCTTCCGCGCTGTCGGCGGCAATATCGGCGTCTATATTCCCGACCGCCGCAAGGAGGGGTACGGTCCCAATGCGCCGGCGCTGCTGAAGCTGCAAGGCGGACGGCGCCTCGCTCGTGGTCACCGTCGATTGCGGCGTGACGGCGTTCGAGCCGCTGGCCGAGGCCAGGCGCGCCGGACTCGACCTGATCGTCATCGACCATCACATCGCCGAGATCGCGCTGCCCGACGCGGTGGCCGTGGTCGATCCCAACCGGATGGACGATGCGAGCCCGCACAAGCAGATGGCGGCGGTCGGCGTGGCGTTCCTGCTCTCGGTCGGCGTCAACCGCGCGCTGCGCGAGGCGGGCTGGTACGGCACGTCACGGCCCGAGCCCGACCTGCGCCAATGGCTCGATCTCGTGGCGCTGGGCACGGTGTGCGATGTCGTGCCGCTGACCGGCGTCAATCGCGCGCTGGTGCGCCAGGGCCTGCGGGTGATGGCCGAGCGCGGCAATGTCGGGCTGGCCGCGCTGGCCGACGTGGCGCGGCTCAGGGAGGCGCCCGGCGCCTATCACCTGGGCTTCCTGCTGGGACCGCGCGTCAATGCCGGCGGCCGGGTCGGGCAGGCCGATCTCGGTGCGCGCCTGCTGTCGAGCGACGATCCGCACGAGGTCGGTGCGCTCGCCCTGCGCCTGGACGAGTTCAATGCCGAGCGGCGCGCCATCGAACGTGACGTGCTCGACCAGGCGATCAGCCGCGTCGAGGGACTCTACGGGCCCGACCGCAAGGGCCTGCCGGCGGCATTGGTGGTCGAAAGCGAAGGCTGGCATGTCGGCGTGATCGGCATCGTCGCCAGCCGCCTGGTCGAACGCTATGGCCGGCCGGCCTTCGTGATCGGCATGGACGGCGCGCTGGGAAAGGGATCCGGCCGCTCGGTGAAGGGCGTCGACCTCGGCGCGGCGGTGATCGCGGCCCGCCAGGCCGGCCTGCTGATCAACGGCGGCGGCCACGCCATGGCGGCGGGGCTCACCGTGGCGCGCGACACGCTGCCCGAGCTCGCGCGGTTTTTGGATGCACGCATCGCACCGCTGCTGGGCGCCGCACCGCCGGTGCGCGAACTCGGAATCGACGCAGCATTGGCGCCGGGTGCGGCGACACAGGAGCTGGTCGGCATGATCGAGCGCGCCGGGCCGTTCGGCGCCGGCAACGCACTGCCGCGCTTCGCGCTCACGTCGGTGCGCGTGAGCTACGCGCAGCCGGTGGGCGAGGGCCATGTCCGCTGCACCTTGGTCGGCGCTGAGCGCGGCAGGATCGACGCCATCGCCTTCCGGGCCAACCAGACGCCGCTTGGGCCTGCGCTGCTCGATCCGGCGCGGCCGGTGCTTCATGTTGCAGGGGCGCTGCGCATCGATCGCTACGGCGGCCGTGAAAGCGTGCGGCTGCAGATCGACGATGCCGCGGCGGGCGCAGGCTCGGTCCTGGCGTGATTCGGCTTGCTTGATTTTGCGGTCCGCAGCCCCTAAAAGCAGCCGCGCCTGAAGCTTTGCTTGGGCGGCCTCGTCCCCATCGTCTAGAGGCCTAGGACACCGCCCTTTCACGGCGGCGACGCGGGTTCGAATCCCGCTGGGGACGCCAATGATTTCAAGTGGTTAACCAGGAAACCTCGCACCGTGTCCATCAGGTGTCCAATAAGCCGGAACGCCGAAGTCGGGCCAGGAGGGGTCGATGCCAAAGAAGGTGATTCGAGAGACGAATCGCTTCAAATGCGAGGACGAAACGGGCAGCCGATACGTCGTCGTCGAGCTCCAGCACTACTCGATCTGGGAACCGCTGAGTGGGCCGCGGGAAGAAAAGCCGACGGTCAAGGAGTACCGGCTGCTAGAGCGTTTTCCGTTCTGAAGGACGCGGGAGGGGATTCCGTTTGAGCTTGAGATGTGATTCAAGCTTAGGGCTGGACGGAGGAGGCCAGCCTGGATGGCACGACCACTTTCCCTGGATTTACGAGAACGGATAGTCGCGGCAGTTGAAGGCGGCCTATCCCGGCGAGCGGCCGCCAGCCGGTTCGCGGTGAGCGAGAGCTATGCGATCAAGCTGGTAAGGCGTTGGAAGCACAGTGGCAGCGTTGAGCCCGGGGCGATGGGCGGCCACAAGCCGTTTGCGCTGGCCCGACATGAGAAGCTGGTGCGCGATCTGGTGGCGGCCCAGTCCGACCTGACGCTCGAAGAACTGCGCGATCGGTTGGCGGCCGCTGGTGTGGTGGTGGGCCGGACCTCGATCCATCGCTATCTGGAGGCGTTGGGACTGACGCTCAAAAAAAGACACTCCATGCCGCCGAGCAGGATCGCCCGGATGTCGCCGCTGCGCGCACGGCGTGGCGCGAGGACCAGCCGCGACTGAACCCTCATCGCCTGGTCTTCATCGACGAGACCTGGATCAAGACCAACATGGCACGGACCTATGGTCGTGCGCCGCTCGGCCAGCGAGCGATCGGCGCCGTGCCGCACGGCCATTGGCAAACCAGCACCTTCCTGGCCGCCCTGCGCTGCGACGCCGTCACTGCTCCCTGCGTGATCGACGGCCCGATCAACGGGCTGACGTTCCAGGCCTACGTCGAACAGTTCCTCGTCCCGACCTTGGTGGCCGGCGACGTCGTCATCATGGACAATCTCGGCTCCCACAAGGGTGGCCCGGTGCGCGCCGCCATCGAACGGGCCGGCGCAACACTCCTCTACCTGCCGCCCTACAGTCCCGATCTCAATCCAATCGAGCAGCTCTTCGCCAAGCTCAAGGCCTTGCTCCGCAAAGCCGCTGCCCGATCTCTCGACGCCTTGTGGCACGCCCTCGGCGAGCTCCTAACTCGATTCAAACCAAGCGAATGCGCAAACTACTTCCGTAACTCAGGTTATAGTCAACCTAATCGGAATCTGCTCTAGTGGAGCAACTCTAACGCTCGTTTCCCATGTCAACTTGCGTACGCTCATAGCGCCCAGGCCAGAGGCGCAAGCCATGGGCAAGTCCCACCGATTCAGATGAAGCTGAGTGCCTATATTCGGCGCCGCACGCTGGGCCTTGTTCTGCCCTTCAACGATAACGCGGGTCCTTGCAGTTGTTAGCTTCCGAGAACGCGGCTGGCTCGCGTTCCTTGCCCCAGATCTTGTTGCCGGCCCGTTTGGGATAGCGCCGGAACTGGAGATTGCGGTCGGCGAAGTAGCGGTCGATCGCGGTCTTTGCGCCGTCGATTGAAGGATAGTTGCTGTTGTGAATGATCGCCCGCGCCATCCCGCTGAACACGGATTCAATCACATTTAGGAACCGGGCGCCGGCCGGAAGAGGGGCTGTTTCGACTAGCGGCCGGTTATTGATAGCCGCTGCAGCATTGTGCTCATCAATCCGCTCACAACGCCCGCCTTGCCGAGCGCTCCTTCCAAAAAATCGTTCTCCAGTGTCAGCTCCCCAATCTTGGCATGCAGAGCCTTCAGGTCGACAGCCGGTTCACGACGTCGGGCTCCGTTATCGAACACACCGGCAGCGCCCTCCAAAAGCTGCGCTTTCCATTGCGTGATCTGATTCGGATGAACGTCAAATCGTTGCGCAAGGTCCGACAGCGTCATCTCGCCCTTCAACGCCGCCAACGCCACTCTCGCCTTGAAGGCCGCTGTGTGGTTCCGCCGTGTCCGTCTGCCCATGATAGCTCCTGATCCTCGGCCATCCTGGCCGTCGTCAGGCAGAAACTCCACTTAGCCCACTGTGCAGATTTCCCGAGCCACCTCTAACGTTCTGTCAGGCATCGAGCCCTTCGTTACGGGTTGTATCAACACAATTCTGACGATAGATCGAACTACGAAAAGGGTTTATCAGTCGTTCACAAGAACGGAACACGCCGACAAGTATGGCAAGATCAGTCCTAGCGCCTGCGGTGTCGCTCCCCGCACAAAGGTATTCATGAACCGCACTGCCTGGCCCAAAATTCGCCAAGGTGCCAAACTAAGCCAAACACCGTCGCGCTACTGCGATTTCAGTAGCTCCAGTGATAGATAGTCTGGCTTGGGTCCCGTCGCGTGGCCAATTTGCCGTCGCGTAGGTTGTCCAGCCGCAAGCTGATGACGTGATCAGTGACCTGCGCCCCAAGTTTCATCCAGCCGGCAGTAGAATCCGTTCGTCATTTGGGCCTGTCCGGCCCGGTGTTGCAACAGCCTGGGGCGCGAAGCCCGTGGTTGAGCGCAGCGCCCCAGGCTGTTGCGGAACAGAGGCGTTGCGAGCCGCGTAGGCGACCGGCGTCAGATTGCCGAGCGCGCTGTGCGGTCGTTCGGTGTTGTAGTCGCGGCGCCATTCCTCGAGGGCAGCGCGTGCGTGAGCAAGCGAGGTGAACAGCGTCTCGTTCAACAGCTCGTCGCGTAGCCGACCGTTGAAGCTCTCGATGAAGGCGTTCTGCGTCGGCTTGCCAGGTGCGATGTAGTGCCAGTCCACGCCGCTCGTCTGCGACCAACGCAGGATCGCCATGCTGGTCAGCTCAGTTCCGTTGTCGGAGACGCAGCCCAGAGGTCGACCGCGCCGGGCAATCAGCGCATCCAGCTCGCGCACGACCCGCAGCCCGGACAAGGAAGTGTCAGCCACCAGGCAGAGGTACTCCCGGGTATAGTCGTCGACCATCGCCAGGATGCGGAACCGCCTGCCGTCGGTCAGCGTGTCGCTGACGAAGTCGAGTGACCAGCGTTGGTTCGGACCCTGCGGCAGCACCATCGGCGCCCGGGTGCCCAAGGCCCGCTTGCGTCCGCCACGCCGGCGAACCTGCAGCCGTTGTAAAGCCGCCGCAGCTTCTTGTGGTTCACGCGCACACCCTCGCGCGACAGCAGCACATGCAGCCGTCGCCAGCCGAAGCGGCGGCGTACCGCTGCCAGTTCCCGCAGACGCGACCGCATCGCGCCATCGTCCACACGCCGATGCCGATAGCGGATCGAGGTTCGTTCCGCCCCGATCGTTCGGCACGCCCGCCGCTGGCTCACCCCATGCACGCTACACAGGTGCGCCACGGCCTCCCGCCTGGCTGCGGGCGTCACCATTTTTTTGTCGCGATATCCTTCAGCATCGCGTTGTCCAGCATTGCCTCGGCCAGCAGCTTCTTCAGCCGGCGGTTCTCGTCCTCCAGCGACCGCAGCCGCTTGGCCTCCGACACCTCAAGCCCGCCGTACTTGGCCTTCCACTTGTAGAACGTCGCGCTGCTGATCCCGTGCTTGCGGCAGACATCCAATGTCGCCGTACCAGCCTCGTGCTCCCGCAAGATCCCGATGATCTGCTCTTCCGTGAACCGCGCCTTCTTCATCGCCGTCTCCTCTCGAAGACGGATTCTACCTCAACCTGGAGGAGTTTCTGGGGCTCAGGTCATCAGCGATCTGGTGAGCAACGTCGTCCTGTTGGCCGAGCTCAAGCAGGCGATGTCAGCCATTCCATCGCCTCTCACAAATCGAGCCGATCGGGTTTCAGCTTCAGGTACTCGGCGAGGCTGCCTTCCCCGGCGCGGCGCCTGCGACCTGTCGCCGGTCCATCGCCGAAAGCCGGCGCGGCGATGCCAAGCGAAGCGCGGGCAGCGGGGCTGAGGCCAAGCTCGGCGCCGAATTTCGACATCAGGAGCGCTTGGCGATTCATGATCCCCAAGAATGGATTCTGGATCGCGTTGCCGTCCGTCGTCTTGACCACCTGACCGATGGCCCGCACCTCGACGACCGCGCGGGCGTATTCGACGCAGGCGTTC
Organism: uncultured Alphaproteobacteria bacterium; assembly: GCA_963843185.1. Classification (GTDB taxonomy): domain Bacteria; phylum Pseudomonadota; class Alphaproteobacteria; order Reyranellales; family Reyranellaceae; genus Reyranella. The sequence continues at coordinate 49,040 of CAWJJJ010000025.1, forward strand.
ACGAACGTCGTCAGGATCTCGCGGTCGGTGCCGGTCAGCAGGCCAGGCGGCGCGTGGTCGACCACATAATTCCACTGCTCGCGTTGCTCTTCGTCCATGTATGCCGGCGGCGCCCACAGGTCGCCCACGCACTCAGGCTCGTTGTCCGGCATGCGGTGCTGCTGCGGATTGCCGTGCAGCTCGCGAAGGACGGTAGGGACACGCTTGCGGCCGGTCTTCACAAGAACACCGTCGGGAGTTTCGGCTTCGGCAGGCCGGGCACCTCGTCGACGAGGCCGTACGACAATGGCCGCCTGGCGTCGATCGTCGTTACCTCGTCCATCCAGCGCCGTATCCGAGCTGCCGGCACTCTACAGCGGCTAGCCATCAGCGCGGCCTTGGCATCGGCTACCTCATCGAGCGTTGCCTTCGCATAAGGGCCGTTAGGCTGGTGAAGGAAGAAATGTCTGTGCGGGTCCAGCTGCCGAACGTCGGCCGCTATCACAATCAAAGCGCCGCCGCTATCCAACGCCTAATGAAAGACGCCTGGGGATTGCACGTCGATCGCACCATTGCGCAGCTCCGCTCAGAGTTGATCAAATCAATCTTCGACGTCGATAGGATGCTTTACTTCGTCGCTCCCGAGTGGTGGGAGCCCCGAGGCCATTCGGGGTTCTCGGAAAGGCCACCGAGTGGCCTCAACCTGGCGTCTGAGATGGCGGTCATTCGCCACCCAATAGAACGAAAAGAGTACCATTGCGGCTGCCGTAACCGCATTGCATCCCCGACAGTGCGCGCAAGGATTATGGACAGAAGAAATATGTGATAATACAACTTGCCGTGCTCTGTCGCGCAATTACTCTTGAACGCAACAAACATTCGGGCGGACGAGGCTAGCGTGTGATGGGAAGACTCGTAGTAAGCCGTAGGCTGCCTTGGCTTGCCACCGCCGCCGCATCGATGGTGCTGCTTTGCGGTTGCGCGATGCCGAGGGAAGACCTCGACCTGCTGGCACGTGGTCCGAGCCAGCAATTCGATTCTGCTGCAATCAAGACGTTCGCCAACGAGCAGGCCAAGGTCCTGGTTCAAATTAGCTACAATGCCGGGTTTGAAGGAGCCAAGCCGCAAAATCCGGATCAGTGGCGGACATTCGTGGTCGCCGGTTTTGATTTCGCGGACTCTCAATGCGAAGCCTATATGGGTGCCTTGAGGAGATTGGAAATTGCGCGAAGCCGTACAATTCAGCAGGCAACCATGGTTGGTAGCGCGACTGCGGGCATTCTGGAAATCGTAGGAGCCGCGAGCAGTGCTATCGCGATCACGGCAGTCGCCTTTGGCCTCGCGACGGCAACGATCGACAATGTTACCGGCGGCCTTCTCTACGAGCTCAAACCTTCTGCGGTCCGCGACCTCGTCGAACGCACTCGCTTCGCCTATGAAGAGAATCTCAAACCCGACAACTGGCAGGACAGGCCGTCGTCGTTTCGCACCATTCGTGGCTACGTCGCGCTTTGCTTGCCCGCGGTGATCGAGGCGAATGCAACGTCGGCAATTCGGGCGGCGCGCCCCCAGGCAAACCGCACCGGCGGCGAACTTCGCGGCGGTGTGCCGCGGATCGGCATGGAGGCACCCCAGGCGACGCCGGGCGCAGCCCCGGCCCTGGGCACCCGTGATCCCGTAACCCCAACACCACAAGCACCGCCAGCCGAGTTGGCGGGCAATCGAGTTGGCGCGGGCGAGCTCAATGTCACCCGCGCAATGGCGATTAGAATTCAGGCAGGGCTCTGCCTGCCGCCTGACAAGCTGACCGGCGACCTGACGACCGACACGCGCACCGCCCTTGAGCAGTTCAGAAGCTTTACCAGAAAGGGCAACACGGGAGGCATGACACCGCAGGAAGTAGTTTTCCTGAGCGGTTCCCGTGCGTGTGATCCGAAGTTTTTTTACCAGAGTGCCTTTGAAAGGTTCGCGTTTCCAACGGCCGAGGACATCGTCAAGTACCAAGAGGATGTCAAGAAGCGGCTTGGCGCCAGGACTCCCGCGAACTTCACCGCATCCGGCAGTTTCGACGCCCCGACGCGGGAAGCCATCAAGCTGCTTCAGCGCGACGGAAACGTTGCAGCTACCGGAGTGCTGACGGACGGGCCTATCTAGCTGCACTGGACGCGGGGGCGGATCATGTCACTCAAGATCTTGGCAGCGAGCGAACTCTTGCGAGCAGAGCCTCGCGACGCAGCGCAAGTCGTGGGAAAGGTCTTCGGAAGCGATCTATTAGTGAAAATCGCCGACGCCGCTAGCGGATGGATAAGGGTGCGAATCGCAACGCCCGGCGTTGCCGCGCTGGAAGGATTCATCCCCGCGGACAGAATGGTGGAGGTTGAAGCGCCGCCTCCGGAACTGGCGATCGACAAGCAGGCATTCTTCGACCAGGTGACCTACGCCGCCCGGACATTCAACTCGAACCGCGACTATCTTTACGCCGTGGCTTTCATCGAAAGTGGGGTGCGAAACATCAAGGCGCACAATTCGGAGGCATTTGGGCCTTTTCAGTTTATGCCGACCACTTGGAACGGCCTAGTGAAGACGCACGGCATGGCAACCGCGATTACCGAAGCCGACATAACCTTTCCGGGTGCCCAGGCGGTCTTCGCAGCCATCTCTGCCAGTGACGCCGTCGACGAAATTGCCAAGGACCTCAACCGGATTCCGCAAACGCGGGAGTTGTATCTCACTCATCTCTTCGGCACCGGGGCCGGAAAAGCAGTTCTTGTCGCCGAGCAGGCCCAACTGATCGATGTGGCGCTGCGCGCATACTACAAGCCGACCTTGGGAACTGCCTTTGTCGACAAGATCCTCTCGGCCAACGCGGGCCTCCTAAAGAGCGACAATCGCGTGCGGACGACGGCTGAAGTGCTCGATAAGGTCGCGGAACGCTTGGCTGAAGGACTTCAAGAGGCGGCAAATCTGACACCGCATTCAACAGATGCGCCAGGGGGACAGGACAATCCCCCTTGGCTCGTGCCTGCGGTCGCTGAGCTTGCCAAGAATATTCGTGAACAGGTTCCGAGCAACAAGGAGATCGAGAAGTATTTCACCGCGACCACCTATCCGCAGAGTGAAGTGAGTGATCAGGTCGCCTGGTGCGCGGCCTTTGTCAGTTGGTGCATGGCGCACTCGGATAATCCAAAGGTCGTGAACGCCAATATCAGGTCCGCCGGCTGCAAGGATTGGCTGCGTTGGGGTTATTCAACTGGCCGACCGGCCATCGGTGCCGTGGCGCTCACGGGGCGTTTGGTGGATGGAACTCCTGGACACATGGGGTTTGTGCACCACGTAAACGAATTGACGATTGGCCTGCTGGCTGGCAACCAGACTAACGCGCTTTCGATCGTTGACATGAAGAAAACCGAAGTAATCGAATACCGGTGGTTGGACTGGAAGGTTACGTAAGGGCGACGACGGAAACTTCCTCTCTTCGCGGCGGCGCGCTCGACGAAACGGGCGTGTCGAAGGCGAATACTTGGCAACCGTTCTCTATCCCGCGGAGGCCAATTGGTTGCCACCCCGAGCGATCTCGTTGCACGTCCCCTTGATCTCTTCTTAGTCGGCTCTACGGAGCGGTAACTCGCGTTTGAGCACCGCCAAAATGAGCACATCAGGACAAATTTCTAAGGGGCTGCCCTCCCATTGACCCCCTCCCACAAACGCCCCACAGTCCTCACACACTTCACGCGATCGTCATGCTCGACGACGCCAGTCCGATTCTTGCCTAAGGTCGCGTGCCCAGCCTTCCCGCGCCAAGTCGCGTCGTATTCCACGCCATAGGGCGGGTCGGTCACCATCAGGTGCGGCTGCGCGCCGGCCAGCGTCCGCTCGACCACGGCGGCATCCGTGCAGTCGCCGCAGACAATGCGATGTCGACCGAGCAGCCAAACGTCGCCCAGGCGCGAGATCAGATCGGCCGGCACCTCCGGCGTGGCATCGGGATCCGTGAGGCCCGCCTTTGCCGCGGCCCTGCCGAACAGCTCCTGCAGCTGGCCATCGGCGAAGCCGGTCAGCCCGACGTCGAAGCCTATCGCCTTGAGGTCGGTCATCTCTAGCAGGTTGCTGAAAAACCTTCGAATTTGAAGTTTTCTTGGGACCGGACGAGGCTTTGATTGGTCGAGAGAGGTGGCTCGGGAAATCTGCACAGTGGGCTAAGTGGAGTTTCTGCCTGACGACGGCCAGGATGGCCGAGGATCAGGAGCTATCATGGGCAGACGGACACGGCGGAACCACACAGCGGCCTTCAAGGCGAGAGTGGCGTTGGCGGCGTTGAAGGGCGAGATGACGCTGTCGGACCTTGCGCAACGATTTGACGTTCATCCGAATCAGATCACGCAATGGAAAGCGCAGCTTTTGGAGGGCGCTGCCGGTGTGTTCGATAACGGAGCCCGACGTCGTGAACCGGCTGTCGACCTGAAGGCTCTGCATGCCGAGATTGGGGAGCTGACACTGGAGAACGATTTTTTGGAAGGAGCGCTCGGCAAGGCGGGCGTTGTGAGCGCAAAGCGATGATCGATCGATCGCATGATCTGCCGGTGGCCCGGCAGGCTCTGGCATTGGGCATCCGATCTCGTCGTCATGCGCCGGATCGACGAACTGCACCTGAACTTCCCGTTCGCCGGCAGCCGGATGCTGCGCGACCTGCTGGCTGGCGAAGGCTTCGCGGTCGGGCGCCTGCACGTCGCAACGCTGATGAAGCGCATGGGGATCGAGGCGCTGTATCGCCGGCCGAGCACGTCCAAACCGGCACCCGGGCACAAGATTTACCCGTATCTGCTGCGCAAACTGGCGGTCACACGGCCCGACCAGGTGTGGGCCATGGACATCACGTATATCCCGATGGCGCGCGGCTTCGTGTATCTGGCGGCCGTTGTCGACTGGTTCAGCCGCCGGGTTCTGGCATGGCGGCTGTCGATCACGATGGAGGCGGCGTTCTGCGTCGAGGCACTGGAGGAAGCTCTGTCGCGTTACGGCACACCGGAGATCTTCAACACCGATCAGGGCAGTCAGTTCACCAGTGCCGAGTTCACCGGCGCGCTGCTCGCCAAGGGGATCGCGATTAGCATGGACGGCAAAGGGGCGTGGCGTGACAACGTGTTCGTCGAGCGGCTGTTTCGTCGAGCGGCTGTGGCGAACGATCAAATACGAGGAGGTCTACCTGCGCGCCTACGACACGGTGAGCGACGCACGCGGCTCACTCGGCAGATACATCGCCTTCTACAACTCGCGTCGACCGCATTCAAGTCTTGACCGGCAACCGCCGGATCGGGCGTACTTCAACCGGCCGCTGCTACTCGCGGCGGCCTAACCCCGGCAGAGGCTCCACTTAGAAAGCCCGCGAAACTGTTCAAACAAACCGAGCCACCTCTTTCGCCCAGTTCGAGCGCGAAGTCACCGGTGAGCGCATCCGCGACAAGATCGCGGCGTCGAAACGCAAGGGCATGTGCCTCTGCGGCGGCGAGTGCTTTGTCCCAGTACGGTGTTGGATCGCCAAGCCGTTCTCTTTGAACACACCGAGCAATCCGAGCGTAAATCACTGATCGTTCGGTGTTCGATGTCGGCTTTTGGCACCACCGGACATTGCGGCGCAGCCGCCGTATGTCCGATTTTCGGGGTGGTCTGGGCGTGGCGGGCGCGGGTCGCGTCCGACAACAAGAGGCCATTGCAGGCTTCCGGCGGGTGACGTCCGCCGCGTGACCGGCGAGCCATCGCGCGGCCGCCGCGACACTGATGCTCTCCCCGATAGCCTGTCGCTTGATGGCAACCGCAGCGGAAGCCGACTAGGATCGATCGCCCGGCGCAGGCTCAGGAACCGCGTTGGTGACGGCCGGGCACGGAGGGCGATCCGTGGCGGACAAGTTCCTCTCGCGCGAAGACGGCAAGCAGAAAATCCTCGGCATCGATCTGGCGCGGGTCGAGACCAAGGACGGCGAGCGCGCCGTCGTGGTCACGGCCGAGATCGATCGCTTCACGGTGTTCTGGACCAAGGCTGACGGCAGCTGGAGCCAACTCTCGCGGAAACATGATCCGCTCGAGGCTAAGCCGTCAGCGCCGGTGGGCGCCGCGCGGCTCGGCTGGTCGAGCCGCATCGGGATCGCGTCAACGCAAGGGCGCCTGCACCTGTTCTACAAGCGCCGGTTCGACGGCGACACGGCCGACCGCCTCTATGTCGACATGCTCAATTTCGACGACGCGAGCAAGTCATTCGTTGCCGAGACTCCGGCGGCTCCACGCGTGGTGCCGCTCGCGCTGCTCGATTATGCGCAGCCCGGCCTTTCTCTGTGGGCCGACGCGCGCGACAACGAGCTTCTGGTCGTCGTCCAGCTTCTGCCGGCGCCGTCCGTCATCCTGCCCCCGACCCCGCCGATCTTGCCGCCCATTCCGCCGCGAATTCCCGGCGCCGCGCCCGCGCACCGCGAACTCGTGCTGTTGCGCGCCAAAGCCGATGCCGACCTCACCGATGCGACGCAATGGACCACGACCGTCCTCGACAAAGGCGACTACGACGCCGGGTTCGACTTCGATGCGCGCCGTGAGGGCGACCAGCTTGGCGTCGTGCATCGCCGCCGCGCCGCGATGTTTGCGACCGAGATTTTCCTGCCGATCGATCTGGGCTTCTCGCCCCTGCCGCCGTTGCAATTCAGCGACCTGGCGAACGACGCACCGCCGCTGCTTCGCGACATGGCGGTCCCGCTCGTGTTTGTGGAGATGAATCTCGCCACCGACGCGATCGCCATCGACGACACATTGCCGTTTGCCGAACACCCGCAGCTGCATGGTCTCGCGCCGGTGATCATCACGGGCGACCACCTGCGGGCGGTGCGCATCGGTCTGAGCGACGGCGTCGTCGAGCCGCAGCAGTTCAACGGCTTCAAGGAGCTGATCATGCGCGATGACGGCGCATGGCGCGCCGGCCAGCTGCCGAGCATGCACACGCATTTCGCCCCGAGCACGCTTCCGCTCAATCTTGAGGCGACGGCCGGGGCGCAAGCGCTGTTCGCGATGGGGCCGCCGATCCCTGGCCGCGCGGCGCCGTTGGAGTTCGCTGGCCTCATGGGGCTTGCACCGGTCGCGCTCCTCGATCTGACCGAGACGAGCAAAGGCTGGGGCCTTATTTTCCTGCACGCCCGCCGCGAATTTGACGGCATCGCGGCGACGCGTTTCGACGTCGGCGCGACGAGCGCGACCGGGCTCGCCATCACGGCGTCCGGCTTCTCGCTGACGGACATCAATCACGGGCGCCTGTCGGACGACATCGAGGCGCCGGAGAACGAGCAGTTCGAGCCCTTCAAGTTGCGCCGGATCTTCGATGAGGGCGGACTCAAGGTGCGCGGCCCAGGAGTCACGGAGAACCGGCTCGGCGGCCTGATCACGGCCCATCGTGATGCTCCGCACACGTTCTGCGCCTATGTCGACATGGGCGACGGCGGCGGCCGCGTCGTCTATGCGCCCGACCTTGCGCTGCCGCCGGTCGATACGCCGGTGGACCTCAAAGAGCTGACGCAGGAGGCGGTTCCCGATCCCGGAGAATCCGGCCGGGTCTTCGTCAAGGTCGAGGGCGCCGACTTCCAGCCGCTGTCGTTGCCGGCCTACCTGATCCCGTCGGCGCCCGCTGCGCCGCCAGCGATCGTGTCCGGCGCCCAACCGCTGCTCGACGCTCTGAGCACCGCCGCAATCACCTTGTTCACCGCCCAGGGCGCGCTCGACGGGGGTTCGCTGACACTCGGCGCGGATGGCGCCCCGCTGCAGGTCGTCTTGTCCGAGAGCACAGCCGGCCAGATCGAGGTCAACCTGTTTGCGCCACCCGGATCGACGAGCGCGACGTTCACCTCGGACGACGACCAGCCGTTCACGGTGCGCATGCGGTTCGGGCCAAGCCCTCTGTTCTGCGGAAAGGAGACGACGTTTCGCGCCTTCGTCAATAACCCGCCGCCGGGCGCGCTGACCATCGCCTGGACGTTCTCCGACGGACAGACGGCGGCCGGTTCACCGGTGGCGCTGACATTCGCGCCGCCTGCCGGCGTCACGCCGCGGCTGCCGCTGGAGCTAGACATCACGCTGACGGTCACGGCGGCCGACGGGAGGACCGCGACGGTGACCCATCACGAGACGGTGCCGGCATCGTTCTGGACGCAAATCACTGCCCCGATCGACGGCCTGAACTTTGCGGATACGGACGATGACGACGTGCCCGACGCGCCGAGTCAGTTCCAGCTCAAGAACGCCGAACTGACGTTCTCCCGCTATGTCCTGACCTTCACGACGGATGACGACCTCGCGCCGTCGAATTTGAAGATCGATTATCTTGACACGCATGACGGTGCCTTCCGCTTTCGCGGCTCCGACGGTCAGGGGCAGATCGAGGAGCGCACCGACGTGGCGATCGCGTCTGACAGCGTGATCGTGAACGGATGGCTCGGCGCGATCATCAAAGTGAAGTCGATCGGCGCGCGCTTCCGCGTCACCCGCCGATACACGCCGGGGATCCTGACCTCCGACACCCGCGGCGGGGACGATCCGGTCGAGACGGTGCAGTCGGGAGACACGCCTCTGCCGAACGCACTCGCATGCAAGCCGGTCGGCGATCCGGTTGCGCGGCTGATCGACCAGGACACGAAGGTCGACGCCGTTCTCGCCGACACGGCGCGCTACTCGACATGGCTGATCATGGCGCTCGCCGCGATGCTGCCGGCTGGGCTGCTGATCGGTCTCCTTCTTCCGCTCCTGATCGTCCTCTTTCCCGTCGCGGCGGTCAGCCTGCTCATTGCGGCCGGCGCCAGCGCCGTTCTCAGCGCGCTCCTGGCGGCGGGCTTCGGATGGTTCATCACCGACGTCGTCGGTCCGTTCGTGGTGAGCTGGATCGCGACCGATCAATTGCGCATTGCGCTCGGAAGAGAGGACACGAGAAAAAAGATCTCCGACTTGGCTTTGTTCACCAGCGCCGGCGAAGGCCTCGCCGAGGAAATCGCACAGCGCGCTATCGTTGCGGCCAACGACGGCAACGCCGGTATCGCGCCGCCGGCGGCGGACGGGCGCGATCGGGCGCGCCCGCAGCTGTTCGAGACCATCGTCGTCACCGAAGGATTGGCGCGCGTGAAGATGAACGTCGGCCACGGCTGACCGCTCAGCCTTTCGGGACCGGACCGACCAGCCAAAAGTCGTAGAGCCAAAAAACTGAAACGGCTAATAAACCAGTCAGTTAGGAGGGCGCGTTCCTCGGCGACGGCATCTTGAACCGTCCGCAACATCCTACTAAATCGCCCCAGGAAACGCGATCTGGCATAGGTGTAGGCAGGGGGCGGTAATGGATTGGGCGCGAATCCTGGCCTACGTGACCGGGACGGTGGACCAGGAGCTACTGGCGCGGAACGAGTATCTGGCCACCGAGAACCGCATCCTCAAGGCACAGCTGACAGGTCGGCTGAAGCTCTCGGACGCCGAGCGAGGCGCGCTCGGCGAGATCGGTCATCGCCTGGGCCGCAAGGCTCTCACGGACGTCGCGACGATCGCCCGGCCGGACACCATCCTGGGCTGGTATCGCAAGCTCGTCGCCCGCAAGTTCGATGGCTCGAAGGCGCGTCGAGGCCCAGGCAGACCGCGGATCAGGCGGGAGGTCGAGCAGCTGATCATTCGCATGGCCAGCGAGAACCAGACCTGGGGCTACGACCGGATCGCGGGGGCGCTGGCTAATCTGGGCTACGAGATTTCCGATCAAACGGTTGGTAATGTCCTGCGACGCCACGGTTTGCCACCCGCGCCGGAGCGCAAGCGCACGACCACCTGGGCAACGTTCATTCGGACCCATCTGGCTCTGCTGGCGGGGACCGACTTCTTCACCGCAGAGGTACTGACGCTGCGCGGTCTGGTGACCTACTACGTGCTGTTCATCATCCACCTCGAGAGCCGCCGGGTGTACGTCGCCGGGATCACTGTTCATCCCGATGAGGCGTGGATGAAGCAAATCGCGCGGAACGTGACGATGGACAATTGTGGTGCGCTGCGGGATTGTCGCTATCTCCTGCACGATCGGGACACGAAGTTCACCCGGTCGTTCAGGACCAT
>CAWJJJ010000026.1:0-159118 GCA_963843185.1 uncultured Alphaproteobacteria bacterium
CGGGATTGAGGAAGCGGATTTTCCTTGTCTGGCCCTCCATCTCGAAGTCGACCGTCTCTCGGCGCAGCAGGCCATAGACCTGGTGGATGTAGGTCTCCATGTCGCGGACCTTGATCGCGCCGAACCCCATGGCGCGGCGCGCCGTGAAGCCCGTGCCGACGCCGAAATCGATGCGGCCGGGTGCCAGCTGGTTGAGCGTCGCCAGCGCATTGGCGGCGACCGGCGCGATACGGTTGGACGGCACCAGCACGCCGGTGCCGAGGCGAATGCGCCTGGTGTTGACGGCCGCGGCGCCCATGGCGACGAAGCAGTCGGCGCTCAGCATCTGGGTGTCGTAGAACCAGGCATGGCTGAAGCCGAGCTCCTCGGCTTCCTTGGTGATCTTCCACGAATTTGCCGCCGTCGGCAGGGCGATGCCGAAGTCCATTGCTTCCCCCGATTTCTTCGTTCTTGAGTCTAGGTGTCCGCCAGCGCCGCCAGCATGCGATCGCGCGCGGCGAAGTCGCCGTCGGCGTGGACCGGCTGCAGGCAGACATGGGTGGCGCCAGCCTCGAAGTGGGCGCGCAGGCCCTTCTTTATGGTGGCCGCGTCGCCCCACAGGCACATGGCGTCGATGAAGCGGTCGCTGCCGCCGTCGGCGAGATCGGCCTCGCTGAAGCCCTCGCGCAGCCAGTTGTTGCGGTAGTTGGGCAGCACCATGTAGCGCGCCAGTTCCTTGCGGCCGAGCGCGCGCGCGCGGGCGGGATCGGTCTCGATCGTCACCTTCTGCTCGACGGCCAGCCATTTCTTCGGGCCGAGAATGGCGGCCGCCTGCCTGGTGTGCCTGGGTGTCACGTTATACGGAACAGCGCCGCGCGATTTCTCGGCACTGAGCGCCAGCATCTTGGGCCCGAGCGCCGCCACGACCACCGGCAGCTCCTCGCCGGCCGGTACGTCCTTGTTGATGCCATCGAGATAGGCCCGCATGGCCGGGATGGGCTTGTCGTAGCGATGGCCGCGCACGCCTTCGACCATGGGAATGTGGCTGACACCCAGGCCCAGGATGAATCGGTTGCCGTACCAGTCGTTCAGCGAAATCAGGGCCCGTTTGGCCGTGTAGGAATCGCGGGCATAGATATTGGCGATCGAGCTGCCGATGGTGAGCTTGCTGCTCCTGGACAGGAGGTAGCCCGCCAGCGACATCGATTCGTAGCCGCGCAATTCAGGATACCACAGCGCGGAGTAGCCATTGCTTTCGACGGCGCGCACGAGATCGCCGAGCTGCGATCCGTTCAGCTTGTCCGTCGAGTACCACACGCCCAGCCGACCAAGTGCCATCGCGATTCTCCTGCCGAAGGGCCGCACCTTGGCATTGCTGGATTGGAGGCACCACCCGAAACTCGGTAAGCGCGAAATGCCCTCTCCCAGTACGCTGGTCTGCGTTCGGTGCGCCGTTGCCCGGTCTCGGCTACCTCTGGATCAAGGACGGATCGCGCAATCCCACCAGGGGCAAGACGGTGACTTCGACGACCACAATTCCGCCGGCCGGTTCGTCGTTCTGCAGACGGTGCTGGACAAGAAAGTCGGCGTGGCCGACATCGTTGGAGCTGAAATAGCCAGGCAGACCTGAGGAGGGCGCGATGCGGGTAGGTGTTTTCTATTTCCCGGCCGACTACGGGATCGACCTCGCCGAACTCGCCCGCGCCCTTGAGGATCGCGGCTTCGATTCGCTGTTCGTACCCGAGCACACCCATATCCCGGTCAGCCGGCGCACGCCGTTCCCCGGCGGCGGCGAACTGCCCAGGCGCTATGCGCACACCCACGATCCGTTCGTCGGTTTGGCCTTCGCGGCGGCGGCGACCAAAAAGCTGAAGGTCGGCACTGGCGTCTGCCTGGTGCCGCAGCATGAGCCGATCGTCACGGCCAAGGCCATCGCCAGCCTCGACCGGCTCTCCGGCGGCCGTTTCATCTTCGGCATCGGCGGCGGCTGGAACGTCGACGAGATGGAGAATCACGGCGCCCGCTACGAGACGCGCTTCAAGCAGATGCGCGAGCACATCCTGGCGATGAAGGCGCTGTGGACCGAGGATGAGGCGTCGTTCCACGGCGAGTTCGTGAACTTCGATCCCGTCTGGTCGTGGCCCAAGCCGGCGCAGCGGCCGCATCCGCCGATCATCCTGGGCGGCGAGACCGATCATACGCTGCGCCGTGTCATAGATTATTGCGACGGCTGGTTTCCCCGCCCGCGCGGCGGCTTCGACGTCGTCCAGGGCGTCGCCCGGCTGCGCGAGATGGCGAAGGCCAAGGGCCGTGACCCCGCCACGCTGACGACCATCGTGTTCGGCGCGCCGGAGGACGCCAAAGTGCTGGCGGGCTACGAGAAGGCGGGCATCCAGAGCGCGCTGCTCGGCATACCGGATCTGAGCCGCGACGAGATCCTGCGCCATATCGACAAGCTGGCGCCGCTGGCCAAGGCGAGCGTGCCCGCGTGAGTGTCGCCATCGGCCTCGGCCTGATGGAATTTCCCTTCGCCGGCGCTCGGGATTACTGGCGCTGGGTCGACCTCTGCGAAGCAGGCGGCGTCAATTCGCTGTGGCAGACCGATCGCCTGGTCAGCAAGACGCCGATCCTCGAATGCATGGCGGCGATGGCCGCACTGGCCGGCCGCACCCGCCGCCTGCGCTTCGGCATGAATGTCGTGTCGCTGGCGCTGCGCGACCCAGTGCTGCTCGCCAAGCAGTGCGCCACCATCGATGTCCTTTCCGAGGGCCGCCTGCTGCCGGCCTTCGGCATCGGCAGCCCCCTCGGGCCGGAATGGCAGGCGCTCGCCGTCGACACCAGGACACGCGGCAGGCGGACCGACGAGTCGCTCGAGATCATCGCCCGGCTGTGGCGCGAGGACAGCGTCGATTTCGCCGGCAGGCACTATCAGCTCAAGGGCGCGTCGATCTCGCCCAAGCCGGTGCAGCCCGACCTGCCGATGTGGATCGGCGGCTCGTCCGAGGCCGCGATCCGCCGCACGGCGCGCTACGGCACCGGCTGGCAGTCCGGTGCCGAATTGCCGGCCGATGTCGGCAAGGTCGTCGCCGCGATCAAGAAGGCGGTGATCGAGGCCGGCCGCACCATCGACGAGGATCACTACGGGGCGGCCTTCCCGTTCTATTTCGGCAGCCCGGGCGATGGCATCGTGTCGGCGGCCATGGCGGCTTACGGGAAGCGCACCGGCCGCGACCCTTCGGGCTACTTCGCGATCGGCGACGAAAAAGTGATCCTCGACCGGGTCGCCGAGTACGTGGCCGTCGGCGTCGAGAAGTTCATCCTGCGCCCCGTCGGGCCTGACGGCGAGGAGATCATCGCCCAGACCAGGAGGCTCATCGACAAGGTGCTGCCGCAGGTCGAGGCGCGATGGCCGAAGAAAGCAAAATAGGTAACCTCATGCTGAGGAGCGAGCGCAGCGAGCGTCTCGAAGCATGGGCCACGGACACGGCTTGTTGCCCATCCTTCGAGACGGCCCTGCGGGCCTCCTCAGGATGAGGTTCTTGTAAAGGGGGAAACGATGCATATCGGCGCGGCGATGTTCTTCACGGACTATTCCATGTCTCCCGGCGAACTGGGCAAGGCGCTCGAGGAGCGCGGCTTCGAATCGGTGTGGGCGCCCGAGCACTCGCACATTCCGCTGACTCGCAAGTCGCCCTTTCCCGGCGGCGGCGATCTGCCCAAGAAATACTACGACGCCATGGATCCGTTCGTGGCGCTGATGGCCGCCGCGGCCGTCACGAAGACTCTCAAGGTCGGCACCGGCGTCTGCCTGGTCAACCAGCGCGATCCGATCCAGACCGCCAAGCTCGTCTCGTCGATCGACCAGCTGTCCAACGGCCGCTTCCTGTTCGGCGTCGGCAACGGCTGGAACCAGGACGAGATGGAGAACCACGGCACCGTCTTCGAAAGTCGCCACAAGCTGGTGCGCGAGCGCATCGAGGCGATGAAGGTGATCTGGACCAAATCCAAGGCCGAGTATCACGGCGAGTTCGTGAATTTCGATCCCATGATGACCTGGCCGAAACCGGCGCAGAAGCCGCATCCGCCGATCCTGGTCGGCGGCGCCTTTCCCTACGGCGCCCGCCGCGCCATCCGCTACGGCGACGGCTGGATGCCGTTGCGCGCGCGCAAGGCCTACCCCGAGGTGCGCGACCTGCTGCCCAAGTTCCGCGAGATGGCGAAGGAGGCCAAGCGCGATCCCGCCTCCCTGCCGATCAGCATCTGGAACTCGAAGGAAGACGCCGACCAGTTGAAGCGCGACCGCGACGAAGGCGTGGTGCGCGTCATCGTCAGCCTGGAGTCGGCCAAGGCCGACGCCATCCTGCCCGAGCTCGACCGCTGGGCAAAGCTCGCGCGGGCGGTGGCCTAGACCAGCGCCAGCACGCTCTTCCGGAACGTCTGCATCTCGCCCAGCATCGCGGCCACGCTCGCGCCGCCGAAGCCGATGTCGAGATGGCTGACCCCCACCTCGCGCAGAGCCTTGATGTCGGCCGCGATCTCCGCCGGCTTGCCCGCGAACAGCCGGCGTTCGCCGTCGCCGGCCTTGGCAGGCACGCTCTCGCCATAGGCCGTGACGCGCAGCGTCAAGCCGACGGCATCGGGCTTGCGTCCGGCCTCCTGGGTCATCTTGCGCAGCCGCGCCACCTGCGCCTTGAAGCGCGCCAGGCTATCGAGCGGGTTGGCCGGGTTGGTGCCGATCGGGTACCAGGCATCGCCGAGCTGCGCGGTGCGGCGCAGCGCCGGCCCGCTCTCGCCACCGACCCAGATCGGCGGATGCGGCTTCTGCACCGGCTTGGGCTCGAGCAGGATGTGGTCGAAGCGGACGTACTTGCCGGCAAACTTGGGCTTGGGATTGCTCCAGAGCTCGATGAAGGCCTTGATGTATTCGTCGGTGACCTTGCCGCGCTCCGCGAAATCGGGCGCCTGGATCGCCTCGAACTCCTCCTTCATCCAGCCGGCGCCAATGCCCAGCACCAGCCGGCCACCCGACAGCACGTCGATGGTCGACAGCATCTTGGCGGTCAGTACCGCGGGACGATGCGGGACCACCATCACCGAGGATACCAGCCGCAGCTTCGTGGTCTTGGCCGCCACGAACGCCATCTCGATCAGCTGCTCGTGCCGTTCGGCGCGCGCCCCGGCGGGGAATTCACCTGTATTGCTGTAGGGGTATTTGGCGGCGATATCGGTCGGGATCACGACATGGTCGCTGAAGGTGGCGTAGTCGAAGCCCATGGCCTCGCCCTCGACCGCCAGCTTGGTCAGTTGCTCGACAGCCGACATCGGCCCGGCGGTGGGTGCGTTGAAGCCAAATTTCATGTGTCGATCTCCCTGGGTCGGACCCGATTGCGACTGCCATACTACACGATGCGGCCGGCGGCGATTGCCGCTATCGTTGGGCCACGAGCGTTATCGAGAGGGTTGATCATGGCGGAGCTTTCCAGGCTGATGGCGGACGCGGCGCGGCTGCGCGATCGCGGCCATGGCCGGCTTATCTCGTATTCCCGCAAGGTGTTCATCCCGCTCACGCACCTGTGCCGCGACGTCTGCCACTACTGCACCTTCGCCGAGCGGCCCAGGGCCGGCGTGCCGGCCTACCTCTCGCCGGAGCAAGTCCTCGCCATCGCCCGCGCCGGCCAGGCGGCGGGCTGCACCGAGGCGCTGTTCACCCTCGGCGACAAGCCGGAGCTGCGCTACGCCGCGGCGCGCGAGGCGCTGGCGGCCCTCGGTCACGAGACCACGATCTCCTATCTCACGGCGATGTGCGGCCTGGTGCTGCGCGAGACCGGCCTGCTGCCGCACGCCAATCCCGGTGTCATGACGCGCGAGGAGATCGCGGCGCTGCGCGCGGTCACCGCCAGCCAGGGCATCATGCTGGAATCGACCAGCGAGCGGCTATGCGAGAAGGGCGGCGTGCATTTCGGCTCGCCCGACAAGCATCCGAAGGTTCGGCTGGAGACGATCCGGCTGGCCGGCGAGCTGAAGGTGCCGTTCACCACCGGCATCCTGATCGGCATCGGCGAGACGCGCGAAGAGCGGATCGAGGCGCTGCAGGCGATCCGCGACCTGCACGACGCGCACGGTCACATACAAGAGGTGATCGTCCAGAATTTCCGCGCCAAGCCCGACACCAAGTGGTCCGACGCCGACGAGCCCGACCTTGCCGACCTTCTTTGGACCATCGCCCAGGCGCGGCTGATCCTCGGGCCCGACATGAACATCCAGGCGCCGCCCAACCTGTCGCCCGGCGTCTATCCGCGCCTGATCGGCGCTGGCCTGAACGACTGGGGCGGCATCTCGCCGGTGACGCCCGACCATGTGAATCCCGAAGCGCCGTGGCCGGCCATCGATGAGCTGGCGCGTGCGAGCGCGGCGATGGGCAAGCTGCTGGTCAACCGTCTGGCGATCTATCCCGCCTATGCCCGCGCGCCGGACACCTGGCTCGCGCCCGAGGTCGCCACGCAGGTGCGCCGCATGAGCGACGCCGAAGGCTTCGCGCGCGACGACGATTGGGCGCCCGGCAACACCGAGCCGCCGCCGGCGCCGCTTGTCCTGGCGCGCGAGGTCGATCCCGAAATCGTCTCGCATCGTCGATCGCGCAACGAGCGGCCAGCGCCTCGACCATCCCGAGATCATGCGCCTGTTCGCGGCGCGCGATGCCGACTACCGCCATGTCACCGGCGCGGCCAATGCGCTGCGCCAGTCCGTCAGCGGCGACGTCGTGCGCTACGTCGTCAACCGCAACATCAACTACACCAACATCTGCTACTTCCGCTGCCGTTTCTGCGCCTTCTCCAAGGGCCGCACGCACGAGGATCTGCGCGGCGCGCCCTACGATCTCGCGTTGGAAGAGGTGTCGCGGCGCGCCGTCGAGGCCTGGCAGCGCGGCGCCACCGAGGTCTGCCTGCAGGGCGGCATCCATCCCGATTACACCGGCGAGACCTACGTCGCGATCTGCCGCGCCATCAAGGCGGCGGTGCCGGACATGCACATCCACGCCTTCTCGCCGCTGGAAGTGACCCAGGGCGCCGCGACCCTGCAGACGCCGCTCGCCTCCTTCCTGGCGCAACTGAAGCAGTCCGGCCTCGGCACCCTGCCGGGCACGGCGGCGGAGATCCTCGACGACGAGGTCCGCGCCATCATCTGCCCCGACAAGATCAACACGGCGCAATGGCTCGACGTGCAGCGTGCCGCGCACGGTCTCGGCCTGCGCACCACCTCGACCATCATGTACGGCCATGTCGAGACGCTCGCTCGCCTGGTCGCGCCATCTGCTGGCGCTGCGCGACCTGCAGGTCGAGACCGGTGGCTTCACCGAGTTCGTGCCGCTGCCCTTCGTCCATATGGAAGCGCCGATGTACCGCCAGGGCCGCGCCCGCCGCGGGCCGACCTTCCGCGAGGCGGTGATCATGCATTCGGTCGCGCGGCTGGTGCTGCATCCCGCGATCACCAACATCCAGACCTCGTGGGTCAAGATGGGCCCGGCCGGGGCGGCGATCTGCCTCGAGTCGGGTGCCAACGATCTCGGCGGCACCCTGATGAACGAGAGCATCTCGCGCGCCGCCGGCACGCAGCACGGCCAGGAGTTCCCGCCCGACGCGATGGAAGCGCTGATCCGCTCGATCGGCCGCGCGCCGCAGCAGCGCGACACGCTCTATCGCCCCGTCCCCGAAGAACGCCGCGCCGCCTCCTTCGTCGCCGAGGAGCTGGCGCCGATCGTTCTCACCCCGCCGCGCAAGCGGGTCGCCGCCCAACTGTCGTCCTGAGCGTAGCGAAGGACCTCATCGCCGCTTGCAAGCGGCATGAGATCCTTCGCTGCGCTCAGGATGACGGATTGCGCTCCGCCAGCAGCTTCTTCGGAATCCCCGCTTCCTCGAGGAACGCCCGTGTGCGCGTGCCGGCCGATTGCGGCAGGCGCAGGAAGGTGGCGAGGTCGACGGGATGGTCGATGTCCATGGCGATGCCGGGCTGGCGGAGCACCGTCGGCTCGATGCCGCTCCGCCGCGCCGCGTCGAGATGCGGGAAGTAGCTGTTTTCGCCGAAGCGCAGCGGCACCGCATCGGGCGGCGAGCAGATCACGGCGTTGGAGCCGAGATCGTCATGCGCCGGCGAGATGGTGAAGGAGGGGGCCGGCAGGTGCGCCGCCACCACGAGGTCGATCTCCTGGGAGGTGGCGGCGGGAATGTCGGCCGGCAGGGTGATCATGCCCGCGCGGCCTTCGCGGGCGAGCAGCCGCAGCCCCGCGGTGACGCTGCCGGTATGGCCGTCGCGGGCACCGTCGGTCACCACGCGCGCGCCGAGGCGGGTGGCGAGTGCGGTGGCCTGCGGGTCGAGCGTGACCACCAGGACTCCGGCCAGGCTTTTGGCGCCGGCCACGGCCTGCAACACCTCGCCCATCATCACCTCGATCAGGGCGCGGCGCTGGGCGGGCGAGAGCAGGGGGGCGAGGCGCTGCTTGGCGCCGTCGAGCTCCTTGATGGGCACGACCGCCCAGATGTCGGACGTGCTCACGCGAGGGAATCGGCAAAGGCGAGGACCGCCCGCGCCAACGCTTCCTTGTCGGCGAGGGTCGTCATCAGGGTCGGAGCGATGTGCAGCTTGGTCGAAATGCCTTGGGCATCGGCCTGGTCGACGATATAGCCGTCGAGCAGATCGCCGTAGCGCGCGGCGACCGACGCCGCAGCTGACGGCCAGGCCGAGCTCCTGCATCATCTTCGCCGTCGGCCCCTTGACCGCGCTTGCCGCCGACGATGGGCGACACCGCTACCACCGGCGCGCCGCTGCCTTCGAGGGCGGCCCGCATCCCCGGTACGGCGAGGATGGGCTCGATGCTGATGAAGGGATTGGACGGACAGATCACGACGGCCCGCACCGTGCCGCCCTTCAGCGCGGCCACGACCTCGGGCTGGGCGCGCGCCTTGTCCGCGCCCTCGAAGAGCCAGCTCGCGCACGATCGGGTCGGCACTGCCGGCGCACGAAGTAATCCTGGAAATCGAGCCAGCCCTCGTCGCTCCGCACGCGCGTGCGCACGCGGTCGTCGCTCATCGGCAGCACGCGGGCAGCGATCCCCAGCCGCCGGCAAACGTCGCGCGTCACCTGCGACAGCGTCTCGCCCGCCCTGAGCCGCCGCGTGCGCTCGACATGCAAGGCGAGATCGCGATCGCCGAGGCGGAACCAGTCCGCGCCGCCCAGCGTGCCGATCGTCTCCATGAACGACCAGGTCTCGTCGCGCCGGCCCCAGCCCTGGACCTGGTTGTCGAGCCCGGCCAGCGCATAGGTGAGCGTGTCGATATCGGGCGAGATGCTGAGGCCGAGATGCTCGAAATCGTCGCCGGTGTTGGCGATGACCAGCAGCTCGTCGGCCGGCAGCACGCGGCTGAGGCCCAGCGCCAGCTTGGCGCCGCCGACGCCGCCGGACAGCGCCACGACCAGGCCGCCCTTCATGAAAGGCGGCTCACCGGAACATGTCCTCGGCCGCCGGCCGGACCAGCTCGGCGGCCGGGTTGGCCGGCGCCGTCCAGGCGAGGCCGCGCACCAGCACGACGGGCTGCGCCTCGTCGCCCTGGCCCATCACCAGCGAGGCGGCGGCGGCGATCTCGTCGGCGAAGCCGGTGATGCTGACCTGCAGGGTGCGGCCGAACAGGTCGGGATTGCCGCGCAGGTCGTACAGCGCCGGCAGGCCGGCCGCGCCGATGGCGACGCCCGCCGTGCCGCGCCGCCAGGCGCGGCCGAAACTGTCGGTGACGATCACCGCGAGGGGCGCACCGAATTGCGCCGAGAGCCGCGCCCGCAACGCCTCGGCGCTGCCGTCGGGATCGACCGGCAGCAGCAGGGCGCGCTCGACGCCGTCGGTCGGCCCGACATTGGACTGGTCGACGCCGGCATTGGCCATGACGAAGCCCAGGCGATGCTCGACGATCAGCACGTTGGGCCGCGAGCGCACGACGCGCACCGACTCCGACAGGATCAGCTCGACCAGGCGCGGGTCCTTCTGGATCTCCGCCGCCAAGGCCATCGCCCGCGCCGAGGGCTTCACCGTCGCCAGCTCGACGCTGCGGCCTTCGGCCTTGGAGACGATCTTCTGCGCCACCGCGAGCACGTCGCCGGCGCGCGGCACGAGGCCGGCGCGCGTCAATCCCTCGGCGATGAGGCCGGCCAGGTCGTCGCCCGGCTTGATCATGGGAAGGCCGGGAACCGCCAGGAGCTCGACGGCGGCGGTGCCGCTCATCCGAAGCGCTTGCGCAGGCGCGGCACGACCTGCTCGCCGTACAGCTTCAGGAATCGCGCCTGGTCCGGGCCGGGCGCATGGAACACGAGATGGCGGAAGCCGAGACCGACATAGGCGGCGATCTTCTCGACCTGCTCCTCGGGATCGCTCGACACGATCCAGCGGCTGGCGGCGCGTTCCAGCGGCAGGGCATCGGCCAGGCGCTGCATCTCGACCGGATCCTCGACAGAGGTCTTCTCTTCCGGCGTCAGCGCCAGCGCCGCCCAGTGGCGGGTATCCTCGAGCGCCCGGTTCTTGTCGGTGTCGAAGGAGACTTTCAGCTCGATCATGTAGTCGTACGGGTTGGGCTTGGGCTCGCCCGCGGCCAGCCCCTCGGCAACCTTGGGCAGCAGGGTCTCGGTATAGAGCTCCCACTTCTTGCCGCTGGTGCAGATGAAGCCGTCGCCCGACCGGCCGGCATAGCGCGCGACCAGCGCGCCGGCGGCCGCGACGTAGATCGGAACTTCCTTCTCGGGGCGGTCGTAGATGGTCGCCTTCTCGGTGCGATAGTACTGGCCCTCGAAGCTCACCCGCTCCTCGCGCCACAGGGTGCGGATCAGGGTCACCGCCTCGCGCATGCGGGCGAAGCGCTCCTTGAAGTCGGGCCAGGGCTGGCCGGTCGACGGCACCTCGTTCAGCGATTCGCCGGTGCCGATGCCCAGGATCACGCGCTCCGGGAACATCGCGCCCAGGGTGCCGAAGGCCTGGGCGACGATCGAGGGGTGATAGCGGAAGGTGGGCGTCAGCACGCTGGTGCCCATGACGATCGCGCGAGGTGCGGGCGCCCAGCGCGCCCAGCCAGGCGAGCGAGAAGGGGGCGTGGCCGTCGACATGCTTCCAGGGCTGGAAGTGGTCGCTGACGAACACCGAATCGAACCCGGCGGCTTCCGCCTGGCACGAGAAGTCGAGCAGCTTGGACGGCGCGAATTGTTCGGCCGACGCCTTGTATCCGACCTTGAGCACGGCAATGCTTTCCTTATCGTATCCGGGATGGTCAACTAGTCTTAATGGACCGGCATCCTGCGAACAACCGGGCGGTGGTCGCCGTCATCATGGGCGTGTCCGGGTCCGGCAAGACCACGGTGGCAAAGCTGCTGGCCGACAAGCTCGGCTGGCGGTTCCAGGAAGGCGATGCCCTTCACCCGCCGGAAAACGTCGAAAAGATGCGCGGCGGCACGCCGCTCGGCGATGCCGACCGGCTGCCCTGGCTCAGGAAGATCGCGCAGAGGATCGAGGAGTGGCGCGAAGCGGGCCAGTCGGGCGTCGTGACCTGCTCGGCATTGAAGCGGGCTTACCGGGACATCGTCATCGGCGATCGGCCGGACGTGCGGCTGGTCTATCTCAAGGGCATCGGCCGACCTCGATCCGACGGCGGATGGCCGAGCGCCACGGCCATTTCATGCCAAGCACCCTGCTCGACAGCCAGTTCGCGATTCTGCAGGAACCATCGCCAGACGAAAATCCGATCGTCGTCGACATCAGCGGCACGCCGCAGGAGATCGCCGACGAAATCGCATGCCGGTTGCAGGCCTTTGACTCCTGACAGTCGGATTGCAACGATCCTCGTCACGGGAGGAACGTGAATGGCCGGTGTCGACTGGAAAGACTCCACCCTGGAGGCCGCGGGAACGAAGCTCCATCTGTCGCGCGCCGGCAAAGGCCGTCCCGTCATGGTCCTTCATCACGAGACCGGCACGCTCGATCGCCTGCCATTCTACGACGCGCTGGCGCAGCACTACGACGTGCTGGTGCCGCATCATCCCGGCTACAGCCGCTCGGAGCGGCCGGACTGGATGCGCAGCGTGCGCGACATCGCCGTCATCTATCGCGGCCTGCTGAGCGAGCTCAAGGTCGCCAACGCCGCCCTGGTCGGCCTGGGCTTCGGCGGCTGGATCGCGGCCGAAATGGCCAGCATGGCGCCGGCCGATCTTTCCCGCCTGGTGCTGGTCGGCGCCATGGGCCTCAAGCCGCCGCAGGGCGACATCCTCGACCTCGCCGTCACCGGCTACATGGACTACGCCCGCGCCGGCTTCCATGACCAGAAGGCGTTCGACCGCGTCTACGGCGCCGAGCCGTCGGTCGACCAGCTCGAGATGTGGGACATCTGCCGCGAGATGAGCTTCCGCATCGCCTGGAAGCCCTACATGTACAGCCAGACCCTGCCGCATCTCTTGGGCGCCGTGCGCGTCCCGGCCCTGGTCGTGTGGGGCGACGACGACAAGGTGGTGCCGCAAAGCGCCGGCAAGGCCTATGCAAAGGCCCTGCCCGACGCCAAGCTGGAGATCGTCAAGGCGAGCGGCCATTGCGTCGACATGGAGCAGCCCGAGGCGCTCGCCAGGCTGGTCACAAACTTCATCGGTCGGGAGTAATCGCCATGCACCTGATGTATTTCACCGAGCAGCCCATGTCGGCCTACTCCGAGGAGGCCGGCCGCGAGTTCGGCGCCACGGCGCTGATGTTCTCCAACAAGCATTTCGACCCCGTGGCGGGATCGCGGCTCTACAACAACTACATCGAGCAATACATGCTGGCCGAGGAGGTCGGCGTCGACGGCATCATGCTGAACGAGCACCACAACGCGCCGTTCTGCATGCAGGCCAAGGCCAACATCTTCGCCGCCATCCTCGCGGGCATGACCAAGAAGGTGAAGATCGTCATGCTGGGCAATCCGCTGCCGCTGGCGGAAAACCCGATCCGGCTGGCCGAAGAGCTCGCCATGATCGACATGATCTCCAAGGGCCGGCTGGTCTCGGGCTTCGTGCGCGGCGGCGGCCAGGAGCAGCTCGCCACCGGCGTCAACCCGGCCTTCAACCGCGAGCGCTTCGAGGAGGCGCACGAGCTGGTCACCCAGGCCTGGACCCGGACCGGCCCGTTCCGCTTCGAGGGCACGCACTACCAGCACCGCGTGGTGAACCCCTGGGCGGTGCCGCTGCAGAAGCCCTATCCGCGCGTCTGGATCCCGGGCGTGATCAGCAAGGAGACGATCGTGTGGGCGGCGCAGCAGCGCTATCCCTACATCGCGCTCAACACCTCGATCGAGCAGACCAAGAAGATCTGGGAGCTCTACGACCAGGTGGCCCTGCAGTCGGGCTATGTCGGCGGGCCGGAGAATCGCGGCTACCTGATCCAGGTCCATGTCTCCGACAACGAGGAGAAGGCGATCGAGAACGCCCGGCAGTTCCGCTGGATGCAGGGCGAATTCACCGGCCTTGCCCATCCGGTGTGGAGCACGCCGTCGGGCTACGGCTCGCCCACCAACCGCCGCGCCTTCGTCGAGTTCGCTGCCGGCCGCGCCATCAACCCGCGCGGCAACACCAGCTTCGAGCAGCAGATGGCCGACCTGCGCATCATCGCCGGCACGCCCAAGACCGTGGTGGCCAAGCTGAAGCGCATCCTCGAAGAGACGCGGCCGGGCATCCTGGCGCTGTGGGGCAACGACGGAAAGGTGAGCCAGGAAGACTCGCTCACCTGCATCCGGCTGATCGGCCAGGAGGTCTTCCCGGCGATCCGCGAGATCGCCAAGAGCCTCGACCTCAAGAGCCCGTTCGAGGCCAATGCCCCGGTCCATCTCAAATACTCGACCGACCTCAAGCCCGCCAAGGCCGCCGCGGCGGAGTGATCTTACACGATACTCCTCCCCCGTTGACGGGGGAGGTGGCTTGGAGTGGAAGGAGTGAACCATGCAACTCGGTGCATCATTGCCGGTCGGTGACATCGGCACCGGCCCCACCGTCCTGCGCGACTACGCCCAGGCCGTCGAGGGGCTGGGCTACGATTATCTCGTGGCGCCCGACCATGTGCTGGGCGGCGACCCCGACAAGGATCACGGCGGTCGCCGCGTCGGCACGACCGCCACCGCCTATCACGACCCGTTCGTGCTGTTCGCCTTCCTGGCCGGCGTCACGCAGAAGCTGGGCTTTGCCGCCGGCGTGCTGATCCTGGCGCAGCGCCAGGCGGCGCTGGTCGCCAAGCAGGCGGCCTGCCTGGACGCGTTGTGCGAGGGCCGCTTTCGCCTCGGCATCGGGGTCGGCTGGAACGAGATCGAGTTCCAGGGGCTGGGCATGGATTTCCACACCCGCGGCAAGCGCTCCGAGGAGCAGGTGCGCTTCATGCAGGCGCTGTGGGCCGAGCCGCACGTGAAGTTCAAGGGCGAGTTCCACCAGCTCGACGACGGCGGCATCAATCCGCGGCCGAAATCCGGCCGCGTGCCGATCTGGTTCGGCGGCCATGCCGAGGCGACGTTCCGGCGGACGGCGAAGTACGGCGACGGCTTCATGCCGCTTGCCTATCCCGCCGGCGACGAGGCGCTGAAGGCTTTCGAAAAGCTGCGTACGGCGATCCGCGCGGCGGGACGCGATCCCGCCTGCGGTGGGACTGGAAGTCTGGGTGTCGCCCGGCATCGGCACAGCGGACGACTGGCGGCGCGAGTTCAGCTTCTGGAAGAAGGCCGGCGTCACGCACGTCAATGCGCACACCACCTACGTGAGCGCCCATCACAAGCGCATCGCCGGCAAGAGCTATGCCGAGCACCTCGACGCGATCACGCGCTATCGGGCGGCGGTGGCCGATCTGCTGTAGCCTGCAGGCTCCGCCGACCACCCGCCATGAGGTTCCGCGTGGCCAAAGCGACGATTGCAGGCAAGGCACGAAGCACATCCGACACCATCGGTGACGGGTCAATGTCTCTGCGGCACGGTGCAAATCGAGATCGACGTTCCCGCCCGATGGGCCTGGCACGATCATTCCAGTGCGACCAGGCGCGCCCACGGCGCTGCCTATGCGACTTACGTCGGCAGCTGGCGCAGCCGCTTTCGGGTGACCAAGGGGCCTGGCAAAAATCACGCGCTTTCGCGATGAGACCACCGGGACGGCAAGGAGCTTCTGCGCCCGGTGCGGAACGCCGCTCATCTACGAACGCCCTCGCTCTGCGCACATGGTCAATATCCCGCGCGCGCTCTTCGACGGCCGCACGGGCCGGGAACCCCGCTATCACATCGCCATCCACGAGCTGCAGGACTGGACCTATCGGGGCGAACCGCTCGTTCCGCTGAAGGGCTTTCCCGGGGTGGTGTGGGAGCGCCCGGCCAGGAAGAAGCGGCGCGCGACGACTGGCTCGCTCTGAAGGCGCTTCCCGCAAACCCAACAGGTTTTTCATATAAAGCCGAGGAGCCTTCGGTTTCTCGTTCCGGTGTCGAGCGGGTCCTTCGATGTCGATGGAAATAACAAATGCCCCCGCCATGGTGCGCACTTATTCCCGTCTGGACGAATTCCCGGCCGGCCAGAAGTATTACTAAACTTATTACTTGACTAATACTTAAGTATATCCTATGTCTGCTCCTGAAACATCACAGGAGCATCGACAATGGCAGGCCCCGGACGTCCCACCCTCTACAAGCCCGAAAACGCCGAGCTTGCCCGCAAGTTCTGCCTGCTGGGCGCCACCAACGAGGATCTGGCGGGGCTTTTCGAGGTCGCCCGCCGCACCATCGACGACTGGATCGCGACCATCCCCGAATTCGCCGAGGGCGTGCGGCAGGGCCGCGACGTGGCCGACGCCGCCGTTGTCCAGAAGCTCTATTCGCGCGCCATGGGCTACAGCTCCGAGACGACGAAAGTCTTCCTCTACCGCGGCGAGCCGGTGACGGTGCCTCATACCGTGCACTATCCGCCCGATATCCAGGCCTGCATGTTCTGGCTGCGCAATCGCCGTCGCCGGCACTGGCTCGAGAAGGCCGAGCGCCCCGAGGAAGAGGAGGAGGTGGACATGGTGAAGGCGCTGAACGCCGCGGGCGAGTCCGTTCGTGCGGCCGAAAGCGAGGCACGACGTGTCGGGGAAGAGTGACGCGGCTCGCACCCTAAGGCAGCGCGTCGGGCGAGAAGCCGGCCGGCACCTTGAGGTCGAGCCGGGCGCGGAACTGCCGCTTCCACGCCGTGTTCGCCACTCTCTGCGCCTCGGCCAGGATCCTGTCCTCGTCCATGCTGAGCACGACGCCGCCCCGCATCAGCCACTTGCCGTCGACCATCACCGCCTCGACGTCGCGCGCCTGGGCCTGGTGCACGAAGGTGGCGACGGCCCGGAGCACCGGGACCATGTGCGCGCGCTCGAGATCGACCACGATCAGGTCGGCCTTGTTGCCCGCCGCCAGCCAGCCGCCGTCGGGCACGCCGAGCGCGCGATAGCCGTTGCGGCGTCGCCCAGCGCAGCGCCTGCTCGGGCGTCGGATTGCGGCCGTCCGCGCGCCGGATGCGCTCCATGAACAGGCCGGTGCGCAGCACCTCGACCATGTCCTCGGCCATGTTGTCGCTGCCCATGGCGATGGTGCAGCCATGCGCTTCGAGGTCGGCGATGCGCGGGCTGAGGCCGCGGCGCGCGGCGATGGCGGCATTGAAGGCCACGGTGACGCCCGCCTCGCCCAGAAGCTTCTCTTCGCTCGGCTCCATGCAGCGGCAATGGGCGCAGATCAGCCGGTCGTGCAGGAAGCCCAGGTCCGCCAGATACTCGGTGGGCAGCCGGTTGCGATGCGCCCTGACGGCCGCGACCTCGCCCCAGATCTGGTTGAGATGGATGGTGGCCCAGGTGTCGAGCTGCTGCTGCAGCGCGCGCAGGTCGCGCAGCAGCTCGGGCGAGCACATGTCGGGCGCCCAGGCCGAGGCGGCGATGCGCAGGCGGCCGTCGGCCTTGCCGTTCCATTTGGCGAAGGTGTCCTCGATGATCCGGAGATGGCGCTGGCCCAGCGCGCGGTCGAGCCTGTAGGGCGCCGGATCGCCGATCGAGGTGCCGACGCGGTCGTAGGCGCGCTCGCTCAAGAGGAAGCGCATGCCGGTCTCGGCCAGCGCGCCGGCATAGTCGTCGACGTCGTTGCCATCCTCGAGCGCCAGGGTCGTGCCGCTGCGCATCGCCTCCAGCGCGCCGAGCTGCGGCCATCACGCGGCGCTCGTCGGGGTTCATGTCGGGCAGCGGGATGGGCGACAGCCCGCCGGAGAAGGGCGGCTTGTGCGGCGGCGAGAGATCCTCGAACACGCCGCGCGCCAGGGTCATGGTGAAGTGCGTGTGGATGTTGGCGAAGCCCGGCATGACCATCTTGCCCGCGCCGTCGATCCTCTCGGCTGCAGGATAGCGCGCCAGGATGTCGGGCGTTGGCCCGATCGCGGCGATGCGATCGGCGTCGATGGCGATCGCCGCGCCGTAGTGGACCGCGTCGCGATCGTCGACGGTGACGATCGCGGCGTTGTGGATGACGGTCACCAAGGTTTCTCTCCTTTGTACTTTTTTGATCACAGGACGCGCGGCCGACGAATGCAAGGGCGGTGGCTTGCCGTCGGCGAGCACGGGTGCGGTGAATAAGTATGGTGTGATTTTTGCGTATGATGTTCCGGGCTGATGCGGTTGCGACTGCACCGAGACCCGTCAACGCGAGACTCAATCCAACGCAAAGGAGGTCGTAATGTGTGATTACTCACTGGAAGCGTATCAATCCCGACCTGCGGCAGAAGGAGAGAAGCTCACCCTCGAGCGTTTCCCAAGTGGTTCCCAGGGCTTCACGACCGGGCCGAGCTGCGACCTGGCCGTCTGCGTCCCCGCGGACACCCACTTGTTGCTGGAAGGGATCGGGGAGACCGTTCGCGAGGCCTGTGGAGTTGGAGCGGTCGAAGAAGTCGTGATGACGCGCCTCGAAGGCGGTCCCTACAAGGATGCCGTGCGCTTCTCCAATGGCACGGAGATCTCGCTGCAACGGTTCGACCGCGGCCTCACGGCGGTGATCGTTGCCTTCCCTGAACGTGCCACCGGCCCGGCCGACGCAGTCGCCACGCCGGCGCCGGCCGTACCCGAATATGTCTAGTCGGGTACAGCCTCGTCGTTAACCTGCGTACGCCCGCCGAAATCGTGCTTCGGCGGGCGCCGTGAGACGCTCAGCCCTTGATGAAGGCCAGCAGGTCGGCGTTGATCGTGTCGGCCTGCGTGGTGATCATGCCGTGCGGGAAATCCTTGTAGGTCTTGAGCGTGCCGTTCTTCAGCAGCTTGGCCGACAGGGGACCGGCATCGGCGTAGGGAACGATCTGGTCGTCCTCGCTGTGTATGACCAGGACCGGAACGGTGATCTTCTTCAGGTCCTCGGTGAAATCGGTCTGCGAGAAGGCGACGATGCCGTCGTAGTGCGCCTTGGCGCCACCCATCATGCCCTGGCGCCACCAATTCTGGATGGCCGCTTCCAACGCTTTCACGCCGGGCCGGTTGAAGCCGTAGAACGGACCCGTCGGCAGGTCGCGATAGAACTGCGAGCGGTTGGCCGCGAGCTGCGCCTGCAGACCGTCGAACACGTCCTTGGGCAGGCCGCCCGGGTTGGCCGCCGTCTTGACCATCAGCGGCGGCACCGCGCTGATGATCGCAGCCTTCGCCACCCGGCTTTCGCCGTGCCGCCCGAGATAGTGGATCACCTCGCCGCCGCCGGTGGAATGGCCGACATGGATGGCCTCCTTCAAGTCGAGATGCGCCGTCACGGCCGCCAGGTCGTCGGCATAGTGGTCCATGTCGTGACCGTCGCTTACCTGGGTCGACCGGCCGTGGCCGCGCCGGTCGTGGGCGATGACGCGATAGCCGTTGTTGAGGAAGAACAGCATCTGCGCGTCCCAGTCGTCGGCCGACAGCGGCCAGCCGTGGCTGAACACGATGGGCTGGCCCTTGCCCCAGTCCTTGTAGAAGATTTCGACATTGTCCTTGGTCGTGATGGTAGGCACGGCACGCTCCTCGCTTCGGTTGAACCTCAGAGCCGGAGCATGCACTGCCGCTGTTACCGGCGAAATTATACAAAAGTTGGGGATGGCCTCGGCGCCAAGCCCGCTCCCGGCAATGACGCTAGCGCCGCTCGAAGTCGATGCGCTCGTCGACCGGCAGGCCGAGCAGGTGGCGGCGCAGGCAATCCAGCCCGAGCTCGACGGCGCCGGCGCGCACCCAGTCGCGCCCGCCGATCAGGCGCGCCTGGCGCGACACTGTTTGCCCGCTGTCGGCGATGCCGACGCAGATCGTGCCGCCGAAATCGGGCCGGTCGGCGCCCTCGTCGAGATCGATGAGCAGCGCCAGCGCGTGGCTGGCGCCGCTCTCGGTCCTGAGCTTGCGTCCCACCGATTCGGCCGAGTTCGGTCGACACGCCGTTGATGCCGAGCTCGGCCGGATCGCGCGCGACGATGCCGCGGCGGAAGGCGCGTTCGGCGCCGGCGAGCGGCGCCAGCCGGGCGGCGAGATGGCCGCCGGAAAACATCTCGGCCGTCGACAGCGTATGGCCGCGCTCCAGCAGGGTGGCGAGGATCACGCCTTCGAGCGTCTGCTCGTCCTCGGCGACGACGAAGTTGCCCAGCCGCTTGCGCACCTCGGCCTCGACCGGCGCCAGCCGCGCGGCGAGCTCGGCCTCGGTCGCGCCGTGCGCGGCGAGCTTGGTCTCGAGCTGCGGATAGTGCGCCTGGAAGCCGAGCTTGATGTCGCCGCCGTTCTTGAAGACCGCCATGTCGGACAGCATGTTGTCGGCGCGCGATTCGCCGATGCCGAAGGAGTGGAAGCGCTTGAGCCGCGTCACGCCGGTGATGCCGCCCAGCTTCAGGAGCCTGGGGATCACCTGCTCGTCGAGCATGCGGCGCATCTCGCGCGGCACGCCGGGGGTGAAGAAGAAGCGGGCGCGGCCGATGGTGACGGCGAAGCCGCAGGCCGTGCCGATCGGATTGTCGATGAACTCGGCATTGGCCGGCAGCATCGCCTGCTTGCGGTTGTTGGGCGGCATGACCCGGCCGCGCCGGGCGTAGGACTCCGTCATGCGGGTCATCCAGTAGTCGCTCAGCACCAGCTCGACGCCGCAGGCCTCGGCCGCCACCTCCTGCGAGAGGTCGTCGACCGTGGGTCCCAGCCCGCCATTCACGATCACCGCATCGGCGCGCTCGCCGGCCTGCTGGAAGGCTTTCAGCAGGCTGGCGCGATCGTCGCCGACCGTGGTGCCCCAATGGACCGTGAGCCCACGTCGCCGAGGCGGCGGGCCATGTGGCTGTAGTTGGTGTTGATGGTCTTGCCGGTGAGGATTTCGTCGCCGGTGCAGAGTATTTCCACGCGCATGTTGGGCCGATTATCGGCTAACCTCGCCGCGAAAGCGAGGGAGACCGCAATGAACGCCCTGACATCCGACCTCCGCGACGCCCTGGCCAAAGTCGGCACCTCGACCCTGACGGGCGTGCTGAACCGCCGAGGCTTGCGCAGCATGACCCTCTATGACGTGTGGCCGATGCGGCCCGAGCAGCCGCGCATGGTGGGCATCGCCTTCACCATGCGGTTCATCCCCTCGCGCGAGGACAAGGACGGTCCGACCTCGACCAACCGCAGCATGGTCCAGCCGCAGGCGATGGAGGAATGCCCGCCCGGCCACGTGCTGATGATCGATTCGCGCGGCGATTCACGCGCCGCCTCGGCGGGCGACCTTTATATCGGCCGGCTGAAGGCGCGCGGGGCGGCCGGGATCGTGACCGACGGCGGCTTTCGCGACACCGACGGCGTTTTCAAGACCGGGCTGCCTGCCTATCACCGCCGGCCGTCCTCGCCGCCCAGCCCGATCGCCCACCGGCCGGTCGACCTCAACCTGCCGATCGCCTGCGGCGGCGTGGCGGTCTATCCCGGCGACATCGTCGTGGGCGACCGCGATGCGGTTCTGGTGATCCCGCCCGACATCGTCGAGGCGGTGGCCGAAGAGGCGCTCAACACCTACCACTACGAGGAATTCGCCGAGGCCGAGGTGGCGCGCGGCCGTTCGCTCAAGGGCCTGTTCCCGGTAGCCGGCGAGGAGGCAAAGCGCGACTACGAGGCGTGGAAGAAGCGCGGCGGCAAATAGTCGACGAGGAGGGCCTGACGATCAGGCGAGCTTCGTCCTGATCTCCAGACCGCCCTTCAGGGTCAGGGTGACGGGCGTACGCTCGGCGATGTCGGCCATGCGCTTCTTCTGCTCGTCGTCGACCTTGCCCTCGATGGTGAGCACGCGGTCGATGCGCTGCTTGTCGCCCTCGCGCACGAAGGTCGCGTCGGCATGCACTGCCGTGACCGGCCACTGCTTGCGCTCGGCGTACATGCGCAGGGTGATCACGGTGCAGGCGGCAAGGGCTGACGTCAGCAGCTCATAGGGGCCGGGCCCGGCATCCTTGCCGCCCAGTCCCGGCCCTTCGTCGGCCGTAAGCCTGTGGTGTCCGGTGACGATGGCGGTTTCGTAGTTCGTCGTGCCGATGCTTGCCCGCGCCTGCGCCATGTCGCCTCCCGATGGTCCGCGCCCGACAGGGCGCGCCGTCAGTCTAGCGGCGCTTGACGCGCTTTGCCGCCTTCTTCGCTGCCTTGCGGACGGCGCGCTTGGTCTTGGTGACCGCCTTCTTCGCCTTCGTCTTGGTCTTCCTGGCCGTCTTCTTCACGGCCTTCTTCGACGCCTTCTTCTTGCCCGCGACCCTGCGGGCGCCGGCATCGACGCCGCTCTGGACCGCCTTGACCGCTTTGCGACCGGCCCGCACGACGGCTATCTCGGCACGAACGACGGCGTCGGCCACCGTATCGACGATCGTGTTCTTTGCCATTTTGAGTTCCCTGTCTGCCGGTTGAAGACGTCAGCAAACGTCGCAGCACAACGAAGGTTGCGAGCTCACGACTTCAAATGGAGGAGCAGGCCGTCTTCGCCGCGACGGCCGACGGTTCCGATCTGCACCGCGTCGATGCCGAGTTGGGCATCGGCCGGCAGAGCGGCCAGCAGCCCGCCCGCGGTTTGCGGATCGAACAGCAGCGGCAGCTTGGGATGCGACGCGCAGCGCTCCATGCCGTCGATCAGGTGACGGGCGCGCAAATTCTCCGGCTGGAGGGAGCTGGCAAAGCCCTGGGCAAAGAGTTCCACGGCGCCGTCGAGGGCAGGCAGCGCGTCGAGGTCGAGATCGACCGATACGGCGCCGCTGGCGCGGATCATTTCGACCAGGTGTCCGGCGAGACCGAAACCCGTGACGTCGGTGCAGGCATGGGCGCCGGCCGCGAGCAGTGCATCGGCGGCCGCATCCGAGGGCTTGCGCATCGAGGCCAGGGCGCCGGCGATCCAGGCGCCGCGCGCCGCGCCGCGCATGGCGGCGGCGAAGATGACACCGGTGCCGAGCTGCTTGGTGAGGACGAGCTTGTCGCCGGGCTGGAGCCCGCCCTTGCGCAGCGCGCGGGCCGGATCGACCAAGCCGTTCACCGAGAAGCCCAGGGCCGCCTCCGGTCCTTCGCCCGAATGGCCGCCGATCAGGGCGCAGCCCGCACTGTCGAGCACGTGGCGCGCACCCGCCAGCATCTGGAAGAGATCCTCCTCCATCAGACGCTCGGCGGCGGCTGGCACGACGGCCAGCGCCAGCGCGCTGTGCGCCTTGGCCCCCATCGCCCACACGTCGCCCAGCGCATGGACTGCCGCCACCTCGCCGAAGACGTAGGGATCGCTGACGAAGGTGCGGAAGAAATCGACCGACTGGACCAGCGCCTTGCCGGCCGGGACCTCGATCATCGCCGCATCGTCGGGCGCGTCGAGCCCGATCGTCACCCCTGAACCGGGCGAGGGGCCGAGCCGCGCCAGCACGCGCGACAGGATGCCCGCGCCCACCTTGGCGCCGCAGCCGCCGCAGCGCATGCCGACATCGGCGAGCAGGCGTTTGGCTTCGGCATCGGCCAGCGCCGGATCGGGTTCCGCGGCGGATGCCATCTGCATCGGCCTGGCCGGCGGCTCGCGATACATACGCATCCACTTGCGGTCGATATGGTCCTTCCAGCGCCACACCCAGGCGCCCTCGATCGCCCATCCGTTGCGGGTGGCGACGGCGCGGCCATCGCCGGTGCCGATGATCGAGAGGTAGCGGCTTTGCGGCGTGAACGGCCGCGGCGCCTGGCCAAGCAGGACGCGCCGCAGGTTCGCGGCCAGCGGCGGTCCCTGGCGCACGGCGAACACGCCGGCCTTGGGCCGCGGATGCTTCAGGACGGTGGCGCAGTCGCCGACAGCGAAGATCTGCTCGTCGCTGGTCGAACGCAGCGTGTCGTCGACGGCAATGAAGCCGCGCCCGTCGAGCGGCAGGCCGGTCGTGGCGAACCACTTGGCGGCGCTCGCTTCGGTGACGACGAAGGCCGAGTCCGCGTCGAGCCGCTTGCCGCTCTCGAGCTGCACGGCGCCACGCTCGATCCGGCGCGTCGCTGCGTTCTCCAGCAGCCGCACGCCGCGTTGGGCGAAGATCGCGCGCATTTTCCGGCGCGCGGCGTCGGCGTGGCCCGACAGGATCTCGTCCTTGGTGGTGAGCGTGACCTGGATCTGGGCGCCCTTCGCCACCTCGCGCAGGTGATGATCGATCGCCAGCGCCAGCTCCACACCGCCCGCGCCGCCGCCGACCACGACGATGTTGAGCGGCCCCAGCCAGGATCTCCGGCTGTCGAGGAAGGCGAGCCAGCGGTGGCCGAGCTCGGCGATCGGCTTCACCGGCGTCGCCCATTGAGCGGCGCCGGGGATCGTATCGAGGGTCGGCGCCGAGCCGACATCGAGGGACAGGAGATCGTAGGAGACGGCCGGCCGGTCCTTGAGAAGCACCTGACGGCTGGCGCGATCGATGCCGGTCGCCTCGGCATGGATCAGCCGCGCGCCGGTCCAGGCCGCGAGTCGGGCGAGATCGATGTGGCATTCGTCGAAGGTGTACTGGCCGGCAACGAAACCCGGGATCATGCCGGAATAGGGCGTCTCGATGTCCCGCCCGATCAGGGTGAGCCGCACGCCCGGCATCGGCTTCATGCCGAAGCTTTTCAGCACGTGGACGTGGGAATGGCCGCCGCCCACCAGCACGAGGTCCTTGAGAAGCGGCGCGGCCTGCATCCTGATCCGTATATCCGATCAAGGCTCCCTCTGGTACATCGGTAAAAAATGTTGTATATCAATACATTATATTGATTTCTTTTATTCATTTCGGAGTTCTTCATGGCCGTTACTTCCGGCCTCTCCCTGTCCCGCGATCTTCCTGAGAGCACAATCCTGGAGCGCCCGCGCTCGGCCTGGGCGCTGTCCTGGCCGTTGGCGCTCGGCCTCGCGCTGTTCGTCTACCTGACCAACACCGGCGGCCTGCCGCTCTTGGGCGATCCCGACAGCCACTGGCACATCGCGGTCGGCAACTGGATCCTGGCGCACGGCACAGTGCCCACAGTCGACACCTTCTCCTTCACCTTCGCGGGCCAGCCGTGGATCGCCAAGGAGTGGCTGTCGCAGATCCTGCTGGCGCTTGCCTATGACTACGGTGGCTGGGGCGCCGTGACGGCGCTCAGTGCCGCCGCCATCGGCGTCACCTTCGCGCTGCTGCTGCGCCTGTTGCTGCGCGACCTGAAACCGTTGCCCGCCGCCTTCTTCACCGTGGCCGCCATCGTCATGACGTCGCCGCACTTCCTGGCGCGCCCGCACATCCTGGCCTTCCCGCTGATCCTGCTGTGGGTGGCGGGCCTGGTGCGCGCCGTCGAGGAGCGCCGCGCGCCCGAGCCGGTGCTGCTCGTGGCCATGCTGCTGTGGGCCAACATGCATGGCGGCTTCACGCTCGGCCTGATGCTGTGCGCAGTCTTCGCGCTCGACGCGGTCGTCGGCGCACGCGATGCCGCCGAGCGCAAGTCGCTGTTCCTCGCCTGGGCCAAGTTCGGTGTCACCGCCGCGCTGGTCGCCTGCATCACGCCTTACGGCCCGGAACCCATCCTGGTGACGTTTCGTATCTTCGGCCTCGGCGAGGCGCTCACCGCCATCGCCGAATGGCGCTCGCCCGATTTCCAGAAGTGGCCGCTGCAGGAACTGATGCTGCTGGTGGCGCTCTATTTGGCGTTTTCGCGCGGACTAAAACTGCCTTTGATCCGCCTGCTGATCGTGATCGGCCTCGTGCATCTCTATCTGCGCTACGCCCGCAACGCCGAGCTGCTCGCCACCCTGGCGCCGCTGGCCATCGCGCCGCTGCTCGCCAGGCAATGGCCCGCGCTGCGGCCCCATGGGCAGGCGGCGGGCCGCCTCGCGGCACTCGCGCGTCCCGCCGGGCCCGCGGCGCTGGCGGTCTGCCTCGGCCTCGCCGGCCTGTTCGCGGGCGGCATGATCGGCTTTGCCGACATCGCGCCGCCCTCGGCCATCATGCCAGCGGCCGCGCTCGAGCATGCGCGCGAAGCCGGTCTCAAGGGCCGCGTGCTCAATCACTACAATTACGGCGGCTACCTGATCCGCGCCGGCATTCCGACCTTCATCGACGGCCGCGGCGAGCTCTACGGCGGCGACTTCATCAAGCGCTATGCCGACGCCGTGACTCTGCGCGGCGAGGAGCCGTTCGAGACGTTGCTCGATCGCTGGGGCATCGAGTGGACGTTCCTTCCCAAGGACCAGCCCGCCAACCAGCTTCTGGCGCACCTGCCCGGCTGGCGGCAGGTCTACGGCGACGACATCGCCACGATCTTCGCACGCAACCGGTAACTAGCTCTTCAGCAGGATCCACGTGCAATGCGCGATGGCGCAGAGGCGGCCTGAGTCGGTGTAGAGCGCCGTGCCCGAATGGAGCTTGCGACCCTCCGCGCCGATCTTCCAGCCGACCACGGCGCAGCGTTCGCCCACTTTCGGCGGCGCGATCACCTTGGCCGTCAGGCGGCCGGTGAGCGCGGGCCGCCAATCGTCGGGCTCCTGCACCGCCCAGGCCCCCGGGCAATCGAGCACGCCCCACAGGAACTCGGGCCTGATGCGGCCATCGGCATCGGCATGTTTGGCGTGCGGCACGTAACAGGACAGCGATCGGCCCGCTCCCGGTCCGTGCTCACCCAGCACGCGCAGGCCATCGCCGACACCGCGTCCGCGGCCGCAGACGATGCACCAGTGGAACTCGCTGTCCTCGGGGCTGCCGCCGTCCACGCCGCGACGCATCACATCGGCCCAGTCGGTGGGCGGCGGGGGCGGCACGAGGTGATCGACCGCGCCGGCGCGCGCCTCGCAGAGCAGCGTCTCGCCGTCCTTCAATAGCAGCGCGTCGTCAGCGCGCGTCACCCGAAGCGGCGTCTCGAGCGGGATCGGCGCGCGCAAGGTGATTTCGACCGCGCCGTCTTTTCCGAAGTGCCGCCTGAACCGCTCGGCCAGAACGCCGCCGACATAGCCGCCATTGCCCGACAGTCGCGGGCCGTTGAAGCCCTGTTTGATGATCAGCGTATCGTCCACCAATTCCTCCGCGGCGCGGAACTTGCCGCCTGCATGCGGCTGACGCAAG
Source organism: uncultured Alphaproteobacteria bacterium (assembly GCA_963843185.1). Classification (GTDB taxonomy): domain Bacteria; phylum Pseudomonadota; class Alphaproteobacteria; order Reyranellales; family Reyranellaceae; genus Reyranella. Next base: position 26,549 of record CAWJJJ010000026.1, read on the forward strand.
CCTGCCGGCCCGCGAAACCGCTTGCCTGCTGTGCGATGCCTCGCCAAGGGTGGGCCGATGAGCCGGTTCGTGCCTTGGATGCTGGTGGCGCTGTGCTTTGCCCTCGGCGTGGCGAGCCGCTCGATCGGCGACACCTTCGTCGTGTTCGTGCCGGCGCTGCAGAGCGCCTTCGACGCCAGCCGCAGCTCGATCACCCTGGTCTACAGCTTTGCCTTGCTGGTCGGCGGCATCGGCGCGCTGGCCGCGGGCTGGATCGTCGACCGCTTCGGCCTGCGCGTGCTCACCATCACCGGCATTGCGGCGGGCGCCCTTGCGACGTCCAGCGCCTCGCAGGCGGCGCACGTCTGGCAGCTCTATCTCGGCCTCGGCGTCGTCATGGGTTTCGGCAGCGCGTCGCTGAGCGGAGTGCTGAGTTCCTCGCTGCTCGGCCGCTGGTTTCCCGCGCGGCGCCTGGGCGTCGCGCTTGCCGTCGCCTGGTCGGCGTCGGGTGTCGGCGCCATGGTCACGTTCCCGGTGGCCCAGCACATGATCGCCACCGCGGGCTGGCGACATGCCTACATCGTCTTCGCCATCGCCGCTGCGGCGTTCATCCCGCTGCTGCTCGTGCTGCCATGGCGGCGCATCGAGCGTGGCGCTCTCGGACTCGCACCGGCGCGCGCCAGCGCCAGGCCCGGCCTAACCGTCGGCGAAGCCGTGCGCGAGTGGCCGTTCTGGGCGCTCACGTTCTCGTTCGCCCTGACCTCGGTCGGAATCTTTTCGATCGTGCCCCAGACGATGGTCTATCTGCTGGAGCGTGGTCTGGACGGCGCCTATGCCGCCCGGGCGCTGGCCGTCGCAGGCTTCCTGACGCCACTCGGCATGATCGGCTTCAGCTGGCTCGCCGATCGCGGCGGCCGACGCCTGGCAGCGGTCCTCGCCTATGCCTGCTCGATCCTGGGCGTCGGCGCGCTTGCCTTGGTGCGGGGTTCCGGAGACGACCTCTGGCTGTGGTTCTACGTGCTGCTGTTCGGCGGCAGCATGGGCTCGCGTGGTCCGATGATCTCGACGCTCGCCACGCTGCGTTACCGCGGCGCCCATTTCGGCCGCATCTACGGTCTGATCAGCATCGGCATGGGCCTGGGCGGCTTCCTGGGCGCCTGGCTCGGCGGTCTGCTGCACGACTGGACCGACGGCTACGCCGCCGTGATGATCCTGTCCGTCGCGGCGCTCGCCTTGGCGGCGGCCTCGCTCGGCTCGGAGGCCGGCGCGCGCGAGCGCCTCAGCCGCTAGAGAATCGCCGAGTGCACGAGGTTGGCGACAAGATCGAGTCGCTTGCTGTGCCAGGGATCGGGGACGCGGTTGTTGGTGACGTAGGCGAACGACACGCCCAATTCCGGATCGCCCCAGCAATAGGACGTACCGACGCCGCCATGGCCGAACACGCGCGGATTGGCGATGGCGCCCAGGCCGCGGATATTCTCCGTCGTGCCGCGCAGGTGCGGTCCCAGTCCGCGATGCATGGGCATGCCCATGAACTCGTCGAGCCTGTCGCCGGTGTGGTTGCGCAGCGCGTATTGCAGGATGCGCGGCCCCACGATGCGCGTGCCATTGAGCTCGCCGCCGGCCAGCATCATCTGATAGAGCGCGGCCATCGCCCGCGCCGTGCCGTAGCCCGCGCCGCCGGGCGCGCCGCCCTTGCGCCATTCGGCCGAGTTCGCATCGGCATCGCGCCGCATGCCGTCGCCTTTCGGCATCGGCTCGTGCATGTCGGCGGCGCGGCCGAATTCCGCTTCCGGCAACCCGACATAGAGCTCGCGGCCGAGGCCGAGCGGCTCGGCGACGGTCTCGCGGATGACGTCGCGGAAATCCTTGCCGGTGACGGCTTCGATCAGCACGCCCAGCGTCCAGTGCGCCGTCAGGCCGTGATAGTGGACCTTGGAGCCCGGCGACCATTCGAGCGGGAAGTCGCACACGACCTCGCGCAGCCGTTTGTGATCGGCCCAGGCATCCTTGCCGACGACGGCGGTGGGGAAACCGGCCTGATGAGTGATCGTCTGCAGGACCGTGATGTTGCCCTTGGCGTTCTTGGCGAATGCTGGGATGTGGTCGGCGATCTTGTCGGAGAACGAGAAGAGGCCGCGCTCGGCCAGCGCCCATAGTGCCACTGCAGTCACGACCTTGGTGTTGGAATAGAGCAGCCACAACGTGTCGTCGCCAGCCGCGCGCGGTTTCGGCTCGGTGACCGCGTTGCCGAAGCTTCGGAACAGCGCGAGCTTGCCGTGCCGGGCGAGCGCGATCTGGCAGCCGGGATAGCGGCCCTCGGCGATGTGCCGCTCGATCAGCGCGGTCAACCGGTCGATCTGGCTTTTGCGAAAGCCCAGCGTCTCCACGTCGGCCGTCGGCAGTGGAAAAGTTGTGGCGGTTTCGGGGCGAATGGCAGTGTCCAAGGCGGTTCCTCCTGAGACGATCATATTATGGTTCAATGGCATGTCGATGAAGCAGGGATCGACATATTGTGTTTCTGAAAAACCTTGGCACAATGCGCGCCATGTTGGACCGGATCGATTTTCCGAGTAGTCCCTCTCAACGGCCGCGAGGCTAGCCGTGTCGCCGGGCCTTGAGTCTTGCCACGCGCTGGTGCTCAACGCCGACTTTCGGCCTCTGTCCTATTTTCCATTGTCGATCTGGTCCTGGCAGGATGCGGTGAAGGCCGTGTTCCTCGACCGGGTCAGCGTCATTTCCGAGTACGAGCGCAAGATACATAGCCCGTCTCTGGAGATGCGCCTGCCCAGCGTCATTGCGCTCAAGGAATATGTCCCGGCGGCGCGCCGGCCGGCCTTCACGCGGTTCAACGTGTTCCTGCGCGATCGTTTCCATTGCCAGTATTGCGGCGGCGACTTCGCGACCAACGAGCTCACCTTCGATCACGTCGTACCGAAATCGCGTGGTGGCCGCACAGCCTGGAACAACGTCGTTACCGCCTGCAGCCCGTGCAATCTGTTCAAGGGCAACCGGCTTTTGTTCGAGAGCGCCATGCATCTGCAGCGCGCGCCGATGGAGCCCACGACGCAGCAGCTGCAGGAGAACGGTCGCGCTTTTCCGCCCGGCTACCTGCATGAGAGCTGGCGCGACTTCCTGTATTGGGACAGCGAGCTGGATCAGAACTGAAGTCGGCCCTTCAGATCCGCGTCGACAGCCAGATCGCCAGCCGCGAGCCCGCCTTGATGGCCGAGGTGAGCGTCGCATAGGCGGGCGCCTGCTCGGCGCCGGCGGCCAGTGCCGTGTCCCTGTGCTCGATCTCCTCGGCGCGGAACTTCTCGATGGTGCCGCGCAGCGGGGCTTCGTCGTCGCCGAGCGAGGCGGCCTGGCTGGCATAGTGCTCGTCGATGGTTTCCTCGACCGCCACCGTGCAGGCCATTGCCGCCTTGTCGCCCATCAGGGCCGTTGCCGCGCCGAGCGCAAAGCCAGCCAGGCTCCACAGCGGCGACAGCGCCGTGGGCCGCACGCGGCGCTCGGCCAGCAGGCGGTCGAACACCTGGTTGTGCTCGCGCTCGGCCCGCGCCATGGCGGCGATCTTGCGGCCGGCCTCGCTGTTGGTCCGGCCGGTCCAGCGCAGCGCCGCGAGCTGACCCTCGTAAATGCGCACGGCGCCGAACTCGCCCGCCTGATCGACGCGGATGGTGCGTTCGATCAGGCTGCGGCCGTCAGGATCGCCGGGACTGTGGATCTCGCCGGTGCGTCGTGTCGTGGGTCGTGGGTCGTTCACGGGCGCCATCTCACCCAGTTCGCGACGCCGGCGGCCAGCACGAAGGCCAACCCCGCCGAGAGGATCGCATTCCAGCCGGCCATCGAGATGTCCCATAATTTCCAGGCTGCCTGGTCGCAGCGGATCATCTTGGCCGCGAACAGGTACTTCTTGAGCGCCTCGGGCGAGAGACCGCGCGGAATATTGCCCGAGCAGGCCTGCGGGCCAGGCCACCAGTGATATTCGACGCCGGCATGGAAGACGCCGATCGCCGAGGTGGCGATCAGCGCCGCGATGGCGACCAGCACCAGCACCAGCGCCAGCCGCGGCCAGGCGAAGGAGGCAAGGGCCAAAAGGCCGGCCGCGATTGCCACCATGTGCGGCCAGCGCTGCCAGTAGCACATCTCGCACGGCGGCAGGCCGACTACGTACTGGAAGTAATAGGCACCGCCCAGCAACGCGCCGCTGCCAAGCACGGCGATCAGGCCGAGCTGGCTGGGGAGCGGGAGGCGTCGAGACTGGGCCATGGAATCACTCAGAAAAGGTAGCGAAAAACGATGAAGCCCCCGACCAGCGCGATCAGGAACAGCCAGGTCAGCAAGGTCAGCCGCTTCTCGATGAAAGTGCGAATCGGCTCGCCGAATTTCCACAGCAACGCTGCCACGACGAAGAAGCGGATGCCACGCGTCACGATGGACGCCCACACGAACGTGAAGAGGTCGAAATGGGCCGCGCCGCAGGCGATGGTGACCAGCTTGTAGGGGATGGGGGTGAGGCCTTTGATCAAAATGATCCAGATGCCGTAGTGCTCGAAGCCGGCACGGAAGGCCGCGAGGCCCGAACTCCAGGCCGTAGGTCTTCACCACCCAGCCGCCGATCGTCTCGAAGAAATAATAGCCGATGGCATAGCCCAGCAATCCGCCCAGCACCGAGCAGACCGTGCAGACCAGCGCGATGCGGAACGCCCGGGTGCGATCGGCCAGCACCATGGGGATCAGCAAGGCATCGGGCGGGATGGGAAAGACCGAGCTTTCGAGGAAGGCGATGAGGCCCAGCGCGGCGAGCGCGCGGGGGTGAGCCGCGAGGCGGATCACCCAGTCATAAAGGCTGCGGAGCATGTGAGGCGTTCCCTAGCAGGGGACCCGCCGGCTTGGCAAAGGTGACGGCGCAGCTGAAAGCTATTCAGCCGCCTGCTTCAGCCTGGTCGGCACCGTCTCGCCCGCGAACAAGGCGGCGCGCGCGGCTTCGTACTCGGCCTTGAGGCGGGCCACGATCTCGGCGGCGGGCGGCGCGTCGAAGATCTGACCGACGCCCTGGCCCGCGCCCCAGATGTCGCGCCACGCCTTGGCCTTGGAGTTGCCGCCCGAGCCGAAATTCATCTTGCTCTTGTCGGCTTCCGGCAGCGCGTCGGGATCGAGGCCGGCCGCCGCGACGCTGCGCTTGAGATAGTTGCCGTGCACGCCGGTGAAGAGGTTGGTGTAGACGATCTCCTCGCCGCTCGACTCGATGATGCACTGCTTGTTGCCGTCGGTCGCGTTGGCTTCCTTGCTGGCCGTGAAGCGCGTGCCGAGATAGGCGAGGTCGGCGCCCAGCGCCTGCGCCGCCAGCACCGAGGCGCCGTTGGCGATCGAGCCCGAGAGCAGCAGACAGCCGTCGTAGAATTGGCGCACTTCGGGAACGAGCGCGAAGGGTGAGAGCCGGCCGGCATGGCCGCCGGCGCCGGCACAGACCAGGATCAGCCCGTCGACGCCGGCCTGCAGGGCGCGCTTGGCGTGGGTGACGTTGGTCACGTCGTGGAACACCAGGCAGCCGTAGCGCTTGGCCGACTTCACCACGTCGTCGGGTGCGCGCAGCGAAGTGATCTGGATCGGCACGTTGTACTTCTCGCAGAGGTCGACGTCGTGCTGCAGGCGGTCGTTGGAGCTGTGCACGATCTGGTTGACCGCGAAGGGTGCCACCTTCTTCTCGGGATGCTTCTGCTTGTACTCGCGCAGCTCCGTCGTGATGCGCTGCAGCCATTCCTCGAGCATTTCCTTGGGCCGCGCGTTTAGCGCCGGGAAGGCGCCGACGATGCCCGCCTTGCACTGCTCGATCACCAGGTCGGGATTGGAGACGATGAACAGCGGCGCGCCGACCACCGGGATGGAAAGAGAATCGCGCAGCAGTGCCGGAAGGGCCATCGGGTTTCGCTCCTTGGAAAGTCTGGTCGTCGCTGTCGCTCCGCCCTAGCACGCCCCTGCCTATTTGAGCAGGGTGTAGGGACCGCCTTTTTCCAGCGCGCGCTTGTAGGCCGGCCGCGCCTGCAGGCGATCGACGAAGCTCTTGAGCTTGGGCAGCCGTCCGGCGAAGCCGACGCGCGCATCGGCGGCCTCGATCGGGAAACTCATCTGGATGTCGGCGGCCGAGAATTCGGCACCGGCGAACCATTCGCGTTTGTGAAGCTCGCTTTCGAGGAAGGCGAAGTGGTTGGTGATCTGCGGCCCGAGCAGCGTCTTGTCAGCGCCGTTCGAGATCAGCTTCGCAACCGGTCGCATCGGCCACGGCACGCGCTCGGGCAGTTTGTTGAACACGAGCTTCATGAACAGAAGCGGCATCAGCGAGCCTTCTGCGTAGTGCAGGAAGTAGGTGTAGTGCAGCCGCTCGGGCGTGCCGTGCGGCGGCGCGAACCGGCCATTGCCGTAGGTCTCGACCAGGTATTCGAGGATGGCGCCCGATTCGGCCAGCGTCTTGTCGCCGTCGGTGATGACCGGCGACTTGCCGAGCGGATGCACGGCGCGCAGCGAGGCCGGCGCCTGCATCGTGGGTTCGCGCTTGTAGAGTTTGACTTCGTAGTCGAGGCCCAGCTCCTCCAGCATCCACAGCACGCGCTGCGAACGCGAATTCTCCAGGTGATGGACGGTGATCATAACGGGCCCGGTCGCCAGTTGCCGTGAAAGCCCGCTGGGACCTTGCTGCTCAAATGGGCGAGCGCCACCGGGCCCTTGGCGATGTCGGTCGCCTCGAACACCGCGAGGTCGCTGCGCGCCTCGTTGCCGCGATAGACCACACTCAGCACCCAGCCGTCGCCCTCGGCCGCATCGGCACGGCGCGGCACGAAGATCGGCTCGCCGCAGCGGTCGGCCGCATCGGCCGTCCAGCTGGCGTTGTTGCCGCTCTTCAGGTCGTAGTGGGTGATGCCATCCAGCCGCGGCTCGTTCGTCTTCGTGTCGACGACGTTGCCCGATACGATCCAGCCGTGCCGGTAGTCGCTCATGCAGAAGCGCTCATCGAAGCGCGGGAACTCGCCGGCGCGATCGTCGAGCTGCTCCTCCTTGAAGGTGTTGGCCTTGCCCGTCGGATCGAAGGTCCAGCGGAACAGGCGCGCCTGCGGCGTCCGCTCACTCGAGGGCGATCCGTCGGGAAGAGGGAAGAGCGGCGCCACGTCGAACTTCATGACGTCGACCACCACGCGCCCATCGGCGGTCTCGAAATGATTCATGGGATGGAACACGTAGCAGGCCGGTGCCGTGATCCATTTGACGTCGGCGACGGTGCCGTTCCTCGGGATGAAGGCGATGTGCGTGCCCTTGTCGGGCTCCCAGGCGAAGGGCGGCTTGCCGCCCATGGCGCGCTCCATCGAGGAGGTGAGCGGGAAGATCGGCACCACGATCCAGTTCCTCGTCACCGCGAAGTCGTGGATCATGCTCGGGAAGGGTCCTTCGAGGATTTCGGCGCGCGTGACCTTGCCGTCCTGGGTCACGGTCTGGATGCTGACTTCCTTGGTGAAGCGGCCCGTGGCCGAATAGCCGAAGAACACCATCTCGCCGGTCTTCGGATCGAGCTTGGGATGGGCGGTGAAGGGACCGTTGAGCTTGTCGCCCCAGGTCTCGTAGCCTTTCGGCATCAGGCTCGCCGGATCGAGGGCGAAGGGCGCATGCGCCTCCTCGAGAGCGAGCAGCTTGCCGCCGTGCCAGACGATGTTGGTGTTGGCGATGGTCGAGTTGAGCGCCATCACCCTCGGGTCGGTGTAGCGCGGGTTGCCGAACGTGCCGCTGAGGCCCTCGCCCTCCTTGTTCTCGATCTCCCACTTGGGCGTCCGCACCCAGCGATTCTTGTAGGAGACGTTGCCGTTCTCGATATGGAAGGCGTGGATCATGCCGTCGCCGCCGAACCAGTGGTAGGGCCCGCGCGGCGCGAATTGCGGGTTGGGGCCGTTGCGGTAGAGCGTGCCGCAGAGCTCCTGCGGCAGCTCGCCGCTGATCTGCAGGTGGCCCGCGTCGGCCTCGGTGTTCACCGGGCCGAAATAGCCGCGCAGGAAGGGATTGTCGGTCGGGAAGGCCTTGGCCATGGCGCGCTCCTGCTCGGGAACAGTTAACGGTAACGCTGTGAACTTATCCGACGCTATCAATACACAGTGTTCCCCGCAAGAGGATTTTCATTCGCCGGGAACGGGCGAGGGGGCGGCGGCGCCGGCAGCATCGCGTCTCTCGATGCGCCGGCACAGGAAATGGCCGACGATCCCGGTCGCCAGGATCAGAGCCCGCAGCCGAGCTGCGTTGCCACGGCGCCCATCAGCTCGAAGCACCATGTCGCGACCAGGCTCGACACCATCATGGCGGCGGCCATCACCACCAGCCTGAGGCGAAAGACGCGGGCGATGTCGTGGCCGTGGAACACGGTCTGCATGCGGGTGATCATGGGCACGAAGAAGAACGGCCCGCCCAGCCCGGCCAGCAGCGCGCCCACCATCATGCGCCGGCAGCAGCCGGTCCGACGGCAGGATCCAGACGGCCAGCGCCAGGACGGAGAAGCCCGTCCCCATGACGACATAGCCCAGGAACATGGTCGACATCGGATGGCGGAAGCGGACGCTGGCGGCGACGATGTTGCCGCTGACGTCGCCCACGCCGTAGGCGCCCATCACCAGCGCATAGGCGGCGAGTTCGCCGAAACCCAGGAAGGTCGGCTGGTATTCGGTGACGATCAGCGCGATGGCGAGGCTGAGCGCCACCATCCACGGCCCGTTCAGCACTGCATTGACGATCAGGATCGCGCCCATGCTGGGTTCGCTCAGCATCAGCCGGAAGCCGGCTGTGAGCGCTTCCCAGGCGCCTTTCAAGCCGGGCTTCATGCGTACCGGGTCGGTCTGGCCTCCGGTCAGCCGATGGCGCGCGGTATAAAGCGCCCACCCCGAGACGACGAAGCCCAGCGCCGTGGCGGTCAGGAAATGGATCACCGGCAGGAAGATGTGCAGCAGCGCCGCGACCATCGGCCCGACCAGGCGGGCGATGCGATAGGTGGCGTCGAACAGGCCGTTGATCGCCTGTTGCGAATCGCGGTCGTGCACCAGGTGGGGGATCGCCGACTGCAGCGCGGGCGAGAACACCATGCGCAGCGAGGCGAGGCCAACCGAGGAGACGATCAGCAGAGTGATCGACAGGCCTGAGAAATAAAAGCCGATCACCGGCAGCAGCGCGAAGGCGGCACTCCAGGCGCGCGAGCCGATCATGGCGCGATCGGGCCGCCAGCGGTCGAACAGCACGCCGCCGAACAGGCCGGCCACCAGCATGGCGATGTACTGAACGCCGGTGACCAAGCCCGCCATGTTGCCGGCGACCTCGACCGCGAGCCAGACGCTGGCGACGCGGAACAGGTCCTCGCCGATGGTCGAGGTGCAGAGGCCCGACCAGACGATCTGGACGGAGCGGTCCTTCAGGGGACGGAAGACGGGCAGCATCAGCGGACCCAGACTCCGCCATCCTTGTTCTTGTAGCCGAGCGACAGGTAGGCGGCGTCGACCAGCGCCTGGCCGCGCTCGTTCATCAGCAGGCCAGGGCCCATGCGGTTCATGGTGTAGCCGAACGACATTCCGGCCGCCGGGTCGGCGAAGCCCAGCGAGCCGCCGGCGCCGACATGGCCGAAGGCGGCGCTGCCCATGAGCACGCTGTCGACGTCCTCGCCGAACAGCTTGGCGCCGACGCTGCGCCTGCGGTTGTCCATCGACTTCATGAAGCCCGGCGCGAAGCGCGTCGGGATGCGCAGGGTGGCGTCGTCATGCGTGGCCATCGAGACCTCGCCCATGCGGGCGAGCGTCTTGGCATCGACCAGCTTGCCGCCGCCCATTCGCCAGCGGCGCGTACATGCCGGCCAGCCCGCGCGCGTTGGTGATGCCGTTGGCCGCGCCGATCTCGGCGGCATGGCCCGCCCGCGTGTTGGCGCCGCCCGTGCGCCAGGCGCCGACATTGAAGAAGAAGAGGGCGGCAGCCGACGTCGGACTTGGTCGTCAGGTCGGTCATGAACGGCGTCTTGGTCTCGCCCGCCTTGTAGATATAGGGGATGATCGGCGCGACCCGCGGCTCGATCGCCTCGGGCAGGCCGATCCAGAAATCGAGGCCAAGCGGCTTGGCGACCTCGTCCTGGAAGAAGGTGCCGAGCGAGTCGCCGGCGGCGCGCCGCACCATCTCGCCCACCGTCCAGCCGAAGGTGAAGCCGTGATAGCCGTTGCGCGTACCGGGCGGCCAGAACGGCTCCTCGTCGGCCAGCCGGCCCGTCATGTAGTCCCACTCGTAGGGTCCCGACTCCTTCACCTTGGCGCGCAGCGCCGGCACGCCGGCCGAATGGTCGAGCATCATGCGCGTCGTCACGTGTTCCTTGCCGTGTCGCGCGAACTCAGGCCACAGCTCGCTGACCGGGGCGTCGATGTCGAGCTTGCCGCGGCTCGCCAGCACGTGGGCGCAGAGCGCCGTCGCGCCCTTGGTGCAGGAGAACACGATGCTCACCGTTTCCTTCGTCCACGGCGCGCCGGTCTTCTGGTCGGCCGTGCCGCCCCACAGGTCGACCACCGTCTCGCCGCCCACCGTCAGGCAGACCGAGGCGCCGACTTCGCCCTTGCTGTCGAAGTTCTTGCTGAAGGCCTCGGCCACGCGCTCGAAGCCCGGCTTGCAGATCCCCTGGGTCATGGCGCTCTTCGCTATTTCGGCAGGGGCAGCTTGAACGCCTCGAGCAGGAAGCGCGCGGCATGCGAGAGCGCCGTGTCGTTGATGCCGTGGCCGACGCCTTCGGCGATGTGCAGGCCGACCTTGACGCCGTTCTGCTGCAGCACCTCGGCGGCGCGTTCGCTCAGCACGTGCGGCAGCATCTCGTCGCTGTTGCCGTGCGCCAGCAGGATGGGCGGCCGCGACCTGATCTCGTCCTTCAAGATCTCCGGGCCGGCCAGCATGCCGGAGAAGCCGACGATGCCGGCGAGCGGCCGGGCTCGGCGCAGTCCGACATGCAGCGCCATCATGGTGCCCTGCGAGAAACCGACCAGGCAGGTCTTGCTCTCGTCGAGGCCGTACGCGGCCATCTTCTCGTCGAGGAAGGCATCGACGGCCGGCGCCGCGCTGCGCACGCCGGCCAGTGCCAGCGCCGGATCGAGGCGGGAGACGGGAAACCACTGGTAGCCGAAGGGATTGCCCTCGCAGCGTTGCGGTGCGTTGGGTGCATGGAAGACCACATCGGGCATCAGCGGCGCCAGCACCGGGGCGAGCCCGATCAGGTCGTTGCCGTCGGCGCCGTAGCCGTGCAGCAGGATCACGAGATGGCCGGGCTTGCCGGCCTTGTGCGGGCCGAAGCTGGGACCTTCGAGCTTGATCATTTGGCTTTGATCTCCGTCTTGAGGGGCTTGGGGCCCCAGTCCGGCATGCTGCGGCGATAGTGCCAGAGCAGCAGCGCCGCGGCACTGCGCCAGGGCCGCCACTGCTCTGCGATCTTGAGCAGCCTCTTGGCGTCGGGCCGCTTGCGCAGCCTCTTCAGGTGCTGGGCCGCCACCACCAGGCCGAGATCGAGGCCGGGCATGATGTCGGGCCTGCCATGGGCGAACATCAGGTAGATCTCGGCCGTCCACGGCCCGATCCCCTTGGCCTGGCACAGCATGGCGACCGCCGCGGCGTCGTCGAGCTCGTCCAGGGCGTCGAAGTCGATGCGGCCCTCGACGATGTCGCTGGCAAGGCTGCGGCCGTAGCGCACCTTGGCGCCGGAGAGGCCCACGGCGCGCAGCGCCTCGTCGGAGAGCGCGAGGAAGTCATTCGGTTCCATGCTCGGCACTGCCGCCTCGAGCCGGAGCCAGATACTGCGCGCGGCATGGACCGAGACCTGCTGGCCCACGATCGAGCGCATCAGGCCGCTGAACCCGGTCGGCACTTCGCGCAGTTCGGGATGGCCGACCTCCTTCAGGATGCGCGCGAAATCCGGATCGACTTTTGCGAGATGCCGCATCGCCTTCTTGAGATTGGCGGCGTTCAAGACAACTTGTGCCATGCAGCCGGCATAGCACGTCAAACCAACCCGCTGTAACGTCGGAACATGCCCCCTCCCATGCAAGGCGTCGTCACGCGGTTTGCCCCCAGCCCGACCGGAGAACTGCATCTCGGCAGCGCCTATTCGGCCTGGGTCGGCTGGCATCGCGCGCGCGAGGCAGGCGGTAGCTTCCTGGTGCGCATCGAGGATACCGACATCCGCCGCTGCAAGCGCGAGTACGAGACCGCGATCCTGGCCGACCTCAAATGGCTGGGCCTCGAATGGGACGGCAAGGTGCGCCGTCAGTCCGATCATTTCGCCACCTACGGCAAGGTGCTCGACCAGCTCGACCAGCGCGGTCTCCTCTATCCCTGCTTCTGCAGCCGCGCCGATATCGCGCGCGAGGTCGCGGCGTCGGCCAGCGCGCCGCATGGCCCGGACGGCCCGTTGTATCCCGGCACCTGCCGGCATCTGTCGGTACAGGAGCGGCGGGAGCGCGTCGCGGCCGGCCAAGAGTTCTGCATGCGGCTTGATTCCGCGGCGCGCGGCAAGGGAGGCTGGGCCTTACCATTTCTTCGACGAGTCGCTCGGCCGCATCGAAGGCCAGCCGCTGCTGATGGGCGACTTCGTGATCGCGCGCAAGGACACGCCGACCAGCTATCACCTGTCGGTCACGGTCGACGATCACCTGCAAGGCGTGACCTTGGTGACGCGGGGCGTCGATGTGCTGCCCTCGACGCATGTCCACGGCCTGCTGCAGAAGCTGCTGGGCTACGCCGCGCCGCAATATGCGCACCACAGGCTCCTGACAGACGCGACGGGCCGCCGCTTCGCCAAGCGCGATCGCGGCCTGACGATCCGCGCCCTGCGCGAAAGAGGCATGACCCCCCGGGAAGTCATCGACCGCGCACTGGCGGCGGCCGCTGCCGCGGCCTAAGATTCCAACCATGGAACGACAAGAAGAACTGGCCGTCGGGAGGCGGCTCCTCGGACACATCGACGGCCGCACGACCGATCTGGCCGGCGACATGTTCCGCAACCGCGTGTCGGCCTATTCGTGCCGCGAGCGGGCGACCCTGGAACGCGACCGGTTGTTTCGCGACCAGCCGATCTTCATGGGCCTGGCGACGCGGCTTGCGAAGCCGGGCGACTATCTCACCGAGGACGTGGCCGGGATGCCGGTGCTGATGACGCGCGGCGCCGACGGCCAGGTCAAGGCCTTCGCCAATATCTGCCGCCACCGCGGCGCGCCGGTGGCGCAGGGCTGTGGCAATGCGCGGGCCTTTACCTGCCCCTATCACGGCTGGACCTACGATCTTGGCGGCAGGCTTCTGGGGACGACCGACAAGGCGGGCTTCGCGGGAATCGATCTTTCAAGCCATGGGCTGGTGCGCCTGCCGGCGGCCGAGCGGCACGGCATGCTGTTCGCGCGGGCCAAGCCGATCCAGCAGGGCGAGAGCGCGGAGATCGACGTCGATGCCGGCCTCGGCCCGCTTGCCGCCGACCTCGCGGCGCTGAAGCTCGAAACCTATCCGATCTTCTCGGTCGATCGCGTCAACCCCAGAATCAACTGGAAGTTCGCCATCGACACCTTCCTCGAGGGCTATCACATTCCGCACCTGCACCGGAAAACCATCGCGCCGTATTTCATCGGCAATTGCGGCACCTTCGACGGCGCCGGCCTGCACGGCCGCATGTGCGTGGCGCGCACCTCGATCGAGGGCGTGCGCGGCGTGCCCGAGGGCGAGCGCAACTACCGGCCGCACGTCATCTCGATCTACCAGCTCTTCCCCAACACCATCCTGATCTGGCAGGTCGATCATATCGAGATCTGGCGCGCCTTCCCCGGGCGCGACGATCCCAGCCACTGCGACGTCGAGATGACGATCTACAAGCCGGCCGACAGCGACAGGCCCGACGCCTACTGGGAGAAGAACCGCGACATCGCCATCCGCACGGTGATGGAGGAGGATTTCCCGCTCGGCGAGCGCATGCAGATCGGCTTCGAATTGGGCGCCACCGAAGAGGTGATCTACGGCCGCAACGAGCCGTCGCTGGTCCACTTCCACACCTCGATCCGAAACGCGCTTGGGGTGGCGGCGTGAGCGGGAAGAGCACGATGCAACGAACCAAGCCACCGTTCCGCGCCGACCAGGTCGGAAGCCTGCTGCGCTCGGCGCCGGTCAAGGCTGCGCGGACCAGGCGGGCGACGGGCGAGATCACGCCGGCCGAGCTGAAGGCCGTCGAGGACGCCGAGATCAGGAAACTGGTCGCCAAACAGGAATTGATCGGCCTGCAGGCGGTGACCGACGGCGAGTTCCGCCGTTCCTGGTGGCACTACGATTTCCTGGCCAAGCTCGACGGTGTCGAACTGGTAAGCGTGACGCAAGGTTTGCAGTTCAAGGGCACGCAAACCAAGGCCGAAGGCCTGCACGTGCACGGCAAGATCGATTTCTCGCCGTCGCATCCCATGATTGACCATTTCAAGTACCTGAAGTCGGTCGCCAAGGCGGTGCCGAAGATGACCATCCCGTCGCCGACGGCGCTGCACTACCGCGGCGGGCGCTCGGCGATCGAGAAATCGGCCTATCCCGAGATGGAGCCGTTCTTCGCCGATCTCGGCCGCGCCTACGGGAAGGCGGTGCGCGCCTTCGGCGAGGCGGGCTGTACTTACCTGCAGCTCGACGAGGTGTTCGTGGCCTATCTCTGCGACGAGGCGCAGCGCGAGTATCTGCGCGGCCGTGGCGACGATCCCGACAAGCTGCTGCATGTCTATGCCGACCTGGTTAACGCCGCCTGCGCCGGCCGCGCGTCCGGCATGACGATCTCCATGCATCTCTGCCGCGGCAATTTCCGCTCGACCTGGATGGCGCAGGGCGGCTACGAGCGGGTGGCCGACATCCTGTTCAACCAGATGGACGTCGACGCCTATTTCATGGAGTACGACACCGATCGCGCCGGCGGCTTCGAGCCGCTGCGCTTCCTGCCCAAGAACAAGCAGGTCGTGCTGGGCGTGATGACGTCGAAGACCGGGGCGTTGGAGAGCACGGACCAGCTCAAGCGCCGCATCGAGGAGGCGGCCAGGTTCGCCCCGCTGGATCAGCTCTGCCTGTCACCTCAATGCGGCTTCGCCAGTACCGAGGAAGGCAACCTGCTGGCCGAGGACGAGCAGTGGGCCAAGCTCTCGCGGTGCGTCGAGGTGGCGAAAGAAGTCTGGGGCTGACGGCCCTGCGGCTGCACCGCGTTCGAATTGCTTTCACCAGCGCAACAGCCGGTGACCGACTACAGCGCCGAGAACGACCACGGGAATCCCCGCCATGACGTACCAGGTCATGACAAAGAGCGGCGAGTTATCGAAGCAGTGGAAGGCATAGAGCGTGGCGCTGCCGGCAGCGGCCAAGAGGCCGGCCGCCGCGCCTGCGAGGGCGGGCGAGGCCGGTGCCCCGGAGCGGAGGGCCAGGAGCACCGCCGCTAGAGGAGCGATTGCCAGCACTGGAATTGCCGTCAGGCAGATGAGCGAGTTGCTGCCCACCAGCCGCGTTCCCCATGAAGTGCTCGGGAGGGCCGTGAGCTCGATTACGATGGCCATCACGGCCAATGCGGCCAGCGGTAGCAGACGCCGGGCCGGACGGCCGGACGGGGCCGGGCGTGACAATGCCATGCAGAGACTGAACGCCGATCCCAGTGCCAAGAGAACCAAGCCGATCTTCAGATCGAAGCGCCAGGTAGCCAGAGCCTGCGCAATATCCCCCCGGACACCGAGAGTGGCGCAGAAAAGAGCAAGCGAAACCAGCCCGCCGAGCGCAAACGCAGCGGCGAGCGTGCCTGCAATCGACCGTCTGCCAATGGCGCGGTCGGCGACCAGCGCTTCGACCAGGTTTTCGGTTCTCATGTCCGATCTCTTCGATAGAAGGCAGCAAGCGCCTTGAGGGCCCGGTGAAGTGAAACGCGAACGGCGCCTTCGCTCATGCCCAAACCCGCCGCCACATCGGCTGCGCGCCGGCCCTCCAAGGAAATTTCTTCCACGATCCGACGTTGGCGCTCGGGCAAACTCGCCAGCAGCCGTCGGGAGTTGATCGTTGCGGAGGCGTCCCCATCGACCGCTGCCTCCAGGGAGTTGGCATAGTCGTCGATGTCGACATGGTCGCGGAATCCGCGCCGACGCAAGTGATCGGCCAGCTTATGACGGGCAATCGCGCGAAGCCAAGGTTCGAGCGGCTGTGTCTCGTCCCAGGTATCGCGCTTCAGATGCATGGCCAGCAAAGCCTCCTGCACAACATCCTCACTATCCGCCGTACCTCGCCCCGCCGATGTAAGGCCCCGTCGCACGACGCTCCTCAGCCAAAGCGAAACATGCCCGAGAAGGCGTCGGTACGCCTCGTCGTCCCCCTGCCTTGCCAATCGCATCATTGCGGAGAGATCGTTCGAACCAGCCAACGAGGTCGGTCTTTCACATATTCGTGTGCGAAGGCGAAAACATTACACGCCATCTTTGCCGCAGCCGGCTCGGCGCAGTGCTCAAGGCCGCCAGAAGACCAGCCTGCGTCACGAACGTGCGGATCGCAGCCAGCCTAACGTCGCCCGGGCGCGGAAAAAAGTTTTTTGTCGCGTAACATCGAGGTCATCCGTCACGAATAGCCTGATGCGAGCACGAAAGCTCGTACATTCAGGAGGGTCCTCATGAACAAGCGTACGCTGATCACGACCGCCGCCGCGATCTTCGCTGCTGGCACCTTCGCCACCGCCGCGCACGCTGAAGGCGTGAAGTGCGCCGGCGCCAACGCCTGCAAGGGCCAGAGCGCCTGCAAGGGCGGCAGCGCCTCGCCGGGCAAGGGCATGAACTCCTGCAAGGGTCAGGGCTGGGCCGAGGCCAAGGACGCCGCGGCCTGCACCTCTGCCGGCGGCAAGGTGATGTAAGGCGGCAACACCAATCGCCGACGCGGGCGTCCACGCCTACCGCGGACGCCCGCATTGCCTTGGGTCGGGCGAGCCGGTTCGAAGCGTTTCGGAAAACCACATGGTGGCGGGTGGTCGCGTCGGCGCTGCCGACCGCGCGCCCCGTTCCCCGGAACGGTGGGAAGGCGAATTCACGAGGTGCCAGATGAACCTGCTGATCTCGATTTTCTACGACTGGTCCCGGGTCGTGGCCGGCTATCTCACCTGGGCCGGACCGCTTGCCGTGCGAATCGTCGTCGGCTGGGTGTTCATGTGGACGGGGTGGCAGAAGCTGCACTTCCTGCCCCGGATGATCGAGAATTTCAGGGAGTGGGGGATTCCCGCACCGGAGATCCTGACGCCCTTCGCCTCGGGCATGGAGTTCGTCGGTGGCCTGCTGCTGCTGGTCGGGCTGCTGACCCGGTTCATCTCGGTTCCCATGATGATCATCATGCTCGTTGCAATCGCTTCCGCCAAATGGGGCGACGTCGATTCGCTTCAGACCCTGCTTGGCTTCGAGGAGGTGTCCTATTTCGTGATGTTCGCCTGGCTCGGGATCGCGGGGCCCGGACCGGTGTCGCTCGACCATTTCCTTCTCAAGGCGTTACGCAAGGAAAGATCGCCGTCGGCATACGGTGCCTAAGCGCTCTCGGCACATTTCATGCTCATCGCAGCCCGGTTAACGGGCAGTGCCGGACGTGCCGGTTACGCGCCTCACCGCCCTTCGAGCTGCTGGTTCACCCAGATCTGGACGGTGTTCGACTCGAGGAACCGATGGGCCGACTTGCGCTCCTGCTCGTCGGCGACATTGCCGACGATGACGGCAACGACCAGATCGCATTTGTAGGCGACCGCAATGCCTTCGGCGAAGCGTTGGGCGCCGTTCTTCAGTTTGTACCGGTAGAGCCGCGCGCGGCCGAACAGATCGGTGATGCGGATTCGGCTGCCGTCCCGCACGGGGGCGAAGCGCTCGTCCAAGAGATCGACGTCGGTGACGCGGTCCACCTCCTCGTCCGTGACGACGCCGGTATCGCAATTGCCGCAGAAGCCGAGCTTCGGCCGGACGTAGACGTCCGTCGTGTCGCGACGCCACGCCCGCCCCGGCGGCCAGGCATCGTGCGGGAAAGGCCAGCCGATCGGCCGCCAGCCGGCGCCGTCGGTCGGCCCCAGTGCCGTCCGCCACTTGCCGAACTCGGCGAAGCCGGCCAAGCCTGCCACAAGGCCGCCCGCCAGCGACGCCTGGATGACCGTGCGGCGCTTCAGCATTGTTACCTCAGTCCGGCCACCGTGCGGGCCTCGCCGTTCAGCATATGCATGGTATTGGCACGATCGACGATGTGGACGCGCCAGTCGGGCGCCCCCGAGACCAGGTAGGCGATGCCGGTGTCGCATTCCCACCAGTTCTTGTGCGTGTCTTTCTGCCCGTCCAGTCGCGCGACCCGGACCGGGTTGGCCGGATCGACGACATTCCGGATCTCATGGGCCTCGCCGCCGAAGGTCTGCAGCCAATGGATCGCGGTACGATCACCTTTCGGCAGGCTGGCGCCGTCGCACACCCGCACCATCTGAGCGCCGCCCGCTTCGTAGGTGTCGGGCGCGCCCCGCAGATGGCGCACGTATTTCGGGTTGGCGGCATATTCGAGGCTTCCGGCGGCGAGCCGATCTTTTGCGACTGGGCGTTTGCCGCGAAGGCCAGCGCAAGCTGGAGGCCGGCGATCAGCACTGCTTGGCGGGTCATGGCGCTTCTCCCGATTTTGCCCCGATTATACAGCATCGCCTCACGCCGGCAGCCGGTTCGAGGGTGCGGCGCGCTCACGGTTGTTTGATTGCGTTCATTGCAAGTGCGGTCACCGCCGCCGTTTCCGAGATATCGATTAACGCTGCTTGACGGGCGCGAAAGGCCGGGAGCACGATCTCCATAACGAAGAAGAAGCAAAAGAGTACGCATCCGAAAGAGATGCGAGCGTCGGCTCAGCCAACAGCCACGGCCACGGAGGAAACATGATCACGCTCATCATCAACGGCCAGTCGCGTCAGGTCGACACGGCCGACGACACGCCGCTGCTCTGGGTCATCCGCGAACATCTGCAGATGACCGGCACCAAGTTCGGCTGCGGCGCCGGCCTGTGCGGCGCCTGCACCGTGCATCTCGACGGCGTCGCGGTGCGCTCCTGCCAGACCTCGGCCAAGGACGCCGCCGGCAAGAAGGTCACCACCATCGAAGGCGTAGGCGGCGGCAAGCCGCATCCGCTGCAGGTCGCCTGGGAGGCCGAGCAGGTCCCGCAATGCGGCTACTGCCAGTCCGGCCAGATCATGCAGGCCGCCTCGCTCCTGGCGAAGAACCCCGACCCGACCAAGCAGGAGATCGTCGAGCACATGGACGGCAATCTCTGCCGCTGCATGACCTACGGCCGCATCCAGCGCGCCATCGTGCGCGCCGCCGCCGATATGCGCTCCAAGACGGGGACCTGAGCCATGACCAAGATAGATCGCATCGGTTTGCCGTCGGACCTCAATCGGCGGAATTTCATGATCGGCTCCGGCGCCGCGGGCCTGGCCTTCGGCTATGTCGCGGTGTCAGGCGTCAACGGCATCAGCGAGGCACTGGCGGCCGGCAAGTTCGAGCCGACCGCATGGTACTCGATCGCGCCGGACGGCAAGATCACGGTGGTGGTCGGCAAGGCCGAGATGGGCCAGCACGTGTCCTCCGCCATGGCGCAGATCGTGGCCGAGGAACTCGAGGCCGACTGGCGCATGATGAACATCGTGCTGCCCGACAACGATCCCAAGTACAACGACCCCGTGCTGGGCGCGCTGATCACCGGCGGAAGCTGGAGCGTGCGCATGAACTTCGACGCGATGAGCCGGGCGGGCGCCGCCGGGCGCATCACCCTGATCGATGCGGGGGCGGCGATGATGGGCGTGCCGGCCGGCGAATGCCGTGCCTCCAACAGCCAGGTCATCCACACCAAGACGGGCAAGAAGGTGAGCTATGCCAAGATCGTCGCCGACGGCAAGGCGAGCAAGGTCTGGACCGCCGACGAGCTGAAGGCGATCAAGCTCAAGACGCCCGGCCAGTACACGCTGATCGGCCAGTCGGTGCCGCAACTCGACATTCCGCCCAAGACCAACGGCACGGCCAAGTACGGCATCGACGCCATGGTGCCCGGCATGCTCTACGGCAAGCCGGTGGTGCCGCCGGTGCGTTATGGCGCCACCGTCAAGGCAGTCGATGAAACGGCTGCCAAGAAGGTCAAGGGCTTCGTCAAGGCGGTCACCTTGGACGACAAGACCAAGACGACCTCCGGCTGGGTGGTGGCGGTGGCCACGACCTATGAAGGGGCGAAGGCTGCGGCCGAGGCGCTGAAGATCACCTACGACAAGGGGCCCTACGCCAACGTCTCCGATCAGACCCTGATCGACGAGGCCAAGCGCCTGCAGAAGGACGACACGTCGGGCCAGCTCTTCGTCAGCGCCGGCGACCCGGCCCAGGCGATCGGCGGTGCGGCCAAGGTGCTGGAGGCCGAGTATCTCACCTCCATCAACATCCATGCGCCGCTCGAGCCGATGAACGCGCTCGCCCAGGAGAAGGACGGCGTGTGGCACATCTATACCGGCAACCAGTTCGCTTCGCGCACCGGCGGCATCGCCGCCGGCGCGCTGGGCGTCGATCCGAAGACCGTCGTGCTGCACCAGTTCTTCCTGGGCGGCGGCTTCGGGCGCAGGCTCGACGCGGACATGGTGGTGCCGGCGGTGCTGGCGGCCAAGGCCGTCGGCAAGCCAGTGAAGCTGATCTATGCGCGCGAAGACGACATGGCGATGGATTTCACCCGGCCGCTCACCTACCAGAAGGTGAAGGCCGGGCTCGACGCCGGCGGCAAGCTCGTCGGCCTGCAGCACGATGTCGTCTGCGCCTGGCCGACCGCGCGCTGGGGCATTCCCGCCTTCCTCACCCCGTCGGTCGACAAGAAGGGGCCGCTCGACAGCTTCACCGTCAACGGCGCCGACTTCTGGTACACGGTGCCCAACCACAAGGTCCGTGCGGTGCTGAACGAACTGGCGCAGAACGCGACGCCGTCCGGGCAGCTCCGCTCGGTGGCGCCGGGTTGGACCTTCTGGGCGGTCGAAAGCATGATGGACGAGCTTGCTTTGGCCGCCGGCAAGGATCCGGTCGACTTCCGCCTCGCGCTGCTCGACGGCGCAGGCGCGAACGCGGGCGGCGCCAAGCGCCTGGCAAATGCCTTGCGCACCGCCGTCGGCCGCTCGGGCTACGGCGCTGCGGTGCTGCCCAAGAACAGCGGCATCGGCGTGGCTTGCGTCTCCTCACAGGAACGCGCCACCGCCACCTGGACGGCGTGCGCCGCCCAGGTCGAGGTCAATCCGGCGAACGGCGAATTCAAGGTCAACCGCCTGACGCTCGCCATGGATCTCGGCACGGTGGTCAATCCCGACGGCGTACGCGCCCAGATCGAGGGCTCGGCGCTGTGGGGCATGTCGCTGGCGCTGTTCGAGAAAGCGCCGTTGAAGGATGGCGCGCTTCAGGTCGCCAACTTCAACGACTACACGCCGATGCGCATGAGCCAGATGCCGGATCTCGACATCAGCATCATCGCCAACAACGAGCCGGCATCGGGCTGCGGCGAGCCCGGCGTCACCGTGGTGGCGCCGGCGATCGCCAACGCCATCTTCAACGCGGTCGGCGCCCGGGTGCGTTCGCTGCCGATCACGGCGGAATCGGTGAAGGCGGCGATGAAGGCGTAATCGCGATCAAACCCATAGCGAAGGCGGGGGCGGCTCGATGCCGCCCCCTTGTGCTTTCGGGCCGGGTTTCCATCTTGATGTTGCCGCCGGGGTTCGCCACCTTGCGGCAATGAGCCTCGGCACTCTTGCACTTTTCTATCTCGCCTGCGGTGCGGCGACGTTTCCGCTCACGCTGATGGCCGTGCGCTGCGCCGCATCGCTGTCGCCGGCCGGCCGCCTGTCGCGGAAGATCGGCAATAGCTTTGAAGCGGCGCTCACCCTGTCGCTTGTGGTCTGGGTCGTGGGCGTATTGACCTTCTATGCCATCGCGCTCGACATCGAGCGCCAGAAGCCGTGCGACCAGCAGCATACCAACCAGCTCACTGCGCCTTGCCGGAAGATGCTGGGCGCCAAGGACTAGCGAAGCCCGCTCTCTCAGATCTGATGTGCCATCGGTGGCGCCGGGATCGGGCGCACCCGCTCGTAGGCGGCAGCGGCGCGCAGCACCAGCGCGTCGCGCGCATGGCCGGCCACGATCTGCAAACCGATCGGCAGGCCTTCGCGATCGAGGCCGCAGGGGATGCGTGGCGGCGGGCTGGCGCGTCAGGTTGAAGGTGAGCGTGAAGGGCGTCCAGCCGATGTCGACGCCGTCGCCGCCCCATGCCGCGTTCTCGTTCACGGCGAAGGCCGTCATCGGCATGGTGGGCGTCAGCAGCAGGTCGTACCTGGCCATGAACTGGTTCATGATCGTGCCGACCTGCTGGCGCTGGTGGATCGCCGTCACCACCGCCTCCTGGCCGAGATCGGCGCCGATCTCGGCCGCCTTCAGCAGGCCCGGGATCCATCAGCGCGCGTTTCTCCTCTCTGAAGGTCTTCACCAGCACCGCCACGTTCGACTGCCAGTGGGCGTTCAGGATGCGCCGTGGGTCGAGCCCCATCAGGTCGGGCTGGTCCTCGACCACCTTGGCGCCCAGGGTCTTGAATACCTTCATGGCGTTCTCGACGGCGACAGCCACGTCGCGGTCGATCTTGTCCCGCTCGACGAAGCCCAGGGTCGGCGCATAGGCGACCCGCAGGCCCTTCACGCCCTTCTCGAAGCCCTTCAGATAATCCTCCTCGTCGTCGGGACGGCCATAGAGGTCGCGCGGGTCGGGCCGCGCCATGACGTTCATCATCATCGCCGCATCGCGCACGGTGCGCGTCATCGGCCCGATATGGGAAAGCGTGCCCTGCGCCGAGGGCGGATAGAGAGGGACGCGGCCTTGGGTCGGCTTCAGCCCGAATAGACCGGTGAAGGCGCAGGGGATGCGCACCGAGCCCGCGCCGTCGGTGCCGACCGCGAGGTTGCCCATGCCGACCGCCTCGGCCGCCACGCCGCCGCCGGACGAGCCGCCCGGCGTGCGCCCGACCTTCCACGGATTGTGCGTGGCGCCGAACAGGGCCGAATCGGTCACGCCCTTCCAGCCATATTCGGGCGAGGTCGTCTTGCCGAGCAGCACGGTGCCGGCCTCTCGCAGGCGCTGCGCCACCGGTGCGTCGACGGTCCACGGGCCCTCGGCATCGGTGGCGAGGCTGCCCATGCGCGTCGGCATGCCCCTGGTCAGCACCATGTCCTTGATGGTGATCGGCACGCCGTCGATGTCGCTCAGCCGCTTGCCGCCCTTCTTCCAGCGTTTCTCCGAGGCGCGGGCGGCGCGCAGCGCGCCGTCGGGATCGAGATGCTGGAAGGCGTTGAGCTGCGGATTGAACGCCTCGATGCGGGCGAAGGCGGCGCGCACGGCTTCGACCGGCGAGGCCTTGCGGGCCTTGTAGAGCTTCACCAGCTCGTGGGCCGGCATCATCGCAAGGTCGGCAGTCATCACTTGGTCTCCGGAAGGACGGGGAATTTCAAAGGGTTGGTCTCGGCATAGCGCGCGGCGGCGCGCAGCACGAGCGCGTCCCGGTAGTGGCCGGAGGCGATCTGCAGGCCGATCGGCAGGCCTTCGCGGCTGAGGCCGCACGGCACCGAGGCCGCAGGATGGCGGCTCAGGTTGAACTGCGAGGTGTAGGGCGACCACAGCGCATTGGCCTTGCCGTCGGGTCCCTCGGGCAGGTTCTTGCCGACCGCGAAGGGCTGCACGGCAACCGCGGGCGACAGCAGCAGGTCGTACTTGTCGAAGAACAGGTTCCAGGCGATCGCCAGATCGCGTCGCGTCACCTGCGCGTTCACCACGTCCTGCAGCGAATAGCGCAGCCCCGCCTTGGCCGAGGCCAACAGGTTGGGATCGAACTCGCCATGCCGATTCTCGGGATGGAGCTGCAGCAGCCGCTGCAGGGCGGCGAGCCAATGCACGACAAAGGCGCGGCCGGCATCGGGGTAGGGGAAGGGGGCGGGGACCTCCTCGACCTTGCAGCCGAGCTTCTCGAACTGTCTGGCTGCCTTGGTGACCAGCGCAGCGACCTCGATGTCGATCGGGTGGTCGCCGAAGCGCAGTACGAAGCCCACCTTGAGCTTCTTCAGCCTGCCGTCGATCTTCCTGGCGTAGTCCGTGTCGTCGGCCGGCAGGGCGTAGGCGTCGCGCGGATCGGGGCGGGTGATGGCGTTCATCATCAACGCGCAGTCGAGTGCGCTGCGGCTCATCGGGCCGGTGTTGGCAAGATCGCCGGTCAGGGAAGGTGGCCAGGCCGGCACGCGGCCGAACGTGGCTTTGAGCCCGACCAGTCCGTTGAAGCTCGAGGGAATACGCACCGACCCGCCGCCGTCGGTGCCGATGGCGAGCGGTCCGAGCCCAGCAGCCACCGCGGCGCCTGCACCGCCCGACGAGCCGCCCGGCGTGCGCTCGACCTTCCACGGATTGCGCGTGATGCCGTTCACGGGCGAATCGGTCACGCCCTTGTGGCCGTATTCCGAACTGGTGCTCTGGGCGAAGACGATGGCGCCCGCCTCGCGCAGCCGCGCCACGGCCGGCGCATCGGCGTCGGCCGGTGCCTTGTCGGTGAGCTTGCTGCCCATCGACGCGGGCCAGCCCTTGACCCGCACCAGCTCCTTGATCGAAACCGGCACACCGTCGAGCGCCGAAAGTTGATCGCCCTTCGTCCAGCGCCTCTCCGAGGCGCGCGCCGCCTTCAGCGCGGCGTCGGCGTCGACACGCGTAAAGGCATTGATCACCGGGTTGACCTTCGCGGTACGCGCCAGCACGGCCTTCATGGTCTCGACCGGCGAGACCTTGCCCTTCCTGTAGAGCCTGGAGAGGTCGGCCGCACTCAGCTGCGTCAGATCGTCGGTCATGTCGGTGCCTCTCTGGTGGCGCGGTACTGTCGTGTGAGCTGCTCGGCCTGGTACTCGACGGCAAGCGCCTGCTCGGTGCGCCCGACGCGGCGATAGAGATCGCCCAGCGCGCGCTTGGTCCATGGCACGGTCGGTCGCTCGCGATCGTCGGCCTGCAGGATGGCAAGGGCCGCATCGTTCCAGCCCGATTTCATCAACGCGTCGAGATGGATGGCGCCGAACAGCCCGCGCTGTGCGATGCTGCCGCCGATCGGCTGCAGGTGCGGCACCGCTTGGCCGAGCAGGCGCGCAGCTTCTGTGTGATCGCCCTTGGCATAGGCGGCAAGTCCGTGCGCGGCCGGCACGGCGCAGTCGGCCCACGCCTCGCGCTCGAAGGGCCTGGCGTTCTCGGCCCGGTCCTCGAGGCTGGCCAGCATCTCGGTAACGGCGCTCTGATCGCCGGCGCGGGCGAGCCCGTAGAGATAGTGCAGGTCGAGGAAGGGCGAGAAGTGCTCGTGCAGCCTGGGCTTCAGGTATTGCGCCACGTCGGCCCAGCGGTTGCCGACATCGACGCCGCGCAATTCCAGCCGCGCCAGCAGCGAGATGGCGTTGATCTGGTCTTCGCAGAACTCCTTCCACACGCCCCACACGCGCTTATCGAACAGCGCAAGCGCCTCGTCGGTGTGTTCAAGATCGATCATAAAAAGTGCTAGGTGCCACCAATTATGAGTGTACATGAAGGAGTTGCAGCTCTCCCAGGTGTCCGACATCTCACTCAGGAAGGCGACTCCCTCCAGCATCCTGCCGCGCGCTTCCAGGCAATGGGCAACGGCGTGATGCGCCCACGGATCGCAGCGGTCCATCGCCAGCGCGCGGCGGGCCGTGGCCTCGGCCTCCTCGATGCGGTTGCACTCCTCCAGGCCGAACGCATGCATGGCGTAGACGTAGCGGTTCTCCGGGTTGGCGGCGGCCAGGCGCTCGCCGATGCGCAGCAGCGCCTCGGAGTCGCCGTGGTTGAAGGCATGGAACTGGCCCAGCTTGCCGGCCAGGAGGTCGCGCGGCCATTCGACGGCCATCTCCTCGTGGATCTTCAGGCTGCGGTCGGTCTCGCCGGCCAACCAGGCCTCGGTGGTGGCGATCCAGGCGCGCTCGCGGGCGGTGGCATCCGTGCCGCCCGTGCTGAGCGTCCTGGCGCGCGCGAGGTAGCGCCCGGCTGCCTCCCGGCCTTCGGCCGAGTGCATGGACAAGACAAGGTTGGCCGCCATCACCGGCAGCAGCGCGCAGCGTTCTTCCTTGTCGGCGGCGGCGATGAACTGGGCGAGCCGGTTGCCGAAGCTCAACCACTCCTCGCGGAGGAAGTCGAGCGAGGCGATCGCCTCCGCGCCGGCATTGCTCACGTCCAATCCCTGACCGTCCCGCGCCAAGCCTGCCCCCTGGATTCCGTTGGTCGAGCTTCGCACGACGTGTCGCGTTGGGCAAAAGACGAGAAAACCAGAAGGAGGGAAGAATGAGACGCCGATTCCTGCTGGGCACGGCCGGATTGCTGGCCCTGCCGCTTTCGTCCGCCGCGCAGACCTTTCCCGACCATCCGGTACGCTTCGTCGTACCCTATGCACCGGGCGGCTCGACCGACACCTCGACCCGCATCATCGCCGAAAAGCTGTCGACGATGTTCGGCCAGCAGGTGATCGTCGACAACAAGCCGGGAGGCGCCACCATCATCGGCACGGAAGTCGTCGCCAAGGCCAAGCCGGACGGCTACACCCTGCTGCTGACGCCGGGCGCGCTCGCGGTAAATGCCGCGTTCGGCATCACGCTGCCTTACAACTCGTTCAAGGACCTGGCGCCGATCGCGCGTTTTGTCGACCTGCCGATGCTGCTGGCTTCGAACGACGACGCGCCGTTCAAGTCGGTTGCCGAGCTGATTGCCTGGTCCAAGGTGCCTGGCCGCATCGTGCCCTATGCCTCGCCGGGCGTCGGCTCGCTCCCGCATCTGTGGGGCGAGTACCTGAAGGCGCGCACCGGGATGCCGCTCGAGCATGTCGGCTACAAGGGCAGCGCCGAGGCGCTGCGCGATGTGATGGCGGGCCACGTGCCGTTGTTCTCCGATGTGCTGATGCCGACGGCCGCGCCGATAAGGGCCGGCAAGTTGCGCGGCCTCACCGTGGCAATGGCCGCCCGCAGTCCGTTGTTACCCGATGTGCCGACCGTGGGCGAGGTCGGTCTCACCGGCATGGAGGCCGCGGTGCCGTTCGGCATCTCCACGACCGGTGGCACGCCACCCGCTGTGGTCGAGCGCCTGAACGCCGCGGTGAACGAGGCGCTCGGCGATCCTTCGGTGCGCCAGAAGCTGCTGGAGCTTGGCTTCATCCCGGTCGGCGGGACGGCCGCGTTCTATGCCAAGAGCCTGGCCGAGGAGACGGAGAGGTGGCGCAAGGTCATCAAGGAGTTGCGGATCCCGCCGCCGTCTTGAGGGTGCGCAAGGCCGAGCGTACCAGATCCAGTCGACCGTTCATCGACTAGATCTTCGGTGAGCCGCCGAGGAAGCAGTAGATCATGCCGCTCTTGCTGGCGCAGATATGCGAGCCGCCGTCGGGGGCGAGCTGATGCAGCACCACGCGGGGTGGCACCGGTACCCAGCGCCCGTCGATCATCGCGTACCACATGCCGTCGTCGTTGAGATAAGCGCG
The DNA here is from genome assembly GCA_963843185.1 of uncultured Alphaproteobacteria bacterium. Lineage (GTDB taxonomy): Bacteria > Pseudomonadota > Alphaproteobacteria > Reyranellales > Reyranellaceae > Reyranella. Next base: position 54,141 of record CAWJJJ010000026.1, read on the forward strand.
GGTCGGGCGGCAGTCGCCATCGACGCCATTCACGCTGCCGTTGCAGCAGGAATAGCCGGTCTGCGGCTGCTTGAGCTTTTTATACCAGTCATGGTTCTCGGCATGGCCGTGGCCGTACTGACCGTCCTGGCCGCGGGCGCCGAAGGCGGCCACCGACGCGACTGCACATGCCAGCAGCACTCCAGTTGCGGACAGGCGCATGTCTTTGTCTCCGTCTGCCGCAGGTCGGCGCGACATTGCCGATAAAACACCGCAGGAATCGCCAGGTTCCGTTCAGATCTTGGGCGAACCTCCCAGGAAACAATAGATCAGTCCCGATTTGCTGGCGCAGACGTGCGAGCTCCCGTCGGGCGCGAGCTGTTTCAGGACCACCCGCGGGGGAATCTGCACCCAGCGGCCGTCAATCATCGCGTACCACATGCCGTCGTCGTTGAGATAAGCGCGGGTCGGGCGGCAGTCGCCATCGACGCCGTTCACGCTGCCGTTGCAGCAGGAAAATCCCGTACCGGGCTGTTTCAGTTGCTGGTACCAGTCGTGGTTCTCGGCGTGGCCTTGGCCGTGATGGCCATCTTGTGCAAACGCCACGGTACCGGTGAGCGCGTATGCGAATGCAAAAACGGTGAGCGCAAGTCGTGGCATGGGGGACTGCCACCTTTCGAAGTGTCAGCCGAGCCAGCCACGTATTCGTCGCGACGCGCCGTCGCTCAGCCGATTCCGTTGGGGTAAGTGTACACCATCTTAAGTCCGGAAACGATGGCGACGAATTGTGGATCGTCTGCCGACAGCAACCCGTGACGCACGAAGAAGTCGATCAACACAAGATTGCAGTTGTATTTGAACTCGGTCGTGTCGCGTACTGTTTCGAACACACGCCGCACGGGCCACAGCTCGAAGGAATGCACCTCCCCGTCATTTGCGTGCGGTGTGAAGTCCTCGGGCAGCTCGAGATCGAAACAGGTCATGATATCGGGCTTAAGCTGTGCGCCGGACTGATTCCAATAGGTGACGAAGCCCACGGCCTTCGCCTGCATCGCCAGCGCGCGCGGGATCGCAGCCTCTTCTGCACATTCCTTGATCAGATTGTCGTGCAAGCCGATACCTACCGGCTGGCCGCCCGCCACCGTATTGTCGAGCTGCCCGGGGAAAGTGGGCTTGGTGAAGGACCGCCGCGGCACCCAGATGTGCAGACCGTCCCGGCGCCGGACATAGCCCGTCATATGCGGCCCGAACGCGCGCACGCCGAACGACGGTACGGCGGCGCGCTCCATGGCCATCAGCGCTGGCCGCGCGAACTCCCAGGTGACGGGATAGGCCTCCTCGCGCCACAGCCCCTCGAAGTAGCCCTGCTGGCGCAGCTCCAGCAGGAAGGCGCGCATCGCCATCGTGCGCTTCTCGGGCGTATCGAGCGCGGGCTCAAGATGCCAGGCCTTGTCGCGGCGGCTGAAGAGACCCGGCTGCGCTGCCACGACGGGGGCGAAGTCGCGATGGATGAAGCCCGCGCGCTCGCCGCCGATGAACCACGGTTCGAACTGGGAAAGGTCGGCGTTGTTGCAGCGCTTGATATGGTCGAGGAACGACATCGACCTCCGAGATAGCATAGGATCGGCCGCATGACCGAAGACGAACTGCAGCAGCTCCTGGAGAAGACGTTGCCGGCGGGGGACCTGCATGAGGTCTTCGTCGAGGAGTGCCAGGACCAGGACGTCCGCCTCAGGTTTTCCCTCAAGCCTGGCGAGAAGTGGTCGGATGCCGCGCTCCTGTCCCTGGTCGACACCTCGTTGCGCGCGGCGGCGGGCGTTTCACTGTCGCTGACGCATCTCAACGTCACGGTCCTGAAGGCGGCGCTGGACGCCGATGTGATCGCGCTCAGCCGCGTCCTGCGCCGCGACGGCGCCGTAATCCATGCCGAGGCCTGGCTGTTCAGCCATGCCGTGGTCGATCCCATGCTGCATGCGACGGCGAGTCTGGCGATCCGCCCGCGCTAAGCCGCTTCCTTCCACGCATCGTCCACGACTGCCACGATGTCGCGCATGATTTGCGTGAGATCGAAGTCCTTCGGCGTGTAGACGCGCGCGACGCCCGTCCTGACCAGCGCCTCGGCGTCGGCCGCCGGGATGATGCCGCCCACCACCACGGGCACGTCGCCGATGCCGGCGGCGCGCAGCCCCTCCAGCACTTCGGCGACCAGCGAGACGTGGCCGCCCGACAGGATCGACAGCCCGACCACATGCACGCTCTCCTCGAGCGCGGCGTTGACGATGCGTTCGGGCGTGAGGCGAATGCCCTCGTAGACGACTTCCATGCCGCAATCGCGGGCGCGCACGGCGATCTGCTCGGCGCCGTTGGAATGGCCGTCCAGGCCGGGTTTGCCGACCAGGATCTTGATGCGCCGGCCGAGCCGGCGGGAGACCACGTCGACCTCGCGGCGCGCCGCTTCCAGTCGCCCGTCCGTGACCCCGACGGCGCGCGCCACGCCCGTCGGCGCACGGTATTCGCCGAACACCGCGCGCAAGGCGCCGGTCCATTCGCCGGTCGTGACGCCCGCCTCGGCGCAGGCGATAGACGCCGGCATGATGTTGCGGTCTTCCTTGGCGGCCGCCACCAAATCAGCCAGCGCCTTCTTTACGGGCGCGCCGTCGCGCCCGGCGCGCCACGCCTGCAGCCGTTCGATCTGCCCTTGCTCGACCGAGGCATCGACGGTCAGGATCGCGCCTTCGCCGGTGGAAAGCGGAGAGGGTTCGGCCTCGGTGAAGGCGTTGACGCCGACCACCGTCTGCTCACCCGCCTCGATGGCGGACAGGCGCCTGAGGTTGGATTCGACCAGGCGCTGCTTCATGTAGGCCGCTTCGATGGCCGCCACCGCGCCGCCCATGTCGGCGATAATGGCCATCTCGGCCAGGGCTTCCGCTTTCAGCGCCTCGACCTTGCGCGCGATCTCGGTGCTGCCGTCGAAGATGTCGCCGTATTCCAGCAGGTCGGTCTCGAAGGCCACGATCTGCTGCAGCCTGAGCGACCATTGCTGGTCCCATGGCCGCGGCAGGCCGAGCGCCTCGTTCCACGCCGGCAGCTGCACCGAGCGGGCACGGGCGTTCTTGCTCATCACAACCGACAGCATCTCGAGCAGGATGCGATAGACGTTGTTCTCCGGCTGCTGCTCGGTGAGGCCGAGCGAATTCACCTGGACGCCGTAACGGAACAGCCGCTGCTTGGCGTCGGCGACACCGTAGCGGGTGCGCGTCAGCTCGTCCCACAGTTCGGCGAACGCCCGCATCTTGCACATCTCGGTGACGAAGCGGATGCCGGCATTGACGAAGAAGGAGATGCGACCCACGACCTGCGGGAAGTCCGCGTCCGGCACCTGGCCGCGCGCACGCACCGCGTCGAGCACGGCGATGGCGTTGGCCAGCGAGAAGGCCAGCTCCTGCACCGGCGTGGCACCGGCTTCCTGCAGGTGATAGCTGCAGACGTTCATCGGGTTCCACTTGGGAACCTCGCGATAGGTGAAGCCGATCGTATCGGCCGTCAGCCGCAGCGACGGCTCGGGCGGGAAGATGTAGGTCCCGCGCGAGAGATATTCCTTGATGATGTCGTTCTGCGTCGTGCCCTGCAGCTTGTCCCGCGCCACGCCCTGCGCTTCGCCCGCGGCGATATAGAGAGACAGGAGCCATGCCGCCGGCGCGTTGATCGTCATCGACGTGTTCATGCGATCGAGCGGGATGCCGTCGAACAGGGTGCGCATGTCGCCGAGATGGCTGATCGGCACGCCCACCTTGCCGACCTCGCCCTTGGCCAGGGGATGGTCGGAGTTGTAGCCGGTCTGTGTCGGCAGATCGAAGGCGACGCTCAAGCCCGTCTGCCCGCGCGCCAGGTTGGTGCGATAGAGCTCGTTCGACTTGGCTGCGGTCGAATGTCCGGCGTAGGTGCGGATCAGCCAGGGCCGATCTCGCGGGGGCCGATCTCGTTGGGGCTTGTCGCGGGTGGGGAGTCATGGGAGGCTTGCGGCTCGGCTGACGGAGACTGCCTACGTCAATCTATGTTGCGTTGCAGCATGAACCATTTCGCGATGCAATCAAACGAAAAGAGTCTGCAAGCAATCCGACGGCATCCTCAGGCCGGCCGACCGTCCAGGCCGGCGGCGCTCTATTGTCCGTTCTCGGATGCGCGCACCAGCCTGATGTCGACTTCGCGCTCGACGTAGCGCCATTCCTCACTGGCGCGCAGCTCGGCCAGCAGATCGTCGAAGGACGCGGCGTTCTCCGGCGCATACTCGAACCAGGTGAGGAAATCGAACGGCTCGCCGAGATCGCGGGCGTGATGAAGGCGGCGCGCGACGGCCGGCAAGTGATGCATCGACCTGGCGATATGGCCGGATTTCTCCTCGAAGATGGCGCGGCGCTGGTCTTGCGCCATGGCCCACCAGGCGTCGGATTTTCGAATCGGGATCAGCGCCGCTGAGGTCGCCTCGGGGCGTCCAAGCGGCGGCGAGACGGCGTTGAGACGCATCAGTTCGTCGGCCGTGGTGTAGCGCGTATTGCTGACGATGCCGCGCAGGCGCCAGGCGACGCCGGAGGTCTCGGTCGCGGCGCTTCGCATCGTGAGCCGCGCGGCAGCGGGCAGGGGCGCGCCGGCGATCGCCGTGAGGCGCTCGATGCGCCAGTCGCCGCTGGCGCCGGCGGTGAAAGTCACCAACAGGGGAGGAGGCATCGTGGCAGGGTCTAGCAAGACACGCGCCAAATCGCCGCGCTATGAAGCGCTGATGCCCTCGTCGATCATCCTCGCCACCGCCAGCGACCAGCCCGACATCACCGCGTCCGACCAACTGTATGCCGAGGCGCTGCAGCGACGCGGCTTTCATGTCGCCGGCGCGCCGTGGGATGGGCCCAAGGCGGCGTTCGACGGCGCCGCGGCCGTGGTGATCCGCTCGACCTGGGGCTACTACCGCGCTGCCCACTCCTTCCGCGACTGGACGGAAGCCATGGCTCGGGAGACACGTCTCTTCAATCCCATCGGCCTGATCCGCTGGAATCTCCGTAAGGACTATGTCGGCAAGCTCGCAGCGGCCGGCGTGCCCGTGCCCGACACGCGCTTGGTCGCCTGCGAGACCGCGGCGATAGACAAGGTGTTCCGCGAAACCGGCTGGGACCGCGCCGTGGTCAAGCCCGTGACGGGTGCCAGCGGCTATTCGGTCGAGCTGGTGGCGCGCGAATTCGGTGGCTGCGTCGGTCGCACGACTGGCGGCCGAAACGCGCGCCATGGGCGTGCTGGTGCAGGAGTTCCTGCCGGAGATCGCCGAGGGTGAGCTGTCGCTGGTCTACTTCGACGGCGTCTTCAGCCATGCCATCCGCAAGCGTCCGCCACCGGGCGAGTTCCGGGTCAATTCGCGCTTCGGCGCCACGCGTTCCGCCGAGACGCCGTCGCCTGACGTGGCGGAGCAAGGGGCAACCGCGCTGCGCGCACTGCCCGAGCTGCCGCTCTATGCCCGGGTCGACGGTGTGGTACGCGATGGCGCGCTGATCGTGATCGAGGTCGAAGTGATCGAGCCCGCGCTTTTCATGGAGTTCGATCCGGCGTCGGCCGAGCGCTTCGCCGAGGCGACGGCGAGACGAATCGACAAGGGGCGCTTGCGCTGAACCGAAGATTGCGTTTTACTTGGTTCACTCATCCGCAGGATGTATTGGGACCGGGGGGAACCATGATCTTCGTTACGGTGATCGAGCCCAGAAATCGGGAAATTTATGTCAACGGCGTCTACGATGATCCGCTCGGCCCGTCGCCTACCGTGATCGTTCTGAATGCCGGATCGCACATCTTCGAGACGTTGACGTCGGGGCCGGGCCCGCGCCTCGTGGATTTCGCGGGCTCCGTCGACAACGTGCCCGACCTGGGCAGCGAAACCGTCAATCTGTCGCCAGTCGTCCCACCCAAGCCGAAGAATAGCTGAACACGACAGGGGAGGAGACCTGCCCATGAAGCGCCCGATTGCGTGCCTCGCCGCGCTGTGGACCCTGGCCGCGCTTGCGGCTTGCTCCTATCCGATCCGCAACGAGGTCATCGGCGCGGCAGACCATCCCAAGTACAGCTTCGGATCTCTGCCGCCCGGCGAGCTGCCGGACACGCTCGTTGTCGTCACCGCGTCGGGCGGCGGCACGCGCGCCACGGCGTTGGCGATGTCGGTGCTGCGGGCGATGGACAAGATCAAGCTCGCCTCGGGCCACAGTCTCGCCGACGAGATCGACATCATATCGTCGGTTTCGGGCGGCAGCGTCACGGCCGGCTACTTTGCACTGTACGGAACGGCCGGCCTTCCAACCCTGGAGAACAACTTTGTCCGCCAGGACGGCATGCGGGCTCTCCTCGTGGCGGGCCTCAACCCGTTCGGACTGGCCACGCTGGCCACGCCGTCCAAGGAGCGCATCGATCTGCTCGTCGACTACCTCGACCGGCAGCTCTTCAACAATGTCACGTTCGACAAGCTCATCGAACGAAACCGCCGGCCCTACCTGATCCTCAACGCTGCCGACATGGTCGAGGGAACGCCGTTCCCGTTCACCCAATACACCATGGATCTTCTGTGCAGCGATCTCACGAAGGTGAAGCTGTCGACCGCCGTCGCCGCCTCGGCGGCCTTTCCGGTCGCCCTGTCGCCGATCACCTTGAAGAATTACCGGACTCCCACCAACGTCCCGCCCTGCCCCGTCAGCAAGCCCGGCTGGCTCGGGCCGGCGCAGGATACGAAGTGGTATCTCGATCCGCCGCGGGTGGCCTGGCAGCGAACGGCCTCGGCCTATGCCGACGGTCAGAAGCAATTCGTCCACCTTCTGGACGGTGGCATCGCCGACAATCTGGGCGTCAGCGAACCCTATCGCCTGCTGACAAGCGATGACGTCAGCCCGCTGTTCAAGCAGAACATTCTCTCCGGCAGGATCAGGAAGATCGTCTTCATCATGATCAATGCGCGCTCATTCGCGCCCTCCGCCCTGGACAACACGCAGGCGACCCCAAGCGCCCTCTCCATGCTGACGGCATCGATCGGCTCGTCGATTGACCGGGCGACGTTCAGCACCTCCGAGCGGATCCGTTCCCTGCTGACCGAACGCTTCCGCGGCATGGCCGACGATATCGACCGCGAAGCCCGGAGACCGGGCCGCCCGATGCCCGAGATCCTGCTCAAGCAGGCTGCGAATCTCCGGACCGTCGCCGGCAACACGCAGTTCATCACCGTCGACTTCGACGCCATCGCCGACCCGCAGTGCCGCGCCGCGTACCACAGCATCCAGACCAGCTGGGCACTGTCGGACATCCAGCTCAAAGGCCTGAACGCCATGGGCGAGGCGCTCCTGGCGCAGGATCCTTCCTTTCCCGCGGCCATGCGGGCGGTCAATGCCCAGCCGCTCGCCCAGCCGCTCTCGACGGTTCCGCAAGCCTGCGCGGTGCTCGCGCAACCGGCCGGCTGACCTCAACCCTTGAGCCGCTGCCCGCCCTTCCTGAAGTCCTTCAGGATTTCGGGCCGGAAGGCCAGGCCATGGCCCGGCCGCTCGGGTGGCGACATCGTGCCGTTCTTCGACGGCAGCACCGGCTCGATCCAGAGATCGTCGTTCCAATCCATGTATTCGAGGTAGCTGGCGTTGGGGATCGCAGCCAGCACATGGACCATCGTCTCGTGGAAGAGGTGGGGGGCGATGCGGATGCCCCATGGCTCGGCGGCGGCCGCGATCTTGCGCAGCTCGGTGTAGCCGCCGCGCATCGGATCGGGTTGCAGGATGGGCACGCACGGCGTCTCGAAGAACGGCCGCAGGTCATTGCGGGTGAAGTGGCTCTCGCCGCCCACGATCCTGGTCTTGAGCGCGGCGGCGATGCGGCGGTAGCCGGCGAAGTCCTCGGCGATCACCGGCTCCTCGAGCCAGTAGGGATCGAACTCGTCGATGCGATGGCCGGCCTGGATGGCGGTGTCGGCGTCCCAGCCCATGTTGACGTCGATCATGACCTCGATGCCGCCGCCCATCGCCTCGCGCATCGCCTTCACGTTCTGCACGTCCTCGCGCCACGGCCGGATGTGCGCCACCTGCATCTTGATGGCCTTGAGCCCTTGCGCGGTGAATTCCTTGGCGCGGGCGATCATGCCGTCGCGGCCCAGCCCGCGGAAGCAACCCGAACCGTAGGCCGGGATCTCGGTGCGTGCGGCGCCCCACAGCCTGAACAGCGGCAGGCCGGCCCGCTTGCCGACGATGTCCCACAGCGCCATGTCGACGGCGCTTTGCGCGAACACGGTGACGCCCATGCGGCCCAGCCAGAAGTTGCTCTTGTAGAGTACCTGCCAGATCGCCTCGACCTCGGTGGCGTCACGGCCGATGACGTGGGGCGCGATCAGCTCCTTCACGCAGGCATCGAGCGTGTGAAGCCCGCCGCGCAGCGGCATCAGGTAGCTCATGCCTATAAGTCCGCCCTGGGTCTCGATCTCCAGCACGAAGATGTCGCGCAAAGGTGCTGCGAGGATGCCGGCTGCCGGCGCGGCGCCCTTCCAGGGCACCTGCAGGAGGCTGGTGCGCAGCTCGACGATGGTGGTGGGCGTGGTCATAAGGCGTATCTCCCGCGTCTTTCGCCAACTATGATGCGGCCGTCATGACCTCGTCCAACCGCATCTATCTGTTCGACACCACCCTGCGAGACGGCGCCCAGACCCAGGGCGTGGATTTCACCGTGGCCGACAAGGTCGCGATCGCGCGCGAGCTCGACCTGCTCGGCATCGACTACATCGAGGGCGGCTGGCCCGGCGCCAATCCGACCGACGACCGCTTCTTCGCCGATCCGCCGGCCTTCACGCAGGCGAAGTTCGTGGCCTTCGGCATGACGCGGCGCGCCGGCCGCAGCGCCGCCAACGATCCGGGCCTGGCTGCCATCCTGCAGACCAAGGCGCGCAACGTCTGCATGGTCGGCAAGACCTGGGACTTCCATGTCGACGTGGCGCTCGAGGTCGACCGCAAGGAATATCTCGAGATGATTTCCGATTCGCTGGCCTATGCCGGGACGCGGATGGAAGAGGTGATGTTCGACGCCGAGCACTTCTTCGACGGCTACAAGGCCAACCCCGACTACGCCATGGCCTGCCTCGCCGCCGCCGAGAAGGCGGGCGCGCGCTGGCTGGTGCTGTGCGACACCAACGGCGGCACCCTGCCGCACGAGGTCGAGCGCATCGTTGGCGAGGTCTGCAAGGTGATTCCGGGCGACCGCATCGGCATCCATACCCACAACGACACGGAGAACGCCGTCGCCAACACCCTGGCTGCCGTACGCTCCGGCGCGCGCCAGGTGCAGGGCACGATCAACGGGCTGGGCGAGCGCTGCGGCAACGCCAACATGATCGCGCTCATTCCCAATCTCGTCCTGAAGATGGGCTTCGACACCGGACTGAAGCCGGGCGCGCTGCAGCGGCTGACGCATCTGTCGCGGCTGCTCGACGACCGGCTGAACGTCGTGCCCAACCGCAGCGCGGCCTATGTCGGCACGCGCGCCTTCGCCCACAAGGGCGGGCTGCACGTCTCGGCGGTCGAGAAGGACCCCAAGACCTACGAGCATGTCGATCCGGAGGTCGTGGGCAACCAGCGCATCATCGTGGTGAGCGACCAGGCCGGGCGCTCCAACATCATGGCGCGCTTCCGCCAGATCGGCCTCGAGGTCGATCCCAAGGATCCGGGCGTCGCGCGGCTCCTGGAGATCGTCAAGGAGCGCGAGGCCGAGGGCTATGCCTATGACGGCGCCGATGCTTCGTTCGAGCTTCTCGCCCGGCACGAGCTGCATACGGTGCCCGACTACTTCGCTCTGCAGAGTTTCCGCGTGCTGGTCGAGCGGCGGGTCAATGCGCGCGGCCAGCTGATCGCGCTGTCGGAGGCCACGGTGAAGCTCGATGTCGCCGGCCGGCGGGCGATGGAGGTGGGCGAGGGCAACGGCCCGGTGAATGCCCTCGATGCTGCGCTGCGAAAAGCGTTGATCCCGGTCTATCCCGAACTCGCGGACATGCGGCTGGTCGACTTCAAGGTGCGCATCCTGGATTCGGCCGGCGGCACGGCCGCGACCACTCGAGTCATGATCGAAAGCGCGGACGGGAAGGGCCGCCGCTGGTCGACCATCGGCGTCTCGCCCAACATCGTCGACGCTTCCTACAACGCCCTTTACGACGCCATCACCTACAAGCTGTTCCGCGACGGAGCCAAGCCGGCACGTCAGGATTAGCTGCTATGTCCGCCTCCTAGTTGACGGTCCGGTGGCCGCGGCAGACCATATATAGCGTGGACGGAGAGCATCTTGCCCCCCAGGAGCCGCCGATTGCGGTTGCCTTGTCGCGACGCCCGCGCAGGGCGCGTCGGGCCATCGCGCGCGCCGTCATGTGGTCGCTGCCGCTGGTCGCAATCGCCGTCGGCGCTGTTCGTCTGGCTGAACGCGGGCCGCTTCATCGGCACCGACAACGCCTATGTGAAGGGCGACCGGGTCTATATCGCCACCGAAATCAGCGGGCCCATCGTCGAGGTGGCCGTGCACGAGAACCAGAGCGTGTCGCGCGGCCAGCTTCTGTTCCGGCTCGACGACCAGCCATACCGCACGGCGCTGGCCAAGATCGAGGCGGAGATCGAGATCCAGCGCGCCGAGATCCGCGGCCTGCGCGCCCAGTGGCGCACCAAGCGCGAGGACATCAAGGCGGCGCAAAGCCAGCAGACCTACGCCCAGGCCGACTACGACCGCCAGAAGGACCTCGCCGATCGCAAGTTCGCGCCGGCGGCGAAGATGGAAGAGTCGCGCATGGGGCTCGAGGTGGCGCGCCAGCGCATCGCCTCGGCGGAGGAGGACCTGCAGCGCATCGAGGCGGCGCTGGCCGGCGATCCCAAGATCAAGGTCGACGATCATCCCAAGGTGAAGCAGATGCTGGCCGCGCGCGACGAGGCCCTGCACAACCTGCGCCGCACCACCATCGAGTCGCCGCTCGACGGCGTCGTCTCCAAGGTGCTGGTGCCGGGCAGCTATGCCGTCATGGGCGTGCCGTCGATCGCCGTGGTTGCCGACAGGGACCTGTGGATCGAGGCCAACTTCAAGGAAACCGAGCTCACGCGCGTGCGCGTCGGTCAGCCGGTCACCATTACCGTCGACACCTATCCCGACATGCGATGCACCGGCAAGGTGACGTCGCTCGCCCAGTCGACCGGGGCGGAGTTCGCCGTGTTGCCGCCGCAGAACGCCACCGGCAACTGGGTCAAGGTGGTGCAGCGAATCCCGGTCCGCTCCTCCGTCATCTGCAAGGAGGGTGATCCGCCGCTGCGCGTTGGCATGAGCGTGGCCATCGAGATCGACACCGGCCACCGCCGCTCGTTCGGCGAGCTGCTGAGGAGCTTCGGTCTGTGATCGCCTTCGGGGCATGATGGCCTGATGGATCACGACGCGCTTCGCCGTCGTCGCTGGCTCACCGTCGTGGTGATGATGGCCACGATCATGCAGGCGCTCGACGGCACCATCGCCAACGTGGCGCTGCCCAACATCCAGGGATCGCTGTCGGCGACCCAGGAGCAGGTCGCCTGGGTGATCACCTCCTATATCGTGTCGGCGGCGATCGCCACGCCGCTCGCCGGCTTCTGCGCCGTGCGCTTCGGCGTGCGGCGCATCCTTGTGAGCTCGGTGATCGGCTTCACCATCGCCTCCATGCTGTGCGGCGCCGCCCAGACGCTGCCGCAGCTCGTGGCCTTCCGCACCATGCAGGGCGTCTGTGGCGCCGCGCTGGTGCCGCTCAGCCAGACGCTGATGATGGAGGCCTATCCGCGCGAGGAGCAGGGCAAGGCGATGGCGATGTGGGGCGTCGGCACGATGCTGGGCCCCATCACCGGCCCGACGCTCGGCGGCTGGCTGACCGACGAATACACCTGGCGCTGGGTGTTCTACATCAACCTGCCGGTCGGCATCCTGTGCGCAGCCGGGCTGATGATCCTGATCAAGAACAAGGCCAGCGACACGCCGCGGCCGTTCGACCTCCTGGGCTTCACGCTGCTGTCGATCGCCATCGGCACGTTCCAGCTCATGCTCGACCGCGGCGAGCAGATCGACTGGTTCAGCTCCAGGGAGATCATCATCGAAGCTGCAGTGGCCGGCGTCGCCGCCGCCATGTTCGTGATCCACATGCTGTCGAGCGACCATCCGTTCCTGCCGCGCGACCTGTTCCGCGACCGCAACCTGATGCTGGGCATCATCTTCACCGCGATCACCGGCCTCCTGATGATCGTGACTGCGACCTTGTTGCCGCCTTTCCTGCAGCAGCTGAAGGGCTATCCGGTCTTCACCACGGGCATCGTCATGGCGCCGCGCGGCATCGGCACGATGATCTCGATGTTCATGGTGTCGCGCCTGATCGGCAAGGTCGACGCGCGATGGCTGATCGCGATCGGGCTCAGCCTGTGCGGCATCTCGCTGTACGACATGACGCAGTTCTCGATCGACGTCAGCGAAGGACGCGTGATCTGGAACGGCTTCCTGCAGGGCGCGGGGCTCGGCCTGGTGTTCCCGCCGCTCACCACGCTGGCGTTCGCCACCGTCCCCGCCCGCATCCGCACCGAGGGTGCGGCGATCAACGCCCTGATGCGCAATCTGGGCGCTTCGATCGGCGTGGCGGTGCTGGTGGCGCTGCTCGACCGCAACACCCAGATCAACCGCTCCACGCTCGCCGAGCACCTGACGCCGTTCAGCCCGCTGTGGCGGTTCGGCACCATGCCGATCGAGAACGGCATACCGGTCGATCGCTCCAGGATCATCACGCATATGACGCCATTCGGCGGCGGCTGGCCGTACGGTTCGGTGCCGATCGACGACCCCGCGAAGCTGATCGGAATTTGGAGCGAGGAACTCACCCGCCAGGCGTCGATGATCGCCTACCTCAACGATTTCCGCGTGCTCGCGGTCGCGGCGGTGGTCTTCATTCCGCTGCTCTTTCTCATGCGCCGCCAGGCGCAGTATGCGCGGCCGTCGCGTCGCTGACAGCGCCGAGGCGCCGAGGTGGCGACGCTGATATAAGGCAGCATGGGACGAGCTTCGAAGGGCCGCGCGACCACTGACGCCACGCCGACGGTCATCCTGGTGCGCCCGCAGCTCGGCGAGAACATCGGCATGGCGGCGCGCGCCATGCTGAATTGCGGCCTGTCGGACCTGCGCCTGGTTGCCCCGCGCGATGGCTGGCCCAATCCCAAGGCCGTGCGCGCCGCGTCGGGTGCCGACGTGGTGCTGGAAAAGGCCAGGGTCTTCGCCTCGGTCGGCGAGGCGGTGGCTGATCTCGCGCGCGTGGTGGCGACCACGGCACGCAATCGCGAACTCACGCAGCGCATCGTGACGGCCAGGCGCGCGGCGGCCGAGATGCGCGGCTGGATCGGGCAGGGCGAGAAAGTGGGCCTCATGTTCGGGCCCGAGCGCACCGGCCTCGAGAACGACGACCTCGTCCACGCCGACACTGCGCTTTCGATCCCGCTCAATCCGCAATTCTCCTCGCTCAACGTCGCCCAGGCGGTGCTGCTGGTCGCCTACGAATGGGCGATGGCTGGCGAGACGGGCCCCGAGGAGTGGATGGCCGACCATGCGACGCGACCGGCGACCAAGCAGGAGCTGCAGGGACTGTTCGACCATCTCGAGCGCGCGCTGGACGAATCGGGCTTCCTGCGCAACAAGGCGATGCGGCCGGGCATGGTACGCAACCTGCGCACGCTGCTGCAGCGCGCCACCATGACCGAGCAGGAAGCACGCAGCTTTCACGGTGTCATCAAGTACCTGGCCAAGCACAAGCACAGCGAGGAGTGAGCATGTCCACGACTGCCAAGGTTTCCTGGGTCGACGGCGCCCTGTTCGTCGCCGAGGGTGGCAGCGGCCACACCCTCACCATGGACGGCGCGCCCGACATTGGCGGCCGCAATCTGGCGTCGCGCCCGATGGAAGTCGTGCTGATGGGCATGGGCGGCTGCACGGCGATCGACGTGGTGTCGATGCTGAAGAAGCAGCGTCAGGACATCGAGGGCGTCGAGGTCGCGCTGGTCGCCGAACGGGCCGACGACCACCCTATGGTCTTCACCTCGGTTAAGCTCGTCTACACGGTGCGCGGCCGCAAACTGAACAAGGCGCTTGATCGAGCGCGCCGTGAGCCTGTCGGACGAGAAATACTGTTCGGCGACGGCCATGATCAGGAAGTCGGCCGCGATCACCCATGAAGTGGTGCTGGTCGAGGTCTAAGCCCTTGATTTCGAAGGGTGAACGCGAGCTTGACTGGGCCACGTTCGCCAGTATGTTCCGCCCTTCTCCGGAGAACGTGGTTGCGGGCCTCTTGGCCCTCATCCCGCCCCGACAAGCGCGCTGTAACCAGCGGCAGTCGGACCCAGGCCTATCCGGACAACAGCGTCAATCGACGCATAACGATGGAGCCGCCGCGTGAGCAAGCGCGCGCAAGCGAAGTACAAGATCGACCGCCGCCTCAGGGTCAACCTGTGGGGCCGTCCCAAGAGCCCGATCAACAAGCGCGAATACGGTCCCGGCCAGCACGGTCAGGGCCGCCAGAAGCCGACCGACTATCGTCTGCAGTTGATGGCGAAGCAGCGCCTCAAGGGCTACTACGGCTCGGTCTCCGAGCGTCAGCTGCGCCGCTACTATCTCGAGGCTGTGCGCCGCAAGGGCGATACCGGCGAGAACCTGGTCGAGCTGCTGGAGCGCCGGTTGGACGCGGTCATCTACCGCATGAAATTCGCCATCACCGTGTTCGCGTCGCGCCAGCTGGTGAGTCATGGTCACGTCAAAGTGAACGGCCGCCGCGTCAACATCGCTTCGTACCTTGTGAAGGACAACGACGTGATCGAGCTGACGGCAAAGGCCAGGGAAATGGAGCGCGTCCTCGAAGCGACCCAGACCGCCGAGCGCGACGTGCCGGAGTACGTTACGGCCGACCACAAGGACATGAAGGGCACCTACGTGCGCGGGCCGAAGCTCGCCGACGTGCCCTATCCGGTCCAGATGGAGCCCTCGCTGGTCGTCGAGTACTACAGCCGCTAACAGGCGCCGCCAATTGAGACGAAAAGCCCGCCCTTTTGTGGCGGGTTTTTTGCATTAGAATCAGGATAAGGCACCGGTTCCGACTGTCCGGCGGGGCGGGCAAAGCTTATACTTTGTTCCGGGGCTGGGGTTCTGGAGAGCTGGGATGCGGATGGTCCGTGTGGCGGTCTTGGGCGCGATCGCGGTTGCGGTCTGCGCGGGGGCTTATTTGTACCGCGACGAGGTCGCTCACCGATTGGGTTTTGGCGCCTCGGCAAGTGCGGCCGAGGGATCAGCCAGTCCGGCCTCGATGGCCCAGCCGCAGGGCAGGCGCGGGCGGCTCAATCCAGGCGGCGCTGTACCGGTCGTGGTGATCACAGTCGCCAGGAAGCCGATGCCGATCATCATCGAGGCGGTGGGCACGGTCCAGGCAATCGCCTCGATCCAGATCAAGCCGCGCCTCGACAGCCAGATCATGAAGGTCAATGTCGAGGAAGGCGCGCTCGTCAAGGAAGGCGAGCTGCTGTTCGAGCTCGACAACCGCACGCTTAAGGCTCAGCTCGGCATGATCGAAGCCCAAATCCGCAAGGACCAGGCGCAGATCGTCCAGGCCAAGCGCGATACCGAACGCGCCGATGGCCTGCTTACCAAGGGCGCCGGCACCGCTGTGGCGCGCGACACCAGCTACACGACGCTTAAGTCTCTCGAGGCGCAGCTCGAGTCCGACGAGGCCAGTCGCCAGAACGTGCGGACCCAGCTCAGCTACACCGAGATTCGCGCGCCCGTGTCGGGCCGCATCGGTTCGATCTCCAGCAAGACCGGCGCCGTCGTGCGCGTCGGTGACAACACGACGGCCAGCGTGCTCGCCACCATCAACCAGGTCGACCCGATCTACCTGAGCTTCGCCGTTCCGCAGGGGGTGCTGCCCGACCTACGCGCCGCCATGGCCAAGGGCGGAGTCAAGGTCAACGCGGTCATTGACGACACCAAAAGACAATCGGGCACCGTTGCTTTCATCGAGAACACCGTCGATCCCAACACCGGAACGGTGACTGTGAAGGCGCGCATCGCCAATGCGAATGAAGGCCTGTGGCCCGGCCAGTTCGTCAAGGCGGAGGTCGTTCTGGGCATCGAGCCGGATGCGATTTCCGTGCCCGCGGCGGCGGTCCAGCTCGGGCCGCAGGGTCCCTATCTGTTCGTCGTCAAGGACGGCGTGGCCGAGGTGCGCCCGCTGGTCATCAAGCGTACCCAGAACGGCGAGTCGGTCATCGGCAAGGGCCTGGAGGACGGTGAGCAGGTCGTCGTCGACGGCCAGCTTCGGCTGGTGAACGGCGCCGGCGTGACTGTCCGGCCAGCGACGTCGGGACCGGTTACCGCGTCGCCACCGCCACGCGGCTAAGGGCGGAGACCCGAGATGCTTTCAGCCCTCTGCATCCGCCGTCCGGTCATGACCATTCTGGTGATGGCGTCCTTCGTCATCGCCGGCATCTTCGGCTACAAGCAGCTTCCGGTCGCGGCCATTCCACGTGTCGATTTTCCGACCATCCAGGTGACGGCGCAGCTTCCGGGCGCCAGCCCCGAGACGATGGCGGCCTCGGTCGCCTCGATCCTCGAGCGGCAGTTCTCGACCATCGCCGGTGTCACGACGATGACTTCGACGTCGTCGCTCGGCAACACCTCGATCGTCCTGCAGTTTGACCTCAACCGCTCGATCGACGGCGCCGCGCTCGACGTGCAGTCAGCGATCTCCTCGGCAATGAGGCGCCTGCCGCCCGAACTCACGACGCCTCCGAGCTTTCGCAAGGTCAATCCGGCGGACTGGGCGGTGATGTTCCTGGCGCTGCGCTCTTCCCAGGTACGGTTGTCGGACATCGACGCCTTCGCGAATCGGGCGATTCTGCCGCGCATCTCGACCCTGCCGGGCATTGCCCAGGTGCTGATCTATGGGTCGCAGAAATATGCCGTGCGCGTGCAGGCCAACCTCGACCAGCTCGCGGTGCGCGGCCTGACCCTTCAGGAACTGCAGACCGCCGTGGTCAACGCCAATTCGACCAAACCGGTAGGATCCATCGCCGACAAGCGGCAGAGCTCGATCCTCGACGCCACCGGGCCGATCAACAAGGCGGCCGACTACATGCCGGTGATCGTGACCTGGCAGAACGGGGCGCCGGTACGGGTCTCCGACGTCGCCACCGCCATCGACAGCGTGGAGAACGACAAGGTGGCGAGCTGGCTCGACGGCACGCGCGCTATTGTGCTGGGGGTCTATCGCCAGCCCGACGCCAACACTGTCGAAGTCGTCAACCGGGTGAAGGCGATGTTGCCGGCGATCCAGGCCGAGTTGCCGAGCGGCGTGGAGATTTCCGAGCTTGCCGATCGATCTCTATCGATCCGGCACGCCGTTGATGACGTGCAGTTCACGCTAATGCTGGCGGGCCTCCTGGTGGTCATCGCCATCTACTTCTTCCTGCGCAGCTTCCGGGCGACGCTAATCCCGGCCATCGCGCTGCCGATCTCGGTGATCGGCACCTTCGCCGCCATGTATGCCTGCAGCCACTCGATCGACAATATCTCCCTGCTGGCGCTGACGCTGGCCGTGGGCTTCGTCGTCGACGACGCCATCGTCATGCTGGAGAACATCGTGCGCCACATCGAGGCGGGCGAGAAGCCGATGGAGGCCGCGTTCAAGGGCTCCAGGGAGGTCGGTTTCACCATCATCTCGATGACGCTGTCGCTCGTTGCCGTGTTCATACCCGTGCTATTCATGGGCGGCGTGGTCGGCCGCATGTTCAACGAGTTCGGCCTGGTCATCACCTTCGCCATCCTGATCTCAGGCATCGTGTCGCTGACGCTCACGCCGATGCTGTGCTCGCGCCTGCTGAAGCCGATCGACCATCACGAGAAGCACAACGCCTTGTTGCGCCTGTTCGAGTGGACCTTCACCAGGCTGAGTGACGGCTACGCCTGGGCGCTCAAGCGCACCGTGGCAATGCCGCGCCTGGTACTCGCCATCACGCTCGGCACCTTCGTCCTGACGGCCATCCTGTTCCAGGCGATCCCCAAGGGCTTCTTCCCGTCCGAGGACATCGGCCAGATCTCGGGATCCACGGTCGGTCCCGACGACGCCTCGTTCGAGGCCATGGTCGCCCGCCAGGGCGCGCTCGCCGAGGTCATCAAGCGCGATCCCGATGTTCAGTCGGTGCTGTCGATCGTCGGCGGCGGTAACGCCGCCAGCACCGTCAATTCCGGGCGCATGTTCATCATCCTGCGCGACAAGCCCGAGCGCAAGGACAGCGCCCTGCAGGTGATCGCCCGACTGCGCCGCGTTACGGCGTCGGTGCCCGGCATCAACATCTACTTTCAGCCGGTCCAGTCGATCAACATCGGCACGACCCAGACCCGCGCGACCTATCAGTTCGGCATGCGCTCGAGCGACCTTGCCGCGTTGCGCGAATATGCGCCGCGGATGGAAGAGCGCATGCGGCGCATCCCCACCATCATGGACGTCAACTCCGACCTCCAGGTGCGCGCCCGCTCGACGGTCATCGACATCGACCGCGATACGGCTTCGCGGCTCGGCCTGTCGATCGACCAGATCCGACTGCTGCTCTACTCGGCCTTCGGCAGTCGGCAGGTTTCGACCATCTATGCGCCCGACGACACCTACCAGGTGATTCTCGAGGCCGATCCCAAATATGCCGATCCTGGCGAGGTGCTGCGGCGCATCCAGGTGCGCACGCCGAGCGGGGCGCTGGTGCCGCTCGACATCGTGGCCAAGCGTACCGACAAGCCGACGTCGCTGACGGTCAATCACATCGCCCAGCTGCCGTCGGTGATCATCTCCTTCAACCTGGCGCCGGGCGTGGCGCTTGGGCAGGCGGTGGCCGACATCACTGCGGCCGCCGCCGAGGTCGGGGTACCGGCCAATATCGCCACCAGCTTCGAGGGCAGCGCCCAGGTCTTCCAGCAGGCGGTCGCCAACCAGGGCCTGCTGCTGTTCGCTGCGGTGCTGGTGATCTACATCATCCTCGGCATCCTCTACGAGAGCTTCATCCACCCGCTCACGATCCTGTCCGGCCTGCCATCGGCCGGCATCGGCGCGCTGCTGATCCTGATGCTGTTCGGCATGGATCTCAGCGTCATTGCCATGATCGGCGTCGTCATGCTGATCGGCATCGTCAAGAAGAACGCCATCATGATGGTCGACTTCGCCATCGAGCGCCGCTCGCAGGGCGCCACCGCCGAGCAGGCGATCGTCGAGGCGGCGAGGCTGCGCTTCCGTCCCATCATGATGACGACGACCTGCGCGCTGCTGGGCGCCCTGCCGATCGCCATCGGCTCCGGCGCCGGCGCCGAGCTGCGCCAGCCGCTCGGCATCACCGTCGTCGGCGGCCTGATGGTGTCGCAGCTGCTCACGCTGTTCATTACGCCGGTGGTCTATATCTGGTTCGACAGGCTGACGGGCGTGCGTTTCAGCCGGGGCTGGCGCAAGCGGCTGCTCGGCCGCGCGTCCCCGACCCCTGCCGAGTAGAGCCCGACCGGACATGATCGAGGATATCGGCGCGTTCGTGCCGGGCCCCCGCGTGCGTATCGAGGGCCGCGCCGGCGGCCCGCTCGCGGGTCTCACCTTCGCCGCCAAGGATCTGTTCGACATAGCCGGCCTGCCGACCGGCGGTGGCAACCACGACTGGCCGACAGGCCGGCCGCTGCCCGTCCGTCATTCCTGGGCCGTTCAGACCCTGCTCGATGCCGGCGCCACGCTGATCGGCAAGACCGTCACTGACGAGGTCTCGCTCGGCATCCTGGGCGAGAACGCCTTCGACGGCACGCCGGTCAACGTGGCCGCGCCCGGCCGCGTGCCGGGCGGCTCCTCATCGGGCTCGGCTGCCGCCGTTGCCGCCGGGATCTGCGACACCGCGCTTGGCACCGACACCGGTGGCTCGGTCCGCGTGCCGGCGAGCTTCTGCGGCCTTCACGGCATCCGCCCGACCCATGGCCGCATCGACGTCACCGGCATGCTGCCCCAGGCGCCGACCTCGGACACGACCGGCTGGTTCGCGCGCGATGCCGCCACCTTCGCCAAGGTGTCCTCGGCGATGCTGGGCGAGGAAATTCCCGACGCGCTGCCCACGCGGCTGGTCGTGGCGGTCGATGCCTTCGGCTTTGCCGACACCAACGTCGCCGCCGCCCTTCGGCCGATGGTCCAAAAGCTCGCCGGCCTGCTGGGCGACTGGCGCGAGGAGGTCATGGCGCCGCCGGGGTTGTCGGCCTGGGCGCGGGCGCAGCGTACATTGCAGCCGCATGAGGCGTGGCAGACCTTCCGCACATGGCTGGACGAGGGCAATCCGCGCATGGCCTTCTCGGTCGCGCGCGGGCTGGTCATGGGATCGACCATCTCCGAGAGCGAGCGAGCCTGGGCCAACCTGATGCGCCAGGAAGCACGTGGCCGCATGGCGTACCTGCTGCCGCCCCGCACCATCCTGTGCCTGCCGACGACGCCGTTTCCTGCGCCCCTGCGCGGCCAGAAACTCTCGGTGCTCGATCCGCTGCGCGATCGCATCACCTGCCTCTGCGCCCAGGGCGGACTGGCCGGCCATCCGCAGGTCAGCCTCCCGGGTGCTGCGGTTGACGGACTGCCGGTCGGCCTGTCCATCATCGGCCCGCGCGGTAGCGACGCGACCCTGGTGGCCGTGGCGCGGGCGCTGGAGGGCACGAGTTGAGGGATCTGACGCCGAACATCCCGGAGATCGTCAAGGAAGTAAGCGGGCTATTCGAACGCTACGAGCAGGCCCTGATCGACAAGAACGTCGAGGTGCTCGACGCCACCTTCTGGCAAAGCCCGCACACTATCCGCTACGCCATGCACGAGAACGGCTACGGCTTCGCCGAGATCCACGCCCATCGCGTGGCGCGGCCGCCGGGCCCCGGCATCAAGGAAAGACGCATCCGGCTCGAGATCCTGACACTGGGTCGGGACATCGCCACCGTGAACCTCGAGTTCAAGATCCGTGGCAAGGATCTGGTCGGCCGGCAGAGCCAGACCTGGGTCCGCTTTCCCGATGCGGGCTGGAAGGTGATCGCCGCGCACGTCTCGACAATGGACAGCAAACCGCTGTGGTGAGGAAACCATGAACACGCCGACGCCGCCCCAGCTGGGCAATGTGATGTCTGTCGATCCCGCCTGGGTCGCCAAGGTGACGGAGGAGGCGCTCGAGCCCGCGCTGCCGATAGTCGATCCGCACCATCATCTGTGGCAGCGCGCCGGCAACGACTACATGTTCCCCGACCTGCTGGCCGACACCAGGACCGGGCACAACGTCGTCGCCACTGTGTTCGTCGACTGCCATTCGATGTACCGCAAGGCCGGCCCAGCGGAGCTGCGCTGCGTCGGCGAGACCGAGTTCGCCAACGGCGTGGCGGCGATGTGCGCCAGCGGCATGTACGGCGACCTGCGCGCCTGCGCGGCGATCGTGAGCCATGTCGATCTGCGCCTGGGCGCCGGCGCCGGGCGCGGTGTTCGACGCCCAGATCGCCGCCGGCAACGGCCGCTTCGTGGGCATCCGCTACCAGACCGGCCTGGACAAGGACCCCGGCATCCGGCCGACCCGGACCAACCCGACACCCGGCCTGATGGCCGACAAGACCTGGCGCGCGGGCTTTGCCGAGCTCGCCCGGCGCGGCCTCACCTTCGACGTCTGGACCTACCATCCGCAGCTCGCCGAGGTCACCGACCTGGCGGCGGCCTTTCCCGACACCGCGATCGTCCTCGACCATGTCGGCGGTCCGCTGGGCTACGCCTCCTACGCCAGCCGCCACGACGAGGTCTTCGCCACCTGGAAGCAGTCGATGGCCGAGCTGGCGCGCCGACCCAACGTCACCGTGAAGGTGGGCGGGCTCGGCATGGCCATGGGCTGGTTCGACTTCTACCAGCGGCCCTCGCCGCCCAGCTCGCAGGTGCTGGCGCAGGCCTTCAAGCCCTGGGTCGAGACCTGTATCGAGCTGTTCGGCGCCGAGCGCTGCATGTTCGAAAGCAACTTCCCGGTCGACAAGATCACCTCGGGCTATGGCGTGCTGTGGAATGCCTTCAAGCGGCTCGCGGCCAAGGCATCGGCGGCCGAGAAAACTGCCTTGTTTTCGGGCACGGCCGCGCGTGTCTACAAACTCACGCTGTCGTAGGCGCACTCGCCGCAACTAGAGGATCGCGCCGGCGGCTCTCAGCTTTTCGCGCAGGGTCGCCGGATCGAGCTGCGACGCCGGCTGGTTGGTGGCGGCAAGAAGGGCGGCGGCGGTGCCCACGGCCTGCGCCACTGCCATCGCCGTCGGCATCACGCGGATGGCGCCATGCGCCTCGTGCGTCGCCGAGAGTCCACGGCCCGCCACCAGCGCGTTGTCTAGTCCCTGCGGCACGGCGATGCGATAGGGCAGGGCATAGACGTGGTCGGGGCCCAGCTCCTCGAAGGTGATATTGGCGTCGCCGGTATGGTGCATGTCGATCGGATAGGCACCGAGCGCCATGGTGTCGACGAACTCCGCGCCTTTCCGAAGGTCGTCGGCCGTCAGCGTGGCGAGGCCCGCGATGCGGCGCGTCTCGCGGATGCCGAGCTGGGGCGCGAACGCTATCAGCCGCGCCTTGCCGCAGCCCGGCACGTTGGCCGCGATGAAGCGCGCGGCGGCCAGCGCCTGGCGGCGCCCCTCGCGCTCGCCGTCGCTCAGCGCAAACGGATCGCTGGCATCGATCGAGATGCGCGTGACGTTGAACCAGCCGTCGTCCGAGCCTGGCACGCGGCTGCAATGCAGCGCCGCGCGGGGCAGCGCCCCTTGCGCAACGCCGCGCGCAGCGAGGGCTGCCTTCGCCTCAGCGCTCATGCCGTCGAATGCGGCGAAATCGATTGGACCCAGGCGGAACATCATGGTCGCGGGCTGCAGGCTTTCGCCCTCGTCGAGGCCGAGGAAGGGCGCGCCGGCGCGTGCCATCAGGTCGAGATCGCCCGATGTGTCGATGAACAGCCGGGCTCGCACCTCGAGCATGCCGCCCTTGGTGAGCACGGTTGCCGAGCCGATGGCACGGCCGCGCCGCGCCACCTGGGCGAGCTGGCTGTGCAGCAGGACGCGCACACCGGCCTCGTGCGCCATCTCGTCCAGCACCACCTTCAGGATCTCGGTGTCGTACTCGACCCGGTCCATGCGGTGGCCTGTCGACATCACAAAATGCCCGTGGCCGCCGCTGCCGCCCATGGCACCGAGGCGCTGGACGATCTCCTCGGCAATACCGGCGATGACACGCCGGCCAGCCCCGGTCTCCCAGCCCACGAACTGGCCGACTGCGCCCGCCGTTGCCGCGCCGCCCAGGAAGCCGTGGCGCTCGAACAGCACGGCGCGCGCGCCCTGCCGCGCCGCGGCGATGGCGGCCACGGTGCCTGCCATGCCGCCGCCGCTCGCCAGGACGTCGCAGTCGATGGGATTCATGCCGGAAACCGACCATACTCCGGGCCAAGGAAGAACGGGAGGCATTCGTGTTTCAGCATCGTTTGACGCGCCGCACTGCGCTGGGCGGAATGGCGGCACTTTCTTTTTCGCCCTCGCTCGGCGCGCAGGACCTGACCAAGGCGTCGATCGCGCTGCTGCGGCTGTCCTCCTCGGGCCCGATCTTCATCGCCCAGGAGAAGGGCTGGTTCAAGGAAGCGGGGCTCGACCTCACGATGAAGGACTTCCAGGCCGCCGCGCAGGTCCCACTGGCCGTCGTCTCGGGTGACGCCGACCTGGGCGTCACCGCCTTCACCGCGGGCTTCTTCAATCTCGCGGCCAAGGGCGGGCTGGTCGTCGTCGCGGCACAGAGCGCGGAGCGGCCAGGCTATCAGCTCAATGTCATCGCCGTTACCAACGCGGCATGGGATGCAGGGGTGCGGAGCGTCAAGGACCTCACCGGCAAGCGGGTCGCCGTCACCACGGTGGGTTCCTCGGTGCACTATTCGCTCGAGATCGTGGCGCGCAAGCACGGCGTCGACACCAAGGGCGTCACCATCGTCGCCCTGCAGTCGATCCCCAACCTCGTGGCGGCCTTCAAGGGCGGCCAGGTCGACGCCGCGGTGTTTCCCATCACCACCTTCCGCCAGGTCGAAGCGGATGGCAGCGGCAAGCCGATCGCCTATGTCGGCGACGAGGTGCCGTGGCAGCTCGGTGCCGTCTTCACCTCGCCCAAGACCATCGCCGAACGCCGCCCGCTGGTGGAGAAGTTCCTGGTCGGCTATCGCCGCGGCGCTGCGGCCTACCACGAGGCCTTCGGCAAGCGCGAGAACGGCAAGCTGGTGCCGGGCCCGAACTACGACGAGATGATCGGGATCCTGAGCACTGTGCTGAAGCAGCCGCCGGCGCTGGTCGCCGCGGGCCTGCCCTTCATCGATCCCGAGGGCAGGCTGGATGTCGGCGACATCTACAAGCAGGTCGCTTTCTGGCAATCGACCGGACAGGTCTCGCGCGACGCCGATCCCAAGTCGTTCATCGACCTGAGCTTCGTCAAGGGGCACTTCAACGTGCCCAAGTGACAGAAGGGTCTATTCCGCCGCCTTCAGCTCCGCCGCCCGCACGGCGCGCATCGCCGCGTCCTCGGCTTCCCAGCGCATGCCGATGTCGGCCAGGTGACCCAGCACGTCGTCGAGCTCATGGCCGCGCTTGGTCAGCGAATAGGTGACCTTGGGCGGGATCGTCGCCTCGTACTCGCGACGAACCAGGCCCGCGCCCTCGAGGGTGCGCAAACGCTCGGTCAGCATCTTGGCCGACACGCCCGCCACCCGCCGCTTGAGCTCGCCGAAGCGCTGCGGGCCATGGGTCTTGAGGTTGTAGAGGATGTACGTCGTCCACGGCCCCATCAGCATGCGCAGGATGAAGTCCATGGGACAGGAGGCGCTCTCCTTGGAATGGGCTTGGGTCGAGTTCATCGGTATCTCTCAAGTTACGAATTGGTACCTACTGGCGAATATATAGTCCTCTTCCTAAATCTTTCCAGTCACTTGGTGTAATCGACTGAACTGGAGGAACGAGAATTCGTTTTCTTCAGTTAAATCAAAGGATTGGAGAAGATCATGACCACCATCGCCATCGTTTATCATTCCGGCTTCGGCCACACCCAGGCCCTGGCCGAGGCGGTCGCCAAGGGCGCTCAGGCTGTTCCGGGCGTCAAAGCGAGCCTCGTGCCGGTCGCGGAGGCTGAGACTCGCGCGGCCGAACTGGACGCCGCCGACGCCATCATCTTCGGCAGCCCGACCTACATGGGCGGCGTGTCGGCCGAGTTCGCGAAGTTCAAGGACTGGACCTCCAAGCGCTGGATGGACGGCGCATGGCGCAACAAGCTCGCTGCCGGCTTCACCGCTTCGGCGTCGTGGAACGGCGACAAGCACAACACGCTCTACCAGCTCCTGACGCTCGCCCTGCAGCACGGCATGGTCTGGGTCGGACTCGGCCTGCCGCCGGGCTTCAACCATTCCAAGGCCTCGATCGAGGACCTCAACCGGCTGGGCGCTTCGGTCGGCGCGATGGCGCAGGCCAATGCCGACCAGGGCATCGAGGGCATCGCCGCATCGGACTTCCGCACCATGGAGGCGCTCGGCAAGCGCGTCGCCGAGGCGGCTGCGCGCTGGCGGGAAGAGCCGCTCGCCCAGGCGGCGTGAACACGTCCGGGAATGGAACGGGCGCTCTCTCCCGGCGGGAGGGAGCGTCAGTTCTTCTTGGTGATGTTCCACCACACCGGCACCGGGCCGGCGAGCCAGCCCGAGATGCGGTCCTTGCGGTAGGCGCCGAACGCCTTGTACTGGCCGAGGACGATATAGGTCGCCTGGTCCATCACGCGGTCGGAGACGGCAAGCGCGATCTGCTTGCGCTTCTCGGGATCGGGCTCGCGGGCGTAGGACGAGCGCAGCTTCTCCATTTCCGGATCGCACGGCCAGCCGAACCACGCCTTGTCGCAGGCGCCGCTGACGAACGAGTTGCCGGCCGGATCGTCGGCGCCGGCGGTGACGGTGGTGGTGAAGAAGACGTTCCAGCCGCCCTTGTCCGGCGGATCCTTCTTGGCGCGCCGCGACACCACGGTCTGCCAGTCCATCGCCTGCAGGTCGACCTTGAAGCCGCGCTCTCTCGAGCGCCTGCTTGGCGACCGGCGGGAGCTGGTTGGACGATTGCAGGTCGGTCGCCTGCATCATCACGATCGGCGTGCCGTCGTAGCCGCTCTCCTTAAGGAGCTGTTTCGCCTTGTCGTAGTCGGGCTTGATCAGGAGGTCGCCGTAGCTCTTCTCGTAGGGCGAACCGCAGATCAGCGGCGCGTTGCACACGCGATAGATCTCGGGATCGCCCACCTGGGCGCGCAGGAAATCCTCCTGGGCGATGGCGTACATCGCCGCCTGCCGCGCCTTCACGTTGTTGAACGGCGGAAAGAGGTGGTTGAAGCGCATGATCATCTGGCTGCCGAGCGCGTTCCAGCCAAACAGCGCGATGTTCTTGTCGGCCTTCAGCATGGGGAAGAGATCGGGCACCGGCGCCTCGATCAGGTCGATCTCGCCCTGCTGCAGCGCATTGACCGCGGTCAGCGGGTCGGCGATGGCGATCCATTCGACCCGGTCGATCTTCACCACCTTGCCGCCGGCCAGCATCGAGGGCGGCTCGGGGCGCGGCTTGTACTTGGGGTTCTTGACGTAGACCACCTTCTCGCCAGGCTTCCATTCATCCTTCTTGAAGATGAAGGGACCGGAACCCGTGTAGTCGTCGATCTGCTTGTACGGATCGGTCTCGGCGACCCGCTTGGGCATCATGAAGGGCACGTTGGAGGAGGGCTTGCCCAGCGCGTTGAGAACGAGCCCGAACGGCTCCTTCAGCACGATGGTGAAGGTCTTGGCGTCGACCTCCTTCATCTCGCCGACCGACTTCATCAGCTGCTGGCCGAGCGCGTCGCGCGCGCCCCAGCGCTTGATGGAGGCGATGCAGTCCTCCGAGGTGACGGGCTTGCCGTCGTGCCATTCCAGCCCGTCGCGCAGGGTGAAGGTCCAGGTGAGCTTGTCGGGCGAGACCGTCCACTTGTCGACCATCTGCGGCTGGACCTGCAGCTTGTCGTCGAGCGCAAACAGCGTGTCGTATATCAAGATAGCCGTGGTTGCGGGTGATGAAGGCGGTGGTCCAGATGGGATCGAGCACCTTGAGGTCGGAATGGGCGACCATCTTCAACGTTCTGGGCGCCGGCCGGCACTGCCGCCAACAGGGCAAGGCAGACCGCGACGGCCCATTTCCACAAAACACGCTTCATTTCGTCCCATCCTTGTGTTGAACGCCGATTGCACACAGGCTGCCACGAGCCGTATGAGGAATAAAGCAATGTCGATGCCGACGATTTTTGTGTCGCATGGGTCTCCCACCCTGATTCTCGACGACGTGCCCGCGCGCGCCTTCCTGGCATCGCTCGGCGAGACGCTGCCGCGGCCCAAGGCGATCGTCGCCGTCTCGGCGCATTGGGACACCGACGTGCCGGCGGTTTCGCTCGCGCGCAAGCCCGCGACAATCCACGATTTCTACGGCTTCCCCGACGCGCTCTATCGCCTGCGCTACGACGCGCCGGGCGCGCCCGCGCTCGCCGAGCGCGTCGCGGGCCTCACCGGCGCCGCGCACGATCCGCATCGCGGACTGGATCACGGCGCGTGGGTGCCGGCGATGCTGGCCTGGCCCGAGGCAGATATCCCGATCTTCCAGCTCTCGGTTCAGCCCGAGCTCACGCCCGCGCATCACATCGCGCTCGGCCGCAAGCTCAGCACGCTGCGGGAGGAGGGCGTGCTGGTGATGGGCTCGGGCAGCGCCACGCACAATCTGCGCGCGCTGGTGCGCGATGGCGACTGCGAGCCGGAGCCGTGGGCCCAGGCGTTCGACGACTGGCTGGCGGAGACTTTGGAAAAGGGCGACGAGGCGGCGCTGGCCGACTATCGCGCCCGCGCGCCCTATGCCCGCGAGGCCCATCCCACGGACGAGCACTTCCTGCCGCTGCATGTCGCCTACGGCGCGGCCGGCGAGGGCGCGCACGGTCGCGCGCTCCATCGCAGCTTCACTCTGGGAAATCTGTCGATGGCGTCCTACGCGTTTACGTAGGACGCGGCTTGTGTCAGGCGGCGTTGGCCAGCGTGACGCCCTTTTCCTTCATCAGCTGCCCGAGCTCGCCGGTCTCGGCCATCTCGCGGATGATGTCGCAGCCACCCACGAACTCGCCCTTGACGTAGAGCTGGGGGATGGTCGGCCACTGGCTGAATTGCTTGATGCCTTCGCGCAGCTCCGGGTCAACCAGGATGTTGATGCCGTGGAACTTCACGCCGAGCTCGCTCAGCACCTCGACGACGGCGGCCGAGAAACCGCACTGGGGGAACACCGGCGTGCCCTTCATGAACAGCAGCACGTCGTTCTTGCCGATCTCGTCGCGAATGCGTTCGAACACCTGGGGCTCGCTCATATCGATCTCCTGGGAGCGCCTTTGGGGGGCGCGGGTCTACGTTCAATATAGGGCCGTCAGGGCCTTTGCGCCATGGTCGTGAGCTTGAGCGCATGGAGCACACCCCCCATGCGGCCGCCCAGGGCGCCATAGACCATCTGGTGCTGTTGGACCTTGGATTTGCCGGCGAAGGCGGGCGAAATGACCGTGGCGGCATAGTGGTCACCGTCGCCGACCAGGTCCTCGATCTCGACCTCGGCGTTGGGAATGCCCTCCTTGATCAGGCGGACGATGTCGTCGGCGGCCATGGGCATTGCTTGGTTTTCCTCGTTAATCCGTGGCGTTCATATAGGCCGGCAGCCAGGCCTCGTGCGCGGCCTTGATCTCGTCGAGGGCGAGCGAGACTACACCCTTGACCGCGAGCGAGGGCCCGCCCGAGTAGCCGAACAGGACCGCCGGCACGCCGGCCGCCTGGGCCGCCTCCAGCACCTCGTCGGCCGCTCCGGTGGCGATGAGATAGCGGGCTTGATCCTCGCCATACAAAAACGCGTGCGACGGAACGGCGGTTGCGGCCGGCAGGGCGACTTCGGCGCCCGTGCCGCCGGCGATGCACATCTCGGCCAGCGCCACCAGGAGGCCGCCGTCGCTGAGGTCGTGGCAGGCGTCGACATGCCGGGCGTCGATCTGGGCGCGCACGAAATCGCCGTTGCGCCGTTCGACCGCGAGATCGACCGGCGGCGGCGCGCCCTCCTCGCGGCCGCAGGCCTCGCGCAGGTAAAGCGACTGGCCCAGCCATCCCGTGGTTTCGCCGATCAGCACGATGCCGAGCCCGGCCTGGGTGAGGCGGGAGCCGACCGCCTTGGCGATGTCCTCGATGACGCCGACCGCGCCGATCGTGGGCGTGGGCAGGATCGGCTTGCCCTCGGTCTCGTTGTAGAGCGAGACGTTGCCCGACACGACGGGGAAGTCGAGCGCCTTGCAGGCCTCGGCCATGCCCATGATGGCGCCGGCGAACTGGCCCATGATCTCGGGCTTCTGCGGGTTGCCGAAGTTCATGTTGTCGGTGACGGCGAGCGGCCGGGCGCCGGTGGCGGTGATGTTGCGCCACGCCTCGGCCACCGCCTGCCGGCCGCCGGTCTCGGGATGGGCCTGCACGTAGCGCGGCGTGCAGTCCGAGGTCATGGCCAATCCCTTGTGGCCGACCCATTGGCGCCGGGGGCACGCGGACCAGAGCCGCATCGCCGTCCTGCGGGCGGATGGCGGTGTTGCCCATGATCAGGTGGTCGTACTGGTGCCAGATCCACGCCTTGCTGGCGAGGTCGGGGCAGCTCATCAGGGCGAGCAGGGACGCCTTCCAGTCCTGCGGCGCCGGCACCTTGGTGGCATCCAGCACTGCCGGCAGCGGAGTGAGCGTCCACGGCCGCTCGTACATCGGCGCTTCGGTGACCAGCGGCGGGATCGGGATATTGCCCACGATGTCGCCGTGCCAGGACAGCACCATTCGCTGGGTGTCGGTGAGATGGCCGATGACGGCGAAATCCAGCTCCCACTTCTCGAAGATGCGGCGCGCCAGCGCCTCGCGGCCGGGCTTCAGCACGATCAGCATGCGCTCCTGGCTTTCGGAGAGCATGAGCTCGTAGGGGTTCATGCCGGTCTCGCGCATCGGCACCTTGTCGAGCTCCACGATCACGCCCAGCCCGCCCTTGGCCGCCATCTCGAACGACGACGAGGTGAGGCCCGCCGCGCCCATGTCCTGGATGGCCACGATGGCGTCGGTCGCCATCAGCTCGAGGCAGGCTTCCAGCAGCAGCTTCTCGACGAACGGGTCGCCGACCTGGACCGTCGGGCGTTTCTCTTCGCTGTCGTCGTTGAACTCGGCCGAGGCCATGGTGGCGCCATGGATGCCGTCGCGGCCGGTCTTGGAGCCGACATAGACCAGCGGATTGCCGATTCCGGCGGCCGCCGCGTAGAAGATGCGGTCGGTGGGCGCGATTCCCACGGTCATGGCATTGACCAGGATGTTGCCGTTGTAGGCGGCATGGAAATTGGTCTCGCCGCCCACCGTCGGGATGCCCATGCAGTTGCCGTAGCCGCCGATGCCGGCGACCACGCCCGACACGAGATGCCGCGTCTTGGGATGCGCAGGGTCGCCGAAGCGCAGCGCGTTGAGATTGGCCACCGGCCGCGCGCCCATGGTGAAAACGTCGCGCAGGATGCCGCCCACGCCGGTCGCCGCGCCCTGGTAGGGCTCGATGTAGGAGGGGTGGTTGTGGCTCTCCATCTTGAAGATGGCGGCCTGGCCGTCGCCGATATCGATGACGCCGGCATTCTCGCCCGGACCCTGGATCACCCAGGGCGCCTGGGTCGGCAGCTTCTTGAGCCAGACCTTGGAAGACTTGTAGGAGCAATGCTCGCTCCACATGGCCGAGAAGATGCCGAGTTCCACCATGGTCGGCGTGCGGCCCATGATCGACAGCACGCGCTGATATTCGTCGGGCGCCAGCCCGTGCTCGGCCACGACCTGCGGCGTGATCGCGGGCTCGTTGGGCAATTTGACCGGCGGATTCATCTCTGCGCTCACGCTGCTCATGAAAGCGCCTCGACCAGGCCTTCGAACAGCGCCTTGCCGTCGGAGCCGCCGAACATCGGCTCGACGGCGTTCTCCGGGTGCGGCATCAGCCCCATCACCGTCTTGGTCTCGTTGAAGACGCCGGCGATGTTGCGGATCGAGCCGTTGGGGTTGCCGGTGCCGTCGACCGTGCCGTCGGGCGCGCAGTAGCGGAAGGCTACCTGGCCGCGATCCTCGATCTTCTTCAGGGTCTCCGCGTCGGCGAAATAGTTGCCCTCGGCATGGGCCACCGGCACGCGGATCACCTGGCCCGCCTGGTAGCGGTTGGTGAACAGGCTCTGGCTGGTCTCGACCTTGAGGTGAACGTCCGAGCAGACGAATTTGAGGTGCGCGTTGCGCATCAGCACGCCGGGCAGCAGGCCGGTTTCGGCGGCGATCTGGAAGCCGTTGCAGATCGCCAGCACCGGCACGCCTTGGCCCGCCCGGCGTTTGACCTCGGCCATCACCGGCGACTGGGCCGCCATCGCGCCGCAGCGCAGGTAGTCGCCGTAGGAGAAGCCGCCCGGGATGACGATCAGGTCGGTCTTCTCGAAATCGCCGTCGCCGTGCCAGATCATCTCGGGCTTGCGGCCGGTGACCAGCTCGATCGCCTGCGCCACGTCGCCCTCGCGATTGGAGCCCGGGAAGACGAGAACCGCGGCCTTCATCAGCCGACCAGTTCGATCGAATAGTTCTCGATCACCGTGTTGGCCAGAAGCTTGCGGCACATCTCGTCGAGTCGCGCCCGGGCCTTGGTCCTGTCGGTCTCGGCGAGTTCGAGCTCGATGAACTTGCCCTGCCGGACGTCGCCGACTTCCGCGAAACCCAGCCGGTTAAGCGAATGTCCGATGGCCTTGCCCTGGGGGTCGAGCACGCCATTCTTGAGGGTCACGTGAACTCTGGCTTTCATTTCGCCTCTTTACCGCAACGGAACTACTGCAACGTCGTCGGACCACGGACATCGCCCGGCCCCTGGTCGATCAGGATGCCGAGCCGCCGCGCCACTTCCTGGTAAGCCTCCTCGACCTTGCCGAGGTCGCGCCGGAAACGGTCCTTGTCCATCTTTTCGTTGGTCCGCAGATCCCACAGCCGGCAGGAATTGGGGCTGATCTCGTCGGCAAGCACGATGCGGACCGTGTCGTCCTCATATAGGCGGCCGAACTCGACTTTGAAGTCGATCAGCTTGATGCCGCAGCCCAGGAACAGGCCGAACAGGAAGTCGTTGACCCGAAGCGTCAGCGCCACGATGTCGTCGAGATCCTGCGGCGTCGCCCAGCCGAAGGCGGTGATGTGCTCCTCGGTCACCATGGGATCGCCCAGGGCGTCGTTCTTGTAGAAGAACTCCATGATCGAGCGCGGCAGCTGGGTGCCCTCCTCGACGCCGAAGCGCTTGGCGAAGGAGCCGGCCGCCACGTTTCGGACGACGATTTCGAGCGGGATGATCTCGACCTGGCGGATCAACTGCTCGCGCATGTTCAGCCGGCGGATGAAATGGGTCGGCACGCCGATCTCGCCGAGCTTGGTCATCAGAAACTCGGAGATGCGGTTATTGATCACACCCTTGCCGGTGATCGTGCCCTTCTTTTGATTGTTGAACGCGGTAGCGTCGTCCTTGAAGTACTGGACGATCGTCCCGGGCTCGGGCCCCTCGAACAAGGTCTTGGCCTTGCCCTCGTAGATGCGGCGGCGGCGGGACATTTTTTACTCCTGGGCAAGCGGCGTGGACCGCCCGCCATTCGGCCGGAATATGGCGGAAGTCCCATGCGCCGGGACTGGGGAAAAATCCATTGAAAAAGGTGACGTAGCCGTCATATTGCCCCTCGATCGGAGGCCCCACATGGCCCAGCAAATCACTTACGACAAGGCCTATGACACCGTCGCGCCCGAGGATTTCGCGGCGATGCTGGAGGTCCCACGTTACGGCCGACGAAGCGATGCGTTTGATAGCATCATTTCGGCCACCCACGACCATTTCTGGGACCCCTCGGACAAGGCCTATATCGACTTCGACCTGCCCTTCGACATGACCGTCACGCCGGTGATGCCGCTCGATACGGTGGTCGAGCTCAACAGCGCCGTCGCCGACCGCCTGGACGAACGGCAGAAGATCCAGCTCGGCAACGACGTCATGCACTGGTCGATCTCCAACCTGCTGCATGGCGAGCAGGGTGCGATGTCGCTGTCGGCCAGCCTCTGCCACATCCTGCTCGACCCGGGGGCGCAGGAATATGCCGCCAACCAGGCGCGCGAGGAGGCCCGCCACGTCGCGGGCTTCACCCGCTACATCACCAAGCGCTGGGGCGACCCGCTGCCGGTTGGCAAGACCATCGCCACGGTGCTGGCCGACCTGGTGAGCACGCCCGAGGTCTACAAGAAGATCGTCGGCATGCAGATGCTGATCGAAGGACTGGCGATGGGCTCGTTCGCGACGCTCAACGCCAAGACCAACGATCCGGTGCTGCGCCGGCTGGTGCAGCTCGTGATGAGCGACGAAGCCTTCCACCACCGCTTCGGCCGCATCTGGGCGTCCAAGACCATCCGGCACCTCAACGAGGAGGAGCACAAGAAGGTCGAGGACTGGTCCGCCCAGATCTTCCAGATGCTGCTGTTCAACCTCATCAATGCCGAGCAGAAGCAGGTCATCTACGCCAAGTACGGGCTCGACTGGCAATGGGTGCGCGATGCGGTCAAGGAGACCTTCGGCGACGAGGACCGCCGCGCCCAGCTCAGGGAAAGCACCAACATCTTCCGCGTACTGATCAAGACCCTGCTGCATGCCGGCATCATCACGCAGCGTACCGCGCCGCTCTATGCGGTCTGGGTCGACATGAAGGAGCTCGAGGCCGAGGGCGAAGGCATTCCGGGCGACGTCGTGGCCGAGGAGATGCTGGTGGTGCTGCGCGAAATCAACGCCAAGAGAAAGCGCATCGGCGCGAAGGACATTGCCGCGGCCGCGTCGTAAACGGCACCGGGCGGCTCGATCGGGCGGGGCCCGGCGGATAAGTGGGTACCGTGCGACCCACTTATGTAATTTTCTTGCCCGGGCGCACGTCGAGCTCGGAAGCTGGATGTCTCAAGGCCTGCGTGTTTGATCGCGTTCCTTCATTTCACGCTCGCCGCATCACCGACCCTGAAAGTGGGGCTTGCGGCGTTCCCGCCAGGCCTCGTGCGCCTCGGCCTTGTCCTCGCTCATCTCCAGCACCATGAAACGATAGGCATCGACCAGCGAGGCATCGGCGATGTTGGGGATGTCCTGGCCGCGGTTCATGGATTCCTTGACCATGCGCACGGCGAGCGGCGGCAGCCCGGCGATGTGGTCGGCGACCGCGAGCGCCTGTTCCATCAGCTTGGCGTGCGGCGCCAGCCACTGGGCGAGACCGATGCGATGGGCCTCGTCGGCCTTGAGCGGGAAGCCCATCGCGACCCGCATTGCCGATCCCTTGCCGATGATCCGGGCCAGCCGTGTCGCGCCGCCATAGTTCGGCAGGATGCCGAGAGCGACTTGCGGCAATCGCCATTCCGCCCGCTCCGACGCAACGATCAGGTCGCAGCAGAAGGTGATGATGCAGCCGATGCCGATGGCGTAGCCATTGACCGCGGCGATCACCGGCTTGGGAAAATCGCTGACCACGTTGGAAGGGAAATTCCGGGCGCGTCCCACGCGCTTGATGAAGGTCTCGGCCGACCGGGTATTGTGGGTGTTGGGGTCCCTGAGATTGGCGCCGGCAGAGAAGGCGCCGCCTGCCTCGTCGCCGGTCAGGATGACGGCGCGCACCTCGTCGTCGTCGGCCGCTTCGTCGAGACGACGGATCAGGCCGTCAGCATAGTCCTGACCCCAGCAGTTGCGGGCCTCCGGGCGGCTGAGTGTCAGAATGCCGGTATGGCCCTGCTTTCGGTACAGAAGCGGCATGGGTTCCTCCTCATTCAGGCGCCCGACACGCAATAGTGCCGATGGAGGGCGCAGATTGATGGCTTAAGGCTTCCTTGCCAGCACGAACGCCGACAGGCCGGCCAGCCGGTTGATCGGGAAGAGCGGCAGCTCGGCCGCGCACACCGCGCTCAGGATGCCGTTGGTGAGCGGGCCGTGTTTCTTGAGGCTGCTCCTGGGTTCGGTCGTGCCGCGCGTGGCGAGACGCACGGCCGCCGCCAGGGGAAAGACAAAGCCGAAGTAATAGGCGCCGTGCACGATCGCCAGTCCCGCGTCGCGCATCGCCGCCTCGATCTCGCCCAGGCGATACCGCCTCTTGTGCTCGAGGAAGATGTCGTGGCCGCTCCACAGGAAGCGGAAGGCGGGCACCGTCACCAGGAAATGCGCGCCCGACGGCACCTTGGCCGCGTAGTGGCGGACGAGGCTGCGGTCGTCGTCGACATGCTCCAGCACGTCCATCATCAGCACGAGGTCGCAGACGGTCGGGCCGATGTCGCGGCGGTAGAGCACCGGCTTGCCGGCCACGCTGTCGTCGCGCTCGCGCGCGTAGCCGATATCGACGCAGAGGGCGGATTGCGCGCCGGTTTCGGCCAGCAGGTGGCGCGAGAAGAAGCCCGAGCCGGCGCCGACATCGAGGATATGCGCCGGCTTCAGGCCGCCGACGGCGCGGCGCAGGGCCGCCGCCTTGGAGCGGTAGTACCAGTGCCTGCCGATGTCGGCGCCGAGGATGTCCTCTTCCTTGAGGTCCATGCGGTCAGGGCTTTTGCGGCTGGACGGTCCCGTCCTCGTAGACGCCTTCGATGACGTAGATCGGCCGGCTCTTCACCTCGAGGAAGAGGCGTCCGAGATATTCGCCGATGATGCCGAGCGAGAGCAGCTGGATGGCGCCCATCAGCAGGACGACGATCAGCAGCGAGGCATAGCCCGGCGTGTCGATGCCGAAGATCAGCACGCGGGTAACGATGAAGAGGGCATAAAGGATGGCAACGGCTGCGATCACGACACCGACATAGAACCAGGCGCGCAGCGGCGCCGTCGAGAAGCTCACCACGCCGTCGAGCGCGAAGTTCCACAGCCGCCAGAGATTGAACTTGCTGGCGCCCGCCGCGCGCTGCGGCCGCTCGTAGGGCACGCCGATGGCGTTGAAGCCCACCCAGGCGAACAGGCCTTTCATGAACCTGTTGCGCTCGGGCAACTGACGCAGCACGTCGATGGCGCGCCGGTCGACCAGGCGGAAGTCGCCGACATTCTCCGGGATGCGCACCGGCGACATCGAATTGAACACCCGGTAGAACCAGCTCGCGGACACGCGCTTGGCGGTGGTGTCCGAGGTGCGCAGGGTGCGCACGCCGTAGACGATGTCATAGCCTTCGCGCCAGCGCGCCATGAAGGGCTCGATCAGTTCGGGCGGATCCTGCAGGTCGATGTCCATCGGCACGATGACGTCGCCTTTTGCGTGGTCGATGCCGGCGGTGAGCGCCGCCTCCTTGCCGAAATTGCGCGACAGGTTGACGATCTTGAGCCGGCGGTCGGTGGCGCTGCGGTCGAGCAGCTGACCCAGCGTATTGTCACGCGACCCGTCGTTCACGAACACGATCTCGAAGCGGAAGCCGTCGCGCTCCATCAGCGGCACCACGGTATCGAGAAAGATGCCGATGGATTCCTCCTCGTTGAACACCGGCACCACCAGCGACAGCAAGGGGTCGGCCGGCCGGCGTGTCCGCTGGCCGGCAAGCTGGCGGTCCAGCGCGCTGCCGTTGAGATGGGAAGAGGGGAGGATCGATTCGGGCACGAACGAAGGTTCCGTCAAACGTCTATGACCCCTCGTTCCCCTGCTCTCAAGGAATCAAAATCGGGGGGGCTTATCAACCTTTATTTCACGACAGGTCACAGGCTTCACGCGCCGACTGACCGTGTCTTCATCGGAACGTCGCCTTGCCCTGTTGAGCCAGTCCGCCCTTGCCGTCGGCGATCCAGGTCGTGACCGAGCCGTCGGTCTCGCGGCGTGCCTGCACCGCGAAGGCCGGCCCGGCGTAAACCGGCGACAGCGCACGGAACTCGAAGCTCTCGGGGATCCTGCCGGGATTGGAACGGCGCGCCAATTCCATCTGCACCATGCCCATCAGCGGCCCGTGCACGATCAGGCCCGGATAACCTTCGGTGCCGGTGACATAAGGCTGGTCGTAGTGGATGCGATGGCCGTTGAAGGTGAGCGCCGAGAAGCGGAACAGCAGCACCGGCGTGGCCGCGATCTTCTTCGTCCAGGTGGCGTCGGTCGGCGCGGGCTTGGCTTCGCGCTGCTTTTCGCCGGGCCTGGCCGCCTCGCGGTAGACGATGTCGTGCTCCTCGATGAAAGACGTGCCGGCTGTTCCCGACACGGTATGCTGCACCGTGACGAACACCATCGACCCGGTCGAGCCGGTCTTGGGTTCCACCGACTTGATCTGCGAGGCGCGCCGGATCGTGTCGCCGACCCTGAGCGGCTCGCCCTGGAAGCGAAAGCGGCTGCCCGCCCACATGCGCCGCGGCAGCGGGACGGGAGGCAGGAAGTCGCCACGTTCGGCATGGCCGTCCGGGCCGATCTTGGATTGCGGCGCGGTATCGAGAAAATAGAGCCAGTGCCAGAGCGGCGGCAGCGGATCGCCGTTCCGGGGCTCGGGATCCTTCTCGTCGAAGGTGGCGGCGAGCGCGCGCACCGGGAAGGGCGCGGCAAGATCTTCGGTAGTTTGCGTCTTTCCGACCCAATCGCGCAGCTTTTCCAGCGACATTTGCCGATTCCTCCGCAGGCCTGCGACTTTGCCACCACCGGCGCGGGGTGGAAAGAGCCGCCCACGGTGGCTATAACCCGGCGCGACGAGCCCAACCGGAGTGGCCGATGACCACGTTCGACGACCGCGAGAGATCATTCGAGAAGAAGTTCGAGCATGACCAGGAACTGCAGTTCAAGGTCAAGGCCCGCAGGAACAAGATGCTCGGCCTGTGGGCCGCCGGCTTGCTGGGCAAGTCGGGTGCCGACGCCGAGGCCTACGCCAAGGAAATCGTCATGGCCGATTTCGAGAAGCCGGGCGATTCCGACATCGTCCACAAGCTGATGAGAGACCTCGCCGCCGCCGGCAAGCCGATGGAGGACCACGCCATCCGCAAGCAGGCGGAACGGCTGCTGCCCGCCGCCAAGCAGCAGGTCATGTCGGAGACGCATTAGGTGGTCTCGATGCGACTGGCCCGAATCTAAAACCAACCTCATGCTGAGGAGGCGTGCGAAGGCGCCGTCTCGAAGCATGGCCGCGAGCACGTGCAGGTTGCCCGCCCTTCGAGACGCATCGCTCCGCGAATGCTCCGCAGGGTGAGGGCTTATCCGAACACCCGCTTGAAGATCGTGTCGACGTGCTTGGTGTGGTAGCGCATGTCGAACAGCGCCACCAACTCGTCATCCGACAGGAACTGGCGGATCTCCTTGTCGGCCCGGCAAAGCGCCAGCAGCGAGGCGTTGCCACGCCAGGCCTCCATGGCGTTGCGCTGGACCGCGGCGTAGGAGTCCTCGCGGCTCATGCCCTTTTGCGTGAGCGCCAGCAGCACGCGCTGCGAGAAAACAATCCCACCCAGCGAGTCGAGATTGCTCCGCATGCGTTCGTCGTAGATCACGAGCTGCTCGACGACCGACGCCAGGCGGCTCAGCGCGAAGTCGAGCGTAACGGTCGAATCGGGCGCGATGTAGCGCTCGGCGGAGGAATGCGAGATGTCGCGCTCGTGCCAGAGCGTGACGTTCTCCAGCGCCGGCATCACCGCGCTCCGCACCACGCGGGCAAGCCCGGTCAGGTTCTCGGTCAGCACCGGGTTGCGCTTGTGCGGCATCGACGAGCTGCCCTTCTGCCCCGCGGAGAAGAACTCCTCGGCCTCGCGCACTTCGGTGCGCTGCAGGTGGCGGATCTCGGTCGCCAGGTTCTCGATCGAGGAGGCGACCACGGCGAGGGCCGCGAAGAAGGCGGCGTGCCGGTCGCGCGGGATGACCTGGGTGGAGACCGGCTCGACGGCCAGTCCCAGCTTCTTCGCCACGTATTCCTCGACCCGCGGGTCGACGTTGGCGAAGGTGCCCACCGGACCGGAGATGGCGCAGGTCGCGATTTCGGCGCGCGCCGTCACCAGCCGGGCCCGGTTGCGGGCAAAGGCGGCGTAGTGGCCGGCGAGCTTGATGCCGAAGGTCGTGGGTTCGGCATGGATGGCATGGCTGCGGCCGATGGTGAGCGTGTCCTTATGCTCTAGGGCACGCTTCTTGAGGGCGGCCAGCAGCCTGTCGACGTCGGCCAGCAGGATATCGGCCGCCTGGGTGAGCTGGACGGCGAAAGTGGTGTCGAGCACGTCCGAGGAGGTCAGGCCCTGGTGCACGAAGCGCGACTGCGGGCCGATGAATTCGCCCAGCCAGGTCGTGAAAGCGATCACGTCGTGCTTGGTCACCCGCTCGATGGCGTCGATCTTCTCGATATTGCCCTTGGGGTCGGACTGCAGTGCCGCCATCGCCTTTTTCCCGCCCTCCCAGATCGCCTTGGCGGCGTCCTTGGGGATGATCCCGAACTCGGCCATGGCGTCGCAGGCATGCGCCTCGATCTCGAACCAGATGCGAAAGCGGTTCTCGGGCGTCCAGATGGCCGCCATCTGCGGCCTGGTATAGCGGGCAAGCATGGGTGGGCTTTTAGCCCCGAAGGCGGGACTACGCCATGTTAGAAGTTCCGCCATCATGACCCCGCCTATGATGCCGCTGGCCGACTGCCCCCGCGAAATCCTGGCCGCCATAGTAGGCGTGCTGACCGACATCGACGAGACCGTCTCCACCTCCGGCCGGCTCACTGCCGAGGCCTACAGCGCCATGGGGGCGCTGAAAGAGGCCGGATTTCGCGTGATCCCGGTCACCGGCCGCCCGGCCGGCTGGTGCGACCACATCGCCCGCTTCTGGCCGGTCGACGCCGTGGTCGGGGAGAACGGCGCCTTCTGGATGTGGCACGACCACGCGCAGGGCAAGCTCCGGACGCGCTTCGTGCAAACCGAGGCCGAGCGAGCCGACGGAAGGCGCCGGCTGGAAGCGGTGCGCGCCCAGGTGCTGCGCGACGTGCCGGGATCCGGCATCGCCTCGGACCAACCCTATCGCGTCGCCGACCTCGCCATCGATTTCTGCGAGGACGTGCCGTCGCTGCCGCATGCCGAGATCGTCCATATCGCCAGGATCTTCGAGGCCCATGGCGCGCACGCCAAGGTGAGCTCGATCCACGTCAACGGCTGGTTCGGCGACTATGACAAGCTCACCACCAGTCGGCTGATGATGGGTGAGCTGTTCGGCGTCGACCTCGAGGCTGTGCGGGCACGCTACGTGTTCTCGGGTGATTCGCCCAACGATGCACCGATGTTCGGCTACTTCCCCAACGCCGTGGGCGTGGCCAACGTGCGCGACTTCGCCGACGACATGGACCACCTGCCGCGCTGGATCACGACGGCGCGCTCCGGCGCGGGCTTCGTCGAGCTGGCGCGCGCCCTGATCGCCGCGCGCGGGTAGGCCGGCGATGAGACTTCCCAGACAGCCTGCAGCGGTCATCTTCGACATGGACGGCCTGCTGTTCGACACCGAAACGCTTTACGGCAAGGCGATCCTGACGGCTGCCGCCGAGGTCGGATGCACCATGAGCCGCGACGTGTTCCTCCAGCTGATCGGCAGGTCCCGCGAGGTGAACCACCGTTTCCTGCTGGAGCACT
The DNA here is from genome assembly GCA_963843185.1 of uncultured Alphaproteobacteria bacterium. Classification (GTDB taxonomy): domain Bacteria; phylum Pseudomonadota; class Alphaproteobacteria; order Reyranellales; family Reyranellaceae; genus Reyranella. The sequence goes on from CAWJJJ010000026.1 coordinate 94,896, forward strand.
ATGGCGCGGACTATCCGCTCGAGGCGTTGATTGCCGCGTGGGGGCGGCACTTCCGGGCGCTCGCCGCGGCCGGCCTGCCGCTGAAGCCCGGCGCGGCCGAGCTGCTCGACTTGCTGGACGAGCTGCGGCTGCCGCGGGCCATCGCCACGTCGTCCACGCATGCCACTGTTCGCGGCCATCTAGGCTCGCATGGGCTGACGGACCGCTTCCACGGCGTGGTTGCGCACGGCGACTATGCCAACGGCAAGCCCGCGCCCGATCCCTTCCTCAAGGCGGCCGAGCGGCTGGGCGTGGCGCCGGCGCTTTGCCTGGCGCTGGAGGATTCGCACAACGGCGTGCGATCGGCATCCGCCGCCGGCATGATGACGATTATGGTTCCCGATCTCATCCCGCCGACAGAAGAGATACGAGGACTCTGCACGCACATCGTGCTCGACTTGCATGATGTCCGCCTCCTCGTCGGAGGCGACGCTGCCGGCGATGTGAGGAGATAATACGAAGGGCCGCTCAGCGCGCCGGCGGCCCGACCAGCAGGGAGCCGTAGTGGGTGACGCTGTCAGCTTGGCTCCACACGCCCATGACGCCGGCCTGGAGGCAGGCTGCGGTCGGTGACGGTGAACAGCGGCTTGCCGTCGAGCGCCACCTCGAAGCGATCGTTGACGGCGATCACCCGCAGCGAATGCCATTTGTCGGAGTCGACCGGCGCCTCCTTGCTGCCGAGCTGGCTGCGCTTGCCCTTGTCCATGCGGTAGAGCCGTACTGAATTGTCGAGGGCGTTGGCTCGCACGACATAATAGTCGTTGGCGCTCTGCGCGCGGAACATCAGGCCGCCGACCCGGGCGCGCGTGCCGGTTAGAGGCTTGAAACGCAGCGTGGCGTCCAGGTCGCGGGCCACCGCCTGCTCGGAAATGCACAGCGGAAAGCGGAGGTCGGCCGGGTCGCCGGCCATCTCGGCCAGCGCCCATCCGTCGGGGGCGTCGGGATCGGCGACGGGCTGCCAGTCGGGCGGCCGGCCGACGCCGGTCATGCCCTGGGTGCAGGCGACCCGCCCGTCGGGCGTGGTGAGCGGCACGACGAGCTGGGCGGAGGCAGGCGAGGCGACGAGCAGCACAGCGAGTGCGAACAGGAGGCGCATGGCGCGATACTAGCCTCGTAATTGTGGCAAAGCGTCGTGAAATCGCGCCGCGCTTGACCGCTCGTCCCGGAGGAGGGAGTTTACGCCCCGAGCGATTTCGGGCGATTTCAAAGGGGGGAAACAAAATGCGTCTTTGCACGATTCTCAGCGGCGGCAAGCCGGCCGTTGGCGTCAAAACGGGCAACGGCAAGATCATCGATCTTTCCAAGCAGATGCCGCGCGGACCGAAGTCCGTCGTCGAGATCCTGGCGGGCGGCAAGAAGGTCCAGGCGGCGGTCGCCAAGGCCTGCGCCAAGCCCAAGGCCGGCGCCTCGGTGTCGGAGAAGTCGGCCAAATACCTGCCGCCGATCCCCAACCCGGGCAAGATCCTGTGCATCGGGCTCAACTATCGCAAGCACGCCGAGGAGACGGGCAGCCCGATCCCGGGCTATCCGGTGGTGTTCTGCCGCTTCGACAACACGCTGGTGCCGCACAATGGCAAGATGCCGCGCCCCACAGCCTCCGAGCAACTCGACTGGGAAGCCGAGCTCACCATCGTGATCGGCAAGAAATGCCGCAACGTGCCGAAGGAGAAGGCGCTCGGGGTGATCGCGGGCTATGCCTGCTTCAACGACGGCTCGGTGCGCGACTGGCAGCGGAAGTCTGGCGGCCAGTTCACGCTCGGCAAGAACTTCGACGGCACCGGCGGCTTCGGCCCCGACATCGTGACGTCAGACGAGCTGCCGCCGGGCGCGGCGCCGCTGCGCATCATGACCCGCGTCAACGGCAAGGTCATGCAGGACAGCAACACCGACGACCTGATCTTCGACGTGCCAACCCTGGTGCACGAGCTCAGCAAGGTCATGACGCTGGATCCGGGCGACATCATCATCACCGGCACGCCCTCGGGCGTGGCCATGGCGCGCAACCCGCAGCCCTGGCTGAAGCCGGGCGACGTGTGCGAGGTCGAGATCGAGAAGATCGGCGTGCTGCGCAACCCGATCGTGCAGGGGGCCTAGGCCGGAACCCATGATCGTGGTGGCGTTCCGGCTCGACGTCGAGAAGGAAGCGCCGTTCAGCGAGTTCTACCACCATCGATACATACCGAACCTGATGCGCGACGTGCCGACGATCAAATCGGCGCGTCGCTATCAGGAGCATCATGTCACGGGATCGCTGAAATATTACAGCAAGCAGTTTCTCACCATATTCGAGTGCGATTCGCCGGCAGACGCTCTTGAGGCTCTGCACGGCCGATCGGGAAGGGCCGACGACCAGGCCGAATGGCAGAGATGGCAGGCGTCGGCGATCCACGATCTGGAGCGGCCTTGCGTCTATCGCGAGCGATGGGCGCATCCGCGCGCGCCGCTGGACGGTCATTTCGGCAGCCGTCCCTTCTTCATGGTAAGCGTCGAATTGCGCGCCGAGCAGGCGCAGCGGTTCCATGACTGGTACGAGCGGGACTACCTGCCCAAGAACGTCGCCGACGTCCCTTCCTGGGTGGCGTGCCGTCGCTACAGCAGCGAGGGACGCCAGCCCGCCCGACATCTCGCGATCTACGAAGCCTTCGACCTGCCCGGGCTCGATGAGAGCCTGGACATGATGCGCGCTCCGTTCCGCATGGCCGAGAACATGTCGTGGAAGCAGTGGGACTCGGGTGACCGTCCGGCGATCGCCTGGGAGGACGCCGCCACCTTCAAGCCGATCTTCCGCACACCGTAAGGACCTGCCGGGTCAGCTCTTGCGCGGCAGCTGCTCGAATCCGCCCATCATCAGGCGGGTGGCGAACTCGGTGGCTGCGGTGGGATCGACGGGGTCGCGTGCGACCATGATCATCGAGATCTCGAAGGCGATGCCGCTCATCGCGGCGGTGAGGTAGGAAACGTCGACATTGGGCAGGATACCGCCCGCCCGCGCGGCGCGGATATCCTCGGTCAGCGCCAGGGCGAGCGCGCGCACGTCCGGCTTGTCGAACAGCGTGCGGATGGCGGTGAAATTCTTGCGGGCGAGCGCCAGCAGCTCGGGATCCTCGACGACGAACTCGAAATAGACGGCGTAGTGGCGGCGGAAGAATTCCTCGGCGGTCGTGGCCTTGCCGCGGCCGTTCTGGTGGCGCTTCAGGATCTCGCCGGTCAACTCGCCGACCACAGCCTCGAAGATCTCGTCCTTGTCCCTGAAGTAGTTGTAGAAGGTGCCAGAGGCGAGATCGGTGCGGCGCACGATGTCGCGCACGCTGGCGGCGCCGTAGCCCATTTCGGCGAATACCGCGCGTGCGGCCTTGAGGAGCGCGGTGCGGTTCTCCGCCTTGTTCTGCTCGCGCCGGCCGCCACGATCGATTCGTTGTTCGGCGGTGACGTCTGTCTCGTTGTCCATCGTCAGCCTTCCAGTCTCATCGTCCGAGCTGGGCCAGCTCATGGCGCAGCCCGGCCACCATGTCATCCATCGCCCGGGCGGCCGCGTGCAAAGCGCCCCGCATGCCGGCAAAGCCGTGAATCAGCGAGTCGAATTCGCGGTGAATGGTCTTCACGCCCGCCGCCGCAAGACGATCAGCATAGGCATGGCCTTCGTCGCGCAGCGGATCGAAGCCCGCGGTATATACCAGCGCCGGCGCCACGCCGGAAAGGTCGCCGGCGCGCAGTGGCGAGGCCCGTGGATCGTCGGCTTCGCTCGGATCGTTCAGGTAGAGGCTGCGGAACCACGCCATTCCGGCATGGGTCAGCAGAAAGCCCTCGCCGCAGCTCTTGTGCGAGGGCGTGTCCATCGCGCAGTCGGTGACGGGATAGATCAGCCATTGCAGGCAGGGCGGCCGCGCCTCCTCGCGCAGCAGGCGCGCGGCGACGGCTGCGATGTTGCCGCCAGCCGAGTCGCCCGCGATCACGATGCGGGCCGGATCGATGCCGAGTCCGGTCCCTTCGGCCTCCAGCCAGCGGTAGGCCGCCACGGCATCCTCGATGGCGGCCGGGAACTTGTGCTCAGGCGCAAGCCGATAGTCGACGGAGACAAGGGTACATCCAGTGCGGGCGCAGAAGTAGCGGCAGGGCAGGTCGTAGCCTTCGAGGCTGCCGATCACCCAGCCACCGCCGTGGAAATAAAGAATGGTCGGCAGCAGCCGCGCCACGGCGCCGGCCGGGCGGTAAATGCGGATGCGCAGGCGGCCGGCAGGCCCTTCGATCATGCGGTCGACGATCTCGCCCACCGGGGCCGGACGGCCCGCCAGCAGGGGCAGGGAGGCGTCGAACTCGGCGCGCGCGTCGGCGACGCTCATCGTCTCGAGCGGTGGCCGGCCGCTGCGCGCCAGCAGCTGCAGGAACCACTGGGTGCGGGCGTCGAGGGTGCGGTCGTCCACCGTCACGGGCGGCCCGGCCAGGATGTTGACCCAGGAAATCGGCATGCGCAGCGCCAGGTTGGCCGCCTTGCCCTGCAGTTCGCGCGCGATCTCCCTTACCGGCATGGCCCGTTCCTAGCACCCCTACCTGCCGTTGTGGAGCCTGTGCCGGATGGCTAGGTTGATCTCTGCGATGGCTGACACGCCCCCCGACGGCTATGCCCAGGAATTCCGCCGCGAGATCATGCGCAGCGAGGTGCAGCGCGTGCAGGTTCTCGCCATCGTTCTGGCTGTCCTGCTCGTCGTCACCCTGATCGCCGCCAATTTCTTCCCCGAATTCGCGCGCCGCATGTTCCGCGGCGGCCTCGCGGGCTGGGTGCCGCTGGCCGCGATCGGGCCGTTTGTCGTGTACGAATTCGGGGTGCTGTTCGTGCTGCGCTGGCGGACGGCGCAGGACAAGGACTTCCCGCGCTATGGCCGCTTCGCCAATGCGCTGTTCGAGACCAGCCTGCCGAGCGTGATCATCTTCGTGCTCAGCCATCACATGGATGCGGCGACCGTATTGGGCTTCTGGCCGCCGATGCTCTATTTCGTGTTCATCCTGCTGTCGACCTTGCGGCTCGATTTCTGGCTGTCGGTGTGGACCGGCACCGTTGCCGCCGTGGAGCTGATCGCGCTCGCCGCCTGGATGATGCCACTCGAGGCATTCTCAGAGGTGCCGCAGTATTCGCTGACCTACAATTTCAGCCGCAGCATCGTGCTGTTTGCGTCCGGCATCATCGCCGGCATTGTGGCCGGCAGCCTGCGTCGCCAGTTCGATAAATCCGTGGCCGCGGCCGCCGCGCGCGACCGCGTCACCAACATGTTCGGCCAGCACGTCTCGCCCGCCGTGGTCGACCGCCTGCTCGCGACAAAGTCCGAACCCCCGAGCGAGATGCGCACGGTGTGCGTGCTGTTCCTCGATATCAGGGGCTTCACCGCCATGACGCGCACGCGGGCGGCCGACGAGACCGTGGCGCTGCTCAACGATTTCTTCGGCGAGATGATCGAGATCGTCGACAAGCACGGCGGCATCATCAACAAGTTCCTGGGTGACGGATTTCTCGCGCTGTTCGGCGCGCCGCTCGAGGATCCAAAGGCGGCCATCAATGCGCTTGCCGCCGCGCGCGCCATGCTGGATGCGGTCGACGACTGGAATCGCCGGCGCCCGGAGAAGACGCTGCGCGTCGGCATCGGCATCCATATCGGCGAGGCGGTGACCGGCACGGTGGGCTCGCCGCAGCGCAAGGAGTACACGGTGATCGGCGACACCGTGAACCTTGCCGCGCGCCTGGAACAGCTCACCAAGGAGACAGGCGCGCGTCTTCTGGTGTCGAACTCCGTCCACGAGGCGACGACCGGTGCGAATGGCGCGACCGACCTCGGCGCGCTCGAGATCCGCGGCTACGACGAGGGCGGTGCGGGTGTGGCGGGTGGCGTGACCTGGTACTTCGCCTACGGCTCCAACATGGATGCCGCGAGGCTGTTTGCCGATCGTTTGAAGCCGGAGGGTGTGGCGGCGGGGGAACGCGTTGCGGGCCGGCTGGATGGCTGGCGGCTTGCCTTCAACAAGCAGGCGCGGACGCCGCCGGGGTCCGGCGCCGGCAACATCGTGCCGGCCGCCGGAGGGTGCGTGCACGGCACGCTGAATTTCCTCCCGGCCAAGGGCTTCGAGGTGCTGGACCTGCACGAGGGTGTGGCGGGCGGCCACTACGAGCGCCGCACCGTTTCCGTGGTGCGCACCGATACCGGCGAGGCGGTCGAGGCGATCACTTACGTGGCGCTCAAGGTCGGCGAAGGGCTGCGGCCGACGCGCGCCTATCTGGCCTGCCTGCTGGCCGGCCGGGATCTCTTGCCGGCCGAGTATTGGCAGCAGCTCGAGGCGACTCCGACGCTCGACTGAGTCGCTCCTCCGCTTCACGTCGTTCACCGAACTTGGCCGCTGCGGCGACTACCAGATCAAGTTGGCAAGGTGCGGCTGGACTATCCGCGCGAGCCGGACAAACCTGCTCTACGTCTGGGGGTCGGCGCCCCGCTCGCGGCCCACTGGTCGCGGGTAGGCGCGCGCTATTCGATCAAGGCGCAGTGACCGAGCCAGGGCTGCCGAGCGACGCAGAGTGCCGAACCGACCGTCAGGACCAGCGCCTTGAGGCGCCGCCGCGATCTATTTGGCGCCGACCAGCTGCTTCTTCGCCGGGGCCGACTTCTTCTTGGCCTTCGCACCCGGCAGGGCATCCGTCTTGTCGATTTCCGGAACGTCGGCTTCGTGCCAGAAATTGAGCTCGATCATGATGCCGTCGGGATCGTGCACGAAGACCTGCTGCAACGGCCGCGCCGGGACCTTGCGGACCTCGAACGGCATCTTGTCCTTCTTGAGCTGGTCGATGGTGCCGCGGATGTCGGCGCAGTTGATCGCGACATGGTCGATCGCGCCGCCGCCGTGATCCTTGCGGCCGGTCTCGGACACCAGGTGGAGGATCGGCTTCTCGCCGGCATAGAGCCAGGCGCCGGGGAAGTTGAAGGGCGGACGGTCGCCGTCCTTGAGACCGACATAGCGCTCGTAGAAGCGCACGGTGGCCTTGAGGTCCTTGCAGTAGACGTTCCAGTGGTCGAGCGAGAGTGCGGGCATCGGTTTCTCCTCTGCAGGCGCCAAGCTTACACCGATCCGGCTCGAGCCGTGGCAGCAGGATTTGTCCGGCTTTTTCCTCATATTTGTCGTGGTGGCGGACCCAGTCGGACAGGTTACCGCCCGGCGGCTCGTTGCGGCCCTTGGGCGTGATGTCGAGGAAACCGTAGACCGTCCCGACATCCTCGGTACCGCGGGCAAAGACAGAATAAGTGTGGAAAATCTGGCCCGACTCATCCCTGGTGAAGACGCTGTATCCGGGCAGCTCGTCGCTCACATAGGGCTGCTCCTCGAAATTGTAGAAGACCTTGCCCCGGGCCTTGTCGGCCTCGGTGAAGGAGACGTTGTAGTCGAAGTTGAAGTCGCAGCCGTTCGACGATACCCATTTGAACGGCCAGCCCATGCGCTTGTGGAAGGCGGCGATCTTGGGATAGAGCGCGCGCGAGACCGCGACCACCATGACGTCGTGGTTGACCAGATGGACCAGCGAGCCTTCGAGCTGGTCGGCACCGAACGAGCAGCCGACGCAGCCCTCCTGCCAGTCCGGTCCCAGCATGAAGTGCTTGACGATCAACTGGCTGCGGCCGGCGAACAGGTCGGACAGCGTTTCCTTCCCGTTCGGTCCGTCGAACACGTAGTTCTTGTCGACCTTGACCCAGGGCAGCGCGCGGCGCTCGCGGGCGAGCTCGTCATGCGCCCGAAGGTGCGCCTTTTCCCGGGCGAGCAGGTCGCGGCGGGCCTTGACCCATTCCTCGCGGGAGACGGTCTGATGAGACTGCATGGTCTGCTCCTTTCAGCGTGCGGGTTCAGGGCGATTGAGCACGGCGTTGAACACCGTGCCCGGCACGAAGACGCGCCTGTCCTCGTAGGCGCGGGCCAGCTTGTCGGCGTTGGCGTCAGGGTCACGTGTCAGCTCGGCGAGGCGATCGATGAAGGCGAGATCGAGCTCAGCATCTGCGCGGGTCATGGCGCCCCAGACGTCCCACGGCAGCATCTCGTGGTTGTTGAGCGCGGCTGCATCGCGGATGACGTTGCTGGCGATGAACCACAGGCCGTGCATGTCGAGGATGCCGAAGGCATAGGGATCGGCCTTGCCGGCGCGGCAGAGCCGCCAGCTCTCGCCCGCGATCAGGAACTGATCGCGCGGCACGTCGAGCGGATCGAAGCCGACCTTGAAGAGCTCGCGCTGGCGGGCGTCGAGCTGCGGGTCGACCAGGATCCAGCGCTTCTCCGCCGTGTTCCAATACTCGGTCACCCAGTGGTCGACGAACTTGCCGGTCTCGAAATAGGCGCCGAAGCCGCACCGCGCCCGTGCCGCCACGCCCTGACTGCGCAGCATGGCGACATGCAGCAGCGTGAAGTGGCGGCAGACGCCTACCACGCGCTCGCCGGCCGGCCGCGCCACGGGCAACGGCCGCCGATCCTGCGCCGCGATAGCCTCGAGGATCTTCTCGACGGAGCGAAGATGGGCCTGGGCGTGCTGCTCGGCGGAAAGCGTGAGCCCGTAGGCCGGCGCGATGTGCTCGTGCACCAGCAGGCCCTGCACGACCCGCGCGAGGCCGCCGACATCGTGCGGCAGGCCCTCGAACAGCGGCGCCTGGCGGCCGGCGTCGCTCATGGCGACGGGGGTGCGATAGGTGTCGAGCGTCGTCATCCGTAGATCTTCTGCAGATTGTCGAGCGCCATGCTCCAGCCGCGCGTGTGATCGTCACGCGCCTTCTCGTTGAAGAACTGCTCGTGCGTCAGCGTCAGGATGGTGCCGTCATTGTCGGGCTTGAGGTCGATCGTGACCTGCGATTCGCGCTCGGGGGTGCTCTGCCAGGCCCACGAGAAGACCAGCTTGCGGTCGGGCACGACCTCGCGATAGACGCCGCTCACGCTCTGGTGCTCGCCGTTCGGTGTCCAGAACTGCACGTGAAAGCGGCCTCCGACGCGAAGATCGGTATCGGCGATGGGCGTCTTTTCATGGCCAGTGACGCCCCACCAGCGGATCATTTTTTCCGGCTGCGTCCAGGCTTGGTAGAGCTGCGCCGGCGGCGCCTTGAAGCGGCGCTTGAGGGCGAGGCTGGGTTTGGTTGCCATGAATCTTCCTCCAGAAAGGCGGCGAGACGGTCGAGCTGTTCCGTCCAGTAGCGCTCGTAACGGGCGAGCCAGTTCATCGCTTGCTCCATGGGCGCGGCCTTGAGCTGGCAGGTGACAGTCCTGCCCGACTTGGTGCGCTCGATCAGGCCGGCGTCCGACAGCACGTCGAGGTGCTTCATGATGGCCGGCAGCGACACCGGGAACGGCCGGGCGAGCTCGCTGACGGCCAGGCCCTTGTCCTCCGCATCGAGCCGGGCGAGCAGAGCGCGCCGCGTCGGATCGGCCAGGGCGGCGAAGGTGCGGTCGAGGATCGCTGTCTGATAGTTAACCATAGGGTTAACTTTTAAGAAGTCAGACACCCGTCGTCAAGAGGCAGGGCGGCACTGTCGGCGAGCAGACGGCTTCATTTCGCTGGATAAAACCTTCCGGGCGTTCGGAGTCACCGCAGGCCTGTGCTGTTGTGGCGGACGCGCGACCTGGCATGAAAGACTCCGAGCCGGACATGGAGGATGCATCATGAAAGCCATGGGTCTTTGCATCGCCGGCCTGTTGTTCCCGGGCGGGCGAAAGCTTCTTCGAAATGCCCGGCACGCACCATAAGATCAGCGGGAACGCCAGCGACACCGAGCCGGCGCGCCTCTTGGCGGTGTTCGTCGTCGACCCCGACGAGACGCTCACCGTCCCCGATCCCCGTCGAGGAAACGACAGTGACGCAGCGTGTTGATTACCAGAAACTGTCTGCCGCCGGCCTGCGCGCGGTCGGAGGTGTCTACCTGTACGTCGTCAACTCGGGCCTGCCCAAGCAGCTGATCGACCTGGTCTTCCTGCGCGCCTCGCAGATCAACGGCTGCGCCTATTGCATCGACATGCACGCGCGCGACCTCATGAAGGGCGGCGTAGCCGTCGAGAAGGTGATGCTGGTGTCGGCCTGGCACGAGGCGGGCGACATCTTCACCGAGAAGGAGAAGGCCGCGCTGCAATGGACCGAGGCGGTGACGCTGATCTCGGAGAGCCATGCGCCCGACGAGAGCTTCGCCGCCCTGGCGGCGAGTTCCAGCCAAAGGAAATCTCCGATCTCACCCTCGCGGTCGGCGTGATCAACGTCTACAACCGCCTCTCGATCGGCTTTCGTCGCCTGCCCGGAGGCGACCCGGCCAGCTAGGCGAGGAAGGACGTAATCGCAGCCACGGTCGCCGCCGGCTGCTCCTCCATCAGCCAATGGCCGGAATTGGCGACGACCCGGCCGGTGACGTTGCTCGCCACGAAGCGCAGATCGTCGGCCATCGCCGTGCCGAAGGACTTGTCGGCACCGATCGCCAGCACCGGCATCGCAAGCTTGCCCTTGGCCAGGAAGGCCTTGTTGTCGGTCGCATCCTGGGAAAAGGCGGCGAACTGCTCGAACGCCGAGTGCATGGCGCCCGGCCTGGCGTAGAGCTCGGCATAATGCCGGCGCGTCTCTTCGTCGATCGCCCCCGGGGTCGCCGACAGCTCGTTCCAGAAGCGATCGAGATAGATACGCTCACGGCCCTGCACCAGCCGTTCGACGTCGGGGCCGCGGAAATTGAAGTGCCACAGGGCGGGGCTCTTCAGGATCTCGTCCCAGGGGCCAATGCCCGGCAGCGGCGCGTCCATGACGACCCAGCGCGTGACCTTGGCCGGATACTGCGCGGCCAGGGCATAACCCACCATGTTGCCGATGTCGTGGGTGACGAGCTGGGCCTTGTCGATCTCGAGCGCATCGAGCACGCGCGCGACGTCGTGACCTTGCGTTTTCTTGTCGTAGCCGCGGTCGGGATGTGACGACAGCCCCATGCCGCGCAAGTCGGGAACGACGACCGTGCGGCTGGCAACGAGGGTGGCGGCCAGCGGCGCCCACATATCGCCGGTGTCGCCGAAACCGTGCAGCATGATGACGGCGGGCCCTTTGCCGCCTACCCGGGTGTGGATGGTGGCGCCATCGCTTTCGATTTTCTCGATACGCATGCCGGATGGGAAGGGCTGAACCATGAACTCTACTCCTTGCGACTAGACCTTCGCGATCAGCGCCTCGGCCGCGGCCGGATTGCGCACCTTGGCGCCTGAGATGAAATAGACGAAGGCGTCGCCCTTCTTGGCCCACGCCTTGGCGCGCTTGACCCATTTGTCGAGGTCGGCGGGTTTGTAGCCCGTCTTCACCTTGTCCTCGGCGCTCATCAGGCGGGCGTAGGTGAAGTCGGCGGTGGGCTCGTCGATCTCGGGGAAATCCTCGTCGTGGGCGTAGACGATCGCCGCCTTGTACTTGCGCGCGAGATCGTAGAAGCGCGGGTCCTTGAAGCTTTCGTGACGGACTTCCAGCGCGTGGCGCAGCGGCAGCTTGCCCGCCTGGCGCGGCAGCAGCTTGAGGAAGGCCTCGAAATCCTCGGGATCGAATTTCTTGGTGCCCATGAACTGCCAGTTGATCGGCCCGAGCCGGTCCTTGAGCTCGACCAGGCCCTGGTCGACGAAGCGCTGTACCGATTCGCCCGCCTCGGCGAGGACGCGGCGGTTGGTGCAGAAGCGCGAGGCCTTCACCGCAAACACGAAGCCGTCCGGTGTCTCATCGTGCCACTTGGCCCAGCTCGCCGGCTTGAAGGTCGAATAATAGGTGCCGTTGATCTCGATCGAGGTGAGCTTGCGGCTGGCATATTCCAGCTCGCGCTTGTGGGTCAGACCCTCGGGGTAGAAGACCCCGCGCCACGGCTCGAACGTCCAGCCGCCGACGCCGACATAGATCTTGCCCACCATCGCTTGCTCCTCGTAGGGACGTGGCGACCTAGCATGCGGCAAGAGCCCGTGTCAGCCGCGGAACGAGGCCCCACGGCGGCGAAAAGGGCCGCTAGCCCTCCGCCATTCGGGCGGCGCAGCGATTGTGGGTCGCCACGACGGGACGCATGTCCATGGTGACGATGCCGCCGTCCTTGACCACGATCTTGCCGTTGATGACGGTGGTCCGCGCCTGTTGCGGCGCGCAGAACAACACCGCTGCCACCGGATCGTACAAGGCCCCGGCATAGGCGATCGTGTGCAGATCGAGTGAGAAGAAGTCGGCGCACTTGCCGGGTTCGAGCGAGCCGATGTCGCTGCGCCCCAGCACCCGCGCGCCGCCCAGCGTGGCGAGCTCGAGGACCTCGCGGGCTGTCATCCACTCGCCGGCGCGCACCGGGTGCGATGGCGACAGGAGCATGTGCTTGCGCGGCCCTTCCGGGGGCTGCAGGCCAAGCCGCAGCCGGGCCAGCAGCATCGCTTGGCGCGCTTCCATCAGCATGTTGGACGAGTCGTTGCTGGCCGAACCGTCGACGCCCAGCCCGACCTTCACGCCGGCTGCCATGTATTTCTTGATCGGCGCGATGCCCGAACCCAGCCGCATGTTGGAGCACGGGCAGTGGGCCGCACCGCAGCCGGTCGCGGCGAACTTCCGGATCTCGTCGTCGTCGACATGGATGGCGTGGGCGAACCAGACGTCGTCGCCCAGCCAGCCCAGGGTCTCCATCCAGTCGACCGGCCGGAGCTGGAAGCGCTCGAGGGTGTAGCGCTCCTCGTCCAGCGTCTCGCAGAGGTGGGTGTGGAGCCGCACCTTGTAGTGCCGCGCCATCGCCGCCGATTCCTTCAGCAGCGAGGCGGTGACGGAGAAGGGCGAGCAGGGCGCCAGCACGATCTGAGTCATCGAGCCCGTCGACGGGTCGTGATACCTCTCGATGACCCTCTGGCTGTCCTTCAGGATGGCGGGTTCATCCTCGACGCAATCGTCGGGCGGCAGGCCGCCCTTGGACTCGCCGAGCGACATCGAGCCGCGGCTGGCATGGAAGCGCACACCCAGCTCGCGCGCCGCCTCGATCTGGCAGTCGACGTTGTTGCCGTTCTTGAACACGTAGCTGTGGTCGAACACCGTCGTGCAGCCGGACAGCGCCAGCTCGGCCAGGCCGACCAGCGTGCTGGCGCGCGAGGCCTCCGGGTCGGTGCGCGCCCAGGCCCGATAAAGCGCCTTGAGCCAGGGAAAGAGGTTGTTGTTCTGCGCGCCGGGAAAGTTGCGCGTCAGGGTTTGGTTGAGATGGTGATGGGTGTTGACGAAGCCCGGCAGGCAGATCTGCCCGGCGAGGTCGATGACCGTGTCGGCCGTGGCGGGTAGCTCGGCGGTGGGTCCGATCTGCTTGATGACGCCGTCTTTGGCGTAGAGGCCGGCATTCTTCAGTTCGCGGCGATCGCCGTCCATGGTGACGAGGACGTCGGCGTTCTTGGCGAGCAATGTGGGCATGCCAGGGAGAATAGCTTTACACTCAACTCCATCAAAGCCGCGTGGCCTTATCGATGCCTGCGCGGTAGGCAGATCGGGACTGCCGGAATCGAACGCCACAGTGACAGAAAGGTCAATTTCGGGTCAATTCGGGCGAGCGCACGACGATCCAAACACCGCTGTCGTCTTACGTCAGCAAACCCAGGCTCCTGAAGCTCGCATGGCCCTTGCGGCCGATCACCAAGTGGTCGTGGATGGTGATGCCCAGCGCCTCGGCCGCCGTCCTGATCTCGCGCGTCATATCGATGTCGTCGCGCGAGGGCTTGGGGTCGCCGGAGGGATGGTTATGCACCAGGATCAGCGCGGCAGCGTTAAGCGCCAGCGCGCGCTTGACGACCTCGCGCGGGATAGACGGGCGTGTGGTCGATGGTGCCGCGCTGTTGCACCTCGTCGGCGATCAGCACGTTCTTGCGGTCGAGGAAGAGAATGCGGAACTGCTCGGTCTTCTCGTGCGCGAGGGCGACGTGGCAGTAGTCGATGAGCTGCTGCCAGTTGGTCAGCACCGGCATGTCCATGACCTTGCGCTCGGCCAGCCGCCGCCCGGCCTCGCGCGAGGCCTTGAACAGCACGAGCGTGCGCTGGTCGATGTCGAACTCGCGCAGCTGCGCGGCCTCGGCGGCAAAGACGTCGCCCAGCGTGCCGAAGCGATCCAGCAGCCTCTTGGCCAGCGGCTTGGTGTCGATGCGTTCGATCGAATAGAAGAGCAGCAGCTCAAGCAGTTCGTAGTCTTCGAGCAACTCGGCGCCCGCCCGCATCACGCGCTCCCGCACGCGGCCGCGATGGCCGTGATAGTGAGGCTGCGGCCCGGCCACGTCGGCATTGTGTCCGAGCCCCGCCGGCCGGGCTTCAAGCGCCGAGGCGAGCCGGGCGGTTGGATCGTCGCCGGAGAATTCCCAGCACTGGTCGAGCCTGTTCCAGGTGCCACCCGCGTCGCGCAGCAACAGGCGGTATACGAGAGTGTTGCCGATGACACGCCAGCGATCCTCCCCGGCCTGGACGCGCAAACCTGCCGACAGAAGCGTGCACAGCGCGTCGTCGCTGGCGGCAGCCACGGCCCTTGCCGCGCGGCTGGTCTTGGCGTCGGAAAGTCGGTCCACACCCAGGACGACGAACCGACAGGGCCAAACGTTACAGGAAGACTTGACGAGCCCTCAGGCCGGGGCCGCCTGGCGCTGGTCGGCGGGGTTGGCGGCGCCGAGATCGTAAGGGGGCTTGGCCAGCTCCCGGGGCGAGAGGGTGAAGAACTCGACGCCGGTGTCGGTGATGCCGACGGAGTGCTCGAACTGGGCGGAAAGCTGCTTGTCGCGTGTCACCGCCGTCCAGCCGTCGCTCAGGATCTTCACCTGCCAGGTGCCGGCATTCACCATCGGCTCGACGGTGAAGAACATGCCGGGCTTCAGGATCGGGCCGGTGCCGGGCTTGCCGTAGTGCAGGATGTTGGGCGCGTCATGGAAGATGCGGCCCAGGCCATGGCCCGAGAAGTCGCGCACGACGGAGAAACGCTGGGCCTCGACATAGCTCTGGATGGCATGGCCGATGTCGCCCACGCGTCCGCCCGGCTTGGCGGCGGCGATGCCGCGCATCATCGCCTCGTAGGTGACCTCGCAGATCCGGCGTGCCTTCACGCCGACATCGCCCGCGAAATACATGCGGCTGGTGTCGCCGTACCAGCCGTCGAGGATGGTGGTGACGTCGATGTTGACGATGTCGCCGTCCTGCAGCCGCTTGTCGGACGGGATGCCGTGGCAGACCACATGGTTGATCGAGGTGCAGACCGATTTCGGGTAGCCGCGATAGCCGAGCGGGGCGGGGATCGCCTTGTGATCGAGGATGAAGTCGTGACAGAGCTTGTCTAGCTCGGCGGTGCTGATTCCGGGTTGGACATGGGGCGTGATGAAATCGAGCGTCTCGGCGGCCAGGCGGCCGGCCCGGCGCATGCCCTCGAAGCCCTCGGGCCCGTGGATCTTGATCGTGCGCTCGTCGCGCCGCCAATAGTCGTCGCTGTCGTCGATGAAATCGCGGGGACTACTCATGGTGCCCTTATTTGGCATGCGATACCGGCGGTAACAAGGCCGGGCAAGGCTTGGCCCTGTCGCCTGCCTCCGCTAGTGTCCTGAAAGAAAAGGAAAAAGAGCGCGCATGTCCCAGCCGGCAAAAACCGTGACCGCCTGCATCGTGGTCATCGGTAACGAGATCCTGAGCGGGCGGACCCGCGATTCCAACATCCAGTATCTCGCCACCGAGCTCGGCGTGCTGGGCGTGCAGGTCAGGGAATGCCGCATCATCCCCGACATCGAGGCCACGGTCGTGGCCACCATCAACGAGGTGCGCCGGAAGTTCGACTACGTCTTCACCACGGGCGGCATCGGCCCGACCCACGACGACATCACCGCCGACTGCATCGCCAAGGCCTTCGGCGTGGGCATCTCCGAGCATCCCGAGGCGGTCGCGCGCATGACCAGGCACTATGGCGACGTGGCGCTGTTCACGCCGGCGCGGCGGCGCATGGCGCGTGTGCCGCACGGCGGCATCCTGGTCGACAATCCGGTGTCGGTGGCGCCCGGCTTCCAGATGGAGAACGTCTTCACCTTCGCCGGCATCCCCAAGGTCGCCGAGGCGATGTTCCAGTCGATGAAGCACCGTCTGGTCGGCGGCGATCCGGTGTTGTCGCGCACCGTGCGCACCAACCTGCCCGAGGGTATCATTGCCGAGCCGCTGGGCGCGCTGCAGAAGCGCTACGAGGATCTCGACATCGGCAGCTACCCCGCCTTCCGCAACGGCAAGCCCAGCGTCTCGCTTGTACTGCGCGGCACGGATGATGCACGGCTGGGGGTTGCCGCCGCCGAACTGATGGACACGATCCGCAAGATGAACGGCGAGGCGGAGGAGTTTGCGCAGTAATCCATGAGCCGGCTCGCGCCCGCGTCACAGTGGCCCCCACTGCAATGGGTCATCCTCATCGTCCTGTCGGTCGGCCTCGGTGCCTTCCTGTTGTGGCTCCACGCGCCGGCTGCCTTGATGCTGGGCCCGCTGATCGCGGGCATCGCCATCGCCGCCGGCGGCGGAAGGGTCCGCTTCCCCTTGCCGCCTTTCGTCGTGGCCCAGGGAATCATCGGCTGCATGATCGCCAAGATGATCCCGCTGTCGATCATGGGCGACATCCTGGGTCACTGGCTGCTGTTCACCGCCGGCGTGTTGTCCGTCGTCGTCGCCTGCAGCCTGATCGGCTGGCTGATGACGCGCCTGCACATGCTGCCCGGCACCACCGCGCTGTGGGGCATGAGCCCGGGCGCCGCGTCGGTGATGACCATCATGGCCGAGTCCTACGGCGCCGACATAAGGCTCGTCGCCCTCATGCAGTATTTGCGGGTCGTTGGCGTGGCGGCGGTCGCCTCGGTGGTGGCCAAGCTGTTCGGCGTCAGCGCCACTCATGGATCGGCCGCCATCGTCTGGTTCCCGCCGGTCGCCTGGCTGCCGCTTGCCGAGACGTTGGCGCTGGCGATCCTGGGACCGCTCGTCGCTCGCCTGCTGCGCATTCCCGCCGGCGCGTTCCTGGTGCCGCTCGTGGCCGGCATCGTGTTCACCCATCTCGGCTGGATGACGATCGAGCTTCCCGCCTGGTTGCTGGCGGCGAGCTACGCGTTCGTCGGCTGGAACATCGGCCTGCGCTTCACGCGTCCGCTGCTTGTGCATGCCGCGCGCGCCTTGCCGCTCATCGTCGCCTGCACCTTGCTCTTGATCGCCATTTGCGGCGGCGTCGCCGCGTTGATGGTCTGGGGCGCGGGGGTCGATCCGCTGACCGCCTACCTCGCCACCAGCCCGGGCGGGTCCGATTCGATTGCCATCATCGCGGCGTCGACCAATGTCGACGTGTCCTTCGTGATGGCCATGCAGACGTTCCGCATGATCACCGTCCTGTTCCTCGCCCCCCTCCTCACCAAATTTATTGCCGAACGGATCAATGCATCCCGCGACGGTGCATTGTAGATTGCCGCCATGACCATCCACGACATGACCGCGGTCGACCTCCTGGCCGCCTACAAGAGCAGGAAACTCTCGCCTGTCGACGCCGTCGACGCCGTCATTTCCCACATCGAAGCCTGGGAGCCCAGGCTGAAGGCGCTCTATGCGCCGGACTTCGAGGGCGCGCGCAAGGAAGCCAAGGCGTCGGCGACGCGCTGGCAGCAGGGCAAGCCCAGGGGCGCACTCGACGGCGTGCCCATCACCATCAAGGAGAACATCGCGACCAAGGGCGTGCCGGTGCCGCTCGGTACGGCGGCGACGCAGTTGGTGCCGGCGGCGGCCGACGCGCCGGCGGCGGCGCGGGTACGCGAGGCGGGCGCGGTGATCCTGGCCAAGACCACCATGCCGGACTACGGCATGCTGTCGTCGGGGCGAAGCTCTTTCCATCCGCTGACCCGCAATCCTTGGAACCTCGCCTGGAATCCCGGCGGCTCCAGCGCGGGCGGCGGCGCCGCGGCAGCGGCGGGTTACGGGCCGCTCCATCTCGGCACCGACATCGGCGGCTCGCTGCGCCTGCCCGCGACCTGGAACGGCATTTTTACCCTGAAGCCCAGCCTCGGCCGCGTGCCGGTCGATCCGCCCTTCTTCGGCCGGGCCGTCGGGCCGATGACGCGCACGGTGGGTGATGCGGCCTTGCTGATGGCCGAGCTCGCCAAGGCCGACTGGCGCGATCATATGAGCCTGCCGGCCGCCGAGATCGACTGGAGCGCCGGCCCAATCGAGCCCAAGGGCCTCAAGATCGGCCTGCATCTCGATGCCGGCTCGGGCCTGCCGGTCGATGCCGAAGTGAAGGCGAAGATCGAAGCCGCCGCCCGCCTGTTCGCCGATGCCGGCGCCAGGGTCGAGCCGGTGGCGCCGTTCCTCTCGCCCGAGATGCTGCACCTGCAGGATCTCTTCTGGCGGGTACGGAGCTGGGTCGATTTTTCCGCGCTGAGCCACGCCCGGCAGGCGAGCGTGCTGCCCTTCATTGCCGACTGGTGCCGGGGCGGCGCCGACGTGTCGGGCGCGACGGTGATCAAGGCCGTCAACAACTACATGGCGATCCGCGCCGCGACGGTGAAGGCCACGCACCCGTTCGACTTCGTGCTGTCCCCGGTGTCGCCGGTGCCGACCTACCCGGCCGAATGGGAGACTCCGACCAACGACGTCCATCGGCCGCTCGAGCACATTTCCTTCACCATGCCCTACAATATGAGCGAGCAGCCGGCCGCTTCGATCAATTGCGGCTACACGAACGAGGGCAAGCCGATCGGCGTGCAGATCGCCGGCCGCCGGTTCGACGATCTCGGCGTGATGCGGATCTCGCGCTGGTTCGAGACCGCGCGCGGTCCGCAGAAGAAATGGCCGGAACCGCCGAAGTAGGTCTCAGCGCGGCGGCAGCAGGCGGCGATAGAGCGGCTGGAGCAGGGTCGGAATCAGATAGATCGGGAACTGCACGGCGGCGATGAACAGGAAGATGTCGGCGTCGGCCGAGGCGGGCAGCACCGCCATCAGCAACGCGTTGTGGCGGCCGCCCGAGCAATAGCCGGCGCTGAGCGCGGTGCGGCGGTCGAGGAACGGCCAGGTGCCGGCCGCGATCACAAAATTGCACAGCAGCATGCCGGCGAAGCCGGCGGCGATGAAACACGCGAGCTTCAGCGGCTCGGCCAGGGCGCGCGCCACCACGCCATCCATCAGCGGGATGGCGAAGATCATCAGGACGACGATGGAGAGGCCGTCGAGGGTGGACTCGTGCTCGACCAGTCGTGTCCCCAGGAAACGGCGGATGGCGACCGCGCCCAGAAGCGCCAGCGCCGCGATCAGGCCGAGCCGCAGGCTGAGCTCGGCGACGCTGATTTTGAGGTCGAGGCCCAGCAGCCACAGCGCCAAGGGTGGCAGTGTGAAGGGCACGAGGAAGTTGGTGAGTAACGTCAGCAGCAGGGCGAGCGAGGAATCGAGCCGCAGGAACGTGGCGGTGGTGGCGGCCGAGATGATGCCGGGTGCCATGGCGCTGAGGCACAAGGCGGCGATCAGGCCGGGCCACAGGCCGAGCGCCTGCCAGATCGGCCAGACGACCAGCGGCACGACGATCAGGTTGGCGAGCGCCAGCACGATGGCGAGGCCGGGCCGGCGCAACAGCGCCATCACCCGCGACCAATCGGTACGGGCCAGCGCCAGCATCAGCAGGGCGACCGCCAGAGGCCATAGCAGCGGCCGGGCGGCGGCCGCGATGTTCTGGAACAGGAGACCGATGAGCAGCGAAAAAGGCAGAAGCGTGGTGGCGCGCCCGCCCATGCGCCGCAAAACGTGAACGACCGGGTTCATTGAGGCCAGCCTAGCATATGCTAGCGTCCGCCATGTTCCGGCGAACCCTCATCGTGGCCTTGCTCGCAACGACGCCGGCCCTCGCGCAGCCCGCCGCGGCGCCCGATTGCACAGTCGACGGCAGCCTCGCCGGCAGCGACGGCCTGAAGCTCGAGGTCGCCTATCGCTGTCGCGCGACGCAGCCGCTCACCTTCCAGCCGGACGAGGACCGCGCGTCGCAATATGTCTCGGGCCTAAAGGTCGAGCAGAAGGATGGCGTGGCCGAGGCGCACTACCGGTTCGACCTCTCGGCCTACGCCCGCGCCGTCAATTCGACATCGGTCGCGGTGATGCGCGGCGACGGCGTGCTGGCGACCCTGGGCAGCTGGCTGCTCGAGCCGCGCGGCTACGACCGGCCGCCGACCATCGACATCCGCATGACGGCCGGCCCGGGCCTGGTCTTCGCCGCCGGCCTGCCCAAGGTGGGCGACGCCTGGCGGCTTGCCGGCACCACGGTGCGCTTCGCCGGCTACACGGCGCTTGGGCGCCTGGCCTATCGCGAGCTCGCCGTGCCCGCGCCCGGCAGCCTGCGTCTCGGCCAGCCTGCCGGGAACGCGGTGCTCCGGGTGGCGATCCTGGATGGCGTCAACGAAGCCGGTCGTGCCGATCTCTTCGACTGGGTCGAGCGCACCGCGGAGGCGGAGTCGAACTACTGGCAGGGCTTCACGGCCAGGCAGGCGCTGGTCGGATTGGTGCCGGTCACGAACAAGCGCGGCGTGGGCTATGGCCGGACCGTCTCGGGCGGCGGCGCCACGGTGATGGTCGAGGTCGGCACCGACGTCGACCGGCGCCGCCTGTTCAACGACTGGGTGCTGACCCACGAGCTGATCCACACCGCCATGCCATTTATCCGTGGCCGCGGCACCTGGTTCATGGAGGGTGCGGCCACCTATGTCGAACCGATCATCCGTGCACGGGCCGGCTGGAAGACCGAGGCGGAGGTTTGGCACGAGTGGGTCGAGAACATGCCGCAAGGCGTGCAGGCCTTCGCGGCCGGCATGGCCAACGCCTCGGGCCGGCAGAACTACTGGGGCGGCGCCACCTTCATGCTGATGGCCGATATCGGCATTCGCCGCGCCAGCAACGGGGCCAAGGGACTCGAGGATTGCCTGGCCGGCGTGTTGTGGAGCGGCATCGACGGTACGCAGCGCATGGCCGTCGCCGATTACGCGGCCGCCTGCGACCGCGCCACCGGCACCACCGCCATGAGCAGCTTGGTCGACCGCCATTTTGCCAGGGCCGAGCCGGTCGATCTCGCCGCGCTTTGGAAGGATCTCGGCATTTCGGTCGTGGCCGGCCGCATCGTGTTCGACGATTCAGCACCCGCCGCGCAGTGGCGCAAGATGATCGTGCCAGGCAGCCGTCCGCCGAAGCGGGTCAGGCTGCCGTGGGAAAGTTGATGCCGCCAATCCGAGGCCGACGGCCGAGAGACTTCATACCGCCTTCTCCTTGCCCGCCTCCCGCCGTGCTAGCGTGCGCGCATGAGCACGAATACCGGAGTCTGGCTGGAGGATCTCACCTGGCCCGAGGCCAAGGTCCGTTTCGAGGCGGGTGCGCTGGTCGTGATCCCGGTCGGCGCGGCATCCAAGGCGCATGGCCCGCATTTGCCGCTCAAGACCGACGCCCTCACCGCCCGCGCCCTCGGGCAGGGGCTGATCGAACGCCTGCCCGCGGTGGCGGCCCCGGTGGTGGGCTTCGGCTTCTATCCCGCCTTCACCGGCTTTGCCGGCAGCCAGCATCTCGGCGCCGCCACCTTCAAGGCGCTGCTGGCCGAGTTGCTGGGCAATCTGCGCGGCCACGGCGTACGGCGCATCGTCCTCCTGAACACGGGCGTGTCGACCGAGGACCCGATCGACGAGATTGCGCGCGGCGCGAGCGATCTGCTCGTCCTGCACATGCGAGGTCTGGGCGCGGCTGCCGAGAGACTGCTCGACATACCGGAGGGCGGCCACGCCGACGAGCGCGAGACCTCGGTGATGC
Source organism: uncultured Alphaproteobacteria bacterium (assembly GCA_963843185.1). Lineage (GTDB taxonomy): Bacteria > Pseudomonadota > Alphaproteobacteria > Reyranellales > Reyranellaceae > Reyranella. The sequence continues at coordinate 116,737 of CAWJJJ010000026.1, forward strand.
TGGCGCTCGAGCCGCGCAGCGTGCGCATGAATCGGCTGGAACTCCATGGCCCGTTCGAGGCGACGGGCGCCACCGGCGATCCGAGGCGCGCTACCGCCTTCAAGGGCGAGCGCATCCTCAGTGCACGAATCGACGACATTGTGACGGCGATCGTGCGCCGCTGGCCGGATCTGGGCTGAAGCTGGCAACTCTTTCCGTGGGGTGACGTTCTTCCAGCACCTCAACCCGAAGAAGGAGCCACGTCATGGCCGATATCACGAAGATCACCTCCGGAACCCTGATCGCCGCCGAGAAGGTCGAAGGCACCAATGTCTACAACCTTCGCGGCGACAAGCTCGGCACCGTCGACGACATCATGATCGACAAGGTGAGCGGCAAGGCCATTTACGCCGTCATGTCGTTCGGTGGCTTCCTGGGCATCGGCGAGAAGTATCATCCGCTGCCGTGGTCGACCCTGAAGTACGACGAGAACAAGGGCGGCTATGTCGTCAATCTCGACAAGACGGTGCTCGAGAACGCACCGACCTACGACATGGACGACGATGACTTCCGCTGGACGCCCGACTACGGACGCCAGGTCGACAAGTATTACAACGCGCCAACCTACTGGTAGGTCGGTCAGAACGGGGACCGGCGGCGCAGCCCGAGCCGCCGGCCCCGGCTGTCGCGGGGCGCATCTCGATCCGCATCTGCATTGCTGCCGAGCGGGGGTGGCGGGACATCGACGGGTTCCGCCGCCCGCGCGCGGCCGCGTTCGGTGAGGCAGACGCCGTCGGCGCGATCCTCGATCAGGCCTAGCATCTCGAAGCGCAGCCGCTGCGTCGATGACAACCGGACCGGCAACTTGCGCATCGACGGAGCCTTGGCGAGGGCATGCAGAAGTTCGTGTTCCTGGGGGGCGAGATGCAAGTGCTTCGACTTCATGACTGTCTTTCGGAACGCGGCGGAAAAACGCCCGCCCGACGGGGGAGAATCGGGCGGGCGAGAGCCAACCGGTCGTCAGCTCCGTAGTACCCGTAGTCCGGCTGGGCGGGGAGGGATGGATGACCTCTCCGGCCGGTCAACGTGTGCTCTGTTCCGAGGTTGCAGCCGTTGGGCGCTAGCCGCGCGTGGCCTGTTTTGGCTCTCCTGCCGCGGCCTCGAGCAGGCGGCCCAGGGCTGCGATTACGGCTGGCACCTGGTAGGGCTTGTCGAACAGCGGCCGGTCGCGATGCGCGTAGGGCATCAGCGCGCTCGACAGGCCGCTCACGAAGATGAAGGGGATACTCAGCACAGCCAGCACGTCAGCCAGCGCGAACGAGGTCTCATTGCGGAGCCTGATATCGAGCAACGCGCCATCCAGCACATTGTCGGCCATCGCCGCGTAGGCCGCCGCCACCGAGGCGACCGGCCCGATCACCATGCCGCCCGCCTCGCTCACCCCGGCGGCGAGGCTGAGCGCGATCGCGGCCTCGTCCTCGACGATCAGTATCTTGCGGCCTTCCAACGGCCGGACTGCGTTGCGCGGATGACGCTTAGACATAAGAACACATAACGCCGGCCGTGCGGCTGCGGTTGCCGGTGGATATAGTGACCGTATTGCGAAATCGGGAGTCAGAGTGATGAAATCCTTTGGCATCGTAGCGGCCCTTTTCGTGTCCCTGGGCGCAAGTTCGGCCCGTGCCCAGACGGCCATCCAGCCCGGGATGTGGGAGGTGTCCGACAAGACAACGATGGAAGGTGTCCGGCAGATCCCGCCGACATCGAAGAGCGTCTGTCTCAAGCCGGCCGACGCCACGCTGGAGAACCTCCTGTTCCCGCCGCCCGAGCAGATCAAGGCGCAAGGCTGCATATACACAGATGGCGGCAAGCAGGCCGGGATCTTCAAGGCGACCATCGCCTGCCCCGCGGGCGACCAGCAGCCGGGCGTCACCGCCACGGCGGAGATCAGCTTCAGCGCCACCAGCTACGAGGGCCTGGGCCAAATCGAGATCAAGACCAAGTCCGGCGAGACGGCCAAGGGCAAGAGCATCCTCAACGGCAAACGGACAGGGGACTGTTAGACGCGTCTCGCCCAACGTCGCGCTCTGTGATCAGCCGAACGCCGGCATCACCTGTTCGCCGAAGCGGCACATCGAGGCCAAGTTGCGCTCGTGGCTCATGGCGCCGAACCCGGTCTGGCAGAGCAGGTGCTGCACGCCGACGTCGCGCAGTTCAGCCACCTGCTCGCGCACGCGGGCGGGCGTGCCATAGAGCGAGCCGGTCGAGAGCACGAAGGGGATCGCCTCGGAGTCGGGCACCTTGGGATCGGTCCAGGCATTCAGCGTCGCCGGCTCGGGCTGGAAATCCCCGGGGTTATAGGCCTCGCGCACGTGCATCATGTGGGCGCGCGTGTCGACCAGAAGGGCGGCGAGTTCGTCCTCGGCCTGAGCCTGCAATTCGGCGACATAGACGTTGCGCCACAGCGCGCTCTGCGCGAGCAGCCGCGCCTTGGTCTTGGCGTCGTGGCCGCCCTCGTCGATGCCCTCGGCATAGGTCGCCCAGCGCTCCTTGATGCGGGCCACGGGCAGGCGCGCGGTCAGGATGGGGACGCCCAGCCGTCCGCACTCCTTGAACGAGCCGGGTGAGATGACGCTGCGCCACAGAGGCGGGCCGGGTTGTTGCACGGGCCTGGGCCGGATCGCAGGAATGTGGACTTTGTGGAACTTGCCGTTGTAGGTGAGCGGCGCCTCGCGCCAGGCGCGCTCGAGAATCTCGACGGCCTCCTCCATGCGCTCGCGACTGTCGTGGCTGCGCAGGCCGTGGCCAACGAATTCGTATTCGTTGTAGACCGTACCCTTGCCGATGCCGACATCGATGCGGCCCTTGCTGAGATTGTCGAGCAGGGCGAGCTGGACGGCGAGCCGCACCGGATGGTGAAACGGTGTCTGAACCACGGCGAAGCCGATGCGGATCCGTTCGGTCTTCATGGCGAGCGCTGCGGCAAACATCAGAGAGTCGTTGTAGACGCTCTCGCCGGTAAAATAGTGCTCGGTCAGCCATACGTCGGAAAAACCCAGCCGCTCGGCCGCGCAGGCCTGGTCGATCAGATTGTCGATACGCTCTGCGTCCTCGGCGGGCGAGGGCGACATGGCGAGGGTAAGCCAACCGAATTGCATTGAGCCTCTTTGTTGAGCGCCACGCGGCGTATTCTCCCCACGGTGGCGTTTAAGCATCGTTGCCTCAGGCGGAAATAATGCGCAACTGGAGTTGCGCGCTCCCAGCAGTTGACTTGCGAAATTCGAGCCTTTGGGCGGCGATCAGACGTCGCGGCGGCCCGAGTTCATCAGGCGCATTACCTCGAGGAAATTGGCCGGCGGCGGCTCGTGCTCGGTGGACGTGGCGTGCGGGGCGACGGCGGCCATGGCGCGGAAGACAGTGCCGACCAACTCATATTCCGTAGCGTTGCCGCGCAGGGCGGCCAGGGCAAGCGCACCCTCACGCAGCATGCGCGGCGTGACGATGACCCTTTGCCCCGAACTCCGACCCTTCGCCATGGCTGGACTGTACTCGTCGCAGCTTACCGTGCCCTTACTTGGCCACGTTGAGGGGCTCAGTTTACGGGGTCATTGGTCCGGAATGGACAGAATCGTGTAGTAACGCAGCCGTGCGAAAAAGACTGTTGAACGTCCTCCTGCTCGTAATTTCGGTGACCCTCTGCACCGGCGCGGCCGAGCTCCTGGTGCGCTGGCTGGATGCCGCCCAGGATTCCGGACCGGCCGCACGCCATCTCGACGAGATTGCCCGCGCGCCCGGCGTCGAGCGTGCCTGGTTTTTCAGGGACCCCCCGCCGCTGCCCAATCGCAAGGCGGTGCCACGCGAATGGAATGAGCTGGTCGACAAGGTCGAGCAGAGCGGCATCACCGAAGGCACGCGCCGCGCCGACATGTTCAAGGCATGGAACGCCAATTTCGTCGGCGATCCGTGCCAGCACGCCTATCTCCACAGCGCGCCGGGCCACCTGTTCGTCTACGATCCGCCATCCGGTGAAAAGCGGCCGCCGTACCGTTTTCTGCCCGATGCCACCACGCCCATCGGGCTGGTCACCAATGCGTACGGCTTCCGCGGGCCACCGGTACCGTTCGCGCGCCAACCCAGGACGGTGCGCATCGCCTTCATCGGCGCCTCGACCACGGTCGGAAATCACTTCTATCCCTATTCGTACCCCGAGTTCATCGGCAACTGGCTGAACCTGTGGGCCGAAGCGCACCGGCTCGACGTCAGGTTCGAGATCCTGAACGCCGGCCGCGAGAGCATCACCTCGACAGACAATGTCGTGATCGTGCGCGAGGAGGTCCTGCCGCTCAAGCCCGACCTCCTAATCTACTATGAAGGCGCCAACCAGTTCGACCTGCGCACCGTCGTGCCGGTGATGCCGCCTCCGGCGCAACGCAAATTGGCCGCCGACACCGGCGGCGCGCAGGCGAGCTGGCTCACCGACCTCTATTATCAATCCGCGCTGGCGCGCCGCTTCGATGCGCTGCTCGCCGCGCGCGACGTGCCCGGGGGCGGCGGCGAATGGACGGGCAAGGGCGACTATAAACTCGTCTGGCCGGCGGGCGTCGACGAACGCGATCCCGACATCGCAAGCCCGGGGGCACGCCGCCGCCTGCCGATCAACCTTCCGACCATCCTGGGCGATCTCGACGCCATCCGGTCGGCGAGCAACGATGCAGGGGCCGAGCTGGTGCTGGCCTCGTTCGTCTGGCTGGTGAAGGACGGCATGGTGCTTGACCCGATCCGCCACCGGTCGATCCTGGAATATCTCAACCAGGGTTACGCGCCGTTCCGCTATGGCGACCTGGAGCGGCTGGCGGCCTTCGAGAACCGCGTCTTCGCCAAATACGCCCGCGAGCACAAGCTCGCCTTCATCGACGTTGCGCGGCTGATGCCGTTCGATCCCGACCTCTATATCGACGCCATCCACAACAGCTATCCCGGCGAGCGCTTGCGCGCCTGGGTGTTCTTCCAGCACTTGGCGCCGATCGTGGAGGATCACCTGAAGAGCGGCGCGTGGCCCAAGAAGGTCGCGCCTTCGGACAAACCCGCACCCGTCTTCGCGCCGCGGTCGATCACCTTCACCTGCAATCGAAGGTCCTGAGAGCGGAAATGCCGGCGCCCCACCCCATCAGCGCCGGCATTCTACGCACTAAACGTCGGCGATGGGACGGTGCCGGCTTCGCCCCCAAGAGCGAAGCCTCTGCCGCCACTACCACGCGACAGTTGGGTTTATGAACTAATTGCACCAGAAACGCAATCAACTCTTACTGGAGCGAGACAGTCAGAGTGTAGGGCGTGAGCGCCACCGGGCCGCCCGTGTCGGCCGCGCCGACCGTGATGAGATAGTTGCCGTCGCGCGGGATCGCGCCGATCCAGGCTTGGGCGTTGTCGTTCGGGCCGGCATTGGGCAACGTCTTGCCCTGGACCAGCGGGCTGCCGTCAGCGGCGCGGGCGATGACCGTGTCGGTTCCGTAAACCTGGAAGGCGATGCCGGCCGTCGCCGGGGCGACGGATACGTTCAGGCTCTGTCCGGCTTTCGCCAGGACGTAGTAGAGATCGCGGCCGCCCGGCACCATCTGGCCGTTCATCTTCGTCTGCGACGTGCCCGGCTCGAAGGTGATGACCGACATCGGCGGCAGAGGCTGGACGGACTGGGCGAGTGCCGGAACGGCGCAGATCGGCAGCACGAGAATAGACAGAAGAACACAAACGCGTTTCATGCCGCTCACTTCACCTCTTTGGTCTCGAAATCGGCCGGCATGGTGATCTCCAGTACCTCGAAATCGTCGGAGTGGGCGACCTCCTTGTGCTTGATTCCGGGCGGCTGGTAGACGGTCGAGCCGACTTCCAGCCTGTACTCGCCGTAGCCCTCGTACTCGAACACCGCCCAGCCCTTCAGCACGTAGATGAACTGGAAGTCGAGCGTGTGGGTGTGGCGCGGCGCATCGGGATGCTTGCCGGGCCTGGCGCGGGCGACGAGCGCGCCCACCTTGCCGCCGGTTATCTCCTTCAGCCCCAGCGGACGATATTCGAAGAACGGCCTGAGGCCGTCCTTCTCGAAGCTGTCGGGGCCGAGATGGTTCACGATGCTCGTCTTGCCGGCGACGGCGTCGGCGACGTCCTGGTCCTTGTGTGCTTCATCCGTGGTCGGGAACAGGTCGGGCATCGCTTCCTCCGGCGTCTCGGGCACAACATATGCCCGAGTTCTTGTTGCGCGGCTATGCCGTGGTCGGCGCTGAACGCGGCGCCACCGTCCGGTTCGGATCGGGAATGTGAAGGAAGAGCGCACACACCACGGCCGAGACCAGGCTCAAAAGGGCCAAGCCATAAAGGCCGCCGGCGAAGCTGCCGGTGACGTCCTTCATGACGCCGACGTACCACGGCCCGAAGAAGCCGCCGAGGTTGCCGATCGAGTTGATCCAGGCGAAGCCGGCCGCCAGCGCCGTGCCGCTCAGGAACATCGGCGGCATGGCGAAGAACGGGCCCTTGGAGCCGTAGAAGCCCATTGCCGCGATCGACATGCCGACGAGCGCCCACCAGCTGCCGAGCGTCAGACCGGCCATTACCAACCCACCGGTCGACAAGATGCAGGCGACCAGGAGATTCCAGCGCCGCTCGTTCATCTTGTCGGAGATGCGGCCCCACACCACCAGCGAGATGCCGCCGCAGATGTAGGGGATCATGGTGAGCCAGCCCACGGTCATGTTGTCGGACTGGCCGATCGACTTGATGATCTGAGGGATGAAGATCAGCATGCCGAGGCTTGCGGTGACGATGCCGAGGTAGTTCAGCGCCAGCAGCAGGACCTTGGGGTTCCACATCGACTCCCACAGCGAATAGACCCGTACTGCTTCCTTGGCCTTGCGCTCGGCCGCAAGCTTGGTGGTGAGCCAGTTCTTCTCGTCGGGCGTCAGGAACTTCGCGTGCTCCGGCCGGTCGGTCAGGACGAAGAAGGTGATGACGCCCAGGATCACCGTCGGGATCGCTTCGGCGATGTACATGACCTGCCAGCCGCGCAGGCCGAACAGCCCGTCGAGACTCATGATGCCGGTCGATATCGGCGCGCCGATCGCGACCGCCACCGGCAGGCCGACCAGGAAGCTCGAGACGATGCGGGCGTGGTGGAAGCTCGGGAACCAGTAGGTGAAGTAGAGCACGATGCCGGGGAAGAAGCCGGCCTCGGCGACGCCCAGGAAGAAGCGCACGATGGCGAAGCTGGTCGAGCCGGTGACGAGGGATGTGAGTCCCGCCAGGATGCCCCAGGTGATCATGATGCGGGCGATCCAGATCCTGGCACCGACCTTTTCCATGATCACGTTGCTCGGCACCTCGAAGATGAAATAGCCCCAATAGAAGGTCCCGGCGGCGAAGCCGAAGGCGGCGGCTGACATGTCGAGGTCGCCACGCATGGTGAGTGCGGCGAAACTCACGTTGATGCGGTCGACGTAGGCGAGGATGTACGCAACCACCAGGAACGGCAGCAGGCGCAGGTAGATTTTACGCATGGCAGACTTTTCGAGTGACGCATCCATTCTCGAGCTTCCTTCCCAATATCGTTGGCGACGGTTGAGTCGCCCCGGTTTTTTGCCGGCTTGAGGAAAGGCTACACCGACCGGCTGACGACCGTCACGCGGCCCCGCTCGCTAGGCGGCAGCGGCGGCGGCAATCGCCTCGGCGAGGTCGTCCTGCCGGTAGGGCTTCGCCAGCCGCGGCAGGACGCCACCGGAGCCGGCCGGAAGTTCGGCGTAGCCGGTTGCCAGAATGATCGGTGTCGCGGGCCAGCGTGCCGCGATCGCCTGGGCGAGTTCGGTGCCGGTCATCTGCGGCATAGCGTGGTCGGTGATCACCAGATCGACGGCTACCCCACGCTCGAGCTGCTCCAGCGCCTGCCGAGCCGACAGAGCGGCGATGACAGTATGGCCGAGATCCTCGAGCATGGCCCGGGTATTGGCGAGCACCAGCGCGTCGTCGTCGACCGCCAGCACGATGAGCGAGCGGGGCGCCACGGCCGGCGTCGTTTCGACGACAGCCTCGGCGGACTCCTCGGATTTGTCGGCAACCGGCAACCACAGCTCGGCGGTCGTGCCTTCGCCCGGCTTGCTCTTCAGGATGAATTGCCCGCCGAGCTGTTCGGTCATGCCGTGGACCATGGAGAGTCCCAGCCCGGTGCCCTTGCCGATGCCTTTGGTTGTGAAGAAAGGTTCGGTGGCTTGGGCAAGCGTGGCCTCATCCATGCCCTCACCGGTATCGACAACAGCCAGGCGCACGTAGCGTCCGGCGGGAAGTGCCGCGTCGCCGACCGAGGTTTCGGCCCGGGCTGCGAGGGTGAGAGCGCCACCCATTGGCATGGCGTCGCGCGCATTGACGGCAAGGTTGAGCAGGGCCGTTTCGAGCTGGTGCGGATCGGCCTGCACCTTATCGAGGGCGAGCGGGAAGCGGGTCTCGATGGCGATCTGCGGTCCGAGCGAACGCTGCAGCAGATCCTTCATGCCGCGCACCAGTTCGGTCACGTCGACCGCCTGCAGGTTGAGGTCCTGGCGGCGCGCGAAGGCAAGCATGCGCTGCGTGAGGGTGGCGCCGCGCTGGGCGCCCTGCACGGCGTTGTCGAGCAGGCGGGTGAGGCGCGGATCGTCGTCGGGCAAGTGACGGCGCAGCAGGTCGAGGCTGCCCAGCACCACGGTCAGCAGGTTGTTGAAGTCGTGCGCCACGCCGCCGGTCAGCTTGCCGATCGCCTCGATCTTCTGCGACTGTAACAGCGCCTCGCGTGTGCGCTCGAGCGCCAGTTGTGCTTGGCGGCGTTCGCTGATGTCGCGCGTGATCTTGGCGAAGCCCAGCAGATGCCCCGACGGGTCTCGGATGGCGTCGATCACCGCGTTGGCCCAGAAGCGGGTGCCGTCCTTGCGTATGCGCCATGCCTCGGCCTCGAAGCGGCCCTCGCGCTCGGCGGTAGCCAGTCCACGCGCCGGCTCGCCGCGGGCGCGATCCTCCTCGCTATAGAAGCGCGAGAAGTGCTGCCCGACGATCTCCTCGGCACGATATCCCTTGATGCGCTGGGCTCCGCTGTTCCAGTTGGAGATCACGCCGGTGGGATCGAGCATGTAGATCGCGTAATCGGTGACGCCCTCGACCAGCAGACGGAAGCGCTCTTCACTGCGGCGCAGCTCCTCCTCGGCCTGGCGGCGCTCGGTGAGGTCGCGGGTGATCTTGGCGAAGCCGATCAGCCCGCCTTGCTCGTCGCGGATGGTATCGATCACGACATGGGCCCAGAAGCGGCTGCCGTCCTTGCGCACGCGCCAGCCCTCGGCCTCGAACTTGCCCTCGCGCGCGGCGATTCCCAGATTGCGCATCGGCAGCCCCGCCTTGCGGTCGGCTTCCTCGTAGAAGCGGGCGAAGTTCTCGCCCATGATCTCGGCGGCCTCATAGCCCTTGAAGCGCTGAGCGCCGGCGTTCCAGCTCGTGACGATGCCTGTAGGGTCGAGCATGTAGATCGCGTAATCCGTCACAGCCTCGACGAGCGTGCGAAAACGCGTCTCGTCCGTCAGACGGCGATCGTTTTGTAGTTTCTGTGACATTCCCGCGTGGACGCTTTCTTGGGGCCCCCAAGGGGACCATACACTCCCCGCCTAGTCCTAAACGCGCGATAAGGCCTCCGGTTGCAACCGAAATGAAGCATGTCCAGCGGATTGGCAACGGCCGCTGGCCGGGGAGCGTTCTTATGGCATGTCGCAGCGCTCTCTCGTCGCCAGGCTTGCCGCGGAAAAAGGCCTGGTGATCGTCGGCCCGGAAGCGCTGACCCTGCGCCGGCAACGCCGTGGCAAGGGCTTTGCCTTCCTGGCCGAGACCGGCGTGTTGCTGCGCAATGCCGGCGAGATCGCGCGGCTCAAGGCGCTGGCCGTGCCGCCGGCCTATATCAACGTGCGCTTCTCGGCCGACGCCGACGCCCATCTCCAAGCGGTGGGCCAGGACGCGGCCGGCCGGCTGCAGTATCGCTACCATCCGAAATGGGCCGAGGTGCGCGAGGCGCTGAAGAGCCGTCAGCTCGCCGGCATCGCCCGGGCGATGCCGGCCGTGCGCCGCGCGGTCCGCCAGGGTCTTGCGTCCGCTGAACCCGATCGCCGCTTCGTTGCCTGCTGCGTGATCGAGTTGGTGTGCCTCACGGCCATCCGCGCCGGGGGCGAGGAATATGTGCGCGAGCGCGGCACACGCGGCGCCACGACCCTGCAAAAGTCGAATGTCCGGCTGGCCGACAAGGGAGTCGTCGCGCTGTCCTTCAAGGCCAAGGGCGGCAAGACGATTGCCAAGTCGGTGAAGAGCCGGCGTTTCCATGCCGCCATCGCCCGCCTGTTCGAACTGCCCGGCCGCCGTCTGTTCCAGCACCGCGAAGCCTCGGGCGAAGTCCGGCCGGTGCGGGCGGCCGAGGTCAATGCCTTCCTGCGCGAAGTCGCCGGCCGGCGCATCACGCTCAAGGATTTCCGTACTCTCCTCGCCTCGTCCGGCGCGCTGCACGCGCTCGCCGCCACGGTGCCGGCCGACAGCGCGCGCAAGCGCCGCCGCCAGGTTCGCGACGCGGTGGTTGCGATGAGCGAGGCGCTCTCCAACACGCCGGCGGTCTGCCGCACCTCCTACGTGCACGACGCTGTCGTCGCCGCCTTCGAGGAGGGGACGCTGCATCGGCTGAGGCAGAAGCCCGGCAAGTCGTCGGCGGCGCAGGCCGAATTGCTGGCGCGTATCGTTGCCAAGCATTCGGCTGGCTAGGCGCGGCGGGAGCGCCTGTCGAGGTCCGCATGCGCAAGATGATCAACATCGATACCGCCGTACTGAAGGCGCTGGAACTCCTGGCTGCTGACCGCAAGGTCGGCCTGCAGGATCTCCTGGGCGAAGCGCTGGCCGATCTTCTCAAGAAATACCGCCGACCGGTGACGACGAAGGAGATGTTCGCCCAGAGCCTCAAAGGCGACCGGCGAAGGTGAAGGGATAGTTGATCCGAACCTGGAATTGCGCCCGGCTCCGAACAGACGAGACAGTGATCGATCCCCTCGAGCCCGTGGGGTAGGTTGCGGGCCGTGATCGACAAGCTGCAATTCCTGCTGGCCCTGGCGCGCGAGCGGCACTTCGGTCATGCCGCCGAAACCTGCGGCGTGACTCAGCCCACGCTGTCGGCCGGCATCAAGCAGCTCGAGGACACGTTGGGCGTCCTGCTGGTCAACCGCGGCTCGCGCTTCCACAGCTTCACGCCGGAGGGCGAGCGCATCCTCGAATGGGCGCGGCGCATCGTCGGCGATGCCAGCGCCATGCGCCAGGAGGTGCGGGCGCTGAAGCAGGGCCTCGCCGGCCATCTCCGGATCGCCGCCGTGCCGACGGCTCTCGCTATCGTGGCGTCGCTCACCACGCCCTACCGCGCGCGCCATCCTAACGTGTCGTTCACCGTGCTATCGCGTACCTCGACCGAGATCCTGGCGCTGATCGAGAATCTCGAGCTCGACGCCGGCATCACCTACACCGACAACGAGCCGATCGGAAAGGTCCAGACCGTGCCGCTCTACCGCGAGCAGTACCGGCTGCTGACCTCGAAGGACAGCGCGCTGGGCGACCGCGACCAGGTGACGTGGGCCGAGGTCGGCCAGATCCCGCTCTGCCTGCTGACGCCGGACATGCAGAACCGGCGCATCATCGACCGCTACCTGCGCGCCGCCGGCTGCGAGCCCGCGCCGACGCTGGCCTCCGATTCCATGATCGTGCTGTTCTCCCATGTGCGCACCGGGCAGTGGGCGAGCGTGATGCCGGCCAAGCTCGCCGAAGTGCTGGGCCTGGTGAACCAGATTCGCGTCATTCCGATCGTGGGCGACGAGGAGCACTACCCGACCATCGGCCTGGTCGTGCCCCATCGCGAGCCCATGACGCCCCTCACCGCGGCGCTGGTGGCGGAGGCGCGACGGCTGGCAGCAGCCCTTCTCTAGAGACGTTTTCTCTTTATATATCAACGAATTGAGGGGTCGCCTTCCGCGTTCTTTCCTTCGCCATGATCGGGCTGTAGGATGCGTCGCTTTCCCGCTCGTTGCGGTTTGGAAAGCACATGGCCCACATCAGACTGAATACCCACCCCTCCCAGGGCGGCCAGGCGGCTCCCCCGGTGATCTGGGGTGCGCGCGATCCGGCGATCCGGGGGCCCGTGGTGGGCACCGTCGGCGATCCGGCGCGGCGCAACGCCATCGGCGTCCATTCCGGCAGCTACGGCATCTACCGCGCGCTGGCCATCGCCGCGCACGAGCTCAAGGCCGATCACCGGCCCGACTTCACCAACACCTCGCCGGCCGAGCGGATCGGCCCGTTCGAGAGCTGGTTCGATCCCAGGAAGATCGTGTCGCTCGACCCGTGGGGCCATCTGGTTGCCGAGGTTTTCGCCGACAAGATGGCGGCGGGATGGGACATCCGCCCGACCATCGCCGTCACCAAGGCGCATGTGAACATGCCCGAGATCAGCGACGCCATCGCCGCCGGCCGGCTGAAGGCAGACAACGACATCCTCACACCCGGCGGCGACGTCCGGGTGACCAAGGCGGCGATCGAGCCGGTGTGGTGGCTGCCGGGCATCGCCGAACGCTTCGGCGTCAAGGAAGTGGACCTCCGCCGCACGCTCTTCGAGCAGACCGGCGGCATGTACACCGAGCTGGTGACGCGCCCCGACCTTGAACTGTTCCTGCCGCCGATCGGCGGCGCCACGATCTATTTCTTCGGCGACGTGCAGAAGCTCGGCAAGCCGGAAACCAGGATCGCCTGCCGCCTCCACGACGAGTGCAACGGCTCGGATGTATTCGGCTCCGATATCTGCACCTGCCGGCCCTATCTGGCGCATGGCATCGAGATCTGCATCGAGATGGCGCAGCGGGGCGGCGTCGGCGTCGTGATCTACAATCGCAAGGAAGGCCGCGCGCTGGGCGAGGTCACCAAGTTCCTGGTCTACAACGCCCGCAAGCGCCAGCCTGGCGGCGATTCGGCGGCACAATATTTCAACCGCACCGAATGCGTGGCCGGCGTCCAGGACATGCGCTTCCAGGAGCTGATGCCGGATATGTTCCATTGGCTGGGCATCGCCCGCATCGACCGTTTCGCCTCGATGAGCAACATGAAGTCCGACGCGTTGCGCGAACAGGGCATCGAGGTGGTCGAGCAGGTGCCGATCCCCGACGACCTGATCCCGGCCGACGCCCAGGTCGAGATGGATGCCAAGAAGGCCGCCGGCTACTTCAGCGCGACCAAGCCCGGGACAACCGATCTGGTGAAGCCCAAAGGCCGCGGTCTCAATGAGTAGCGCAGGGGGCGCACGACTCCTCGGGCGGAGTAACCTCCGCCCTGTGTCGCGCGTCTTCTCTTGCCTCGACGATGTTCGCGCCACTGGAGTGGCGCGCCCCCGGCCATGAACAACTCCGTCACCTACCTGCGCACGCCCGCCGCCATCCGCGAACGGGCGGGGCAGGTGCTGAAATATGTCGAAGATGGACGCTCATCGTGGTTTGCCTTCGACGCCAACGGCCTCGAGGCCGCAGTGCAGGCGACGCTCAAGGTGACGCGTCAGCGCTTCAGCGATCCGTCGAAGATTCCTTTTCATTCACGCTGGCGGCATTTCGAGGCCGGTGAACACGACCGCTGGGGCGCGCTGGCGGCGCGGCTGAACGGATTGCCGAAGGAAGAGGTCGCGCGTCGCCGCATCGATCTTGCCGTCGTGTCTGTGCTGCTCGATGCCGGCGCCGGGCCGGCATGGTCCTACCGCGAGCCGGGCACCAACGAGACCTACGCCCGCTCTGAGGGGCTGGGCGTGGCGAGTTTCCACATGTTTGCATCAGGCGCTTTCAGCCGCGATGCCCAGGGCGATCCGCTGCGCGTCGATGCCGAGCGCCTTGCCGCGCTCACGCCGGCCGACATCGCCATGGGCTTGCAGGCGCGCGCCCACAATCCGCTGCTTGGGCTGGAAGGCCGCGCCGGGCTCTTGCGCAAGCTGGGCGGGCTCGGATTGGCGCGGCCGGGCGCGTTGTTCGACCTTGTGGCGACGGGGCCCGAGGTCAGGGCCGAGGCCATCCTGGCAGCCATTCTCGACAAGCTTTCGCCGATCTGGCCCTCGCCGATGGGCGACATCTGGCGGCATCCGGCGATCGGGCTGGTGCCGTTCCACAAGCTCTCGCAGTGGATGTCCTACTCCCTGGTCGAGCCGCTCGAGGGGGCGGGGCTCAAGGTCATCGAACTCGACGCGTTGACTGGGCTGCCGGAATATCGCAACGGCGGCTTGCTGGTCGATGCCGGCGCGCTGCGGCCCAAGCAGGCGGTGCTGCTGGAGAAGGTCTTCCAGCCGGGCGACGAGCCGATCGTCGAATGGCGTGCACTGACGGTGGCGCTGCTCGACCGGATCGCCCAGCATGTGCGCGGCCACCTCGGGCTCGACGCAAGCCGGCTGCCGCTGGTCAAGGTCCTGGAGGCGGGCACTTGGTTCGCCGGCCGGGCACTCGCCGCCGAGCGCCGCGCAGGGCGGCGGTCCGCCGATCGCCATCGAGAGCGACGGGACGGTTTTTTGAGCTTGGGGGAGAATGAAGATGTCCTTGCCGCACTCGATCCACGTCGTGAACCACCCGCTGGTGCAGCACAAGCTCAGCAAGATGCGCGACAAGGAGACGTCGAGCGCCAACTTCCGCCGTCTGTTGCGCGAGATCGGGCTGCTGCTCGGCTACGACGCCACCAAGGACCTGCCGCTGGTCCAGATGACGATCGCCACGCCGATCGAGCAGATGGAGGCGCCGCTGCTCGACGGCAAGAAGCTGGTGATCGTGCCCATCCTGCGCGCCGGCCTCGGGCTCGCCGAGGGCTTGCTCGAGCTGATGCCGCTCGCCCGCCAGGGCCATGTCGGACTCTACCGCGATCCACGCACGCTGCAGGCGGTCGAGTATTACTTCAAGATCCCGCAGGACATCTCCGACCGCGACGTGCTGGTGTGCGATCCCATGCTGGCGACGGCGCATTCAGCCATCGCGGCTGTGGATCGTTTGAAGGAGTCGGGCGCCAAGCGCATCAAATTCATCTGCATCCTGGGCTCCGAACAGGGCGCGCGCGCCTTCGCCGAGGTCCATCCCGACGTGCCGGTGTTCGCGGCAGCGATCGATGCGAAACTCAACGATCACGGGTATATTGTCCCCGGCCTGGGTGATGCGGGCGACCGCCTCTTCGGGACCAAATAACGAGGGAGAAACGCGAATGAGCCCGATCTCTATTTTCTGCTGATGTCCGCCATCCTGTGCTTCGTTCAGATGCTGGTCGCGGCCGCCGGCGCCAACACGCAGGTCGGCCTGCCCGCGCTCGCCGGCAACCGAGAGGGCCTGCCTGAGATCATAGGCTGGCCCGGCCGCGCGCGGCGCGCGCATCTCAATATGATCGAGAACCTGGTGCTGTTCTCGGCCCTGGTGCTGATCGCCGCGGTGGCCGGCAAGGCCAACGCCACGACGGCGATGGGCGCTGCGATCTTCTTCTGGGCGACGACTCGCCTACGCGCGTGATCTATCTGATCGGCATTCCGTGGCTGCGCACGCTCGCCTGGCTCGTTGGCGTGATCGGCATGGCGATGATCGCCTGGGTGTTGTTGCAGGCGGCGATGTAGCGCTAGTGTTTGGGGGCGGGCGCGCCCGCCCCCATCGCTGCGACCTGCAGTTCGATATCGATGCTGCCCGCCTTCTCGAAGACCAGGGTAACCGGCACTTTCGAATCCTTGGCGAACGGCGCCTTGAGCTCCATGAACATGAGGTGAAAGCCGCCGGGCTTGAGCTCGACGGTGGCACCCGGTGGAATCTCGATGCCCTTCTCGATCTCACGCATGCGCATGATATTGCCGTCCATCTTCATCTCGTGAATCTCGACCTTGCTTGACGCCGGACTGCGCACGGCGATCAGGCGGTCGGGCGTCGTGCCCTTGTTGGTGATGGTGAGGAAGCCGCCGCCGGTCGGCGCCGTGGGTGGCGTGGCGCGCGTCCAGGGGTTGCCGATCTCGAGCGCGCCCAGCTTGTAATCGTGGGCACGAGCGGGAATGGCAAGAAGGGCGAGCAAGGCGGCGAGGGCAAGTCGGCGGGAGGTCATGCAACATCTCCTTAGAAACGGGGTTTGGACTGGATATCGAGCCATGTCCTGACGGCGGCGAGATCAGCGACGCCTGGCAAAACACTGACCTTGCCTTCACGGTCGATCATTACGGTGCGCGGCAGTTCGCCGGCCCAAGCCGGGTCGATCTCGTAACGCAGGCGTTCGTAGAAGCGGTCGGTGAAGCTCCAGCTCTCGCTGCCGCCGAGGCCGGCCCGCTCCAGGGTCGCCGAAACGCGGTCCGCCTCCTGCGGCAGCGGGTCGGCGGCGACGAGCACGAGCCTGAGGTCGGGTCGCTCGGCCTGCAACTTGCCCCACTGCGGCAGTTCGACGAGGCACGGGCCGCAAGTGAGGCCCCAGAAATGGATCACGGTGGGCTGGCCGGAATGGGCTTCGCGCAGCTTGGCCCAGCTTCCCCGCTCAAAGGGCAGGGGCCCGGCGGCCTGCGCGGCACAGAGGGAAAATACAGCCAGCAGCAAGGCGACAAGGATCGACAGTCTCATGGCTGGTCCTCCAGACGAATCAGGCGATAGCCTTCGGATTTGGTCAGCCACGACAGGTAGACCCGGCCGTCGTGGGCCACGAGCAGCGGATGGTCGGAGGCATCGGCGGTGTCGGCGACAGTGCGCGCCTCACTCCATTGGCGGCCACTGTCATGCGAGACCTGCCAGCGCACCTGCGCCTTCGTGCCGTCGAACTCCTTCCACACGAGATGCAGCGTCCGGCCGTCGGCGAGCAGATAGGGCCGAGCCGGCTGGCGGTCGGGCGAGGACAAAGCGCGTGGCGCAGCGAAGGGAGCGTCGGCGGAATCGGCGCGGGCGTAGAACAGGCCCTTGCGCGCGGTGCCGTCGGTGAACCAGGCGACGTGATAGGAGCCGTCGGCGGCGATCGCGAGACTGGGTCCGTGGTGGGGACAGGCTTCGATCTTCCAGTCGTCGACGCTCACGCGACGAACCGGTCCCGGCGTCTTGTCGTCCCGGAAGGTGATAACCGCATGGTCGCGTACCGAGCCCGGGAATATGTTGCGGAACACCACGGCGGGCCGGCCGGCGCCGGCGAAAGCGAGGCCCAGCCGGCAGCATTCGCAGGTATTGTCGAGGGCGATGCCGGTGCCGCCGAAGCCAGCCTCGCCGTCCTCCCAGGCATAGGCGAGCGCCGCGCCGGGATAGGAACGGCCGGCGGCGCTCGCCCTGGCGACGTTGCGTTTGTCGAGCCAGGCCGCGAAGACGCGGCCAGTCGGATCCACGCCGGCGATCTCGAAGCGCTGGCTGGTCGTGTCGGCGGTGATCGGCCGCGGCTGCGTGAAGCTGGCGCCATTGTCGCTCGAGCGGGCGAAGTAGGCCCGGCCGTTGAAGTTCTTGTCCTGGAAGATGCCGAAGGTGACGATCAGTCCGCCTTTCGGATCGACCGTGATGCGCGCGCGCGCATCGGGTCCCCAGTCGAGGTTCATGGGCTCGGGCGTCACCATGACCGGCGCGGCGAAGGTCTTGCCGAGATCGGTCGAGCGCAGCACGGCGATGCGGTCAGTCATCGGCCGCACCAGCCACAGCGCGCCGTCGGGACCGAAGGCCGGCGCGGCGGTGAAGGGTTCCGGCGCGGCGGAACCCGGCTTGGCGTGCTGGTGCTGGGCGGCGGCGGAGCCGCCGGCCAGCATTGCTGCGAGACAGAGCAGGAGTTTGCGCATCGCACTCTTCCCTTCAGAACTTCGCCCGGAGGCCGACAATGGCGGTGAGCGGCATTCCCAGAGCGGGAATGGAGGTCGCGCTGACCGTTGTCCCTTCGAACGCCGTGGTCCTGTAGCCCATCGCCAGATACTGGAAATTCGTAAGGTTCTGCACGCTGGCATAAATGTCCACGGACTTCGCGGGCGAATAGGACGCACCGATGTCGACGATCGTCGCAGCGTCGTTGAGCTGGGTGTGGCCGGTGTCGTTCCAGTAGGCCGGAAACGAGCGCAAGGTGGCCGTGAGGGCAAGCTCCGGGAAGGGCCGCCATTCGGCGCCGGCCGTTATCGTCCAGTTTGGCACCTGGCCGAGCTGCACGCCGGTCCGTTCCAGGGTCGGGTAGTACGAGCTGGTCAGATAGGCCACGGTGTTGGTGAACCCCCCCGTCAGCCTGAGATTGCTGAGCGGCTGCCAGCCGCCGATGATCTCGATGCCCTGGAACGTCGCATTGCCGACATTGTTGTATTGGTTCACGGTCGTGAAGGCCGGGCTGAGGCCGGCAGCGGTGATGAACGGCGCGGCGCAGGCGGCGTTGGTGTTGCAGACCGTGACGAAGTCGATGAAGTTGTCGAGGTTGTTGTTGAAGTAGGTCATCGACAGGTTGAATTCCCGCCACGTGAAGTCGAAGCCGACTTCCTCGCCGATGTTGGTCATCGGCTGCAAGTTGGGATTGATGGCGGTGTAGGACGTGCCGCTGGCGAAACTGCGGTACATCTGGTTCATGCCGGGCGCCGAGAAATTGCGATAGGCCGCCGCGCGCAAGCGTCAGATCGTCGGTCAAGATGGAACTGCAACCCGATGCGCGGGTCGAAGCTGCTTGCGTTGGAGTTGGCCACCGGGACGTTGGTGCCGGTGTTCACCGTCAGCACATTGGCGTTGAGCGCCTGGTAGAAATCACCACGCAGGCCGATCGTGACATCGAGCGGAATGCCGGTGAAACGGTAGGTGCCCTGGGCGAAGACGCCTTCCAGCCGATGCTCGCCGTTGGCGATGAAGGTGGTCGGCGCGGATGTGGCGCTGGCGTAGAGGTTGTTATAGTCGCTGATCACGGTGCGATGGCCGTCGACGCCGATCTTGATGTCTTTGATCGGCCCGAGCTCGGTCTGATAGAAGATCGAGCCGCCTTGGTCGGCGTTGGGCGCCGACTCGACCTGGCTGACGAACTGGTTGGTGGCGTTGATGTTGTTCAGCGTATAGCTGCCGCTGGCGGTGTTGATCGTGCCGAACCTGCCGCCGCCGCCCCAGGCGCTGAAATTGATCGCCGACGTGGCGCCGAGATCGTAAGTGCCGCCGACCAGCAGGCGATAGCTTGACCAGTTGTTGTGCGACAGGCTCCAGACCAGACCGTCCTGGTAAGCCTGGTGGAAGTAGGCCTTGGCGAAAAGCTTGAGGTTGTCGCCGTTGGTGAAATAGGTCGAGAAGTCGACGTTGTCGGCCTTCGACGCGGTCGGCACCAGGTTGGCGTTCTGGTATTGCGCAGGCGTCAGGTTGTAGCCCGAGCTCTGGGCATGATTGTAGTTCAGCCCGACCTTGAGGTTGTCGTTCACCGCCAGGGTGCCGCCGACATTGGAATTGGCGGTGTTGTAGCTGCCGTAGCTCACATCGGCCGCGACACCCGTTTTGGTCGGCTGCTTGGTCACGATGTTGATGACGCCGCCCATCGCCATGTTGCCCCACAGGCTGGTGGCGCCGCCGCCGCGTATGACCTCGACGCGATCGACGGAATTCTTCGAGATCCGGCTCCAGTCGACCGTCCTGAAATACGGGTCGTTGATCGGCACGCCGTCCATCATCACCAGGGTGTTGATGGTGGTGCTCGACCCGAAGCCGCGAATGCTGACCGGCTGGCCGGTCGGATGGAGCTGGCCGGTCGGTATCGTGTAGGTCCAGATGCCGGGGATCCTGTTGAGGATCTGGTCGACGCCGGTCTGGGGCATCGCTTCGACTTGCTGGCGCGTGAGCAGGGTGGTGCTGACGTCGAGCTTCTCGAGATCGGTGCCGCGCCCGGCTGTCACGGTGATGGGCGGCAGGTCGATGGGCGCCGTCGTTGCCGGCGGCGCGTCTTGTGCCTTGGCCAGCGCTGGAACGAGCGCAAGGCCCACGAATGCGGCAAAAGATCGCCGCGCGAATTGACAGCATGAAATTCTCCCCACGATCGACAGGCGAACGCGACGCGCACCAAGGTGCGTCGCGGCTTCCGGTGTCAGACGAGGGAGGGTGGACCGCGCGGTTGGCGGGGCCCGTCGCGAATGCCGACGGGTGCGAGCGACGCGGCCGCTCTCAAGCGGCCGGACGATCGCGACGGGAAGATCAATGGCAACGAATGCCGCGGGAGGCGCCGCCAGAGTCGGCGCGTGGGCGAAACCCAGGCAGCATTCATGCAGCTTGCCGGCGACAGGCGTGGAGTCCTGGCGGTCGTCCAGTGCGGCGCCGGCCAGGCAAGTCGACGCCCAATCGGCCGGGCCGCCATCTCGCATCAGCGCGGCGTGCGCCAGCGGCTGCAGGAAATTGAGGGTGATCGCAAACAGCGCCGCGGCGAAAGAAGCCGCGCGCCACCCCGAAGCAGGCCGTCTGCGATCCATGCTCCAGCTATGCACGAAAGTCGCCTGAACGGAAGAGGCCGGTTGTCGCCCGGACCTAGAGCGACGATTCCTTGCCAAACACTTCCTGCGCGGCGGCCAGGATCTCCCGCGCCAGCGTCGGATCGTCGACGGCGCGGGCCAGCGTGAGCGCGCCGACCATGCCGGCATAGGCGGCGATGGCGCGCCGGCGGCGGCTGGCCGGCGTACCGCGCTTCAGCAGGCCGATCAGACGGTCGAGCTGGGTGCGAATGCTCGCGGTCAAGATCTTGCGCACCGCCGGTCCCTGGCGGCCGAGGTCGCTAGCCAGCGCCGCTACCGCGCAGCCGTTGGCGCGGTCGGCGCGGTGCCGCTCGGAAAGATAGTCGGACATGAGGTCGCCCAGGCTGTCGAAACCGGCGACCCGCTCCGCGCTGCTGCCCAGAGCGCGCGTCACTGCCTCGGCGGCCAGCGCGTCCTTGGAGGGGAAATGGCCATAAAAGCCGCCATGGGTGAGTCCAGACCCCCTTCATGATGGCATCGACGCCGACGCCGTCGAAGCCCTTGTCGCGAAACAACCGCGCCGCCGCCTCGACGATGCGCTGGTGATTCGCCGCCGCCTGCTCTCGGCTGACCCGCATGAAACCTCCTGTCACCCCAAGAAAATTATATATGACGAACGTCATTAAACACAATACATGACGACCATCATTAATGCATGGAGTTGTCATGAAAGACCGTACAGCCCTTGTGACCGGCGCCTCCTCGGGCATCGGCGCCGTCTATGCCGACCGCCTCGCCCGTCGGGGCCACGATCTTGTCCTGGTGGCACGCGACAAGGCCAAGCTGGAGGCGCTCGCCCAGCGGCTCAGGGCAGAGATCGGCGTTGCGGTCGAAGTGCTGCCCGCCGATCTCACCGACGCGGCCGAACGCGGCCGGGTCGAAGCCCGCCTGCGTGACGATCGGGGGATCGGCCTTCTCATCAACAATGCCGGCACTGCTGCGCCCGGCGGCTTCGGCGCTCCCGATCTCGATTCGCTCGAGCACCTGATCCGGCTCAACGTGACGGCGGTCACGCGGCTGGCCGCCGCGGTGGCGCCGCGCTTCGCGGCCGAAGGGGCGGGGGGCATCGTCAACATCTCCTCGGTGCTGGCGCTGGCGCCCGAAGCCTTCCCCGGCGTCTATGCCGCCACCAAGGCCTTCGTGCTCGCCCTCTCGCAGTCCTTGCAGGGCGAGCTCGGCCCACGCGGAGTTTATGTCCAGGCGGTGCTGCCCGGCGCGACGCGAACGGAAATCTGGACGCATGCGGGCCGCGACGTAAACGCCATACCCGGCATGATGGAGGTCGCCGAGCTGGTCGACGCCGCTCTGGTCGGTTTCGACCGGCGCGAGCCCATCACCATTCCGCCGCTGCCCGATGCAGGCCAGTGGGACGCCTTTGCCGGCGCGCGTCTGGCGATGCTGCCCAATTTCCGCCAGGAGCACGCCGCGGCGCGCTACCGCGCATGATCCCGGGAGGAAAGACATGCGCATCCTGATCGTGGGCGCCGGCGCCATCGGCGGCTATTTCGGCGGGCGCCTGCTGCAGGCGGGCCGCGACGTGACCTTCCTGGTGCGGCCGCGCCGGGCGGCGCAACTGGCGAGGACCGGCCTGGCGATCCGCAGCCCGCGCGGCGATATCGACCTCGCCGCGCCGCCGATCATCGCCGACCAGGTCCGCTCGAGCTACGATCTCGTCGTGCTGAGCTGCAAGGCCTACGACCTTGCCGAGGCGATGGAGTCCTTCGCCCCGGCGGTGGGGCCTGCGACCGCGATCCTGCCGCTGTTGAACGGCATGGCTCATCTCGATCTTCTCGACCGGCGCTTCGGTGCGGCGGCGGTGCTGGGCGGCCAGTGCCTGATCTCCGCCACGCTCGACGACGAAGGCCGCGTGCGGCACCTCGCCGAGGTGCACAATCTGTCGTTCGGTGCCCGCGACGGCAGCCGTCTCGCATCGCTCGACGCCATCGCCCGGAGCCTCGCCGGCGCCAACTTCGACTCGCGCCGGAGCGACGCCATCCTGCAGGAGATGTGGGAGAAATGGGTGTTCATTGCCACCGGAGCCGGCATCACCTGCTTGATGCGATCGACGATCGGTGACGTCGTGGCGGCGGGCGCGGCCGACCTCGCGACGGTATTGCTCGAGGAGTGCGCCGCCATCGCCGCCCGCCAGGGCTTCGCGCCGAGTGAGGCATCGATGCAGCGCGCTCGCGCCGCCTTCACGATGGCGGGCTCGCGGCCTCACCGCCTCCATGCTGCGCGACATCGAGCGCGGCGCGCGGACGGAAGCCGATCACGTGCTGGGCGACCTGTTGCGGCGCGGCGGCGACGTCGCAGGCTCGTCGTCGCTGCTGCGCATCGCCCATGCCCATCTCGCCGCCTACGAGGCGCGGCGGGAGCGGACCCAGGCGACGCCGTCGGTGACGACCTAGAGTCGCAGTGCGGTCAGGCGTGGATCGCGCGTCTTCTTCGCGAAGGTCCTGAGCTGCCACAGCGCGGTCACATGGAGGCCGGGGATCTCCAGTTTTCCCTCAGCCAGCTCGTCGAGGAACTGCGCCCACGGGACCAGGTGGGCGCGGATGATCTCGCCGGCGTCGAGTTTCTGGTCGGCAACCCGGCGCGCGTCGAGTGCAAGAAAAGAATGCACGCGGTTGTTCTGGCGTGCGGTGTTGGCGGTGGAGGAGCCGAGGCTGTGCCATTCCTCCGACACATATCCCGTCTCCTCCAGGAGCTCGCGCTTCATCGCCGCCAGCACGTCCTCGCTGTCCTCATCGGGGGCGCCGCAGGGCAGCTCGAACGAGACGCGCCCGATGCCGTGGCGATATTCCTCGACCAGCACTATGTTGGACTCGGGCGTCAGCGCGATCGCGCACACCCATTCGGGAAACTCGATCGTATGGTAGGGCGAAAGCACCGTGCCGTTGGGCAGGCGCACCGTGTCGCTGCGCACCGCCAGCCATCGGTCGCGGTGGCTGTATTTCGACTCCAGCACCTGCCACGGCTCGACGGACGCCGCGAGCTTCCTGGCATCGGCCATCACACGGCCGTCCAGCCGCCGTCGACCACCAGCTCGGCGCCGGTGACATAGGACGATTCGTCCGACGCCAGGAACAGGATGGCATGGGCCACCTCGTCGACCTCGCCGGCGCGGCCCAGCGGCACGCCCTTCAAGCGTCTTGGCCCGCGTCGCCGGGTCGGCGGTGCGGCCGGAGGTACGCATCGGCGGCATCAGGCCGGGATGCACCGAATTGATGCGAATGCCTTCCCTGCCGTGCTGTGCGGCGCCGCCTTGGTGATCAGGCGAACGGCGCCCTTCGAGGCATTGTAGCCGACATGGATATAGCCTTGGCCGACGATGCCGGAGATCGACGACAGGTTGATCACCGAGCCGCGGGTCCCGGCCTTCTTCATCGCCGCGATGCCGTGCTTCATGCCGAGGAAGACGCCGGTGGCATTGATGCCCATCAGCCTGTTCCACGCGGCGGTGTCGTAGAGATCCTGTTCGGCCGAGCCCGAGATGCCGGCATTGTTCACCAGCACGTCGAGACCGCCGTGAGTCGCCACGGTCTTGTCGACCGCCGCCTTCCACTGCGCCTCGTCGGTGACGTCGAGATGGATGTAGGTGGCCGTGCCGCCTGCCTTCTTGATATCGGCGACGACGGCCTCGCCTTCCTTGTCCAGGACGTCGGCTACCACCACGGCCTTGGCGCCTTCGCGCGCGAACAGGCGGGCGGTCGCCGCCCCCATGCCGCTCGCCGCACCGCTGATCAGGGCGACCTTGTTCTTCATTCGCATGATACGTGCTCCTTTCTCAGGCGATCTTGAGGCCGATGATGCCGGCCACGATCAGGCCGATCGAGACCAGGCGCATGACCGAGGCGGAATCGCCGAACACGACAATGCCGACCACGAAGGCGCCCACGGCGCCGATGCCGGTCCACACCGCGTAGGCCGTGCCCATCGGGATGAAGCGCTGTGCCCACAAAAGCAGCGCGCCGCTCGCCGTCATGGCGACGATCGCGAATGCGATCCACCAGGGGCGGGCACCCTGGTCGGTCCAGCCGAGCTTCAGCCCCAGCGGCCAGCCGATCTCGAAAAGCCCCGCCAAACCCAGATAAAGCCAAGCCATGTCCCCCTCCGTGGTCCGTAGCCGCACCGTCGTTGACGACGGCTTGCCAGCCTGTTCTGATCAAGACTTGCACGCATCTTGCAGGATAGCGAGAGCGTCGCATGGGTGTGGCTCGAACGGGGAATGGGAGCGTTTCATGAACGAACGGGAATTGCGCCGGCTGATCGGCAACGTGAAGAAGGGTAAGCTTTCGCGGCGCGGCTTCGTGCAGCGGATGATGGCGGTAGGGCTTACGGCGCCACTGGCGACCCAGCTCTTGGCCTACTCGGGTGTGGCGATGGCGCAGTCGGCGCCGGCCTACAAACCGACCAAGCGCGGCGGCGGCGGGCCGCTCAAGGTCCTGTGGTGGCAGGGTCCGACCTTGCTCAATCCGCATTTCGCCGTCGGCACCAAGGACCAGGACGGCAGCCGCGTGTTCTACGAGCCGCTGGCCGGCTGGGATCCGGCCGGCAACCTCAAGCCGGTGCTGGCGGCCTCCGTCCCCGGCCGCGAGGACGGCACCCTGGCGGCCGACGGCAAGTCGGTGACCTGGAAGCTGAAGCAGGGCGTCACCTGGCACGACGGCAAGCCGTTCACTGCCGACGACGTCATCTTCAACTGGGAATACGCCAAGGATCCGGCGACCGCCGCCACGACCATCGGCTCCTACAAGGACGTCAAGGTCGAGAAGATCGACGAGCATACCGTGAAGGTGATGTTCGAAAAGCCGACGCCGTTCTGGGCCGACGCCTTTGTCGGCACGCGCGGCATGATCATTCCCAAGCATCTTTTCGCCGACTATATCGGTGGCAAGTCGCGCGACGCGCCGACCAACCTGAAGCCGGTCGGCACCGGTCCCTACAAGTTCAAGGAGTTCAAGCCGGGCGACATGGTGGCCGGCGAGATCAACACGAACTACCACGAGCCGAACAAGCCGTATTTCGACAGCATCGAGATGAAGGGCGGCGGCGATGCCGTCTCGGCGGCGCGCGCGGTGCTGCAGACCGGCGAGTTCGACTTCGCCTGGAACATGCAGGTCGAGGACGAAATCCTCTTGCGCCTCGAGAAGGGCGGCAAGGGCCGCGTCGTCATCTCGCCCGGCGGCAACATCGAGCACATCCAGCTCAACACCACCGATCCGTGGACCGAGGTCGACGGCGAGCGGTCGAGCCTCAAGACCAAGCATCCGACGCTGTCGGATCCGGCGGTGCGTCAGGCGCTGTCGCACCTGGTCGACAAGGCCTCGGTCGAGAAATACATCTACGGCCGCACGGGCATCGCGACGGCGAACTTCGTCAACAATCCGGAACGCTTCCGCTCCAAGACCACCAAGTACGAGTTCAACATCGACAAGGCAATCGACATCCTGGAGAAAGCCGGCTGGAAGAAAGGCTCCGACGGCGTCCGCGAGAAGGACGGCAAGAAGCTGAAGTTCGTCTACCAGACCTCGATCAACCAGCCGCGCCAGAAGAACCAGGCGATCGTCAAGCAGGCCTGCCAGAAGGCCGGCATCGACATCGAGGTGAAGGCGGTGACGGCGTCGGTGTTCTTCTCGTCGGACGTCGCCAACCCCGACACCTACACCAAGTTCTACAGCGACCTGCAGATGTACACGACGACCATGACGCAGCCGGACCCGGAGGTGTTCATGCTCCAGTTCTGCTCATGGGAGGCCGCAACCAAGGAGAACAAGTGGCAGGGCCGCAACATCACGCGCTGGCAGAACAAGGAGTACGACGACATCCACAAGGCGGCGCAGGTCGAAGTCGATCCCGTCAAGCGCGCCGCCATGTTGATCAAGTTGAACGAGATGGTGGTGAACGACGTCGTCGTGATCCCCGTCGTGGCCCGTCCGGGCGTCGCCGCCATCAGCAACAAGCTGCAGGCGACCATGAGCGGCTGGGACAACAACACCTGGGATCTTCAGGACTGGTACAAGGAAGGGTGAGTTCAGTGCTCGGTGTCCCCCCGGGCCGTCATTTGCCTCCCCCGGCTTGCGGGGGAGGCGGCCCGAGGGCCCGAAGGGGCGACGCAGCGGTCGAGATGTTGGCCGAACCCCGATGTGAATTTCCTGAAGGCCATTCTTGTTGCCTTCCTCCTCTGCCCCGTAGGGCGGGGCACCTCCCCCGTGGGCCGGGGGAGGCGGAGCGTTAGAGGCGCCGCGTGAGTCGTCAGTACCTGATCCGCCGCCTGCTGCTCGTGCTGCCGGCCATGCTCGGCATAAGCGTCCTGCTGTTCACGGTGCTGGCGCTGGCGCCGGGCGATCCGTTCGGCGAACTGGCAAGCAATCCTGCCGTGCCGCCCGAGGTCCGGGCGGCGTTGCGCGCCAAGTTCGGCCTCGATGACCCGGTGTGGACCCGCTACTTGCACTGGTTGTTCGCCATGCTGCAGGGCGACTGGGGCTTTTCGTTCGTCAGCCGCATGAACGTCGACACACTGATCCTGCAGCGCCTGCCGACCACCCTGATCGTGATCGGCTCCTCGCAGGTGCTGGCCATCCTCGTGGCGCTGCCGGTCGGCGTGCTGGCCGCGACCAAACCCTATTCGCTGTTCGACCAGGTCGCCAACACCTTCGCCTTCATCGGCTTTTCGCTGCCGACCTTCTTCACCGGCCTGCTGCTGATCCTGGTGTTCTCGATCCAGCTCGACTGGCTGCCCTTCGTCTACAGGTCCGACATCAACGCCACCGGTTGGCACTTCTACTGGGAGCATATCAAGCAGGCGATCATGCCGGTGACGGTGCTCGGCCTGTTCCAGGGCGCCTCGCTGGTGCGCTACGTGCGTTCTTCGGTGCTCGACGTCATCCGGCTCGACTACGTCACCACGGCCCGCTCCAAGGGCATTGGCGAGCGCAAAGTGATCACCAAGCATGTCGTGCGCAACGCCCTTATCCCGGTTGTGACCCTGGTGGCGCTGCAGATGCCGATCGTGTTCGGCGGCGCCATCGTCACCGAGCAGATCTTCCGGGTGCCCGGCATCGGCTCACTGCTGATCTCGGCCATGCTCGCCAACGATACGCCGGTCGTGATGGCCGTCACCTTCGTGTTCGCTTGTCTCGTCGTCCTCTGCAACCTAATGGCTGACATTCTCTATGGCTGGCTCGACCCCCGTATCGCTTACCGCTGAAGCGCCGGTGGCGGCGATCGCCGCCCCGACCCAGGCTCGCGAGAAGCAGCGCTTCTCGCCGTGGCAGGAGGCGTGGCGACGCTTTCGTCGCCATCGGCTCGCCGTGGCGAGCGGCATCGTCCTGCTGCTGATCGTCGCGGCGATCCTGGTCGGGCCGCTTTTGTGGCGCCTGCCGATCAACGAGATCGACTTCAGCGCCAAGCTGGATGGCCCGTCATGGGCGCATCCCTTCGGCACCGACGACCTCGGCCAGGATATCCTGGCGCGCCTGCTGTACGGCGGGCGCATTTCGCTCGCGGTTGGGCTGGCGGCCATGGTGGTGGCGATCACGGTCGGCGTGCTGGTCGGCGCGCTGGCCGGCATGTCGAGCGGCCGGGTCGACGTCGTGCTGATGTGGCTTGCCGACCTATTCCTCGCCCTGCCGCAGCTGCCGCTGCTGTTGATGCTGATCTACCTGTTCCGCGATGCGCTCAAGACGGCATTCGGGCCCGAGGGCGGCGTGTTCGCCCTGATCGTGGTGGTGATCGGCGGCCTGCGCTGGATGCCGGCCGCGCGCCTGGTACGCGCCCAGTTCCTGTCCCTCCGCGAGAAGGAATTCGTCGAGGCGGCCCGTGCGCTGGGAGCCTCCAGGTCGCGCCAGGTCGTGCGCCACATCCTGCCCAATGCGCTCGGGCCGGTGATCGTGGCCGGAACCATCGACGTCGCCGCCGCCATCATCGCCGAATCGACGCTGTCGTTTCTCGGGCTGGGCTTCCCGCCCGACATTCCGACCTGGGGCCGCGTGCTGTTCGACGCCAAGGACTATCTCGACATTGCGCCGTACTGGGCATTGTTTCCCGGGGCTGCGATCTTCCTCACGGTTCTGTCCATAAACTTCGTCGGCGACGGGCTGCGCGACGCGCTCGATCCACGCCGCGTGATCTGAGGCGTTCGTGGCAGAGACGCTTCTCGATATTCGCGGCCTGAAAACCTGGTTCAAGACCGACGACGGCATGGTGCGGGCGGTCGACGGCGTCGATCTCCATATCGACCGCGGCGAGACGGTGGGGGTGGTGGGCGAGTTGGGCTGCGGCAAGACGGTGACGGCGCGCTCGGTGCTGAAGCTGATCGACATGCCGCCCGGCCGCTTCGAGGGCGGCGAGATCCTGTGGCGGGGTCGCGACCTGATCCCGCTCGACGAGGGCGAGATGAACAAGATCCGCGCCCGCGAGATCGCCATCATCTTCCAGGAGCCGATGACCTCGCTCAATCCCGTCTATACCGTGGGCGACCAGATCGCCGAAGTGATCGCGCTCCACCAGAATCTCAAGCGAAAGCAGGCGATGGCGGGTGCGGCCGAGATGCTGCGGCTGGTCAACATCCCCAACCCGCACCGCCGCGTGCACGACTACCCGCACCAGTTCTCCGGCGGCATGCGCCAGCGCGTGATGATTGCCATGGCGCTTTCGTGCCAGCCCAAGCTCCTGATCGCCGACGAGCCGACGACGGCGCTCGACGTCACCATCCAGGCGCAGATCCTCGAGCTGATGCACGAGATGAAGGAACGCTTCGGCATGTCGATCATGCTGATCACCCATGCCATGGGCGTGGTCGCCGAGACCTGCCAGAGGGTGACGGTGATGTACGCTGGCAAGGTGGTCGAGGAGGCGCCGGTCGAGGCGCTGTTCGGCAATCCGCGGCATCCCTACACACAGGGGCTCATTCGCTCGATCCCGCGCGTCGACCGCGCGGCAGAGAAGAAGGAGCGGCTGGAGGCGATTCCCGGCACGGTGCCCAGCCTGCTCGAGCCGCCTCCGGGCTGCCGCTTTGCCGCGCGCTGCAAGTTCGCCATGGAGATCTGCGTCAAGGCGATGCCGCCGCTCAAGGAGGTCGAGCCGGGCCACTTTGTGAGGTGTGTGCTATGAGCGGGCAGGAGGCGCTGCTGTCGGTCCGCGACCTGCGCAAGCACTTTGCGGTCAAGGGCGGGTTCTTCTCGCGCGAAATCGACCGCGTACACGCCGTCGACGGCGTGAGCTTCGACATCGGCGCCGGCGAGACCCTGGGCCTGGTGGGCGAATCGGGCTGCGGCAAGTCGACGACCGGCCGCTGCATCCTGCGGCTGATCGAGCCCAGCTCGGGCGAGATCTGGTTCAAGGGCGCCGACGTCACGCACATGGACGGCACGGCGCTGCGTTCCCTGCGCCGCGACATGCAGATCATCTTTCAGGACCCCTACGCCTCGCTCAACCCGCGCCTGACGGTAGGCGCCATCATCGGCGAGGCGCTCACCATTCATAATCTTGCCCCGTCGCGGCGGGCGCTCGAGGACCGGGTGGTGCAGCTCCTGGAGACGGTCGGCCTGCAGCCCGATCACATGCGGCGCTTCCCACACGAATTCTCCGGCGGCCAGCGCCAGAGGATCGGCATCGCCCGCGCGCTCGCCGTCGAGCCCAAGCTGATCGTCTGCGACGAGCCGGTGTCGGCGCTCGACGTCTCGATCCAGGCCCAGGTGATCAATCTGCTCGAGGACCTGCAGGAGCAGTTCGGGCTCACCTACCTCTTCATCGCCCACGATCTTTCCGTGGTCGAGCACATCTCCACGCGGGTGGCCGTGATGTATCTCGGTCGCGTGGTCGAGATCGCGCCGGCGCGCGAGCTCTACGACAATCCGCTGCATCCCTACACCGAGGCGCTGCTGTCGGCCGTGCCGATCCCCGACCCGACGGTGAAGCGCCAGCGAATCATGCTGCAGGGCGACGTGCCCAATCCCATCAACCCGCCTTCGGGCTGCCACTTCCACACGCGCTGTCCGATCGCCCGGCCCGATTGTTCGCAGCGCGTGCCCGAGCTGCGCGAGAGCAAGCCGGGCCACTGGGTGTCGTGTCACTACAGAGGATAGAGTTCCAAACTCTCGCTCAGGACGACACAACCCTTCAGGCTCAGCTCTTCGGCGTGAAGACGTCGAGATCGTGGATGCCGATCACGGTTTCGACCTCGGCCACCTTCTTCACCGTCTTCTCGAAGCCATCGGCGCCGAAGACCTGGCGCTCCCTTTTCTCCATCTCCTCGGCGATGCCGTCATATTCATCGCTGGTCACCAGCTGGCGCAGGGTTGGGAAGAGGTCGGTCGCCTCGCGCGCTTCATGCGGGCGGTACATGGCGATGAAGGCGCGGACGTCGCGCGCCATCGCTTCGCGCGGCTCGCGGGAGCGCGCCTGGGGTGCGGCCGCCAGGATGCGCTCGGTCAGCTTGCGCCCGGCGCCGTGCTGGGCGATCAGCACGTTCACCAGGTCGACCATCCGGCCGGCCGTCTTGAAGCGCGGGAAGATCAGCTCCTCTTCCGATTTCTCGTGATAATCGTGGATGAAATCGCGCACGATGCGGGCGGACTGCACGAACACGGCAGGATCGATGTCCTCACCCTGGCCGAGCCGGCGCATGCCGCTTTCATAGACCAGCATGATGCGATCGAGGATGGCGTGCTCGCGCATCAGATCCTCGGGCGGCGAGACGGCCTCGTCGACGCCCTTCTTTTTCGTGTCGCGGGCTTGGGCGGGCAGGGCGAGTCCTGCCGTCACGACGAGGCCCGAAATCGCTGCCAGATGCATCAGCGTGCGCCGGCCGGATGTCCTGTCCATGGTGCCGCTCCTTTCCCGACCTAGGAAAACGAGCGGGCCAAGCCGGGGTTCCCGGGCCCGGCGGGTGTCAGGTCCCGACCTTCCAGCCGACTTCCTTGGCGAAATTTTCGAAAAAATCGCGGTCGTAGGCCCGTTCCGGCGCCTCGCGCACCCGCTGGTCGATGCGCTCGGCGTCGGCGCCGACCAGGATCCGCCAGCGGTCGGCCTTGACGCCGTCGAGGATGATCGTGGCCGCCTGGGCGGCGCTGGTCGGCGCCTCCTCGAGGAAGCGTCGCGCCCGTTCCTCGGCCAGCCTGGCGATGTCGCCGTCGGAGAGCTTGGCGACGTCGACGCCCATCGACGCGACCCTCGCGCGCATCTGGGCGATTTCCTTGGCGTTCATGGTGTCCGATTCGTTGCCGCTCTGGACCTTGCGCGAGTTGGAGACGATCGAGGTGCCGATGTGGCCCGGCATGACGACCGAGCACTTGATGTGCGGCGCATTCATGCGCAGGTCGGTCTGCAGCGCCTCGCTGAAGCCCTTCACCGCGAACTTGGCGGCGCTGTAGGCGGTGTGCGGCACGCTGGGACCGACCGACGCCCAGAAGCCGTTGACGCTCGAGGTATTGACGATGTGGCCGCGGTCGGCCTTGAGCAGCATGGGCAGGAAGGCGCGCGTGCAGTAGTAGACGCCGAACCAGCAGACGTTGAAGGTCCGCTCCCATTCGTCGCGGCTGTGCACGATCATGCTGCCGCCACCGCCGATGCCGGCATTGTTGAACAGCAGATGGATCTTGTCGGTGTCCTGCTGCCTGGCCACGTCGTCGGCGAAGCGCTTGACCTGGTCCTCGTCGGAGACGTCGGCCACGTGGGTGGTGATGCGCAGGCCCTGCGGCAAGCGGTCGACCTCGCACAGCCGCTTGGTCTCGGCCATCGCGCTGGCCGAGACGTCGCACATGGCGACGTTGCAGCCCTCGGCCACGAGCTGGCGGGCGAGCTCGCGGCCCATGCCCGTGCCGCCGCCGGTGATGACGGCGATCCTGCCTGCAAGATCCTTCATGTCGTTGCCTCTCCGTTCAACATCCGTCATCCTCGTAACACAGTGCTCCTGGAAACTCTCCTGCCGCTCGGCAAGGTCGATCCCGGCCTGCGTGCTCCCGAGGTGCCGCTCGACCTCGCGACCATCGGCGAGGACGCGCGCCTGCTGGAAGAGATTGGCTATGACGGCCTGGTCGTCGAGGAGACCAAGGACGACCCGTTCGTCATCATGGCGCTGGCCGCCCAGGCGACGAGCCAGCTGAAACTTGGAACCTCCGTCGCCATCGCCTTTCCGCGCAGCCCCGCCGTGACCGCCATGAGCGCGTGGACGCTGCAGAAGCTGTCGCACGGAAGGTTCACCTTGGGCCTCGGCACCCAGGTCAAGGCCCACATCGAGCGCCGCTTCGGCATGGCCTGGTCGCCCGCGGGTCCGTGGATCCGCGAATATGTCGGTGCCGTGCGCGCCATCTGGGACTGCTGGCAGAACGGCACGCCGCTCGACATCAAGGGCAGGCATTACAACATCAACCTCACGGTGCCGCTGTTCAATCCCGGCCCGATCGAGCATCCGCGCATCCCCATCCAGCTCGCCTCGGTCAATGCCTTCATGGCGCAGGTCGTGGGCGAGGTCGCCGACGGCCTGCGTCCCCATCCGGTCTGCACGCCGTCCTACATCGAGAAGGTGATGCTCCCGGCCGTGCGGACGGGCGCCGCCAGGACCGGCCGGTCCCTCGAGAAATTCCAGGTCTGCATGAAGCCGCTCGTCGCCGCGGCCGCCACAGAGGCGGAACTTGCGCCCAAGGTGCGCGATGTCCGCGCGCGCGTCGCCTTCTATGCCTCGACGCCGCAGTATCGCGCCGCCTTCGACCATCATGGTCTCGGCGATCTGGCCGACCGGCTGAAGCTGCTGTCGCGCGCGCAGCGCTGGGAGGAGATGCCTCAGCACATCACCGATGATGTCCTGCACACCTATGTGACCGTGGGCACCTACGACACGATCGCGCGCAAGCTGTGCGATCGCTATCGCGGCGTCGTCACCCACTGCGAGTTCTCGATTCCGGTGAAGAGCCCGACCGACAAGGAACGCCTGCGCGAGCTGGCGAAGACCATCCAGGGCGAAAGCCTCGACACGGCAAGGCGCGCCATCGCCGGTTAGCCTAGTCCGCGGCCTGCACCTTCGGCGCGTCGACCGGCTTCATGTTCTTCATGGTGCCGCCATAGCGGTCGGTGAAGGCCGTGGTGTCGATTTCCTCGAGCTCGATCTCTCGCTTGAGCACCCGCTCCTTCCATTTCAGCAGCTCCGGATGCGCCGCGTGGAACTCCGGCATCACTTCCTCGGCGAAAAGCTCGAGGGATTCGCAGATATGCTCGTGGGTGTTGCGGCCGGCCTGGTTGAGCAGCACGACCTGGTCGATATTGGACGACTGGAACCGGCGCAGCTTGCGGCGGATCGTTTCCGGTGAGCCGATCAGGCCGCCGCGCAGCGCCGCGGCATGGAGGTCCGGATTGGCCTTCTTCCACTTGTTGTACTCGTCCCACATGTCGACGGTGCCGGCCGGCGGCCGCCGGCGGCCGGCCGACTGGCCGTAGAACCTGAGCGAGAACTGAAAGAAGGTGCAGCCCTCGGCGCGCGCGCGCGCCTCCTCGTCGGTCTTCGCGCACATGAAGAACGAAACCAGGGCGATATTGGGGTTGGTCTTGTAGTCGGCGAGCTTGTTTTGGCGCTTCACGAACGAATTGTAGTAGGCGTGCACCCAGGCGTGCGCGGCGTCGGCCGAGACGAACTGGAAGCCGAGCGCGCCCATGCCCCATTCGCCGCATTTGGCCAGCGTCTCGAGCTGGGAACAGGCGACCCACAAAGGCGGGTGGGGCTTCTGCAATGGCTTGGGCACGACAGTGCGTAGCGGCATGTTGAAGTACTTGCCATGATGCTCGCTGGGCCCGTCCTTGAACATCGGCAGGATGGCGCGCACCGCCTCCTCGAAGACCTCGCGCTTGTTCTCGATCGTGACGCCGAACGGCTCGAGTTCGGTGATGGAAGCGCTTTCGCCCATGCCGAATTCCGCTCGGCCGCTCGACAGCAGGTCGAGGCAGGCAACGCGCTCGGCGATGTGGGCGGGATGGTTGGTGGTGAGCTGGAGAATGCCGTGGCCCAGCCGGATCTGCTTGGTCCGCTGGCTGGCCGCTGCCAGGAACGAGGCCGGTGACGGCGAGTGGGAGTATTCCTCGAGGAAATGGTGCTCGACCTCCCAGGCGTAGTCGTAGCCCAGCCTGTCGGCCAGCTCGAGTTGGCTCAGCGCATTCTGGTAGAGTCTGTGCTCGTCGCCCTCTTTCCAGGGGCGCGGCAGCTGCAGCTCATAGAAGATGCCGAACTTCATGCGCTGTTCCTTCCCGCCGTTGTCTTGCCAAGCATGTACGCAAATGGAAGGGATGCAAATAGCCGGGCGCCGGCTCGTTTCACTGGTCAAGATGGCTCTTCATGGTGCCCGCTGCTGGACTCGAACCAGCACGGCCCTCTCGGGCCTCGGGATTTTAAGTCCGTCGTGTCGCTTTAGAAGCCTAGCAAAATCAACGTTTTATCGAGATCGTCGGACACCGGATCGGGCCGATTTTCGGACACGCAGAGGTGGAAATCGGACACGAAATGATCGAGTGTATGCGCACGCCCGGCAAGGGCGACCCGGGCAAGAGGAAGTTCTAGGCTCCCGGGAGCCTTGCACATAAACCCGCATTCGCGCTCGATTTTCGTGCGGCAGGCCGGTCCGAAACTAGAGCTTCGGCCGGCGATAGAAAGCAGCGGCGTCTGTGAGCCAATCCTATCAATCCATCGGACGAGATAAAAGTGTGCCGACAATTTGTGCGAGCGTCCCCAACACGATCAGGACGAGTCCGATCCAGCCCCAGAACCGATAACGGCGGTTCAGTCGCTGATCCTGCTTGGTCGGCTTGTCGGCCCAAAGGCTACCTTCGTTGATCTGCGGGACCTCGTATGGTCAAAGAATTGGTCCGGCCGTTGGGCCATTACGCCGCCTCACGATGATAGTAGCG
This sequence comes from uncultured Alphaproteobacteria bacterium, assembly GCA_963843185.1. GTDB lineage: Bacteria > Pseudomonadota > Alphaproteobacteria > Reyranellales > Reyranellaceae > Reyranella. The sequence goes on from CAWJJJ010000026.1 coordinate 152,102, forward strand.
CAGAAGTCCGCCCAATCTCTCGCGACACTGCACCGGCAGCTCGCGGTGGCGGTCCGTGTTCCGAGGAAACAGCAGGATGTTGCCCTTCCCCTGGTGATTTCGCTCGGCATGGAAATGGTCGACATAGTTGTTCAGCGCCTGCCGCAAGGAGCGCTCGCCGAACAGGATCACCTTCGATAGGCACTCCTCCTTGACCGACCTCACCCAGCGCTCCGCGTAGGCATTCAGGTTCGGACTGCGCGCAGGCAGCGCGAGCGGTTCAACCCGGCCTGACACAAGGATGGCCCGGAACGATCGTGTGAACTTAGCGTCGCGATCGTGCAGGAGATATCGACAATCCCGCAACGCGCCACAATCGTCCATGGTCGCGTTGCGGGCGATCTGCTTTATCCACGCCTCATTCGGATGAACGGTGATCCCGGCGGCCATCGCGAGCGTCGAGATCGACGAGAGAAAAACCGATGGTGCTTGAGTTTGGCGAAGAACATCTCGATGGGGTTCAGATCGGGCAAGTATTTGGGCAGGAAGAAGAGCTTTGCGCCGACGGCGCGAAGTGCGCGCCGTACGGCTTTGCCCTTGTGCGAACCCAGATTGTCCATGACGAGATGTCGCCCGGCTGGAGGGTCGGGGTGAGGACCTGGTCGATGTAGGTCAGGAGGCTGTGGCCGTTGATTGGGCCGTCGATGAGCCATGGTGCGGTGAAGCGGTCATGCCGCAGAGCGGCGAGGGAGGGGACGATGGGGCACCATGGCCGCGAGGCGCTGGCCGCGGGGCGCCCACCCGAACAACGTCGCCATATTGGTCTTGGTCCAGGTCTCGTCGATGAACACCAACCGGGCGGGATCGATGCGGTCCTGATAGGCTTTCCACTGGGCGCGGCGCCAGGCGACGTCGGGCTGATCACGCTCGCTGGCGATCAGCGTCTTTTTTTATGACTGAGCCCCTCGGCGTGCACGAACGTCCACATCGTATGATAGTCGACCTGCAGCCCTCGATCGCCCAGCTCGGCGACCAGGCTGCGCAGGGTGAAGTCGCCGGCCCGGCATCGCCGCACCAACCAATCACGATACTCACCGGCAATCTTCTTCGGCCGCTGCCCACCCATCGGCAGGGCCGCCACGCTGCCGGTCTCCCGGAACCGCCGGACCCAGTCGATCGCCGTCTTGATGCCGACGCCAAAGCGCGCCGCCGCCTGTCGCCGAGACAAGCCCTCCCGCTCGACCGCCTCAACCACCCGCTCGCGAAGATCCGAGGAATAGGGTCCTGCCATCGATGCTGGCCTCCTACCCAGCCAGCATCTTAAATCAGAAGATGACCTCCCTGGGAATCCCAAACCAACTCAGATTTAACTCATCACGCTCTAGCCGCGCTTTGTGGCCTCGGCGATAAGGTCGGATTCTTCAGGAGGCCTGGTCTCCCGGCCAACTAGCATGCCTATCCCGGAATGACCGTGAGTCTCGCGGCGGACATCGCTGAAGCCGATATTTCCCAGCAGCACCGCAAGGTCTTCGAAATTGTAGATGTAAGTATGGTTCCACGATCGCATCGCGACGTTGAGCCATTCGCCGCGCGTGCAGTGCAAGGGCCCGTTGGCCGCGCCGAACTCTCCGGTGTCCTGGGCTTGATCAGTGAAATGTGCTCCGCCCCGATACTTCTCGATCAGGCCGTCCAAGCACGGCATCGCAATTCGGATCGTGCCGCCGCCTCGTAGCGATCGGAAGCACTCCCCAATCAGGTCTGACGCGGCGCGCCGGGGGATGTGTTCGAAGAAATGCTCAGAGATTATAGCATCGAACTGGTTCGAAGGCAGGAACGGAAGGCTCTTCGTCAGATCCCAGACAATGTCGACCAAGTCGGGGTGCTGACTGTCGATGTTAAGAAGATCGCTGAAAGTCGCACGGCCGCAGCCAAGGTTGACGCCGCGCCGGCCGCTCGGTGCGTCACGCAAGTAGCGGGCGGCGACTTCCGCCGGCGTGGCAGCTATTGGCGCAACAGCAGCAGGCGTCCGACGGCCTCGGATCAGGGCATCAATGATGCGGCCCATCTGGGACTTCTCCAAACCGACATTCCCCATATGGACCCTTGCAAAGGTGCAAATGCTATCATTCTGCCGGGTTCCGAGGAAGCTATGAGCGACCGGCACAGTTTTCCCGGCGCTTCCGCCGCGCTCAACGTCCAGAACAACCTTTGATCCACCAATTCGGCTCTTTTCCTCGCCATTCAGACACACTACTCGCGTGGTGATGACGGATCCGATCGTCCGAGCCCTACGCCGGAGCCGGTCGAGGTCGCAGTCCGTCGATCAGTCGCAGGATTTTCTCGAACAGTTCCTTCGGCACTGCGACCTCGGCCATCTGGAAGATGGCGTAACGGGCGTGGCGTACGACCTTGGCACCGATCTTCACGAGCTTCTCCCGCGAGCTTGTCAGCGACCACTGCGCGACCGCCTCGGGCAAGGCCAGCGTCCGCATGAAGTTGGCGAGGTTGTAGGCCAGCGCGTGCAACTGAAGACGCACCGCGCTGGCGGCAAACGAGCAGCATGACAGACGCGTCCACTTGATCGCGTTCTTGCCTTCTTTGATCCATTGCTCGCACGTCCCGCGCTTGTTGTAGAAGGCAACAACCCGCTCGGAAAGGCGTGACAGGTTGGTGACGATGAAGCCGACGCGGGGATAAAGCTCGCCCGGGTGCCACTCGACCTTGGCCACGACGCGGCGCGGCATCGTCCAGCTTGCCGCCTGTTAGCTGAAGCTGGCGTAGGAGCGCCGCACCGTGAGCGGAGGCCGGCCAACAGGGCGCTTGAGAAGGTCACCGATGCGCTCCTGCAGGATACGGTTCGCCGGCGGATCTTGTAACCTTCGGCCTCCAGGAACTCGTAGACCTCGGGGTTGGCAAAGGCGGCATCGGCGCGAAAGTAGCGGCGCACGTCACTATCCCGGTAGCGGGCCACGACCGGTTCGAGCACGTCCTTCCAGCCGTCCGCCGAATGGACGTTGCCCGGACGCAGCGCGCACCGTTCCAGATCGAACTGGTTGAACACGAACAGCGGATGGTAACAGGTACAGGCGAAGTGGCCGTTGTAGGCGGTGCCTTCCTGCTCACCATGCGTCGGGCTGACACTCGCATCCATATCGAGCACGATGGACCGCAGCGAGCGCGTCATCGAGTTCGCGATAGGCCAGCAAGCCTGCATCGGAGGTGACGCTCGAACCGTGGAACTCCAGCTTGAGGCGGCGGTCGAAATCGGGCCGGAGAACATCGGATTCACCTTCACCCGCTGGATGCGCCACTGGAAGGCAAGCCGTCCAGGCCCAAGCGGGTGTGGAACCGGATCCCGGAGGACGTTCGGGAGCAGATCGTCGAATTGGCCCTGGACGAGCCGGAACTGTCGCCGCGGGAAGTGGCGACGCGGTTCACCGATGTGAATAAGTACTTTGTGTCGGAGGCATCGGTTTATCGGCTGCTCAAGGCGCACGACCTGATCACGAGCCCGGCCTTCATCGTCGTGAAAGCCGCCGATGAGTTCAAGGACAAGACGACGGCGCCGAACCAGCTGTGGCAAACCGACTTCACCTATCTCAAGGTGATCGGCTGGGGCTGGTTCTACCTGTCGACCATCCTCGACGACTTCTCGCGTTACATCATCGCCTGGAAGCTGTGCACGACGATGAAAGCCGAGGATGTGACGGACACACTGGACCTGGGGCTCGAGGCATCAGGCTGCGAGAACGCCCAGGTCGCACATCGGCCACGGCTGTTGAGTGACAACGGGGCCAGTTACATCGCCGGCGATCTGGCGCAATGGCTCGTCGACCGCGGCATCAGGCACATTCGTGGCGGTCCCTTCCGTCCCCAGACCCAGAGCAAGATCGAGCGCTGGCACCAGACGATGAAGAACCACATCCTGCTCGAAAACTACTATCTGCTCGGCGATCTCGAGATCCAGATCGATGCCTTCGTCGATCACTACAACAACCGGCGCCGTATCAATTTATCTGACGACGGTGAAGATCGGCGGGTGCTCGATCATGGGCTGGGCGATGCCGAGCAGGTCGGGGCGCTCGAATAGTTGTTGCGGGCCCTGCATCGGTGCGATTTATTAAACTCGCATGAAGGGCATCATTCTGTCTGGCGGCAAGGGGACATGGCTTTACCCGATGACGCGGGCCGCCAACAAGCAGCTCCTGCCCGTCTACAACAAGCCCATGGTCTATTACCCGCTCAGCACGCTAATGCTGGCGGGCTGCCGCGACATCCTTGTGGTCGTCAATCCGCACGACGAGGAGTCATACCGCCGCCTGCTCGCCGATGGTCGCCAATGGGGCGTCCACATCCGTTATGTCGTGCAAGCCACGCCCGGCGGCATCGCCGAGGTGTTCCTGATCGGTCGCGAGTTCATCGGCCGCGACCGCGTCGGCCTGATCCTGGGCGACAATCTCTTTTACGGCAATGCGCTGCGGGCAATGGCCGAGGGCGGCGCCCGGGGCAGTGGCGCAGTGATCTACGCCTACTGGGTGAGTGATCCCGCGGCTTATGGCGTGGTCGAGTTCGATGCGACCGGCCGGCCGATCAGCATCGTCGAGAAGCCTCAGCAGCCGCGGTCGAACTGGGCGGTGACGGGACTGTACTTCTACGATGCGGATGTTTGCGACATCGCCGCGCAGATTACCGCGCTCGGCGCGCGGCGAGCTTGAAATCAGCGACGTCAACGCGCACTACCTCAAGCAGGGCCGGCTGACGGTGGAGAGGTTGGGCCGTGGCTATGCTTGGCTCGACACCGGCACACCGTCGAGCCTCTTGCGCGCGGCGCAATTCGTCGAGACGGTCGAGGACCGCCAAGGCTTGCAGATTGGCAGCCCTGAAGAAGTCGCCTGGCGCAAGGGCTATATCGACGATGCGGGCCTTGCGCGTCTGATCGAGCCCTTCAGGCAAAGCGAGTACGCCAAGTACCTGCAGCGGCTCCTGGCCATGCGCAGTCTCACTTGATGGGCCTGGGCGCGCCACGCTGCAGAGTAGGGTCGTAACCGGCGACGACTGCAATGGCCTCTTGGTAGCGCTTGCAAGTATCTGACAACATGATTAGTAGGATGATTGGTAAAAAATCGAGCGACTAGGGGATTTCCTTTGCAGACTATTCCGGTCATGCGACCAAAGCTTCCCGTCACGGAGCGTATCGCGCCGTACATGCGGCAAATCGATGGATCGCGGATTTACAGCAATTTTGGGCCCCTGGTTCAATCGCTTGAAGCGCGGCTCGCTGCTATCTTTGGGGTACCGGAGGAAGGGTGTCGTCACCGTTGCCAACGCCACGCTTGGGCTTGCATTAGTCACTCGTGGCCCAGCAACTCAAGCCCGGCTCGCTGTGCGCCATTCCAGCCTGGACCTTCGCGGCTACGCCGCATGCGGTGACGCAGGCCGGTCTGGTGCCATATTTCGTGGACGTCGACGCGGCAACCTGGGCGCTCGACCCCGAACTCTCGTCTGAAGAACTCGCGCGCGCGCCCGGACGGTCAGCGCGGTGATGCCGGTGGCGCCTTTCGGTCGGCCAATCGATGTTGCCGCTCTGGGACCGGTTCAGAGGAGCGGACCGGCCTGGCTGTCGTCGTCGATGCGGCAGCGGGATTCGATTCGCTCGTTCCGGGCGGGCACCTTCCGTATTGAGCCTCCATGCCACGAAAGTCCTTGGCGTTGGCGAAGGCGGCTGCGTAGTGAGCCACGACATTGACCTGATCAGGGATTTGCGGACTCGCTCGAATTTTGGCTTCTATTCATCGCGCGAATCGAGGAGTTTCGGCCACCAACGCCAAGCTCAGCGAATATCACGCGGCTGTTGGCCTCGCCGCACTTGACGAATGGGACGAGGCGCGAGCCGAATGGGTGGCCGTCGCTGAGGCGTATGGCATGCTTTCTCAGGCTTGAATCGTGTTCGGCTCCAAACTGGGTTCGGCACCGAATGGATCGCATCCACCTGCATTATCGACATCGCCGATGCTGGTGCAACCCGGGTTGAACGGGCGTTAGCGAAGCGCAAATAGCGACTAGGCGGTGGTGGGCAAATGGCGCCCATGACCATCCGGCTACTCGGCATATGGCGCGGACGTCGCTGCCGGTCACTGAAACCTTGGCGCGCTCCACGATTGGGTTGCCTTTCTACCGGGATCTTGAATCTCGAACTCCATCAGGCGCATTGCGGACTGCGTTCACGCGGTGGCTTGAGGCGACGAGCGTCAGTAGTGCAAGTTGTTTTTCCGCTTGTCCAACTGGTGTAATTCCCTGCGGTTTTTGACCAGCTTCCTCGACATCTCGGTTATTTGAACCCCGACCAACGGTTTGATTCTGTTGGCGACGGCGGCGTACCTCTGCGGAGACTCGCTGCGCAGCCGATCAAGCTCCTCATCGAAAAAGATGGCGTGCTTGAGATGAATTGTGAGGCTCCGATCGGTTGCCAATAGCTGCGCCTCGCCGGCTGTCTTTTCCGCCAGCAAGCTTAGGGAGCTGTTGCGGGAGTGTACGCGATACTTGAGCAGCGGTTCGTGGATGAAGCGGGCGCCGTCAAGCAAATAGGCATAAAAGGGAAGGACGATGTCGCCACACTCGAAGAAGTCGGTAGGAGGCCAGCCAAACGTTTCGATAATGGCATGATCGAAGCCCATTGCCGCGCCAAAGCAGCACGCATTGCTGCCGTCTCTCGCGAGCGTCTCGAAGCTGTCGTCTGCGGGCCAAGCCAACGTGCGTGATGTACGGCCGAGGGAGTTTAACTTTTCATCGATGTAGAGGACGTTTGCCGTCACCAGGGAGACCTTCTCCTGCAGCCACGTCTGTGTCAGCCGTTCAACCATATGCGGCAGCATCACATCGTCGGCCGATACCAGCATGACGAACCGTCCCCTGATTATATTGAGGATGCCCGGGATCGGATCCCCTCTGGTTCTGCTGATTCTGTACGAACCGGATGTTCGGGGGATTGCCCTGTTGCGCGAGGCGCGCTCTTATGATCTCTGCGCTTCGATCGGCGGA
>CAWJJJ010000027.1:0-158552 GCA_963843185.1 uncultured Alphaproteobacteria bacterium
CCACTCGACATCGCTCGTTCTACATCGGCGGCATCAGCCCGTCCTTGCCGACCAGCATGCGGGTGGCGGTGAGGCTGCCATCGGCACTCTTGGTGGCACCGAAGAACACCTTGGCACCCACCTTGGCGTCGGCTTTGTCGCCCGGCGCGAAGGTGACGATCGGCGTCCCGGGCTTGACCTTGATGGTCTGCGTGCCGTCCTTGTATTTCAGGTTGAGCGTCTGGCCGTCGCTCGCGCTGGCGACTGTCGCCACCGTGGCGTTGGTCATCATGCTTTCCGGCTGCAGGTCCCACGGATAGTGGCCTTCGTTGCTGCCGCGGGCGGCCTCGGGGAAGACAAGTACTTCAAGGGCGCTCAGCGTTCCGTCGGGACCCTTCATCGAGGCGATGCCGACAAAGCTGTTCTCCTTGATCTCCGAAGCGGCGACCGGCGAGACCAGGATCACGCTCCAGTTGTCCGCCAGGTTGACCTTGACGCTCGCGCCTTCGCGCGTGGCGATGGTCGCGGTCTTGCCGTCGATGGCGGAAATCGTGCCGCGGACGCGGGTCGGTGGACTCTGGGCCTGGGCGGCAGTCGCAGCGCCGAAGGCCATCACAAGGGCCGTGAGGCCGGTCAGGAAACGGATGGGCGTCATGGCGGTTTTCTCCCTGCAGGACTACCAATCCTCGCACGGCAGGCACGCACAAACCGCTTACGTTTGCGTGAACTCGCGTGCGTGCGCCGCGCCCGGGCCTGAGGACCAGGGATGATCCAGGGTCGTCAGGAAGCGCCGCGAGGCGCCGCGCAACGCCAGGCAGGTCAGCCGGCCACTGACGAAGGCACCCGTATCGACATTGATCCGCACGCCGAGATCCTGCGGCATGTCGCAGATCGTGTGGCCATGCACCACCACCCGACCGGGAAGCGGCGTCCGGCTGCGTAGGAAGTCGTCGCGAATCCACAGGAGGTCGGTCGGATTCTGCTTTTCCATCGCCACGCCAGGTCGCACCCCGGCATGAACGAAAAGATAGTCGCCGACGCCGTGGCTGAGCACGCAGCCGCGGAAGAAATCGATATGAGCCCGAGGCACCAGCTCGGCCACTGCCTGGCGCAACTCGGCCGTCGCCTCGGCCGTATTGGGCAGGCTGCGCAGCGGCACGTCGTAGGATACCAGGGTCTCCAGGCCACCGTAGGACAGCCAGCCAAGACCGTCGCTGCGGCCGGCAACGAAGTCGAGCAGCGCCTCTTCGTGGTTGCCCAGCAGATAAACGGTCACAAGACCCGGCAGCGGATCCTGCAGCAACCGGTCGACGACGCCACGGCTCGCCGGCCCGCGATCGATGTAGTCGCCAAGGAAAATGAGGCGGCGTTCGACGTCATCAGGATGACGGTCGGCATCCTCCCTAATGCGGCGCAGAAGATCCTCGAGCAGGTCGAGCCGGCCATGGATGTCGCCCACGGCATAGACCGCCACGCCGGCCGGGACTTCGGCCGGCCGCGTCGGCGCAGGCGCGTGCTGGAACAGGCGGCGCAGCATGATTAGGTCAACTGTCCTTTCCGGGCTTGCTCGTTTGGTTCGGAGCGTCGCGTTTCGGGTTCGGATCGGGGCATCCTACTTCCCGGAAAGACCAACCTTGTCAAGGAAGCGCGGGGGCGGCGGCAGGTCGAACCACAACGGCCTCGGCTGGCGCGGCCGTCGCCGTCGGTTCGACATCGGGCACGGTGTGCCCCTGGAGGGGCAGAGTGTGCACCTGGACATCAACGACGGTATTCACGGCGACGTTGGCGGCGCCGGTGAAGGTGCCCTTGATCGGCATGGCCTGTTCGGGATCACGGCCCACCGCGACGCGGATCAGCCGTTCCGTGCCGATGATGCCGTTGGTCGGGTCGAACTCGACCCAGCCCGCGCCCGGCAAATAGACCTCCATCCAGGCATGGGGAAAGGCCGGAGCCGCCGCCTCGCCGGGCGCGCTGTCGAGCATGGGATCGTAGAGGTATCCGGTGACGAAGCGCGCCGCCAGACCCAGTGTACGCGCACCTTCCATCATCAGGAGCGCGTAGTCGCGGCAGGTGCCACCGCCGGTCTCGAGCGTGACCGCCGGCGCCTGCGTGCCGATCTCGAAGCGCATGGCATAGCTCAGCGTCTCCTGCGTGCCCCTGCACATGCGCGAGAGCGTGGCGAAGGTGTCGCTGCCGCCCTCGCCTTCCAGGTACTGCCGCGCCCAGTTGCTGACGGCCGAGTTAGGATCGGGATAGTGACGCTCGACGTAGCGCGCTAGATCAGGCGCCTCTTCGGTGATGTAGCTGAAGGGCAGCTTGCGGGCATATTCCTCGATCGTCGGCACCTCGGGCGGTACCCCGAAATGCTCGACCTGGATGGTGCTCACCAGTTCGAGAGTCCGGGTCGTTCCTTCGAACGCTGCGATGGCGATCGAATTGCCGAAGGGATCGTGGATCCAGCGAACCTGGGCGGCCGGCTCTATCGTCAGCCCGGTATGCAGAAGGCGGAGATCGTGGCTGTCGCGCGGCCGGAACATCAGGCGATGCTCGCCCAAGGTCACCGGGGCCGAATACTCATAGTGCGTGCGGTGAACGATCTCGAGCGTGCGCATGGGTCGAGGATAATGCACGATCCGACAATTGGTTGCAGCCGCGCATGGAAGGCGGATGTCTAGGGTGCGAACGTCTCCAGCCCGCGCCGGCCGGCGGGGCTGATCGTATAGACACCGCGTTCGACCCGCTCGAACCAGCCATAGACGTCGTGCTGCAGGATCTTGGCGGCGTTGGGCACGTCGGCCGCCGCCCGCATCGCCCCCAGTTTCATCGGCCCGTTGTTGGCCAGGAGCTCGGCGCAGCGCAATGCCTCCTGGCGGTAGGCCGTCATCATCGGCACCTTGGTCGAGGAGCCGCCGCGGTTAGGATCGCCGACGCGACGCGCATGCTCGCCCAGCAGGCGGCCCACCTTGCGCCTGTTCCGGCGCGGCTTGTAAGGACCTGGATCGAGCAGGATATCAGCGCGGTTGCCGGCCACCACCATGAGGCCGAGCCCCAACCGCCGGCAGAGCTTCTTCACGTTCCTCATCCGCTTGGGCCACTGCCCGATCGCGAGATAGACGACATCGCACAGCGCCAGCCGGTCGACGCCCTGCAGGACCAGCCCCAGCCCGAAGGTGCGCTTCAGCTCAACGATGACCGGTGGCTCGCTGCCGCGCACGGCCACCACGTCGCAGCCGCGCACCTCGCCCTTCACGACGTATCCCTGTCCTTCGAGCAGCGCCTTGACCGGCGCATAGAGGTCGCTCTCCAACGGCATGGCGGCGCACCGTATCATGCTAAGAAGAGCGCAACGGGGGATAACGACATGACCGAGTTGCTGGACCAGGGTGCCGCCGCCATCGCCGCAGCGGTGCGCACAGGCAAGACCGCGGCGCGTGACATAGCCGAAGCGGCCATCGCGCGGGTCGAGGCACGCAACCGGCAACTCACCGCCATCGTCGACTTCGACCCCGCCGAGGCGCGTGCCACCGCCGATGCCGTCGATGCCCGGCGCAAACAGGGTTTCGACGGGCCGATCCTGGGCGTGCCGTATACCGTCAAGGACACGACCTGGGTGGCGGGCCGGCGAGTCACCAACGGTTCGCTGCTCTGGAAGGATTTCAAGCCGCCGCGCGATGCTGTCGCGGTCGAGCGCTTGAAGAATGCGGGCGGCATCTTCCTCGGCATGACCAACACGCCCGAGATGGCCGCCAAGGGCCACACTGAGAACAAGGTGTATGGCCCCTCCCGTCATCCGATGAATCTCGCCATGACGCCAGGCGGCTCTTCGGGCGGCGCAGCGGCAGCGCTTGCTGCAGGCTTCACGCCGATCGCCCTCGGCACAGACGGCGGCGGCTCGGGGCGGCGGCCCGCGTCGCATTGCGGCGTCGTAGGTCTGAAAACGTCGGCCGGCGCGATCCCCACGCCCTTCGGGTTCGGCGGCGCCTACGGGCCGCTCTACGGCGTGGTGGCGCCGATGGGTCGCAGCGTCGCCGACGCCAAAGTTGCGTTCGAGGTCATGGCCGGCCCCGATCCCCGCGATCCCCATTCGGTCGCGCTGCTCGACCTGCCGCCGCCGTCCAATCCGCGCATCGCGGTGAGCCCGCGCCTCGGCCTCGATGTCGCCGTCGACGCCGATGTCATGGCGGCCTTCGACGCGGCCGTCGCCAAGCTGCGAGCCGCAGGCTGGCGCATTGAGGAAGCCGACGTGTCCTGGCCCGAGAACACGACGGAGACCGCTTTCACCGCCGTGAACGCCGCGGCGAGCGCGCTGCTCTATGGTGAGCGCCACGCCGAGGACAGGAATCTCTTTGGCGACAACGTCGCGGGCCTGATCGAGCGCGGACGCACCGTGCCCGGCACCGACGTGGTGGCGGCCTTCCGCTTCGCGGACGCCTGCGCCCGCTCAGTGGCGCAGTTCTTCACCGAATACGACTATCTCCTGACGCCGACCACGGCCTGCGTCTCCTGGCCGGTCGAGCAGGTTTTTCCCAAGCTAATCGAGAACAAGGAAGTCGGCCCGCGCGGCCATGCTGCCTTCACGCCGCTTTTCAATCTCGCCTTGGTGCCGGGAATCTCCGTGCCCTGCGGCACGGGTCGGGGCGGGCTGCCGGTCGGACTGCAGATCGTGGCGCCGCGGTTGCATGACCGGCCGCTGCTGGCGATGGCACAGCGGGCGGAGGCCGCGTTTCTGTGAGATGACTCCGCGTCAGATTTTCCGCCGCCGCTGCCCGTCGCATCGCGCTCGCCGCCCAGGGCTTTGGCATCCCGCGGCCTGACGGCACGACCAATGCCGGCCACGTCAAGCGCACCATCGATCGCCTTGGCCTGCTGCAGATCGATTCCGTCAATGTCCTGACACGCGCGCATTATCTGCCCCTGTTCTCGCGGCTGGGAAACTACGACAGCGACCACCTCGACGCGCTTGCCTGGGGCCGCAAGAGCAAGCGCGGGTTATTCGAATATCTGGGCGCACGAGGCCTCGCTGCTGCCGCTCCCGGCACATCCCCTCTTCCGCTGGCAAATGCAGCGCGCCGCCGAGAACGTGGGCAATGGCAAGGGCAAGCTGCACGTCTTCCGCCGCGACAAGGCCAAGTACATCGACGAGGTGCTGCGCGAGATCGCCGACCGCGGCCCGCTGGCCGCCTCCGAACTGTCCAACGGCGGCGAACGCCGTGGCGCCTGGTGGGGCTGGAACGACGGCAAGCTCGCCGCCGAATGGCTGTTCTTTGCCGGGCTGGTCACCACAGCGACACGGCGCGGCACCTTCGAGCGGGTCTACGATCTGAGCGAGCGTGTGCTGCCCGCGGCCGTACAGGCACTGCCGACACCGTCGGCCGAGGAAGCGCAGCGCGAGCTGCTGCGCCGGTCGGCGCGAGCGCTGGGCGTCGCCACGGAGTTCGATCTGCGTGACTATTTTCGCCTCGGCGTCGCCGATACCAAGGCGCGGCTCGCCGAACTCAGTCGAGGCAGGCGATCTGGTGCCGGTCACGGTCGAGGGCTGGAACAAGCCGGCCTATCTCGACCCTGCCGCGCGCCAGCCGCGCAAGGTCGAGGCCCGCGCGTTGCTGGCGCCGTTCGATCCCCTGATCTGGGAGCGCGATCGCACGCACCGCATCTTCGATTTCTTCTATCGCATCGAGATCTACACGCCCCTGGCAAAACGCAAGCACGGCTACTACGTGCTGCCCTTCCTGCTGGGTGACCGGCTGGTGGCGCGAATCGATCTCAAGGCCGACCGCGCCAACGCCAGGCTTTTGGTCCCTGCCGTGCATCTCGAGCCCGGCCACGATGCCAGGGAGGTCGCCGGCCCGTTGCGCGAGGAACTGCGATTGATGGCGGACTGGCTGGGGCTGGAAAGCGTTAGTCTGCCGCGTGCCGGGGTGCTGGCGAAGGCCATGGGCAGGATGCGATAAAGCCCGCCACGCTTTGTCCAAAGGAAGCCGATGAACGATCTGGTATTGAAAGGCGGCAGGGTCGTCGATCCGTCGCAGGCGCTCGACAAGGTAACGGATATCGCCTTTGCGGGCGGCAAGGTCGCGGCGATGGGCGAGAACCTGTCGGGCAAGGATGTGCGGGACGTAGAAGGAAAGATCGTTTCGCCCGGCCTCATCGACCTGCACACCCACGTCTACTGGGGCGGCACCTCGCTCGGCGTCGAGGCCGAGCTTCTGGCCAGAACCGGCGGCGTCACCACCTTCGTCGATGCCGGCAGCGCCGGACCGGGAAACTTCCACGGCTTCCGCAAGCACGTGATCGAACCCTCGCCGGTCCGCATTCTGCCCTACCTCAACATCTCCTTCCCCGGCATCTTCGCCTTCTCCAAGACGGTGATGGTGGGTGAGAACGCCGACATGCGCCTGATCGATCCGCGCGAGGCGGTAAGGGTCGCGCGCGAGCACAAGGACATGGTGCTGGGCATCAAGGTGCGGGTCGGCCGCTCGGCAAGTGGCGATTCGGGTCTGATGCCGCTCGATATCGCGCTCGACGTCGCCGAGGAGACCGGCCTGCCGGTAATGGCGCATCTCGACGCCCCGCCGCCGTCGCGCCGCGAAGTCGTCGACCGGCTGCGGCCGGGCGATATCCTCACCCATTGTTTCCGTCCCTTCCCCAACGCGCCGGTGCGTGCCGACGGCCAAGTGCGCGAGGAGATCCTGGCGGCCCGTGCCCGCGGCGTGATCTTCGACATCGGCCATGGCGGCGGCTCGTTCGGCTTCGGCACGACGCGCGGCATGCTGGCGGCAGGCTTCCTGCCGGACGTGATCTCCTCGGACGTGCATGTCATCTCGATCGAGGGTCCGGCCTTCGACCTGCTCACCACCATGTCGAAGTTCCTGTGCCTGGGCGTCGACCTGCCGACCGTGATCAAACTCGCCACCGTGAACGCCGCTACCGCCATCAAGCGGCCCGACCTCGGCACCCTCAAGGTCGGCAGCGTCGGCGAGGCCACGGTGATCGACCAGGTGAGCGGCAGGTTCGACTATGCCGATTCAATCGGCGAGCGCATGATGGGCGACAAGCGGCTGCTTTCGGCCGGCGTGGTGCTGGCGGGCCGCTGGTGGCACCCGGCGTGACGGACGAACCCAAGATGAACCCGAGACGAGTCTCCTGCCTGCCTCGCTCACGAGGCCGACGACGCCTATATGGGCTTCGCCACCAAAGCGGAGATCGCCGCCTTTCTGAAGGCGCTGGCCGAGGCCGAGAATGCCGGCCAACCGCATGCCGAGATGCTGCGCAAAATGTTGCCGAAAGTGCGGGACGATGTTCTCCATCGCGAGCTCAGCGTCAAGCTCGAGGCGCAAGAGTTTGCCGAATCAGGCACTTAGCCTCTGGAAAAGAATCTTGAGCAAGCCGGGCAACTTTTTTTGGCCGGGATCGTTTGAAATATATTGGTCGGGTTATCGGTATCGCCCTGCCCCCGCTCAGCGATGCCACTCTCCCCATCCGACCTATAGCCCGTCCCCAAGGAAACTTGGGGGCGGGCTGCCTGATTCAGGGGGCAGCTTCCAGGTAAATGACGGCAAACAACCTGCCCGGATCGGTCCAGGTGCGGTCGATTGAGAAGCCGGCGCTGTGCGCCAGCGCCGCAATGCCGGCGTCGTCGTATTTGTAGGAATACTCCGTGTGCACGCGCTCGCCTTCCGAGAAGGTGAAGCTGCGGCCGGCGACGGTCACGGTCTGCGGCCGCAGGCTCCTGAAGTAGATCTCGATGCGGCCATCGGCTGAGTTGTAGAAGGCCTCGTGGGCAAAGGCCGCCAGGTCGAAATTGGCGTCGAGTTCGCGGTTCATGCGGCGCAGCAGATTAAGTGTGAACTCTGCGGTGACACCGGCGGAATCGTTGTAGGCGTCGTGCAGGCGGCGCGGATCCTTCTTGAGATCGACGCCCATCACCAACGCGCCGGTCGGCCCAAGGAGCAAACGGGCGCGGCGCAGGAAGGCCGTTGCCTCGGCGGGTTCAAGATTGCCGATGGTAGAGCCCGGGAAGAAGCCGAGCCGCGGCGCGCCATTCGTTTCGCCCGGCAGCGCAGTGAGCGCCATATAGTCGGCGCAAACTGGCTGGACGTTCAGGCTAGGGTAGTCGCGGCGCAGCCTGGCCGCCGTGGCGTCCAGATGCTCACGCGAGATGTCGATCGGCACATAGGCCGAAAGATCGCGCAGTGCCTCGAGCAGCAGGCGAGACTTCACGCTCGAGCCGCTGCCAAACTCGACCAGCGCGCAGCCGGGGCCGGCCAGTACCGCAAGCTCGGCGGCACACTTGCGCAGGATGCCGGTTTCGGTGCGCGTTAGGTAATATTCCGGCAGTTCGCAGATCTGGTCGAACAGCGCCGACCCGCGCGCGTCATAGAGGAACTTGGCGGGGATGGCGCGAGGCGCTCGCGCAAGTCCCGCCAGCACCGCCGCCCTGAACTCTTCACGGTCGCCGAGCTCGGCGCGATCGAGGGCGAGAACCGAACCGTTCATCGAAGATCCTCCGCGAGGCGAATGCCGCCGAACATCCAACGCGCGTCGGGCGGAAAAAAGTTGCGATACGTCGTACGCACGTGCCCCGGCGGCGTGAAGGCGCAGCCGCCGCGCAACACCATCTGGTTGGCCATGAACTTTCCGTTGTATTCGCCGATCGCACCCGCCGGCTCGCGATAGCCGGGATAGGCGACGTAGGGACTGGCGGTCCATTCCCACACCCGGCCGACGTCCTGCACCGCATCGGCGCCTGTTTCCCACTCCTGCTCGCGCGGCAGACGCTTTTTGGCCCATTTGGCGAAAGCCGCAGCCTCGAAGGCGCTGACGTGGCACACCGGCTCCGCCGGCTGCAGCGCGTGGAGGCCCGAAAGCGTGAAGACGAGCCAGCGCCCGTCCTTCTTCTCCCAGTAGAGCGGCGCGTCCCAGCCGCGCTGAGTTACGCAGTCCCATCCGGCGGACAGCCAGAACTCGGGCCGGCGGTAGCCGTCGTCGTCCATGAAGGCGAGATATTCGGCGCAGCTGGACGGCCGCGTCGCAAGCGCGAACGGCTCCAGCCAGGTCCGATGACGGGGGCCTTCGTTGTCGAAGGCGAAGTTCCCGTCGGCATGGCCGATTTCGACGAGACCGCCCTCGAACTCACGCCAGGCCAGCGGCGCCGCCTCGATCGCCGGCACGGCAGCGGCCGCCTGATAGGCGGGCTTGAGCGGGTTCTGGGCAAGCAGATGCTTGGCATCCATCAACAGCAATTCCTGGTGCTGCTGTTCGTGATGAAGGCCGAGCTCGACAAGGGGCTCGATCTCGTTGTTGCCGCTGTCCAGGAGTTCGGCCATGGCATCGGTGACGTGCCGACGATAGGCCAGGATCTCTGTGACACCGGGCCGGGTGATCATTCCGCGCTGCGGCCGCGGATGGCGCGGGCCGACGGCCTCATAGTAGGAGTTGAAGAGATATTCGTAGGTCGGGTCGAACACGCGGTACTTGCGGGCGTGGGGCCGCAACACGAAGGTCTCGAAGAACCACGTCGTGTGCGCCAAGTGCCACTTGGCGGGACTGGCGTCGGGCATAGACTGGACTGTCTGATCCTCGGCCGACAGCGGCGCCGCCAGCTGCTCGGTCAGGCTTCGTACACCCAGGAAGCGCTCAGCACGATCGGAGCCGCGCGACCGCGCGCTACGCGTTATCAGGTTCGACACGGTACCTCCGCACCGCCGCTAACGTAGGGTGACGATAGCCGGTTGCAATACCCCGGTCGCGCACTCACTTTACACAGCCTCCTCCTGTCCGCGAGAGATGCAAGTGCCGATTTGCGAGATCGACCCGTGGCGCACTCAATATTTCGAGGGTGCGGCTTGCCCTGACGACGTTTTCATTCCCACTGAGGACAGTGACGCGTGGATGTGGAATCCAGCGCATCGCTGGGTCTACGACAAGCTCGCAGTCGCGCTGAGCCAGGGGCTCAAGGGCGCTCCGCACGGCGTCGCTCCGCAGAATTATCCGGTTTTCTCCAAGCCCATCTACAATCTCAAAGGCATGGGCGTGGGCAGCCGCTTCCTGGGTTCGGCCGACGACTATGCCGACGCCTATCGGCCCGGCCACATGTGGTCGACGCTGCTCGAGGGCGAGCACATCAGCAGCGACATCGCGGTCGTCGACGGGGCGCCGCACTGGTGGCGCCATGCCGGTGGTGTCGCCAGCGGTGAAGGCACCTTCGACTATTGGGAAATTCGTGACGCGACAGTGCCAGCGGTCGAGCAATGGTGCGGCGCATGGTGCCGGCAACATCTCAAAGGCTACACCGGCATGGTAAACCTCGAGACCATCGGCGGCCGGATCATCGAGGTCCATCTGCGCTTCGCCGACCAGTGGCCTGATCTCTATGGCAAGGGTTGGGTCGACGCACTCGTCGGCCTTTACGCCACGGGAAAATGGCGCTTCGGCGATTCAGATCGGCGCACCGGCTACAGCATCGTGCTGTTCGCCGCCCACGGCGCGCGCTACCGCCATCCGCCGGAAGAGCTGCGGAGGGCAATCGCCGAGACACCGGGCATTTCGAGCGTGCAGGTCACCTTCCATGAAAAATTGCCGCCCGGTCGGCACGCGATGCCGCCGGGCGGTTTTCGTGTTGCGATCGTGAATTGCTGGGATCGCATCGTCGGAAATGCGGCACGCGAGGCGCTGCGTGCTCACTTCGAGGCGACGAAAGAGCCCGGCTAGAGATTTCGCCTCAGGAAGCCAGCAAACAGACTGACGACGAAGAGGACCAGCGCGATCACGAACAGGATCTGCGCGATGCCGGTCGCCGTCGAGGCAATTCCGCCGAAGCCGAACACCGCGGCCAGCAAGGCGATCACGAGAAACATCAGCGCCCAGTACAACATCGGAGACTCCTTCGATCTTCAGCAGTCTCAACGTGGCCGCGCTGACGCGGTTCCGGGTGTTGGCGGGCAACTCCCAGGGTGGCAGGGCGTTCGTTGTCTCAAGGCCCCGGAACGACAACGGCAATGGACCCCGAAATGGATGGAACCCCGAAATGGAACGCGAACTCACGCCGGACCAGGCGCGCAGCGGCATCATTAGCGGCCGCATCATCACCATTCTCATCATCTCGTCTCTTGGCGGCGCAGTGGCCCTAGGTCTCGCCTGGATGTTCTTCCTCGGGCCGAGATAGGCACGTTGGCAGCACACGGCTAAAATGTGCCGATGAAGACACTTTTCGTCGGCTACACCGCGGCTCTCGCGACGCTCGCCATCCTCGATGCCCTGTGGCTGGGTATTGTCAGCCGCGAATTCTACAAGGCTCGCCTCGGCCAGCTTCTGCTCGAGCAGCCGAACTGGCCGGTGGCGATATTGTTCTACCTGATCCATGCCGCGGGCATCGTCGTGTTCGCCCTGCCGCCCGGCCTCGCGTCGGGCGCGTGGCTGTCGGCCGTGCTCTACGGCGCGTTATTCGGTTTTTGCGTCTATGCCGCCTACGACCTCACCAATCTGGCCACGCTGCGCGGATGGCCGCTGGCGGTGAGCATAGTCGACCTCGGCTGGGGCGCAGTGGCGACGGCGGCGGCATGCCTGATCGCCTTCCTTGCCGTGCGCGCCGCGTCCTGAAGGATCAGTGCTCATCGTTGTATTCCGGATGACGCCGCACGAAAGCGACGACAAAGCTGCAGGTCGGTACGATCTTGAAGCCGCGGCGGCGGGTATCATCGAGCGCGGCGCGCACGAGCTCAGCGCCGATACCCTTGCCCTCGTCGGCAGGCGGCACCTCTGTATGCGTGAAGATCGCCCGATCGCCCTGCTCGCGATAAACGGCGACGGCGAGGCCGTGCGGCGTGTCGAGTTCGTAGCGGCTCGCCGCGGCGTTGTGCCTGATCATCATGGCCCGGCCTCCGAGCAAGTACCGAGTGTCAGGCCGGTTGGCGATAGGCGTATTCGCTGCGCACGCAGACCTGACCGACGCGATCTGCGCCAGCGGATCGAACGCCTTGTCAGCCGGCGTAGTCGGCTGATTCGCGAGCTTGAGCCTGTTGTCACGGCTGACGTTCCGCGTGCGTCCAGACCTTGCCGGTCTTGGCGTCGCAGAACTGCGTCGTCCCGGTAGCCGTGACGTTCGCTCCAGCGGTCTGCGCCAGGGTCGACGTAACCACAGCCATCGCCCGCAAAACAACCCGAAATGGTCGCGGAACGAATAGCCGGTTTGCTGGCCGTCTCCATCTGTCCGCGCTTACATGCTGCGATAGCGCTTCTGCTCCCAGGTGCTGACCTGGGCTTCAGCCTGCTCGCGGGTAATGCCGTAGCGGGTCTGGATCTTGCCCACGAGCTGGTCGCGGCGACCTTCGATGGCGAGCAGGTCGTCGTCCGTGAGCTTGCCCCACTGCTCCTTTACGGCGCCCTTGGTCTGGGTCCAACTGCCCTTGAACTTCTCCCAGATCGTCTTGGTATCGGCCTGGATGGTCTGGCTGGTGGTCTGGGCATGGACGATCGTCGACAGGCTGCCAAAGGCGACGGCCGCACAAGCGACGGCGATAGCAATCGAGCGCATGGAAGCTCCTGTTGTAATACCGGCGCGATGTGCGCCTGGCGGTGGTCGATTAACGACGTCGCAACGCCGAAGTTGCCGGCGGGGTCGGACCGACCGGAGCAAAAATCAAGGCGCGTCAGACCCACAGCGACTTCAGGAAAAGTGCCAACGGCACGACGATCAGGATCGCCACGTAGAGATCGAGCAGCTCACCGTGAAGCGGCCCTTTGGTGGACTCGTCCGGAACAGTATTGGTCGTCTTGGACAGGTGTACGGTTTGCATGGCGTTACCCCATCTTGACGCTGCAGTGATGCCTCAAGAACGCCACGAAGAAGGCCAGGGTTGCACGGTACGCGAAAAATCAGGAAGGAGACGCCATCCGTCCCGCATGGTCGAGCGCCTGCTGCAGATCGACCGAGGAATAGGGCTTGGAGATGAACTGCCGGCCGTCCCCCTGCACGCCCGGCCGGCCGTAGCCGCTGGCGATGACCACCGCCAGCTTAGGGTATTTCCGGCTCACCTCAGCCGCCAACTGCTCTCCATTCATTCCCGGCAGACCGAGATCGGTCAGAAGCAGGTCGAAGGAACCGCCACGCGCCAGCAATTCGAGCGCCTGTTCTCCGCTGCCGACGCCGGCGACGAAGCAGCCAAGCCGTTCCAGCATGTCGGTCGTCGACATGCGCAGGACGACCTCATCCTCGACCAGAAGCACGCGCCGCGGCTGCCCCGCGACCAAGGTGGGGCCCGAGGCCTCCGAGGAGTTGGCCGGCGCTTGGAGAGGACGTGGCGATGGCGGGCGCGCGGCCAGCACGTTGCGCAGCCTCGCCCGCAACTCCTCACCGCGATAGGGCTTGGCGATCAGCGGATAGTCCGGGCGGTCGTGCACGGGGATGAGGTCGCGCGCGTAGCCCGAAGTCAGCAACACGGCAATCTGCGGCCTCAGGCGCTGCGCCAGCTCGGCCAACTCGATCACCGACATCGAGCCCGGCATCACGACATCGGTGAACAGGAGGTCGAAGGCCTGGTCCCTTTCCAGGATCACCGCCGCCGCATCGGGCGATTCGGCGGCGACGACGCGGTAGCCCCAGCCGGTGAGCATGTCGACCACCGCCTGCCTCACCTCGTCATTGTCTTCCACGACCAGGACGCGCTCGCTGCCGGCCGGCATACGGGCGGTGTCCGTTGCCGCTTCCGCCACTGGATCCAGGGTGCGCGGCAGATAGAGCTTCACGCTCGTGCCCTGGCCGATGGCGCTGTCGATGCGAATATGACCGTTGGACTGGCGGACGAAGCCGTACACCATGCTGAGACCAAGGCCCGTTCCCTTGCCATCCTGCTTGGTGGTGAAGAAAGGATCGAATGCCTGGGCAGCGACCTCCGGCGGCATGCCGGTGCCGGTATCATTCACTGCAATCAGGACGTAGGACCCCGGCGTGACGTCGGGATGCAGGGCGGCGTAACGCCGGTCGAGCGTGGCGTTGGAAATCTCCACCGTCACCGTGCCACCGTCCGGCATGGCGTCGCGGGCGTTGATCGCCAGATTGAGGATGGCGTTCTCAAGCTGACCCGGATCGATCTTGGCGTTCCACGGCTCGGCAGGGATATTCAAGTCCGTCGTGATCCGCTCGCCCAGGGAGTGCCGTATCAGGTCGGCGAGGTCGCCCACCAGGCGCGCGACATTCGTCGGCTGGGGCGCCAGCGGCTGGCGGCGGGCAAAAGCCAGCAGTTGCCGGGTAAGCCGCGCGCCCCGGTCGGCCGCGGCACTGGCAGTATTGAGACGCTGGAGCATCGCCGGATCGGCACTCGCCGTGGCCTTTACAAGGTCGAGATTTGCCTGGATGACCTGGAGGATGTTGTTGAAGTCGTGCGCCATGCCGCCGGTGAGCTGGCCGGTCGCCTCCATTTTCTGGCCCTGGCGCAGAGCCATTTCGTCACGCAGCTTTTCGGTGATGTCGACGCAGCGCACCACCGCGCCGCCGCCCGACATCTCGCCGCGCGAGACCTCATAGTCTCGGCCATCATGGGAGACGCGCGCTGTCATCGAGCGCCCGGACGCTGCCGCGTCGAGCTTCAGCGGCTCAAGCATCGCACGCATCGCCGGCGAACGCTCGGACAGCAGCTGATCGCGCGTCAGCACGGCCTGGCGGGCCGGATCCCAGCCGACGAGGCGGACGAATGGTTCGTTCCAGGCCACGACCCTGCCCTCGGCGTCGATCACGAAAATCGGGTCCTGAAGGCTTTCCAGGGTCGCCTGGAGCAGCCGCGACCGGGCGCCGAGTTCGCGCTGCGCATCCTCCAAACGACCAGCGCCGCGCACGACGATAAACATGCCGACAATGAGGCAGAAGAACGCTCCGGCCATGACCAGGAGCCCCGCGATGTCGGACTGTTCCTGTTCCGAGCGCAGCATGGCCAGCCGGCGCGCCAGCAGCAGCCTCTGCCCCTCGATGAAGGAGTCGGCGATCTGGCGGATCTGGTCGGAAGTCGCACGGCCTGCGCCGGTGCGATCCAGCGACAAGGCGGCGTCGCGACCATAGAGCTGGTATGTCGTGACGGTACCGTTGAGCTGCTCGAGTTTCTCCCTGGCAGCGGCACGAAATTCACGGATCTGGCGCGTGGTGTCCGGATCGCTCTCGGCCGCCGCCTCGAGTTGGCGGAGTCCGGTCTCGATACGCAGGCGCCCGCGCTCGTACGGTTCGAGGTCGCCGAAGTCGCCACTCAACAGATAGGCCCGCTGGCCGATCTCGGTGTCCTGGATGGAGACGACCACCTGGCGCATCAGTGACAGCGTCTCGTAGCTGCCGACCACCAGGCGTTGCTGGCGGAACGCCGAATTGGAATGCGCGATGGCCAGCATCACGCCCGTGCCGATCAGGACCGCGATCGTAAGACCGACGATGACGCCCGTCGAGCGCGCGGCGCCGCGCATCCTAGGCATCGGCATCGAGGTCCTCAGGCATCGGGAAGGTCACGGAGATCTTGGTGCCGTCCGCCTCGCCCACCGATATCCGGGCCTCGCCGCCCAGCTGCATCGCCAGTCCGCGGATCAGTGTCAGGCCGAAGCCGCCGCGGGCGACGGGGCCGATCGACCGACCGTCGGCCATACCGTTGTCTTCGATAGTGAGCTCGACCATGCCCTCCTTGTCGACCGCGTCGATGCGGATTTCCGGCGTGGCCACGCCATCGAAGTTGCGGTCGAGGGCACCACTCACCGCCTCGGTCACGATCAGCCCAATCGGGATGGCGATGTCGGGGCCGACCGCCATGATCGGCGCGCGGATATGATAGCGCGGCTAGCGGTCGATCGGGGCCGCGTCGTCCGACCGAGATCTGCCGCACCAGGTCGCTGATGAACTGCTGGAAGTCGACCAGCGCCCAGCTCGACCGCTCGTAGAGATGGCGATGCAGGATGGACAGGGTGAGAACGCGATTCTGGGCATCGCCGAAGAAACGGCGGATGCGCGGCGAGCGGATCTCGCCGGCCTGCAGGTTGAGCAGGCTCGAGATCATCTGCAGGTTGTTCTTCACCCGGTGATGGATCTCGCGCAGCATGTGATCGCGTTGCTCGAGACTGGCGCGGAGGTCGGCCTCGCGGCTGGCGATCGCCTCGGCCATCGCCTTGACGCCTTCGCCTACTGACGCCAGCTCCGGCGCCCAGGGGCGGCCCGGCTCGAGCTTGATGGTCTCGCCGCGGGCGATCCGGTCGGCGAAGTCCCGGATTTGGCGCAGCGGACGCACGCACCAGCGGTCGGCGCCCAGCCAGACCGCAAGCAAGGCGACGCCGAGCGACAGCACGACCAGCACGAAGCCGCCCCAGTTGTCGGCCAGGGACGCGAAGCCCTCCGTCACGGCTGCCGCGGTGATCACGAAGATGGTCGTATTGGCCAGAGGCAGGAGACGAAATTCGTAGAGCTGTCCGTCCTGGCCGTAGTCGCGGAACGCCGTCTGGCCGCCCACGATCGCCGCAGCGACACGCGTAGCGACCGGCAAAGCGCGCGTCGCCTCGGGATCGCCGCCGACCGACGCGCCGCCGCGGTCGACCAGCGCCACCGAGACCTTGTCGGCCGGACGCACCGGCGTCACCAGCTCGGCGAAGGTGCGAAGCGAAATGCCGACAGCGCACATGCCGCGGAACTCACCGTCGCGCAGGATTGGCAAGGCCGCCGGGATCACCGTGCTTGACGAAATCCGGCTCGCGATCTGCGCGCCGAGCACGAATTTCTTGCTCTCCCGCACGAGGCGGAAGATCTCGCGATCACCAAAGCCGGTGCCGACCGCGGTCGGCACGTTGGAACAGCGCGCCACGCCCTGGGCGTCGGTCACGAATGCGGCTGAATACTCATTCGGGAACTTCCGCAGGACCTCCCCGAGATAGGCCTCGCAGCGGTTGATGTCGGCTGGCGTGGCGTCGGGGTTGGCACTCAGCCGGACGGCGTCATCGGAGCAAACCGCCGCCAGCAGCCGGCGCGAGCCCTCGATCAGCTCGCGATGGCGCACTGACCGCGAGCTCGGCCGCCGACGCCACGGCTTGCACGCGCCGGAGGTCGGTCTTGCGCTGCTCGTCGGCGGAGTACCACGCAGACAGCGCGAGCACGGGAAGCAGCGCGACGGTGACGACGGCGACCAGCTTAGCGCGCAGCGACCATCGAGCCAGCATCGAGCCGTCCCGGGCTTAGATCGAGACGGTGTCGAGCGCCTGGGCGATCGCCGCACGAAGAAGATCAGGGTCGAACGGCTTGGAGATGACGAACGCCGGCTCGATCTGCTTTCCTGTCAGCAGCCTCTCGGGATAGCCGGTGACGAAGATCACCGGAACCGTCATCGACCGCATGATCTGGTTGACGGCGGAAATACCACTGTCGCTGCCGCGAAGCTGGATGTCGGCCAGCACGAGATGCGGCGAATGCTGCTTGGCGAGTTCGACGGCGGTCTTCTCGGTCGCCGCGATGCCGACCACCTGATGTCCGGCACTGCGTACGATGTCGGCGACGTCGAGCGCGATTACCGCCTCGTCCTCGATCACCAGGATGCGAACCGAAGCGACGCGCTGCAACTCGCGACGCGCCTCCTCGAGGCTGCGCTCGGCGTTCTCGACCTCGATGCCGAGAATGCGCGCGGCGTCGCTGACGGTGAAGCCCTCGAGCACGGTGAGCAGCAGCACCTGACGCTGCAACGGCGCCATGTCGGTCAGGGACTCCTTCAGCCGCCCACTGACGCTGTTGCCGCCGGCGCCCTCTTCCAGCTCGCCAAACGGCTGGCGGAGGCGATGGAACAGGGCAAAAACGCCGAGCTTGGTGTCCTCGGCGTTGGCGATCAGGTCGGGCTGCTGCAGGACGACTTCAGCACAAAGTCTGACCCACTCGTCGCCGCGCTTCTGCGAACCCGTAACGGCCCTGGCATAGCGGCGTAGGAAGGGCAGGGTCCTGGTGATTGCCTCTGAAATCTTGCTGGTGGCTGGTCCATCTGACACAGCGTTCTCCCTCTTGCTCTTCCTGCTCGCGTTCCCCGTCACGACCGACGGCCGGCCCGTTCATACGCGGGCCGGCCGTTGGATTATACAGCATGAGCATTGCCGTGCGGGACAATCTGCAAAATCCCGCCCGGAAGCCCGCAGGTTCAGGTTTAGCGCTCGGGCGCCGTCACCGCACCGACTGTGGCGCCGGCTGCGCCGCCGACCACCGCACCGGCAATCGGGTTGCCCACTGTGGAGCCTACCACCGCGCCGGCACCGGCACCGATCGCGCCGCCTGTAAGGGCGCGGTCCACGGGCCGATCGCCGCACGCCGCTGTGAGCAGCGCGAGACCGCCCACGACGATCGTAATCTTCAACGATTGAGCTAACATGACCTTACTCCATTCCTCGTTTTCGAGATCGCGGGCCAGCGTCTCAGTGCAGCCAGCCCAACGCCCACATCAGCAGGAGTACCGGGATGGGCACCCCCAGGAGCCACAGCACCGCCGCGCGTCCCATTCGTTCCTCCGTAAAAATCCCATATGACAACGCGGGACGCCGTGGCGGGTTCCCTGTGGAGCGTTACATGCGGGTCATCCAGGTATTCACCTGACGCTCCGCCTCGTCCTTGGCGACGCCGTAACGCTCCTGGATCCGGCCGACCAACTGGTCCTGCTTGCCGCCGATGACTTTCAGGTCATCTTCGGTGAGCTTGCCCCATTGCTCCTTCACCTTGCCCGTAACCTGCTTCCAGTTGCCTTCGATACGATCCCAGTTCATGGCTCGCTCCTCAGTTTGGGTGGGGCGCTTGCGCGCGATAGTCGGAGAACGCGCGCCTGGTTGCCCGGTTGCCCGTACAAATTCCCTTTGCGGCAGCGCCACCGGTTGCCCACATAGAACGTTTGAACGGTGGAAAAGCCCATTCTTCGCGGGAGTTTTGCGCTCGATGATTAAGGACGACATCGTGGCGCTGCTTCCCGATCTACGAGCTTTTTCGCGCTTTCTTTGTCGCGAGCGCGAGACCGCCGACGATCTCGCTCAAAACACCATCCTCGCCGCCCTGGACAAGCAGGATCAGTTCACGCCCGGTACGAACCTCAAGGGCTGGCTGTTTACCATCATGCGCAACCGCTTCTATTCGGATCTGCGCACGCAACGACGCCGGCCAACAGCGATCGACGACGAGGCGGCGGCGCCATTGACCGCCGTCGACAATCCTGAGGCGACCCTCGCGCTTAAGGAGTTGTCATCGGCGCTGTTCGAACTGAGCCCGCAATCGCGCGAAGCGTTGGTTCTGGTGGGTGCTGGCGGCTTTTCCTACGAAGAGGCCGCAGCGCTCTGCGGGTGCTCGATCGGCACGCTCAAGGCGCGGGTATCGCGCGCGCGCAAGCAATTGTCCGATCGGTTGAAATAAATCAATTTATTTCAATGGGTTAGAGAAGAATGGCACAGCAGATGTAACCTTTTTGGCTGGCCGGCATTGGTCTGGCACACGAGTTCTGTCGGGAGACACTGAAAATGACCATCGAGACGAGCAGCGCCACGCACGATTTTCACGACCAGCTGAAAGCGATCCTTCCGCGGCTGCGGATTTATGCGCTGTCGCTGACGCGCGATCGCGACTCTGCTGATGATCTCGTCCACGATACAGTCATCAAGGCCTTGACCGGCCGTCACAGCTTCCAGCCGGGCACCAACCTGGCGGCGTGGCTGTTCCGCATTCAGCGCAATGAGTTCATCTCCGGGCTGCGTCGTCAGCGCCCCAGCGTCCCCGTCGACACGGCTATCGCCGAGTCGCTGTCGCATCCGGCGCATCAGGAAAGCGGTCTGGTGATGCGCGAGTTCGTTACGGCGTTCGCCAAGCTGGTCCCGACTCAGCGCGAAGCCCTGCTTCTGGCCGTCCTCGAAGGGCTGCCCTACGAGGTGATCGCCGAGCACACCGGTGTCTCGGTGGGTACGGTTAAGAGCCGTATCTCGCGCGCCCGCGACACGCTGGAGCGGCTGTTGCTGGAAGGCGACATCAAGCCGCGTCGTCCCGCGACCGGCACAGAGGCGGATGCCGAGGACGATCGTTCAACTCCCGCCGACCAGGGCCACGCGGGCCAGCGTTAGCCCCCCTTCAAGCGTGGCGTGAAGGTGTGGTATGATCATGGATAGTCCGTGGGGGAGTGATCAATGGCTCAGGCGGGATCCCGAGGGGAGACCTTCATCCCCGGGAAAGTACGTTATGGGCACTGACGACAAGTCCCGTGCTGACCGGACTTCCGACAAAGCCCGGCAGCGGGCCAAGGGGCCGGCCGAGCGTCCATTCGACATGTGGCTGCAGAAGCAACTGCATGCGATGTACGACGAAATCGCCAGCGAACCCCTGCCTAATGACTTGCTCAACCTGATCGACCACGACGCCGATGAAGCTGCCGATCCGAAGGAAGAGCCTGGGACCAACAAGAAGTAGTAGCTGGAGGAACTTTCGCGGGAGATTGGCCGTTGTCTGGGCTCATCCAGACGGAGGCAGTCACCATGCTAGCCAGCGAAGACAAGAAGAAGGCGCTGACCAGCCCCAGCAGCGTGTTCAAGCACCCCGGCGAAGTCGTCGCCTGCGAGAATCTCAGCAAGGCTGAGAAGACGGCCATTCTGAAGCAGTGGGAAGTCGATGCCCGCCTCCTCCAGGTCGCGACCGAGGAAGGCATGAGCGAGGGCGAACACAGCCTGTTCGCCGACGTCAAGAAGGCCCAGGGCAAGCTCGATGTCGATGTCCTCGAGCAGGACGGCGCTCCCACCAAAACTGGCCCCTAGACTAGAAAAAATGGCGGCGGTCTTGCGACCGCCGCCACCCTTATTCGCCATCCGTCGGTCAGCCCGGCCGACGTGCAGCGAATTCGTCCTGAACGCAGCGTTCGTATTGCGCCGTACCGCGCGGAATGCCGTAGCTGCTGCAGGCAGCCTGGGAGTCGGCCGTGATGCGCGCATCGCCGTAAGCGGCGGCGACTCGACCTGCGCGGCGCTGATCGGCGATCCGTGCCTGGCAGCTGACATAGTCGGCAGTCGACGCTGTGAAGCCGTATCGGGTGCACGGATCATCGGCGGTTGCGGTGGCCGGCACGACCACCGTCTTGTGCTCGACGGCGCAGGCGCCGGCGGCAAGCACCAGGCCGAGCACCATGACCTGCTTGAACATCGTTAGACCTCCGTCGCGGCTTCGCGCCGCCTGACGGTGGTAACGGTCCCTCCTGTTTTCGGTTCCGTGCGTTCGCTATACAGGCGCTCTGACGAAGGGGGAAACCAGGACATGAAACTTTTCGATCTATCCGGCCGCGTCGCGGTCGTCACCGGCGGCAATGGCGGCATCGGACTCGGTATGGCGCTGGGCATGGCGCGCGCCGGTGCCACCATCGTGGTGGCCGGCCGCGACGCCGCCAAGAATGCCGCCGCGGTCAAGGAGATCGAGGCGGCCGGCGCCAAGGCGAGCGCTATTCCCGTCGACGTACTCAAGGAAGAGTCGTGCCGCGCACTGCTGGCCGACACGATGAAGGCGTACGGCCGGCTCGATATCCTGGTCAACAATGCCGGCATGAGCATTCGCAAGCAGCCCGAGCAGTACACGCTGGCGGAATGGCACACGGTGATGGACAGCAACCTTACCAGCGCCTTCCTGTGCAGCCACGCCGCGTATCCGGAGATGAAGAAGGGCGGCGCGGGCAAGATCATCAACATCGGGTCGATGATGTCGATCTTCGGCGCGCCCTTCGCGACCGCCTATGCGGCCAGCAAGGGCGGCATGGTCCAAATGACCAAGTCGATGGCCACGGCATGGGCCAAGGACAACATTCAGGTGAACGCCATCCTGCCGGGCTGGATCGACACCGCGCTGACCCGCCGCGCGCGCGAGCAGATCACGGGCTTGCACAACTCGGTGCTGAAGCGCACGCCGGCTGGCCGCTGGGGCGTGCCCGACGACTTCGCGGGCATCGCCGTGTTCCTGGCAGCCGCGGCATCCGACTTCGTGACCGGCGCCGCCATCACCGTCGACGGCGGCTACTCGGTGCAGGGCTAGCGACGGCCGTCAAGGCGACTTCACCGCGCAATTGGCCCGATCGACGAAGAGGTCTGTCATGGGCCCGTAGATCGTCATGCCCACCCGCAGGCCCGCGCCGACCGCCGGCACCAGGACGTGCGTCTGCTCGACCAGCTTGCCGGCGTTGGTGAAGCGGCAGTTGAGTAAGGGCACGACGGTGTGGGCGCTGTTGTTGTCGAGATAGAGCACGATCTGCCAGCGCTTGCCGGGGACGGCGCGCAGCGTCGCATCGCCGATATTGACGATGGGCACGGTGGGCCCTGCCGTGATCGGCACGGCAGCCAGCGGCACGACGCTCGGCTTCTGCACGACGATACCCTGGATATAGACCGCCTGCCCGAGCGGATCGAAGGCAAGATCGGCCGGCGTCGGCGGGCCGCTCTGCCGGCCGACATTGAGCGGCGTCCAGATCTGACCGCTCTTGGGATCGCGGAATTCCGGGATGCCGGGAGTCGCGGGGGTGTCGATGCTGCTGCGCGGGACCTGCCCCAGCGCCGCCTGCGCCATGGTCAATCCAACGAAGCAAGCGAAAATCGCGATCGTCGTGTCCTGAAATCTGCGCATGGATATCCCTCCCTCCGGCAGTGATGATCTAAGCACCACTGCTGGATTGCGGGAAGAAGTTTGGATTACGCCGGAGCTCGGCGCTGCGCGCTTCAAACGGCAGGCTCCTCAGCTGCATGAAATAGGACAGCTAGCGCTGGGCACTCACCTCATCGAGGTCCATGCGGTTCACTTGAAGGCTGCTTTCGAGGTCACCGTTCATGGCGTAGGCGAAGCTCAGGGGTCGGATCCTTGATGAGGCGGCTGACTTGGGTGTCGTGGGTGTAGCTGTCGCCAAGTTCGGCGGTGGCATCGTCGCCGCTCGCCGAATCGCGCTCTTCC
The DNA here is from genome assembly GCA_963843185.1 of uncultured Alphaproteobacteria bacterium. Lineage (GTDB taxonomy): Bacteria > Pseudomonadota > Alphaproteobacteria > Reyranellales > Reyranellaceae > Reyranella. The sequence goes on from CAWJJJ010000027.1 coordinate 22,904, forward strand.
TCCTCCGGATCCTGGAGGCTGCGCAACACCAGCGAGAGGTCGCCCATCTTGACGGCGAGTGTCACGATCTCGGTCTGCTTGGCGGTGAGTTCGAGGGTGGCCGTCTTGGCGACGTCGGGTTTGTCGCACGGCGTGAAGTCGAGCTTCTGGGCCATCGCGATGACACGGGCGTTGCGCAGGATCGTCTCGGTGGCGCTGTGCTGGCCGTTGGCGCCATTCAACATATGCGTCAGCAGCACGTCGACGCGATCACCGGCATAGATGAAACCGGCACCGTTGAGGTGGCCGTGGCCGGAATGCTGACGGCACGCAGGCCGGGCTTCAGGACGGCGGCAAGGAAGCCGCGCGACCCGTGCATGACGATCTCGGTCTCGACGACGGGCTGGCCGACATGGAGCTGGCTGCGCCCGACGGCGCCGACGAAGTCTGAAATCGGCCGCTTGCCTTCGACGATGTAGGTCGGCGGCAGGGTGACCAGGAAGACGATGCGTTTGCTATTCATGAAGCCCCCCTCTTCGCTCCCGTGGCATCACCGATGCGCCAACGATCCGGCAACCCACAGGTCGCCGACCGCGATCGCCGGGCCATAGGGCAGGCCTCCCGCAGCCGTAGGCGGATCGACGCGTGCCCAGCCGGCACGACCGGACCGATCGGAGCGCCTGCCAGGACAGCCAGCCCCAGCACGCCCCCCGCCAGGGACGTGGCCATCAGGAAATCGGCCATCAGGGCGGGACCGGCGAACAGGCTGGAGGCTGCCAGCAACTTCACGTCGCCGCCGCCGAGCGCGCCAACGGCGAAGGCGATCGCACCGACGCCAAAGGCGACCGCCGCGCAGACCAGTGCCAAGCCGGCTGCAGAGAAGGACAGGGTGCCGAGGACCAGGCCGCTCAGCGCCCATACAGCGAAGACGGGGACGATCGTCAGCGATACGGCATCGGCAATGCGCATGGTGCGCAGGTCCTGCCAGGCTGCCAGCAGCAACAGCAGCGCGAACGCGACCAGGCAGGCGGTCTGAAGAGGCGCAAGCAGCGACATCCAACACCATCCGACGCTTCAATCGAGCCCACCGGACAGGCTTACGCCCGCCTCGGCATGCCCCGAGATGCCGTCCTAAGGATTCGTCTGAATGCCCCGGGCAAGCAGCGCTGGAAATTACCGTTCACGTCCAATTTCCAAACGAATGCACAAAGACAAATAAAACAAAGGACGGCCAATATGCCTGCTACGGAGAGTATTTTCAGTAACACATGAAGTCAAGACAGTAATACATTCTATTTAAAAGGAAATTCGATTGAAAATACATCCAATAGAGGGTCAAAACGATGGGCGACCCATTGCTGGGTCGCCCACTAAAAGTTCGAGAGCGAATGAAGCGATCCGTTGATCGGTCGCTTACGTGCCGAGCACGTTTGAAACCTTGCTGCCAACCGAGCGCATCGACGCGATCGCCGCAACGGCGATCAGCGAGACGATCAGCGTGCACTCGATTACCGTCACGCCCTGGTCGTTCTTCATCAGACGCCGAAAGAATGACAGCATGAGAGCTCCGTAGTGAAACAGGAAGGCGCCGCTTATTGTTACAAACGGTATTTGACGTAGATTCTTAGGTCAATGACAAATTAGGCGAAAACGTGAAGTATCTTCTATAATCGATTGATTCTGTTGCATTTTGACCACCACGATCAAGCCATAGAGAGGCAATTCATCACCGCCCACAATATTTCGTCAGCCAGGGGTTTCGGCCTCCGAGCGGTAGGCCTCGAAAAGGCGGGCCGCCGCCGTCCACAGGCAGAGTACGGCGAGCAGCCCGGCCATCCAGGGAAAGGCTGACGGGAAGAGGCAGAACAGGACGAATGCGAGGATGGTCTCGCTGCCCTCGATGATGCCGGCAGCGTAGATGAACGACTTTCGCCCGCGCACGCCGGAGTCGGCCTCGCCGCGCTGAGCCGCCATGATCGCGCGGCCCAGGAATGACGAGGCCGTGCAGACGAACGAGGCGAGCAGCAGCGCCGCCCACAGCGCGTTGTCGGGACTGGCCAGCGCGAAGCCGAACGGCACGGCGGCGTAGAACGCCATGTCGCAGACGATGTCGAGATAGCCGCCAAACAGCGTCGCGGCCCCCTGCCGCGCGATCGCGCCATCGAGTCCGTCGATCAGACGGTTGATCAGGATGACCAGCAGCGCCCCTCCGTAGGCACCATGGGCCAGCAGCGGCACCGCCAGCAAACCGATCGCAAGACCGACGATACTGATCGCGTTGGCCGGCGCACCACGCCGGGCAAGCCAGGCGCCGGTGCGATTGAGGGACGGATCCACCCACCGTCGCAGGATCGGATCGAGCATCGCGGGTGCCGCGCGATCAGTCGCGCGGCGACGCGCCCAAATCGACGGCGCGCAAGGTCACGACATCGCCTGCTGCGGCCTCCCGATCGCGGATCTCCTGGCGGCGATACGCCATCCAGCTGAAGGGAATAAGCGAGGCATAGACCAGACCGAGCAAAGACAGCCCAATCCAGGGAGAGCTTGCCACCACGCCCATCACCAGCGCCGCGCACAACAGCGCCGGCAGCACGAGATGGCGCGGCACCCTGCCCTTCTTGAACGAGAATGTCGGCAGACGGCTCACCATCAGGCCGCCGACCACGATCAGCACCGTGCCGACGACAAGCGCATGACGCGGCCATGCGGCTTCGATCTCGAAACTCACCATAAGCGGAATCAGGGCGAGAAGAGCGCCCGCCGGCGCGGGAACGCCGGTAAAATAGGAGCCCGTCCAGGCGGGGGGCGGCGTGTCGGAGATCAGCGCCGTGTTGAAGCGCGCCAGCCGCAGCGCCGAGCACATGGGAAACATCAGGGTGACCACCCAGCCCAGCGAGCCGGCGTCCTTCAGCGAGGCGAGGTAGAGCACCAGCGCCGGCGACACGCCGAAGCAAAGGAAGTCCGATAGCGAATCGAGCTCCGCCCCGAAACGACTGGCGACACCCAGCCGGCGGGCGACGCGGCCGTCGAGGGCGTCGAAAATCGCGGCGACGAATACGGCGATGACGGCAAGTCGCAGCTCGCCCTGCAAGCCGAAGCGTATCGCCGTCAGCCCCGAGCATAACGCCGCCAGGGTCAGCACGTTGGGAATCAGCCGATTGATCGAAAAGCCGCGCAGCCGGCCCGGCCGGTTGCGAAAATCGCTGTCCATCGCCAGACTCCTAGCTCAGAGAACCGCTTCCTCCCCACGAAGTGGGGAGGTGGCCGCAGGCCGGAGGGGTCATGGGCCGCGCGCAGGTCAGGTGGCCCATGACCCCTCCGCCCGCTGCGCGGGCACCTCCCCTCGTAAGACGAGGGGAGGAAAAGAAACGTCGTCGCCAAAACACGTCAAAACTCGATCGCCGTGCGCGGTCCGGCCACCACGGGGTCCAGTTCGGCCATGACCGTCTCGCCGCCGATCATGCGCTGTCCTGCCGCCACCAGCAATCGCGCGCCCGGCGGCAGGTAGAGGTCGGTCCGGCTGCCGAAGCGGATGTGGCCGAAACGCTCGCCGGCCGCAACCGGCTGACCCGGCTTGACATAACAGACGATGCGGCGCGCAACCCATCCGGCGATCTGCACGCAGCCGATCACCCTTCCGTCGGCGCGCCGCAGCGCAAGCGCCATGCGCTCGTTCTCATCGCTCGCCTTGTCGGCAGCGGCGTTCAGGAACTTGCCCGGACGGTACGCCACGACGTCGACGGTCGCGGCACAGGGCGAGCGGTTGATGTGCACGTCGAAGACGCTGAGGAAGATCGAGATGCGCATCAGCGGTTCCTCGCCCAGCCCCAGTTCGGCCGGCGGCACCGCTTCGACCACCATCTGGACCAGCCCATCGGCCGGTGCGATCAGCACGCCGTCCTCCTGGGGCACGCCGCGCGGCGGGTCGCGAAAGAAATAGATCGACCACAGGCTGAGTGCCATCAGCGGCCAGAACAGCCACGCCACGCCGGTCAGTGCGGCGAGAAACGTCGCGGCCGCGAAGATCGCGATGAAGCGCCAGCCGTCGTCAAGGATCGGCACGAAGAAATTCGTCAGCATGAAAAGGCTCTCTGTCGCCCGAGCGGCCTCAGTTGACCTTGGGCAGGCTGAAGACTTGGCCCGGGTATATCAGGTCCGGGTCGCGGATCTGGTCCTTGTTCGCGCCGTAGATCACGGTGTAGCGGAACCCGTCGCCATAGTGGGCGCGGGCGATGTTCCAGAGATTGTCGCCGCGCACGACAAAAAGGCGGCGTCCTTCGCCGTTGCCGGGCGGCACGACGCCGCGCTCGAACGGCAGCTCGAGGCGCGCAACCGGCTTGCCATCCTTGGCCAACCGGTCAAGCCGCAGCTTGTGCTTGCCGGGACCGATTGGATCGGGCGGCGTAAGCTTCCAACGGCCGTCGGCACCCGCCGAGCCCTCGGCCACCATGTGGTCGTTGATGTAACCCCGCACCACCGCGCCGGGTGCGGCCTGTCCGGTGATCGTGACATGGCCGCGCTCGTCATAGTCGAGCGTCGACATCGCAAGGTCGCCCGATTTGGGCACGCCGGCCGCCGAGGGCGGCTGCATGAGAGTTGCCGCACCTCCGCCGGGCGGGGTGATCATCACGAGTGTTTCTTCGCGCGGCCCCGATGACGTAGCGGCCGGCGGCGCAGGCACGACGGCAATGACGACCTGATCCGAGGTGACCGGAGCACGGCCTTCGATGTGCTGGACGACCCGCAATTCGTGCTGACCTGCGCTCAGCGGCGGCTCCTGGACGATGACGACCCATTCGCCGCGGGCATCCGCCTCGCCGCGGGCGATCTCCTTGCCGCCATCCAGCAGGACGATCTTGGCGCCGGGAGTGGCGCGTCCGGCGATCACCGCCCGGCCATCGGGCCCGATCCGGGCCACGTCGAAGCTTGGGAGCGTTGCCGTCGATGGGGCCGGCGCCTGCGATGGGGTGGCCGCCGGCGACGACTTGGATTCAGCCGCGGGCGTCGAGGCGGCTGGCGCCGCAGTCGGGGGTGGGGCCGGTGTCGGTATCGATGCCGGGGAGGCCGTTGCGGCGGGCGGGCCGGCCTGGCCCAGAACGGCCTGCTCGAGCAGCTTGCCGCGCCACGCCACGCCCAAGGCGACGGCGATGACGATCGCGCCTGCTCCGACCAGCCAAAAAACCGTGCGTGACATCACCCTCCCGACGGTGCGACTACCGACCGCCAATGGTGTCGCAGCCTCCCTGTGCGAAATGATACCATGCCAACCCGGTCCGGAAAGACATCGGATCGCCTGTAAAAAGAAGCATCCGTGTCCGAGTCCACCCCCTCCTCTCTCTGCATATTCTGTGGTTCCCGCTTCGGGGCCGACCCCGCCGCGCGCGATATTGCCGCCCGGCTGGGCGAACTGCTGGCTCGCAAGGGCATAACGCTCGTCTACGGCGGGGGTGGCGTCGGCCTTATGGGACTGGTCGCCAACGCCGCCCTCAAGGGCGGCGGCAAGGTCACCGGCATCATTCCGCAGTTTCTGCTGCAGCGCGAAGCGGGTCATCCTGCCCTGACCGAGACCGTCGTCGTCGAGACGATGCACGAGCGAAAATTGCAGATGTTCGAGCGCTCGGACGCCTTCGTCGTGCTGCCGGGCGGAATCGGCACGCTGGAGGAATTGTTCGAGGTCCTGTCGTGGCGCACGCTCGGCCTCCATACCAAGCCGATCGTGATCGTCGACCAGGGCGGCTACTGGGAGCCCCTGGCGGCCCTGCTGCGCTCGGTCGTGGAAGGCGGTTTCGCCGAACGAAGCCACCTCGATCACCTGGTTTTCATCCGCGACCTCAAGGAGCTCCTGCCGGCGATTGCCGCGATGCCGCGTGCCATTGGCCTCGAAGGGCGGCTGGATCGCGTCTGACGCGCGCGCTCCTCGGGCTCGGTCGTGCCGGCGAGCGCGTTGCAGCAGCACGGCGACGACGCTGGAGTCCACGCTTCCTGAGGGGCCGTAGACCACCTTTGTCGATCTGCGCGATCACGCGCTCACAGCAACGTACCGACATATGCGAAGTCCCGCCATGCCGCGGCAGGGCCATGTCGGCCCTCAAAGGCCCTATCGCCACCGGCAAAGCTTCCAAGCTGGACGCTGGGAAAAGGATAGGCCGAGTGCCCTGGTGACGTCGCCGTGCCGGAGATTGCCTTTGCCTCACGGCGATGCAACAAGACAGGCCATAATCAGCAATAGATCAACCCAGCCGAAGCGAAAGCGGCGCACGGAGGTGCAAGTATGTCAGATCTCGAAATCGTTTGGACGAAGGTTGATGAAGCACCCGGGCTTGCAACGTTTTCCCTGCTGCCGATCGTCGAGGCCTTCGTCGGGACAGCCGGCGTGAAGATGAAGCTGAAGGACATTTCGCTGACCGGCCGCATCATCGCCAACTTCCCCGAGAAACTGACGCCCGCGCAAAAGATCAACGACGAGCTCGCCGAACTCGGCAAGCTTGCGATGCGCCCCGAGGCCAACATCATCAAGCTGCCCAACATCTCCGCGTCGATCCCGCAGCTCAAGGCCGCGATCAAGGAGTTGCAGAGCAAGGGCTACGACGTGCCGAACTATCCCGACAGCGACGCGACGCCGGCGGACAAGGAAATTCGCGCCCGCTACGGCAAGGTGCTCGGCAGCGCCGTCAATCCGGTGCTGCGCGAGGGCAATTCCGACCGCCGCGCCGCCGGCGCCGTGAAGCAGTACGCGCGCAAGCATCCGCACAAGATGGGCGCCTGGTCCAAGGACTCGAAAACGCGCGTGGCGACCATGTCGGGCGGCGACTTCTACGGTTCGGAGGTCGCGACGACGATTGCGGCGCCGACCAATGCCCGTATCGAGCTGGTCGGCAGCGACGGCGCGGCCACGGTGCTGAAGGCCAGGGTGCCGCTCAAGGCCGGCGAGATCATCGACGCGTCGGTGATGAACCGCAAGGCATTGCGCGCCTTCTTCGCCGCCCAGATCGACGCCGCGAAGAAGGACGGCGTCCTGTTCTCGCTGCACGTCAAGACGACCATGATGAAGATCTCCGATCCCATCCTGTTCGGTCATTGCGTTTCCGTGTTCTTCGCCGACGTGTTCGAGAAGCATGGCGCCACGTTGACGCGGCTCGGCGTCGATCCCGACAACGGCGTGGCCGACATGCTGACCCGGATCGAGACATTGCCGGAGGCTGAAAAGGCGGCGATCAAGGCCGATATCCAGGCCACCTACGCGAAGCGGCCCGGCCTCGCCATGGTCAATTCCGACCGGGGAATCACCAATCTCCACGTGCCGAGCGACGTGATCATCGATGCGTCGGTGCCGGCGATGATCCGCGAGTCGGGGAAGATGTGGGGCGCTGACGGCAAGCTGCACGACGTGATCGCCGCGATCCCCGATCGTTGCTACTCGACGCTGTTCCAGGCCGTCATCGAGGACTGCAAGGCGCATGGCGCCTTCGATCCGAAGACGATGGGATCGGTGCCGAACGTCGGATTGATGGCGCAGCAGGCCGAGGAGTATGGCTCGCACGACAAGACGTTCGAGGTCGCCACCGCTGGAACGGTGCGCGTGGTCGCCGATGACGGCACGGTCCTGCTGTCACAGCCGGTCGAGACCGGCGACGTCTTCCGGATGTGCCAGGTCAAGGACGAGCCGATCCAGGACTGGGTCAAGCTCGGGGTGCGCCGCGCACGCCTGTCCAACACTCCGGCGGTGTTCTGGCTCGACGCCAAGCGCGCGCACGACGCGCAGTTGATCGCCAAGGTCGAGAAATACCTCAAGAATGAGGACACATCGGGTCTCGACATCCGCATCATGGCGCCGGTCGAGGCCACGAAGTTCTCGCTCGATCGCATTCGCAAGGGTCTCGACACCATCTCCATCACGGGCAATGTGCTGCGCGACTACCTGACCGATCTCTTCCCGATCATGGAGCTGGGTACGTCAGCCAAGATGCTGTCGATCGTTCCCTTGCTGGCGGGCGGCGGGTTGTTCGAGACCGGCGCCGGAGGTTCGGCGCCCAAGCATGTCGAGCAGTTCCAGCACGAAGGGTATCTGCGCTGGGATTCGCTGGGCGAATTCCTGGCGCTTGGCGCTTCGCTGGAGCATCTGGCGCAGACAACCGGCAACGAGGACGTGAAGGTCCTGGCCGAGACGCTCGATGAGGCCAACGGCAGGATCCTCGAGAACAACCGTTCGCCGGCACGCAAGGTCGGCGAACTGGACAATCGTGGCAGCCATTTCTACCTGGCACTGTATTGGGCACAGGCGCTGGCCAGGCGGGACAACAGCACGGCCCTGTCGGCCCGTTTCAAACCGCTGGCGGAGAAGCTGGCGGCAAGCGAGGCGAAAATCGACGCCGAGCTGATCGCCGCGCAGGGCAAGCCGGTGAGTACCGGCGGCTATTATCAGCCCGATCAGGCCACGACATCGGCGGCGATGCGGCCGAGTGCGACATTGAACGCGGCACTCGCCGCTCTTTGATGCGGCGTCAGGGGGAACCGCTCCGGGCAACCGGGGCGGCTTGCTGAAATCCTGCGTGCATCAAGGATTTCGAGGCTCGAAGGAAAGCAAGATGCCGAAGATCAAGGTGAAGAATCCGGTCGTCGAGATGGACGGCGACGAGATGACCCGCATCATCTGGAAGTTCATCAAGGACAAGCTGATCCTTCCGTACCTCGACATCGACCTGAAATACTACGACCTCGGCGTCGAGCACCGCGACAAGACCCGCGACCAGGTGACCGTCGACTCGGCCAAGGCGACCCAGCAGTACGGCGTCGCCGTGAAGTGCGCCACCATCACGCCCGACGAGGCGCGCGTGAAGGAGTTCAACCTCAAGGAGATGTGGCGCTCGCCCAACGGCACGATCCGCAACATCATCGGCGGCACCATCTTCCGCGAGCCGATCGTGTGCAGGAACGTGCCGCGGCTGGTGCCGGGCTGGACCCATCCGATCGTGATCGGCCGTCATGCCTTCGGCGACCAGTATCGCGCCACCGACTTCGTGGTGCCGGGCAAGGGCAAGCTCACGATCAAGTTCGAGGGCGCCGACGGCAAGGTGATCGAGCACAACGTCTACGACTTCCCTGGCGGCGGCGTCGCCATGGCCATGTACAACCTCGACAATTCGATCATGGGACTTCGCGCGCAGCTCCTTCAACTACGGCCTGATGCGCGGCTGGCCGGTCTATCTCTCGACCAAGAACACCATCCTCAAGCGCTATGACGGCCGCTTCAAGGACCTGTTCCAGGAGGTGTTCGACAAGGAGTTCGCCGACAGGTTCAAGGCCCGGAACATCACCTACGAGCACCGCCTGATCGACGACATGGTGGCCTCGGCGCTGAAGTGGCACGGCGAGTTCATCTGGGCCTGCAAGAACTACGACGGCGACGTGCAGTCCGACACGGTGGCCCAGGGCTTCGGCTCGCTCGGCCTGATGACCTCGGTGCTGCTGACGCCGGACGGCAAGACCGTCGAGGCCGAGGCCGCGCACGGCACGGTGACGCGCCACTACCGCGAGCACCAGAAAGGCCGTCCGACCTCGACCAACCCGATCGCCTCGATCTTCGCCTGGACGCAGGGCCTGAAATACCGCGGCACGTTCGACGGCACGCCCGACGTGGTGAAGTTCGCCGACGCGCTCGAGAAGGTCTGCGTCGAGACCGTGGAGAGCGGCAGGATGACCAAGGATCTGGCGATCCTGATCGGCCCCGAGCAGCCCTTCCAGAACACCGAGGACTTCCTGGCGACCCTCGACACCAACCTCAAGGCCAAGATGGCCAAATGGTAGTTTGGCGGCGCCGACGGCTGTCGCACCGGCTGGGTCGTCTGCCGGCGCGACGACGACGGCAACCTCTCGATGGACGTCGTGAAGACCCTCGCAGAAGCCTGCGAGGGTCTTTCCATTTTGGCGGTCGACATGCCGATCGGCCTGCTGGACACGCCGCGCCCGGCGCGCGCCTGCGAAGTCGAGGCGCGCAGGCTGCTGCCGGGCAAGGCCAGCTCGGTCTTCCCGACGCCCTGCCGGCCGGCGCTGGCCTGCACGACGCACGCCAGCGCCAACGCCACCAGCCAGAAATTGGGCGTAGGCCTGAACCAGCAGACCTTCCATCTCTTCCCCAAGATGCGCGAGGTCGACGATCTCCTGCGCACACGACCCCGGCTCAAGCGCATCGTCTACGAGGCCCATCCCGAGCTCGCCTTCGCGCGGATGAACGGCGGCCAGCCGGTGCTTGCCAAGAAGCGCAAACCGGAGGGCTATGCCGAACGTCGCGGATTGCTGGCCGCGCACGGCTTCGAGTGCCCCGTCGAGCGCCTTCCCGGCGCCCAGCGCGACGACATCCTCGACGCCATCGCCGTCTGCCGCACCGCCCTGCTCATCTCTCGACGCGAAGCCACTCGCCTCGGCCCGGCGCGCGCCCGCGACAGCCACGGCCTGCCCATGAACATCTGGTTCTGATCATCGCTGGGAGCGCGCCACTCCGTGGCGCTCATATCTTCCAGACCGCGAGCCTCGGCTTGTCGGTAAAGCATGAGAAGAGCGCCACGGAGTGGCGCACTCCCAGCAAAGAGTTAATCTGGAGACCCAGGAGGAAAGGTCCATCGTCGATCCGGCGCTCTCGCGAACAGCAGAAGACCATCGGCACATCGGCCGGCTGATGCTGTTCTTCGCCATCGTCTATGTCGTTGAAGGAATAGGCCAGGCGCGCGTCGGCATCATCTACCAGCCACTCAATTATTATCTGAAGGATATTGGCTGGACGCCGATCCAGGTCACCGCCTATCTCGCCGTCCTCAATTTCCCGTGGGTCATCAAGCCAGTTTTCGGCCTCGTCTCCGATTTCGTTCCGCTGTTTGGCTATCGTCGAAAGAGCTATTTGATCATCGCAAGTATTTGTGCGGTCGGCTCGTATGCCTGGATCGCTCGATTGAGCGAGCCAGGCGAGTTCGCGCTATTGCTCGTCCTCACCTCTTTCGCGATGGCCACGGCAAGCACCTTGTGCGGCGCCCTGCTGGCGGAGAACGGCCAGAATTTCCGTCTCAGCAGCACATTCGTGGGACAGCAATGGCTGTGGTTCTACATTGCCATCATGGCAAGTTCGTTTGCCGGCGGGGAACTGGTCGAGCACCTGCCGCCCCTTTCGGCCTTGCAGGCTGCCGCCGGCGCGGCGGCAATCGCGCCCATCGCCGTGATCCTGGCGTCGCTGTTCCTCCTAAGCGAAAAGAAAAGCGCGGCCAATCGGCTCGAAATGCAACGCACGCTTCAAAGTGTCCTGACCGCGCTGAAGTCGCCGAAACTCTACCTCGTCGCCTTGTTCCTGTTCCTCTATTCCTTCGCCCCGGGGTTCGGCACGCCGCTCTATTACTTCATGACCGACGAGCTCAAATTCTCCCAGTCGTACATTGGCATTCTTGGATCGATCGCCTCCGCCGGCTGGATCGTCGGCGCCCTGGTGCATCGGTGGTTTCTCTGGCGGATGAGTTCGAAGGCGCTGTTGTATCTGAGCATCGTGCTGGGAACGCTGTCGGCCGCCTCGTTCCTGCTGCTCGCGGATGAGCTCACGGCGGCGATCGTGAATTTCGCCAACGGCGTTGCCATGATGATCGCCACCATTGCCTCGCTCACGCTCGCCGCCTACTACTGTCCCAAGCGCTCGGAGGGCTTCGCTTTCGCCGGCCTCATGTCGATCATGAACCTCGCCGAACTGCTGTCCAACAACGTCGGCGCATTCCTCTACGAGCACGTATTCGACAGCCGGCTTGGACCTCTCATCATGGTCTCCGCCGCGACGACAGCCCTCGCCGCAGTCCTCGTTCCTTTGCTTCACCTCGGGCCGGAGGCCAACGAGTCTATTCCGGCTTGATGCCCGGCTCCCGTCCCGCCCGCCGCTACCGCGGCGAGCGAGGCACGGATGAAACGGCGGGTCCTCACGGACCCGTCGAGGCGCGTACCGCCGCGGCGCCGCCGCCGGTCGGGATGGTCTGGCCGGTGTCGGTCAGCTTGCCGTTGTCGTTCCTGAACACCTGCATGTTCTTCTGGATCATGTTGCCGACCACGACGGTCTTGCCGTCCTTCGAGAAGGCGGCGCCCTGCGACCACGCGCCGATCGGCGCTTCGCTCACCTTGGTGAGCTTGTTGCCATCGAGCTTGTAAAGCTCGACCACGCCGTTGGGCTTGTATTGCGGCGCATCCTTGGGCCGCGTCGAGCCGGCGTGGGCCACGACCGCGATCCATTTGCCATCGGGCGACATCATCATGCCTTCCAGCGTTTCGTAGCCGATGTCGGCGGTGTCCAGGATCTTGCCGGGCGGAGCGCTGGTGAGGTCGATGACGATCAGGATGCCGTTGCCCTTGGGGTCCCCGGCGTTGCCTATCACGGCGGTCTTGCCGTCCGGGGCCACTACCGCCGGATAAGGTCGCGGCGCCGTGGCGACGGTGGCCGCTTCCGTGATCGTGTCGCCACCCAGCTTGACGATCGTGACCTTGCCCTCGCCGTTGCGCGTCACCACGCCCATCGTTCCGTCCGGCGTCAGGGCGATATGGCTGACCAGCGCTTCCGGCGTGGCGAGGGGAACCGTCTTCACCAGCGCGACCTTCTTGCCGTCGATCGACAGGATCGAGATCGAGCCTGCCGCGCGGTTGGCGACATAGGCGCGCTTGCCGTCCTTGGTGATGGAAAGTCCGGCGGCCCCGGCGCCGGTCTTGACGGTGCCAATGACCTTCTTGTCCTTGAGGTCGATCACGGTGACGCGATCGTCGGGCACGAGCTTGGCCGGATCGGCCGGATCGAACTTGCTCGAGGACGCGACGAGGGCCAGCGATTCGTCGGGCGTGATGGCGACCGACAGTGGCGGGCCGACCACGCTGCCCGGGACGTCGCTGACCGTGCCGATCACCTTCACCGGCAGCGTGCCGAGATCGATGATCGTGACCGAATCAGGCGGCGGGTTGGCCAGGTTCTTGGTGACGCCGTTCTCCTGCGTCATCTTGTGGTCGTTCGAGGAGACGGCGATCTGCGCCCAGGCCGGCGCAGACGCGAAACTCAACGCAACGCAAACGCCCGTCATGATGGTGTTTCGCATGGGCTTCCTCCTGGCCGCTCCCTTTCTCGGGAGCTTTAGCCACAGGAAGCCTAGCCTCTGCAGGCCACGCGCCAAATCACGTTAAGGTGCGGTCAGCTCATGCCCAGCGCGTGCTTGTAGGTGTCGAGCAGTGTCTCCTGTTCGGCGCGGTCGGCCGCATCCATCGAGCGCAGCGAGACGATCTTGCGCATCGTCTTGACGTCGTAGCCCACGCCCTTGGCCTCGCTGTAGACGTCGCGAATGTCGCCCCCGATGGCCTTGCGTTCCTCCTCGAGCTTCTCGACGCGCTCGACGAAGCTTTTCAGCCGGTCGGCCGAAATCGGCCCGGCCTTGGTCTTCTTGGAAACGGCGCTTCCGTCCGGCATTTCCCGTACTCCTTGATGCAGTCGGGCGGACCATAGAAGCGGAGGCGGTGTCGACTCAATGACGGTGAGGCGATGAATGACGGGGATAACGGGGACGGCGCTGGAGGCTTCGCACGCCCCCAGGCGCGCATTCCGCCGCGTCGGCGCATCACATATGCCCGAAGGGGGAAGAAGGCCGCCGTCCGGCAACCGGGACGCCAAGCGCCCAGGCCGCCGCGGGGGATCGCGTTCGATAGCCTGCTGTCGGGGCGTACGAATGCGCAAGGACACAACTCGGTCACCGGCGACAAGTCTTTCGATCGCTACCATCCACTTTGGTCGGTTGCGAAGGGGTAGGCATGTCAAAGCCCAATGTTGTTGTCATGGTGGTGTTGCGCGCCGTGCTTGCCGGCGCCGCGCTGCTGGCACTGCTGAGCGCCGCAGAAGCTCAATCACGCGTCGGCATCACCGCGGCGACGGCGGGAGATCCAACGGGCCGGCCGCCCGGCAAGCCCGACCGCGTGCTGGTCGTCGGCACCGACGTGCAGGCCAACGAAATCATCACCACGGCGAACAATGATCGCGCGCACCTGGTGTTCCTCGACGGCACCACGTTGACGGTCGGCCCCAACGCCCAGCTCACGATCGACAAGTTCGTCTACGACCCGACGACCCGGAAAGGCGAGCTCGCGATCAACGCCAGCAAGGGGCTGTTCCGCCTGATCGGCGGCAAGATCAGCAAGTCGGCAGCGATTACCGTCGCCACGCCGTCGAGCACGATCGGCATACGCGGCGGGATCATGATCTTTGGCGTCGAGGCGACGCAGACGACCTCGATCTTCGTCTATGGCGACAGCATGACGGTGACTGCCAACGGCCAGACCCAGACGGTGACGCAGCCGGGCTTGCAGGTCACCACCATCGCCGGAAGCCCGCCGGGAGCGCCGACAGCGGTCGTCCAGGGCAGCCTCAGCGCGGCGTTGGGCAACCTCGCAGGCAACACCCAAGCGGCCGCGGCACTGCTGGCCGCGATCGACACGCTCGTTGCCAGCAACCTCGACAATGCAGCCGTGCTGGCAAGCCTCGTGGCCTTGATACAGTCGATCGTCTATCAGGGGGCGCCGTCGACGATCGGCACCACGAACACGAACTTGTTCATAACCGAAAATCCGAACCAGACGCAGGCGAGCCCGAACTAGCGGAGTCCGCGCTGCGCCTGAGAGACGAGCGAAGGCTCCTCTCTCCCACATCGTCGGCCGAGAGTGCCGTTTGACCGGCGCCGATCGTCGGATCAGCCGTGCTTGTGCTGTGCCTTGTCGTAGGCCTTCTTCTGCTCGCCCGAGGCTTCCTTCTGGTGCTTGGCCTTCCACTCTTCGTACGGCATGCCGTAGACGATCTCGCGGGCCTTGGGATCGGCGATCTCGATGCCACGCGCGCCGGCCTCCTCGCGGTACCAGCGCGACAGGCAGTTGCGGCAGAAGCCGGCCAGGTTCATCAGGTCGAGATTCTGCACATCGGTGCGCTCCTGCAGGTGTGCGACCAGCCGGCGGAAGGCGGCGGCTTCGAGTTCGGTGCGGGTCTTGTCATCCATGGCGATCTCCTGGGGAAACGCGCGACTGGGGTCGCGTCGGTGGATATAGGGTCGGACCGCAGTATAAACCAGCCGGCAGCGGCCAACCCGGCGCATGGGCCCTGCCCTCCTGGAGTAATTTCGGCAGCACATGGCTGTGCGGCCCTTCGGCCGACCTCCTGCGCATGACGGAGGAGGCAAAGTCGTCAAAACCTGGCCTTCACGCCGAAGAAGGCCTGGAAGTAAGGGGCCTGAAAGCCCTCCGGCTCCTCGTATACTTGGTTCAGGATGTTCTCGGCGCGGCCGAACAGCTGGACGTTGCTGCGGACGTCGTAGGCCGCGGTAAACCTCAGCAAGGTGTAGGGCGATGGCTGCATGATCGCGCCGGTCACGGCGTTGAAGTCGTAGCGGTTGCTGACCTGGGTCACGCCGAACCCGAACCGCACGTCATCCCACGGGCGCACCTCGCCGCGAATGTTGAACGAGTTCCTGCGGACGGCGCACCAGGGGCACGTTCGCATCGACGTTGCGCGCAATCGTGTAAGTGTACTCGAAATTGAAGTCGATCCAGCGGAGAGGGCTTATCTTGACGAACGTCTCGAAGCCTTCGCTCTGTGCATCGGCGACGTTCTGCAGCGAGGCGAAAGGCGGCGGGCACTGGATCAGTCCGTTGTAGGTGTTGAAGAAGTAGGTGATGCCCGCTGTCACCCTGCGGTCGAACATTCGCTGCTCGACGCCGAACTCGTAGCCGCGGCTATATTCGGGCTGGAGGTTGCGGTTGCCGGCGCAGAAGAAGCCCGCGCCATAGAGCTCGAACAGCGACGGCGCCTTGAAGGCCGTGCCGTACGAGCCCTTGAACCTGGTGTCGGTCGGGCGGAACAGGTAGGCAGCGCCGGCCCGCCACGTCGACACCGTGCGGTACGTGTCGTTAACGTCGACGCGTCCGCCGAGATTGAGGTTCAGGTCGTTGAAGAACGTCCCGCGGACCTGCCCGTAGAAGCCGCTCTGCGACATGGTTCCCCAGCCCTGCGTGCCGTCGGTATTGTTGTAGGCCCACGACCGGTCGTAATCGATGCCGGCGATGACCTCGAACTGCTCGGAGAGGACGAACAGGTTCTTGAAGTCGCCCTGCAGGCGCCGGCCGTTGAAGTAGGAATCCTGGCTGAAGGGGAATGGGTTCTGGACGCTCGCGAAGTCCTGGTCATGCCGATAGATGCTGGTGTAGCCGACGCCGAGAACGGGCTTCCAGCGGCCGTCGAAGTACGAACCGTCGAGCTCGACGCGGTTGAAGAATTGCTGCGAGAACTCGGTGGCGTTGGGATCCTCCAGCCCGATCTGGTCGTACTTGACCTGGGTGTCGATGTAGCGGCTGAACCAGGTGACGTTGGTATTGTCGTTGATCTCGAAGCCGAGCCGCGAGGCGGCGGTGATGTTGCGATAGGGATCGATGTCGACGAAGCCGCCGTTCGGCGTGAAGCGCGCAGGCACCGGCGTATCGTTGGGCGAATAGGTGCCGGCGACGGTGATGTTGTAGTTGAAACGCCCCTCGCCGCCGCGCACGAAGGCGCCGCCGTTGCTCTGCAGGCGGGTACCGAGCTCGGTGAAGGCCGCACCGTTCATCGGCCCCTTGCCGGCCTTGGTCACCATGTTGATGACGCCGCCGATTGCCTGGCTGCCGTACATGGTGCTCATGGGGCCGCGCACGACCTCGACGCGGTCGAGGTTCTCGGTGAGGAAGTGGGCGAAGTCGACCGCACCATTGCCCGACGAGGGATCGCTCACGTTGACGCCGTCGATCAGCACCAGCGTGTGATTGGAATTGGCGCCGCGCACGAAGACCGAGGTCTGGGTGCCGGGCCCACCCGACGGCTGCACCGACACGCCCGGCACCGCGCGCAGGACGTCGGCCACCGTGCGCAGCTGCCGCTTCTGCATGTCCTCGTTGGTGATCACGGTGACGCTGCCGGTCACCTTTTCAGCGTCGGTCGGATAGCGGTCAGCGGTGACCACGACGTCGGGCGCCATGCCCACGGGTTCGGTTTGAGCCATCGCCGGAACAGGCGCCAGCAGCGCCAAGGCAAGCAGGAGTTCTACGAAACAGCGTCATCGGACGGTCTCCCCGAACAGCACCACGCACAAGGCGCGTCACCGCTCGGTTGACCGTCCCGTTGGATCGTCCCGTCCATCGGAAGAGCGACGCTATCGCCGGCAGGTCTTCTGGCTTGCGGGTCTCTGCTTGCGCCCGCCTTCCCGGACTATAAGTCCAGTGGCCCGATAGGCACTCGCTCGCCGCTCACAGCTGCGGGAACAGCCACCGATTGACCCTCGGGATCATCCCTCCGGGCGTCACGGCGTTCCCTTTTAACCTCCGGTTAAGGAGGACCGTCGATGATTCATCGTCGCTGAGCCGATTCGCTACGTCAAGAGATTGCCGCAAGCGACTCGTCCATCGCATGCGTGGCCGACGGCATCGATGGTGACCGCGGTGCTGTTGACGCTGACCGGGCTGATCGTGCAGTTCATGCTGCGCAACCCCTGAGAAAGCGACCGACCATGGCTGAAGGCGACGCGAACCCACAACCCACGACCGCGGAGCATGCGCGCCTTGAAGAAGCGCGGGACCGGGGAATCGCCTGGAAGCAATGGGGGCCGTATCTCAGCGAGCGGCAATGGGGCACGGTACGGGAAGACTACAGCGACAACGGCGACGCGTGGGACTACTTCACGCACGATCAGGCGAGATCGCGCGCCTACCACTGGGGCGAAGACGGCATTGCCGGGCTGAGCGACGACAGGCAGCGCCTTTGCTTTGCCCTGGCGTTCTGGAACGGCAAGGACCCGATCCTCAAGGAGCGCATGTTCGGCCTGACCAACCGCGAGGGCAATCACGGCGAAGACGTGAAGGAGTACTACTTCTATCTCGATAGTACGCCCACCCACTCGTACATGAAGTTCCTCTACAAATATCCGCAGGAGGCCTATCCCTACAGCGACCTGGTCCTCACCAATGGCGGCCGTGGCCGCAAGGACATGGAGTACGAGCTGCTCGACACCGGCATTTTCGAGGGCGACCGCTACTTCGACGTCCTCGTCGAATACGCCAAGCGGGGGCCGGCCGACATCCTGATCCAGATCAGCGTCAGCAATCGGGGACCGGACCCGGCCGCGCTTCATCTCCTGCCCACGCTGTGGTTTCGCAACATCTGGAGCTGGTGGCCGGAATCGCCGAGGCCCTCTCTGAAAGTCGAGGCCGCAACGCACGGCGACAGCATCGTCGCTGCCACCGATTCCGAGCTTGGAACCTATTACCTGCATTGCGAAGGCGGGCCGCCGCTGCTCTTCACCGAGAACGAGACGAACAATCAACGGCTCTTTGGTTCGGCCAATGCGACCGCCTACGTCAAGGACGGCATCAACGACTTCATCACGGCGGGGCGGCAGGACGCCGTTAATCCGCAGCAGATCGGGACCAAGGCGGCCGCGCACTACCAGGTGACGGTGGATGCCGGGCAAACCGCCGTCGTCCGCTTGCGACTGAGCAACGCGCCGCCGGAAGGCAATGCGTTCGACGGCTTCGCCGATCTCCTGGCGGCACGTCGGCGCGAGGCCGACGCGTTCTACCGCCGGCTGACGCCCACCGGGGTCAGCGCCGACGCCGCGAACGTGATGCGGCAGGCCTTGGCGGGGATGCTGTGGAGCAAGCAATACTACTTCTTCGATGTCGCGAAATGGCTCCAGGAACATGGCGTCGACCGGCGCAGGCCAGGCGCTCCGTCGATGCGAAACAGCGACTGGCCGCACATGGTCAACGAGCAGGTCATTTCGATGCCGGACAAGTGGGAATATCCCTGGTTCGCCGCCTGGGATCTCGCTTTTCAAACCATCGCGCTCGCGGTCGTCGATGTCGACTTCGCCAAGCAGCAACTCGATCTCCTGCTGCAGGGCTTCTATCTCCATCCGACCGGACAGATTCCCGCCTATGAATGGAATTTCAGCGACGTCAATCCGCCGGTGCACGCCTGGGCAACGATCTTCCTGTACCGGACGGAGCAGGCAATGGGCCGCACCGATCGGGCGTTCCTCGCCCGCGCTTTCACCAAGCTGTCGTTGAACTTCACCTGGTGGACGAACCGCAAGGACCGCTTCGGCAAGAACGTCTACGAAGGCGGCTTCCTCGGCCTCGACAATATCGGCGTCTTCGATCGCAGCGCGCCGTTGCCGACCGGCGGCTACCTCGAGCAGGCGGACGGCACGGCGTGGATGGCACTGTATTGCCAGAACATGCTCGAGATCGGCGTCGAGCTGGCGGCGCGCGACCCGGCGTACGAGGACATGGCGACCAAGTTCAGCGAGCAGTTCCTGTGGATCGCCCGGGCAATCAACAACACCGGTCCAGACGGCATGTGGGACGAGGAGGACGGCTTCTACTACGACGTGCTCCGGCTTCCCGATGGCAGCGCGAGCCGACTGAAGGTCCGCTCCATCGTCGGCCTGCTGCCGCTTTGCGCCATAACGATCATCGAACCCCACCAGCGTGCGCTCGTGCCCAATGTCATTGCCACCATCGCGGAGCGGCGACGCCGGATGCCGGACCTCTACGACAGCATCCACGCGACGGGTCCCGGCCATTTCGGCGAGGGCGGCCGCGGCATCCTGGCGATCGTGAATCAAGATCGGCTGCGCCGGATCCTGTCGCACATGCTCGATGAGGACGAATTCTTCAGCCCGCATGGCGTTCGCGCGCTGTCGCGCCACCATGCCGATCACCCCTTCGTGTTTTCGACCAACGGCACGGAGTATCGCGTGGACTATCTGCCGGCCGAGTCGGACAGCGGCATGTTCGGCGGCAATTCCAACTGGCGCGGTCCGGTATGGATACCGGTGAACACGCTGCTGATCCGCGCCATGCTGCAGTACTATCTGTACTATGGCGACACCTTCAAGATCGAATGCCCGACGGGCTCGGGCGTCCTGATGAACCTCTTCGAGGTCGCCCGCGAGATCGCCAACCGGCTGATCAGCATCTTTTTGCGCGACGAGCAGGGCCGACGGCCGGTGTACGGCGGAACCGAGAAATTCCAGACCGACCCGCACTGGCGCGATTGCCTGCTCTTTTACGAATATTTCCATGGCGACAATGGCGCGGGCCTCGGCGCCAGCCATCAGACGGGATGGACCGGCGGCGTCGGCCGCATGATCGAGCTGTTCGGTCAGCTCGAGGCGCAGCGCTTCCTGACCAGCGGTACGGCGGGGGCTTTCCTGCGCAGCGTGCAGGCCTCACCGGCTCCGCCCGGCGCAGCGAACGGCTGAAGTCATGTGACCGCGGCGCCGCGCTATCCTCCGCTTTGGCCCGGTCGACCGCAGGAGGCTAGCCGTAGCGCAAAACACTGCTGGCAATGCTGGCAGCCCCATCGGCGGGGGCCTTGCCGGCGGGAAAGAATTATCTTGCGCGATCGCGGCGTCCCTACGGCGCGCAAGAATTATGTGATCGCGCTGCCTCTTGACAATCGCGCGCAATGTTGTGGCCTATGCCTGCCGACACTCACCGAAGAGGATCGGCATCTTGACGAACCACACACGTTCCCTTGGCAGGCCCGCGCCGGCGACCAACGTTTCGGCCACCAACGTTTTCGCCACGGCCGCCAGCGCCCTGATTGGCGTAGCGCTTGCGGGAATTGCGGAAACTGCGCGAAGTCCACCGGCGTCAGCGCAAGGCGGCAACCAGGGCGGCGCCGATCGGCGCGGCCAGCCTGCGCGCCCACGCCCGCGCCGTCTCGGGCGTGTCGATAAGGTCCTGCCGCACTTCCAGCGAGCAATGCGGCAGTGCCCGCGGCTGCGCGTGGGCGGTCAGGGTATATTCGTACGGATCGCGCGCCGAATAGGGCTCGTTGTCACCGACGACAAGCGCGGGATCGCGCCGCAACTGGGCGAGCAGCGGCTCGGGCAGGCGCGGGTCATCGGTCCACAGCACGCCGACATGCCAAGGCCGCTTGAAGCCGTTCATCTCCGGGGTGAAGCTGTGCATCACCAGCAGGGCGACCTTGCGGCCGCCCGCCGTCATGCGGTCGAGCTGGCGGTCGACTTCGCGGTGATAGGGCCAGAAGCAGGCCTCGGCGCGCGCATCGACCTGTTCCTTGGTGAGGCTGCGATTGGCCGGCACGGGCGTGCCGTCGCTCACCTCGGGCGTCGAGCCCTCGCCGCCCGGCCAGCGGTTGCAGTCGATCACGAGGCGCGAATAACCCGAGGCAACCAGCGGCGCGTCGAGCGCCGTGGCGAGCTCGATCGCGGCATCGAGGCCGCCAATGTCCCAACCGATATGGCGCGACAGTTCCTCGTCGGTGATGCCGAGATCGCCCAGCGCCTTGGGGACGGCCTTGCTGGCATGGTCGCAGAGGAGCAGCAGCGGCGCCTTGCCCTGGGCGTTGTGGACGGAAAAGGGCGGCGGATCGTCGGGACCGAGCATTTGTTGCATCGCGCCCCTATAGTGCGAAGATTGCGCAAATGAAAGACGCTGACGCCCGCGCCCTGTTGCGCGATCTGTTCGATGCCGCGTTGGTGGCGGCTCGTCCCGCCACCTGTCTCGCGCCCTATATCGCCAGGCTGCAGCCGCCGAAGGGCCGGACGATCGTGATCGGCGCCGGCAAGGCCAGCGCTGCCATGGCGCGCGCCGTCGAGGATCAGTGGCCGCATCCGCTCGAAGGCCTGGTCGTGACGCGCTACGGCTACGGCGAGGCCTGCAGGAAGATCGAGATCGTCGAGGCGGCCCACCCGGTGCCCGACGAGAAGGGCCGCGCCGCCGCCGGCCGCATCCTCGAGAAAGTGAAGGGGCGCAGTGCAGACGATCTCGTGCTCTGCCTGATCTCCGGCGGCGCCTCGGCGCTTCTGGCGCTGCCCGCGCCCGGCCTCACGCTCGCCGACAAGCAGGAGGTGAACCGCGCGCTGTTGAAGTCGGGCGCCAACATCGGCGACATGAACACGGTGCGCAAGCATCTCTCGGCCATAAAGGGTGGCCGGCTCGCCATCGCCGCCCAGCCGGCGCGTGTCCTGAGCTGGCTGATCTCCGACGTGCCCAACGACGATCCCGGCGTGATCGGCTCGGGCCCGACCGTCGCCGACGGCACGACCTTCGCCGATGCGCTGGCCGTGCTCGCCAGGTACCGCATCGATCCGCCGGCCGCCGTTCGCGCCCATCTCGAAAAAGGCGCGGCCGGCAAGATCGAGGAGACGCCCAAGCCCGGCGATCCACGCCTGGCGCGGGTCGAAACGGTGATGGTCGCCACGCCCCAGCGCTCGCTCGACGCGGCCGCCGCCCTCGCCCGCAAGAGCGGCCTCGAGGTCGTGATGCTGGGCGACAATCTCGAGGGCGAGGCGCGCGCGCTGGGCGCCGAGCACGCGGCGCGGGCGCTCGAACACGCCAGGCGCGGCGGCAAGCCGACCGTCATCCTGTCCGGCGGCGAAACCACGGTCACGGTGCGCGGCAAGGGCCGCGGCGGGCGCAACGTCGAATACCTGCTGGCCGAGGCGATCGCCGCGGATGGCGCACCCGGCATCTGGGGGCTGGCAGCCGATACCGACGGAGTCGACGGCGCTGAAGACATCGCCGGCGCGACTTTCACGCCCGACACGCTGGCGCGCGCCAAGGCCAAAGGACGCGACCCGCAGGCCATGCTCGACGACAATGACGGCCACGGCTTCTTCGAAATGCTGAACGACAGCCTTGTCACCGGGCCGACGCGCACCAACGTCAACGACTTCAGAGCAACCTTGATCGCGCCATGACCACCTACCCCGGTTCCTGCCACTGCGGCGCTGTGCAGATCAGCTTCCATTCGGACAAGACGCTCGAGGCGATGCGGATCGGCCGCTGCGCCTGCTCTTTCTGCCGCCGCCACGGCGCACGCACCCTGGGCGACCCCGGCGGATCGGTCGAATTCAGGGCCGTGCCGGGCGGCCTGTCGCGCTACCGCTTCGGGCTCGGCATCACCGACTATCTGCTGTGCGCCAAATGCGGGACCTACGTCGGCGCCGTCATGCCGGAGGAGTCAGGCCCGATCGGCATCGTCAATGTCAATTCGCTCGATATTCGCGATACGTTCGATCCCACACCGCCGCTGCACCACTACGACGGCGAGGATGAGGCGCGCCGGCGCGCCCGCCGCCGAAAGTTCTGGATGAAGGCGACGGTGATCGCCTAACGTCCCCCCATGGCTGTTCTCGGAGTGATCGCCGACGACTTCACCGGCGCGACCGATATCGCGGGCATGCTGGTCAAAGGCGGCATGCGCACGATCCAGACCATTGGCGTGCCTGCCAAAGGCACGATTCCCGACGATGTGGACGCGGTGGTCGTGGCGCTGAAGACGCGCTCGATCGCCGCCAAGGAAGCCGTAGCCCAGTCGCTCGCCGCCCTCCAGGCCCTGCAGGGGGCGGGCTGCGTGCGCTTCTTCTTCAAATATTGCTCGACCTTCGATTCGACCGACGCCGGCAATATCGGCCCGGTGGGCGACGCGCTGCTCGAAGCGCTGGGGGCGAAACAGGCGATCTATTGCCCGGCGTTCCCGGAGAACGGCCGCACCATCTTCTTCGGCCACCTGTTCGTGGGCGATGTGCTGCTGTCGGACTCCAGCATGCGCCATCATCCGCTGAACCCGATGACCGATGCCAGCCTGGTGCGCGTGCTGGCGCGCCAGACCACGCACAAGGTCGGGCTGGTGGCGCTGAAGCAGGTGCAGTCCGGTTCGGCGTCCTTGCGCGAGGCGCTCGACAAGCTGGCTGTCGATGGCGTGCGCCATGTCGTGGTCGACGCCGTGGCCGATACCGATCTCGGCATCATCGGCGAGGCGGTCGGCGACGATCCGCTGGTCACCGGCGGCTCGGGCGTGGCGCTTGGCCTGCCCGCCGCCTATCGCCGGCGCGGATTGATGGCGCACAAGGCCAATGCGGATACGCTGCCCAAGGTCACCGGCGACGCCGCCGTGCTGGCGGGTTCGTGCTCGGCCGCGACCCTGGGACAGATCGCGGCCTTCAAGGGCCCGCATCTTCATCTCGACACCGACGCCATCGTGCGCGGCGAGGCGGTCGTCGACCAGGCCCTGGCCTGGGCCAGGGACGAGCTCGGCAACGGACCGATCCTGCTCTCGGCCAGCGAGAGGCCGGAAGCGGTGAAGGCGCTGCAGGCGAAATACGGCGTCGAGAAATCGAGCCAGGCGATCGAGAAGACCATGGCGGCGCTGGCCAAGGGCCTGGTCGCCGCCGGCGTCGCGCGGCATCGTCGTGGCGGGCGGCGAGACCTCGGGCGCCGTGGTCGGCGCGCTCGACGTCACGGCGCTGCGCATCGGTCCGGAGATCGATCCCGGCGTGCCGTGGACGGCGTCGGTCGGCGCCAAGCCGCTGCTGCTGGCGCTGAAGTCCGGCAACTTCGGCGCGCCCGATTTCTTCACCAAGGCGTTCCAACGCCTATGAGCACCGCCGAAATCGAAGATGCGCGACGCGATTTGCGCGCTGGGCGCCAAGCTCGCCGCGCGCGGCCTCTGCCCCGGCACGTCGGGCAATATCAGCGCGCGCGTGGCCGACGGCTGGCTGATGACGCCCGACCAACTCCTCGCTGGGCGAACTCGAGCCCGGCCAGCTCTCCAAGATCGACCTCTCGGGCAAGCATGTCGGCGGCGATCCGCCGACCAAGGAAGCCCTGCTGCATCGCTCGGTCTACGACGTGCGGCCCAAGGACGGCGCCATCGTGCATCTTCATTGCACGCACGCCGTGGCGATCTCCTGCCTCGATCCGTCGTGCCACCACAACGAGGAGACGACACTGCCGCCGATCACGCCCTACTTCGTGATGCGGGTCGGCAAGCTGCCGCTGGTGCCCTACTTCAAGCCGGGCGATCCCAAGCTCGCCGACGCCATCCGCGACTACGCCAAGGGCCATCGCGCCGTGCTGTTGGCCAATCACGGCCCGGTCGTGGCCGGCACGTCGCTGTCGGCCGCATCGGCCTCGATCGAGGAGCTGGAAGAGACCGCCAAGCTCCATCTGCTGCTGCAAGGATTCAAGGTGCGCCTGCTCACGGACGGGCAAGTGCGCGACGTCGAAGAAGCGTTTCCGTCATGAATACCAACACCATCACGCGTCCGCTTTCATCGCGAACGACGACGCCCTGTCATCCTGAGCGCAGCGAAGGATCTCATGGCGTCGATGGCGATGAGATCCTTCGCTGCGCTCAGGATGACAACTAACATGCCCAAGCTCGCCGCCAATCTTTCATGGATCTACCAGGAGGTGCCGTTCCTCCAGCGCTTCGGCGCCGCCGCCGCGCATGGCTTCAAGGCGGTCGAGATCCTGTTCCCCTACGAGGCGCCGGCGGCAGACATCGCGGTCGAGCTCAAGAAGCACAAGCTCACGCAGGCGCTGTTCAACCTGCCGCCGGGCGATGCGAGCAAGGGCGAGCGTGGGCTGGCCGCCCTGCCCGGCCGCGAAGCGGAGTTCTCGGCCGCACTCGACAAGGCACTCGACTACGCCAAGGTCCTGGAATGCCGCACCTTGCACATCATGTCGGGCATGATCGCGCCCGGCGCCGATGTGAAGGCGATGCATCGCACCTTCATCGCCAACCTGAAGAAGGCCTGCGACCGTACCGCCAAGAGCGGCCTCACGCTCGTGCTGGAGCCGATCAACCACCGCGACATTCCGGGCTACTTCACCAACACGACCGATCAGGTGAAGCAGATCATCGACGAGGTCGGCGCGCCGCATCTCCGCCTGCAGCTCGACCTCTATCACCTGCAGGTGACGGAGGGAGACCTCACCAAGCGCACCGAGCGCCTGTTCCCCATCACCGCGCACGTGCAGATCGCCGGCAATCCCGACCGCAACGAGCCCGACATCGGCGAGACCAACCATCTCTATCTGCTCGATGTCCTCGACCGGCTGGGCTACCAGGGCTACGTCGGCCTCGAATACAAGCCCAAGACCACGACCGGCGCCGGACTCGGCTGGGCGGCGAAATACGGCATCAAGGCCTGATCCATGGCGGACAAGAACACGCCCCTCATCGCCTTCGTCGGCCTGGGCTCGATGGGCCTCGGCATGGCGAAGAACCTCCTGAAGCACGGCCACAAGGTGACCGGCGTCGATCCCAGCGCGACGGCGCGCGAGGCCTTTGCCGCGGCCGGCGGCACGATCGCGGCGACGCCGGCGGACGCCGCCGCCTCGGCCGATGCCGTGGTCGTCGCCGTGGTGAACGCCCAGCAGGTCGAGACGGTGCTCTATGGCGAAGGCGGCGCGGCCGCGACGCTGCGCAAGGGCGGCCTCGTCATGCAATGCGCCACCGTGCCGCCGGCTTTCGCCAAATCCCTCGGCGAGCGGCTGGCCAAGTCGGGTCTCGACCTCTTGGACGCACCGATGTCGGGCGGTCGCGCCCGTGCCGAATCGGGCGAGCTCACCTTCATGGCCTCGGGCGCGCGCCAAGGCCTTCGCCGCAGCCGAATCGATCCTGGCCGCGACCTCGGCCAAGGTGTTTCGCCTGGGCGATGCGCCGGGCATCGGCTCGCTGGTGAAGACGGTCAACCAGCTCCTGGCCGGCGTGCACATCGCGACCGCGGCCGAGGCCATGGCGCTCGCCGCCAAGGCCGGCGCCGACACGCGCGCCGTCTACGAGGTGATCTCGGCCAGCGCCGGCAATTCGTGGATGTTCGGCAACCGGGTGCCGCACATGCTGGACGACGATTATTCGCCGCTGTCGGCCGTCGAGATCTTCGTCAAGGATCTCGGGCTGGTGCTGAATACCGGCCACGAGCATCGCCTGCCGCTGCCGATGGCCGCCGCCGCGCATCAGCTCTTCCTCGCCGCGGCGGGCGCCGGCTGGGGGCGTCTCGATGACGCAGCGGTGGTCAAAGTCTACGAGCAGGCGGGCGACTTCAAAGTGTCGTCGGCCAAGAAGTAAACTGGTCCGATGCGTCGTCAGCGTTTCACCAAGATCGTCGCCACCCTGGGCCCTGCGTCTTCCAGCACCGCGCGGCTGCGCGAGCTGTTCGAGGTCGGCGCCGACGTGTTTCGCCTCAACTTCAGCCACGGCGTGCCCGACGACCATCGCAAGAGGGTCGAGCAGCTGCGTGCCCTCGAGAAGGAATACAAGCATCCGATCGCGATCCTGATGGACCTGCAGGGGCCGAAGCTCCGGCTCGGCGCCTTCGCCAAGGGTCCGATGGCGCTCAAGGTCGGCCAGAAGCTGCGCTTCGACCTCGATCCCGCGCCGGGCACGGCCAAGCGCATCCCCCTGCCCCATCCCGAGATCTTCAAGGCGGCCGAGCCTGGCGGCCTGCTGCTGGTCGACGACGGCAAGGTGCGGCTGCGCATCGTCGACGCACGACGCCAAGGCGATCGACGTCGTGGTCGAGGTCGCGGGCACGATCAGCGATCGCAAGGGCGTCAACGTGCCCAACCTGATCCTGCCGCTGTCGCCGATGACGCCAAAGGACCACAAGGATCTCACCTTCGGCCTGTCGCTGGGAGTCGACTGGGTGGCGCTCTCCTTCGTGCAGCACGCCCACGACATTGCCGAGCTGAAAAAGCTGGTGGCCGGGCGCGCCGCCGTCATGGCCAAGCTCGAGAAGCCGCAGGCCATCGAGCATCTCGACGAGATCATAGAGCAGAGCGACGGCATCATGGTGGCGCGCGGCGACTTGGGCGTCGAGATGCCGCCCGAGGCGGTGCCGCCGCTGCAGAAGCGCATCCTGGCCGCCTGCCGCGTCGCCGGCCGGCCGGCCATCGTGGCGACCCAGATGCTCAATTCGATGGTCCATGCTCCGACCCCGACACGCGCCGAGGCGTCGGACGTGGCGACCGCGGTCTATGACGGCGCCGACGCCGTCATGCTGTCGGCCGAATCGGCATCGGGCGATTACCCAGTCGAGGCGGTCACGATGATGGACCGCATCCTGAAGAGCGTCGAAGCCGACCCGCTCTATCGCCGCCTGATGGACGCAAGCCGTCACGATCCGGAATCGACCACCGCCGATGCGATCAGCGCCGCGGCGCGGCAGTGCGCCCACACGCTCTCGGCCAAGGCCATCGTCACCTACACCAACACCGGCTCGACCACCTTGCGCGCGGCGCGCGAGCGGCCCGACGTGCACATCCTTTGCCTCACGCCCAACCTCAATACCGCGCGGCGCATGACGCTCACTTGGGGCGTCCATCCGGTGCACAGCGAGGACGCGCACAATTTCGCCGACATGGTCCAGCGCGCCGTCCGCGTCGCCCGCAAGGAGGGGCTCGCCAAGGAAGGCGAGCGGCTGGTGATCACCGCCGGCGTGCCGTTCGGCACCCCCGGCGCAACGAACATTCTTAGAATAGCCTACGTATGAACTCACAAAGATCGGGGATGGCGCAGAAGGTTCCCACGTAACTTCCTCAGAAGCACATTTGAGAGGCGAGCGTGGAAAGCATGATCGACAAACCCGAGACCAGCGCGCGGCGGCGCCCTAGCAGGCTGTCGCTGACCTGGATCGATTTCCTGGTCATCGCCGCCATAATTTTGACATTCGCGGCGATCGTCAGCACAACCCTTGGACGCGCCAGGGCGTCGACCCACAATGACGCGTCGGCGCCAACCTTCTCGAGCGAAGTAAGCCAGGTGCCCGACGACCCCGGCCTCATAAAGGCAAAAATAAGATTGTCCGCCGGCGCTCCCTGGAGCTAGGCGAAGGCCTTAATCCTTTGGGCGCTTGTCGATTACCCGACGCGCCTTGCCCATCGAGCGCTCGACCGCGCCGGGTGCGGCAATTTCGACCTCCGCCGACAGAGCCGCACATGCCCTTCAACCGCCGAGCCAACTCCTGCGCCGCGCGGCCGGCAATCTCGACTTCCAGCACCATCCGTGATTCTACCCGTACCGACAGGTCGTCGAGCGCGCCGCTGCGAGTCGAGCTCGATCAGGTAGTGTCCGGTCAGCACCGGGTCGCGCAGGATCTGCTCCTCGACCTGGCTCGGGAACAAATTCACGCCGCGCACGATCAGCATGTCGTCGCTGCGGCCGGTGATCTTGGCCATGCGCCGCATGGCCGTCATCGATCCCGGCATCAGGCGTGTCAGGTCGCGCGTGCGGTAGCGGATGACCGGCATCGCCTCCTTGGTGAGCGACGTGAAAACAAGCTCGCCCGGTTGACCCTCCTCGACCGGCTGACCCGACTCCGGATCGACGATCTCGGGATAGAAATGATCTTCCCAGATCGTCGGCCCGTCCTTGGTCTCGACGAACTCGCAGGCCACTCCCGGCCCCATCACTTCGCTCAGCCCGTAGATGTCGACGGCGTCGATGCCGGCCCGCTGCTCGATCTCGGCACGCATGCCTTCGGTCCACGGCTCGGCGCCGAAAATGCCGATGCGCATCGCGGTGTCGCGCGGATCGACGCCCTGACGCTCGAACTCGTCGGCGATCGCCAGCATGTAGGACGGCGTCATCAGCACGACCCGCGCGCCGAACTCGCGGATCAGCTGGACCTGGCGCTCGCCCATGCCGCCCGACATCGGCACCACCGTGCAGCCCAGCCGCTCGGCTCCGTAGTGCGCGCCGAGCCCGCCGGTGAACAGGCCGTAGCCATAGGCGTTGTGGATGATGTCGCCGGGACGCGCGCCGCCGGCATGGAGCGAGCGCGCCATGAGATCGGCCCAGGTGTCGATGTCGCGTGCCGAATAGCCGACCACCGTCGGCCGGCCAGTCGTGCCGCTCGAGGCGTGCAGCCGCACGCATTTCTCCCGCGGGATGGCGAGCATGCCGTAGGGATAGGCGTCACGCAGGTCGGCCTTCGACGATGAAGGGAAAGCGCCGAAGATCGTCGAGCTGGCGCAGGTCGTCGGGATGAATGCCGGCCGCCTGGCATTTGGCGCGGTATGGCGCCTGATGTGCGTAGGCATGGCCGAGCGCGGACCGCAGGCGATCGAGCTGCAGCGCGCGCAGGGCGTCGAGCGACAGTTTCGTTTCGAGAAAGAGAGACTGCGTCATTGGCTGCTTGCCTTGCCTTGGTCGAACCCGAAGCGGCGATAGGCGTAGCCCAAACCGACCAGCGCCGCACCCAATCCCAGGAACGAAAAGACACGCAGCAGCCCCTGCAAGCCCGCCATGTCGATCAGGAAGACCTTGGCGACCACGATGCAGACCAGCGCCATACCGGCGTGCCTGAGCGCGGCGGCGCCGCGCATGAACCCCAGCGCCAGGAGGGCGACTCCGAACAACAGCCAGACGATGGAGTAGGTGTAGAGTTCGAGACCCGAGGCGCGGAAGCCGGCCCGTTCGAAGCCCGGATCGAACAGGTGGCGGACTTCCAGCGACACATAGACAAAGGCGAGAATCGAGGCGGCCGCCTCGGCCACGAACGCGGCGTTCCGGCTGGGCTCGACGTCGATCCAGCGCCGGGCCAGCGCCGCCATTGCTGCCGGCACGGCATAGGCCGGGAACAGACCGTTGGCGATCGGCAGGCGACCGAGATCGGCCCTCTCGAAGACCGGGTTGGCGATCACGACCTGCACGACAAGCGCCGTGGCGACCGCGAGCGCACCGCTGAGGCGCCACGCCCACAGGGCCACGACATGGTGCCGGGTCCGGGCCGTCCACAGAGCGGCAAGCGCGAAGGCGCCCCAGGCCAGCACGTAGAACGACCGCTCCGTGAAAGTCGCACCGGGCTCGGCCATGGAATCGTGCTGGAAGACGCTGCGGACCTCCAGGGTCGCCAGCACGAAGACGAGCAGCGCGACGCCAGCCTCAGTGGCGCGTGCCAGGCGTTCGTCGCCGGTCGGCCGCAGGAGGCGCAGCCCCGCCACGAGGGCCGCAATCGAGAGCCCGTAACCCCACAGGATCCAGTTGAAGATCGGCGTGACGCCGAGCGGATATTTCAGGATCTCCGGATTGAGCACGAAACGAACGATCACGACCGCGAGCAACGGCCAGCAGAGCTGGCGCATGGCGAGAAGGTCGAGCCGGGCGGCGATGGCAGCCACCGCGGCGAACTCAATGGCGTAGGCGACCGTGATCCATTCTCGACTGAGCTCGAGAGGAATGGCGGCGGCGATGAAGAAGGTGACGCCTGCCGCCATGAAACCCAGCGCTTCCGTGGCGCCCGGCATGCTCTGGCGCCAGCGCGTCAGCCGCTCGGCGCCGACCAGGAACGGCACCGCCAGTCCAATGCTGATCAGACCCCATGGTGTGCTGCTCGCAACGCCACGCAACACGTACCAGCAGAGGAGAAAGTGAGTGAATGCGGCGGCGACGGAGAGTGCTGCCCAGAAGCCCGGCCGGGCTGCGTTCCACAGCAGCGCGAAGGCCGCTGCGGCGTAGAAGCCGCCAAGAAGGATCGCGACCCAGACGAAACGGTCGGCGTCCCAGCCCGGTCCCCTGCCCTGTGTAGTCCCCCACCATAGGGCAAGCGTGAGCAGCGACAAAAGCGGAGCGAGCACCGCGACATGTTGGAAGCGCGGGGTCCAGCGGGCGAGCATGAAAAGGCCAGCGCCGTGCACCGCGAGCGCCAGCCAGCCAGCGCCCTGCTTGCCGTCGTCCTGGACGATGACAGCCACCAGGAGGCAACCGGTCAGACCAAACGCGGTCCAGACAAGGGCAACGACGTCGGCCGGCGGGCTCTCGCGCTCGCCCATGCGCCGCCACGTTGCCCACACGAACAGGCCGGCGACGGCGACCAGGAACAGGCCGACCCAATGCAAGCCGCCGGCCAGGGACTGCATCCAGACGACGGTCCAGATTGCCGAGCCCGCCAGCAGGCCCCAGCCGAGCGGCCACCAGCCGCGCAACCGGATGACGCCCAAGGCGCCGGCGGCGATCGCCAGGAGGTAGCCGAACAGCACGGGCGTGTTGGGCGTCTCGCTGCCGATGATGGCAGGACTTGCGAAGCCGCCGATGAAGGCCAGACCCGCGACGAAGATGCCGTGGCGCAAGGACACGCCGATGGCGAACGCAGTCAGCGCGGCGGCACCGCCGCCGGCTGCCACCTTGGATATCATCTCGTAGAGCGCGACGGCCGCGAACAGCGAACCATAGAGTGCAGCGACACCGGCGGCGGCCAGCGCCTGGGCGACCCGGTCGTCGCGGGCGCGCATCCTTTCGGCACCGCCGATCAGGGCGAAGCCGAACAGGGCGGCCAGGATCACGCGGACCTCGGGCGAGAGATAACCTTCGTCGATCGAGTAGCGCACGAGGAAGACCGCGGCGAGCGCCAGGGTGATGGCGCCGACCCACAGGAAGGCGCGTGCGCCGAGGCGCTGCTCCCAGCCCGCCCTGACCGGCTCGACCACCATCGCGGATGCCGCGAGTCGTGGCGCCGCCGCGGTCTCAGGCACCGGCTCGGTTTCGAACGGCGGTGCGGGCGGCGACAGGAGTTCGCCCGCCGGCAGCTCGAACGGCGGCGGCAGCGGCAGCGGCGCCGCTTCAGCCATCTGGCGCTTGAGGCGGGCAAGGTCCACCGCCAGCCGCTCGTTCTGGTCGCGCAGGCGCGCTGTACGCACCAGCGCGACGATGGCAATGAGGGGCGTGCCGAGAGCCCAGGCAATACCGAGCAGGATCAGAAGGATCTCGTCCACGGTGATCCCGCGGCCGGCACGCCCTTCCGGTTACTCGGCCGCCACGCGTGCGGCTTGCCGGACGAAGGCCGCGCGGTTGTCGCGGGCGACGATGCCGCGCTTCACTACCATGCGGTGGTTCTCCTTGCGCGCGGCGCGCTTGATGTCGGCCAGCGGATCGCCGTCGCACAGCACGAAGTCGGCACTGTTGCCTTCCTTGACCCGGCCCTGGTCGCCCAGGCGCATCAGGTCGGCGGCGCTCGCCGTCGAGAAGAACAGCGAATCGCGGGTCGAGACGCCGATCTCGCACATATATTCGAGCTCGCGCGCGTTCTCGCCGTGCCGGTTGTGCGGCGTGCCGGCGTCGGTGCCCATGGCGATGCGGCCGCCCGCCTTGTAGTACATCTTGATCGAGGCGATGTGGCGGTCGAACACGCGGCGCGACTTGTCGATCACATAGTCGGGGATCGAGCGGTCGCCGTCGTCGTAGCCCTTGAGGATGTTCTTCACCGCGGCCAGAGTCGGCACCAGCCACACGCCGCGCTCCTTCATCTCGCTGATGCACTCGTCGGTCATGAAGATGCCGTGCTCGATGGAATCGATGCCGCCGCGCACGGCGTTCAGGATGCCGAGCGCGCCCTGAGCATGGCTGGCGCAGCATTTGTGGAAGCGATGCGCCTCGCTGATGCCGGCCTTCATCTCTTCGGCCGAATAGTGCGCGTCCTCGGGATTGACGCCCGCCGTCATCACGCCGCCGGTCGCCATGATCTTGACCAGGTCGGAGCCGGCATGGACTTGCTCGCGCACCGCCTTCACAACCTCGTCGACCCCGTCGGCGACGCGGCCAGTGCGGTTGCCGTGGCCGCCGGTCATGCAGATCATGCGTCCGGCGCAGCGCATGGTCGGTCCCAGGAAGCGGCCGGCGTTGAAGGCGTCGCGCATGGCGAATTCGATGTAGTCCTTGCCGCCGCAGTCGCGCACGGCGGTGATGCCGCCTTCGAGCGTGTTGCGCATCAACTCCATGCCGCGCACGCTGAGCTGGGCGGCGCTCATGCGATCCTGCACCGCGCCGGGATTGCCCTCGGCGCCCGACAGCGAATGGACATGGCAGTCGATGATGCCAGGCATCAGCGTGCCGCCGGACGTATCGACCTTCTCGCCGGCGAAGCCCGCGAACTCCCCGGTCGAAGCGACCCGCTTGACCTTGCCGTCCTCCTCCAGCACCGCGTGCCCGTCTTGCACCTTTTCGCCGTCGAACAGACGGCCGCCGACATACAACGTGGCCATTAACTCACTCCCAATTGAAACGTGGCGGGACTTTGCCTCCGCACGTCCGGCGCGGCAAGGACTAGCGGCTTGGCGACCGCCTACCGACCGGCCGTGCGCTGGCTGCAGCCCAGCGGATCGGGCGGCTCGTCGCCGCCCATCGCCTTGAGGCGGTCGATTTCGTCATCGATTCCGATGATGTGCGGATTGTACTTGCGCGCCAGCTCGAAGGCGGCGACGGCGCGCGGATACTCGCCCATTTCCGCGCGGATCATGCCAAGACCGGAATAGGCGCCGAAATGGCGCGGCTCGCGCTTCAGCGTCTCGCAGATGTCGGACAGCGACGCCGGGAAATTGCCGAGCAGCCACTGGGCCGTCGCGCGCTTGTTCCACGCCTCGGAAACGTCCGGGGCGATCTCAATCAGCCTGGTGAAGGTCTCGACGGATGCCTTGAGTTCGCGCTGCTGCATCTCGGCGATGCCGCGCATCATCAAAGCCCGCTGCTGGGTGTCGGGCACCATGACCCACTGCTCCCAGATCGCCGCTTCCAAGGTCTGGATCGCCGTGGGATCGGTCGCGGTCTGAAGTTTGGCAAACAAGGTGTCGAGCACGGTGCTGCTCCCGCCGTTTTGTGCCAGCACGTTCATCCCGAGCATCACGCCGACCAGTGCGGCAAGGCAAGCGCGAAGGATGGCCATGGTACTCCTAATGCAGGGCCGGCGGCTTGGGTCCGCCCGTCGCCCAGTCGAGCAGCTCGACCGTATGTGCAATCGGAATGCCAGTGCCCGAGGCGATATTGCCGATGCAGCCGAAATTGCCGGCGGCGATGACGTCGGGCCGCAGGCTCTCGATGTTGGCAACCTTGCGGTCGCGCAGCTGCCGCGACAGCTCGGGCTGAAGCACCTGGTAGGTGCCGGCCCAGCCGCAGCAGATATGACCTTCGGGCACGTCCTGCACGAGGAAGCCCGCGTCGCGCAGAAGCTTCTTGGGTTGCTCGGTCACCTTCTGGCCGTGCTGCATCGAACAGGCCGAATGATAGGCTACGGTGAGCGGCCGTGCGGTCACATTCGTGAGACCGACCTCGAGCATGACCTCGCTCACGTCCCTGGCGAGGCTCGCCACCTCTCGGCCTTCTGCTTCCAGTCCGGGTCGTCGGCCAGCATGTGGCCGTAGTCCTTCACCGTGGTGCCGCAGCCCGAGGCGTTGATGACGATGGCGTCGAGGCCGGCGCCATCGATCTCGCGCAGCCAGGCATCGATGTTGCGCTTGGCGAACGCGATCGCCTCTTCGTTGCGACCGACATGCAAGACCGAGGAGCCGCAGCAGCCCGACCCCGCGACATTCACGACCTCGATATCGTGGCGCGTCAGCAGCCGCACCGTGGCCTCGTTGACTTCCGGCGCCAGGACCTGCTGGCCGCAGCCCGGCATCAGCGCCACGCGCTTGCGGCGCAGCCCGGTGGCCGGGAAAGTCTGCGGCCGGTCGACCGGCGAGGGCCCGGCCAGGCGGTCCGGTACCGCATCGAGCATCGCCTTCAGCCGCCGCAGGAACGTGGCGCCACCGGGATCGCTGCTCGTCGCCGGCAGCATCGCCGCCAGCGGCTTGGCGAGCCGGCCCAGCACCATGGCCCAGCGGAAGAGGCGGGGCCGCGGCATAAGCCAGGCGAGCACGCCGCGCAGGAAGCGATCGGGCAGCGAGCGCGCATAGCGCGTTTCGATGTGATGCCGGCCGTGGTCGACCAGGTGCATGTAGTTCACGCCCGACGGGCAGGTGGTCATGCAGGACAGGCAGGAGAGACAGCGGTCGACATGCCTGACTTCGGACTCGCTTGGCGCACGATCGCCCTCGAGCATTGCCTTGATGAAATAGATGCGCCCGCGTGGACTGTCGCGCTCGTCACCCAGCAACAGGAAGGTCGGGCAGGTCGCGGTGCAGAAGCCGCAATGCACGCACTTGCGCAGGATATGCTCACTGCGCGCGGTCTCCGGATCGGCGAGCTGGGCCAAGGTGAAGTTGGTCTGCATCGCTAGTCCATCCGCCCCGGATTGAAGAGCCGCTTGGGATCGAAGCTTTCCTTCACGCGGCTGGCCAGCGCGGCGAGCGCCGCCGGCTGCGGCTGGAATACCGGCACGCTGGCCCGGACCGCCTCCGGCGCCCGAATGAGCGTGGCGTGGCCACGGGCCGGACCAAGCGAGCCGCGCACGAGCGCGTGGTCGGCATCGGCGCTTGCCGGCAAGGCGAGCCAGATCAGGCCGCCCGACCAATCGTAAAACGCCTCGACAGAGGGCCGCCGCGCCTTGATGCGGGCGACGATGGCCGGGCCCTCGGTCGGAGGACAGGAGATCTTCCACACGATGTCGTCGCGCACCGCCTTGAGCGATGCCACGTCGCGCACCTCGCGCCAGAAGGTACGGCTTTCGAGGGTGCCGAGTTCCTCCATTTTCGCGCCCGACACCGTCAGCAATTCGCGCAGGCCCTTCAGCCGCGCCTCGACCGACGGCGCTACGCCTTCGATGCGAAGCGCCGTGCGGCTGCCGACGTGGGCCGCACCCGAGACGTCGTGCGGGCTGCCCATGGCGGTACACATTGCCTTCACGGCCGCCTCATCCGGCAGGCCGAGCAGCAACAAGGTGCGCGTCTGGTCCGGCGCGGGCAGGACTTTCACCGAAACCTCGTCGAGCACGGCGAGCGTGCCCCAGGAGCCCGCCAGAAGCTTGGAAAGGTCGTAGCCGGTGACGTTCTTCATCACCTTGCCACCCGACTTGAAGGCCTCGCCACGGCCGTTGACACCGCTGAAACCCAAGAGGTGATCGCGCGCGGCGCCCGCCGACACGCGACGCGACCCCGCGAGGTTGCCCATCACGGCGCCGACCAGGGTGCCTTGCCCCGCTTCGCGGCCGAGCAGCGGGCCGAGATCGGGCGGCTCGAAGGCCAGCATCTGGTTGCGCTGGGCCAGCAACGCCTCGACCTCGCGCAACGGCGTGCCGGCGCGCAGGGTGACGACCAGCTCCTCGGGCGCGTAGTCGACGACGCCGGAGATACCCGACAAGTCGAGTACCTGACCGCAGTCCATCGGCTTGCCCAGGGCGAGCTTGCTGCCGCTGCCGCGCACGTCGAGCGTCGTGCCCTCGTTCAGCGCCCACTCCACCGCCTGCCGCAGCTCCTTCGCGTCGCGCGGCTTGATCGTGCCCGCCATATTTTCAGAACCGCGGAATGTCGGGGAACGGCAGCTTGTTGTGATGCACGACCACCCGGCCAAGCTCGGCGCAGCGCCGTAGCTGGGGGAACACCTTGCCGGGATTGAGCAGATGGTCGGGATCGAAGGCGCATTTCACGCGCATCTGCTGGTCGAGATCGATCTCGGTGAACTGCACGCCCATCAGGTCGCGCTTCTCGATGCCGACGCCGTGCTCGCCGGTCAGCACGCCGCCAACACGCACGCAGAGGCGCAGGATGTCGGCGCCGAATTCCTCGGCGCGCTGCAGCTCGCCGGGATCGTTGGCGTCGAACAGGATCAGCGGATGCAGGTTGCCGTCGCCGGCATGGAAGACGTTGACCACGCGCAGGCCGTGCTTCCTGGACATCTGCCGCATCTCGGCCAGCACCTCGACCAGCCGGCCGCGCGGCACGGAGCCGTCGAGACACATATAGTCGGGCGTGATCTGGCCGACGGCGGGGAACGCCGCCTTGCGGCCGGCCCAGAACAGCACGCGCTCCTGCTCGTCCTGGCTCACACGGCAGGTCGTGGCGCCGCGCTCCTTGGCAATCTGCTCGATCCGCGTCACCAGATGGTCGACCTCGACCTGCGGGCCGTCGAGCTCGACGATCAACAGCGCCTCGGCGTCCATCGGATAGCCCGCGCCGACATAGGCCTCGGCGCACTTCACGGCCTCCTTGTCCATCATCTCCATGCCGCCGGGAATGATGCCCGCGGCGATGACGGCGGCGACGCATTCGGCGGCACCGGCCTCGCTCGGGAAGCCGAGCAGCACGGCGCGCGCCGTCGCGGGCTTGCGCAGCAACCGCACCGTCACCTCGGTGACGACGCCGAGCAGCCCCTCGGAGCCGGTCATCAGGCCCATCAAATCGTAGCCTTCGGAGTCGAGATGCTTGCCACCCAGCCGCACGACCTCGCCGGTCATCAGCACCATCTCGATGCCGAGCAGGTTGTTGGTCGTGAGGCCGTATTTCAGGCAATGCACGCCGCCGGAATTCTCCGCGACATTGCCGCCGATCGAGCAGGCGATCTGCGAGCTGGGATCGGGCGCGTAATAGAAGCCCTCGTGCTCGACGGCCTTGGAGATGCCGAGATTGGTGACGCCGGGCTGCACGCGGGCGCAGCGGTTGGCGTAGTCGATCTCGAGCACGCGGTTGAACTTGCCCAGCCCCAGCAGGATGGCGTCGCCCACCGGCATCGAGCCGCCCGACAGCGAGGTGCCGGCGCCGCGCGGCACGACCTTGACCTTGTTGTCCTGGCAGTAGCGCAGGATGGCCGAGACCTGGGCCACCGTCTCGGGCAGCACCACGACCAGCGGCATCTGGCGGTAGGCCGACAGCGCGTCGCACTCGTAGGGACGCATGCCGTCGGTATCGTCGATCACGCCCTCGCCCGGCACGATGGCGCGCAAGCGCGGCCACGATCTCGGACGCGGCGGGCGAGGATGGCGGGATCGAGCGGCGGCATCTGCATGCTTCGCTCATACGCCAAATGAAAAAGCGGCGGAAGCCGAAGCCCCGCCGCCCCTGTTTGTCCCGACCGCCTGGTTCAGCCCTGGCGGGCCTTGAAGCGCGGGTTGGTCTTGTTGATGACGTAGACCCGGCCCTTGCGGCGCACGATGTGGCAATCCTTGTGGCGCAGCTTCACGGATTTGAGCGAATGACGGATCTTCATGGGTCTTCTCAACAAAAAGCCCCGGCCGGGCCGGGGGAAATTCCGAATGCGGGCGGAAAATAGGGATCCCCGGCCGTCCCGTCAACCCATAGGTTGGCGGGAAATCCGCCAATGATCTGAACGGCTTGGCGATCAGATCATCAGGATGAAAGACGCCTTGTCCGGCGCCGCGGCCGACATGGGAGCACCTCCCATCTCCGATCCGGGCTAAAATGTCCGGGCCTGCACACCGGGGAGCGGCCTCAAAAAACGGGTATCGCCGGCGCCTGCTCGGTCGAGCCATGACCACGGGCAGAGAATCGAGGTTGTGACATGTCGAAACTAACCCTCGCTCAAGCCAACAAGATCGTCGAAACCGCGTTGGCCAAGGCGCGTGAGATAAAGATCAAGCCGCTCGCCGCCGTCGTGCTCGACGAGTCGGGCCACGTGAAGTCCCTGCAGCGCGAGGACGGCGCCAGCATGTTCCGCTGCGACGTCGCCGTCGGCAAGGCGTGGGCCTCCGTCGGCATGGGCGTGGCGAGCCGCACGCTGCTGCAGGTGCCAAGGAGAACCCGCAATTCTTCGGCGCGCTGTCAGCCACCGCCCAGGGCAAGTTCCTGCCGCAGACCGGCGCCGTCGTGATCAAGGACGCCCAGGGCAATGTGCTGGGCGCGGCCGGCGCGAGCGGCGGCACCGGCGAGGAAGACGAGGCGGTGTGCATCGCCGGGGTCGAGGCCGCCGGCCTGATTTCCGGATAGCCGGACCGGCAGCTCAGGCTTCGACGACGAGGTTGCCGGCCTCGAAGACAACGGGGGCCGCGGCCGGATCGAAGTCGACGCCGACCGGGTCCTCGCCGCGCGCCACGGCGTTGACCTGGCGGTGCAGCAGGCGCCGCAGCATGAGCACGCCCTGGTCGCTGGTGGCGAGATGCTCGTCGGAGTGGAAGGTGATGGCACCCTGGCCGATCTGCGCCTCCCAATCGCCCGGCGACTCCCGGCGCTCCTCCGGCGTCATGTCCTTCCACCTGCGGTTGGTCGCAGCACCAGCGCCCTTGGGCAGGAACACGCCCTTCTCGCGCACACGGCCGGCGGTGTAGATGCGGTAGTGCGTGTCGTCGATCGGCAGGGTCCAGCCGATGCTCTCGACCCGGCCGTAACTGCCGACGAACGGATTGGGCACGACCCGCAAGGTGGGCAGCGCGACTTCGGTGATGCGCTGCATGGTCTTTCCGCCGGCCAGCGGGCGTGTCGAAAATGCCTTCACGCCGCGCTCGGTGTAATCCCATTTCACCTTCGGCATCTTGTTCATCACTTCGGTGAACTGCGTGCCGCTGAAGTTCCCGTGCAGGATGGGCACGTGGTAGGTGTCGAGCACGTTCTCGAAATGCTGCAGCCAGTTGCAGGGCGCGACGGCGTCGCCGCCGCTGCCGATGCTGGTGTCGTCGGCATCGATGAACTCGCCGGGGTCGAGAATTTCCAGGCATTCGTAGCGCGGCAGCACCGGCTTCTTCTCGGGCGGGCCCATGTAGGCGAAGATCAGGCCGTACAGCTCCTGCACCGGATACCAGGGCTGGCGCACCCGGTCGCGCAGCTTGCCGCTCTCGGGCTCGCAGGGTTGTTCGAGGCAATGGCCTTCGACGTCGAACAGCCAGCCGTGATAGCAACAGCGGATACCGCGTTCCTCGACCTTGCCGTAGTAAAGCGTCGTGCCGCGATGGGCGCAGCGCGCCTGCACCAGGCCCGGCCGGCCCTGGCCGTCGCGGAACAGGATCAGATCCTCGCCGAGAACGCGGACCTCGCGCGGCGTCGCCGCGGCATGCGAGACCAGACCGACCGGATGCCAGTAGCGCCGCATCAGCTCGCCCATGGGCGTGCCGCGACTGACCTCGGTCAATGCCGCGATATAGGTCGAGGGCTTGGTGCCGTAGCCGGTGCCGGTGTCGAGCCTGCGGGCCTGGTCGTTCATCGCTTCCTCCCCACCTCGGCCGGCGTTATTGCTTAACACGTTAATTGTATGCGCCGCGCACTGTCAAGGCTGGCCGCAGCGCGCACTATTCTTCCGGCTCGGTCGTGAATTCGAGCGGATGGCCCGCCTGCCGGCCGGCATTGGTGCCTTCGGTCGCCTTGCTCTCGGCAATGTCGCGCGTGAAGGCGGCGACCACGCAGGCGCCGCGCTGGTGCGCCGTCATCATCACGCGATAGGCCTGGTCCTCGCTCATATGGAAAACCGCCATCAGCACGGCAATGACGAACTCGCGTGGCGTGTAGTCATCGTTGATCAAAATGACCTTGTAGAGCCGCGGCCGCTCGGTCTTCAGCAGTTCCGTCGTGCGCGGCTTGGCGTCGATATCGCTCATCGGGCCCTCCTCCGCTCTGTCTCCGTCGGTGCAAGCTCAAAGGATTGGACAGTCCGGCACCTATTGCAACGCCATCTTCAAGCCGCCGAGATCCTGCCGACGCCCTCAGTACGGCTCCTTCATGAACCGATCGACCAGCCGATCGGCGCGGCTGCGATCGGTGAAGGCGAGGTGGCGCGCCAGGTTGCGCGGCGAGGAGGCGAGGTAGAAGCGCTCGTACTGCTCGTTGCGGCTAGCCAGCGCACTGCCGGCGAAATCCCAGGCCAGCCGGAAGATGCGGATGCGCTCTTCGGCCGCCATGCCCTTGGCGCCGGGCAGGTAGCGGTCGATCAACGGCCGCAGATCCTTGTCGGCCATCTGCGAAGCGGTCGGCGTGGCAAAGACATTGTGAGAGCCGATCAGGCGCAGGATCTCGTTCACGCGCGGGAACCACAGCGGCAGCATCGCGCGCAGGGCATGCAACGGCGCGCCGGCGGGAGTCCACATCCCGCCCGGCCATTCGCGCGCCTCGGCTTCGGCGGCCGCGACGGCCGAGCGCGTCAGCTCCGAATAGGCCCAGATCTCACCGATCATGCGCATGGTCTCGGGATCCTGGGCGTTGATCGAGGCCGCCATGCGCAGCGCCACGCCCCAGGCGAAATCGAGCTTGGTCGAGGCCCGGATCATGGTCTGCTGCTGGATGTTGGCCGGCCAGCTCGTGGTCATCACCGTGTTGTAGACGGTGCGGTTGGCGTCGATGAACACCCGGTCGCGCGGGATCTCGACGTCGTCGAAGATGACGAAGGCGTCCTGTTCGTCGAAGCGGCTCGAGAGCGGATGATCGAAGCGGTTGGCCGACGCGGAGAAGCTGTCGCGGCAGATGAACTTCAGTCCCGGCGCGCCCATCGGCACGCAGAAGGAAAGCGCATAGGCATCGGCGCCTTCGGGCACGGGCGCGGCGGGATAGACGGCCAGTTCGTCGGCGAACGGCGCCAGGGTGGCCAGCACGCGCGCGCCGCGCACTACGATGCCGTGCTCGGTGTCGGCGACCTTGCGCAGCGCGTGGACGTTGCCCGGCGCGGGCGCATCGCCCGTCGCCTTGTCGATGGTGGGCTGCACGATGGTGTGTGTAAGCGAGATGTCGCCCCGGCGCAGGAACTTCTGGTAGGCGATCAGCCGTTCGGCGCCCGCCTCGTTGCCGTTGGTGCCCCATTCGTCGGGTCGGCCGGCGAAGCCCGCATAGGTCACGTTCATGTAGTCCGGCGTACGGCCCATCAGGCCGACGGAATATTCGGCGACCTGGCGCAGCGCCTTGCCGCGGCGGGCGAGATCCTCGCGCGAGCGCGGAATCAGGTGGCTGATCGGGATCGGCTCGCCGGTCTCGGGGTCCGGCATCAGGCAGATATCGGCATGGGTGTGGTGGAGATCGTAGACCTCCGCCAGCGCATGGGCGGCGCCGCGAAGCTTGGGATGGTCGACGACGTCGGTGATACGCTCGCCGTCGACCCAGACCTCCCGCGCGCCGCGAAGACCCTTGAGGAATTGCTTGCCTGTACGTGCCGGCATTGATGTTGCCCCCCTCTTCCGCGGCCAGGACTCTCACGCCACGGGCATGGTCTCGGCAAGCGGCGGCAGCTTCACCACCTTGGCATACCAGGCTTCGAGCTTGGGATGGCCCGGCCGCCACGGCTCGTTAGCATAGCGGAAGTCGAGGTAGCCCAGCGCGCAGCCGATGGTGATCTCGCCGATCGTGGTCAGCATGCCGAGCGCGCCGGCCTCCTTCTCGAGCACGTCGAGGACGCGCTTCACCTTGCCCTGCTGCAGCTCGATGTAGCCCTTGCGTCCCTCGTCCTGCGGCAGGGCGATCT
Organism: uncultured Alphaproteobacteria bacterium; assembly: GCA_963843185.1. Taxonomy (GTDB): domain Bacteria; phylum Pseudomonadota; class Alphaproteobacteria; order Reyranellales; family Reyranellaceae; genus Reyranella. The sequence continues at coordinate 65,793 of CAWJJJ010000027.1, forward strand.
CGCGCCGGCGCGGCTGGGTGGCATCGAGGATGCCGTCGCCCAGCGCCTCCTGGCAGAGCGCCTTCCAGCGCGCGGGACCTGCCGGCGGAAACAGCTTGGGCGCCGAGCCGACGCTGTCGAGGTACTCGCAGATCACCGGGCTGTCGTAGAGCATGGTGCCATCGTCGGTGATCAGGGTCGGCACCTTGGAAAGCGGGTTGAAGTCGAGCAGCGCCGGATCCGTCGTGCCCACTTTCCAGCGTTCGATTTGCTTGTCGATCCCGCGCGCGATGGCGCAGGCGTTGACCTTGCGGACGTACGGGCTGGCGGGCGAGTAGGCGAGCTTCATCGGGTTCCCCTCTTGAGATTCATCGTATCGGCGCGCACGTTATCCCGCCTGCCGGGAGAAATGCCATGAGTAGTTTTCAGACCAGGAAGCTCGGCAGCCACATGGCCGCTGCCGTGAGCGGCCTCGATCTCAACCGCCTTCCCGACCCCGAGACGCGGGCGGCGCTTCTGGGCGTACTGCACGACAATCTCGTGCTCTGCATTCGCGACCAGACGCTGGCACCGCCGGCGTTTCGCGACGCGATGGCGCAGTTCGGCGTGCCTATGCTGCGCAAGCAGCTCGCGCGCACGCCCGAGTGCGCCGAGGTCAACATCATCTCGAGCGAGGATCGAGACGAGCTGGGCGACGGACGGAAGATCGTGAACGGCGCCAACTGGCACACCGACGACAGCTTCATGCGCGAGCCCTGTTCGCTCACCATGCTCTACGGCGTGGTTGTGCCGTCGAGGGGCGGCGACACGCAGTTCACAAACATGTACGCGGCCTACGCCGACCTGCCGGCCGAGACCAGGGCGCGCATCGATTCTCTGAAGGTGATCCACAAGTACAGCTCGAGCCGCAAGCTTACCCACGTCTCGACGCGGCCGGCGGAGGAGATGGCGGCGATGCCGGAGGCCACGCACCCGCTGGTGCGCACCCATCCGGAGACGCGGCGCAAGTCGCTCTATCTCAATCCCAACCGCATGGAGCGGATCGCGGACCTGGAGCACGACGAGAGCGATCGTCTGCTCGACGAGCTGATCGCCCACGCGATCCAGATGAAATACCAGTACCGCCACGTCTGGCGGCAAGGCGACATCGTGATCTGGGACAATCGCTGCACCATGCACAAGGCCAACGCCGACTATCCCGACGGCGAGCAGAGGCTGATGCACCGCGTGATCGTGGCGGGGACGGTGCCGGTGTAGAGCTGTCTTTGCTGGTTACGCCTCGAGCAGCACGCAGTGCTCCGGCGAGAAGGAAAGCGTCACCGCCGCGCCCTCTTCCATGAGGTTGATCGGCGGGCGGCGCACCGTCAGCGGGCCGACGGCGCTGTCGATGATGTACTGCACGAAATCGCCATGGAACAGGCGCTGGCGCACGGTGCCCGGGACGTGATTGTCACCCGGCCGCGCCTCGAGTTCGATATAGGCGGTGCGCACCGCAACCTCGTTCTCCGTGCCGGTCGGCTTGTGTCCGGCGCTCACCTTCAGGATCACGCCGCCCTCGGCGGCAAACAGGCCCTCGCCGGCGGGCTTGCCCTTGATCAGGTTGGCCGAGCCCACGAAGTCGGCGACGAAGCGGCTGCGCGGCCTGTTGTAGATCTCCTCCGGCGTGCCGATCTGCTCGATCACGCCGACATTCATCACGATCACGCGGTCGGAGATTGCCAGCGCCTCCTCCTGGTCGTGGGTGACATAGACCGACGTAATGCCGAGACGGCGCTGCAGTTCGCGCAGCTCGACGCGCATCTCGGCCCTGAGCTTGGCGTCGAGGTTGGAGAGCGGCTCGTCGAACAACACGACGGTGGGCGAGAAGGCGATGGCGCGGGCCAGCGCCACCCGCTGCTGCTGGCCACCGGAGAGCCGGGAGGCGCCACGGTCGGCGAGATGGCGCATCTGCACCAGGTCGAGAGCGCGCTCGACATTCGCCTTGAGCTCGGCTGAGCCCTGCTTCCGCACGCGCAGCCCGTAGGCCACGTTGTCGAACACCGTCATGTGCGGCCACACGGCGTAGGACTGGAACACCATGGAGACGCCGCGCTGCTCGGTCGGGATGTTGCGCCGCTGGGCGGCGTCGTACATCGCCTGGCCGTCGATGGTGATGCTGCCGCCGCTCGGCTGCTCGAGGCCGGCGATGGCGCGCAAGGTCGTGGTCTTGCCGCAGCCCGACGGGCCGAGCAGGGTCAGATGCTCACCGCGGCCGACCGTGAAGCTGACGCCATTCACCGCCACCTGATCGCCGTAGCGCACCACCAGGTCCTTCACCTCGATACGCGTCACGCTCACGTCAACTCCCTCGTCACGCCCCGCGTCAGGCGGAACAGGATCACCAGTGCCACGATCACGGTGAAGGTCTGGATCAGCGCCATCGCCGCGGTGAGCTCCGTGCCGCTCGAGGCAAAGGCGCTGACGATCGACGGCGCGATCACCTTGGCGTTGGGGCCCATCAGGAAGACCGAGGCACCCAGCTCGCGCACGCAGGCCATGAAGATCAGCAGCCAGGCCGCCAGGATGCCGGGCTTCAGCAGCGGCAGGGTCACGGTGCGCATCTGGTAGACCCAGCCGGCGCCGCAGACGCGGGCGCATTCCTCCAGGCTCTTGTCGATCTGCAGCACGACGCCGGCCAGGGTGCGGACGCCGAGCGGCAGCATCACGGTGAAATAGGCCAAGGCCAGCAGCCACAGCGTGCCGTAGATCGGGATCGGGATATTGAGCCAGGCCCAGAGCAGCGCCAGGCCGAAGACCAGGCGCGGCACGGCCTGCGGGAACATCACCAGGTATTCGACCGCGCCGCGCCCGACGAGCTGCGAGCGATAGATGATCCAGACCAGAACCACCATGACCAGCACACCGATGCTGGCCACACCAAAACCCAGCATCAGGCTGTTCACCATCGCCGTGCGCACCGGGCCCAGCGAGAGCGCGGTCTCGTAGTTGGCGAGCGTGAACTGGGCCTGGCTCAGGATCACGGTGGCGAAGCGCTGCAGCGAGGTCATGATCAGGGCGCCGATCGGCAGGATGACCGCGAGCAGGACGTAGAGCATGCAGAAGCCGAACAGGACCCAGGCCATCCGGCCCATGTCCATCGGCCGCGGGCGGAAGGCCTTGCCGGTGATGGTGGCGAAGCTGCCGCGCATGATCACCCGGCGGTAGAAGGTCAGCATGCCGAACATGACGATGAACAGCGCCAGCCCCATCGCCGAGGCGCGGCCGTAGTCGGGCGGATAGGACAGCGTCGAATCCCAGATCGCCGTGGTGATGACGTAGATCCGGCCGGGAATGCCGAGCACGAGGGCGGCGGCGAAGGAGCCCAGCATCTCGGCGAAGACGAACAGCGTGGCGCCCAGCACACCCGGCATGACCAGAGGCAGGGTGACGGTGAGCGTAGTGCGCAGCTTGGAGGCGCCCATGACCCGGGCCGACTCCTCGAGCGCGGGATCCATCGATTTCATCGAGGCCGAGATCATGACGAAGGCGACGGTGCCCTCGAACAGCGCCATCACCCAGGCGATGCCGAAGTGGGTATAGATGTCGACCAGGTCGCCGCCGCCGCCCGCGCCCTTCCACAGCTGGTTGGCGAAGCCGCTCTTGGGGCCGGCGATGACGGCCCAGGCGAGCGCTCCCACCAGCGGAGTCATATAGTAAGGCAGCTCCATCAGCCGCTCGAGCTTCTCCCGGCCCGGCACGTTGGTGCGGGTCAGGATCCAGGCGAGCGTGAAGCCGATCAGGATGGCCATCACGGTGGCCATCACCGCGATGATCACCGTGTTGAACAGGACATTGATGTCCTCGTCGAAGATCGCGAGGTAGTTCCTGATCCCGTACGCCTCGGGCGGGAACGACATCGGATCGCCGATGTTGAGCGATTCTTCGACCAGGAACACCAGCGGCAGGATGACGAGGAAGCCCACAAGCAACAGGATGGCGACCGTGATGATCGCCTGCCAGTTGCGGCGCGGCTTGAGGTCCTCCGCAGACAGCAGCGTCAAGGCCGGCTCAACGCCGCGCGCCGACGATGCGGTCCCACTCCTTGGCGAACTCCGGCCGGTCCTTCTCGAAGGCGTGCCAGTCGGCGGGAATCAGGAGCTTCATGTCCTTGAGCGGCACGCCGCCGGCCGGCGGCGGCACGTCGTCGCGCGGCGAGTGCAGCAGCAGCGCCTCGCTCAGCGCCTTCTGGCCGATCGGCGAGAGGAACCAGTCCATGAACAGCTCGGCGGCGTGTGGATGGGGGCCGTCGGCCACGATGCCGTAGGTCTCCGACACCGCCGGCACGCCGGTCGAGGGGAAGACGAAGGCGAGCGGCGCGCCCTTGGCCTTGAACTCGAGATAGCCCGAATACTGGGCGCCCATGATGATCTTGTCCTGGCCGTCGACCAAGCGGCCGTACTGCTGGACGTAGGAATCGAAGGCGCGCGGCTTCTGCTCGCCGAACTTCTTGAAGTAACCCATGCCCAGGATCGGCTTCAGCATGTACCACACGCCATGCTGCAGACCGGAGTTCGACACCTTGACGTTGATCGCGTCCTTCCATTTCGGATCGAGCAGGTCCTCCCACGTCTTGGGCGCCTCGGCGGCCGGCACGTTGTTGGGGTTGTAGGCGATGCCCGCCATGATGATCGAGCCCCAGGTGAAGAAGCCCTCGGGCGTGCTCTTGTACTCGGGCTTGAAGGCCGCCATCTCGCGGCGAGATATACTGGCGGAAGCCACCGCGCTTCTGGAAGTCGAGGATCATGCCCATGTCGGAGATCTGGATGACGTCGACCAGGAAGGATTTCGCCTGGCGTTCCGACAGGACCTTGGCGTAGAGCGCGCCGGCCTGCAGGCGCACGTAGTTGGTCTTGATCTTGGGGAACATCTTGTTGAACGAGGCCAGCAGCTTGGCCTGGCCCTGCTCCGGATCGGTCGAATAGAGCACGAAGGCGCCCTCGCCCTCGGCCTTGTCGACGTCGGCGCAGGTCTTGAAGCCCTCCATCTGGCGGGGCTTGTCGCAGAGCTTGGCGTCCTCGGCCAGGACGGGCGACCATCCGGCCCAGGTGACGGCACAGAGGGCGACGCTCGCGGCGGCAAACAATTTCATTGAATTCCTCCCTTCACACACGTTGCAACGAGCGTAACGGCCGTTTCGCCCCAATTCAACGAGTTCATGGATGGCATCTCGCGGAGCGCGACGCAGAGCTTCGTCGCCTCTCAGATGGGGAATTCTCGCCCGATGGCGACCACCTTGTCCGGCGGAACACGGGAATAGGCGGTCAAGAGCGCGGAATTGCGCTGCAGGAATGCGAAGATCGCTCCCACGGGTCGCGGCAGCGCCCCGGCGCCGCTTCGCGGCACGATGTGTTCGTAGGCGACGTAGTAGATGACGTCGGTTGCATCGAACGCATAGCCCATCGACCGGGCGCGCTGCAGCATTGCCGGAAGATCGGGGCGTTCCATGAATCCGAACCGCGCATGGGCGCGCCACATCCGCGGCGCGAGCACGCTCACCTCCACCCTGCCCTCGAGCGGAACGTACGGCACCGGGGCCGTCGACACGTCGAGGATGAACACCGAATTCGTGCAGGGCGCGGTTGGCCGTGAGGTGCCACAGGACGATCGGCGGCACCGCCGCCGCGCTGCTCGCCAGGAACACCGCCGTCCCTGGAACTCGCGGAATGCGGCCTTCGAGCACCTTGTCGAGGGCCTCGCGCGGCGGCGGCTCGACCCGCCGGCGGGCTTCATGCAGCGCCGTCGCTCCGGCGCGCCAGATCAGCATGACGGCGAAGACGATGCTGCCCATCAGCAGCGGAACCCACCCTCCCTGCGCGAACTTCGCGAGGTTGGCGGCGACAAATCCGCCATCGACGCAGGCAAGAGTCCCGGCGACCGCCGCTGCCGCCGGCCACGGCCAGCGCCAGACTTGGCGCATGGCGGTGAACAGCAGCACCGTGGTGATCATCATCGTCGTCGACACCGCGATCCCGTAGGCGGCGGCGAGATTGGCCGAACTGCCGAATCCGGCGGCGAGGCCGAGCGTCGCCAACATGAGCAGCCAGTTCACTGACGGCACGTAGATCTGGCCGTAGCCCTCGGCGGAGGTCTGCACGATGCGCAGGCGTGGCAGCCAGCCGAGTTGCACCGCCTGGCGGGTCATCGAGAACGCGCCCGTGATGATCGACTGGCTGGCGATGATCGCCGCGAAGGTCGCCAGCAGCACCAGCGGAACCTGCAGCGCTTCGGGGCAGAGACGGAAGAAGATGCTGCCGTCCGTCGGCTCTCCCGCCAGGACGATCGCAGCCTGGCCGGCGTAGTTCAGCACGAGAGCGGGAAACACCAGGACGGACCACGCCAGGCGAATTGGCCGCCGCCCGAAATGCCCCATGTCGGCATAGAGCGCCTCCGCCCCCGTCACGCACAGGAAGACGCCGCCGACCACGAGCAAGGCGCCGGGGCCGCCCGCGAGGAGGTAATGCAGGCCGAGCGCCGGATCCAACGCCCCCAGCACGGCCGGATAACTGGCGATGCCCCGGATGCCGAGCATTGCGATGACCACGAACCACACCAGCATCACGGGGCCGAACCATCGTCCGATACGTTGTGTGCCGCGGTGCTGGATGGCGAACAGCACGACCAGGATGGCAAGCGCGCTCGGCAGAACATAGGCCCGCAGGACGGGTGCGGCGATGCTCGTGCCTTCGAGGGCCGAGAGGACCGAGATGGCCGGCGTGATCGCACCGTCGCCGTAGATGAGGGCGGCCCCGAACAGGCCAAGCAACACCAGGGCCGCCCCGCTGCGGCGGCCAACGCCAAGCAACGACATCAAGGCAAGGATGCCGCCTTCGCCTTGGTTGTCGGCCGCCATGGCGAGGCCCACGTATTTCAGTGACGTGACGACGACGAGGGTCCAGACGATCAGGGACAGGACGCCCAGCGTCGTTGCCGGGTGCGGGTTCGGACCGGTGACATCGAGCACCGTCTTGAAAGCGTAGAGCGGGCTTGTGCCGATGTCGCCGAACACCACGCCCAGTGCGGCGAGGCTCATGGTCGGCGTTCGCGAAGCGCGACCCATCAGAAGAGCTTCGTGATCCGCAGCGACAGGATAGCCGACACCGAGCTGTCGGGCGCCAGCGCCGGCTGCAGGAAGAACTGGATGTCGGGCGTGACCAGGAGGTTCCGGCCGAAAGCCCAGTTCCAGTAGAGCTCCAGCATGGTCTCGCTGGGCCGCGCGAAGCGCGTCGGGTAGAGGCTGGTGTTCGTCCGGTTCCAGGCGACGCCCAGCCCGATCTGATCCGCCGAATCACGACCCAGCGGATCGTTGCGGATGGCGCCCACCGCGACGGACGACTGGACAGCGTAGCTCGAATTCCACGCGGTGTTGGCGCGCGCGAACAGGCCCCAGGCCGCGCCAACGGGTTGCGAGACGCTGAACGACAGGCCGTCGCTGGCCCACGGCTGAACGGCGTTCCCGGGCAAGTTGTAATAGAGCAGCGCGAGCTGGCGTTGCCCCAGGCCGCCGAGCACCGGCGACCACGCGCCGTACAGGAACCAGGCGTAGGGCCCCTGCCCGATCGTGTCGAACGAGACGTAGCTGCCGCTGGCCTTGCTGGCCGCGTGAACGCCCGCGGCAAGCGTGATGTCACGGCTGGGCATGACCAGCGCATAGGCGCCGAGCGCTGCTTTCGAATAGTTCTGGCTGCCGTTCTGCGACATCGAGTTCGAGATGAAGCCGATCTGCTGGTCGTTGGCGTAGGCATTGCCGTCGAAGCTGGCGAACGGGTACTGGCCGAGGGTGACCGCCAGCCACTCGCCCGGAAACCTGTGCGTGTAGCTCACCTGCCGGAAGAACCTGATGTTCACCGGATAGGCGTTGACGGGACTGTTGAGCGCCAGGTTGCCGGCCAGCTCGGCGGCGTTGGCTGCGGACCAGTACTGGGCTGCGAGGTAGTCGAACTGGAAGGAACCACCCCCCAGCGACGAATGATCGAACGCCTTCCAGTTCACCGTCGGCGTGAACATCGACTGGATTGCGTCGACGCCGCCACCGGGCGCGCCGAGCTGGCTCACGACGGAGGCCTCCATCGAGAAGCTCAGTCCCGTCTCGTCCTCAATCTTCTTTTTCATGCTTGCAAGGTCGGCGGATGCCCGACTGGTCGGGTGCGCCCGTTCGTCGGCGTCGCGCAGCCGCGCCGCGCGCAACCTGTCGTAGACGCTGCCGACGAGCCCGGCCGGCCGGGGATCCGACGACTGCGCATGACCGACCGCTGGCGACAGCGCCATGACAAGGGGGAGCGCGAGGGCGGCCACGCACGCCGCTGGTCTCGCGCCGCTCAGCGCCCCGGCGCGCGCTCGGGGAGCAGCCACAAGCACAGCACGGCGACGACCGCAATCAGCGAGGCCATCACCAGCATCGTCACGCGATAGCTGGCGAGGTAGGCCGAGGTGCCGCTGGCGATCACCTCCTGGACGAGCCTGGCATCGAATTTTTCGGTGTCGCCCATCTGCACGTAGGACTGCAGGATGCCGATCGCCTGGGCCTGCTCGCCGGGCGTGGCGCCGGCCTCGTGCAGGCGCTGCTGCAGCTGCGGCGAGAACATGCCGTAGATCAGCGAGGAGCTGAGGGCGAGGCCGAGTGCGAAGCCGAACTGGCCAAAGGCGGTCCGCGACGAGCCGATGGCGCCGACCAGGGCCGGCGCCGGCTTGGCCACGAAGACGTTGGCGGTCGGCGTCTGGGTGATCATCAGGCCGGCGCCCGCAACGAGCAGGGGAACGACGAAGAGGATGTAGGGAGTCAATTCCTGGGCGAAGGCCATCATCGCCAGCGATGCCGCCATGGCGAACAGTCCGCCCGGAACCATCAACCGCATCGACACGCCGCGCGCCACCAGGCTGCCCGCCCAGCTTGCCGCGCCAATGCAGGCAACGATGAAGGGCAGCTGCCCCAGGCTCACTTCCAGCGGCTTGAAGCGATAGACGTACTGCCACAACAGCGAGAGCTGGATCGCAACGACCGCGTTGCCGATGTTGAAGCCGATGCCGGACAAGGCGCCAACCAGCAGTTCGGGATCGGCGAACGAGCGGATTGGAAATGCCGGTTGGGCTGAGCGCCATTCCCAAACGCCGAACAGAACCATGAGGACGAGGCCGCCGATCAGCGGCGCCAGCACGCGGACACTGCCCCAGCCGGCCGAGGCGGCGTTGCTGACCGAATAGAGTGTCGCCACCAGGCCGAGCGCCACCAGGACCAGCCCCACGCCGTCGAAGCGGCCGGACGACGGGTCGCGCGCCTCGGGCACCACCTTGAGGCACCAGAACATCGCCAGGATGCCGACACCGGGACCCAGCAGGTAGGCGGCACGCCAGCTCACGCCGGCCAGGTAGCCGCCGACGAGACAGAGCACGACGATGCCCAGGGTCTGCAGGGCCAGCCATTTCGCGACCGCCTTGGCGAGCGCATCCGGCACCGGCGCAACGGCCCGCAGCAGGGAAAACGACAGTCCGAACGACGCGGCGAAGCCCACGCCCGACAGGGCACGCCCGAGCGCGAACATCAGAGGGGTCTGGGCGACGGCCGTGAGCACGCCGCCCGCCAGCGTCACCAGCAGGCCCACGACCATGATCTTCCTGCGGCCCAGCCGGTCGCCGAGGCTGCCCGTCGCCAGGATGGTGGCGGCGATGCAGAGAGTGCCGATGCTGGCGGCGAGCGAGCGCTCGGTGCCGGTCATGTGCAGGGCATTGCCGGCCGCGACGACCGCGATGTTGTGGATGGCCGGATCGAGATTCATCGGCAGCGACGCGCCGACCAGCGCGAACAGCGCCGAGCCGCTCACGGCGCGGGCGCCGCCTGCCTGGTTCACGGTAGTGATCATGCTCGAGGCTCCGATTTCAGCAGGGCAGCGACAGAAGCCGGAATGCCGGGCCCCGAAGCTGCGGCGAACAGCATCTGCAGCTCGTCCGTGTCGAGTTGCCCGGCCAGCCCGATGACGACGATCTCGCTGCGACCGGCCGGCGCGGGAACGGTACCGGCCTCCTCGGGCTCGAGCGACCAGCGGCGACCGACGACCTGCAGCACGAAGCGGCGGCCCGGCGCATGGGCCAGGGTGACGATCCCCTTGGCGCGCACCACGGAAGCCGGAAGGGTCGCCAGCGCGCAACGCAGCGCCACTCCCTCGAGAGGCAGGGCGCTGGCAAACCGCCAGGCGATGAACACCGACGCGTGCTCGTCGTCCGCGAGCGGCGCTTCAGCGAACCCGCTGCCGCCGACCAGCAGGAGTTGGGCGAATTGCCCGGCCGTGGGTTGCGCCTGAACGCGCGCACCGGGCACGTCGGCCTCGATCCAGTCCTGGACGCGCCGAGTTGCCGCCGGCTCGATCAGATCGGTGTGGCTCAGCACGATCAGGTCGGCGGCGGCCAGCTGCTGGCGAACGACGTCGCCGACATACTTGTCGTCGGCCCTCGCCTGCACGGTTTCGGCATCGACCACCACGACGATGCCGTCGAGGTCGAGGCGCGGATGGCAACCGGCATAGTGCGCGATCCGGGCGGGATCGGCGACGCCACTTGCCTCGACGACGATGTGCTCGGGACCATCGCGGCGCTCGGCGAGGTCATAGAGGGCGATGCCGAGATTGTCGCCGATCGAGCAGCAGACGCAGCCGTTGGTCAGGCTGATGGTCTCGCCGTCACGATTGGCGATCAGGGCGGCGTCGATGTTGACCGCGCCGAAGTCGTTGACCAGCACGGCCAGCCGCATGCCGTGCGCATCGGCCAGCAGGCGGTTGAGCAGCGTCGTCTTGCCGGCGCCGAGGTAGCCGCCGATGATCGTGACGGCCAGCCGGCCGGCGCGCGCCGGGATCGCAGCATCGCTCATCGACATCAGGCTCCAGCGGCGAAGACGCGGCCGCCAACGATCGTACCCAGCACCTTGATGTCGCGCAGGCCCATCGGATCGATCGCCAGCGGATCCTGGGCGAGCACGGCGAAATCGGCGCGCTTGCCGACCCGGATGCTGCCGATCTCGTGGTCCCGATGCAGGATATAGGCGGCGTTGAAGGTCATCATCCTGAGCGCATCGTAGGCGCTCACGCGCTCGCGCGGACCGAGCACTCGCCCTGCCGCCGTCACGCGGTTGGCAGCGCACCACAACGTGAGGAGCGGATCGACCGGCGACACCGGCGTGTCGCTGTGCGCGGCAGTCACCAGCCCGAGGCGCAGCGCGGTCGCCGCCGGATTTATGGCGGCTGCCCGGAAGGCGCCGAACGTATGGGCGCGATGGAACTCGCCCCAGTAGTAGAGATGGTTGGAGAACAGGGTGACGTGCATGCCGAGCGTCGCCATCCGGCGCATCAGCGATTCGTCGAGCAACTGGCCGTGGACGATGAAATGCCGGTGGTCGAAGCGCGGATTCTTCGCCTGCGCCATCGCCACGGCATCGATGAACAGTTCGGCGGCCTGATCGGCATTGCAGTGCGCGATGACCTGCAGGCCGGCATTGTGCAGCGCCGGGACCAGCGTCTTGAGCTCGTCGGGGCCGCGATTCCACAGGCCGTTGGCGCCGCTGGCGAGATAGCCCGGCGGCCGCAGGCGTCCCGTATAGCCCTGGTTCGATCCGTCGAGCAGGATCTTGATGCCCTGGAAGACCAGCTTGTCGTTGCCCTTTCCTTCCAGCGTGGCGGCAAGCCGGATCATCTCGTCCGCCGTCGGCACGGTGATGCCGTTGTTGTGCGCGACGATGCGGGCCGGGAAGTCCGGCGCCGCCGTCGCAGCCAGCGCGGCCTTCAGGAACTCGGGCTCGAAGTAGGTGCTGCCGCCGCCGTCGACGATCGTGGTGGCGCCGCGCGCCTGCGCGACCTTGGCGAAGTTGACGAACTGCGCGGCGTCGTTGGAGGCGCCGACCAGATCGGCGGCCACCGCCTTGATGGCTGCCATCATCGAAGCCAGCTCCTGCAGCTCGCCGGTCGGCTCGCCGCTTGCGTCGCGCAGCACACCGGGTGCCTTCACCGCGGCGTAGTTGGCGACCGCCAGCGTGGCGGAGTTCACATAGGCGATGTGGCAGCTCGCATGCAGCAGGAAGATCGGCCGCGTGCGGGAGACCTGGTCGATGTCGTGGCGGGTGATCGGCGTGATCGGATCGTTGAGCGAGGGGTCGACGCCCCAGCCGATCAGCGGCTGCGACGGATCCTTCAGCCCCGCCTCGATTTCCTTGAGGCGCTGCACCAGGCCGGCAACGCTGCCGATGCCCTTGCGGAGCATCCCCGACGGGTCGTGGCGGTCGACGGGCCCGACGTACTCGGCCTTGGCCCACAGCAGGCCGTCGAGAAGGTGGGCATGGCTTTCGATCATGCCCGGGATAAGGACGGCGTCGCCGAAGCGGTCGTCGAGCACATAGGGTCCCCAGGCGGTGCAATCGTCGAGGTCGCCCAACTCGATGATCATGCCGTCGCGCACTGCAACGTGCGTGGCCTCGTCGACGGCGGCATCCATGGTGATGATCTTCCGCGCGCTGAAGATCGTGATCGGTCCGGGCATGATCGGCTCTCCTGTGAGACTGTCGCTCGTGGGTTCGTGGCTAGCGGGGAAACAGCACCTGGACCTGGAAGCGGACCTGCCAGTCCGCATCGAGGTCCTGCTTCATCACGTTGTAGTAGGCATGCACCTCGGCGCTGAGCGGCAGCTTGCCGACGTGGAAGATCTTGCCGACGCCGCCGCCCACCGGCAGCAGCAGCTGTCGATTGTGGGGCGCCAGCCAGTCGACCTTGATGATCGGCGACGTCGTGACGTACACCCCGTCATCGAGGATGTAAGTGGCGAGCGGCTGCAGCGAACCGACCGCGTAGGGACGCGCCTGAGGATCCGTGCCGAGCGACCATGCCGTGTAGGCGAGCGCGCCGAACAGGAAGGGATCGTCCTTGGTCCAGCGCAACGCGGCCACTGATGGACCGAGGCCGAGATTGTTGTTGCCCAGGGTCCAGCTGGTGTGGGTCGGCAACTGGAGGATCGGACCGATGCCCCAGACCCAGGGACTGGGCTGCGACGGCGACAGGAAGGGAGTGACCTGGATGTCGCCCAGCCCGCCGACCGCGCCGAGGTCGCGCGTGAGCGCCGGGTTGAAGATCAGCGGCACCACCGCGCGGGTGATGACGTTGAGGCGGGGCGTCACCGCAATCGGCACCACCGGCTGGATGTTGAGGCCGTCCTGCAGCCCCTTTTCGGGGCCGTAGCCGATATTGAAATTGTTCTGGACCGGTATCGCGACAAGCGCCGGCAGCGGGTTCTGCGATTCCTTGATCAGTTCCCGCAGGCTGACCTCCGCACCGGCGGGAGCGCTCGCTCCGGTCCAGGCAAGTGCCACCGACAGCGCTACCGCCACGGCGACCCGCACCCGGCCCGGACGCGATGCTGAGGAAACGATCATGTCCGGCACGCGCCTCAGAACCGGATGTTGAAGCCGATCAACGGGCCATGCATCACGGCATCGATGCCGGCGGTGTTGATCCCCGATCCGTTGGTGTAGCTGACGCCCAGCGCGCGGTATCCGACCAGGCCACCCAGGGCATAGCCGCTGAACTGCCACGCGTAGCTGTAGACAGCGACCGCCTGCCACGCGAACTGACTGGCGAAGCCGAAGCCGCCGATGTCACCGCGCACCATCAGGTGCTGGCTGGGCGTGAACTGATGCCGCAGCCGCAGGCCGATCACCGGATCGACCCAGTCGAGCCCGTTGTTGCGGGCGATCGAGAAGGTCCGGCCGCGCTCGATGCCGAGACTGGCGACGTCGACCGAGCCGATGATGTTGAGGTTGAGGGCGGCGGAGTTGTTCCAGTAGCGAAATCCCAGCAGTCCATCGAGGGCGGTGAACGACCCTGGCGCGTTCTGCCAGTGCGCCAGCTCGTAGAGGCCGCCCGCCTCGACGATCGTCATGGTCGAGGTGAGTGCGACGTTGGTCGTGGCGCTGACCTGCACGCCGGGCAGCGGATTGCGATAGGACACCAGCGACTTGTCGAAGCCGAGCTTGGTCCAGACGATGTCGGTGTAGAAACCGACCTTGCCCTTGTCGGCCTCGAAGTAGCCCATGAAGGCGGCCATCGAGTCGCTCTTGTCGACGACCTGGAAGAAGTTGGCGTTGACGTCGACCGTCTGGCCGTGCGCCGTCAGGTTGCCGGAAATACCGATCAACCAGCCATAGCCCGCCGACTGAAAGCGCCAGGCGTCAGGATCGGCATCGGCTGGCGGCGCGGCGCCGAATGGCGCCGGTGCGCTACCGGCTGGCGCCGGCTGGGCATTCGCGAGCGCCGGTGCAAGGCCCAGCAGACCGGCGACGACCCCAGCGCGCAAAGCCGGTGAAAGCAACGTCATGACACTCACCTCGGCATGATCCCGACGGAGCATGCTTAGGGTGAGTGCGACGCAACCCGCTATCCGCTTTGCGCAGAAGACGACGTGTCAGTGAGCACTCGTGCCGTTGGCACGGGCGAGCGTGATGCTCGGCCGTTCGCCGAAGATCGACGCATAGGCAGCGGCAAACCGGCTGAGATGCCAGAAGCCCAGCCTGAAGGCGACGTCGGTCACGGTGGTGTCGTCGGTCGGCCGGCGCAGCAGCGCGCGCGCCCGCCACAGCCGCCGCCAGCGCAGATACTCCCACGGCGACTTGCCGGTTCGCTGACGCACCACGGCCTCGAGCGAGCGGCGCGACGTCCCGACCTGGCGGCAGAGAGCGACCATGTCGAGCGGCTCGTCACCAGCCTCCTCGATGGCCCGTTCGAGCCTCATGACGATCCGGCTGTGGCGGCTGACGGTGGCGCGATCCGGCCTGAAGGCGCCGGCCTCGCCCAGCGGCACGATCGCCTCGAGCAACGAGTTGCGCAGCGCGATGCGATTGCCCGACGACTCGAGAAGCCCGGGCTGCTGCTCGAGCTGGCTCCACATGGTTTGGGTGACGGAGTCCAACCGCATCCGCGGCGCCTCGGACGCCATGTTCCAGCGGCCGCCACGCCGCACTGTCGACGGTCCGAACGGCAGTTCCAGTTCCGGCGCTTCGGCAAACAGACTGGCCTGCAGCCCGAAGGTCGTCACCTGCGCGCGTTCGGCGCTGCGCATCGTGCCGCCCTCGCCCGGCCGCACCTGCACGAGCTCGTTGCTACGGACGTCCTGGCCGTTCGCCGCGCAGAGCCGGCTCATCACGTGCCAGACGCTGAAATCCGGCACCCGTTCGTCCGTCGTAACGACCGTGGCCTGGTCGACCTCCAGCCGGCTCAGCACGATCCAGTCGAGGTGCAGGTGCCAGTAGCGCCCGCCGAACGAATGGCCGGAATCGGCCACGCACCGGAAGTTGGCGCCTGGGATGGCCCGTCCCAGTTCGTCTCCGTTGTCGGCTACGGTTCGGCGATAGATGTGCATGGGCTGTTCGCCCTCGTCTCCCTGCCGTGCTGTTCGACCCTGCCACACAAGGCTCGTCAGGGTCGCAGGAAATCGTCACCGCGCCGCCCCCGCCCGGCTAGCCATTTTGCGCAAGTTTCGCGGTCTCGCCCGACGTCGCCTACCGATAGATGGCCCGCTCCGTGACGTAGCCCCAGGCCAGGTCGCGTTCGAGCGCCGCCGCGTCACGTCCTGCGGGATCGCCATGGCCGCCGCCGCCCGGCGTGCCGAGCGAGACCGTGTCGCCCTTGTGCACCACGTACTGCTTCTTGGGATCGGTCTTCTTGCCGTTGATACGCAGCTCGCCCGGCGCACCGTCCTTGCCGCCTTCGATGCCGAAAGCAGGGAAGAGGGTCCGCTCGGCGAGAAACGACACGGCGATCGGTGTCTCGCTGCGACTCTCGATCAGGATCTCCTGTCCCAGCCCGCCGCGATGGCGGCCGGGGCCGCCTGAGTCGGGCCGCAGCTTCTTGTGATGGAAGCGCAGCGGCGCGATGTGCTCGCTGATCTCGATCGAGGTCGAGCTGACGTTGGACGGCCAGCTGAGACACGTCACGCCGTCGCCTCGCGTGTTGCCGCCCATGCCGCCGTTATAGAAGAACATGTTGGCGTAGGGCTTGCCGCCTTCCCGCACACCGGACTGGTTCATGCCCCACATCGGCGAGCCGCACGCCGCCATCACCCGCTCGGGCACGATCTGGCCCAGGCAGCCGAACACCAGCATCGGCACGTAGTGGCCGATCAGCATGCGCGAGCCGCCCGGGGCGGGGAATTGCGGATTGACGATGCAGCCCTCGGGCGCCTTCAAGGTGATCGGCCGCCACGCGCCCTCGTTGTTGGGCAAATTGGGGCTGGTGCAGACCTTGACCCCGTACATCGCCATCGCGTTGGTGTAGCAAAGCGCGCAATTGATGGCGCGGTCGACCTGGGAATCGGTGCCGGCGAAATCCATCGCGATCTCGTCGCCCTTGACGGTGAGCGCCATCCTGAGCGTGATAGGCGTTTCCATCAGCCCGTCGGTCTTGAGCTCGCTGCGGTAGGTGCCGTCGGGCAGCTCGCGAATCGCCGCACGCATCGCCGTCTCGCAGCGGCCTTGTACCTCACGCGCGAGGTCGGTGAGGTCGGGCAGGCCGTAGCCTTCCATCAGCACGCGCAGGCGGTCTTCCATCAGGTCGAGCGCCACGACCTGGGCCCACAGGTCGCCCATCGTCTGGTCGGGCGTGCGCACGTTCTTGCGGATGATGGTGACCAGCGTCTCGTCGGTCTTGCCGGCCGCGATCATCTTCATCGGAGGGATCTGCAGGCCCTCCTCGAAGACCTCGCGCGGCTCGGGACTCCGGATCTTGCCGCCGATGTCGGGCGCATGCGCCGTGGTCGCGCTGAAGGCCACCAGCCTTCCGTCCTTGAAGATCGGCTTGGCCAAGGTGATGTCGGGCAGATGGCCGGTGCCCAGCCAAATGTCGTTGGTGATCAGCACGTCGCCCGGCTGCAGCTTGTCGGGCGGGAAGAAACGCAGGAAGTGCTTCACCGTCTCGGGCAGGGTGCCGATGAAGCTCGGGATGCTCTCGCTCGCCTGGACCAGCGACTGGCCCGCGGCGTCGGTGATGACGCAGGAGAAGTCGTAGCTCTCGCGCACCAGGGTGGAGAAGCTGGTGCGCACCATGGCGGCCGCGGCCTCGTCGACCATGGAGATCAGCCGGCGCCACAGGAGCTCGAGCTCGATGGGATCGAACTCTCTGGTTTTCTTGGGCTCAGCCATCACACGACCTCCGCCAGGATCGAGCCGTCGGCCAGCAGGCGCGCGGTGGCGCCCGGGCCGACGATGAAGGTGCTTTCGTCTTCCTCGAACACGGCCGGACCCTGGATGCTGACTCCGGGCGCCAGCGCATAGCGGTCCCACACCCGGGTCTCGACCGTCCTGCCTTCATCGGGGAAGAAAACCGGCCGCGTCCCCTTCTGCGCGTCGGCCGCGGCGTGGCGCGTCAGCGCGAGCTTGCCGCCGGTGCCGGGCATCGGCGCGCTGACCGAAAGACGCAGCGCCACGAACTGGCTCGCCGCCCCCGGCGGCGTGCGGGCAAACAGGGCCTTGTACGCCGCCTCAAAGGCCTGCTTCACGCCGGCCTCGGTGAGCGGGTGCGGCAGCGCGACGGTGATCTCGCTGCCCTGGCCGATGTAGCGCATGTCAGCGAGACGCCGCAGCGTGCGGCCCTCGATGTCCGCGCCGGTGAGGCGCAGCACATCGAGCGATTCCTTCTCCAGATCGGCGAAGACGCCGGCGGCCGCGGCGAAATCGGCGCCGGCCAGCGGCACGTTGAAGCTCGCCACGCGATCGACCCGCGCCGGCGCCATCAGCATGCCGATGGTACTGCCCGCGCCCGCACCGGGCGGGCAGACGACGCGACCGATCCCGAGCTTGCGCGCCACATGCCAGGCATGAACGGGGCCCGCGCCGCCGGTTGCGAGCAGCGCATATTCGGCGGGAATGCGGCCGCGCTCGGCGATGGCCACGCGCGCCGCGCCCGCCATGTTCTCGTTCACGACGTCATGGACGCCGAAGGCGGCGCGTCCCACCTCGACCCCGAGCGCCTTGGACAGGCGTGCGAAGGCGCCATCGGTCGCGGCGCGGTCGATCTCCATGGCACCGCCCAGGAAGAAGTCGGCATTGAGATAGCCCAAGGTGAGGTCGGCGTCGGTGACAGTGGCGTCCGCGCCGCCGCGGCCGTAGCAGGCCGGGCCGGGCTGAGCGCCGCTGCTCTGCGGCCCGACATTGAGCGTGCCGAGCTGGCTCTTGTGGGCGATCGAGCCGCCGCCGGCGCCGATCTCGATCAGCTCGACCGTGGCGATCTGGATGGGCAGGCCCGAGCCCCGCAAAAAGCGTTTCTCGCGCGCCGCCTCGAAGCCGTAGGCGACCAGCGGTTCGCCCTCGTCGACCAGCGCCAGCTTGGCCGTCGTGCCGCCCATGTCGAAGGCCAGCACGCGGTCCAGGCCGGCGTTGCGGCCGAACCAGGCGCCGGCCAGCGCACCCGCCGCCGGGCCGCTTTCGAGCAGCTGCACCGGCGCGCGCTTGGCTTCGCTGACATGCGTCAGGCCGCCGTTGGACAGCATCAGGAAAAGGCCGCCGGGAATGCCCGACTGGCTCAACGCCTGTTCCAGCCGTTCGAGATAGATCTCGGCCAGCGGGCGGATATAGGCGTTGGCCACCGTCGTGCTGGCGCGGAAATATTCGCGGATCTCCGGCGCGATGTCGCAGGACAGCGAGATCGAGAGGTTCTGGAAGCGCTCGGCGACCGCCGCGCCGAGGACGCGCTCGTGCGCGGGATTGGCGTAGCTATGCAGGAAACAGATCGCGAGGCTTTCGACGCCCTGCTCGACCAGTTGCCCGACCTCGGCCAAGGCCTTTTCGACGTCGAGCGCGATTTCGACCGACCCGTCGGGCGCCAGGCGTTCCGCAGCCTCGCGGCGCCACGGCCGCGGCACCAGCGGCTTGGGCATCTCGATGAAGAGGTCGTAGAGCTCGTACTTGCGTTCGCGGCCGATCTCCAGCACGTCGCGAAAGCCCGCCGTCGTGAGCAATCCCGTTTTCGCGCCTTTGCGCTCGATCAGCGCGTTGGTGAAGAGCGTCGTGGCATGGACCACGCGGCCGACCTGCTCGGGCCTGGCGCCCGCCTTCTCCAGCACGCGCCGCGTGCCTTCGAGCGCGCCAAGCGACGGATCGTCGGGCGTGGTGCTTTCCTTCCAGATGACGGCCCGGCCGTCGCGCGGATCGTGGATGACGAGATCGGTGAAGGTCCCCCCGATGTCGATGCCGAGGGAGAGAGGAGCCGCTGTACTCATTCCGCGCGGATATTGCCCTGCTTCACCACCTTCGCCCAGCGCTCGCGATCCTTCGCGATGTACGCAGCAAACGCGTCGGGGCCCTGCCCAAGCGGCTCGAGGCCTTGCTTGGCGAGCGGTTCCGCATTCTTCGGATCGGCCATCGCATCGAGAAACATTTTGGCCAGCGACGCCTTGATGTCTTCCGGCAGGCCCGCCGGGCCGACCAGGCCGAACCAGTTGTTGATGTCGAGGGCCGGAATGTCCTTGGTGAGCAGCGGCAGTTCCGGCGCCAGCGCCGATGGCTTGCTCGACGCCAGCGCCAGCACGCGCACCTTGCCGCCGCGCGCCATGCTCATGATTTCCGAGACATTGGCGAAGAAGAGATCGACATTGCCCGCGGCGACGTCGGCGATGGCCGGTGCGCCGCCGCGGTAGGGTACGTGGATCATCTTCAGCCCGCCCGCTTCGGCAGCCAGGAATTCCGCACCGAGCTGGTTGGTCGACCCGAGGCCGGTCGAGGCATAGCTCACCTTGCCGGGGTTGGCCTTGGCATAGACGATGAGTTCCGGGATTGTCTTGAACGGCGCGTCCATGCGCACGATCAGCGCCATCGGCACGCCGACCAGATTGCAGATCGGAACAAGCTCCTTGTCGAGATCGAGCGGGATCTGCGAGCCGGGAACGACCGGCCCGACCGCGAGTTGGCCCATGATGCCGACGCCGACCGTGTAACCGTCCGGCGCCGCCTGCGCGACGGCCTTGAGCGCAATGAAGCCGCCGGCGCCGGTCTTGTTGTCGACGACGACGGTGTAGCCGTGCTGGCGCTGGAGGGAATCCGCCGCCAGGCGGGCTGTGATGTCGGCGGTGCCGCCCGGCGCGTAGCCGACCAGGATCTTGATCGGTTGCCTGGGCACCCATTGCGCGAGCGCGGGCGCGGCGGCGAGCACAAGCGGAGCAGCCAGCAGACGTCGACGCAACATGATCAGATTCCCCATCTCCAATCACTCTCCTCTTTCTTCCTGCTGGCGACTATCGCCTTCGCTGCGCTCAGGATGACGTGGGGGGCTGTCGAGCAAGCATCGTGCCGGGTCAAGGCGATGCATGGACGCTTGAGATGAAAAGCACTTCAGGTAGTCTCCGCGCCGCATGCCCCTAACCCATCCCGCCGCCGACGTCTGGACCCTGCTCGCCGACATCGCCGAGGAGATGCCGGCCGCGCCGGCCTTCATCCACGGCGAGCGGACGCTGGGCTTCGCCGAGCTGCTCGACTGTTCGGCGCGCGTGGCCCAGGGCCTGGCCGATCTCGGCGTCGGGCCGGGCGACCGCGTGGCGCTGTGGCTGCCCAACGTGCCGGCCTATCCGATTCTCTATTTTGCCTGCGTGCGGCTGGGCGCCATCGCCGTCGCGGTCAACACGCGCTACCGCGCCGTCGAGGTCGCCGACATCGTCGGCCGCTCCGGCGCCAAGCTGCTGGCCTGCGCGCCGGGCTTCCGGCGCATCGACTTCCTGTCGATCCTGGCCGACCTCGAGCCGGCTGCGCTCGACAAGCTCGCCGCCATCGTCACCGTCGGCGAGGAGCCGGCGTCGGTGCCGACCGCCATCGAGCGGCTGCGGCGCGTGCCGTTCGACCGCCTGCTGTCGCGGCCACGGCTTGGCGCCGGTCATGCGCTGGCCAACGCGCCGTGCAATATCTTCACGACCTCGGGCACGACCAGCGCGCCCAAGTTCGTGCTGCATCGCCAGGGGGCGATCGCGGGCCATGCCCAGCAGGTGGCGCGCGTCTTCGGCTTCGCGGCGCCCGACACGGTGTCGCTGGCGATCCTGCCGCTGTGCGGCGTCTTCGGCTTCGACCAGACGATGGCCACGCTCGCCGCCGGAAAGCCCTCGGTGCTGGTCGAATCCTACGAGATCGACGAGATCGCACGCCTGATCGCGCAATACAGGCCAACGACGATGTTCGGCAGCGACGACATGTATGCCCGCCTGCTGGAATCGGTGCCGGGCGAGCGGCCCTTCCCGTCGATCAAGTGGGCGGGCTACGGCGCCTTCAATGCGGCGCTCGAGGAGCTGCCCGAACAGGCGGAGAAACGCGGGCTGAAGCTGTGCGGCCTCTACGGCATGAGCGAGGTCCAGGCGCTCTATTCCCTGCAACCGCTGGACTCCCCAGTCGGCCTGCGCAAGCGCGGCGGCGGCGTGGCGGTCTCGCCGCTGGCGCATGTACGGGTGCGCGATCCGGACAGCGGCGCGCTGCTCGCGCCGGGCCAGCCGGGGGCGCTGGAATGCGCGGGTCCGTCGCTGATGGTGGGCTACTACGGCAACGAGAAGGCCACCGCCGAGGCGATGACGACCGATGGCTATGTCCGCACCGGCGACCTGGCCGAACTCGACGGCCGCGGCGGCTTCACGTTCCTGAGCCGCATGGGCGACGTGCTGCGCCTCTCCGGCTTCCTGGTCAATCCGCTCGAGATCGAGACGCATCTCCAGAAGCTGCCGGGCATCGCCGACTGCCAGACCATCGCCGTGGCGCGGCCCGAGGGCGTGCGGGCGGTGTCGTTCGTGATCCTGAAGCCCGGCGCGGCGCTCGACGAAGCGGCGACCATCGCCCACTGCCGGCATGGACTCGCCAACTACAAGGTGCCGCTGCGCGTCTTCGCGGTCGACGACTTCCCCAAGACGCCCTCGCCCAACGGCTTCAAGATCCAGCGCGGCAAGCTGCGCGACATGGCGGAGCGGCTGCTGTCGGGCTGACCGCGGCTTCGGCGAAACCTTGGTGGGCGAAACGTTGGTCACCGCTGGAAGCCTGCAAAATGAATTTACGCAATTCCCGCAAGCGCTACGGCGATCAAGGGGATCGACGGCCCTGCGCAGCCGCTGGCAGTCGGCGCCACCTGGCCTTGATCGGGCGAATTTGCAGACAGCGGGTCGCCGCCGTGCATGGCGAGGCTCCTCGATGGGGTTCCGCAGGTCATGTAAGCCACCTCGGGCAAATAGTCCAGTGTTTCTTAAGTATGCCAGGTGCGGGAGTTTCTGCGCTCCATATGGCGCAGAAACTCAATTCGGCTTGCCAAGCAGCGCCTGCATGTTAAGTAACCCTTACAACAATATCGATCTGCGCACGAAAGGGCACGATCGGCATCACCCCACCCAAGGGCTTGAGCACTCCGACGCCGGCCGCATTTCGTCATGCATGTCGCGCTACGGATCACGCCCTGCGCTCACCTTGACGGCGATGGCCCGGCTGCCAAAGCTGTTGCCTGCGATCAAGCGCGAAAGGAGGCGCCGGTGCTGCCGCTCGTTCTCTCGTCAGAACTCTCACGTGTTCGAACCGCCCGACCTGTGGCAGACGCGCATCGACGCGGCGTTCCGGGAACGTGCGCCGCGGCTGCAGCGGATCGACGGCGCCGATCAGATCGTGGTCGAGGCGGACCAGATCCTGTCAGGGATCGGCCTCATCTCGAACGCCGGCGCGCGGTTCGAGGCGCCCGAGACCATCTCGGGCCAGGGGCGCCTCGAGGATGTGGAGCGCGGGGGCTACGACCCCGAGCAGCATCTCAAGGACATGGCGCTCGACGGGGTGGCCGGCGAAGTCCTCTATCCCTCGCAGGGACTGTTCTACTTCAGGGTGGCGGACTCGGGCCTGATGTCCGCCATCTTCCGCGCCTACAACGACTGGATCGCCGAGTTCTGCCGCACCGATCCCGCGCGGCTCAAGGGTATCGCGATGATCAACCTCGACGACGTCCAGGAGGGGATCCGCGAACTGGAGCGCGCCGCCCGCCTCGGCCTCTGCGGCGCCATGATCGCCGAGTATCCCCTCGAGCACCGGCGCTACGACCAGTCCGAGTACGAGCCGTTCTGGGCCGCCGCCGCGGCGCTCGACCTGCCGCTCAGCCTGCACACGGCGACGCGACGGCAGGGCAAGATCCGCGGCGCCGGCGAGTTGACGCTGCGCGACGCCTCAAGCCGCGCGACCAAGGCGTTCTATCCGGCGCTGTCGATGTGCGACCTGATCTTCTCCGGCGTCTTCGAGCGTTATCCGCGCCTCACCCTGGCCATCGTCGAATTCGAGCTGGCCTGGGCGCCGCACGTGCTCTCGACCATGGACTACACTTACCGCGAGCGCCACGGCGAGGCGATCTACCGGTTCAAGGACGGCATGATCCCGAGCGACTTCTTCCATCGCAACGTCGTGCTCAGCTTCCAGGAGGACGCCGTCGGCGTTCGCCTGCGCGACGTCATCGGCGTCGACAACATGATGTGGGGCTCGGATTACCCGCACAGCGAATCGACGTTTCCCGAATCGCAGAGGATCCTGGCGGACATCCTGGCCGGGGTGCCGGCCGACGAGCAGGCCAGGATCGCCGGCGGCAACACCGCCCGCGTGTACCGCTTCGACGTGCCGAAGCTCAGAGGAGTCTCCTAATGACGATCATCGATTCGCAGGTCCATGCCTATGAGGCGAACACGCCGAAGCGGCCCTGGCACACCGTGCCGAACTGGCCCGCTCACGTCACGGGCGACGAGATGGTCGCGGCGATGGACAAGGTCGGCGTCGACGGTGCGATCTTCATCTCGGCGTTCTCGATGTACCGCTACGACGCCAGTTATGCGGTGGAGGTGGCGCGGGCCCATCCCAAGCGGATGGCCATCGTCAAGCCGGTCGACCCGGACGATCCGGCGGTGGCCGACGTCGTCGCCGAATGGAAGAAGACGCCGGGCACGGTCGGTATCCGCATCATGATGACGAAGGAGGCGGGCCGCGAGCCGACCGACCCCGGCCTCGACCGCATCCTGCGCGCGGCGGTACGCCACGACTTCCCGGTCAACATGCTGTGCTGGGGCAACCTGGACGCCGGCATGGCCATCGTCGACCGCCATCCCGAGACGCGCTTCATCATCGATCACCTCGCCATCCTGCAGCCGCGCGTCCCGCCTGCGCCGCCGCAGCCCTGGGCTGACCTGCCGAAGGTGGTGGACCTCGCCAAGCGGCCGAACGCGGTGATCAAGGTCAGCGGCGCCTGTACCTTGTCGCGAGAGCCGTACCCTTTCCCCGACATCTGGGACCCGCTTGCCCGCGTGTTCGACGCCTGGGGGTTCGATCGCTGCCTGTGGGGCACCGACTGGACGCGCGCCTTCGCCGTCGTCAACTACGAGCAGGCCGTGAAGCCCTTCCTCGAGACCGGCCGCCTGACCGACGCCGAGCGCGCCATGCTGATGGGCGGCGCCTGCGCCAAGGCTTACGGCTGGTCGCCGAGCCACGGCCAGGCCTGAATTGGCGGCAGGTCTTGCGAGGAGCGACTGGCTGCTCGCAAGCGGAAGTCCCGGCTCGGGCGGCAGAGAAGAAGCCGCCCGACCCCAAAGGCAATCCTACTGCGACAGGTGCCGCTTCTCGCCATGAGGCCTGAGAGGAGCCGGACTCTGGGCAACCCCGGACTCCGCCGGCGGAACAGGGATCTGCGCGCGCTCGAGCGCGCGTTTCAGCGTCGCGACGCCGGACGAGATGTTGCCTCTCTGGCAGTCTTCCAGCCCCATCCTGGCGTCCAGGGGCTTGGCATAACCGTCCGTGTTATGGCGCGACCAGAGGCCGTAAAGCTGCTGGCACCGGGCCATGGTGTCCTCGCCTGCTGCCTGGCCTGACGCCTGCGCGAGGAGAGTGCGCTCGGGCGAAGGCGAATAGACCGGCGCGGGCGATCTCGCATCGACGGAAAGCGGATTGGCCAAGACGGGGCCAGCACAACCAATTGCAACGATTGCGCTCGAGAGAATTGCCGCTACGTGGAGGAAGTTCGACCGCGAGACGGTCAGCTTCGGCTCTTGCTGAGAGTATGTCGTCATTTGCCTGCATCCTTTGTTTGGGTTTGAAGGAAGTGGGTGCGCACTTTCGTTGGACGAGAGAAAAGATCTAAACATCACATGCAAAAATTACGTGATGTTTCGCGGCGTAAACCAATCGCGTCCGCAGTAACTGCCATCTCGTGTCGTTCATTCCGCTGGGGCGAGAACGTCCGACCCTGACACACCGCCGCCGTCGCGGGGCGCGGGAGGCTATCCGGACGCCGCCGGCGTGGTTAGAGTGTGAGGACTTCAAGTCCGCGCTTGGCATCGGCGCCCCACGCGACCCGGGTGCGCTGTGAGGCTCCGCATAGCCAGGCGAAGGCTCTTCAGTACGGGAGAGAGACTCATGCCAACGAATGACCTGACGCCAGGGCTCAAAGCCGAGATCGTGACGACAGTCGACGACAAGCTGGTGGTCAGGCACATGGGGGGCGACGGCGTGCTTTCCACGCCATCGATGATCGGTCTGATGGAGCGTGCCGGCATCCAGGCCGTCCAGGCGCATCTGCCCGAAGGCCACACCACCGTGGGCTTCGAGGTGAACGTCAAGCACTTCGGCGCCACGCCGAAAGGCAAGACGGTAACGGTCAGCGCCGAGCTGCTCGAGGTCGATGGTCGCAAACTCCGCTTCAAGGTCGAGGCGCACGACGAGGACAAGAAGGTCGGCGAAGGCACGCATCGCCGCGCCATCGTGGCCATTCAACGCAAGGCTTGAATGGCGGCTGCGACAGGCCCCACACCGATTGGTCCCTATCAAGGCGCCGATCCTCGCGATGCCACCCGGCGCACTACTTCCTGCTCGGATCGTCGGCAGGATTGACGTAGGTAATGGCGAAGGGTCCTTGACCGTGGACCTGGACGACAGTCTCGCCCGACGTCCAGGCATAGTGATTCATCCTGGCCGCCGCCTCGGCAAAGCCGCCGGGCCGCAGGGTTATGCCTTTCTGCGCGTCGAGCTTGTCTCCCATACCGATGTTGAACACGCCCGAAAGCACGGTGACGTACTCAGTCGTCGGATGATTGTGCGCCGGGATCTTGTAGCCTGCGGGCATTTTCAGCCTGACGACGTACAAGCCCTCCTTGAATGGATCGCCGGAGACGACGGCGATTTGAGCACCGGGAGGAAAGACATTTGGCACAGCACCCCATTTCATCTCGTCGGCGTTGGCCGGTGCCGGCATTTGCTGCGCGACCGCAACTGCCCCGCTGAGGAGCAGGATGGTGAAACTCAGCAATGGCTTGTGCATGATCGGCTCCTTCAATCGCCTCCCAAGGTCCGCGAAACCTAGAGCCACTCGCGATGACGGCCTGTGCAACTTGCGCCACGGCTATCCAGATTGTGCTGAAGTGTTCGTCCCGATATGACCACGGGCAGATGCCGGTGGTCCCAATATGATCCCCGCGCGACCTGTTCCCGCGCTATCATTGGTCGGACGCTACCGACGGGGGATGATGCCGTGATAGTCAAACAGATCTGGACCGCCAACGCCTACCGCAATTTCAACTACCTCATCGCCTGCAGCGAAACCGGCGAGGCCCTGGCCATCGACCCCCTGGATCATGAAAAGTGCCTGAGGGCCGCCAAGGAAGAAGGCTGGAACATCACCCAGATCCTGAACACCCACGAACACCGCGACCATACGGGCGGTAACGAGGCTGTGGCCCGGAAAACCGGAGCGAGGATTCTCGCGCACAAGAATGCCAGGGACAAGATCGACGACATGGCCCGAGGCTTGAGCGCAGGCGATGTCGTCAAGGTGGGCAAGACGGTCGAGCTGGAGGTGCTGGACACGCCAGGCCACACCATGTGCCACGTGTGCCTGCGGTCGCACACCGACCAGCCGGCCCTCTTCTGCGGCGATACGCTGTTCAATGCCGGCGCCGGGAATTGCCACAACGGCGGTCATCCGGACGAGCTGTACAAGACGTTTGACCAGCAGCTCGCCAGGCTGCCGTCCTCGACATTGATCTATCCGGGCCACGATTACATCGAAAACAATCTGCGCTTCACGTTGAATCGCGAGCCCGACAACAAGAGCGCCGAGGAGATGCTCGGCAAGCTCGCGGGGCAAGATCCCAATAGCGCTTACGTATCGACGCTCGAAGTCGAAGGGAAGATCAACACGTTCTTCCGCCTGACCAGCCCCATGGTCATCGCGAAATTGCGCGAATCCTTTCCAGAATTGCCCGAGAAGCCTGACCAACGCACAGTCTTCTTGAAGCTCCGCGAACTGCGCAACTCATGGTGAACCCCGCGCACGCCCTAAGTGTCGGCGGGAGGCTATCCGGACGCCGCCGACAGGGCTAGAGTTGCGCGGCAATCCGAGGGGCCACCATGAAGACACACGTGCGGTGCGGCACGCTGTTCGCCGCCGCCGACCCGGAGGCGAGGTCCGGGCAGACCCTGGTGTACGATACGCGTGGCGTGCTGGAGTTTGTCGGTCCGACAGAGCAGGCGCCCCGGGCGGCGCCGGGCGAGGCGGTGCTGGACTATTCCAGGCAGTTCGTCATGCCGGGCCTGATCGACGTCCACGTCCACCTCGCCTACGGCAATGCCAAGAGCGAGGAGGACATCGACCTCTACAGCCCGCTGGAGTTCCGCGCGCTACGCGGCCTGTTCTTCGCCCAGAAGCTCCTGGCGGCCGGCTACACCGCGCTCTGCTCGCCGGGCGACGCCGGCCAGGTCAGCCTGTCGATTCGCAACGCGATCCACGCCGGCCTGTTCGACGGGCCGCGCATCAGCGCCGCCGGGCCCTACATCACGGCACGCCAGAGCCTGACCGACTGGTATCCGAGCTGGATCGGCGCGCCGTCGACATCGGTCGGCCGGCTGGTTGCCAGCCGGGACGAAGCGATCGAGGAAATCCGCGTCCAGACCAAGAACGGCGTCGACTGCGTGAAGATCGCGCTCGACGGCATCCAGCGCCGTCCCGACGGATCGCTGATTGCCGCGTTCACCGAGGAAGAGACCGGCGTCATGGTGCGCGAGATCCAGCGGCTGGGCCGCAAGGCGGTGGTCCACGCCATCGGCCGCGAGGCCACGCTCTACGCCGCGCGCGCCGGAGTCGACCTGATCTTCCACGCCTTCGACCTCGACGATGAATGCATCGACGCGGTGCTCGCCGGCGGCTCGGCCATCGCGCCCACCCTCACCTTCCAGCGCAACATCATCGAGTTCACCCAGCCGCACGAGCCGGCGGCACGCGGCGGCCGCGTCGACCATGCGCAACGCCAGTACGAGCGTGCCTGCGGCAACCTTGCCAAGGCCCACAAGGCCGGCGTGCCGATGATGGCCGGCAGCGACACGGGCTTCGCGGTCACGCCCTACGGCGAATGGCATGCGCGCGAGCTCGAGATCTTCGTGAACGATCTCGGCTTCACCCCGGCCGAGGCGCTCCTGGCCGCGACCCGGACCAACGCGCGCTTTCTCGCCGACGGCGAGCGGCTGGGCTGCCTCGAGCCCGGCCGCTCGGCCGATTTCATCGCGCTCGACGGCTCGCCGCTCGACAACATTTCGATCCTGCTCGACAAGAGCCGGATCCATGCCGTGCACCTCGGCGGCAAGCGCATGGCGCTGCCCGAGCGCGCCCGGGGACTACGATCCGCGCGAGGTCACCGACCGGGCCCTGGTCAACTGGACCGACGTCTACACCCAGGCGCGTGTCGCCGAGCTGCGCCGCGACAGGCCGTTGCGCAGGGCAGCGGAGTAGCCCTGTACACTTTCGGGGAATGGAGGCGACGCCAGGCTCCGCAACGCGCCGAGCCGTTCTACGGCTGGCGGACCACGGCTTCGGCCTCGATGGCACCCAGCGGCTCGTCGCCCAGCGTCGCCTCGAAGGCGCGCAGGCGCTTGTAGATCGAGATCAACGACACGATCGTCGTCCAGGACATGACCAGGTACTGGAACGATCTCTCGACCCGGCCGAAGGCGCGGATGACCTGCTGCATGACGCCGAGCGTCAGGCCGCCGGCGACGATCGACGGCGCAAGCGCGATGTAGGGAACCAGGACGCTGGCCTGGAGGTAGCCGTAGCGGGCGACGTTGAAGTAGAGGAAGTTCCAGTACAGGCGGAAGTAGTTCTGCCGCACGGCGCCAAACAGGCTGTGCAGCGTCGGCGCCTGGGCGCGGTCGGCACTGTCCTCGCCCAGCACCAGTTCCTTGCGATAGGCCGCCTCCACGCGCTGGTTGCGGAACTCGAGCCCCGGCAGCCGGATGCCGGCGAGGGCCAGGCCCGCCGTGCCGATCGCCGCCCAGATGATGGCGACGAACACCAGCGCCTGCGGGACCTCGCCGATCAGCGGCAGCTGCTTCACGAAGGCCGACAGCCCCCACAGGATCGGCAGGAACGCGAGCAGGGTCAGCAGCGCCTCGATCAGGCTCGCTCCGAGCTGTTCCACGGTCGAGGCGAATCTCTGCGTATCCTCCTGGATGCGCTGCGAGGCGCCTTCGATGTGCCGCAGCCGATGCCAGTTGGCGACGTAATAGTCGTTCATCGCCGTGCGCCAGCGGAAGACATAGTGGCTGGTGATGAAGGCGTTCAGCACGGCGGTCGTGATGTAGACCAGCGCGATGATGCCGAACGTCGCAAGCTGGCCGAAGAACTGTTCCTGGGTGACGGCGTTGGGCTTTGCCAGAGCCTGCTGGACCATGTTGTAGAAGGTGCCGAACCAGTTGTTGATCATCACGTCGAGCTGGACGTTGAACCAGATGACGAAAGATGATGAGCGCCGACACGCCCACCGACCAACGGAACCAGCGGTGCGGCAGCAGCCAGCCGACCAAGCCGACGAAGATCGCGCCGGTCGCGATCATGTACTGGTAGAGCCAGATGTTGCGCGCGGTCTCGACGGCGACGGCGGCCCCGTCGGCGTTGGCCGGCGGATAGGGAAAGCCGATCAGGCCGCCGAGGCTGAGCTGGGGGCCCAGCTCGCGGGCAAAGCCGTACCACAGGGCCATGCTGAGCGCGGTCCACAGGATGGCGGCCGGGAAGAAGAACTTAGGGTTCGGGAAGAAGGAGGTGAACATCCTTCATCCATAGCGCCGCAGCCTCACCGGGGCCACGAATGTCTCAAGGCCGAGGACTCCAAGCCGAGACCAAGGAGCGGCGGACCGTTGTCATCGCGGGCGGAGCAACCTCCGCCCTGAAGTGCAGCGAAGGATCTCATCGCCGTCTCGACCGGCACTCTCGTTCAATCGCAATGAGATCCTTCGCTTCGCTCAGGATGACAGAAATGCCTGTTTAAGCGACCTCACCAGAGCTGCCTGCTGGCGATCGCCGCGCCCTGGGCCAGCGTCTCGAGCTTGGCCCAGGCGATGTCGCGATGGACGCGGCCGCCCAGGCCGCAGTCGGTCGAGGCGATGACCCGCTCGCGGCCGACCAGCCTGGCGAAGCGGCCGATGCGCTCGGCGACCAGCTCGGGATGCTCGACCACGTTGGTGGCGTGGCTCACCACGCCGGGCAGGATCAGCCTGTCGTCGGGCAACCTGGTGTCCTGCCAGACGCTCCATTCGTGCTCGTGGCGCACGTTGCCGGCCTCGAAGGAATAGGCGCCGGCATCGATCCTGAGCATCACGTCGACGATGTCGCGCATGGGATGTCGGTGGTGTGCGGGCCGTGCCAGCTTCCCCAGCAGAGGTGGAAGCGAATGCGATCCCTGGGCAGGCCGCGCAGCGCGTGATTGAGCGCCTCCACCTTGGGAATGGTGAACTTGCGGTAGGCCTCGGGCGTCGGCTCGGGATTGATCTGGTCGAAGTTCTCGGCGATCGCCGGATCGTCGATCTGCAGGATGAGACCGGCATCGACGATCGCCTTGTACTCCTCGCGCATCGCCTCGGCGCAGGCGAAGACGAATTCGTCGTCGCTCTTGTAGTGATGATTGCCGATGCGCGCGCAGCTCGCCGGGCCGATCGAGGTCATGAAGCCCTCGCCGACGCCATTGGCCGCGAGCGCCGCCTTGAAGTTCGCGATGTCGGCGGCGATGGCGGTCTTGCCGGTGTAGCTGAGCGGCCCGACGCAGAACGGCCAGTTCATCGGCCGCGGGCCCGTCGTTATTCCCGAACTCGGGATCCGAATAGGCGGCGGCGAAGCGCGCCCGGTCGCGGCGGTCGGCGAAGGTCGACAGCACCGTATTGTCCGGGGTGGACCGGTGGACCGGCATGGCGTCGCGGTCGATATCCTCGATCTTCAAGCCGCCCAGCCGCGTGAAGGAATAGCTCCACCAGGCGCGGTAGTTGACCTTGGAGCCCATCGACTTGCCGTACTCGCCGTCGCCCGGCACGGCGATGCCGGCGGCGACCTGGCGGCGCACGACGTCGCCCACCGCTTCGGTGAGGGATTTCTGGAACGCCGCCTCGTCGACCTTGCCGGCCTCGCGCTGGTGGTTGGCGTCGATCAGGGCGTCAGGCCGCGGCAGGCTGCCGGCGTGGCTGGTCAGGATGCGATCGCTGCTCTTTCTCATGTCAGCGCCCCTTGAACCTGGCGGGCTTTCGTTTCTCGGCGAAGGCCTTGGCCGCTTCGTGGAAATCCTCGGTGAGATAAAGCCGCTCCGGCGCGGTCTGGAACATGACCTCGCGGCTCAGCTGGTCCATGTAGCGGCGGCGCATGCGCACGGTGGAGCGCACGCTGAGCGGCGGGTTCCTGATCACCTGCTCCGCAAGATCGCGCGCCACGTCGAGATACTTGCCCTTGGCCGCCACGCGGTTGATCAGGTTGGCCTTGAAGGCCTCCTCGGCGGTGAAGAAGCGGCCGGTGAGGGCGGCCTCCATCGTGAAGGCGCCGCCGCCGCGATAGTGCATGAGGGCCCAGTATTTGCCGGCGCCCAGCCCGCGCGAGGTCTCGGTGATCTGGAACTGCGTGCCCTCCTCCGCGACGATCAGGTCGCACTCCAGCACGATGCCGACCGAGAGGCCCAGCACGTAGCCGTGCGCGGCGGCGATCACCGGCTTCCAGTTCACCGCCTTGGTCAGCAGGTCGGAGGAATGCGTGCCCCTGCCCTGCGGCCCGCCCAGCTTCAGGAACTCCTCGCGGCTGCGCAGCTGGCGCTGCTGGACGTCGGCGCCGCTCGAGAAGGCGCGGCCGGTGCCGTGCAGGATGGCGATCTGCGCCTCGTCCTCGGTGTCGAAGCGGTGCAGCGCATCGCCCAGGGCACCGACCAGCTCGTCGCTGAAGGCATTGAGCTTCTCCGGGCGGTTGAGCGTCAGCGTGACGATCGGGCCGTCCCGCTCATAGGTTACCAGCGCCATCGTTTCCCCCTTTGCAGTCGTCTCGCGGACCGCCATGCTAGCCGACAAAATCGGGAGGGAACCATGGTGACGATCCGCAGGGCGGTAACGGCGTTGCTCTCGCTGGTGCTGCTCGCAACTCCGGCGGCCGCCCAGAAGAAGTACGATCCGGGCGCCAGCGACACCGAGATCAAGCTTGGCCAGACCATGCCCTATAGCGGGCCGCTGTCGGGCTTCATCACCCTGGCCAAGGCGGAGCTCGCCTATTTCCAGATGATCAACGACCAGGGCGGCGTGAATGGCCGAAAGATCACGATGATCTCGCTCGACGACGGCTACAGCCCGCCCAAGACGGTCGAGCAGACGCGACGGCTGGTCGAGGAAGACAAGATTCTCGCGATCTCGGGCTCGCTCGGCACACCGACCAATGCGGCCGTCCAACGATATCTCAACGCCAACAAGGTGCCGCAGCTTTTCCTGGCATCGGGCGCGAGCCGGTGGAACGATCCGAAGAACTTTCCCTACACGATGACCCTGACGCCGATCTATCAGGCCGAGGCGGCCATCTACGCCGCCTACGTGCTGAAAGAGGTGAAGGACCCCAAGGTCGCGGTGCTCTATCAGAACGACGATTTCGGCAAGGATTTCCTGAAGGGCTTCCGCGACGGGCTCGGCGCCAAGGCCTCGGCGATCGTCGTGCGCGAGGTGAGCTACGAGGTGACCGACGCCACGGTCGATTCGCAGATCATCGATCTCGCCTCGACCAAGGCCAACGTCTTCCTCAACATCTCGACGCCAAAATTCGCCGTGCAGGCGATCCGCAAAGCGCACGACCTCGGCTGGAAGCCGCTGCAGTTCATCGACAATCCGGCCGCCTCGATCGGCATCGTCATGCGGCCGGCCGGAGTCGAGGCCTCCAAGGGCATCATTTCGGCGGCCTTCGTCAAGGATCCGACCGATCCCCAATACAAGGACGATCCGGAGTTCCAGGCCTGGCTCGCATGGATGAAGAAGTACTATCCCGCCGGCAGCCTCGAGGATCCGCAGAACGTCGTGGGCTACGTCCAGGCGCAGGCTATGGTGCAGGTCCTGAAGCAGTGCGGCGACGAGCTCACGCGCGAGAATGTCATGCGGCAGGCGGCCAACCTCAGGGACTTCCATCCCGCCATGCTGCTCAAGGGCATCAACATGAACACCAGCCCGACCGACTACCAGCCGATGGAAGAGATGGCGCTGCAGCGCTTCAACGGCGAACGCTTCGAGGTGTTCGGCGAGCTTTTGAGCGCCCGACAGAACTGAGTGAAACCGCGACAGGAGTTATCGCAAATGGCCAAGCGCAAGAGCATCAACTATCCCGGCTTCAAGCACGAGAACCCGATCCCCAATGCCAGCCGCATCGGCAGCATCCTGATGTCGAGCATCATCAGCGGCCGCGATCCGGAGACGAGCAAGATGCCGCCCGACCTCGCCGACCAGGTCATCAACGTCTTCAAGCAGATCAAGCTCTGCGTCGAAGCCGCCGGCGGCAGCGTCGACGACATCATCAAGGTCAATTTCTGGATGAAGGACCCCGCGACGGGCCGCGCGGCGCTGAACGGCGAATGGGCGAAGATGTTCCCGGATCCCGCCTCGCGGCCGGCGCGCCATACGCTGGCCCTGGGCGGCAACAATCCCAACCACCTCACCTGCGACTTCACGGCGGTGATCGGCGGTTGAGCGGTCGGACCTTAGGGCGGATTCGATGAACACGGCGGATGAGATCAAGAGCATATTGCAGCGCAAGGCCGCTGCACTCCTGCAACGGTCTGCGCCGAAGCTTCGTCGAACTGCTCGAGGCGAACTTCGTCTATGTGACGGCCTCCGGGCGCCGGCTTCGTCGCGACGACTATATCGAACACGGCACCGGTCCCCGTGGGCTCCGCTTTCAAAGCCAGGAGATCGACCGGTTCGAAGTCGCCGATTTTGGCGACACCGCCATCGCCACGATGATCCTGCACGACCGGTTCGAGTTCGACGGTCGCGCCGTATCCGAGACCTACCGGTCATTCTGCGTGTTTCGCAGGCACGGTTCCGCCTGGCTGTGGGCAGGAGGACAGACGTGCGTGGCAAGTCCCGCGCAAAGCCCGCCCTAAGGGCGTTGGCGGGCGAGAAAGGTCCCTTGGTTCAATCTCAGCGCCCGGGAATCCTGAGACCGGCCACCGCCGCACCGACGAAGATCTGCGGCTGCGAGGGCGGACTCACGCCCATGCTCCGCTCGAGGTTCTCCACGCAGGCGCGCGTCGCCACCGCCAGGTCCTGCCAGGTCGCGGCGCCGTCGAACTGCTGCAGCAGGCACTGGTCGTAGTAGGTGTACTGGTCGCCCGCGCCGCAGCCGAAGCTGACACGTGCCGCCGCCGCGGCGGTAAGAACCACGCGGTTGGGCTGGCGCATGGCATTGGTCAGGAAGACACCGCTGTGGCAGGCCGACACGATGACGACCGTGGGCCGCGCGCCGCAGCCCTCGTCGACCGCGCTGGCGAGCGAGGCGGGGCCGACGACCCCGTTGGCGGCACGCAGCAGGAAGCCGCGCCTGTCGCCGTGACTGGTGATAAAGGCGAGGCAGGCCTCGCCACCGCCGCTGCGCAAGGCGTTCGACACGTTCGCGGCGGTGGCGACCTGGAGGGACGGGTTGGCCGACGGGTCGGAGGTCAGGACCCGAATATCGCGCACGCCGCGAGCGGCAAGCTTGTCGCGCAGGGCTTCGACGCCGTTGTCGAAGGCCGGGCTGTCGTTGTCGCCGGCGATCAGCACCGCGCGCCAGCGATCGGCCGGCACCGCGCCGCCATTGCCAGGCGTCGTGGTCGCCTCCGGCGCGCGCGCCACGGGCGGCAGCGCCCCGGACGTGTCGGGCGTGCAGGCGGCGACGAGAAAGATAGCGAAAAGAAGCGCCTTGACGCTCACCGACATACCCGAACGTCCAATGCTCACTGCGGCCTGGCCCCCACGGCACGCAGCGCCATGTCGGCATAGAGTCTGGCCATCTGTTCCTCGCCGAAGTCGCCGCCGGGACCGTACCACATGGAGACATGGGTACATTGATCGAGCAAGGCCATGGCGATCGCCTTGAGGTCACGCCGGCCGTCGACCTGCGGCGGATCGAACAGCCCGCGCGAGGCACCCTGCGAAAGGATGCCGACCACGATGTCGCGGATGGCCCGGCGGCTGCGGCGGATGTCGGCGACGCGCGCGGGGTCGAGCCAGCCGATCTCGCGATTGGCGACCAGGGCCTCGACCCTGAGCCGGCAGTGGCGCACGACATAGACGCGGACGAAGGCCGAGAGCTGGGCGCGCGGATCGTCGCCCGCCCCCGCCACCGCCTGCTGGCAGAGCCGCTCGAGCTCGGCCTGCGTCGAGGCGATGATGTCGTGCAGCAGCTCGTCCTTGGACTTGAAATGGTTGTAAAGCGCGCCCTGCGTCAGCCCGCAGGCCTTCATGATGTCGCGCACCGTCACCACGGGATAGCCGCGCTCGGCGAACTGGGCGAAGGCGGCGGCGCGGATCGCCTCGACCGGCGGGCGCTGCTCGCGCTCGGCACGAGAGGGACCACGGCCGCCGGCCGCGCCGGCTTGCGCCTGGTGCTCATCGCGTTCCTCCCGCCATGCCCTCGACGATGCTCCAGGCGAGTTCGGCCGCAGGCCGCACCAGCTTGCCCGACTTCGGCGGCGCGGACGTTGGACGCCGTGCCGTCGAGCGCGCGGGCATAGACGCCCTGCCGGATGCACGACACGCGAAACAGATTGTAGGCCATGTAGAATTCCCAAAGCGCCGGATCCGGCACGGCGCGTTTCGACAGCTCGCAGTAATAGCCGACCATCTCCTGTTCGGTGGGCAGGCCAAGTGCCGCAAGATCGTGGCCCTGCAGCCCGCCCCAGTCCTTCGGCGTGCGCCACAGCATGCAGAGGTAGGCCAGTTCGGCCAGCGGATCGCCCAGCGTCGAGATCTCCCAGTCGATGACGCCCAGCACGCGCGGCTCGGTCGGATGGAAGACCATGTTGTCGAGACGGTAGTCGCCATGCACCAGCACCGTCTCGTCGTTGGCCGGCAGGTGGGCAGGCAGCCAGTCGAACAGCCGGTCCATCGGCTCGATCTTCTCGGTCTCCGAGGCCTTGTACTGCTTGCCCCAGCGCGAGATCTGGCGCGCCACATAGCTGCCCGGGCGGCCGAAGTCGGCCAGGCCGAGGGCGGCATAGTCGACGCGATGCAGGCGGGCCAGGGTCTCGAACTTGGCGCGGTAGATCGCCAGCCGGCCTTCCTTGGGGACCTCCGGCAGCAGCGGATCCCACAGCACGCGGCCGTCGCAATATTCCATGATGTAGAAGGCGGTGCCGACCACGCCCTCGTCCTCGCACAGCGCATAGGCCCGGGGGTCGGCACATCGGTCTTGTTGAGGGCCGAGATCACCCGGAATTCGCGATCCACGGCATGGGCCGACGGCAGGAGCTTGCCGGGGGGCTTGCGACGCAGGACGTAGCGGCGCCCCGCCCCGTCGGTCAGGCGGTAGGTCGGGTTGGACTGGCCGCCCCTGAACTGCTCGGCCCGAACCGGAGCGGCGAAGCCTTCAACGCATGCGGACATGAAGCGTTCGAGCGACCGCTCGTCAAAACGGTGCTTCTCCTGCACCTCCATCGTGCCGATATAGTCTGCCCCTCGTCGCGCCACCCGAAGCCTCTGAACGGTCATTCACATTGGCCGGGAGTTTGCTCGCCCGATGGTGCCCATGCAATATCGACCAACCGGGAGATCGACTGGCTCAGCTGTTCACAGCCTACCCGCCCATTGTCTGGGCAACATTCCTGGCGACCGCCGAGCGCTTCTCGTTCGCCGGCGCGCCGCCCCAAGGGCTGCTCGTTCAGATGCCGGGCCACCATGTGGGCACCCTCGCTTTCGCTGTGGGTGTCAGCGGCGGTCCCTTGTGCACCCCCGTGCTCTCGCTCTTCGCGCTGGGCGATGTAGCGTTGTTTTGCGTAGCGGCGCTGTCGCTGCCCGCGCTCTTTGTCGCGCCCGTGGCGGCGCGATGGTCGGCGCGCATACCGGTCTTGGTCCTGCGCCGTTTGTTCGCGCTCCGCCTCGGCGCGATCGCACTCGGGCTCGTCCTGCGGACCTGAATTGGCCCTTGGGCAAAATGGCAGAATTGTGTTTATCTGGAGTTTGTGCCGGTCTCGA
Source organism: uncultured Alphaproteobacteria bacterium (assembly GCA_963843185.1). Lineage (GTDB taxonomy): Bacteria > Pseudomonadota > Alphaproteobacteria > Reyranellales > Reyranellaceae > Reyranella. The sequence goes on from CAWJJJ010000027.1 coordinate 103,285, forward strand.
GGGTTCGGACCCAACAACATGTCGCGTAGCGCGTATGGGGAGACGTCGTTGAGTCGATTCCTGAGCAAGGACTTCTTGTCCGGGGTGATGTTCATCGCCTTTGGGCTGACGGCTCTCTATTTCGGCGGCCATTTGGCGCTGGGAACGCCCGTCCGCATGGGACCGGGCTACGTGCCTCACAAGCTCGCCTGCATCATGCTCGTCCTGGGCGGCATCATCAGCCTGGTCCCGCTCTTTGCGACGGCCCGGAAGGTCGAGAAGGAAGCGATCTGGATTCCGGTCGGCGTGGCCGCCGTCTTGTTCGTCCCGGCGGCCCATTATCTCGTACCGATTTTCGCCGCGCCGCCGGCGTGGATGGTGGCCCTGGCCGGCGACTGGTTCCAGTTGATGGCGACCGCAGAGCTGCTGGCGCTTCTATTGATATGCGTCCTGATCCGCGCGTTGGGCATGATGCGCGCCGACCCCGGAATGCAGGTCGACCAAGTCGAACCGCCAAAATGGAAGCCGATCACCATGGTGACGATCGGCATCGTGTGCTTTGCGTTGCTGTTCGAGTCCACCGGCCTGATCCCGGCGCTGATCGCCCTTGTTCTTATCTCCTCGCTGGGAGGTGAAGAATTCAAGCTGACCGAAGTCATCGGCAACATGGTGGTGCTGACGATCCTCTGCATCCTCGTCTTCAAGATCGGTCTCAGCATGAATATCTATGTAATCCGCGGAGTTTGGTGAGATGGATCTGCTCAGCAATCTCACCCTCGGGATGACTGTCGCCCTGTCGTTCCAGAACCTGCTCTACGCCCTGATCGGCTGCATGGTCGGAACGCTGATCGGCGTGCTGCCCGGCATCGGTCCCGTGGCCACCATCGCCATGCTGCTGCCGATCACCTTCCACCTGCCGCCGACCGCTTCGCTGATCATGCTGGCCGGCATCTACTACGGCGCCCAATACGGCGGCTCGACGACGTCGATCCTGGTCAATCTGCCGGGCGAGGCGTCGTCGGTGGTCACCTGCATCGACGGCTACCAGATGGCGCGCAACGGCCGCGCCGGCGCCGCCCTTTCGATCTCGGCGGTGGGCTCGTTCTTCGCCGGCACCGTCGGCACGATCATCATCGTGCTGTTCGCCGAACCGCTGACGCGCATGGCGCAGAAATTCGGGCCGGCCGACTATTGCTCGCTGATGGCGCTCGGCCTCGTCGCCGCCGTGGTGCTGGCCAACGGCTCGGTGGTCAAGGCGATCGCCATGGTCTTCCTCGGCCTGCTGTTCGGCCTGGTCGGCACCGACGTCAACACCGGCGCGCAGCGCTTCACCTTCGACATCCCCGAACTGAGCGACGGCATCGACTTCGCGCCGATCGCCATGGGCCTGTTCGGCATCGCCGAGATCGTCGTCAACCTCGAACGGCACATGTCGAGATCCGGGGCCATCAAGGTGGGTTCACTGTGGCCCACGCGCGAGGAGATCCGGCGAGCCTGGCCGGCCGTCGTCCGCGGCACCGCCTTGGGATCGGTCCTGGGCGTGCTTCCGGGCGGCGGCCCGACGCTTGGCGCCTTCTCGGCCTATACGCTGGAGAAGAAGATCTCCAAGACGCCCGGCGACTTCGGCAAGGGCGCGGTCGAGGGCGTGGCGGCGCCGGAAGCGGCCAACAACGCCGCGGCGCAGACCTCCTTCATTCCCATGCTGACGCTCGGCATCCCGTCCAACGCCGTCATGGCGCTGATGGTCGGCGCCATGATCATCCAGGGCATCCAGCCCGGTCCCGAGGTCATGACCAAGAAGCCGGACCTGTTCTGGGGCATGATCGCCTCGATGTGGATCGGCAACCTGATGCTGGTCGTCATCAACCTGCCGATGATCGGCATGTGGGTGAAGCTGCTGACGGTGCCCTACCGCTTCCTCGCCCCGGCCATCCTGCTGTTCTGCTGCATCGGCGCCTACAGCCTGCAGAACAGCACGTTCCACGTCATGCAGGTCGCGATGTTCGGCGTGCTCGGCTACATCTTCGTACGCCTCGGCTGCGAAGGGGCGCCGTTCCTGCTGGGCCTCGTGCTCGGGCCGCAGATGGAGGAGTATTTCCGGCGCGCCATGCTGCTGTCGCGCGGCGATCCGATGGTGTTCCTCGAGCGTCCGATCAGCCTCGGCTTGCTGGTCACCACCGGCCTGCTGCTGATCCTGATGGCCCTGCCCGGCATCAACAAGGCGAGGCAGGAAGCCTTCCAGGAAGAAGAAACCTGACGTCCCAAGGAGTCTGTCGATGTCCGACCTGCCCAAGCGCGTCCTGATCGACGAGGAAGGCCCTCGTGAAGGGTTCCAGTCGGAGAAGAAGATGATCCCGGTGGCCGACAAGGTGCGCCTCATCGAGGCGCTGGCGGACACCGGGCTGGGGCGCATCGCCTGCGTCTCCTACGTCAACCCCAAGCGCGTGCCCACCATGGCCGATGCCGAGGAGGTGGCCGCCGCCATCGATCGCAAGCCCGGCATCCAGTACAGCGCCCTGTGGCTCAACCAGCAGGGCCTCGAGCGCGCCCTGCGCGGGCCGCTGCATGTCGATGGCGGCGTACGCGTCACCGCCTCGGACACCTTCTCGCGCAAGAACATCGGCAAGTCGGTAGCCGACGCCATGGTCGAGCAACGCATGTCGCTCAAGACCTTCAAGGACCGCGGCATGCCGGTCGAATGGGGCATCATCCTGGGCGCTTTCGGCTGCAACTACGAGGGTGAGCTTTCGACCGAGTTGATCCTGCAACGCGTGCAGCTGGCGCTCGACGAGGCCGAGATGGCCGGCTTCACGCTCACGGGCATCAAGCTGACCGATGCCATGGGCTGGGCGACGCCGCAGTCGGTCGAGCGCCTGATCGGCGCCATCCGCTCGAAGTGGCCCGAGCTCGAGATCGCGCTGCATCTGCACGACACGCGCGGCACCGGCATGGCGAGCGCCTATGCCGGCCTGCGCCTGGGCGTCGCCAAGTTCGACGCCTCGATCGCCGGCCTGGGCGGCTGCCCGTTCGCCGCCACCGACGGCGCGGCGGGCAACATCTGCACCGAGGACTTCGCCTTCCTGTGCGAGGAGATGGGCGTGGAGACCGGCCTCGACATCGACCGCCTGATCGAGGTCGCCAAGCTCGCCGAAGAGGTCGTCGGCCGCCCCCTGCCCGGCCACGTGATGCGCGGCGGCACGCTCAAGGCCGCCAAGCGGAAGAGCCGCCGCGTGAACGCCGAAACGCTGATGCCAAATTCGACCTACGTCGACGTCGCCTCCACCCCGTGGCAAGCCACGCGCTTTCCCGGAGTCGAATCGAAGATCCTGATGGAGAACAAGGCGACCGGCATGTCGACCGTGCTGATGCGCTGGGCGCCGGGAGCCCGGCTTCCGCATCACGAACATGTCGCAATCGAGCAGACCTTCGTGCTCGAAGGCTCTTTCGCCGATCACGCGGGCGTTTGCCGCGCCGGCAACTACGTGTGGCGCCGCCCCGGCAGCCGCCACGACGCCTGGACGGACGAAGGCTGCCTGATGCTGGCGTTCTTTCTGAAGCCCAACACCTTCTTCGATTGAACGGCCTGCATACCGACGCTCACCGTTCTGGACTCGAAGGCGCGCGACGTTCACAATCACTGCAATCAATGTCGACGGAACCACCGTCGCCGAAGGCAAAGGGAGTGTGACGTCGCGGGTGCGTCTCGGCGCTACCTGACTGTCTGTGATTGATGGCCGCCGCCGGATCGGGACCGGCTGCGCGGTCGAACCTGTGTCCGGTGCCTGGAAAGCCAGGGGCATGACCGGATCATGAACCAGGAGGACAAGATGAAGCGCAGAACGATCATTGCAACGGCCATCGCAACGGCGCTCGCCGCTGGACCGGCGATGGCGCAGGACGTCAAGCTGCCGCCGTCGCTCACCATGACGGCCTACGACACGGGGACATCGGGCTTCAACATCGCCGTAACCGTCGGCAAGGTCATGAAGGAGAAGTACAAGAGCGATCTGCGTGTCCTGCCCGCGGGCAACGACATCGCGCGTCTTGCTCCCCTCAAGGCGGGCCGGGCACAGGCTTCGGCCATGGGTATCGGCGGCTATTTCGCCGCCGAGGGCGTCTTCGAATTCGCCACCAAGGACTGGGGTCCGCAGCCTCTGCGGCTGATGCTGTCGGCGGCCTCGTGCAACGCCATCACGCTCAACGTCGCCCAGGACACCGGCGTCAAGGAGGTCAAGGACCTCAAGGGCAAGCGCATCGGCATCGTCGTCGGCTCGCCGGCGCTCAACCAGAACGCCTATGCGATCCTGGCCTTCGGCGGCCTCACCCCGAAGGACGTGAAGCTCGTCGAGTTCTCGAGCTTCGGCGCCATGTGGAAGGGCATGCTGAACAACGAAGTCGACGCCGCGATCGCCTCGACCATCACCGGCCAGGTGAGGGAGCTCGAAGCGTCTCCGCGCGGCGTGGTGATGCCGCAGACCCCCGCCTCCGACAAGGAAGGCTGGGCGCGCCTGCACAAGCTCGGCCCCTACTTCTATCCGCACAAGACCACGTGCGGTGCGGGTGGGCTGAGCGCGACCCATCCGCTCGAGCTGCCGGCCTATCCCTATCCGATCTTCATGGCCTATTCGACCGAGAACCCGGACCTCATCTACAACATCACCAAGTCGATGATCGTCGACTATCCCGTCTACAAGGACGGCGCGCCGGGAGCCGACGGGCTCGAGGTCAAGCGCCAGATCCTGAACTGGGTGCTGCCCTACCATGACGGCGCCGTGAAGGCCCTCAAGGAAGCCGGCGCCTGGACCGCCGAGGCGCAGAAGCACAACGACATGCTGATCAAGCGGCAGGACACGCTGGCCAAGGCATGGGCCGACTTCAACAAGGCCAGCCCGCCGGCCGACAAGGCCGCCTATGCCACGGCGTGGGTGGCAGCGCGCAGGACGGCCCTGGAGAAGGCCGGCATGGATCCGGTGTTCTAGCAAGGCCGCGTAGACCCCGATGTCGGAGCAGTCCGCAGAGGACAAGCCTGGTTCGGAAGGATCCCGGACCAGGCATCTTTCCACGTTCTGGCGTTGCATTCTGCTCGCCTGGACAGTGGTTTCGATGCTGTTGTGCTTCAATCAGCAGTTCACGTTGCGATTCTTCGTCGGACTGACGCTGCTCGACACCGAGTACTATTGGGGACTGGTCCTCGTTCTCCTGCCGCTGGTTTTCATTCTCTATCCGATCAAGCCGGGCCTGCATCAGGACCATGTGCCGGTCTATGACATCCTTCTGTTCCTGCTGACGACGGCGATCGCCGGTTACCTGATTTTCACCGCACGCACATCGGCCGCGGAAGGCTGGGAATACAGCGCCCCGAGCGTCGCCGGCAATCTGGCGCTGGGCTGCGCGATTGCCATGTGGGTGCTCGTGCTCGAGGCGCTGCGCCGCGCCGGCGGCTGGGTGCTGTTCTTCATCATGGGCTTCTTCTCGCTGTTTCCGCTGTTCGCGGCCGACATGCCCCCGCCGCTCACCGCCTCGTCGGTCAGCCTGCTCGACGCCGCCTCCTATCACATCTTCTCGCGCGAGAGCGTGCTCGGCATTCCCATGCGCGCCTTCGCCGAGCTGGTGATCGGGTTCCTGGTCTTCGGTACGGCCCTGCAATATTCCGGCGCCGGCGCATTCTTCATCAATCTCGCCTTCGCCCTGTGCGGCACCTATCGCGGCGGCGCGGCGAAGGTGGCGATCTTCTCCTCCGGGCTGCTGGGCTCGATGAGCGGCAGCGTGATCTCGAACGTGCTGACCACCGGCACCATGACAATTCCGGCCATGAAGAAGACGGGCTTCAAGCCGTCGATGGCCGGTGCCATCGAGGCCTGTGCGTCGACCGGCGCGGTGCTGGCGCCGCCGGTCATGGGCGCCACCGCCTTCGTGATGGCCGAGTTCCTGAACATCCCCTACGCCGAAGTCGCCCTCGCCGCCGCCGTGCCGGCGGCGCTCTTCTACTTCTCGCTGTTCATCCAGATCGACTTCTTCGCCGGGCGCCATTCCATGGTCGGCATGCGGCGCGAGGAGATGCCGCGCCTGCGCGACGTCGTGCGCGACGGTTGGTACTTCATCTTCGTCATCATCCTGCTGGTCGTGCTGCTGCTCGTCATGAAGCGCGAGAACTGGGCGCCGTGGCTCGCCACCGGACTGCTGATCGTTCTCAACCAGCTCTTTTCCGACAAGCGCTGGGGTTGGAACGAGCTGCTCGCCTTCATCGAGGGCAACGGACGAGTCTTCGTCGAGCTGGTGGCCATTCTTGCCGGCATCGGCCTGCTGGTCGGGGCATTTTCGCTGACCGGGCTGACCGGAACGCTGACCACCGAATTGCTCTACATCGCGGGTGACCAGCCGCTCCTCCTCATCCTCATGGGAGCGCTGACCAGCTTCATCCTCGGCATGGGGATGACGATCACCGCCTGCTACATCTTCCTCGCCGTGCTGCTCGCGCCGAGCCTCATCCAGGCGGGCCTCGATCCGCTCGCCGTCCACATGTTCATCATGTACTGGGGCATGGTGTCCTTCATCACGCCGCCGGTGGCGCTCGCCGCGTTCGCGGCCGCCTCGGTGGCCAAGTCGAACCCGATCGAGACCGGCCTCGAGGCCATGAAGATCGGCAGCATCATCTATTTCGTGCCCTGTTTCTTCGTCCTCAACCCGTCACTCGTATTGCAGGGCAGCTTCCTGGAATTCGTCATGCACTTCACGACGGCGCTCATCGGCATCGTGCTGGTGTGCGCCGGCTTGCAGGGCTACATGGGCCGCATCGGCGACCTTCGCCGCTGCGGCTGCGTTCGAGTGGCCGGTGCGGATCGCGCTGATGGCGGGCGGCCTGCTGTTCGCCGCCCCGGGCGGTGGGCTGATGCCGCTGTCGCCTTTGCAGATGACGGCGGCGGCGGTTGCGCTATCTTTGCCGGCGCTTGCCGTGGCCTGGATCTACGCCCGCCGTCCCGCGGTGGCCTGACCCTCGCCGCGCTTGCACGGTGACGGGAGGAACGGACAAGTCATGGCCGGTGTGCTCGAAGGAATTCGCGTTCTCGATTTCGGCCGCTACATCGCCGGCCCGTTCTGCGGCACAATGCTGGCCGACCTCGGCGCCGAGGTCATCCGCATCGAGAAACTGGACGGCAGCGAGGACCGCTGGGTGACGCCGGTCGTCGAGGGCGGCGAAGGCGCCATGTTCCTCCAGATGGGCCGCAACAAGCTCGGCCTTACGCTCAACCCGATGAAGCCGGCCGGCCGCGAGATCGTGAAGAAGCTGGTCGCCCAGTCGGACGTCGTGATCGCCAACCTGCCCTACGAGACCCTGCAGGAGATGGGCATCGACTACGACACCCTCTCGGCCATCAACCCGCGCATCATCCTGGCCACGACCTCGACCTTCGGCTCGGAGGGCCCCTACGCCACCCGCGTCGGCTTCGACACGATCGGCCAGGCGATGTCGGGCGCCATGTTCCTGTCGGGCGACGGCAAGGTGCCGACGCGCATGAACGCGCCGTTTGTCGATTTCGGCACCGCGCTCCTCAATACCGTGGGCGTGCTGGCGGCGCTGATCGACCGCGCCACGAGCGGCAAGGGCCAGAAGGTCGAGACCGCCCTGCTGCGCACCGCCATGAACATCACCAACGGCCACCTGATCGAGCAGGCGATGCTCAACCTCAACCGCGTCGCCACGCTCAACCGCGGCTTCACCGCCGGGCCCTCGGACACGTTCAAGTGCCAGGACGGCTGGATCTACGCCATGACCATCGGCCAGCCCCTGTTCGTGCGCTGGTGCAAGCTGATGGGCGACGAGACCCTCGCCAAGGACCCGCGCTTCAAGGACGACCTGGCGCGCGGCGACAATGGCGAGGCGCTGTCGGCCATCATGCAGAAATGGTGCGACACGCGGACGGTCAAGGACGCGCTGGCGGCGCTGGAAGCCAACCGCATTCCGGCGGGCCCGATCTACACGCCGCAGCAGACGCTCGACGACCCGCACATCCAGCACGCCGGCTTCCTGCATCCGATGGACTATCCCGGCGCCAGCAAGCCGGTACCCGTGCTGCAGGAGCCGGTGAAACTCTCGCGCACGCCGCTCACCATCCGCCGCCGCGCCCCGAAGCTCGGCGAGCATACCGACCAGATTCTGCAGGAACTCGGCTATGAGCCGGCCGTTATCCAGAAATTGCGGGCCGACCGGGTCGTTTAGCAAGGAATGCTGCGTGATCCGCCTGCCGGTTGCGTCGTATAAGGATGCAGGGGAACCGGAAGATGCGTCGTCTTATTCTCGCGTTGCTGCTTTCGGCAACCGCCGCCGTTGCGGCGAACGCCGAGGACTTTCCTTATGGCGATACGCTGCGCTTCACGGTCTATCGCGACGGCGAGCCGATCGGCAGCCACGTCTTGTCGTTCAGGCACGAGGGCGACAAGCGCATCGTTTCGACGGCCATCGACTTCAGCGTCAAGGTCCTGGGCGTCACCGCCTACCGCTACACCCATCGCGGCGACGAGGTGTGGAGCGGCGGAACGCTGCAGTCGCTCGACGCGCGCACCGACGACAACGGCAAGCAATACAAGGTGACCGCCCGCCACCAGGGAGGGCCGCTGGTGGTCGTCCGCGAAAGCTCCGATACCCTGGTCAAGACGATGCTCAACGACCAGGGCCTGCAGAAGCCGGAGACGGTCCGCGAGACGCTGCCGGCGAGCGTGATGCCGTCGACCCATTGGAACGTGAACCAGGTCAAGCAATCGAGCCTGCTCAACACCCAATATGGCACGCTCTCCCGCACGGAAATCAAGCCGATGGGGCGCGAGACGGTGAAGACCGCGAGCGGCACGATCGAGGCGACGCACTACAGCTACACCGGCGACATCACCATGGACCAGTGGTACGACGACCGCGGCCGCTGGGTGAAGGCGGCATTCAAGGCTTTCGACGGATCGACGATCGAGTACATTCTGCAGGAATGAGCCCTGCCGATCGCTTCGCCCGCCTGCCCGATCTCCTGGCTGCCGACACCGACCTCCGCCGCCGCGGACGCTGGCTCGTGGTCGACTGCCGCGTCGATGTCGGCGCCGAACCTTTCCACCTGACCATCCGCGACGGGGGCCTCGCCAACCTCGAGCGCGGCCCGCGCCTGATGCGCTCCGTCGCGTTCTCGATCCGCGGCACCGACGAGGCCTGGCAGCGCCACTGGCAGAAGGTGCCCGAACCGGGCTGGCACGACCTCTTCGCGCTCACCAAGCGCGGCGCGGCGGCGATGGAGGGCGACCTGCTGCCGCTGCTGCAGAATCTGCAGTACTTCAAGGACCTGCTGGCGCTGCCGCGCCGGCTGGCCGAGGAGAGCTGAGCATGGCGCCCGTGCTCGATCCCATGGTCGGCCGCTACCTGCGGCTGGACATCGACGGCGTCGCGCACCGCCTCTACTTCGAGGAGGCGGGCCAGGGGATTCCATTGGTCTGCCTGCACACCGCCGGCGCCGACAACCGCCAGTTCCGCCACCTGCTGGCCGACCCGGAGATCACGCGACGCTTCCGCGTGCTCGCCTTCGACATGCCGTGGCACGGCAAGTCGACGCCGCCCGACGGCTGGGAGCAGGGCGAGTACCGGCTGACGACGCAATCCTACACCGCCGCCATCCGCGCCTTCTGCGCGGCGATGGAGCTCGACAGGCCGGTGGTCATGGGCTGCTCGATCGGCGGGCGCATCGTGCTCAATCTGGCGATCGCGCACTCAGCCGAGTTCCGCGCCCTGATCGCGCTCGAAGCCGCCGACTTCCAGCAGCCGTGGTACGACACGGCGTGGCTGCATCGGCCCGACGTGCATGGCGGCGAGGTCTGCGCCGCGCTGGTCTCGGGCCTGATCGCCCCGCACAGCCCGCCAACCAGCCGGCACGAGACGCTGTGGATGTACATGCAGAGCGGCCCCGGCGTGTTCAAGGGCGACCTCTACTTCTATCGCGTCGACGGCGACCTGCGCGAGAAGGTGAAGACGATCGACACCAGCATCTGCCCGCTCTACCTGCTGACCGGCGAGTACGACTTCTCCTGCACCGCCGAGGACACGCTGCGCACGGCATCGCAAATCCCCGGCGCCGAGGTGCAGGTCATGAAGGAGCTCGGCCATTTCCCGATGAGCGAGTATCCCGCCAGGTTCCGCGAATATATCCTGCCGGTGCTGGCGAAAATTTCCTGAGCGCATGGCCCAGATCATTCTCCTTTGCGTCGGCGGCATCGTGACTGCGATCAGCGCCCTCGAACTTTGGCAGATCGTCCATCTGCCTCTGTTCGGACGACAAGCCACCGGCACGCTGGCCGGCTGGCGGCATACCTTCGCGCAAAAGTGGCTGCGCAGCGGTCACCAGATCAGAACGACCCGCTACTATCCCGTGGTGCGTTTCGAGACGCCGGACGGCTCCCGGCACGAGACCGTGAGCGACTTCGGCTACGAGACCAAGCCGGATTGGCCGATCAGCCGTCCGATCGCGGTGCGCTACGCTTCCGCCAACCCGGCTGACGCCACCGTCGATCCGCTTACGCCGCTGTGGGTCTTTCCAACAGTGTTCCTGGTCGCGGGCGTCGTCGTGCTCTGTGCTGCGATCGGCCCCTGGCTTCGCTGACGTCTTCCGGCCGCGGGCCTCCAGGCCCGTAGTCACGATCGCTGAAGACGGGCCTGAAGGCCTGGAAGACTTCGTAGACCGGCCCGACCGGCTCGCGGCGGCCGGTTGCCACGCAGACGATGCGGTTCAGGAACCGGTACTTCTCCGACGAGGTCTCGAACCACGGCGTGGAGCGGAAATAATACTGGCTGGGATCGACCTTCTCGCCCTTGTTGAGCTGTTCGATCACCCAGGCCGGCCCGTGCCGCATGCCGCGATAGCTCATGTAGACGAGGTGGTCGTCGTCGGTCTTCAGCGTGATCCTGACGTCGAGCTGCAGGATGCCGTCGCGCCGCAGCAGCAGCCAGTCGCCGCCCGGCGACGGCAGCACCGTGCCGCGGAGCTCCTCGCCCTCGAAGGTCCCGCCGGTGACGGTGGCGATGCGGCGCCGGCCATAGGGCGTCTCACCGACATCGGTGAAGTTCGGATCGACCGTCAGGCTGAGCGTGAACAGGTGGGACGAGCGGAGCGTCGGTTCGGTCATCATCTCCTCAGATCCTGGCACTATGGCCCGCCCAGTAGGGCTCGCGCAATTCGCGCTTCATGATCTTGCCGATGGTGCTGCGCGGCAGCGACTCACGGAATTCGACGGCGACGAGACGCTGCGTCTTGCTGAGCTGGCCATTGGCCCAGTCGCGGATCTCGGCCTCGCTCGCCGTGGCATCCGGCCGGCGCACGCAGAGCGCCAGGGGCGATTCGCCCCACTGCTCGCTCGGGATGCCGATCACCGCCACGTCGATCACGTCGGGATGCCGGAGCAGCAGCACTTCGATGTCGGCGGCATAGACGTTGAAGCCGCCGGAAATGATCATGTCCTTCTTGCGATCGAGCAGGACGACAAAGCCATCCTCGTCGATCCGGCCCATGTCGCCGGACTTGAAGAACAGGCGGCCGTCCTTGTCGTGCCAGAAGAGGTCGCGCGTCTTGTCGGACTGCTTGTAGTAGCCCTTCATCATGGCCTGGGCGCGGCCGGCGAGCTCGCCCACCTCGCCCTGCGGCAGCACCCTGCCCTGCTCGTCGAGCACGACGATCTCGCTGCCCAGGCCAGGCTTGCCCACGGTGTGGAGCTTGTCGGGATGGAGGTTGGCCTCGAGCGTGCAGGAGCCGCCGCCCTCCGTCAGGCCATAGATCTCGATCAACCGTCCCGGCCAGCGATTCAGGCAATCGGCCTTGATATGGGCGCGAAGCGGCGCGCTGGTCGAAAGCTTGGCCTTGAACGCGCCGAGGTCGTACTTGTCGAAGTCCGGGTGCGCCAGGATGCGCTGGTACTGGACCGGCACCAGCATGGCGTGGGTCACCCGCTCGCGCTGGGCGATCTCGAGGAATTTCACGACGTCCGACTTCGGCATCAGGATGGTCGTGCCGCCGACGCCGACGGTCGCCAGAAGCGCAACGAGGGTCGTGTTGGAATAGAGCGGCGTGGAGGCAAGCGAGATCGTGTCCGGGCCGTAGTCGAAGGCCGTGAACCGCACCGCCAGCAGGTCGCGCATGATGTGGCTGTGCAGGATGCCCTTGGGCAGGCCGGTCGTGCCCGAGCTGTAGATGATGTTGAAATCGTCGAGCTGGCCGATCGGCACCTCGAACGGCGCGTCGCTCGCCGGCGCCAGCCACGCCTCGAAGTCGCGCCAGCCTGCACGCGTGAAGTCGTAGGCGATGCGACCGCCCTCGATCAGCTTGGGCAGCCGGCCCTCGTAGGGCTCGACCAGGCCGCGATACTGGTCCGACAGAAACAGCACCTTGGCGTCGCAATCGTCGAGCATCTTCTCCAGCAAATCGGCCGCCGCCATGGTCGAGAGCGGCACCACGCAGGCGCCGGCGCGCAGTCCGCCCATGAAGGTCTCGAGATACTCGATCGAGTTGGTGGCGAGGATGGCGATCTTGTCGCCGTGACCCACGCCCATGCCGGCGAGCGAGCGGGCGATCCTGTTGATGCGCTCGTCAAACGCGCGCCAGGTGCGGACCTCGCCTTCGCACATCACCGCGCGCTTGTCGGGCCAGGCCCGGGCGTTGCGCGCAACGCGGATCGGGATCGAGACGAATTCGGGGAAATCGTTCAGCGTCGGCTGCGGCACCAGGAGACTGTCGGGACTCACGGGCGGTGCTGCCTACTTCTTGGGCTCGACCTTTTCCACCGGCCCACCCGCCTTCTTCCAGGCGCCGAAGCCACCCTCGAAATGCGCCACCGGCGTCAGCCCCATGTCCTGCGCGGTCTTGGTGGCGAGCGCCGAGCGCCAGGCGCCGGCACAGAAGAAGACGAACTTGTTGCCGGACTGGAAATAGTCCTTGGCGTAGGGACTCTCCGGATCGATCCACATTTCGAGCATGCCGCGCGTGACGTTGATGGCGCCGGGAATGGTGCCGTCGCGCCACAGCTCGCGCGGATCGCGGATGTCGATGAAGGTGACGCCGGGCTGGCCATGGACCTTGATGGCTTCCGCCAAAGGCAAGGTCTCGATCTGGCCGTTTGCCTCGTCGACCATCTGCTTCACGGTCTTCTTGACCTCAAGAGGCATCGCGACCTCCTCCCCTCAAATGCTGTGCTTTGAAGCCTAGTAGCATTTTGATCGGGCGGCGCAAACAAACGTGCGTCGGCTTTATTTCTTGCTGTCGGGAACGGCGCTCAGTTCGGCCAACCAGACATCCGGGCTGCCGTCAGACGGAGCACGCCAGTCACCGCGCGGCGACAGCGAGCCGCCGGAGGAGATCTTGGGGCCGTTGGGCAGGGCCGAGCGCTTGAACTGGTTGGTGAAGAAGCGGCGCAGGAACAGACCGAGCCAGCTCTTGATCTCGCCCAGCGTATAGGCGCGCCGCGTGCCGGCCGGCAGGTTGGCGGGCCACGCACCCTCCTCGACGTCGTGCCAGGCATGCCAGGCGAGGAAGGCGATCTTGGACGGCCGGAAACCGAGGCGCGTCAGGTAGTAGAGGTTGAAATCCTGCAGCGCGTAGGGGCCGACCGACTGCTCGGTCGACTGGATGGCGCCGCCCGCCCCGACCGGAATGAGTTCGGGCGAGATTTCCGTGTCCAGGATGTCGTGCAGGATCGCGGCCGTCTCCTTGTCGACATCGCCCGAGGCGGCGACGAAACGGATCAGGTGCTGGATCAGCGTCTTGGAGACCGAGCCGTTGGGATTGTAGTGCGACATGTGATCGCCGACGCCGTAGGTGCACCATCCCAGCCCCAGCTCGGAGAGGTCGCCGGTGCCGACCACCATGCCGCGATGCTGGTTGGCCAGGCGGAACAGGTAGTCGGTGCGCAGGCCCGCCTGGACGTTCTCGAAGGTGACGTCGTAGACCTTCTTGCCCTTGGCGAAGGGATGGCCGATGTCGGCCAGCATCTGCTGGGCGGCCGGCTTGATGTCGATCTCGGCTGCCGTCACGCCCAGCGCCGTCATCAGCCGCCAGGCGTTCTTGTGTGTCTTATCCGTCGTGCCGAAGCCCGGCAGGGTGTAGGCCAGCACGTTCTTGCGCGGCAGGCCGAGCTGATCCATCGCCCGGCAGGTGACGATCAGCGCCTGGGTCGAATCGAGGCCGCCCGACACGCCGATGATCGCCCGCTCCGTGCGGCTCGACTGCAGCCGCTGCGCCAGGCCCTGGATCTGGATGTTGTAGGCCTCGTAGCAATTGTCGCGCAGCTTGGCCGGATCGGACGGCACATAGGGAAAGCGTTCGACGGCGCGGTCGAGGGCTACGCTGGCGCGCGGCGCGTCGAGCACGAAATCCATCTTGCGGAAGCGCGCGACCTTCTCGCGCTCCTGCAGGGCGCAATCGGCGAAGCCGTTGTTGCGCAGCCGCTCCTGGCGGATGCGACCGAGGTCGACGTCGGCACGCACGATGGTCGAGTCCTTCTCGAAGCGCGCCGATTCGACGAGTTGATCGCCGCATTCGTAGATCGCGGCGTGGCCGTCCCACGCGAGATCGGTCGTCGATTCGCCCGGACCGGAGGCCGAGTAGGCATAGGCCGCGATGCCGCGGGCCGACTGGCTGCCGCACAGCAGGCGGCGCGCGTCGGCCTTGCCGATGGTGATGTTGCTGGCCGACAGGTTGACCAGCACCTCCGCACCGGCCAGCGCCGCGTGGCTCGACGGCGGCACCGGCACCCAGATGTCCTCGCAGATCTCGACATGGAAGGTGACATTGATCGTGCCGGTCGAGCGGAACAGCATGTCGGTGCCGAACGACACTTCCTGCCCGGCGAGCTTGATGCGGTTCTCGATGATGTTGGCGCCCGACACGAAGTGGCGCTTTTCGTAGAATTCGCGGTAATTCGGCAGATAGGTCTTGGGCACCACGCCCAGGATCACGCCGCGATGGATCACGATGGCGGTGTTGTAGAGGCGGCCGGCGACGCGCAGCGGCGCACCGACGATCAGGACCGGGAAGAGCTTGCTCGACGCCGCCACGACCTCGGCGATCGACCGCTCGACCTGGTCCAAAAGCGCGTCCTGCAGCAGCAGGTCCTCGATGGCATAGGACGAGAGACCGAGCTCGGGAAACACCATGAGGGCGGTGCGCGCCTTGTCGCCCTCGCCCGCAAGACGCAGCGTCTCGGCGAGATTGTAGGCGGCGTCGGCGACCCGGGTTCGCGGGACGCAGCACGCAACACGCACGAATTCGTGTGAATAGAGGGAGAAGAAGTCGGACAAGGGATTGTGGTTGGGCGATGGTGGGCGCGACAGGGATTGAACCTGTGACCCCTGCCATGTCAAGACAGTGCTCTACCGCTGAGCTACGCGCCCATCGCCGGAAAGTGCGGTCGTCTACATCGCGGCCCCCCGATTGGCAAGTCTAAGGGCTTGGCGGGTGCGCGGCGCGTGACGCGCCCTGATCCACACGCTATGACGCAGTCATGGAGTTTTCGCCGGTCGCGCCCGATCACGAGGCCTTGGACTGCCGCCTCCCGTCGCGCCAGACCGCGCCGGTGGTGGTGGCCTCTCCCCACAGCGGGTCAGTCTACCCCGCCGCCTTCCTGGCCCAGGCCGCCCTGCCGCTGGCGGCGCTCCGCCGCGCGGAGGACGCCTTCGTCGACGAGCTGTTCGCATCGGCCCCCATGCTGGGCATGCCCCTGCTGGCGGCGCGCTTCCCGCGCTCCTATGTCGACGCCAACCGCGAGCCTTATGAGCTCGACCCCGGCATGTTCGAAGGGCCGCTGCCCCGGCCGCTCAACCACCGCACCACCCGCGTCGCCGCCGGCCTCGGCATGATCCCGAGGGTGGCGGCCAGCGGAGAGGCGATCTATCGCGGCCGCGTGCCGTCCGACGAAATCGAGCAGCGGCTGGAAGGCTGCTGGCGGCCCTATCACACGGCCTTGTCGACGCTGATCGAGCAGACCCACCGGCTGTTCGGCAGCGCCCTGCTGATCGACGCCCACTCCATGCCGTCCTCGGCATCCGGCGTGGGCGCACGCGAGCGCGACCACCGCATCGACGTCGTGCTGGGCGACAATCACGGCGAATCCTGCGCGCCCGACCTGGTCGATTGCGCCGAACGCTGGCTCGCCGCCCACGGCCTCAGGGTCCTGCGCAACCAACCCTATGCCGGCGGCTTCACCACGCAGCGCTATGGCCGGCCGGGACTCGCGCGGCACGCTTTGCAGATCGAAATCAACCGGGCGCTCTATATGGACGAGACCCGCCACGAGAAATTGGCCACCGCCGGAGCCGTCGAGCGGCTGATGGCCGGCCTGCTCGAGGAAATCGCGGGCCAGGCCACGGCCGTGCTGGCGCCCCGTCCGCTGGCGGCCGAGTAGGCCTGCCGAAAAGCCGGAAACCGGCCAACACAAAAAAAGGGCCGCGACAAGCGCGGCCCGAGTTTAGGGAGGAAACGCCCAAGACGGGCATACAGCAAACAATGAAGGTCGCAGATGCGACGTTTGCTGCCCACAGAGAATGGTGCACCTGCGAAGGGAATTCAAGGGGGAAAAAAGACCCTGATTTCGCATATTTAACCTGCTTCCTGTCGCGGTTTAGGTGTTGCTTTTTTGCAACGCACAACGATCATGCGAAGCAGCTCTGCAGCAGGCGCAAAGCTGTGAAAATCCGCACGTTGCCGATTTTTCTATAGATTGCTCAAGGGTTTGACGGCGCTTGGAGGGGGCTTTGGCGAAGAAATTTGCAATCGCAATGATGATGCATGAGACCAATACGTTCTCGCCGCTCCCCACTCCCATCGACTCCTTTGCCCGTGCCGGCGCTCTGAGCGGCCCTCTGGCGATAAAGGAAGCCGAGGGTACCAACACCTCCCTCGGCGGATTTATCGACGTGGCGCGCAAGGCCGGCGCGGAGTTCACGGTACCGATGGCCGCGTCGGCGCATCCGTCCGGTCTCGTGACCAAGGCGGCATACGAGCAGATGACGACGGCCATCGTCGAGGAGATCAGGACGGGCTGCGACGCCGTCCTGCTCGCCCTGCACGGCGCGATGGTCGCCGAGGACTACGACGACGGCGAAGGCGAGCTGCTGGCTCGTATCCGCAAGATCGCGCCCGACGTACCGATCGCCGTGGCGCTCGATTTTCATACCCAGATGACCGACGCCATGATCAAGGGCGCCACCGTCATCACCGGCTACCGCACCTACCCGCATATCGACATGGCCGATACCGCGCGCCGCGCCGGTCGCACCTTGATGCGTGCGCTGGCGGGCGAGGTCGAACCGAAGATGGTGTGGGGCAACCGTCCGATCATGAGCAGCTCGCTGGTCCACACGCCCTCGCGCGAGCCGATGAAGACGCTCATGGGCATGGCCAACCAGGCCGAGGATACCGGCCAGGTGCTGAACGCCTCGGTGTTCGGCGGTTTCCCCCAGGCCGACATCCCGCATCTCGCGCTTTCCTCGGTGATCGTCTGCGACAAGCGCACGGCCGAGGGCGAGGTCCTGCTGAACAAGATCCTCGATACGGCGTGGGAGAAGCGCGAAGGCTTCCTGTTCCATCCCGAGCCGCTGTCGGTCCAGGTGGCGCGCGCCAAGTCGCTCGACGGCGGCCCCGTCGTCATGGCCGACCACGGCGACAACACCGCGTCAGGTGGCACGCAGGACGTGATGAGCGTCGTCGAGGAGGCGATGAAGCAGGGTCTGGAGGACGCCGTCGCCGGTCCGATCTGCGATCCGGCCTGCGTCGAGCAGATGATCAAGGCCGGCGTCGGCGCCGAAGTGACCCTGGAGCTCGGCGGCAAGATCGACATGCCGGCCATGGGGCTGAAGGGCAAACCGCTCAAGGTCACCGGCAAGGTCAAGGCCATCACCGACGGCCAGTTCGTCGTCACCGGCCCGATGGCCACCGGCACCACGGTGCGCATGGGCCGCACCGCCGTGCTCGACACGGGCAAGATGCAGATCGTGGTGTCGGAGAAGCGGGCGGAGCCTTTCGACCTCGGCGTCTTTACCCATTGCGGCATCGATCCGCGCCGCAAGAAATACGTGCTGATCAAGTCGCGCCAGCATTTCCGCGCCGGCTTCGAGCCCATCGCCAAGCACATCGTCATGTGCGACGGCGACGGCTGCACGGCGTCGGACCTCAAGCTCTTCAAGTACACCAGGGTCAAGCGGCCGCTTTATCCGTTCGACCTCGACATGCGGCTCGGCCGCAACGAAGCCTAGGAGTTTTTCATGGCCGCCTACGACGTCGTCATTCGCAACGGCCAGGTGGCCGACGGCACCGGCAAGAAGCTGTTCCCCGCCGATGTCGCCCTCAAGGGCGATCGCATCGCCGCCGTCGAGCCGCCGGGCGTGCTTCGCGGCGACAACGAGATCGACGCCAGGGGCAAGGTCGTGGCGCCGGGCTTCATCGACGTGCACACCCACGACGACACCGCCCTGATCGACAATCCGACCATGGCGATGAAGGCGAGCCAGGGCGTGACGACGGTGATCTGCGGCAATTGCGGCGTCTCGGCCTCGCCCTACCTGCGCTCCGACATCGGCCATTTCCTGTCGCTGATCGTGAAGAAGCAGGCGAACGTCTCGCGGACCTTCGCGGAATTCGCCGGCAAGGTCGACGCGGCCAAGCCCGCCATCAACGGCGCCTTCCTGATCGGCCACGGGACGCTCCGCATGAATGCCATGGGCGACGACCTTGGCCGTAGCGCGACGGCGGGCGAGATCGTCGTGATGCGCGACCTGCTCGACCAGAGCCTCGAACAGGGCGCCATCGGCATGTCGAGCGGTCTCTTCTACGCCGTTGCCAACGCCGCCTCGACCGATGAGGTGGCCGAGATCGCCAAGCCTCTCGGCAAGTGGGGCGGCGTCTACACCGCCCATATGCGCGACGAGGGCGACGATATCCTGAAATCGATGGACGAGACCTTCGAGATCGGCCGGCGTGCCGGCGCCTCGATCATCGTCTCGCACCACAAATGCTCGGGCCGCTCCAATTTCGGGCGCATGAAGGAGACGCTGCCCAAGTTCACCGAGGCGATGAAGAGCCAGGAAATCGCCTTCGACGTCTATCCCTACGTCGCGGGCTCGACGATCCTGCGCAGCGACATGCTCGAGCGTGCCGACAAGGTGCTGATCACCTGGTCCGACAAGGTGCCGGGCATGAGCGGCCGCGACCTCAAGGATATCGCGCGGGAGATGGGCTGCTCGATGCGCGAGGCCGCCGACCGCCTGCAGCCCGCCGGCGCCATCTACTTCATGATGGACGAGAAGGACGTGCAAAGCGCCATGTCCCATCCCGGCGCGATGATCGGCTCGGACGGCATTCCCTTCGACACCCATCCGCATCCGCGCCTGTGGGGCACCTTCCCGCGCGTGCTGGGCCACTACGCGCGCGACCTGAAGCTCTTCCCGCTAGAGGATGCGGTGCGCCGCATGACCTCCTACTCGGCTCAACGCTTCCATCTCACCAGGCGCGGCGAGGTGAAGCCGGGCTTCTATGCCGACATCTGCGTGTTCGATCCGGCGACGGTGATCGATACCGCGACCTTCGACCAGCCGATCGCGCCGGCTCGGGGCATCGACACGGTGTTCTGCAACGGCCAGGTCGTGTGGCGCGATGGCAAGCCGGGCGGCGGCCGTGCCGGCCGCGCGCTCAAGCTTCAGGATATGCAGAGCGAAGCAAAAGGTTAGCTGGGGGCGCGCCACTCCAGTGGCGCGATCTTTCTTTGCTTAACAAAGACGCGCGACTGGAGTTGCGCGCGCTCCAGCAAATCAGTCCGCGCCTTCATCCCTTCGCGTGCGCTCCAAGCGCTCGTGGCGCTCCTGGGCCTCGACCGACAGGGTCGCGATCGGGCGGGCTTCGAGGCGCTTCAGCGAGATCGGCTCGCCGGTCTCCTCGCAGTATCCGTAGGTGCCTTCCTCGATCGACTTCAGGGCCTGATCGATCTTGGAGATCAGCTTGCGGAACCGGTCGCGGGTGCGCAGTTCGAGAGAGCGGTCGGTCTCGGCGGTGGCGCGATCGGCGAGATCAGGCTGCGCCAGGCTCTCTTCCTGCATGTTCTGCAGTGTTTGATTGGACTCTTCGATCAGCTCGCCCTTCCACTTCAGCAACTTCTGCCGGAAGTACTCCTGCTGCATCGGGTTCATGAAAAATTCGCGGTCCGTCGGCCGGTAATTCTGCGGCAACGTAATCGACATCGTCGGCAACTCCACTCGCAGCGACTTACTGTCCGCCTGGGGGAAGGCGGACCTTCAAGGCGCGCGGAGTATAGGGATGGCCGGCCTTGCCGCAACCTCGTTCACGGCCGCCAACCGATTCTTGTCGTGCGCTGCAGCAAATCCCTGAATCGCAAAATCTATGCAAACGGTGTGTAATTATGGCACCGCCGTGGCGATCTCTATTGCAGCGCAGCAAAAGCCTCCAGAGCGAGTAGACGGGCGAAGGAGGTGGACAAGTCGAAAGCAGCGTCAACCTGGAAGGCTTCCCCTGCCGCCGCCTCGAGCGACCTTCCGTCGGCAAGGGAAGCGACGAAGGCGGCCTCACCGGCGGTCAGGCTGATAAAGGCCGCGTCGTCCCGCCGTCGCAACACCAGGAGATGCGCGGCGCCAGAAATCAGGTCGACCGTCCCGCCGGCCGCGTCCGGCTGCGACGCCGCCCAGATGCGGTCCAACGGATAGCGCGAACTGATCAAGACAGCGCCCGCGGCCAGGGCGATCGACATCGCGGGCAGGCGCTCGGCCGGGACGGTCGAAAGATCCGCCGCACTCAGCCGATCACCCGGCGAGGCATGGAAGGCGAGGTTCAGCGCCCAGTCCAGCCGGGCGATGTCGGCCAGATAGGGCAGATCGCGCGCCGGTTCGTAACCGACAAGGAAGCCCGGGAAATCCGCGCCGTATTCAGCCAGCACCGGCTGGGTCGGCAGCAACTGCGCGATGAAGGCCCGCGCCGAGCTGCGGAAGAAATCCGCGCCGACAAGCGCCTGAACCGTGGGAAAGGTCGACGCCAGTGCGGTGGCGAGGCTTTCAAAGACGTGATGGCGATAGACGCGGAGCCGCGCTGCGGCCGGGATCGTATCGCCCACGACGGCGGCCGCGAGCTCGGCGCGGTCGGTACCGACGATGTGGGCGGCGAAGGCCGCCTGCAAGTCACGCAGCGCGAGCGGCATCTTTGCCCTCCGCCGGAACCGCCGCCTCGATCACGCCATCCGCGCGGTTGGCTTCGTCGAGAAGCACGGCGAGCGGCGGGATATCGGTGTCCCATTCGATCAGGGTCGGGCGGACGCCGAAGCGCCGCACCACTTCGGCGAACAGCGCCCACACCCCGTCGCCCACGCGCGAGCCGTGATCGTCGATCAGGATCGGCTGGCCGTCGGCGTCGTTTACGGCGTGTCCCGCGAGATGATACTCGGTGATCGCCTCGCCAGGCAGGCCTTCCAGCCAGTCGCGCGGCTCGAGCCGCAGATTGTGCGCCGTCACGACGATGTTGTTCACATCGAGCAGCAGGCCGCAGCCGCTGCGGTGCACCAGCTCGGACAGGAACTCGGGCTCGCTGAGCGTCGAATGGGCGAAGCCGAGATAGCAGGACGGATTCTCGATCGCGACCTGGCGGCCGAGCACCTCCTGCAGCCGGCCGACGTTGCGTACCGCCGTGTCGAGCGCCTCCTCGGTATAAGGCAGTGGCAGGAGGTCGTTGAAGTAGTGGCCGCCGATCACGCTCCAGGAGAGGTGATCGGACACAAAGGCAGGCTCCAGGCGCTTCACCAACGCCGCGACCCGCCCGAGATGGGCCTCGTCGAGCCCATCGGCCGAGCCCAGCGACAGGCCGACAGCATGGATGGAGAAGACGTAGTCGGCGCGCAGCCTTTCGATGGCCTGCAGGGCCGGCGATCCGGCGAGATAGTTCTCGGCGTGGATCTCGAGAAAGCCGATCGCCGGCCGGTCGCGCGCGATCTCCGCCAGATGCGGCGCACGCAGCCCGATGCCGGCGAGCCGGTTCATGAAATCAGCTGGAGCCGAGCTTGCCGCCCACGATCTTCTCGCAAGTACCCTTGGGCACCGAGATCCAGGCGTCGGTTTGGGCGTCCTTTTTCGACGTGCCGGCGCATGAGGAGGACGCGGTCTGGCAGTCGTTCTTGCCGGCTTTCGCGACGCCGAAGCACTTTTCGCTGTTGCCTTGGGCCATGGCCACGGCTGGCAGCACGAGGGCGGCAGCGAGGGCCGAGGCGATGGCGATTCGGGTAGTGATCATCGAGATCCTCCTTGGATGACGACGCGGGTCTTATACGCCAGATTGGCCTCACCGCCCGTCACACGGCGGCTATCGTATTCATACACCGAGGTCACGAAAACTTGTTTGAGAAGCCCGGCAATGCGCTCCTCTCGCCCGGCGACTTCGTGCGCCATCCCAGCCGGCCGGATTGGGGGCTGGGCCAGGTCCAGTCGATGATCGGCCACCGCATCACTGTCAATTTCGAGAATGCCGGCAAGCTCGTCATCGACGGGAACGTGATCGAGCTGGAACCGGCCGAGTCCGGGCCAACCGGCGTGCGGCCAAGCTGAGCTCGGCCGGCGTGTTGACGTTCAGGAACGGCGCCGCCCCACCGGGCCAGACAAGTTCGGCGAAGGCGTAGCGCCGGGCAAAGTCTTCGACCCGCCGCAGGCCCTCGTCCAGCACAGCCCGCCGGAGATCGGCCGCCAGCTTCACCGACCAGACCGCGAGCGTGTGCTCGCGCCGCCGTCCGTGGCGCACCATCAGCACGTCGGGTTCGGGCACATGCATCAGGCCGCACAGCCGCACCGTCAGATCGAGCGGCAGGAACGGCACGTCGGCCGGCGCCGTCAGGATCCAGCCGGCATGCGGATGATGGGCGAGCGACCATTCCATGCCGGCCAGGATGCCGGCGAGCGGGCCCAGTCGCCGCCCCTCGCGTTCGGCTGCACGCCGGACATCAGACGGATCGGGGATCACCGGGACCTTGAGCGCACGCAGGCCCGGCAGCGGATCGTTGGCCACCACGACCAGGTCCATGACCTGCGGCCGCAGGCGCTCCACGACATGCGCCACCATCGGCCGGCCGGCCAGCCTGCGCAGCGGCTTCAGCGGCCCCGGTCCCATGCGCCTGCCCTCGCCGCCCGCCAGGACGACACCCACCAGGGCGCCGGCGCGCACCGGCCCCAACGCCGGCGCCAAATCCCGCTTCGCCTTGATCGCCATGGAATGCACTATGCGGGCCGTAAAAGTCCAAGCAAGGGGAGGAAATCATGGCGTTCAGCATCGCCAAGGCTGCCAACTGGCTGCACCAGGTCCACCGAGCGCGCGCCGTCGTTGGTTGGTGGCCCGACCAGTTCGCGCTCAAGGACGAGCGCACGGCCTACAAGGTGCAGGACGCGTTGCTGAACAAGCTCGTCCCCAAGCAAGGGCCGCTCGTTGGCTACAAGATCGCGCTCACCTCGCCGCAGATCTGGGAGCAGACCGGCCTGCGCGGCCCGGCCTACGGGCCGATCCGCAAGAAACGCGTGTTCGAACACAAAGCCTCGGTGCGCGCCGACCAGTGGGCGCGGCTCGGCGTTGAGCTCGAGATCATCCTTACCGCCAACGCAGACGTGCCGCGGCCGAAGGGCAAGCCATACGACAAGGACTCGATTGCGCCCTACGTCGGCGAGGCGCGCGCCGGCTTCGAGCTGATCGAAGACCGCGGGGCCGACTACAGCCGGCTGAGCGTGCCGTGGCTGGTGATGGATGTCGGATGGAACGGCGGCTCGCTGCTCGCCAGGGCCAACAAGGGTTGGCGCAACCTCGATCTCGCCAACCTCGACGGCTCGATCGCCTTCGACGGCAAGGTCATGCGCAGCGGGCATTCGGGTGACGTCCTGGGTCACTGCTACAATTCGCTGGCCTGGCTCGCCAACAAGCTGGGCGAGCACGGCAAGACACTGAAGAAAGGCATGATCGTCTCGACCGGCAGCATGGTCGCCTGCCAGTTCGTGCCGCCCGGCAGCACCGCCGTCGGCAAGATCGAAGGCCTGGGTGAAGTTACGCTGAAGTACGAGCTGCCGCGCTGACATCAGGGAGGGCCGGCCGATCATCAGCGCGATTGGCCGTCTCGCTCCCATGCCAGGGACCAATCGGGCCTGAGCTGCCGCCACGACAGCCGTCGCACCGCGTCGCGGCCGACAACCAGGGCATCGTAGTCGTCAGGGAAGAGCTGTGCGATCGCCGGATCGAGGGCGTTCAGGCCGCCGGCGTAAGCGCCGAAAGCCGGCAGGATCAGGCGATGACCGTCGGTGAGGAAACAGCGCCGGCGCAGGCCGCGGCCGCGCACGGTGAGCGCCGCCACGGGATGGAAGTGGCCGGAGATTTCGCCGTCGGCCGGACCGAAGTGCGCCTCGTGGCGGAAGATCAAGGGGCCGTCGTTGATCTCCTCGGCGACCTCGCCCCACCCGGCGGGCGGCGGAGCAGGATCGTGGTTGCCCGCGATCCACACGAATTGCGCGCGGGCCGTCAGGCGTTCGATCTGCCGACGCTCGGTTTCGGGCAGGCGTTCGATCGCCTGCCGGTCGTGGAATGAATCGCCCAGGCAAACCACGGTTTGCGGCGCAAGCACGTCGATCAGCGCGGTCAGCATGGCCAAGGTCTGCCGCGTGTCGTGACGCGGCAGGAGCTTGCGGGCCGACACGGCATAGGACGAGCCCTTCTCGAGATGAAGATCGGCCACCGCCAGCAGGCGTCTTGCCGGCCAATGCAGTGCGCCCGCCGGCAGCGCCTGCAGCCGCTCGCCGGCGCAGACGAACTCGAACGGCATCATGGATGGATCACCACGCGCGCGCCGGTCGGCACCAGCGACCAGACTTCGCGCATCTCCCGGTCGGTTACGGCGACGCAGCCCGTCGTCCAGTCCTTTCGGGGATGACCGAGCCAGAGCTTCTTGAGACCGTTTGGCTGGCCGTGAATGTAGATGTCGCCGCCCGGCGGAACGCCACGCGACGCGGCATGCGCCCTGTCCCGTTCGCTTGGGTAGGAGACGCGCAGGGAGAGGTGAAAGGCGCTTTTGGGGTTGCGCGCATCGATAATATAGACGCCCTCGGGTGTGCGGCCGTCGCCCTCACGCTCCTTGTGAAGCCGGGGTGCAAAGCCCAGCGCTATGCGATAGCTGCCGATCGTCCTGCCCTCGCGCTTGAGCTCCATCCGTCGTTCGCCCTTGAACACTTCCACCAGATCGGCCTGTGCCGCGGCGGGCACCAGATGCGGCGCCTCGGCTGGTCGGCGCCATGCTCGCGCCACTATCTGCCGCAAACTCATGGCGCGCACGATTGACCTGATGCCGCCCCGTGCGCAAGGTGCCGCGATGCCCCGTCTTGTGCGTATTGTCTTTGCCGCCGCCCTGCTTTGTCCGCTGGGCGCTGCCGCCCAGGTGCAGCCGCACCGCGCCGAGTACGCGCTGCGTTTGGGGGCCGCAGCGAACGCTCCGCGCATCGGCACGGCGATCAGCGATCTCACCCAGGATTGCGCCGGCTGGCATCTCAAACGTGACATCAAGACAGAGATCGCGCTCACCACCTCGTGGAAGATGAGTCTGGCCTCCAAGATGGACGGCGAGGAGACGCGTGGCGGCGCGTTTCGCTACAGCACCGTGCAAATTCAGAACGGCAGCCAGCGCGAGATCAAGGGACGGGTTCAGCGGCAAGCTGGCCAGATGCGCGCCGAGATCGTTTACCAGGGCAGTCCCCCCAACCAGTTCATCCTGCCGCCGCCCACCCTGATGCCGGTCGCCGCCATCGATCACATGATCGAGAGGCTGCGGGCCAACGCCACCTCGTTCCCCGCCCTGATGTTCGACGGCGAGGTGATCGGTGACGCCTTCCTGATCGATGTCACCGAGCAGGACCGCGCCGCGTTGCGCTCGGCCCGTCCCGCCGACCGGCCCGTGGCGATACCGGCGGGGAAATCCTGGCCGGTGTTCATGACCTTTACCCGCGGCCGCGAACAGGACCAGCGACCGCTTTTCACGGTGAACGCCCTGGTTTTCGACAACGGCGTGCTCGATCGGCTCACGGTCGAAACCGGGCTGGTGACCGTCACCGCCGATCTTCAGGCCCTGGAAATGCACCCTGCGCCGACCTGCCCAAGGTCTTAAGCCAGGAGCCCGGCGATAATCCGTTCCGCCCGTCCGAGCGTATCTCGGACATGCCTTCTTCCATCGTCTGGTTCCGCAACGACCTTCGACTCGCCGACAATCCGGCCCTGATCGCCGGGCTGGGCTCGGGGCGCGTCGTGGTGCCGGTCTACGTGCTGGACGAGGAAACCGAGGGCGTGCGACCGCCGGGAGCAGCCTCGCGCTGGTGGCTGCATCACAGCCTGCAATCGCTCGACGCCTCGCTGCACGCGCTAGGCTCACGGCTGATCCTGCGCCGCGGGCCGGCGGAAAAGGTGATCCCGGAACTGGCGGCCGAGTGCGACGCCCAGACGGTCTACTGGAACCGAATCTACGAGCAGGGTTCGCGCGAACGGGATGTGCGGCTGAGGCAGTCCCTGTCCGCCCGCGGCGTGGAAGCGGAGAACCTGAAGGGCAGCCTCCTGTTCGAGCCGTGGGAGGTGAGGACGCAAGGTGGCGAGCCGTACAAGGCGTTCACGCCGTTCTGGCGAGCCTGCCGCGGACTTGCCTCGCCCGAGCGGCCGCTGCCGGCGCCCAAGCAATTGCCGGCGCCCGAAACATGGCCGGCCAGCGACAGGCTCGCCGCGTGGCGGCTGCCACCCCGCGCGCCCGACTGGGCGGGCGGCCTGGGCGCCATCTGGGTGCCGGGCGAAGGCGGCGCGATCGCGCGCCTCATGGCGTTCCTCGACGAAGCGCTAGGCCGCTATCGCGAGGCGCGCGACCTGCCTGCGGTCGAAGGCACGTCGCGGCTGTCGCCGTACCTCGCCTTCGGCGAAATCTCGCCACGGCAGGTCTGGCGCGCAGCCGTGGCGCGGGGGCTATCGGCGGCGACCGAGAAATTCCTGTCCGAGCTCGGCTGGCGGGAATTCGCCTACAGCCTCCTGTTCCATTTCGGCGATCTCACGCAGCACAACTTCCGCCCGGAGTTCGACGCCTTTCCCTGGGCTGATGCGGACGACGCGGTCGAGGCGTGGCGGCGCGGCCGCACCGGCTATCCCATCGTCGATGCCGGCATGCGCCAGCTCTGGGCGACCGGCTGGATGCACAACCGGGTGCGCATGATCACAGCCTCCTTCCTGACCAAGGACCTGCTGATCGACTGGCGGGTCGGCGAACGCTGGTTCTGGGATACGCTGGTCGACGCCGACCCGGCCAACAACGCCGCCGGCTGGCAGTGGGTCACCGGCAGCGGTGCCGACGCAGCACCCTACTTCCGCGTCTTCAACCCCGTGCTTCAGGGCGAGAAGTTCGATCCCACCGGCGACTATGTGCGCCGCTGGGTTCCCGAACTCGCCAGCCTGCCGGCCGCGACCATCCACCGGCCGTGGACCGCGCCCCAGAAGCTGCCGCCCGAGATCTATCCGGAACGCATCGTCGACCATGCGGTCGCCCGCGATCGAGCGCTGGATGCCTTCCACAACCTCAAGAAATCTGCCTGACTCGCAGCGGGAGCCTTCGACTATGAAAATCGCCGTCATCGGCGCGGGTGTTGCCGGATTGGGCGCTGCCTGGCTGCTCAGCCGCAAGCACGACGTCGTGGTCTACGAGCGCGAGAACCGCTTCGGCGGCCATTCCTGCACGGTCGAGGCGCCGACCCCGTCGGGGCGCCAGCCGGTCGATGTCGGCTTCATCGTGTTCAACGAGCGCAACTACCCCAACCTCGTCGCCCTGTTCGAACATCTCGGCGTGCCGACCGAGGAATCCGACATGTCGTTTGCCGCGAGCCTCGAGGGCGGTCGCTTCGAGTACGGCAGCTCGTTCGCCGGCTACTTCGCCCAGCGACGCAATGTCGTGCGGCCGTCCTTCCTGCGCATGACCCACGACATCCTGCGCTTCAATCGCCTGGCGCCGCGCCTGCTCGACCGCTGCGAAGACCTCGACTTCACGATAGGCGATTTCGTCGACGAGACAGGCCTTAGCGCCGCCTTCCGCGACCGATACCTGATGCCGATGGCTGCCTGCATCTGGTCGACACCGCTTGGCCACATGCTCGATTACCCGGCCCAGACCTTCGTGCGCTTTCTCAACAATCACGGCCTGCTGACGGTTGGCGCGCAGCTGCGCTGGCGCACGGTGAGCGGTGGCAGCCGGTCCTACGTCGAGCGTATCGCGACGCCGCTGCGCCAGCGCGCTCGGCTCGCCACGCCAGCCAGCGCCATCCGCCGCGAAACGCCGGAGGCGCAGGGCGGCGTCGAGGTACGCGACGCGGCGGGCCACTGGGACCGCTTCGACAAGATCGTGCTGGCCTGCCATGCCGACCAGGCGCTGAAGCTGCTAACCGACGCCGACCGTCGCGAGCGCACCCTGCTCGGCCGCTTCGCCTACTCGTCTAATGAGGTCTGGCTGCATGCCGATGCCTCGTTGATGCCGCGCCGCCGTTCGGTATGGTCGAGCTGGAACTATGTGGCCGACCGGAGCGACGGCGATAGCCCCGTCAGCGTGACCTACTGGATGAACCGCCTGCAGAACCTGCCCGACAGCGCGCCGCTCTTCGTCTCGGTCAATCCCGGCCGGACGCCGCGTCCTGCCACGGCGCATGCCCGCTTCACCTTCGAGCATCCAATGTTCGACGCCGCCGCCATCCGCGCCCAGCGCGATCTGCACACGATCCAGGGCGTACGCGATACCTACTTCTGCGGCAGCTACTGCGGCTACGGCTTCCACGAGGATGCGCTGTCGGCCGGCCTCGACGTCGCCGAGCAGCTGGGTGTACGCCGGCCCTGGCTGCGGCCTGACGAGCACCGCCGCATCGGCGATCCGCCGCGGGTCGTGGCCGGCCGGCCGTCGCTCGATCCGTTCCCGCTGCCTGCGGCTGCGCGGCTCGCGACGGATACGCCGTGATCGCCGCCTCCCACAGCGTCATCGACGCCACGGTCGTCCACCGGCGGCTGCGGCCGCGCGCCAACGCCTTCCGCTACCGGGTCGCCTATCTCTGCCTCGGGCTGGAGGCGCTGGAGAGCGCCGCAGGCCGCTGGTTGAAGCTCGACCGGCCGGGCCTGGTCTCCTTCCGCCGCACCGATCACGGCCCGCGTGACGGTTCGGACCTCAGGGCCTGGCTCAGGCGCATCCTCGTCGAGCACGGTCTTGGCGAAACCTGCGACGGCGATATGGTGCTGCTGACCATGCCGCGTATGCTGGGCTACGTCTTCAATCCGGTAAGCTTCTGGTTTTGCCGCGACCGCGCAGGCGCGCTGCGGGCCGTACTGTGCGAGGTCAACAACACGTTCGGCGAGACGCACTGCTACCTGGTCCATCACGACGACCACCGGCCGATCGAACCCGACGCCTGGTTCGAGGGCCGTAAGGCCTTCCACGTCTCGCCTTTCCTGCCGGTCGAGGGCGGCTATCGCTTCCGCTTCCGGCTGGACGAGGAACGCGTCCATGTCGATGTGAATTACCACGACATCCAGGGCCTGATGCTGGCTACCTCGGTAGGCGGCCGCCGCGAGCCGCTCGGCGACCGGACGGTGTTCCGCCGCTTCCTCGGAAACCCGACCATGACGCTTGCCGTCATCGTCCGGATCCATTGGCAGGCCTTGCATCTGTGGCGGAAGCGGGCGAGATTTTATCGCAAGCCCGCGCCGCCAGCGGACCTCGTGACCCGCTAACCGCCCTAATTGAATGACACTAGCCGCCCGGTTCGTCCTCAAAGCCCTCGACCGCCTCTCTGTCGGCCGCTTGACCATGCGGCTGCCGGACGGTTCGACGCGCGTCTTCGGCGACGATGACTCGCTTCCCCCGGCGGAAATCGAGGTCAAGGACTGGCGCTTCTTCCGCCGCGTGCTGCTGGATGGCGACATAGGCTTCGCCGAGGCCTATATGGACGGCTTCTGCGATTCGCCCGACCTGCCCGGCCTGATCGCCCTGCTGGCCGAGAACGAGAAAGCGCTGGGCCGCGTCGCGCGCACCAATCCGTTCCACGCCCTGCTGCTGAAGCTGCTGCACCGGCGGCGGGACAATTCGCGCGAGGGATCGAAGCGCAACATCCACGCCCACTACGACCTCGGCAATGAGTTCTACGGGCTGTGGCTCGACCCCTCGATGACCTACTCATCGGCGCTGTTCGAGGGCGAGCAGGACAAGGCGCTCGAATTGGCGCAGACGGCCAAGTACGAACGCATTCTCCACCAGATCGGCGCAAAGCAGGGCGACAGCATTCTCGAGATCGGCTGCGGGTGGGGTGGCTTTGCCGAGACCGCCGCGCGCCGCGGCATGCGGGTCACCGGCGTCACCATCTCCCGGGAGCAGCTCGACTACGCCCGCGCCCGCCTCGAGCGCGCCGGGCTGGCCGACCGGGTCGACCTGCAGTACCGCGACTACCGCGACATCGAGGGACGCTACGACCATATCGTGTCGATCGAGATGATCGAGGCGGTAGGCGAGCGCTATTGGCCCGACTACTTCGCGGTGCTGAAGCGCCATGTGGCGCCCGGCGGCTCGGCGCTGGTACAAGCAATCGTGATCGCCGACGACCTGTTCGACAGCTACCGCCGCCGTCCCGACTTCATCCAGACCTACGTCTTCCCCGGCGGCATGCTGCTGTCGCCGACCAGCCTGCGCGAACAATGCCGGCAAGCCGGCTTCAAGATCGCCGAACTCTACAGTTTCGGCATGGACTATGCCCGCACCCTGGAAGCCTGGCTCGGCCGCTTCGACCGGGTTGCCGACCAGGTAGGCAAACTGGGCTTCGATGAGCGATTCCGCCGTATGTGGCGGTATTACCTCGCTTATTGCGCCGCAGGCTTCTCGACGCGCCGCACGGACGTATTGCAGGCACACTTCCGGCATATATAACTGTCGGCAACAAGGGCGCCGAACGGGCGCCAATAGGGAAGGCCAGCGGGTGAATTCAGGACCGATCGGGGGTGGGAACACCGCCCCCGGCAAAGTGAAGTTCGACCGTCTGGTCGCCTATTCGACCCTGCAATTGCCGCTCGCCATGGCGGCACTTCCGGTCGTCCTGAACGTCAGCCAATTCTATGGCGAGGTGTTGAAGCTGTCGCTCGAGATCATGGGGCCGATCTTCATCTTTGCCCGCATGGTCGACGCCATCCAGGATCCGGTGATCGGCCTGATCAGCGACCGGTTCACGCGCCGTGGCCGGCGCGGGCGGCTAATTTTCGTCGGGCTGATGATCCCGGTACTGATCGCCGGATTCTACATGCTGTTCGACCCGCCCGACGCGTGGTTCGGCAACCAGACGATGATGGCCATCTGGCTGATGGCGGCGCTCTTGCTGGTCCATCTCGGCTATTCCGGCGTGTCGATCAGCTACCACTCCCATGGCGCGGAGCTTACCGACGACTACAACGAACGCACCCGAGTCACGGTTGGCCGCGAGGTGTTCGGTCTGCTCGGCATGACGCTCGCCGTCGTGCTGCCGACCTACCTGACGAACCGCCTCGGCGAGAGCCAAGGCTACATGATGCTCGGCCTGCTGTTTCTGCCTATCGTCCTGCTGTTCAGCGCGCCGACGCTGCTGTGGACGGGTCCGTCGGTTCACCCGCCGGTCATCCATGCCGAGCGCAACCCCTTTGTCACGTTTTTCGCGCCGCTGACGAACCGCCTGTTTCGCCGGCTGCTGCTCGTCTTCGTCATCAACGGCGCGGCGCTGGGTGTCGCCGTGACGGTGATGCTGTTTTACGTCGAGCACGTGCTGAAGGGCGACAAGCTGCAGGCCGGCATCATCCTGCTCACCTATTTCATTGCCGGCGCCGCCAGCGTGCCGATGTGGCTGATGCTGTCGAAGCGAACGAGCAAGGCCACCGCCTGGTTCATCGGCATGGTCACGACGGCGATCGCCATGGCCTGCGCGATCTTCATCGGAGCGGGCGACTTCTACTGGTTCCTCGCGATTTCGGTCATCACCGGCCTCGGCATTGGCGCCGACTATGGCCTGCCGCCCTCGATCCTGGCCGACGTCATCAACTCGTCGGAGAGTGGCGCCACCAAGGGCAAGACCGGCACCTACTTCGGCTTGTGGGCACTCGCCACCAAGCTCGCCACGGCGGTCGGCGCGGCGGGCTCGCTGCCGGTCGCGGCGATGCTGGGCTTCAATCCCGCCAAGGGCGAGTACGGCACCTCGGCCCTGATCGTCGCCTATATCGTGTTGCCGGTGGTGATCAAGGTCATCGCCGCGCTGCTCATCTGGTTCATCCGCATCGAAGCCCAGCGCGGCTCGGTGAAGGACGAGTGCTTCGCGGCGCTCAGGTGAGGAAGCCCAGACGCTGCGGCTGGCGCAGGCCGAAGTCGCGCTGCAGGCCCCAGCAGCCCTGGGCCACGGCGGCGAACACGCTGCGGAAATCGACCGTGTGCCTGAGGTCGCCGTCCTGAAGATCGGCAAGTGACGGGTAGGCGCCATGGAGGCCGCCCTTGACGCCGCCGCCCATGACGAACAGCGGTGCCGAGGTGCCATGGTCGGTGCCGCCGCTGGCGTTCTGCTTGGCGCGCCGGCCGAACTCCGAATAGGTCATCACCACGACGTCGTTCCAGAGGCTGGCGGCAATCAGGTTCCGGCGCAGCGTGGCGAGGCTTCCGGCCAGGAAAGCGAGCAGCCGCTCGTGCGTCTGGATCTGGTTGGCATGCGTGTCGAAGCCACCCAGCGCCGTCTTGATCGCCACCACCGGCACGCGCGACGTCATCACACGGGTGACGAGATCGAACTGGCGGCCGAGCAGCAGGTCCTGGGCGTAGGCCTGGGCCGGCGCCGGCGCCTCGCGCAGCCTTTCACTCAGGCCTTTGGCCGCGGCATTGATCTCGTGGCGGACGGCCAGCAGGTGGCGCAGCGCAGGATTGCCGCCGTCCTTCATGGCGCCGGAGTCCTTGAGGGCCTGGGCCTGCCGCAGGAAGTTCTCGGCATCCTGCATGACGATGGTGCGCAGCTCCGGACCAGTGGTCGGCAACGCGTTGGTGTCGACGACGATGCTGTCGACGCCCGCGCCCTTGGGCAGGCTCGTGCCCTGGAAGGCCTGGGCGATCCAGCCCTCGCTCAGGGTCTGGTTCGAGGCCGAGGCGGTATCCCAGATCTCGATCGAGCGGAAATGCGAACGGTTGGGATAGGGGTAGCCGACGCCCTGCAGGATCGCGAGGTCCCTGGCCTTCCACGATTCCATCAGCGGCTCGAGCTTCTCGTGCAGGCCGACCTTCTCGTCGAGCTGCACGATCCGTTCGCGCGCCACGCCGATGCCGGGACGCAACTCGCGGTATTTCGGGTCGGCATAGGGAATGAGGGTGTTCAGCCCGTCATTGCCGCCTTTCAACTCGACCAGAAGCAGGATCCGGCTCATGGCGCCCTCCTCACTTCAACTGGTAGGCGGTGTCGAGCATCGCCGCCGCCACCGCGGCGCCGGGCGTGCCCGAGGAGTCCACCGCATCGATCGGCGCGCGCGGCAGCAGGGTGCGGACGAGCGTCGCCGAATCGATGCCGGCGAGCGTCGGGCCGAGCCTCGCCTCGTTGCCGGCATTGCGCAGGCTGCGGCCTTCGATCGGCCGCGGCTCGGCCATCTGCATCTGCATCGTGCTGTCATCAGCAGGCATCTGCTGACGGCGCTCGGCGCGCCGGTTGGTGCGGCCCGACATCATCATGCCGCCATCCATCGAGGCCACGGTCGTCGCCTCGACGATGCGGCGCAGGAACTGCTGACGCAGCAGGAGCGTATAGGTGCTGATCCAGCTCTCGCCGCCGACCCAGCCCTTGACGTTGGGCGGATCGAACGGCACCTGGCCCAGCCCCTGCATCATGCGCACGAGCTGGGTCTTCTCCGACACCGGCAGGCCGAGCACATGGACGGTGCCGACGATCAGCTCGATCGGCGACTTGATCAGGGCACCGCGGCTGGCGGGATCGCGGAACTGCGCCGACAGCAGGATGGCGCGCATCAGCGGCCGGATCTCGTAACCGTTGCGGAACGACGCCGCGAGCCGCTTGATCTCGGCCGGATCGGGTTTCAGCGACACGAACTCGCGCCACAGCTTCTCGACGATCGTCTCGGCAGTGCGCGGATGACGCAGCAGGATGGCGATGATCTCGGCGCCGCCAAAGCGGCCGGTCTGGCCAAGGAACGTCTTCTCCCCGTCGTCGTGCTCGGGGTCGCGGCTCTTGAACTGGCCGGTTTCGCGGTCGACCGTCCAGCCCGTGAAAGCGCGTGCGGCCGCCTTGATGTCGGCCTCGCTGTAATGGCCCTCGCCCAGGGTGAAGAGCTCGAGCAGCTCGCGGGCGAAATTCTCGTTGGGCTGGCGGGCGACGCTGCGCATTCCGTCGAGATAGATCAGCATCGCCGGATCGCGCGCGACCTCCTTCAGCAGGGTGGCGAAGTTGCCGAGCGCCTCGCGGCGGAACAGCGCGTTCTGGCGGAACAGCGCCGGCGCGTAGCGCACCTTCTGGAACGACGAGGTGAAGTGGTTATGCCAGAACAGCACCATGCGCTCGGCGAGCGGCTGGTCGGTGACCAGCATCTCCTCGACCCACCAGTTGCGCAGCTCGCGGCCCTGCTCCTGGACGGGCCGCGCGACCTGCAACTTCTTGCCGTCGACGCCCGACTTCGCCTCCGCCAGCGCCGCCTGCTGCTGGCGGCGGACTTCGGCCGGCCCGAGGTTCAGCCACGCCGGCGCCGGCGTGACGGCGTCGCGCCGCGCATTCGCCAGCAGCCGATCGACTGCGCCGGCGTAGTCTTGCGTTTCCAGGGCACGGATCTCGGCGGGCGTCGCGCCGAACGACGTGCGCGACAGCAGATGGCGCGCCTCGTCGAAATCCATCGCCGAGGCCGCACGGCCGGGCCGCGGCGCCCACAGGCCGGCGGAGAGCGCCGCCACGCCGCCCACAAACACCCGTCGACCGACCTGTGCGACCATGGTGATGCTCCTATTGTGGAGGACGTCCGGGATTGGGGCCGGCGCCGGGCGGCCGAGGCGGGCCGGCCAGCCGCTCGGCCAGGATCCGGTGCAAGTGCTCGCGCTGCTCGGGCTTGAGCTGGGGCTCGAGCTGGAAGATCGAGCGCAGGGTTTCCTTCTGCAGATCGGCGCGCAGCTTTGTCAGCTGGTCGATCAGCGTCTCGACGCGTGCAATATCGGTGGCCGGACGGCTGTATTCGGCTGCAATCTGCTCACGCAGCTTCAGGATCTCGCTCAGCCGCTCGCGACGCATGGTGGAATAGTGGTCGAACACACCGCGCAGCGCCTGGCGTTGGGCGTCGTCGAGATCGAGTTCGTGCACGACAATGTCGAGCGGGCCCGGCCGTGAGCCCGGCGGTCCAGGCGGCGGCGGCATGTGGCGCTCGAATGGCGGCGGCGCGATCCAGCTCCTGTAGACGAAGCCCACCAGAACGAACGTGTTCAGCAGGAGCGAGAGCGCCAGCAGTAGCTGGATCAGACGAGACGACATGTCAGATCCCGTCTGAGACCAGGAATTCGGTCAGCTCGTTGGAAGTGTCGGTCGCGGTCGTCGTCTGCGGCGTGCTCGAGACGTAGCGCTCCTGGGCCAGCAACTCGCCCAGCCCACCGCCCAGCATGAAGCCCGAGACGGCGATCACCACGGCGGCGGTCAGCGCCATCGCCCGCTGCAGGGCAAAACGCTGGCCGCTGGCGAACAGCCAGTCGAACAAGCCGAGGCGCCTCACCCGGCGCTCGGCCTCGAAGCCCACCAGCGCCTTGGCGCGGACTTCCAGACGGGCTGGCACCGCCGGCAGGGGCATGCCCAGGACATCGGCGAGCTCCAGCGCGGCGCGGCGCATCTCGGGATCGGCTGCCACGGCCGCTTCGATGCGCGCGGCCGCCGTCTCCGACAGCCGGCCGTCCAGCCAGGCCGCGAAGTCGAGATCCGAGACGGAATCGGAGGCGACATTTTGGCCGGTGGCGAGGCTCCGCCACAGCTCCTTGTCGCTCCTCGGGGGTCGTTCCGTGCTCATCGCGCTCTCCTGCTGCAGATTACGTCAGAAACCGGCCGATCATCCCCGGTTTATGGGGGTTCTTCCTGGAAATGGGCGCGCAGACGCAACAAGGCCTTATGGTGCGTACTTCGAACGGTTTGGGCATCGATCTTGAGAAGCTGGGCGACCTCCGCCACGTCACGTTCCTCGTCATAGAGGCATTTCAGGATCAGGATCTGGCGTTCGGTCAGAAGTCCTTCGGGAATCTTGAGTTTCTCCACATGGCGGTCTTCAACCCCCAAACTGGCCTCGGGAACGTCGTCGAGCGGCAAAGTGGCCTGCCGGCGACGTCTGGCGTGATCCACAGCCGCCGATCGGGCGACCACCGCGAGCCAGGTCGCGAGGCTCGCCCGCGCCCGGTCGTAGGTCTTGAGCAGGCGAAACTCGCCGGCGCATAGCCGAACGAACACGTCCTGGGCTGCATCCATGACGTCTTCCTCGCTCAGTCGGTATGAAGCAAGCGTGCGCCGCACGACCGCGTTGATAAGCGGCGCGGCCGCCGCGACAAAGCCGTCCCATGCGCGCTTGTTGCCCGCTGTGAGCGCCTGCAGGTCGATCTGGTTCAGTTCCGTCACGCCTGCAATCTTTCTTGCCCGTCCGCCCTGCAGTTTAACAGGGTTTGTGGCGAAATCAGGCCCCGCTACAGTCCCGCCAACAAGTGGGGAGCGTTGATGAGTGAGTCGCTGACACGTCAGTGGAGAGTCACCAAGCAGGCAATACGCGGCAAAGGTGTGGTGGTTGCACAGAATTGCCGGGCCGCCGAGGTCGGCGCCGAGATATTGCGCAAGGGCGGCAATGCGATCGATGCCGCCGTCGCCACCGGACTGGCGATCGGTACGATCGAGCCGTGGATGAGCGGCATCGGCGGCGTCGGCTTCATGACGATCTGGAGCGCCAAGGAGGGCCGTGCCTGGACGATCGACTACGGCCCGATCTCGGCCAGAAAACTCGATCCCAAGGCTTACAAAATCGTCGGGCCCGGTCCCGCCAACCCCTTCGCCTGGCCCGACATCCACGAGCAGCGAAACGAGGTCGGCTATCACTCGATCGCCGTGCCCGGCCAGGTCGCGGGCGTCGCCAAGGCGCTGGAACGCTTCGGCACGATGAAGTGGAAGGACGTCATCGCGCCGGCAGTGGCCCTCGCCGAGCGAGGCATGGAACTCGATTGGTACATGCAGGTGATGATCGCCAACGGCGCGCAGCACCTTGCCAAGTTCCCCGCCTCGCGCGCCGCCTACCTGCCGGACGACGGCCGCGTCCCGACGCTCGATTGGCAGGCAAACGTGCGCTACCTCAAGCTCGGCAATCTCGCCGAGACCTATCGGCGGCTGGCCGAAGGCGGGCCGCGCGAGTTCTACGAGGGCAGCCTGGCGCGCGACATCGCCGCCGACCTGCAGGCCGGCGGCTCGGCGATCTCCTACGACGACCTCAAATCCTTCGAGGCGCGCGTCGTCGAGCCGCTGTCGTTCGAGCATCACGGCGCCACCATCAATGTCGCGGGCGGGCTCACTGCCGGCCCGACGCTGCAGCGCACGGTGGAACTGGCCGCCGCCGGCACCAAGGGCAAGGGCGCCCCGGACGCCGGCTTCTTCCTCGCCATCGCGCAGGGCATGCACCAGGCCTACGAGGAGCGGCTCAAGACCATGGGCGACAAGCCCACCAACACCTGCACAACTCATTTCTGTGCCGCCGACTCCGAAGGCAACATGGTGGCGCTGACGCAGACCCTGATGTCGTTGTTCGGCTCCTGCGTGATGCTGCCCAAGACCGGCATAACCATGAACAACGGCATGCTGTGGTTCGATCCCGAGCCCGACCGGCCCAATTCGATCGCGCCGGGCAAGCGGCCGCTGTGCAACATCTGTCCCGTGGTCGTGACCAAGGACGGCAAGCCGTGGTTCTGCATCGGCGCCTCGGGCGGCCGCCGCATCGTGCCGGCCGTCACGCAGCTCTCGCTGATGCTGATCGACCGCGGTCTCGACGTCGAATCGGCCTTCCACCAGCCGCGCATCGACGTCTCGGGCGTGGGCCCGATCCGCGTCAACCGCGAGCTGCCCGATGCGGTGAAGAAGGCGATCGCGGCCAAGCTGCCGATCGTCGAGGTCGGCAACGAGGTCTCGCCGCTTGGTTTCGCCAACCCGTCCTGTATCGTTCGCGATCCCACGACCGGAGAACTCACCGGCATGAACGAAGTGATGTCGCCATGGGCCGGCGGCGCGGCGCAGTAGCCGCCCTCCTCACAGCCTTTGCGGCAACGCCTGCCGCGGCGCAGGAGGTGCGCCTGCCGGTGCTCGTTCCGCTTACGGGTTTCGTGGCGCTGGAGGGCGCCAGCCAGAGGAACGGCGCGCTTCTGGCGGCCAGTCAGATCCGCGACGTCACCCTGAAACCCGACGTGCTCGACACGCAGTCGACGCCGGAAGCCGCGGTCACGGCCTGGGAGCGCGTGATGGGCGGCACGGCCTCGCCCGCCGTCGTCGGACCGATCCTGGGCACGCAGATGCTGGCACTGCTGCCGCTCGCCCAGGAGCGCGGCGTGCCGCTGCTCACCATCTCCGGCACTGCGCGGCTGGGTGAACTCGGCAATCCGTGGTTCTTCCGCTTCTTCCCGAGCGACGCCACGGTGAAGGTGGCGCACGCGCGCTATGTCGTTGAGAAGCTCGGCGCCAGGCGACCGGCGGTGATCTACCAGAGCACCGCCTACGGCCAGTCCGGCCGTGAGCAGCTCGCCAAGACCTTTGCCGAGCTCAAGACGCCGCCGGTGCTGGAGGAAAGCATAGCGACCACAGTCAACGACCTCTCGCCCGCCCTGCTGCGCGCCAAGAACGCCAACGCCGACGTGATCGTGCTGCACCTGCACGCCGCCTCGACCGTGCTCGCCGTTCGCCAGGCACGCCAGCTCCTGCCCGACCTGCCGATCGTCGCCGGCTCGGCCATGCACCAGCCCGCCACCGCCGCCCTGCTCGAACCGGCGGAGCTGAAGGGCGTCTGCGCCGAGACCGCGGCCTCGCCGATCTCGGCCACGACCGGGCCGATGCGCGCCTTCCTCGACGCCTATCGCGCCGCCTACAAGAGCGATCCCGACGCCTACGCTGCGGCCCAGTTCGACGCCGTCGGCATGCTGGCCAAGGTCATCGCCGAGCTGCGCAAGGCGGGCCAGCCCGTCACGCCGAAGGCCGTGCGCGACCGCCTGGCCAGCGACAGCTATGAGGGCGTGGTCACGACCTACCGTTCCGACGGCAAGGGCAACATGGCGCACGAGGCCGAGATCGTCTGCTACGACGGCAGCGACCGCGTGCCCAAACCTGCGGCGCGCTACTCCCTGCCGCCGCGCTCCTGACCTGGCGTCGAAATAGCGGAGCCACTGCACTTTAAGCTGCAGTGGATCGGCAACAAGCGCCGTGCGTTTTCCCACGCCCCCGCTGCACGATTCTGGTAACCTTCGGGCGTCATCTGCATTTTCTCATGCGACGGCCTGTTCGAGGCTCATGACGATGCCTTCAGCCCGAGTATTGTACGCCATTCTTGGCTTGCTGGCGGCGACGCCCGCCAGCGGCAGGGAATTTCGCGCGTCCGACATCTACCCCACCAACTATCCGACGGTTCAAGCCGTCCTACAGATGGACAGGCTGATCCGCGAGCGCAGTGTCGGCCGGGATGGCATCACTGTGCTGGGGCGCAACGAAGGCGAATCGGAAGCCGATATCGTTGCCCATGTTCGCAGCGGCGCGGTGGACATGGCGCGCGTCAACATCGCTGCGCTGGCCACCGACGACTCGTTGGCGCTCGTTCCCTCGCTACCCTATCTGTTCAAATCGACGGCGCAGACGCGGCGGGTTCTCGACGGGCCGATGGGCGACGAGATCCTGGCCGGACTGGCGGACCAAGGACTGATCGGCCTCTGCTTCTACGATGCGGGCCCTCGCTCCTTCTACAGCACCCGGCGGCCGATCCGGACGGTGAGCGACCTCAAGGGCCTGAAAGTGCGCGTCCAGCAGTCCGACCTCTGGAGCGCGGCGATGCGTGCCCTCGGCGCGGAGCCTGCGACCCTGCGCTTCGAGCGCGTCTTCCAGGGCCTCGAGTCGGGCAGCATCGAGGCGGCGGACAATAACTGGCCCTCCTACATCTCCTCCCGGCACTACAATGTCGCGAAGTATTTCAGCCGCACCGAACATTCGATGGCGCCCACCGTGCTGATATTCTCCAAGCACACGTGGGACGGCCTTTCGCGCGAGGAGCAGGCGCTCATCCGCGGCAGCGCCAGGGACTCGGTCGCCCATCTGCACAGGCTCTGGGACGAGTATGAATCGTCCTCGCGCAAGACCGTCGAGGCGGCAGGCGGCGAGATCATCAGCGACGTCGACAAGAAGTCCTTCTCCGATGCCTTGGTGCCGCTCTATCCGACGCTGATCAAGGCGCCCAAGCAGCGCGACATGGTGCGGCGTATCCAGAGCGAAGACTGACGCCGCGCCGAATTCGACTGAAGGCAACGCACGCCTTCGAGCCAATCCAGCAGCAGTGGCATCAGCGATCGCGTGGGGTGCTGGCGCGTCTTTCGCGCTAAGGTGCCTGCGAACCGCGTGGCTTGAGCAGCAACGCATTCCAAGACTCCCCTCTGTTCTCATCCACCTGGGCGAACCCAGCGACAGGAGACACGCCATGCCAGCGCCGCGCCCGTCCAAGACCCATATCGGCAACCATGCCCTGAAGCCCGAGACGCTGATGCTGGGCTACGGCTACGATCCGGCGTTGTCGGAGGGCGCGGTGAAGCCGCCTGTCTTCCTCACCTCCACCTTCGTGTTCCGCACCGCCGAGGAGGGTCGCGATTTCTTCGACTATGTCTCGGGCCGCAAGCAGCCGCCCGAGGGCGGCGGCGCCGGCCTCGTCTACTCGCGCTTCAACCACCCCAACAGCGAGATCGTCGAGGACAGGCTCGCCATCTACGAAGGCGCGGAGTCCTGCGTGCTGTTTGCCTCGGGCATGGCGGCAATCACCACGACGATCCTGGCCTTCGCCCGCCCCGGCGACGTCATCCTGCATTCCCAACCGCTTTACGGCGGAACAGAAACACTCCTGTCACGCACCCTGGCAAATTTCGGCATCGGCGCCGTCGGATTTGTCGACGGCGTGGATGAGGCAGCCATTCGTGCCGCGGCGCAGACGGCGCGCGGCAAAGGACGGGTGTCGATCCTCCTGATCGAGACGCCGGCCAATCCGACCAACACACTGGTCGATATCAGGCTCATGCGGCAGATCGGCGATGAGATCGGAGCGGCCCAGGGCTTCCGGCCCATCGTGGTTTGCGACAACACCCTGCTGGGCCCGCTGTTCCAGCATCCCCTCGCCCACGGCGCCGACGTCTCGGTCTATTCGCTGACCAAATATGTCGGCGGTCACTCCGACCTGATCGCCGGCGCCACGCTGGGCTCGAAGGCGACGATCGGGCCGATCAAGGCGCTGCGCGGCAGCGTCGGCACGCAACTCGATCCGTTTTCCTGCTGGATGCTGGGTCGCTCGCTCGAGACGCTGGCGCTCAGGATGGAGCGGGCCAACACGAATGCCCGGCTCGTCGCCGAGTTTCTCCGCGACCATGCCAAGGTCGGCAAGGTTCACCACCTGGCGTTCCTGGACGCTGGCTCGAAAGCGCAGGCGGTCTTTGCCCGGCAATGCAGCGGGGCTGGCTCGACA
The DNA here is from genome assembly GCA_963843185.1 of uncultured Alphaproteobacteria bacterium. Classification (GTDB taxonomy): domain Bacteria; phylum Pseudomonadota; class Alphaproteobacteria; order Reyranellales; family Reyranellaceae; genus Reyranella. The sequence goes on from CAWJJJ010000027.1 coordinate 145,065, forward strand.
TTTTCTTTCGACATCAAGGGCGGAGAAAAGGAGGCGTTCGCTTTCCTCAATGCCCTCGAGGTCTTCAAGCTGGCGGTGAGCCTCGGCGGCACCGAATCGCTCGCCAGCCACCCCGCCGCCATGACCCACTCCGGCGTTCCCGTCGAAGTGCGCGACCGCATCGGCGTGCTGGACACGACGATCCGCCTGTCGGTCGGCATCGAGCATCCCGACGACCTGATTGCCGATCTGGCGCAGGCCTTGGCGGTGGCGGCGTGAGAAGCGCTGCGTGTGCTGGCGCGCTAAATTCACGTTATCCTGAAGCGCATCGCGATAAAGGGAGCATCTCAAGATGGCCGAAAATCCTGGGAGGAAAAGCAAGGGCAAGCCGGTCGCGGTCGTGGTCGGCGCCACGTCGAAATGGCAGGCGGATGGCCGCAACACCAAGCTGATCCACGGCAAGGCGGTGGATGACAGCGACCTGCCGGTCGGCATCCGCTGGGGCATCGGCGGCGCCGTTGCCCAGAAGTTCGCCGGCGAGGGGTTCTTCGTCGTGCTGACGACCCGCAGTGAGGCCAATGCGTCGGGCCTGGCGGCAGCGATTCGCGATCAGGGCGGAGATTGCATGATCGTCGAGCTCGATCTCTCGCAGCAGGACTCCGTCGCCGCGGCCTTCGCTGCGATCCGCCGCGACGCCGGCGATCCGCATGTGCTGATCTACAACGCGGGCTATCTCGAAGGTCGCGACCTGCCGCCGGAAAAGGAACTGCTCGAATACATCCCGGTCGAGATGTTCGATACCGCCCAGCATATCGCCAGCCGCGGCCCTTTCCTCGTCGCCAAGGAAGTCCTGCCGGCCATGCGCAAGCGCGGCGAGGGGTCGTTCTTTTTTTCCAACAATTCCAGCTCACTGCGCGGGCGCAAACGCATGACGGGCCAGTCGCTCTACTATCCCAGGGTCATGATGCGCACCTTGGCGCAGGTGCTCACCGAGGAGTATTCCGAGCATGGCGTGCATGTCGCCAACGTGGTGATCGACGGCACCATCGATTCGCCGGGAACCCGCGCCCTGCCGAAAATACGGCAAAACGCCAATCTAGCGATCAATCCGGTGAAGATCGCCGAGGCGTTCTACTATCTGCATGCCCAGGACCGGTCGTGCTGGACGCACGAGCTGCAGCTGACGCCGTTTTCGACCAAGCCGAGTTACTAAAGCATATTCCGATTGCGAGGCCTCAAGCGTCGAGGAACGCTCCGACCCACGCGGCGATCCGGTCGATGCTGTTGCCGCCGTCACCGGCCACAGGTGCCGGCATAGTAGGCGTCCGCGTCGCACACCTTGCCATCGGGCAGCGTGCAGGCGCCCTGCTCGTCGGCGGCGCCGCTCTTGGCGACCACCGTGTAACGCCCGCCCGTAATGGCGCAGTAGCGTGCGGCGGTCGTGATGAAGCCGGTGACGCGCAGCCCGCCCACCGGACATTCGCCGCGGAACATCGCCCACTCTTCGCATTGGTAGTTGTCGTCGAAGATGCAGACGCCGTACTGCCCGCCGTCGGGCCGGCTCTCGATGCGCAGCATGCCTCCCTTGGCCCCGCAGTTCTGCGACGCTGGATTGGCAATCTGCTGGACCAGCTGCGTCTGCGCCGAGGCGTCGGCGCAGGCGACCGCCAAGATGCATCCCGGCACCGCAAGGATTGCGCGCCACTGCACTACTTGGTCACCGGATCGAGCGACTTCTGCATCTTCTCCACGATCCGGTCCGCACTCATGACTTCCTCCCAACTTCACGTCTGACGATGCAGCGGAAGCCGACATGGCTGGTCGAGGTGTCGACCGGCTCGGCGTGCCGCGCTGCCGGGCGATAGCGCCGGCAGTAGCTGGGGGCGCAAAGATGCGATCCTCCCTTCAGGACCTTGCGCGGGATGCGCACGGCGGGCTGCGTCGGATCGTAGCTCGCCTCCACGGCACTGCCGCGCGGGTTCTGCGGCACGCAGCATGCCTTGGGCGCGTCGGCGGTGTGCGCGGCCGAATACCAGTCAGTCGTCCATTCCCAGACATTGCCGATCATGTCGAAGACGCCATAACCGTTGGCCGGGAAGGCGCGCACCGGCGAGGTCCGGACCCAGCCGTCGGCGCGCGTATTCTCATGCGGGAACGCACCCTGCCAGGTGTTGGCCATGTGCTTGCCGCCGGGCGTGAATTCCTCGCCCCAGGCAAACTCCGCGCCGTCGAGCCCGCCGCGCGCGGCGAACTCCCATTCGGCCTCGGTCGGCAATTCCTTGCCGGCCCATTTGGCGTAGGCCGCGGCGTCCTTGAAGGCGATCTGCACCACGGGATGGTCGTCCAGCCCGCCGACATGGCTGCCCTTGCCGTAGGGCCGCCGCCAGGTGGCGCCGAAGGTGAAGCGCCACCACTGGCTCCAGTCGCGCAGGTCGACCGCCCTGGCGGGCGGCGTGAAGACCAGCCCGCCCGCTTTCAGCATGTGCGGCAGCGCGCCGGGATAGTCCCTGGGATCGGGCGCGATTTCGGCCCACGTGACGTAGCCGGTCGCCAGGACGAAGGCACGGAACTGCGCGTTGGTTACGGGCGTCGGATCGATCCAAAAGCCGTCGACCGTCACGCTGTGGACTGGCGCCTCCTCGGGATAATGCCGATCCGACCCCATGCAGAAGGTGCCGCCGGGAATGCGGATCATGTCCACCGTCGGCGCCTTGGCAGCTTCGGTGCCCAGCGTATCCATCACTTCAGCTCGAACGGATAGATCACTTTCCAGTCGTTCTTCATGTCGGCGACGAGCCATTTGCGCCGCATCGCCTCGTCCCATGCCTTGTCGAGTCGGCCGACCGGCGAATTGCGGTCGTAGGCATATTCGCGCACCGCGTCGGTGTGATGGACCAGGCCCATGAAGCGCGCGCCGGCGCCGGCGGCCGTCCATTCCAGCATCTGCTGGTCGCCATCGGAATTGCCGAAGGTGAACACCGGGCGCCGGCCGATGAAGCGGTTGATGCCGACCGGCTTGCCCGGCCCGTCGTCGACGAACTCGACCTGGGCTTCCTTCCGAAGCACCGGCTTGTCAGGCTCGGCCATCACGTACTTGGTGACGCCCGAGGATCCCACCACCTGCTCCGGCGGGATGCCGTAGATATGCTCGGTCCAGGGCCGCATGAACTCGATGCCGCCGCCGGAGACGATGAAGGTCTTGAATTGGCTGGCGCGCAGGAAGGCGAGCAGCTCGAGCATCGGCTGGTAAACGAGGTCCGTGTAAGGCCGCTTGAAGCGCGGATGGCGGGCCGTGGCGACCCAGTCGAGCACGACCTGCCTGAACTCCTCAGTGGTGAGGCCGGTGTGCGTCGCCTCCATGATTTCGAGCATGCCCTTCTCGCCCATCGCCGCGAGCGCATCGCGATTGTCCTCGAGCACCCACCTGAAGGGCTCGAGCGTCTTCCAGTCGGGGTGGCGTACCGCCAGCGCCTTCACGCGATCCATGGCGAAAATCACCTGGAAATAGTTGGGCTGCTCGGTCCACAAGGTGCCGTCGTTGTCGAAGCAGGCGATGCGTTCGAGAACCGGCACGACGTCCGGGCTGCCGGGGGCGGTTGCCCTCGCGACGAAATCGAGGATCGCCTGCTTGGCCGGCCCGTCGTTCCACGACGGCAGCGGATCAGTCTGGGCAAAGCCAGGAGCAGCCGCGGGCAAAATGACCACTGCCACGAGCCCGCCGATGAATGATCGACGCCGCATGCCTCCTCCTTAACTGGCAAAATCGTAGCAGAAAAAAAGCGATGCTGAATACAATTGCGCCGTGCATCGCTGCATGCTCAGAGTGCATGCGTGCCCGGCCGCCGCGTCCTTCTTGCGGCTGCATCCGCCAGCCTGATACCATTGCGGACCTTGGCGCAGAGCGAATCACAGATTCGCGACCTGCTGACGCCGCTGATGCGTCGGCATCGCGTGCCCGGCGTGAGTGTCGCATTGATCCGCGGCGGCGAGATTTCCGAGCGTGTAGCCCTCGGCGCCGATTTGCGCACGCTCTTCCAGGCGGCATCGATCAGCAAAGTGGTGACGGCCGTCGTCGTGATGCGGCTGGTCGAACAGGGCCGCATCGGCCTCGACATGCCGGTGAACGAGATGCTGCATTCGTGGGCACTACCCGGCGATGGGGCACGATCGGTCACGCCGCGCCTGCTGCTCTGCCATCGGGCCGGCACGACAGTGCCCGGTTTTCCGGGCTACGCCGTCGGGGCGCCCCTGCCCGACCTGCTGCAGATCCTTGACGGCAAGCCGCCTGCCAACACGCCGGCGGTTCGCGTCGACTGGCCGCCAGGCGAGGCGTTCCGCTATTCCGGCGGCGGCACGACGGTGCTGCAGCGCCTCGCGATGGACGTCATGATCGCGGATTTCGACACGCTGGCGCGCGAGCTCGTGCTGGCGCCCGCCGGCATGGGCCGCAGCGGCTTCTTTCAGCCGCTGCCGACGACAGAGAGTGACGCCGCAGCGGCGCATGACCTCGAGGGCCAGCCGCTGCCCGGCCGCTTCCATGTCTATCCGGAGCACGCCGCGGCCGGCCTGTGGAGCACGCCTGCCGACCTGGCGCGCCTTGCCCAGGCGATCGCCGCAAGCTGGCGCGAAGGCGGCCTGCTGGGGCGCGCGACGGCGCGGACGATGGCGACCCAGGTCGCCGACGGACCGACCGGCGTCGGCATCTTCGTGCAGCCGCGCAGCGCAAAACCGCCCTATCTCTATCATTACGGCGTCAATGCCGGCTTCCGGTCGGTGCTGGTGTTCGCCGCCGATGCAAGCTTCGGCGTGGCGCTGATGACCAACGGCGAGGGCGGGCAGCCCTTGATTCCCGAAATCCTGGGCGCGCTGTTCGAGCGGTTCGGTCAGGATCCCTTCAGTCCGGCGAATTGACGATGGCCGCAACCACCGTCCCTCCGCCCAACGACGCCATCAAGCGGCTGCTGCCGTGGCTGGTCGCCGTGGCGTTCTTCATGCAGTCGCTCGATACGACGATCCTCAACACCGCGGTGCCGGCCATCGCGCAGGCGATGGGCGTCATGCCGCTCAGCGTGAAGGCGGTGCTGGCAAGCTACACGCTGAGCCTCGCCGTGTTCATCCCGGTGAGCGGCTGGATGGCCGACCGGTTCGGCACGCGGCGCGTCTTCGCCTCGGCGATCGGCGTGTTCACCCTGGGTTCGGTGCTGTGCGGCCTCGCGACCAGCCTCGAGATGCTGGTGGCCTGCCGCGTTCTGCAGGGCGTGGGCGGCGCCATGATGGTGCCGGTCGGCCGCATGACGCTGGCGCGCACCTATGGCAAGGCCGATCTCGTCCGTGTCATGAGCTTCGTCGCGGTCCCCAGCCTGATCGGCCCGATGATCGGGCCTGTCACTGGCGGCCTGATGGTCGCCTATCTGAACTGGCGCGGGGTATTCTACGTCAACGTCCCGGTCGGCCTGCTGGGCGTCTACTTCGTGTACAGGCACCTGCCCGACTACCGCGAGGCCGAGACCCATCCGCTGGACGTGGCAGGGCTGGTGATGTTCGGCGGCGGCATTGCGCTCTTGTCCTACGTGCTGGAGGTGTTCGGCGACCACAGCTTGAGCGGGGCCGAGATGCTGGGCCTGCTTGCGCTCGCTGCCCTGTTGCTCGCCGGTTACGGCATCCGCGCCAGCCTGACGACATTTCCGCTGCTCAATCTCCGCCTGTTCAGGCTGCGCACCTTCCGCGCGGCGGTGGGCGGCGGCTTCGTCACGCGTCTCGGACTGGGCGGCATCCCGTTTCTGTTCCCATTGCTCTACCAGATCGGCCTGGGCTTTTCGCCGATCCAGTCGGGCCTGCTTGTCCTGCCCCAGGCCATCGCCTCGCTCGGGATGAAGACTCTCATGCCCGCGATCCTCGCGCGGCTCGGCTACCGCACCGTGCTGGTCGGCAATACGATCGTCGTCGGGCTGCTGATCATGACGTTCTCGACCGTGGGCGCCGACACGCCGATCTGGCGGATCGTCCTCCAGGCCTTCGTCCTCGGCTTCTTCACCTCGATGCAGTACACCAGCATGAACACGCTGGTATATGCCGACATCACGGGCCCGCAGACCGCCGGCGCCAGCACGATCGCCTCCACCGGCCAGCAGCTCGCGATCAGCTTCGGCGTGGCCGGCGCCGCGTTGATCGCCGCCATCTTCGTTCCACCCGAAATGCATTCGCATCCCGACGCGATCATCCATGGCGCGCAGCAAGCCTTCCTGGCGTTGGGCCTATCCACCGTCCTGTCATCGGTCGCCTTCATGGAGATGAAGGCCGACGATGGCGGGGACATGAGCCGCCATGCCGCCCGTCGCCGCGCGAACGATCGCTAATCGCCACTGCGCGTCAGCGTCATGCGCCCTGTTGCCGGTCGGTCGTCAGCACCACCGCAAAAACGGCCGACAACAGGAGCCCTTCAGCCCGTCGGATTGAGCTGCCAGATCGCGACATTGAGCACGGCGGCGAAGGTCACCCAGGCGAGATACGGCGAGATCAGCAGCGCGGCCACTCGGTCGACCGTCCGGAAAGCCAGCATGGTCACCAGGATGGCGACCCAGAGCACGACGATCGTCGCCACTGCCGCACCGATCTTCTGCAGCCCGAAGAACACCACGCTCCAGCCGAGATTGAGCGCCAGCTGAAGCGCGAAGAGCGTCAGCGGCCCGCGCGCCGTGTCGCGGTCGACGGCACGCCACACGCGCCACGCCGCAATGCCCATCAGGACGTAGAGCACGGTCCAGACCGGGCCGAATACCGCGTCGGGCGGGTTGAACGGCGGCTTGGCGAGGGCTGCGTACCATGTCTTCACGCTGGTCTCGGTCACCGCGGCGCCGAGCCCGCCGATGGCGAGGCAGAGCGCCACGAACAGGACCAGTCCGGCGATGTCGACGAGGCGGCTGCGGGCCGGCATGGCCGGGCTCAACGAAGCAGGCTCGCGCCGACATTGATCGTCAGCGCAAGGATGGCGGTGTTGAACGCGAAGGCCACGACGCCGTGGACCAGTGTGAGGTGGCGCATGGCGCGCGAAACAGTATCGACATCGCCGGTCTGCGCGGCGCAACCGATGACGAACGAGTAGTAGAGGAAATCCCGGTAGTCGGGCGCCCGGGTGCCGGGAAACGCCAGTCCCCCGGGGCCGTCTTCATCGGGCTTGTAGTAGACGTTGGCGTAATGGAGCGTGAAGACCATGTGCGTGAATGTCCAGGACAAGGCGACAGTTACGACCGTGACGACCAGGCTGAACCCCAGCGAATCGTGCTGCGTCGTGAGAGAGGCCAATTCGGCGAAGATGGCGACAAAACTCGCGCTCGCGCTGGCGATCACGAGCAGCAGGATGATCCAATCCCCCTCATCATAGAGCGCGGCGCGGTCGTGACAGGTCTCGATCGTGGACTGCCAGATCATGCCGAGGGTGAAGGTGATGTACAGCGCCGTCGTCAGATCCCACGCAAGGATGAACCGCGTGACGAGGCGGATCCTGTCCGGCAACAGCGCAAACAGCATCAAACCCACCACGAACGAGAACAGCAGGCGCCGGCGACCGATGACGAAGCGGGTGAGCCGCCAATCGCGGAAGGAACTCTTGGTCATGCCCTCTCCTCGGCCACACTCTGCCATCTCGGCGCGTCGGGGCAATCCGTGTAATCTCGGCGCCGATGCTTTCCGAAACGATGGATCTTGGCGCCACCTTCGTGTTCGCCATCAGCGGCGCCACGCGGGGCGTGCAGCGGCGACTTGATCTGTTCGGCGTCGTGGTCGTCGCCTGGGCCGCGGGGGTGGCCGGCGGCATCGCCCGCGACCTGCTGATCGGTGCGGTGCCGCCCGCCGCCATCGCCGACTGGCACTATTTGGCGACCGCCGCGATCGCCGGCCTGGTGGGCTTCTTCGCGTCGGACCTGATCGCCCGCCTGCGAACGCCGGTGCTGCTGTTTGACGCCGCGGGCCTCTGCCTCTTCGCCGTCACCGGCACCCAGAAGGCCCTGGCCTATGGCCTGAGCCCTGTCATGGCGGCGGTCCTGGGCATGATCACCTGCATCGGTGGCGGCGTGGCGCGCGACCTTCTTACCCTCCAGGTGCCGGTCGTGCTGCGCGCCGAACTGTACGCGGTGGCGGCCCTGGCGGGCGCCGGATCGGTCTCGCTCGGGTTCTGGCTGGGGCTGCCGACCCTGCCCGTCACCCTGGGTGGTGCGGCGCTCTGCCTCTTCCTCCGCCTGATGTCGATCTATTGGGGCTGGCGTCTGCCGACTGCCGGGTCCCATAATAAGTCCTCTAAAGAAACTAACGAACTTTGACGACACGAGATGTCCGATTCGCCGCCGTTGCCCTTGCCGGTCTTGTGGATGAACGCTAAACACACGGCCGTCATTTTGTCGCAAGCCGCGTGGGGGAAAAGCAGCATGGCGACGAAGAAGGTCAAATCGCCAGCGGCCGAGTCTCCAAAAAAGCCGGCCAACAAGTTGAACGGAAAGGCTATTTCGGCCCGCAGCAGCGGCACGCCCGAGGCCCGCGATACCGCGCGCCTGCTGCTCGACATCGAGGCCATCCACTGCCGGCCGGACAACCCCTATATCTTCACATCCGGCCGGGCGAGCCCGGTCTATATCGACTGCCGCAAGCTGATCTCCTTCCCCGAGGCGCGCGCCAGGATCATGAGCCACGCGCTCAGGGCGATCGATAAAGTCGATCGGCTGGAGCAAGATCGACGTTGTGGCAGGCGGCGAGACCGCCGGCATCCCGTTCGCGGCCTTCCTGGCGGCACTGGCGAAGAAGCCGATGATCTACGTGCGCAAGCAGCCCAAGGGCTTCGGCCGAATGGCCCAGATCGAAGGCGACCTCAAGCCCGGCAAGCGCGTCCTGCTGGTCGAGGATCTCGCCACCGACGGCGGCAGCAAGCTGGTCTTCATCGAGGCGCTGAAGAAGGCCGAGGCGAAGGTGACGGACTGCTTCGTGATCTTCCATTACGGCATCTTCCCCCAGAGCGTGGAGATGCTGGCTGCGGGCGGCGTGAAGCTGCATGCGCTCGCCACCTGGTGGGACGCCCTCGAAGCCGCGCAGAAGCACAAGTACTTCGACGAGCGCGGGCTTACCGAGACGCAAGGCCTTCCTCGAGGCGCCGGAGCAATGGTCGGCCAACCACGGCGGCCGGCCGCCCGCGCCGCGCTCGATGCTCGGGCGATAGCTCATTGGACCGCGGGCCTCCAGGCCCGCTCAAGAGTTCGATGCGGGCCTGGAGGTCCGCGGTCCCCTTGAGGTTGCCTCCTCGATTGACGGATGCGACGGTGCGGCGGACATGATCCGCCGCCTGCTCCTGATCGTTCTCGCGCTATCAGCGCTCGCCGGTCCCGCCCGCGCCAAGGACGAGCTGGTCCTCGCCATGACGCAGACGCCGGGCACCTGGAATCCGCTCATAAGCTCGATGCTGGCCAAGTCGCTGATCAGCAACATGACGTCGCGGCCGCTCACGGCCTACGACGCCAACTCCAAGCTCGTCTGCCTGGTGTGCACCGACCTGCCGACCATCGAGAACGGCAAGGCGCGGGTGATCGACCTGCCCGGCGGCAAGAAGGGCATGGAAGTAGACGTCGAGCTGCGCGACATGCGCTGGGGCGACGGCGTGCCGGTCAGCGCCAGGGACGTGGCCTTCACCATCGAGGTCGGCAAGCATCCGCTGTCGGGTGTCGCGTCGTCGGAAAGCTACAAGCGGATCCTCAAGTTCGACGCCAAGGACGATCGCCATTTCACCATGACGATCGACCGCGTGACGTTCGACTACAACAGCCTCGGCATGAACATCGTGCCGGCCCACATCGAGAAGCCGATCTTCGACGCCAATCCGGCCGAATACCGCAACAAGACGGCCTACGACACCGATTCGACCAATCCGGCCCTGGCCTTCGGACCCTACCGCATCGTCGAGATCGTGCCGGGCAGCCGCATCGTGCTCGAGCAGAACCGGACCTGGACGGGCGAGAAGCCGCACTTCAAGCGCATCGTCGTCAAGATCATCGAGAATACCGCGGCGCTCGAGGCCAACCTTCTTTCGGGCAACATAGATTACGCGCTTGGCGAGCTCGGCCTCTCGCTCGACCAGGCGCTGGCCTTCGAGAAGCGCCACAAGGACAAGTACGATTTCATCTACAAGCCGGCGCTGATCTACGAGCATATCGACACCAAGCTGGACAACGAACTGCTGGCCGACCGCAAGGTGCGCCAGGCGATCCTGATGGCCATCGACCGCAAGGCGATCTCCGACAAGCTGTTCGAGGGCAAGCAGCCCGTCGCCGACGGCCCGATCAGCCCGCTCGACCCGATGTACAGTCCCGTGGCGCGGCACTACTCCTACGATCCGGCGGCGGCGCGCAAGCTCCTCGTCGAGGCGGGCTTCGCCGAACTCAAGAACGGCGTGCGCCAGAATGCCAAAGGCGAGCGCCTCTCTCTGGAGATCACGACCACCGCCGGCAACCGCATCCGAGAGCTGGTGGCGCAGGTGATTCAGAGCCAGTTGAAGCAGGTCGGCATCGAGGTCCGTATCAAGGCCGAGCCGCCGCGCATCTTCTCCGAGGCCCTGAACCGGCGACAGTTCACCGGGCTCGCCATGTATGCCTGGGTCGAGCAGCCCCAGGGGGTGCCACGCTCGACCCTGCATTCCGAGGAGATCCCTTCGGCTGCGAACGGCTGGAGCGGCCAGAATTATCCCGGCTACAAGAATCCCGAGATGGACAAGGCGCTCGATGCCGCCGAGCGCGAGCTCGACACGACCAAGCGCCGCGCCCTGTTCGCCGACATCCAGCGCATCCATGCCGACGACCTGCCCGTCCTGCCGCTGTTCTTCCGCGTCGATCCCTTCGTGATCCCCAAGCCGCTCAAGGGCGTGGTGCCGACCGGCCATCTCAACAGCTCGACCCTGTGGATCGAGCAGTGGCGCTGGGAGGACTAGATGGCGCTCGACAAGGTGGTCCTCGACGGCAAGATTCGTGCGCCTGGAGCCGCTGGAGGAACGCCACCGCGAAGCTGATCCGCCCGGCCGCGCAGCATCCCGAGATCTTCACCGTCACGACCTCGGCGCTGGGGCCGCTCTACGATCCCTATATCGACAATGCGCTGCGGCGCAGCGACGGCCAGCATGAACTCGCCTTCGTCGTGCTGCTGAAGGCCGAGAACCGGCCGGTCGGCATGACGCGCTACCTCAACATCGAGGAGGCGCACAAGAAGCTCGAGATCGGCTCGACCTGGTACGAGCCCTCGGTGTGGGGCGGCCCGGTCAATCCGGAATGCAAGCTGCTCCTGATGCGCCACGCCTTCGAGACGCTGAAATTCCATCGCGTCGAGTACAAGACCGACGCGCGCAACGCGAGAAGCCGCGCCGCCATCCTGAAGCTCGGCGCCACCCAGGAAGGCATCTTCCGCAAGCACATGATCATGGCCGACGGCCATGTCCGCGATTCGGTCTACTTCTCGATCGTCGACACCGACTGGCCGGCGGTGAAGGCGGGGCTGGAGAAGCGGTTGATCGATGATTGTCGTCATACGGACCGCGGGCCTCCGGCCCGCTCGTGATCATGTCGGCGCATCCCCATGCGCCTGTGCGGGCCGGAGGCCCGCGGTCCCCATGACATGACCCGCTATCTCGCCAGCCGGGCCGTTCAGACAATCGTCACGCTCGCCTTGATGAGCTTCGTGGTCTACCTCCTGATCGGCCTGATGCCGGGCGATCCGATCGACATGATGATCGCAGGCGATCCCAAGATGACCAGCGAGGATGCCGCCCGGTTGCGCGCCGTCTATGGCGTCGACAAGCCGCTGCTCGACCGCTACGTCGCCTGGGCCGGCCAGGCGCTGCAGGGCAATTTCGGCTATTCGCGCTCCTTCAGCCAGCCCGTCCTGGCCGTGCTGTGGCCGCGCCTGCTCAACACGCTGGCGCTGGCGGGAACCGCTTTCGTGCTGTCGGCCGCCATCGCCCTGCCGCTCGGGATCTGGGCCGCCAACCGGCCGCGCAGCCGGGCCGACTACCTGATCAACCTTCTTTGCTTCGCCGGCATCTCCGTTCCGCCCTTCTGGCTCGCCTTGCTGATGATCACGCTGTTCGCGGTCGCGCTAGGCTGGCTGCCGGCCGGCGGCATGGCCGATATCAGGCCGGGCACGTCGTCGCTCGCAGCGCTCGGCGAGCGGCTGCGCTATCTCGCCTTGCCGGTGGCCACGCTGACCCTGGTCCAGCTCGGAACCTACACGCGCTTCATGCGCGGCGCGATGATCGAGGCGCTACGCCAGGACTACGTGCGCACGGCTCGCGCCAAGGGCGTGCCGGAGAGCCGCGTGCTGTGGGGCCATGCCTTCCGCAACGCGCTGGCGCCGGTGCTCACCATCCTCGCGCTGTCCTTCGGCGCGCTGTTTTCGGGGGCGCTGATCACCGAGACGATGTTCGCCTGGCCGGGCATGGGCAAGGCGATTTACCAGGCCATCCTGGAGAACGACTACAACCTCGCTCTGGTCGGGCTGTTGATCGCCACCTTCACCACCATGGCAGGCAACCTCCTGGCCGACCTGGCCTACGCCTGGGTCGACCCGCGCGTGTCGATCGCGGGGAACGCATGACGACGGCCATAAGTCCCCGTCGCATGCTGTGGACGCGCTTCCTGCGTCACCGCCTGGCGCAGGCGTCGCTCGCGTTCCTGGGCATGCTGGTCGTTCTGTCACTGGCCGCGCCACTGATCGCCGATTTGCGCGGCGTCGATCCCTCGGTCACCGATTTGTTCCGCCGTTTCGAGCCACCGTCGGCCGAGCATTGGCTGGGCACCGACGACCTCGGCCGCGATCTCTTCCAGCGGCTGCTCGATGGCGGGCGGGTGTCGCTGCTGGTCGGCATTTCCGGCGCGCTTCTATCGGCGGTGCTGGGCGCAGTGATCGGCGTTCTGGCGGGCTATCTCGGCGGCCGGCTCGACAGTGTCCTGATGCGCGTCACCGATGGCGTGATCGCCCTGCCCTTGCTGCCCCTTCTGATCGTGCTGGCGGCGATCGATCCCAGGAAGATCGGCATTCCGGCGGAGATCGCCCAGTCGGAGACCTTCTCGCTCTACCGCATCGTCATCATCGTCGCGCTGACCGGCTGGACGACGGCGGCGCGACTGGTGCGGGCGGAGACACTGTCGCTCAAGGCGCGCGATTTCACGCGCGCGGCGCGGGCGCTGGGCGCGCGGCCCGAGCGCATCATGTTCCGCCACATCCTGCCCAATGCCGCGGGCTCGCTCGTCGTCGCCACCACCCTGTCGATTGGCACCCTGATCCTGCTCGAATCGACACTCTCCTTCCTCGGACTGGGCACCCAGCCGCCGGCCGCGAGCTGGGGCAACATGCTGACCGGCGCGCAGGAGCTTCTGCAACAGGCGCCGGTGCTGGCGCTGTGGCCCGGCCTGCTGATCTTCCTCACGGTAATGGCCTTCAATTTCGTCGGCGACGGCCTGCAGGATGCGCTCGATCCCCGCAGCGAGA
>CAWJJJ010000028.1:0-112998 GCA_963843185.1 uncultured Alphaproteobacteria bacterium
ATCCGCATGCCGTCGGCCAGGGAGCCTTCGGCAAGCGAGCCCTCGCTCGGTCTTTGGTCGATGTCGATTTCGTCGCTCACGGGGTCCTGCCGGAAGGGCGCGCACAATGGCTACGCCGATGGCCGTCGACAAGACAGGGGGCCTGTGTGTGGGGAAAGTCTGTGAACAAGCCCGGTGTCAGGTCGCCGTCGCGCCGGCGTCACTGTATTGACTTAATGTAGGCACGGTGGCAGCCGGCCGCCAACATGGGCCTGAGGGCTTGCCCAGGCTGGCTTATTTATGCTGGGGACGGGCGTGACAAAGCGCTGGCCGCGGCAGACGTTCCCGATTTGTCTGTTCGTCTGCCGCGCTTCGATGTGTGGATAAGATCGGTCGCTTTACAGCACCGACAGCATGCGGCCGACCAGCGGGATGGCGGACCACGTCCTTGTCGCTGAGCCGCACCACGGCGACGTCGTCGAGCCCTCCAGGCGTCTGGGCGATGGTGCCGAGGCCGGACAGCTCGGGCAGCAGGTCGGACTGGTCGGGATCGCCGGTCAGCACCATGGTGGAATGCCAGCCCAGCCGGGTCAGCAGCATCTTGAGCTGGCCGTAGGTGCAGTTCTGCGCCTCGTCGATGACCACGAAGGTGTTGTTCAGGGTGCGGCCGCGCATGAAGGCGACCGGGGCGATCTCGATCGTGCCGTCGTCGAGGTGCTGGCGCAGGCGCTTGGCGCCCAGCCGGTCGTTCAGGGCGTCCCACAGCGGGCGCAGATAGGGATCGAGCTTTTCGCGCATGTCGCCCGGCAGGAAGCCGAGATTCTCGCCCGCTTCGACCGCCGGCCGCGACAGCACGATGCGCGAGACCGTGCCGGCCTCGAGCGCTTCGACCGCGGCGGAGATGGCCAGGTAGGTCTTGCCGGTGCCGGCCGGGCCGAGCGCGACGGTGAGCGGTTTGGCTTCTATGGCCTCCATCAGTATGCGTTGGTTGTCGCTCCGCGGTCGGATTTTTCGGACGTAGCTCTGATCGCGGTCATTGGCCGGAGTGTGATCGAAGACGAGATTGTGAACACGGGCGCTATCGATGGCGTGCAGCTTGGCGCGGCGTGTGGCGCGTTTTGCCATATTCGTACTCCGGAGGCTGGGTCAGAGGAGCGGAACCGGTCGCCAAAATACAAAACGCCCCCGCAAGCGGAGGCGTCGACGATCGGCGGTTGAGCGAAGGTGAGGCTACAGGGCACGCGGCGGGCGTTCCACCGGTGGTCCGGATTCCGTCGGGGCACAGCGTCCTTGGACGGATAAGCACCTCCTTCAGCTACCGAAAGAAGCCTACGCCTGTTGGGATCATCCGGCCACCATATTTATGGTCTGTTACTGAAATTTAACGCTACGGGAGGGGTTGCCGGCTATAGGCCAGTCGACCGGCGACATAAGTGGCCCGCACGGCGCGGTCGTCACCCAGGACCATCTGGATGAAGAGCTGTTCGGCGAAGTCCCGGGCGTAGTTCATCCGGAAATCGATCAGCGGCGTCGAGTGCATGTCGAGCACCACGAGGTCGGCTTCCATGCCAGGGGCGATACTGCCGATCCTGTCGTCGAGATACAGCGCGCGCGCCGAGCCGCGGGTGGCAAGATAGTAGGCGTGGTCCGCCGACAGGGACGGCGGTTGAGCTGCGCGGCTTTGTATGCCCCATCCAGCGTAGCCAGGATGGAGAACGACGTGCCCGCGCCGATGTCGGTGCCCAGCCCGACCCGGACCGGCCTGTCGCTATTGAGCGCGCGCGAGAGGTCGAAGGCGCCACTGCCCAGGAAGAAATTCGACGTCGGGCAATGCGCGATCGCCGCGCCGCTTGCATGCAGGCGCTGCAACTCGGCCTCGTCCAGCCAGATGCCGTGCCCGAACACCGCGCGCTGGCCGCACAGCCCGTGATGATCGTAGACATCGAGATAGGTCCGACGGTCGGGAAAGAGTTCCTTGATCCAGGCGACCTCGTCTCGGTTTCGGCGATGTGGGTCTGCATCAGGCAGTCGCGGTGGCCCGCCACAGCGCGCCGGCCGCGGACAGTTGCTCGGGCGTACTGGTGCCGGCGAAGCGCGGCGTGATGGCATAGATCAGCCGGCCGCGGCCATGCCATTTGGCGATCAGCGCCTGGGATTCGTCGTAGCCCGACTGTGCCGTGTCGAAAGCGCCGCGGTGCGTTGCGGTCCATCAGCACCTTGCCGGCGGCCAGCCTGAGGCCAAGCTTTTCGGCCTCCTCGAAAAGCGCGTCGACCGAGTGCGGATGGACGGTGCAATAGACGCAGCTCGTGGTGATGCCGTTGCGCAAATTCTCCCGCAGAAAGACCCGGGCGACGTCGCGCGCGAATTCCTTGTCGGCGAACTTGAGTTCGGTCGGGAAGGTATATCGGTTCAGCCAGTCGAGCAGTTGCGCGCCGTGAGCGGCGATCATCGGCGTTTGGGGAAAATGCACATGGCTGTCGATGAAGCCGGCGGAGATCAGCGTGTCCGGCCGAAGTCCCGGATTTCGGTGCCGGGTGGCAACAGCGGGGCGATTTGCCCGGCCGGGCCGAAATGGCTGATATGCCCATCCTGCATCGCGACGATGGCGTCGGGCTCGTGGACCATGGTGGTCTCGAGCCCGTCGCGAAACGGATCGCCGGTGAAGGTCAGCGCAGGGCCGCGCACGGCGGTCGGACGGGAAGAGGTCGAAGACATCGCATTCGACGTTCGCATCGAACGAGTCGACAGGGAAGGTCTTGCGAACTGTTCTAGCCGGATCGCGCGGCGCCTGGCCCGCGACCTGCCTCAGGCCTTCACAGGAAGACGATCCGCGTCTCGTGTCCCAGCATCTGCGGCACGATGGACAGGTCGTCGAACTCGATCTCGACTTCCAGCAGGTGGACGCTTCCATCGCCCATGTCCGCCTGGCTACGCTTCAGGCGCTTCACCAGGGACGGCGCGCGCGACACCTGGCCTTTGTAGACGATTGGACTGCCGCGGAACGTGATCTCGAACCTGGCGCCGGCCACGAGACGGTCGAGATGCAGCTCGTCGACGTCGGCCAGGACGCGCAATTGGCGCATGTCGACGATCTTGGCAATGCCCACAGCCGAAACGCCCTCGCCCTGGCGCGCGAAGATTTGGACCACGACGCCGTACAGGGGCGAGCGGACCAGCGCGTCCTCGCGGTTGCGGCGGGCGTTTTCGACGCTGGCCTCCCCTTGGGCGATGTCGATTTTGTTCGCCGCCAAGTCGGCCTCCAGCAACTGCTTCTGAAGGTGCAAGGCGACCTTCTGGCTCTCCAGGCCCCGTTCGGCCAGATCCAGCTGCATCTCCTTCTGGTCGTTCGGAGTGCTGGAGCGCTTCAGCTGAAGAACCTGCAGCCTGTTGCTGTCGATCGTCGTCTTGATCGTGGCTTCTTGCATGCCAATTCGCGTGACGCGCGTTCCCGTCGTCAGGGTTTCACGCACGTGCTTCAGCTTCTCGAGATTTGCCTCGGCGGTCCGGACGGCGATGTCGGCTTGGGGATAGCCCGACAGCACGGCGATGATCTCGTCGCGTTTGACCGTCTGGCCTTCCTTGATGCGCAGCTCGAGCAGCGTGGCGCCGCCCAACGGATTCCCGGCAACGACCACCGTCCCGCCCGGAGCCTCGGTATAGCCGCGCGCGATCAGCGGCCCGATCGGCCGGATCGCATCCTGGGCGCTGGACGTATGCCAGGCGGGGCCAATCCACATGGTGAGGGCAACGATGACGATGATCGTCGCCGCGCCCAGCGCGGCCCCGGTAAGTTTCTTTGATCGCCGCATGCGATATCGCTCTGAAGCTCCCTGTCGTGGTCAGTCGAACATTTGCGCGCAACACGAGTCGAGAGGATGTTTTAGGCTATTTTGGGGACCTCGCCGAGGCGGGCGCAAGAACAGGCTGGCCGTCTCCCAGCCTCATCACCCTAAATCGAAGGGCTTAGCGGTCACCCGCTAAGCCCTTGATTTGATTGGTGGAGCCAAACGGGATCGAACCGTTGACCTCTACAATGCCATTGTAGCGCTCTCCCAGCTGAGCTATGGCCCCGAAACTTCTGGAACGGGCGCGGAGATATAATTCCTGCCCCGTGGACTGGCAACACCGGCTAGCGGTCGCCTTCGCCCTTGTCGTCCTCGACCTCCACCTCGACCTCGAGGTCCTCGGCCTCATCGGCCAGATCGTCGGCATCTCCCAGCGCCTCGTCGCCCTCCACATCGGGCACTTCATCGCCGGCCAGCGCCGCCTCGTCGGCCTTCTTCTTGGCCGCCGCCACCTTCGCGGCCGCCGCCGCTGCCGCTGCCGCCGCGGCCGCTGGCCGCTGCCGCCGTGGCGCCGCGGCCGCGCCGGACCTTCACGAAGTCCTCGCGATCGTGCTCCCGGCCGCACTTCGGGCACTTGATCGGGCCCTTGTTCAGATCGTAGAAGCGCGCGCTGCAGCTCTGGCAGGTGCGCTTGGTACCCCAGTTCGCCTTGACCACGCAGGAACTCCCGGGAAATCCGCAAAATCGGCCGAATCGGCCGCGAGGGAGGGCGTATGTCACGCGTCTTTCACCCTGTCAAAACCAAATTCCGGCATGCTACGAGGGCGCCGCGTCGCATTCCTGCCGTCTTTCGTGGAGACCGCCCTGTCCGCCAAAGCCGCTTCGGCCAAGCTCCTCGCCCGATCCGTCGCCCGTCTGCAGGGCCGCGCCCGCGCGCCGGGCGACAAATCGGTCTCCCACCGCGCCCTGATGTTCGGGGCGCTGGCGCTGGGCGAGACCACCGTGCGCGGTCTGCTCGAGGGCGAGGACGTGCTGTGCACGGCCGCTGCTCTCAGGGCCGCTGGGCGCGGAAGTCACACATCAGCGCGAGGCTGGCCTCGAGGGCGGCCTGTGGCGGGTCCGCGGCTTCGGCGTGGGCGGCGGCCGCGAACCCGGCGACGTGCTCGATCTCGGTAATTCCGGCACCGCCGCCCGGCTGCTTTCGGGCATCCTGGCGAGCCATCCCTTCACCAGCTTCATGACGGGCGATGGTTCGCTGCGCAGCCGGCCGATGCAGCGGGTGATCGAGCCGCTGTCGCGCATGGGCGCGCGCTTCGAGGCGCGCGAGGGCGGCCGCATGCCGCTGGCCATCGTCGGCACCGACGAAATGGTGCCCATCGAATACCGTCTGCCCGTCGCCTCGGCGCAGGTGAAGAGCGCCATCCTGCTGGCCGGCCTCAATACCGCGGGCGAGACCACGGTGATCGAGCCCGAGGCGACGCGCGACCATACCGAGCGCATGCTCCGTCACTTCGGCGCCGAGGTGCGGGTGGTGCCGGCGGAAGGCGGCGGCAAGCGCATCACCGTCGTCGGCTGGCCCGAGCTCAAGGGACGCGACATCGTGGTGCCGGGCGATCCCTCGTCGGCGGCGTTCGCTGTCGTGGCGGCGGCGATCCGGCCGGGCAGCGACGTCACCATCGAGAATGTCGGGCTCAATCCCTTGCGGGCCGGCCTCTACCAGACGCTGCGCGACATGGGCGCCGACATCGCCTTCGAGAATGCCCGAGACGTGGGCGGCGAGCCGGTGGCCGACCTGCATGTCAAAGGCGGGGCGCTCAAGGGCATCGAGGTGCCGGCCGAGCGCGCGCCCACGATGATCGACGAGTATCCCATCCTGGCTGTCGCGGCCGCCTGCGCCGAAGGCACGACCCGCATGCTGGGTCTTGCCGAGTTGCGCGCCAAGGAGAGCGACCGGCTGGCGAGCGTGGCGGCCGGCCTCCTGGCCAATGGCGTGCGTCATGAGATGGGCGCCGACACGCTGACCGTTCACGGCACCGGAGCGCCCCCGCCGGGCGGCGGCCTGGTGGCGACGCATCTCGACCATCGCATCGCCATGTCCTTCCTGGTGCTGGGACTCGCGACGCGCGAACCGGTCGCGGTCGATGACGGCTCGCCGATCGATACCAGCTTCCCCGGCTTCGCCGCCCTGATGAACGGGCTCGGCGCCAAGATCGAACCGGCGTGAGCGGCCCTCTGCTCATCGCCATCGATGGCCCCTCGGCGGCCGGCAAGGGCACGCTGGCCAGGCGCCTGGCGGCCCATTTCGGCCTGCCCCATCTCGATACCGGCCTGCTCTACCGGGCGGTCGGGTGGTTGGCGGAACAAACCGGCCGGCCGCCCGCCGAGGTGGCGGCGGGTCTGCAGGTGGGCGACCTCGACAATCCCGAGCTTCGGACCGATGCCGCCGGGCAGGCCGGCTCGCGCGTGGCGGCGATCCCCGAAGTCCGCGCCAACCTCTTGAAATTCCAGAAGGAATTCGCATATCAAGGGACGGGCGCCGTGCTCGATGGGCGCGATATCGGCACGGTGATCTGTCCCGACGCGCCGGTGAAGCTCTTCGTGACGGCGAGCCCGAAAGCCCGAGCCGAGCGGCGGTACCAGGAGTTGCGCGGGCGTGGGGTGGACACTATAAAACCGCGCGTTCTTGCCGAGATGGCGGAGCGGGACCGTCGCGACAGCGAACGGGCGGCTGCACCTCTTAAAGCCGCACCCGATGCTTACCTTCTCGATACCAGCGACATGGATGCCGATGCGGCCTTCGCCGCAGCTTTGGCGTTCATAGCGCGCAAGGGCTTTCGATCCTCCGGGCCGTAAATCGCCGCCGGTGGATCGAAGACTTTCAGCGGCGATTGCGAACGGGCGTGTCGTCCGGGCGTCGGTGTTTCAACAGGCAGTGGATCCGCCGGACTTAACCGGTTGGCCGACGGGCGGCAGCGTTCGCCCGGGATCGATGAAGGAGAGTTTGAATGGCCAAGGGCAGCGCCCTGCGTAAACCCGCGAACGACACGTCTAGCTCCGAGTTCGCAGCACTTCTCGACGAATCGCTGGGCGGTTCGACGAGTTTCGAAGGATCGGTCGTCAAGGGGACGGTCATCCGCATCGCCAACGATTTCGTCACCATCGATGTCGGCCTCAAGTCCGAGGGCCGCGTCGCCCTGCGCGAGTTCTCCAACGGGGGAATGGGCGCGCCGGAAGTGAAGGAAGGCGACGTGATCGACATCTTCGTCGATCGCATGGAGAACAAGGAGGGCGAGGCCGTCCTGTCGCGCGACAAGGCGCGCCGCGAGGAAGCCTGGACCCTGCTCGAGAAGGCATTCAACGACCAGGAACGCGTCATGGGCACGATCTTCGGTCGTGTCAAAGGCGGCTTCACTGTCGATCTTTCCGGCGCCGTGGCCTTCCTGCCGGGCAGCCAGGTCGATGTCCGCCCGGTGCGCGATGTCGGCCCCCTGATGGGCCAGGCCCAGCAGTTCGCCATCCTCAAGATGGATCGCCGCCGCGGCAACATCGTCGTGTCGCGCCGCGCCGTCATGGAAGAGACCCGCGCCGAGGACCGCACGCGCCTGATGGGTGCGCTGTCGGAGGGCCAGGTGCTCGACGGCGTCGTCAAGAACATCACCGACTACGGCGCCTTCGTCGATCTGGGCGGCGTCGACGGCCTGTTGCACGTCACCGACATCGCCTGGAAGCGCATCAACCATCCGTCGGAAGCGCTGACCATCGGCCAGCAGGTCAAGGTTCAGGTCATCCGCTTCAATCCCGAGACGCAGCGCATCTCGCTCGGCATGAAGCAGCTGATGAGCGATCCGTGGGATGGCGCCGGCGCCAAGTACCCGGTCGGGCTCAAGCTCAAGGGCCGCGTCACCAACATCACCGACTACGGCGCCTTCGTCGAGCTGGAGCCGGGCGTCGAAGGCCTGGTCCATGTCAGCGAAATGAGCTGGACCAAGAAGAACGTCCACCCGGGCAAGATCGTCTCGACCTCGCAGGAGGTCGAAGTGATGGTGCTCGATGTCGACATGTCCAAGCGCCGCATCTCGCTCGGCCTCAAGCAGTGCATGGCCAACCCGTGGGAAAGCTTCGCCGAGCAGTATCCGTCGGGCACCGAGCTGGAAGGCGAAGTCCGCAACATCACCGAGTTCGGCCTGTTCGTCGGCCTGCCCGGCGACATCGACGGCATGGTCCATCTCAGCGACCTGTCGTGGGACAAGGCGGGCGACGAAGCCATCCGCGACTTCAAGAAGGGCGACCAGGTCAAGGTCAAGGTCCTCGACGTCGACATGGACAAGGAGCGCATCTCGCTCGGCATCAAGCAGCTCGCCAACGACCCGTTCGAGAAGGTCGGCGCCGTCGCCAAGAAGGGCGATGTGGTCACCGTCATCGTGGCCGGCATCCAGGACAACGGCATCGACGTCACGGTGCAGGACGGCATCCCGGGCTTCATCCGCAAGTCGGAGCTCTCCCGCGACCGCTCCGAGCAGCGTCCCGACCGCTACGCCATCGGCGACAAGCTCGACGCCAAGATCACCAACATCGACAAGGCCTCGCGCCGGGTCGTGCTGTCGGTCAAGGCGCGTGAGCTCGACGAGGAGAAGAAGGCGATGGCCGATTTCGGCTCGTCCGACTCGGGCGCCAGCCTGGGCGACATCCTGGGTGCGGCGCTCAGCCGGGCCCAGAAGAAGGGCGACGACGAGGAAGAAGAAGAAGAGAAATAAGGTCGCCGGAGGCGACCGCTGAAAAGGCCGGCCCCGCAATGGGCCGGCCTTTTTCGTGGGGGCGCCTCGCCTGAGGCGCCCTGCGGGCGCTTTTCTTTTGGTTTCAATGGCTTAGGCTTGACCCTGCGACTTTTTGCGCTAAAATGACGGCAATGACCAAGTCGGAGCTTATTGCCCGCCTGGCGGCCCGGAATCCTCATCTCTATCAAAGGGATGTCGAGCGGATCGTCGCCACGGTCTTCGATGAAATCTCCAAGGCGCTGGCCGGCGGGCATCGCGTCGAATTGCGCGGCTTCGGAGCGTTTTCCGTGAAGAAGCGCGAGCCGCGTACGGGGCGCAATCCGCGCACCGGCGAGCAGGTCGCGGTGGCCTCCAAGCGCGTGCCTTATTTCAAGACGGGCAAGGACCTGCGCGACCGCCTCAACAAGGAAGCCGCGCGGGCGGCGGGCCTGGCGCCGGCCGAGCCTGCGAGCGACAAGCCGGACGACAAGAAGTAGCTCAAGCGGCACTCGCGGGAGTAGCCCGCGCTGGAAGTGGCCGAGGCCCGCGGTCCGATGAAGAGCGGACTCTCGCTTCCCTCCGTCACGCTGTGGCATGCTGCCCATCGCATGAAGATCCTCTCCCGCGCCCTGTTCCTGCTCTTCGTCCTGATCGGCGTGTTGATCGCGGTCAGCAACACCCAGCACGTGCAGCTCACCTTGTGGCCGCTGCCGCATGTCGTCGAGCTGCCGCTCTATCTGCTGGTCGTGTTGCTGCTGCTGCTGGGCGTGCTCGTAGGGCTGGGCATGGGCTGGTGGGTCGCCCGCCATCACCGTCGGCGCGCACGCCAGGCGAGCGGCGAGGCGGCGCGGCTGGACCGGGAGAACCAGCGTTTGCGCCAGACCGCCGCTGCCGCCGTGCCGCCCACCGTGAGCGCCGGCCCGGCCGCCCGCGATCAGAAGGCGATCGAGCGCCAGAGCGCGCTGGTCGCGCCCGAACTGTCGTCGTCCGCCACGCGCGGCCCCTTCTCTTGAGAATCTTTTCGGCCGCCGAGGTCGACGCTGCCCTCGACGATCTCACCCTGATCGACCGCCTCGAGGCACTGTTTCGTGCCGGCTGCGAGATGCCGCCGCGCCATCATCACACCTTGGCCGAGCCGACCGGACCCGGTTCGGCCGATGCCACCCTGCTGTTGATGCCGGCCTGGACGCGCGGCGCCTCGAGCCATCTTGGCGTCAAGGTGGTCACGGTCTTCCCCGACAACGGCAAGCGGGCGCTGCCCTCGATCTACGGTCAGTACCTGCTGCTCGACGGGGCGACGGGCGCGTCGCTGGCGCTGCTCGACGGCAGCATGCTGACCAAGCGGCGCACCGCCTGCGCCTCGGGGCTGGCCTCGCGCTACCTGTCGCGGCCCAATTCCCGGCGGCTGCTGATGATCGGCACGGGTGCCCTGGCGCCCCAGCTCGTCCGCGTGCACGCCAAGGTGCGGCCTCTCCAGGAGGTCGCGATCTGGGGCCGCCATCCGGACAGGGCGCAAGATCTCGCCAGGGAACTGGGCGATTCGCTGCCCCGCATGCTCGGGCGGCCGATCGCCGTTCATGCCGTCGCCGACCGCAGGCAAGCCGTCAGCGCAGCCGACATCATTTCCTGCGCCACCCTTTCCAGGACTCCCCTCGTCGAGGGCGATTGCCTCCGCGAGGGCCAGCACCTCGATCTGGTGGGGGCCTATACGCCCGAGATGCGCGAAAGCGACGACAAGGCCGTCGGGCGTGCCCGGGTCTATGTCGACACCCGCGCTGGCGCCCTGAAGGAGGGTGGCGACATCGTCCAGCCGCTGGCCAACGGCACGCTCGACGAGGATGACGTGATCGGCGACCTGTTCGAGCTGGCGCGCGGCCAGCAGGCCGGGCGGCTGCCCGGCGACGCCACCAGCATCACCCTGTTCAAGTCGGTCGGTGCGGCGCTGGAGGATCTGGCGGCGGCCGAACTCGCCGTTACGGCTCGATAAGCGCGCCGGACGTCTTCAGCGCCTCGATCTCGGCCGCGCTCACGCCGGCTTCCGCCAGCACCGACCGCGAATCGGCGCCCTGCAGCGGCGCCATGGTGCGGATGGCGGGCGGGGTGCGGCTCATGCGCATCGGCGGCTCGACCATCATGATCTCGCCCTCGCTGGGATGCGGGTACTTCCTGAAGAGCTGGCGCCAGACGAGGTGCGGGTCGTCGAACAGGTCGGCCGGACGCGACACCGGCGCGTTGGGGATCTGCGCCTTGTCCAGGAGCTTGAACCCATTCGGCCGTGGTCCGGCTGGGCGCCAGCGCCTCGACCATGGCGTACATGTCGTTGATGTGCAGGGAGCGGGCATTGAGGGTCGAATAGCGCGGATCCTTCAGCACCTCGGGCCGGCCGACGATCTCGAAGAAGTTGCTCCAGTGCTTGTCGTTGTAGGGCAGGATCGCCATCCAGCCGTCCAGGGTGCGGAACGGCTTGCGGGTGCGGGCCAGCAGCCGCGTATAGCCGACCTCGCCCTGGTCGCTGAAGGTGCGCTCCCACAGATGCTCGACCATCAGCCAGGCGGCCATGGTCTCGAACATCGGCACCTCGACGAACTGGCCCTCCCCGGTGCGCTGGCGGTGCATCAGGGCGCTCAGCGTGGAGAAAGCAAAGGTGAGGCCGACCGTCTTGTCGGCGAGGATGGTCGGCGGATAGCGCGGAATATCGTCGCCGGCGGCCCGGCCCATCAGGTCGGCGATGCCGAAGCGGGCCTGGATGGCGTCGTCGTAGGCCGGCAGTTTTCCATAGGGACCATCGGCCGAATAGCCATAGGCGCCGACATAGACGATGTCGGGCTTGATCTTGCGGATCGCTTCGTAGCCCAGCCCCAGCCCCTCGATGGCCTGCGGCCGCAGCGCATGGACAAAAGCATCGGCGCCTTCGACGACCTTGAGCAGGGCGGCCCGCGCCGCCTTGTCCTTGAGGTCGAGGCAGAGCGAGCGCTTGTTGCGGTTCACGTAGAGGTAGGTCGGACCCATGCCGGGTGTCTTGCCGGGCTTGCCGATATGGCGCACCGCGTCGCCCTCCGGCGCCTCGACCTTGATCACGTCGGCGCCCTGGTCGGCCAGCAGCATGGTGCCGTAGGGCCCGAGGATGATGTTGGTGAGGTCGACGATCCTGATGCCTTCGAGCGCGCCGGCCATTTTCTGTCCTGTCTGTGGCGAGGGCGCGAGACTGCCACCGCCTTGACTTGGCGTCACGCCGTCGGAAACTGCGGCGCAAAACAGGGGAGGAGATTCATGGACGTGCGCAGCCAGATGCGCAGCGCCGCGCGCTACAACGCCCGCCGCGAGGCGGTCGCCGCCGGCGGGCGGCGGCTCACGTTCGCCCAGGCCTGGGATCGCGGCGTGCGCCTGGCCAACGGTCTCCTGGCCCTCGGGCTCAAGGCGCAGGACCGCGTCGGCGTGCTCGAGGACAACACGCTGGAATCCGCCGATTTTTTCCTGGGGACAGCCATCGCCAACCTGGTGCGCGTGCCGCTCTATCCGCGCAATGCCCGGGACAGCCACGTCCACATGCTGGCCCACACCGGCTGCCGCGCCGTCGTGGTTGGAGAAAAATACGCAACCGAGATCGAGGCGCTTCGCGGCGAATTGCCGGATCTTGAGCAGGTGCTGGTGCGCGACGCGGGCTACGAGGCGTGGCTGGAGCGCCAGTCGGCGATCGATCCGGATCCCGTCATCGATCCGGATGATTATTTCATCATCCGTCACACCGGCGGCACGACCGGCAAGTCCAAGGGTGTCGCCTATACCCACCGGGCCTGGCTCGCTGCCGGTCGCGACTGGTTCTATCTCTACCCGCCGGTCGAGCCGGGCGATGCCTGCCTGCATCTCGCGCCGATCAGCCATGGCTCGGGCTATCTCTTCACGCCGATATGGCTGGGCGGCGGGCGCAACGTCATGGCCGAGAGGTTCGATCCGGCCGGCCTGCTCGCTCTCATGAAGGCCGAACGCATCGGCTACATGTTCATGGTGCCGACGATCCTGAACGCCATTAACCGACTCCCCGGCATCGAGGAGGCCAGGTTCCCCGACCTCAAATGCATGATGGTGTCGGCCGCGCCGATCTCCGACGAGACGGCGCTCAAGGCCCACGAGATCTTCGGGGACGCCATGTATCAGGGGTACGGGCAGACCGAGGTACTACCTGTTGCGATGATGGGCCCGCGGCAATGGTTCGCCGAGGACGTCCCCGGCTCGCAGCCGCTGCGCGCCTGCGGCATGCCCTTGCCCTTCGCGCAGATTCAAATCTGGAACGAGGACAACAAGCCGGTGCCGCCCGGCGCGACCGGCGAGATCGTGGCCAAGACCGAAGGACAGATGCAGGGCTTCTGGAACAACCCGCAGGCGACCGCCGAACGGATCGTCGATGGCTGGGTGAAGACGGGCGACGTGGGGCGTCTCGACGAGAACGGCTACCTCTACATGCTCGACCGCGCCGACGACATGGTGATCTCCGGCGGCTTCAACATCTATCCGGCGGAACTGGAGAACGTGATCGCGGCCCATCCCGACGTCATCGAGGTTGCCGTGTTCGGCGTCCCCGATGCGCGATGGGGCGAGACGCCGTGCGCGGTCGTGTGCGTCAAAGCGAAAGCATCAGTGACAGAGAAGGAACTTGTCGAGCTCTGTTCCGTTCATCTCGGCAACTACAAGCGACCGGGCAAGGTCGTGCTGCGGCACGATCCCTTGCCCAAGACTCCGGTCGGAAAAATCAAGCGCAAGGAGCTGCGCGAGCCGTTCTGGGTGGGGTACGAGCGGCGCGTTGCAGGGAACTGACGGTACGCGCGCTGCCGCGTCGGCGTGTATGAGTCAAGGGGCAGACTCATTTCACCTCAGTCGACGGGTGTTATGAGACCGTTGTGCGACGCGCGCGACCGGTGTAGCCAAGGACCAAGCAGAGGCGGGGGCGATGCGAAGCAACGTCGCAAGAAAGCAGCAAGAGCAGAAGCCGGCATCAAGCCCGGCATCAAGGCCCTACCGCATCGAAGAGCAAATCGGTTATCTGCTGCGGCGCGCGCACCAACGCGCCAGTGCCATCTTCCAGGTCTCGATCGGCGATCCCAACATCACGCCGACCCAGTACTCCAGCATGGTGAAGCTGAACGAATACACCGAACTCTCGCAGAACCTGCTCGGCCGTCTCGTCGGCATGGACAAGGCGACGATGCAGGGCGTCGTGCGGCGGCTCAAGGAACGCCGGCTGGTCGATTCGCGTCCCGATCCCGGCGACGCACGCCGCACCCTGCTCAGCCTCACGACCGAGGGCCAGCGTTCGGTGAACAAGCTCCTGATCAACGGACCGGCCGTATCGCGCGAGACGTTGAAGCCGCTCACCGTGCAGGAACAGCGCCTGCTTATGGAACTGCTCTCCAAGATCGTTTGACGCCGTCGCCTGTAAGATGATTTTACGTCGCCATCTGGAGGGCGACTTTTCGTTGACTCGCAAGGTGCGTATGGCATCGTGCGTACACGAACGACATGGGTGCCTATCTCCGTCCTCACCGTCTCGAAGAAGCGCTTGCCGCCCTCGCCCGGCCGCACACCGTGCTGGCCGGAGGCACCGATTTCTACCCGGCGCGGGTCGGCCGTTCGATCCATGAGGATGTGCTCGATATCAGCGGCATTGCGGCGCTGCGCGGCCTGGCGGCAGATGCTTCGGGCTGGCGGCTGGGTGCGACCACCAGCTGGAGTGAGTTGATCGAGGCCGATCTGCCGCCGCTGTTCGACGGCCTGAAGCAGGCCGCCCGCGAAGTGGGCGGCCGGCAGATCCAGAATGCGGGGACGCTCGCCGGCAATCTCTGCAACGCCTCGCCGGCGGCCGACGGCGTGCCCTGCCTGCTCGCCCTCGACGCCGAGGTCGAGATCGCAGGTCCGACGGGCCGTCGCTGCCTGCCGCTGCGGCAATTCATAACCGGCGCCCGGCGGACCGCCTTGGCGCCGGGCGAACTGTTGGTCGCCATCCACATCCCACGTCCGGAGCACGATGCACGCAGCGCCTTCCTGAAGCTCGGCGCCCGGCGCTATCTCGTGATCTCCATCGCCATGGCGGCGGCGACCCTCGAGATTGCCGACGGCCGTGTCGTGTCCGCCAGGATTGCCGTCGGCGCCTGCTCGCCGGTCGCCGAGCGCCTGCCGGCGCTGGAGGCAGCCCTTGCCGAGCGCGCCGCTCGATGGGCGTCTCGCCGATCGGGTCGACGCCTCGCAGCTCGCGCCGCTGTCTCCGATCGATGATGTGCGCGGCAGCGCGGGCTACCGCGGCGATGTCGTCGTCACCCTGCTGCGCCGCCTGCTGGAGGGTTTCGCGCCATGAAGGTGGCCTTCACCCTGAATGGCCAAGCGGCCGCCTGGAGCGGTCCTCCGATCACCCGGCTGGCGGCGGCGCTGCGCGACGATCTCGGTCACACCGGCACCAAGGTCGGCTGCGACGCGGGCGACTGTGGCGCCTGCACGGTGCTGCTCGACGGACGGCAGATCTGTTCCTGCCTGGTGGCCATGGGCCAGGTCGACGGCCGGCGGGTCGAGACGGTCGAGGGGCTCGGCGACGGCAACGGCGCGCTGAACGCGCTGCAGAAATCCTTCCTCGCCCATGGCGCCGCCCAGTGCGGCATCTGCACGCCGGGCATGCTGATGGCGGCCGAGGACCTGCTGCGGCGGAAGTCGCGGCCCAATCGCGCCGAGGTCGAGGACGCGTTGGGCGGCGTGCTCTGCCGCTGCACCGGCTACGGCAAGATCGTCGACGCCGTCATGGACGGCGGCGACGCCGCTGCCGGCCGCGCCGCCGGCCGGCGCCGCGGTCGGCGCGCGCATCGCCCGGGTCGACGGGATGGCCAAGGTCACGGGACGCGACGTCTTCGGCGCCGACGGGGTTCCGGCCGATGCGCTGTGGATCCGCGTGGTGCGCTCGCCGCACGCGCGGGCGCGCTTCGCGCTGGGCGATCTGGCGCCGCTTCGCCGGCGGCTGGCCGCCGTGCTGACGGCAGCCGACGTGCCGTTCAACGGCTTCGGCATCTATCCCGACATCAAGGACCAGCCGGTGCTGGCCGACGGCCAGGTGCGCTATCGCGGCGAGGCGGTCGTCGCGCTGGTCGGCGAGCGCGCCGAGGTGCTCGCCATCCGCGACGGCGACGTGCCGATCAGCCTGGATGCCCGAGCCGCCGCTGTTCGGCATCGACGCCGCGACGGCCGCCGATGCGCCTTTGGTGCAGGCCGACAAGCCCGGGAACCTGCTGCTGGATGGCGGCGTGCGGCGCGGCGATGTCGCCTTGGCCTTCGCGAGCTGTGCCGCGGTGGCCGAGGGCGTGTTCGAGACGGCCTTCGTCGAGCATGCCTATATCGAGCCCGAGGCGGGCTGGGCCCGGAGGGTGGGCGATCGCATCGAGGTCCATGTCACGACCCAGACGCCCTACATGAATCGCGACGAGGTCGCGAGCGTGATGCGGCTCCGGCCCGAGGCGGTGCGCATCGTGCCCACCGCCTGCGGCGGCGGCTTCGGCGGCAAGCTCGATCTGTCGCTCCATCCGCTGGTGGCGCTGGCGGCCTGGAAGCTCGGCCGTCCTGTCGCCTGCGTCTACACCAGGCCCGAAAGCATGGCCGCCAGCACCAAGCGCCATCCCGCCCGGGTCACGGCCAGGTTCGGCTGCGATGCCGACGGCAAGCTGCTCGCCTGCGACGTGACGGCGACCTTCGACACCGGCGCCTATGCCTCGTGGGGCCCGACCGTCGCCAACAGGGTGCCGGTTCACGCCATGGGGCCCTATGCCGTGCCCAACGTGCGGAGCTGGGGCGAGGCGTTCTTCACCAACGGCCCGCCCGCCGGCGCCTTCCGCGGCTTCGGCGTGCCGCAGGCCGCCATCGCCCACGAGGCCCTGATCGACGAGCTGGCCGACAGGCTCGGCATCGACCGGCTGGAGTTCCGTCACAAGAACGCCTTGCGCGCCGGCGACACCACGGCGACGGGCCAGACGCTCGCCCATTCCGCCGGCCTCGCCCAATGCCTCGACGCGCTCCGCCCGCATTGGCGGAAGGCGCAGGCCGAAGTCGCCGCGTTCAATCTCACGGCGGGAGCCAGGCGCCGCGGCGTCGGCATCGCCTGCATGTGGTACGGCATCGGCAACACCTCGATGTCCAATCCCTCGCACATGCGCGTGGGCCTGTCGCCGGCCGGCACGCTGACGCTCTACAGCGGCGCGGTCGATATCGGGCAGGGCTCCAACACCATCATGACCCAGATCGCGGCCGACGCGGTGGGCCTGCCCGCCGCGCAGGTCGCGCTGGTCGCCGGCGACACCGATCTCACGGCCGATGCCGGCAAGACCTCGGCGTCGCGCCAGACCTTCGTCTCGGGCATGGCGGCCGAGCGCGCCGGCCGCGACCTGCGCCAGCAGATCCTGCGCCTGGCCAATGCCGGACCGGATGCCGCGCTGTCGCTCGACGGCGCCAGGCTCACGGTGCGCGACGGCGGCGAGGTGCGCACGATCGACCTGGCAAGCGCCGGCGCGCTGATGGGCGAGGGCACCTTCGACCCGCCGACCACGCCGCTCGACGCCAACGGCCAGGGCGTGCCCTATGCCACCTATGCCTTCGCGGCGCAGATGGCGACGGTCGAGGTCGATATCGAGCTCGGCACCGTGAAAGTGCTGCGCGTCGTGGCCGCCCACGATGTCGGCAAGGCGATCAACCCGACGCTGGTCGAGGGCCAGATCCAGGGCGGCATCGCCCAGGGGCTGGGGCTGGCGCTGATGGAGGAGTATCTCCCGGGCCGCACCGAGAACCTGCACGACTATCTGATCCCCACCATCGGCGACGTGCCCGAGATCGACTGCATCCTGATCGAGGATCGCGAGCCGCTCGGTCCGTCCGGCGCCAAGGGCGTGGGCGAGCCCGGCCTGGTGCCGACGGCGCCCGCCATCCTGGGCGCGGTCCATCACGCGACCGGCGTGCGCACGACACGCGTTCCCCTGTTGCCGCACCGCTTGCGCGCGGCCATCCTCAAGAATTCTTCCCGATCCGCTCAGAATCCCTCTCCGCCGCGCAGCGGGGGAGAGGGCGCTGAGAGGAGGACCAGGCCATGAGCGACGACATCGCGCTCAGCGCGGCCGAGAAAGGCGCCGGCATCGTGCGCTGCGACGCCTGCCCCGTGCTGTGCCGCATCCGGCCCGGCCGCGCCGGCGCCTGCGATCGCTACGCCAACGAGGACGGCAAGCTGGTGCGCGTCGATCCGATGGTGCTGCTGGCCAAGCCCGACCTGGCGCGCGTCGCCTTCGTCGAGGGCAGCGCCGCGTGGCGCGGCGAGCTCGGCAAGGGCGAGGGCGCCTTCGTCACCGGCATCGGCGCCACCACGACCTATCCCGACTACAAGCCCGCGCCCTTCATCGTGTCGTCGAAGCACGACGGCGTCGACATGGTCACGGTCGTGACCGAGGGCATCTTCAGCTACTGCGGCGCGAAGGTGAAGATCGACACCGACCGCTATCTCGGCCCCGAACAGGCGGCGGTGCGGGTGAAGGGCGAGGCGGTGGGCCACGTCACCACGGCCGAGTACGGCTCGCAGATGCTGTCGCTGGGCGGCGTGCACCACCTGACCGGCGGCAGCAAGAAGGAAGGCGTCGTCACCTGCGAGGCGCTGCTGGCGCTCTGCAATCGCGAGGCGGTCGAGCTTTCGATCGATGGCGGCTCGACCGTGGTGGTGCAGGCCGACCGGCCGCCCATCGTCAACGGCACGCTCGAGGAGCGCATGCGGGTCGGCTGCGGCTCGGCCGCCATCGGCATGTTCGCGCCGCAATGGAAGGACCATGTCGACGAGGTGATCGTGGTCGACGACCACATCACCGGCGTCCTGAGCGAGCACCAGGGCGGCCGCTTCCTCGACATGAAGCCGGCCGGCATCCGCGTGCGCGGCCGCCGGTCGACGCCCGGCCGCTATTTCCAGGTCGCCGATCCCGGCCTGGGCTGGGGCGGCACCAACGTCGCCGATCCGCTGGAGATCATCGAGCGGATCGATCCCAAGCAGGCCTGGCCCGGGCTGAAGCTCCTGATGGTCTCGACCACGGGCGAGCATTCGGCGTGGTTCGAGCTCGACGGCGACCTGAAGCCGCAGCCCGCCGCGATGCCCGCGCCGGTGCGGCTCGTCGTCGAGCGCATCGCCGAGAATTGCGAGCCGGCGCTCTGCACCGTGCTGTTCATGGCCGGCGCCGGCGGTTCGCTGCGCGCCGGCGTCACCGAGAACCCGGTGCGGCTGACCCGCTCGGTGCGCGACACGCTGACCAAGGTCACCTTGGGCGGCGTGCCGGCCTATGTCTGGCCGGGCGGCGGCATCACCCTGATGGTCGACGTGTCGAAGATGCCGGAGAAATCCTTCGGCTACGTGCCGACGCCGGCGCTGGTGGCGCCGATCGAGTTCACCCTGCGCGCCGACGACTACGCGGCCCTGGGCGGCTACGCCTCGCGCGCCGTCACGCTCGAGGAGGTGCTGGCGCGCGGCGGCAAGGTGCGCGTCGACGAGAACGGCCAATGAGCGCCGTCGCCGCCCGCCTGCCCGACGGCAGGCTGCACCTGCAGCACGGGCCGATCGACCTGATCGTCGAGGCGTTCGGCGCCGCGCACGAAGTCGAGCGCGCCTACGGCCAGGCCGTCGACCGCTTCGCCGACATCTTGCCGACTCTCGTGCGCGAGCTGCCGACCTTGCGCCGTCCCGTGAGAGACGCCTATCCGCTGCTGCACGGTCCGGTGGCGCGGCGCATGGCCGAGGCCGTGTGGCCGCACCGCGCCGTCTACATAACGCCGATGGCGGCGGTGGCGGGTGCCGTGGCCGACGAGATGCTGCAGGCACTGATGCAGGGCCGCGCGCTCGACAAGGCCTATGTGAACGATGGTGGAGACATCGCGATCCATCTCACGCCGGGCCACGAGTTGCGCGCCGGAATCTTCGCCTCGGCGCTCGACGGCGTGGCGCGCCTTGCCTGGGACCAGCCCGTGCGCGGCATCGCGACCTCGGGCCGCGGCGGGCGTTCCTTTTCCCTCGGCATCGCCGATTCGGCGACCGTGTTGGCCCGGACGGCCGCTGCAGCCGACGCCGCCGCGACCCTGATCGCCAATGCCGTGAACGTCGACCATCCCGCCATCGAACGACGACCCGCGTGTGAACTCGATCCCGACAGCGACCTTGGCGATCTTGCCGGTGACGGTTGCCGTCGGGGCTCTGCCGCTCGATCTTGTGGATGAAGCGTTGAACCGAGGTGCGGCCGAAGCGCGGCGGCTCAGGCTCTGCGGCCTGATTGAAGGCGCGGCGCTGTCGCTACGGGGGGATTGGCGTATTGACGCGCAATCCCGCCTTGAAAAGGTCGTCTCAGCTTGATACCAAATTTTGGTACCCACGGCAGCGGGAGCTGATAATGGGCAAAAATACGTCCTTCAGCCTTGGCGAACATTTCAGCAGCTTCATCGATGAAAAGGTGGAGCAAGGCCGCTATGGCTCGGCGAGCGACGTCGTTCGCGCGGGGCTTCGATTGCTCGAAGAGCAGGAAGCAAAGCTGACGGCGCTACGCGCCGCTCTCGAGGAGGGCGAAGCTAGCGGTGCTGCCGCGCCCTTCGACTTCGAGGCGTTCATAGCCGGGAAGCGCAAACGTCGGCCCAAGCGGTAAGTCTCCGGGGATGCGATTCATCGTCTCTCCCCGTGCGCGGGCGGACATCGACGATATTTGGGACTACACGGTTGAGCACTGGGGCGAACGACAGGCTGGAATTTATCTTCGGCTCATCAAGGCGGCTGTAGATGCTGTGGCGACGGATCCGAAGGTCGGACGGACATGCGATGACGTGCGCCCCGGCTATCGCCGATATCCCGTCGGCTCGCACGTGTTGTTCTATCGAGCGACCACGACAGGCATCGTTGTGGTCCGCATCCTGCATCAGCGCATGGATGTCGAGCGTCATTTGTAGAGGAAGAAGCGCGACTGATGGGTGATTCCCTGGCTTCGGCACTCGGTGCCCTCGATGCCTATATGGCAGGCCTCAATCGCGGCGATGAGGCCGCGGTCAACGCCGCCTGCAACTTCCCGCATGTGCGGTTGGCGGGCGGCAAGGTGGTGGTCTGGCCGA
The DNA here is from genome assembly GCA_963843185.1 of uncultured Alphaproteobacteria bacterium. GTDB lineage: Bacteria > Pseudomonadota > Alphaproteobacteria > Reyranellales > Reyranellaceae > Reyranella. The sequence continues at coordinate 20,652 of CAWJJJ010000028.1, forward strand.
ATCACGGCGACTACAAGCTCGCGGACTTCGTGGCCCGGGCCGGCGACGGCTGGGCGAGGAGCCAGTGGGACGACCGCACGCCGATCCATGTCGGGTCGGACAAGGTGCATCTGAAGGTGGCGTTCAGCCGCTGGCGGGCGGATGGATCGCTGATCGGCCGCTTCGAGACGATCTACATCGTGACTCGCCAGGACGGGCACTGGGGCATCCAGGCACGCTCTTCTTTCGCGTCGTGAGCGCTTGTCGTGTACGGGCCGGGCTCGCTAGGGTCGGCCAAGGGGAAGTTCGTTTTTCAACGGAAGGGGATATCATGCTGACCCGTAATCAATGGCTCGCCGGCACTGCGGCGCTGGTCGCGCTGTCGCTGGCCGGGCCGGCTGCCGCGCAGGCGCCGATCAAGATCGGTGAGCTCAACAGCTACAAGGTCTTTCCGGCCTTCCTCGAACCCTACAAGAAGGGCTGGGAGCTGGCGGTCGAGGAGGTCAATGCGGCGGGCGGCGTGCTCGGCCGCAAGATCGAGGTCATCAGCCGCGACGACAACGGCAATCCCGGCGACGCGGTGCGCGTCGCCGAGGAGCTGCTGAGCCGCGAGGGGGCCTCGATCCTGATCGGCACCTTCCCGTCCAATGTCGGCCTCGCCGTCGCCGACTTCGCCAAGCAGCGCAAGGTGCTGTTCATCGCCGCCGAACCGCTGACCGACAAGATCGTCTGGGAGTCGGGCAATCCCTACACCTTCCGCCTGCGCGCCTCGACCTACATGCAGACGGCGATGCTCATCCCCGACGCGGTCAAGCTCAACAAGAAGCGCTGGGCGATCGTCTATCCCAACTACGAGTACGGCCAGTCGGCGACGGCGGCGTTCAAGAAGCTGATGAAGGAGAAGCAGCCCGGCGTCGAGTTCGTGGCCGAGCAGGCCACGCCGCTCGGCAAGATCGACGCCGGTGCGGTGGCGCAGGCGCTCGCCGACGCCAAGCCCGATGCGATCTTCTCGTCGCTGTTCGGCGCCGATCTCGCCAAGTTCGTGCGCGAAGGCCAGCAGCGCGGCATCTTCAAGGGCGTCGAGGTCTTCAACCTCCTGGCCGGCGAGCCTGAATATCTCGATCCCCTGAAGGAGGAGGCGCCCGTCGGCTGGTACGTCACCGGCTATCCGTGGAGCGAGATCAAGACGCCCGAGCACACCAGGTTCCTCAACGCCTACGAGGCCAAGTACAAGGACTACCCGCGGCTCGGCTCCGTCGTCGGCTATTCGACGGTGATGTCGGCGGTCGCGGCCATCAAGAAGGCGGGCTCGCTCGATCAGGACAAGCTGATCGCGGCCGCCAGCGGCCTGAAGGTCCTGACGCCGTTCGGCGAGGTCGAATACCGCCCGATCGACCATCAGTCGACCATGGGCGCCTATGTCGGCCGCATCGGCGTCAAGGACGGCAAGGGCTACATGAAGGACTGGCGCTTCGTCGACGGCAAGGATGCGCTGCCGTCGGATGCCGAAGTGAAGAAGATGAGGCCGGCCAATTGATGATCAGCGCTTTCCGTGTCCCTTCGCGGCGCTCCCGCGCTAGGGGAGGTGACCGCGCAGTGGGCGGAGGGGTCATGAGCACCATCACGGTTGCTCATGACACCTCCGGCCCGTCTGGCCACCTCCAGCGAAGCTGGGGAACGAAGGGGCTCAACAGTCCGCATGACCTGACGTGACCTTCGCCAGCATCGTCATCCAGCTCCTGAACGGGCTGGCCGCCGCTTCGTCGTTGTTCCTGGTGTCGGCCGGCCTGTCGCTGATCTTCGGCGTGACGCGGATCGTGAATTTCGCGCACGGCTCGCTCTACATGCTGGGTCTCTACGGCGCCTACACGCTGATCGAGGCGCTCGGGCGGACGCCGCTGGGCTTCTGGAGCGCGGTCGCCCTGGCGGCACTCGCCGTCGGCCTGGTCGGCGTGCTGATCGAGGTGCTGGTCCTGCGCCGCATCTACCGCGCGCCGGAGCTGTTCCAGCTGCTGGCGACCTTCGCCGTCGTGCTGGTGATCAAGGACGCCGCGCTCTTCGCCTGGGGGCCCGAGGATCTCGTCGGGCCACGCGCGCCCGGCCTGTCGATGGCGGTCGAGATCCTGGGCAAGCGCATCCCGGCCTACGACCTGCTGCTGATCGCCATCGGCCCGGTGGTGCTGGCGCTCCTGTGGCTGCTGCTCACCCGCACGCGCTGGGGCGCGCTGGTGCGGGCGGCGACGCAGGACCGCGAGATGGTGGGCGCGCTGGGCGTCGACCAGGCCAAGCTCTTCACCTCCGTGTTCTTCGTCGGCTCGGTGCTGGCCGGACTGGGCGGCGCGCTGCAGATCCCGCGCGAGCCGGCCAATCTCGACCTCGACCTCGCCGTCATCGCCGACGCCTTCGTCATCACCGTGGTCGGCGGCCTGGGCAGCATCGGCGGGGCGTTCCTGGCCGCCATCCTGATCGGCGTCGCCAAGGCCTTCTGCATCGGCATCGGCACGGTGCACTGGTTCGGTATCGAGATCTCGTTCTCCAAGCTCACCCTGGTGGTCGAGTTCCTGATCATGGCGCTGGTGCTGGTGGTGCGGCCCTTCGGCCTGCTGGGCAAGCCGCAGGCCGCGCAGCGGCTGGCGGCCGATCCGCCACCGCTTGCGCGCGCCGTCGTGGACGTTCGCGGTGGTCTGGCTCGCCTTGCTTCTGGTCGTGCCGCTGCTGACCGACCGCTACGGCACCATCCTGCTGACCGACATCTTCTGCTTCGCTCTGTTCGCCGTCAGCCTGCACTTCATCATGGGGCCGGCCGGCATGGTGTCGTTCGGCCATGCCGCCTATTTCGGCCTCGGCGCCTATGCCGCCGGCTTGCTGCTGAAGCGCGCCGGCCTGCCGATGGAGGCGGCGCTGGTGCTCGCGCCGCTCGCCGCCGGCGCCTTCGCCGTGGTCTATGGCTGGTTCTGCGTGCGCCTGAGCGGCGTCTATCTCGCCATGCTGACCCTGGCCTTTGCGCAGATCAGCTGGTCGATCGTCTTCCAGTGGGATGCCTTCACCGGCGGCAGCAACGGCCTGTTCGGCATCTGGCCCTCGGCCTGGCTGGCCGGCAAGACGATCTACTACTATCTGGCGCTCGCCCTCTGCGGCGCCGGCATCGCCCTGCTGTGGCGCGTGCTGTTCTCGCCCTTCGGCTACGCCTTGCGCGCCGGCCGCGATTCGCCGTTGCGCGCCGAGGCGATCGGCATCGACGTGCGCGGCTTCCAGTGGGCCGCCTTCGTGCTGGCCGGCGCGGTCGCCGGCCTGGCCGGCGCCGTCTACGCCTTCTCCAAGGGCAGCATCTCGCCCTCGGCCATCTCCATCGGCCAGTCGACCGACGGGCTGGTCATGGTGCTGCTGGGCGGCGTCGAGACCCTGGCCGGCCCGGTCGTGGGGGCGGCGATCTTCACCTGGCTGCGCGACGAGGTCGCCCGCCGCACCGAATTCTGGCGCGCGGTGATGGGCGGGCTGATCCTGCTGATCGTGCTGCTCTTCCCGCAGGGTCTCGTGGGCGGTCTCAAAGCTCTTGCGGGGCGATACCGCGAGGCAGCGCGGCATGACGCGCGGTGCTGCAGGTCGAGGGGCTGCACAAGACGTTCGGCGGCGTGCAGGCCGTGGCCGACGTCTCCTTCGCCATCGCCGCGGGCGAGCTGCTGGCGCTGATCGGCCCCAACGGCGCGGGCAAGAGCACCTGCTTCAACATGCTGAACGGCCAGCTCGCGCCCGATGCCGGCATCGTCCGGCTGGGCGGCCGCGACATCGTCGGGCTGCGCCCGCGCGCCATCTGGCGGCTGGGCGTCGGCCGCACCTTCCAGATCACCGCCACCTTCGCCTCGCTGTCGCGTGCGCGAGAACGTGCAGATGGCGCTCTATTCCCACGCCGGCCGCCTGCGCTCGCTGCTGCAGCGCTTCGGCGCGGCCTTCAAGGCGGAAGCCGACGCGCTGCTGGATCAGGTCGGCATGCTCGACCAGGCCGAGCGGGCCTGCGGCGTGCTGGCCTATGGCGACCTCAAGCGGGTCGAGCTCGCCATGGCGCTGGCCAACCAGCCGCGCCTGCTGCTGATGGACGAGCCGACCGCCGGCATGGCGCCCAGGGAGCGGATCGCGCTGATGGAGCTGACGGCGCGGCTGGCGCGGGCGCGCAGCATCGCCGTGCTGTTCACCGAGCACGACATGGACGTGGTCTTCGGCCAGGCCGACCGCATCATCGTGCTCGATCGCGGCCAGCTCATCGCCGGCGGCACGCCCGCCGAGGTGCGCGCCAATCCGGACGTGCGCGCGGTCTATCTCGGGAGCGCGCACTGATGCTCGCGGTCGAAGGACCTGCACGCCTATTACGGCCGCGCCCATATCCTGCACGGCGTGTCGCTGGCGGCGGCGGCCGGCGAGGTCGTGGCGCTGCTCGGCCGCAACGGCGCCGGCAAGTCGACGGCGATGAAGGCGATCATGGGGCTGGTGCCGCCGGCCCGGGGCGAGGTGAGCTTCGCCGGCAAGCGCATCGACCGGCTGCCGCCCTATCGCATCGCCCGGCTGGGGCTGGGCTACGTGCCCGAGGAGCGGCGCATCTTCACCGAGCTCACCGTGGTCGAGAATCTCGAGGTCGGCCGCCAGGCGCCGCGCGCGGGCGCGCCGGCCTGGACCGAGGACAGGCTCTTCGCGCTCTTCCCCAACCTCGCCGCCATGCGCGAGCGGCCGGGCGGGCGCATGTCGGGCGGCGAGCAGCAGATGCTCACCATCGCCCGCACCCTGATGGGCAATCCGCGCTGCGTGCTGCTCGACGAGCCGTCGGAGGGGCTGGCCCCCATCATCGTCGAGCAGATGGCGCACTCGATCCGCATGCTGAAGGGCGAGGGGCTGTGCGTGCTGCTGTCCGAGCAGAACCTGCATTTCTCCCAGGCGGTCGCCGACCGCGCCTACATCATCGAAAAGGGCCAGATCCGCTTCGCCGGCTCGATGGCCGAGCTGGCCGCCGACGCCGCCCTCCGCGAACAGTATCTTTCGGTTTGATCATGTTTCTTTCCCTCGTACTCAAAATCATCGCTTGGGTCTCGCCGGACCAGCGGCGCGTCATACCAGCGGCGCACTCCATCATGTCATCCTGAGGAGCGCAGCGAAGTGCACGTCTCGATGCCGGTTGGCAAGCGCCAATGACTGGTCCGATCCTTCGAGACGCATCGCTTCGGCGATGCTGCGCTCAGGATGACGGATGTGTGCGGACCTGGAGGTCACGACGCGTCACCGGAGAGACGCGCCCCAGCAGCAATCGATCGAGTCCTGAAGCCATGGCCCTGCGCACCCTCACCGTCGGCATCGATGTCGGCGGCACCTTCACCGATCTTCTGGCGGTCGATCCCCGCACCAACGAGGTCAAGCTCGCCAAGGTGCCGACCACGGTCGACAACCAGGCGATCGGCTTCATGGCGGCCCTCGCCGCGGCCGGCGTCGATCCCGCCATCCTGCAGGCCATCGTGCACGGCACGACCACGACGACCAACGCGCTGCTCGAACGCAAGATCGCCAGGGTCGGGCTGATCACCACCAAGGGCTTCCGCGACGTGCTGGAGCTCGGCCGCCGCACGCGGCCGCAGCCCTACGGCCTGCGCGGCACCTTCCGTCCCCTGATCGAGCGCGAATACCGGCTCGAAGTGCCGGAGCGCATGGATGCCGACGGCAAGGTGCTGATGCCGCTCGACGAGGCCGCCGTGGCCGACGCGGCGACGAAACTGCTGGCCCTGGGCTGCGAGGCCGTCGTGATCCATTTCCTGCACAGCTACATCAATCCCGCGCACGAGCGGCGCGCCGCCGAGATCGTGCATGCCCTGTGGCCCAACGCCTACATCACGGCCGGCCACGCCATCCTGTCGGAGTATCGCGAGTACGAGCGCGGCGTGACGGCGGCGGTCAACGCCTCGGTCCAGCCGGTGCTCGACCGCTACCTCACGCGCCTGCGCCTCGAGCTCATGGGCAAGGGCTTCGACCGCGACATCCTGGTGATGCAGGGCAACGGCGGCACGACCTCCTCGCAGTTCATCGCCCAGGCGGCGGTGAACACGGTGATGTCGGGCCCGGCCTCGGGCGTGATGGCGGCGGCCTATACCGGCCGCGCCTCGGGCCATCCCAACCTCATCACCTACGACATGGGCGGCACCTCGACCGATGTCGGCCTGATCGAGAACGCCGTGCCCCAGGTCTCGGGCGAGCTCGAGCTCGAATACGCCATGCCGATCCACGTGCCGATGGTCGACGTGCACACGATCGGCGCCGGCGGCGGCTCGATCGCCTCGCGTCGATTCCGCCGGCATGCTGCGGGTCGGGCCGGAGAGCGCCGGCGCGCGGCCGGGGCCGATCTGCTACGGCCGCGGCGGCACGGAGCCCACCATCACCGACGCCAACCTGATCCTGGGCCGGCTCAATCCCGACCGGCTGCTGGGCGTCGACCATCCGGTGACCCTCGATCATGTGCGCGGCCTGATCGAGGAGAAGGTCGGCAGGCCGCTCGGCCTCGACGCCGACGCGGCGGCCGCCGCCATCCTGCGCATCGCCAACGACCGCATGGCCGGCGCCATCCGCCTGGTCTCGCTGTCGCGCGGCCACGATCCGCGCGACTTCGCGCTGTTCGCCTTCGGCGGCGCCGGGCCGTTGCACGCCACGGCGCTGGCGCGCGAGCTGGCGATCCCGACCGTGCTGGTGCCGGCGCGGCCCGGCATCACCAACGCGCTGGGCTGCGTCGTGGCCGACCTGCGCCACGACTACGTCCGCACCGTCAACAAGCCGCTGTCGGCGCTCGACGATGCGACGATCGCCGGCATCTACGCCGAGCAGGCGGCCCTGGGCAACGCGACGATCCAGAAGGAAGGCGTGGCGGTGCGCGAGCTGCGCCGCGTGCTCGCCGCCGACATGCAGTTCCAGGGCCAGAGCCACATCCTCTCGGTCGGCGTCGAGCGCGCCGACATCGGCGTCGAGGGCCTGCACAAGGCCTTTGCCGCCGCCTACTACCGCCGCTTCGGCATCGAGCTGGCGGAGATCCCGCCGGTGCTGGTCAATCTGCACACCGCGGTGATCGGCGTGCGGCCGGAGATCTCGCTCGCCGCGCTCGCCGCGACCGAGCGCGCGCCGACGCTCGACGGCCGCCCAGGTCGGCGAGCGCCGCGTCTGGTTCGCCGACGGCTGGCGGCAGACGCCGGTCTATGCCCGCGAGAAGCTGCCGCTCGATGCGGCGTTCGAGGGGCCGGCGATCCTCGAGCAGCTCGACTGCACGACCGTCGTCGAGCCGGGCGACCGGGTCGGGCAGGACGAGCTCGGCAATTTGCTGGTTTCGGTTCGTTCCTCGACGTCGTGAACCGCTGACCGTTGAAGATGGCGGCGAGGCGCGCGGGATCTGAGGCAGGTCGTCAGCCGGCGAGCACGGTATGGGGTCTGATGCGCAGCGCCAAGGCGGTAACGGTGACGATCGGAACGATCAGGCTGTAGAAGCCCACGGTAAGGTAGCCCACGGCGCCCAGTATCGTGCCGGCAATGAAAGACAGCAGCATCGGGCCGACCCTCGCCAGGCGGGCGCGCTTGGCCTCGAGAGGACCGTGGCCGTGGGCAATGTCGACCACGTCGACGATCACCTGGATCATGTTTCCGGTCATGACGGTGGTCGGCGGCAGGCCGCTCAGGAAGGTGCGCGCGCCGGTATTCTGGATCGCCATCGCCGAGGCCGCCATCATGGCGGTGATGAACGCGCCCGGATCCTCGTGATGCTGGAACGGCGAATTGTAAACCGCAACGACCATGAAGGCGGTGAGCATCGCTGCCTGACCGAACATCACGGGCGCGGCGGCATCGCGGCCGCGGCGCTCACGGCGGATGATATAGAGGCGCGTCAGCACAGCGGAAAAGAGGAAAATCGGGATGGCGAGCAGCTTGATCCTGAGGCCAGAGCGGAACTCGGCGAGCGAGGTCGGCGATCAGCACGAAATTGCCGGTAACGTGGGCGGCAAACAGCCCGAACAGCGCGATGAAGGTCAGCGTGTCGACGAAGCCCGAGGTGAAGGCCAGCAGCGACATCGTCGGCACTGGCCCGAGGGAGGTGTCCTTGGTCATCAACGATATCTTACAGTGGCTTTCTCGGGAGGGCATTCTCTCATCCCTTTGTGTCGTCTTGACACCCGACTATGTAACACTTGCAACCGGAGGATGCAGCCGCTTCTCGAGACGCTCAGCAGGCGGGAGAAGGCCGGTTGACGATGGTATGTTCGGGATACGGAGAGCAAATGCCCAGCCGGGAACCCCAGCTGCGAGCCGTCTTGTCGCGCAGCCCGATTGTCGCGACAGTAATCGACAGGTGGCCTGAAATCCGCCTGCCGGACTGCTGGCTGGTCGCAGGCTGTCTTGCACAGACCGTCTGGAACGATGCGTTCGCGCTGCCGGCCACACACGGCATCTCCGACATCGACCTCGTCTATTTCGATGGCGACGACCTTTCGCAGGAGGCGGAGGCAAGCCACGCGGCGAGGATTCGCGCGCTGTTCGCCGATCTCGGCCTGTGGGTCGACGTCAAGAACGAGGCGCGCGTGCACCTCTGGTATGCCGAGAAGTTCGGCAATGCCCTTGCGCCCTATGTCTCGACCGAGGACGCCATAACCACCTTTCCGACGACGGCCACGGCGGTCGGCGTGCAGCCGCGCGCAAACGGGCTACGCATCTTCGCGCCCTACGGCCTGTCGGATCTGCTGAGCCTGATCGTGCGACCCAATAAGAAGCAGATCACGCGGCAGATCTACGATGCGAAAGTGGAGAAGTGGCGAGCCCGGTGGCCGGGCCTTCGCGTGGTGCCGTGGGATGCCGGGCCCGATGGCTGAAGACTCCGACGAGTTGGCCCGCCTGGCTAGTCGCTATCGCAGGTTCGCGACCGACGAGGCTCAGGGAGTCTCGCCGCCCTATGAGCGCCTCGCGCGCGACATCGCCAATTCGGCCGCCGTCCTGCGCTTCCTGAGCGAACTGCCGCCGCCGCGACGGCAGCCGAACCTGCTTCTGGGGGCGGCGACCCTGATTGCCGGCCGGCCGCCCGATATCGCGGTACTGACCGACATGGTCGCACGCCGTGCCGACGAGCTTCGCGCCACGATGCTCCGGCGCACCACCCAGACCAACGAGCCCGCGCGCTGCGCCGTCTTTCTGCCCGTGCTGATGGGCCTGCCCCAGCCGCTGGCGCTTATCGAAGTGGGTGCCTCAGCCGGTCTTTGCCTGCTGCCCGATCGCTACGGCTACGATTGGGGAGGACGGCGCATCGCGCCAGGCGATCGGGGAGGGCCCATGTTCCGCTGTGCTGTAACAGGTCCTGTGTCGCTGCCGTCGGCAGTGCCGCGCATCGTGTGGCGTGCCGGGCTCGACCTCAATCCGCTCGATCCCGCATCGGACGAGGACACGGCCTGGCTGGGAGCCTTGATCTGGCCGGAACAGGACGAGCGACGTCGCAATCTGCGGGCTGCCCTGGCTGTGGCGCGCCGCGATCGGCCGCGCATCGTGCGCGGTGACCTCTTGCACGATCTTGCGCCCTTGATGGAAGAGGCGCCGGCCGACGCCACGCTCGTCGTCTTTCATACCGCGGTGCTGGCCTATGTGAGCGCCCTCGAGGCGCGTCTGCGTTTCGTCGACACCGTGCGCTGCTCGCGCGCGGTCTGGATCAGCAACGAGGTGCCGGCGGTGTTCCCCGACATCGCCGCCCGGGCACCCACACCGATGCCGCGTGGAAGATTTCTCTTGGCGGTCGATGGCGAACCAAAAGCCTGGACGGGCCCACATGGCCAGTCGCTAGACTGGTTCGCCGGGAGCTGCTCCGTCTGACGAAGGCGCGACAAGGAACGAAAATGGAGACGATCAGTGGTCAATGGAACAATGCGCCTGGAGCGGTCACGCTCATTGACGCTCACCATCACCTTTGGGACCTGAAGGCGAACCGTTACCCCTTCCTTACCGACCAACCGGAGCCCCATTTCTTCCTGGGGTCGTACGATGCGATCAGGCGCGACTATCTGCCGGAAGATTATCTGCGGGATTCGAACGCCCACAACGTTTTGACAACGGTGCATTGCGAAGCCGAGATGGATCGCTCTAGGCAGGTCGCTGAAACGCAGTGGCTGACCGAAATGAATGCACGCTACGGCTTTCCCGGCGCCATCGTCGCACATGCCTGGTTCCACACCGACAATGCGGAAGAGATTCTCGCCGCCCAGGCGCAGTTTCCCCTCGTGCGTGGAATCCGCTCGAAGCCAGTGACGTCGCTTCGGCCTGATGCCGCGACGCCCGGAGCGCCCGGCACCATGCAGGACGGCAAGTGGCTGCGAGGCTTCGCTTTGCTTCAAAAATATCGACTGTCCTGGGATCTTCGCGTGCCGTATTGGCACCTCGCCGAGGCGGCCGAGGTGGCACGGCAGTTCCCCAGTGTCCCGATCGTGCTGAACCATACCGGCTTTCCCTGGGACCGGAGCGAAGACGGCCTCGCTGTCTGGCGCCGGGGCATGGAAGCGGTGGCTCGCCAGCCGAACGTTCACGTCAAGGTCTCCGAGTTCGGCCTGAAGGACAGCGCCTGGGACTACGAGTCGAATCGACATATCGTCACGGAGGCGATCGCGATCTTCGGGATCGAGCGATGCATCTTCGCGAGTAATTTCCCGGTTGCCGGCTTGAGGATAGACTACGATACGCTGGTTCGCTCGCTCGACAGAATGCTCGCGGGCCATTCGCAGGCCGATCGGGACCGCTTCTTCTGGAAGAACGCTGCATCGTTCTACCGTCTCTCGCTGCCCTTGCGTGAATCCACCTAGAGCATAATGAGTTTAGCTTGCTCCGTCGTCCCGACCGGAGCGCGAAGCGCGAAGTCGAGGGACCTTCTTTCCACAACAAGCAGCGTATCGTTGAGAGAAGGTCCCTCCGCTACGCCTCGCTACACTCGGCTCCGATCGGGACGACGGAATCGATTTAATGTCATCATGCTCTAGTTCGTGTGTCGGCGCAGATGGGTCAGTGGCAAGGCGTTGACCTTGTCGGGCACTTGATCCGCCGCATAGTGGCCGACGCCCGCCAGCACTTCGAAGTGATACGGGGCATCTATGAATTCGCCCGTGCTTTCGGCCGCCACACGGCCCACCGTGTCGTCGGCATCCCCCCAGAAAGCGTCGGCACCTTGATTGGGCCAAGCGGCTGTCTGGCGATGGCGGGTCGGGAAGCGGTGATCGCGGTGCGCCGCCTCGACCCCTTGGGGAACACGCTCGAGCCATCTCGGCTATTGACGCCGTAAGCGACGGGGCTTGGCGACCAAGAAGGGAGGTAAACTATTTCGCGGCCTTGCCTGGATCGGTCGCAGGGGTATCGGACTCCGGTCGCCACCCGCCGCCCTGGGCTTGGGTTGCCATGCGCTGCTTGGTCACCGCCATGGCAGCCTCAGCTACCTTGTTACCCTGGACCTTCGCCATGATCGCGGCGTTCAGTCCGGTCATCAGCTCGACCTTGTTTGCCGCCAGATATTCGGCCGAAGCCTTGAGGTTACGGGTATGGCCGTTGATCTCGGGAATGACATAGCGGGCAAACAGCTCCCACGAGCGCAGTGTCGCTTCGTGATTTGCCCAGTCGTGTGCGAAACCCAGCACGACGCCGAACCCGCCGGTAACCTCCTGCAGAGCCCGGATCGTCTTGACCATCTCGTCGGGTGTGCCGATGACCGACGTGCCGACCGCATTGCCGATGCCGGTCGTTCGCGCCAGAAGCTCCCACTTGTCGGCCACATGGATCGAGCCAGGCCGGCCAAGAACGCGGACATTGTACTCGTTGTGCCAGTGCTGAAGGCCGTCCACCGCCTCCTGCTCGGCCTGCTTCTTCGACTCGGCAAGATGCCAGGCCATCACCACGCGCCAGTTCTTCCGGTCGACCTTCTGATCATGCTTCTTCGCCGCCTCTTCGGCGAACGACCACTGGGTCGGCAGTGCCTGCAGGCCTTCCTGCGAGGTCGAGGCGATGGACAGGACGCCCATGCCGTACTTTCCGGCGATCTGCATGCCGGATGGACTGATCGAGGAAGCCGCCGCCATCGGCAGATCTTCCTGATAGGGCAGGATCTGGAGCTGCGCATCGTTGAGCTGGAACCACTCGCCCTTGTAGGTGATGCGCTCGCCGGCAAAGAGCCGTTTCAGGATGCCGATGGCTTCGTCCTGGCGGTCGCGCAGAAGCATGTAGTCGATGCCGAAGGTGCGCGCGTCGGAGGGCAGGGCGCCGGGGCCGGTGCCGAAGATCACGCGGCCGAAGGTCATGTGGTCGAGCTGCACGATGCGCTGCGCGACGTTGAAGGGGTGGTGGTAGGGCAGCGAAACGACGCCTGTGCCAAGTCTGATGCGCTTGGTGCGCTCGGATGCAATGGCCAGGAACAGCTCAGGCGAGGCGATCATCTCCCAGCCGGAGGAATGATGTTCGCCGCACCAAAACTCATCGAAGCCCAGTTTATCGAGATGCTCAGCCAGCCTCAGATCGCGTTGAAACTGCAGAGTCGGGTGTTCGCCGACCGGGTGATGCGGTGCCAGGAATGTGCCGAACCGGATACGCGCCATCAGGAATTCCTCGCTCGTGCGATTTATGCAATTTCGCCCTTCCCATCGGAGCCAGATCCCGAAGGAAGGTGCGGCTGGTGGCTGCCTCGTCCGACCCATTTAGCCCGGGCCGCCAATCCGGCATATTTCAGTCAAATCGCCATCGACGGCAATAGGCTGGACCGAGGCCGGCGTTAGGCGCCAGTGATGCGGCGGTGGCCGGCCAACTCAGTACAAAATGTACTTTCGGCGCTAGGTGGCGAATGCCAGGGCACGTAGTGTGGCGCGGATGCAACCAACCTTTGCTGCCAGGCAGTCCGCCTGTTTCGGTCGTCCAGGAGCAGAGGGCCCGCAGACTGGGGAAATGTTGTGAAGGTCACCGACGTCGCCTGCCACATCCTGCAATGCAAGGTCGACAAGCCATTCGTCTCGGCACGTGGCTGGGTCTACGGCACGCGCTCGACGTGCCTGGTCGAGATCTCGACCGACGAGGGCATCACCGGGTGGGGCGAGTGCTACGGGCCGGCCGCGGTCGCCAAGACCTTCGTCGAGACGCAGTACAAGGCGCGCGTGGTCGGCCGTGACCCGTTCGACGTCGAGGCGATCTGGGAGGATCTCTACAATCGCATCAAGGACTACGGCACGACCGGCATGGCGATCTCGGCCATCTCCGGCATCGACATCGCGCTGTGGGACATCATGGGCCGGGCGGTGAACAAGCCCGTGCACAAGCTGATCGGCGGCGCCTACCGCAGCGAGGTGATCCCCTACGCCACCGGCCTCTACTTCATCGACATGAACCGCCTGGTCGAGGAAGCCGTCGAGGAGGCGCTGGAATTCAAGGCCGACGGCTTCCGCGCCATCAAGATGAAGATCGGGCTGGGCGATCTCAAGCTCGACACCAGGCGCGTCGCCGCGGTGCGCCAGGCGATCGGACCCGACGTCAGGCTCGCGGTCGACGCCAACCACTGCTTCTCGGTGCCCAACGCCATCAAGCTCGGCCGCATGCTGGAGGAGCACGACATAATGTGGTTCGAGGAGCCGATCAGCCCCGAGGACCATGACGGCTACATCGAGGTGACGCGGGCGCTCGACATGGCGGTGGCCGGCGGCGAGAACGACTTCACGCGCTGGGGCTTTCGCGACATCATCGCCCGCAAGGCGATGGACATCGTGCAGCCCGACCTGTGCGCCGCCGGCGGCTTCTCGGAGTGCCGCAAGATCGCCACCCTGGCCAGCGCCTTCGGCGTCGAATGCGTGCCGCATGCCTGGGGCTCGGCGATCGGGCTGGCGGCCACGGTGCAGTTCCTCGCGGCCTTGCCCGACCAGCCGCCGGCCTTTCGGCCCATGCCGCCCATGCTGGAGTTCGAGCAGACGCCCAATCCGCTGCGCGATCACCTGGCGCAGGAGCCGATCGAGCAGAAGAAGGGGATCGTCAAGGTGCCGACGGGGCCGGGACTCGGCATCGAGATCGATCGCGAGGTGCTGAAGAAGCACAAGGTGGCGTAGTGCTGGCATTGCTGGCAGGGGCTACCTGACCTAACGATGGTAGCGTCGCTCGCCGACGCCCCCAGCCCTGCCCCTGTATGGAGCGCAAAAAGTCGCGAAAACGAAATGCGACGACCTGCATCGAAATGCTTGCAGTTGATTGTTACTTAAGTTATATTAATCACTGCTCTATTCATCGTTTATCCGCGCGCACCGGCCAGGGCACAATCCCGGACGGCGAAACCTATCGAAATCCCGACCGGGCTGACTTGGCCGGAGACGAGGGAGTGCAAGCAATGAAGATCGTCGACGTCAAAGCCTATCCCCACCAGCTTCCGGGTGCCGAAGGAGCGGCAGGTGTCGCTCGGCATCGGCACCATGACCAAGCGCGACTGCGTGATGGTGAAGGTGACGACCGAGGACGGCATCGTCGGCTGGGGCGAGAGCCATCATGCGCGGTCGCCGGGCAGCATCGGCCACCTGATCAACACCACGCTGAAAGGCTTCGTGGTCGGCATGGACGCCACCGACACGGTGGGCATCTGGGCCAGGATCTACAAGTTCCAGCTCGGCAGCCACGGCATGGGGGCGGCCACCGCCATGGCGATGAGCGGCATCGACCAGGCGCTGTGGGACATCAAGGGCAAGGCCGTGGGCTGGCCGCTCTACAAGCTTCTGGGCGGCAGCAACCGGCCGGTGCCGGCCTATGCCGGCGGCATCTCGCTGGGCTACCAGGCGCCTGATTCTTTGGTCGCCGAGGCGGTGCCCATGGTCGAGGCGGGCTACAAGGCGCTGAAGCTCCGCGTCGGCGACACCGTCGCCGCCGACATCCAGCGCATGACGGCGATCCGCCGCCGCTTCGACGACATCGCGATCCTGACCGACGCCAACACCGGCTACTCCGTGGCCGACGCGCGCCGCGTCATGCCGGCGATGGACGAGCTCGACATCGGCTGGCTGGAGGAGCCGTTCCCGGCGCACGACCACCGCTCCTACGCCATGGCCAAGGGCTTCGGTCGCACGCCGCTCGCGGCCGGCGAGAACCACTACACGCGCTTCGAGTTCCATCGCGTGATCGAGGACGGCAACATCACCATCCTGCAGCCCGACCTCTCCAAGAGCGGCGGCATCACCGAGGTCCAGCGCATCGCGGCCGCGGCCTCGATGTGGAAGCTGCCGATCCATCCGCACAGCTCGATGACCGGCCTCAACCACGCCGTCTCGATCCATTTCCTGGCGTCGATCGACAACGGTGGCTATTTCGAGGCGGACCTGTCGGTCGCCAACAAGTTCCGCGACGAGCTGGGCAGCGAGCCGTGGAAGATCGGCAAGGACGGCTGCGTGCGGCCGCTCGACAAGCCCGGCATCGGCGTCGAGATCGACGAGAAATTCCTCCTTGCCCACCCGGTGATCGAGGGACCTGGGTACGTCTGAGCACAGCCGGCGCGATAATCGATGGCCGGTGCCGGCCATGTGCGAAAACTCACAGATGCCTGACGGCGGGCGACTAGGGTGCGCGCACAAAACAGGCACAGGAGCATTCCATGAATGCTGGTTCAGTATTGACTCATCTTCTCAGTCCTCGCTTGGACGAAGCGAAGACCGCGGCCGAACTCTTCGAGTCCGGGCAGCCGATCCGCCTGCCGCCGACCCTGGCGCCGGGCGACCTGCCGCCGGAGTTCGAGGATGTCCTGGAAGTCCAGGTGCTGGGCTATCGCGACCGGCTGACGATCCTGCACGGACGCCGGCTGCGCGTGCTCGACCCGATCTGGACGCTTGTTCCCAAGAACAAGTGACGCGCTGATCCGCTTTACGCCGCCACGACCAGGGTCGAGGCGAGCTGGCGGACCGACTTCACCATTGCCATCGCGACCAGCTTGCCGGTCTTGCGATTCTCCTCGCTCACGGCCACGTCCTCCACGAAGCTGAATCGTCCGAACGCGCCTATGGCCTCGAGCTCGACGATGTGCGTCGTGATGGTGGGGTCGGCCACGATCACCACGCGGGTCCGGTCGAGGCCGAGGCCGGCGATCGCGGCGGCGGCGGAGATATTGACGTTCTGGGGATAGAGCCGCGCGCCCTCGCGCACCGGCCCGTCGAATACGGTGTGCGGCCGGGTGAGCGACTCGAGGTCGACCAGGGTCTCGGCGACCGTGCCCTTCCACGCCGACGGATCCTTGCGCACCGTGACCGTGACGCTGTCGAGGCCGCCCACCGCGGCGCTGCTCAGGATATCGAGGGCGCCGATGCCGGCCGAGGGCAGGATCAGGCGCTTGCCGCTGGCCCGGGCGGCGGCGAGCAGGCGCTCGAACAGCGCGGTGTCGGTGAAGGCCCCGACCGACGTCACGAGAAGGTCCGCGCCGCGTTCCAGCACCCTCTGGCCGTGGGCGCGCACCGCCTCGTGGCCGGCGCATTCGGCGACGGCGTCGAACGTATGGGCAAAGAAGCGATCCGGCTCGTGGGTGAGCAGGCCCTCCTCGCGAGGCCGCTTCACCAGGGCCGCGACCAACTCGAGGTTCTCGATGCCGCCGGCCTTCAACGCCGCATCGACATGCTTGCCGATGGCGCCGTAGCCGATCAGGCCCAGCCTGACCGTCACGACAGCTTGCGCTCGGCCCAGCGTGCCCAGGCGATGAGCTGATCGTCACGGCCGCGCGGGCCGACCAGCTGCACCGAGAGCGGCAGGCCGAATGGCCCCGTGTTGAAGGGCAGGGCGATGCAGGGCGTGCCCAGGAGCGTCCAGAAACGGTTGAAGATTGGATCGCCGGTATTGCCCAGGCCCGAAGGGGCCTCGCCCCTGGCCGACGGCGCCAGCAGCAAGTCGAATTTCTCCCAGGCGTCGTCGAGCTGGGCCAGCGGCGATGCGCTTGCGCTTCTTGGCGTCGGCATACTGCCGGCGGTTCACGGCGTCGCCTTCGACCATGACGGTCTGCAGGCTGGGCGAGAAGAGAGGTGAAAAGCGCTTCCGCTCGCGGGCGAACGATTGCGTCGCCTCCCTGGTCATGATGCGGTGCTGGGCTTGCATGAGGGCTGCCCACGAATCGGGCGCTTTCCATTCCCGCACCTTTGCGCCGGCGGCGCGCAGGGCGCGCGCGGCCTCCTCGATGTTCTTCCTGTTGTAGGGCTCGGCCATTTCCCACCATGGCGTCCGCATCAGGCCGATGCGCGGCGCGCGCCCCGGGGAATTGGGTATCGGGTCGGCCGGGGCGTGGCCATAGGCGGCGCGGATCAGCGCCAGGTCGTTGGCCTCGCGGGCGAAGAAGCCCAGCGTGTCGAGGGTGGGCGCATAGGCCTTGATGCCCGTCATGTCGGCCCAGCCGTAGCTGCCCTTGTAGGCCACGACGCCGTTGAAGGCGCCGGGCCGGATCACCGAGCCCGCCGTCTGCGTGCCGTAGCCGACCGGCGCCATGAAGTCGGCCACCGCCGCCGCCGAGCCCGACGAGGAGCCCGCCGGCGTGTGGCGGAGATTGTGCGGATTGTGCGTCTTGCCGGCATGGGCGCCGGCGAACTCCGTGGTCACCGCCTTGCCGAGCACGATGGCACCCGCCCTGACGAGCTGCGTGACGCAGGCGGCGTCCTTGCCCACGACATGGTCGCGGTAGATCGGCGAGCCGCAGGTGGTCGGTAGCGTCCTGGTCGAGATGATGTCCTTCACCGCGAGCGGAATGCCGTGCAGCGGGCCGGCCGGGCGGCTCCTCTTGTCGAGAATATCGGCGCGCTTGCGGGCGGCTTCGGGATCGAGCGCCTCCCAGGCATGGACCTGGCCCTCGCGGTCTTCGATGCGGTCGAGGCAGGCCTCGACGAGATCGCGCGCCTTGAGCCGCTTCTGGGCCATGCGCAGCACGGCCTCGCTGGCTGACAGTCGGTTCGGCGATTTCGCCATGTGTTCTTCCCCCCGATGCTTCCTCGGGTCCATGATGGCCGAGCACCGACCGGAAAGGTAGCCTATGAACCCACCCTTCGCCGTCCAGAAGATCGGCCATGCCGTGATCAACGTCGCCGACCTGGACAAGTCCAGGCGCTTCTACACCGAGGTGCTGGGCTTCAAGGTCTCCGATATCTATCCCGACAGGATGATGCCGGGCGGCATGGTGTTCATGCGCTGCAACGGCGATCACCATTGCCTGGCGCTGATCGGCGGCGCGCCGCCCGCGGAGCAGGCCAAGCGGACCCTGCATCACCTGGCCTTCGAGCTTGCCACGCTCGACGAGGTGTTCCGCGCCCGCGATCACCTGAAGCAGCATGGCGCCACGATCGTCTACGAGGGCCGCCGCCGCGCCGGCTGCCAGGTCTCGGTCGAGTTCCTCGATCCCGACGGCCATCACCTCGAGCTCTACTGGGGCGTCGACCAGATCGGCTATGACGGCCGCGCGCGGCCGGCCGAGGAATGGCGGCAGACGGCGACGCTGGAGGACGCCGTGCGCATCGCGCCGCCCGGCCAGGACACGACCCTGCACGACGCCGCCTTGCGGGCCCGCCTCGAGGCGGGCACGGATCGGCCCTAGCGATCAGCCATCGGATTGGGCCGCCGGCGTCTTCTTGCCCAGGCCCTTGATCTTCTCGCGGAAGGTCTGGAAGGCGACGTAGAGGCCGGGGATGACGAAGATGCCCAGGAACGAGGCCGCGATCATGCCGCCGAACACCGCGGTGCCGACCGCGCGCTGGGTGGCGGCCCCCGCGCCCGAGGCGATGACCAGCGGCACCAGGCCCAGGATGAAGGCGAACGAGGTCATCATGACGGCACGGAAGCGCAGGCCGGCGGCCGTGGTCGCCGCCGTCACGATATCCTTGCCGCCGGCGCGTTCCTCCATGGCGAACTCGATGATCAGGATAGCGTTCTTTGCCGCGAGCGCGATCAGCACGACGATGCCGATCTGGGCGAAGATGTTGTTGTCGAGCCCGGTGACATAGAGCGCCAGCACCGCGCCGAACAGGCCGACCGCGACCGACAGCAGCGCGGCGATCGGGATCGCCGTGCTCTCGTAGAGGGCGACGAGGAAGAGGTAGGCGAACAGCACGGCGAGCGCCAGGATGAAGCCGGTCTGGCCGCTCGCCGCCTTCTCCTGCAGCGCCGTGCCGGTCCATTCGTAGCCGTAGCCGGCGGGCAGCGTCGACTTGGCGAGTGTCTCCATGGCGGCGATGGCCTGGCCCGACGAGTATCCGGGTGCCGGGGCGCCGTTCAGCACCACCGACCGCAGGTTGTTGTAGCGCACGATCGAGGATGGCGCGGTGATCAGCTCGATGTTCGCCACGGCCTGCAGCGGCAGCAACTCGCCGTTGGACGAGCGCACGCGCACGCGGAAGATGTCGTTGACGTTGCCGCGATCGGGCGCGTCGGCCTGCACCTTGACCTGCCAGGTTCGGCCGAACAGGTTGAAGTCGTTGGTGTAGGTGCCGCCCAGCGTCGTCTGCATCGCCGAGAAGATGTCGGAAATCGATACGCCCAGGGCCTGGGCGCGCTCGCGGTCGAGCTTGAGGTTGATCTGCGGGGCCGCCGCGGCATAGGTCGTGAAGACGCCGGCGAGCTGTGGCACCTCCTGGGCAGAGATCATCATGCCGCGGGCGACGGCAGCGAGGTCGGTGGGCGGCGCACCGGCCAGCGACTGCACGACGAACTCGAAACCCGACGAATTGCCCAGGCCCATGATCGGCGGCAGGTTGAAGGCGAAGACGTTGGCCGAGGCGATCCGGGCGAAGGCCTTGTTCAGCTCGTTCAGCGCGTAGAATACCGTGAGCGTGGGATCCTTGCGCTCGGCGAACGGCTTCAACCCGACCACGACCAGGGCGCGGTTGGACATGTTCAGCCCGTCGAGCAGGCTGTAGCCGGTGACGGTGAAGATGCTCTGCATCCAGGGCTTGCCTTGAACAGTCTTCTCGACCTCCTCGACCGCGGCCGCCGTGCGGTTGGTCGAGGCCGAGTCGGGCAGCTGCACCTCGGCCATGAAGGCTCCCTGGTCCTCGTCGGGCAGGAACCCAGAGGGCACCAGGCTGCCGATGCCGCCGGTCGCCAGGGCGAAGCCGCCGACCAGGATGAGCGCGAGGAACGTGCGCCGCGCGATCGGCGTCACCAGGCGGACATAGCCGTCGCGGCTCTTGTCGATGCCGTTCTGCAGCCAGGCCATGACGCCGCGCGGCTTCTTGCGATGGCGCAGGATCAGCGAGCACAGGGCGGGCGACAGCGACAGCGCGTTGATCGCCGAGATCACCATCGAAACCGATACCGCCACGGCGAACTGCTGATAGAGCTGGCCGGTGATGCCCGGGATGAACGCCGTCGGTATGAACACCGAGAGGAGCACCAGGGTGATGGCGATGATCGGCGCGGTGACCTGGCCCATCGCCTTCTCGGTGGCCTGGGCGGGCGTGAGGTCGGGCTCGTGCTCGAGGATGTGCTCGACCGCCTCGACCACGACGATGGCGTCGTCGACCACGATGCCGATCGCCAGCACCAGGGCCAGCAGCGAGATGGTGTTGGCCGAGAAGCCCAGCGCCAGCATGACGGCGAAGGTGCCGATCAGGGCGACCGGCACGGCGATGATGGGAATGAGCGTGGCGCGCAGGTTGCCCAGGAAGATGAACACCACGATCGCCACCAGCACGAAGGCCTCGATCAGCGTGTGGATCACGCTCTCGATCGTGGCCTCGACGAACACCGTCGTGTCGTACATGACGTCGTAGGAAACGTCGTCGGGAAAGCGCGACTTCAGCTCGTCCAGCGCCTTGCGCACGCCCTTGGCGGTGGCCAGCGCATTGGCGCCCGGCAACTGGTAGATCTGGATGCCGGCCGCGGGCTTGCCGTTGTAGCGGCCGACCGAATCGCTGCTCTTGGCGCCGAGCTCGACGCGGGCGATGTCCTTGACGCGCACCAGGGCGCCGTCGGGCTTGGCGCGTACGACGATGTTCTCGAACTCGTCGACCGTCGTCATGCGGCCCTGGGTGGTGATGTTGAGCTGGAAGCCGACATCGTCGAGCAATGGCGCGGCGCCGACCAGGCCGACCGCCGCCTGCACGTTCTGCGCCTGCACCGCCTTGACCACGTCGTCGGCGGTGATGTCGAGGCTCGACATGCGGTCGAGGTTGAGCCACACGCGCATCGAGTAGTCGAGCGGGCCGAACAGGGAGGCGTCGCCGACGCCCGGCACGCGGCGCAGCGTGTCCATCAGCGTGATGGTCGCGAAGTTGCTGAGGAACAGCCCGTCGCGGCTGCCCTTGGGCGAATAGACGGCGATGACCTGCAGCAGTGCCGACGACTGCTTCTTGGTGGTCACGCCCAGCCGCTGCACCTCGGGCGGCAGCAGGGCCAGCACCTGGTTGACGCGGTTGGTGACGTTGACGGTGTTGAGATCGGGGTCGGAGCCGACGGCGAAGCTGACGGAGAGCGCATAGCTGCCGTCGCCGCCCGACGTCGACTTCATGTAGATCATCTTCTCGACGCCGTTGACCTGGCCTTCGATGACCTGGGCCACGCTCTCCTCGACCGCCTGGGCCGACGCGCCGGGATAGGTGGCGGTGACGCGCACCTGGGGCGGCACGATGTCGGGGAACTGCGCGACCGGCAGCACCGTCATCGCCAGCACGCCGGCGATGGTGATGACCGTCGAGACGACGAATGCCAGCCGCGGGCGGCGGATGAACAGCGACGAGATGGTCATGGCGCTACTGCTTTGGCTTGGCGGTCGCGGGGGCAACCACGCTGGGCGCCACCGCCATGCCGTCGCGGATGCGCTGCTGGCCCTGCACGACGACCTTGTCGCCGGCCTTCACCCCTTCGCTGATGACCAGCTGGCCGTTGCGCGCGATGCCGGTCTTCACCCGCTGCAGGTGCACCACGTTCTTGTCGTCGACGGTGAAGAGATAGGGGCCGGTCTGGTCGAGAGCGATGGCTTGCTGCGGCACCGTCACCATAGTCTTGGGCTTGCTGTCCTCGAGGATGACGCGGACGGTCTGGCCGTCGGTCAGCAGGTTGTCCTTGTTGTCGAAGGTGGCGCGGATGATCTGGCCGTCGGTCTTGGGATCGACCGTGATGTCGATGAAGTCGAGCTTTCCCTTCTCCTTGTACAGGCTGCCGTCGGCCAGCTTCAGGCGCACGGCCGGCGGATCGCCGATGCTGGCGTCGCGCTTGGCCTCCAGCAGCTCGCGCTGGGTCACGGGAAACAGCACGCGGATGGGAGTTTCGCTCACCACCGTGGCGAGCACGCCGGAGTTGGGACTGACGAGGTTGCCCGGTGAGACCGCGGCGCGGCCGATGCGACCCGCGATCGGCGACTTGATCTCGGTGTAGGACAGCTGGATCTCGGCGTCGCGCAACTGCGCCTTGGCGTCTTCGAGGTTCGCCTTGGCCTGGAGCTGCTCGCTCAGGCGCTGGTCGTAGGTCTGCTTGGTGCCGGTGTTGGTGCGCAGGAGCTCGGACGCGCGCTGCAGCTGGAGATCTGCGTTGGTGAGCGCGGCCTGGGCCGAATCGCGCTGGGCGATCTTCTGGTCGACGGCGGCCTGATAGGTCTCCGGCTCGATGGTGAAGACGACCTCGTCCTTCTTCACCTGGTCGCCGTCGTTGAACTTGCGCGGCCCGAGGAAGCCCTTGACCCGGGCGCGCAGTTCGACCTTGTCGACGGCGGCGGCCCGGCCGATGAACTCGGACTGATCGGCGATTGGCGTCATCTCGGCAGGCTGCACCAGGACCGCTGGCGGCGCGCCCTGCTGGGCACGCGCAGGCGCGCCCGCAAGCGCCGACCAGCAGACACGCCGCGACGAAAGCCGTCGTCCTCGGACGCCGCTCACTCATTGTCTTCGCCCCCGCCCGTAGTAACCTCCGGACACTGCCTTAATTCGACAAAACGGTCACGGTATTTTGGCGGGCGTGATGGAGAAAGGAGTTGCAGTGGCAGTGGTGCGTTGGCTTGTTCTCGTTCTGTCATTGGCGCTCGCCCTCGCGGCCGTCGATGCCGCTGCGCAATCGCGCAGCAGCTTCCAGAATCCCGCCGAGTACGACACCTACATGGCGGCGCTCAATAGCGCCGACGCCACCAGGCGCGCGACGGCGATGGAAGTCTTCATCGCCTGGTATCCCGCAAGCGTGCTGCGCGTCGAAGCCTACGAGCAGGCGATTGCCGCCTGGCACGCCGCCGGCCAGCCGGCCAAGGCCGACGCCCTGGCCGCCAAACTGCTGCAGGTCGATCCCGACAACGTGCGGGCGCTCGCCAACCGCGTCTATGTCGGACGCGCGCGCGCCGTGCAGGGCGAGCCGGCGGCGATCGCCTCCATGGTCGCGGCGGCGGAGCGCGGGCTGGCGGCGCTGCCCAAGTGGCAGAAGCCCGTCTCGCTCACCGACGCCGCCTTCGCGCGCACCAAGGAGCAGATGGGCGCGGTGTTCAACGGCGCGCTGGGCTACGCCGCGCTGGAGGCGAAGGACTACGACAAGGCGCGAAGCTACTACCGCGACGCCGTGGCGGCCGAGCCCGACAATCTCCAGGACGTCTACCAGCTCGCCGTCTCCCAGCTCGAGGGCACGCCACTCGATGCGCTGGGCTTCTGGTTCGCCGCGCGCTCCATCGCCATCGCCCGTGCCGCCAAGAACGATATCGCCGCCCGCGATATCGACCGCTACGTGCGCTCGCGCTACCGGCTCTATCGCGGCAGCGAAGAGGGCTGGGACGAGCTGCTGGCACGGGTCATCGCAGGCGAAAGCGCGCCGCCCGCGGGTTTCGTGAAGTCGATCCCGCGCGTGCTGACGGCGCCCGAGAAGGCGCTGCAACTCGTCGAGGACAACGATCCCGCGTCGCTCTCCTTCGCCGACTGGGTTCTGGTGCTGCGCCACCGCGACGCCACGCCGGCCAACAAGGCGGCTGCCGAGAAAGTTTGGAAGGCGATCCTCGACAAGCAGCACGGCGGCGGCATGCGGCTCAAGATTCCCGTCAAGGTGATCACGGCGACTCCCGACGTGATCGAGGCCGCCATCACAGACGAGGCGCAGGCCGCCAATGTCGCCGACCTCCACATCACCATGTCCCGCCCGCTTGCGCCGCTGCCCGCGGTCGGCGCCAAGATCGCCATCGTCGGCAAGCTGAGCGATTACCGGCCGCAGCCCTTCCGGTTCCTGATGACGCAGGCCGAGCTCGCGCCGGAATCGCTGCCCGTGGCCGGCGGGCCGTGCGCCGATCCCCGGCCGCAGATGTGCACCCGCGACTACCGGCCGGCCTGCGGCCTGCGCCGCGACGGCAGCCGCAAGACCTACGGCAATGCCTGCACCGCCTGCAGCGATGCCCAGGTCGTGACCCAGGCGGCGGGCGCCTGCCCCTGAATTTCCGCGCCGGCAAAGGCGGGGACTTGCAAAGACTGGCCGGGCTTGATACTAAAGTAAATACTTAACTATTGAGCAACCGCTTCCCATGTCCCTCACGTTCTATTTCCATCCCCTCGCGTCGTTCTGCCAGAAGGTCCTGACCGCCCTCTACGAGAACGCGACGCCGTTCGAGCCCCATATCGTCGATTTCGCAAACGAGGCGTCGGGCGCGGCGTTCAGGAAGCTTTGGCCGATCGGCAAGATGCCGGTGCTGCGCGACGAGGCGCGGGATCGGACGATCCCCGAATCGAGCATCATCATCGAGTATCTGGCGCAGCATTATCCGGGCCGGACCGAGCTCATTCCTCAGGGACCCCGACCTCGCCTTGCGGACGCGGCTCGCCGATCGCTTCTACGACCTCTACGTCCACGAACCGATGCAGAAGATCGTCGGCGATCGGCTGCGGCCCGCCGGCAAGAACGATCCGCAGGGTGTGGAGTTGGCGCGGGCGCTGCTGCGCAAGGCCTACGACATGATCGATGACGACATGGCGACGAAGACCTGGGCGACGGGTGATGCTTCAGCCTCGCCGACTGCGCCGCCGGGCCGCCTTTGTTCTTTGCCAACAAGCTGGTGCCGTTCGGCGCGAGCCATCGCCACGTGGCGGCCTACTTCGACCGCCTGACGGGCCGGCCTTCGTTCGCCCGCGCGCTCGCGGAGGCCGAGCCCTACCTCAAGTTTTTCCCGGGCTGAGCGATGCTTCAGGCCCCGGTCCCGCTCGATCTCACCTTCCAGGCGCTGGCCGACCCGACGCGCAGGGTCATGGTCGAACGCCTGAGTCGGGGCCCGGCCTCGGTGAGCGAGCTGGCGGTGCCGCTCGCCATGACCCTGTCCGCGGTCGTCCAGCACCTCGCGGTGCTGGAGGCAAGCGGGCTGGTGCGGTCGGACAAGGTCGGCCGGGTGCGTACCTGCCGCATCGAGCCGCAGGCCTTCACCGCCGCCGAGCGCTGGATCGCCGAGCGGCGGGCGAGCTGGGAGCGCCGCCTCGATCGCCTCGGCGCTTTCCTGGCCGAGTCCGAGCCGGCCGCACGACCACGGAGGAAGAAATGACCGCACGCACCGCCAGGCACGCCACTTTCACCATCGAACGCACCTTTGCCGCCGCGCCCGCGCGCGTGTTCGGCGCCTATGCCGACGCCGAGGCCAAGGCGCGCTGGTTCGTCGGCCCCGACGAATGGCAGAAGTCGAACCTCAAGCTCGACTTCCGCGTCGGCGGCCGCGAGAGCGTGAGCGGCGGCCCGCCGGGCGGCCCGGTCCACTCCTACACTGCCCTCTACCAGGACATCGTGCCCAACGAGCGCATCGTGCTCACTTACGAGATGCACATGGACAAGACGCGCATCTCGGTGTCGCTCGGGACCACGGAGTTCAAGCCGGCCGGGCAGGGCACCCGGCTGGTCTATACCGAGCAGTCGGTTTTTCTCGACGGCCACGACGATGTCGGCGCCCGCGAGCACGGCACGCGCGCCCTGTTCGACAATCTCGAGGCGGCGCTCAAGCGCGACGCGAAGGCGGCGTGACGGCTCGCTCGACCCAGCACGGCACCATCCGGCTCGAACGCCGCTTCAAGGCGCGGCCTGCGCGCGTGTTCGCGGCCTGGGCGGAACCCGAGGCGCGCGCCAAATGGGACGTGCCCGGCCGCTGGGTGATCGCCGAGCAGACCTTCGATTTCCGCGAGGGCGGCCGAGAGTTGAAACGCTTCGGTCCGCGGGACGAGCCGCACTTTGTGGCCGACACGCTCTATCTCGATATCGTGCCGTCCCGTCGCATCGTGTTCAGCTATGCGATGACCAGTCGCGCTACGCCGATCTCGGTGTCGCTCACCACGATCGAGATCTCGCCCGACGGCGGCGACACGCATCTCTTGCTCACGGAGCAGATCGTCTTCCTCGACGGCAACGACAACGCCGCCAATCGCGAGGAAGGGCTGGCGTCGATGCTCGACAAGATCGGGCAGTTGTCATCCTGAGCGAAGCGAAGGATCTCATGCCGGTGGCAGGCGGCGATGAGGTCCTTCGCTACGCTCAGGACGACAGATAGTCAGTGCGCCATCAACAGCGGCACGCGGCAGGACGAGATCACCTTGCCGGTGGCGCCGCCCAGGCCGAGGAAGCTCATCACCTGGCCGCGGCCGTAGGCGCCCATCACCAGGAGGTCGGACCCTTTGCCGTGCGTGTAGTCGAGCAACGCGCGGCCGCGGGCGCGGCCCGAGACGGCGCCGGGATCGATGGCATCGATGGTGGTCTTGAGGCCGTGGCGGCCGAGATTGCGCGCCAGGTAGGCCGCGCCCACGTCGTCGGGCTTGCTGCCCACGACCAGGATGGTGATCTGGGCTGCCTTGGCGAGGAAGGGCAGCGAATACTCCACGGCGCGGGCCGCCTGGAAGCTGCCGTTCCAGGCCACGATCACCGAGCCGAACGGGCCGGCGCCGGGCGTCGGCGGCGCGATCATGACGGCGCGGGCGCATTCATGGACGGCGGCCTCGACGGTGGCCGGCGCCACGTTCTCGGGGTCGGAGCCCGGGCGGCCCAGCACCAGCAGTCGGCGCAGCGGCCCATCGCCACCAGGGTGTCGAGCGTGGCGGTCTTGGCGGCGGTATAGGTGGCACCCTTGATCGGCGCCACGATCTCCTGGTAGGCGCGCTCGGTCTCCTTGGCGCGCTCCTCCAGGCGGTCGTCGTCGATGTTCATGATGAGGGGCATCGCCTCACCGCTCATGGCAAGGCCGCCGGCCATGCCGCCCGCCGGGCCGACCGGCAGATGGAGGGCATCGACGGTGCCGTCGAATATGCCGGCCACGCGGGCGGCCAGCTTGAACGACATGGCGGCATCGGGGCCGCCTTCGGACACGGCCAGGATTGATTTGATCATCGAATCGACTCCCCCAAGGCAAACGGACGCGATTAAGACGGGCGGCCGCCCCGCATGCAAGCCGAGACTTTCGGCCGGCGAACGGTCCGACCTAGCGGCGGCCGGCCTGGCCGAGCGCCACCATGATTTCGCCCACGGGCTCGAGATTCTGGCCGGTGCGGAGCGCCGCCGCCAGCACCTCCTCCAGCGAGCGACCGCCCGCGATGGCGGACGCCCCCCACAGCAGGGAGGAGCGCATGCCGCTCTTGCAGTAGGCAACGATCCGGCCCGGCCGCCCGGCCAGCAGCTCGGCAAAGGCACGCACCTGCTCGGGCGTGGCGCGCGGACCGGAGAAGGGCAGGTCGAGGAAGACGAGCCCGGCCGCCTCGGCCGCGGCCTTGAGCTGGCTGGTGCGCGGCTGGCCGAACATCGCCTCGCCGTCGGGCCGGTTGTTCACCACGGCGACGTAGCCCGCCGCGGCGATCTCCGTCATGTCGTCGGGCTGGAGCTGGGCGGAAATGGCGACGCGATCGTCGATCATAGCGAGGGATACCGCCATTGCCGTTACTCGACCACGACGGGCTGGGCGATCTCGCGCTTCCTGATCCAATGGATGAAGGGCAGCGTCAGCAGCACCATCCAGAGCTTGCCGACGATCTGGCCGGCGAGGAAGTCGAGGCTGCCGAAGGCCAGCCAGAGGAAGAGGATGCTGTCGGCGACCAGGCCGACCACGCTGCTCGCCAGCACGGCCAGCACCAGGCCGCGCGATTGCAGGGGCGTGTAGACCGCGAAATCGGCGAGCTCGGAGAGCAGGAAGGCCGTGGCCGAGGCGACGATCAGTTGCGGCGGCGCCACAGCGCCCGAGAGCGCCGCGCCGGCGACGATGGCGGCGAGCCCCACCGCGCGGCCCAGCCGGCGCTGCACCATGTCGCGCAGCACCAAAGCGAGCCCGATCATCAGCACGCCGGACGGCGCCATCAGCGGATGACCGCCGGGCCCCCACGGCGCCACCGGTACGAGGCAGGGGCCGTGCGGCGGCGCGCAGACCGTGCCGACATTGCCGATCATCCAGTTGGCGACGGGAATGCAGGCGATGAAGGCCAGGAAATAGGCCAGGGCCGCGATCTTCTGCGGAGTGAGAGTTATTCGTTTGGTGGCCATTTGGCGGGCTCACTAGCAGGTCTGGCGCCGATCGGGAACCTGCCAGCGCGTCGCGCGTTATTACTCGCGCAGGCCCCATGAAACCCCTGCAGGAGTTGCCATGCTGATCGCCCGCCGTTCGCTTCTGATCGCCCTGGCCGCTGCGCCGGCGGTCTACGTTCCCCTCGCGCATGCGGTGGATGCTCTGCCCGACGCCCGCTTCGTCGGCTTCGCGCAGCAGGTCAACGACTTCGAGATCGGCGCCGGCCGCCTGGCGCTTGCGAAGTCGGCGAACGAGAACATCCGCGGCTACTCCA
Source organism: uncultured Alphaproteobacteria bacterium (assembly GCA_963843185.1). Classification (GTDB taxonomy): domain Bacteria; phylum Pseudomonadota; class Alphaproteobacteria; order Reyranellales; family Reyranellaceae; genus Reyranella. The sequence goes on from CAWJJJ010000028.1 coordinate 49,355, forward strand.
CCCGCGCGATCGCCGACTACACGGAAAACGCCCAGTTCCTGAGCAAGTCGCGCTCCGAGGCGGGCGTGTCCTATGCGCCGGATCCCAATAGCGCGCCGAAGACGGCCACGATCCTGGCGCGGCTCAATACGCTGCAGGGCGCCGAGTTCGACGCCTCTTTCGCCAATGCCCAGCTCTCCGTCCAGACCGAGGCGGTCGACCAGTTCGGCGCCTTCTCGCAGAACGGCAACAGCGCTCCGCTGCGCCGCTATGCGCAGATGATGCTGCCCAAGTCGAAGGCCTATCTCGAAGACGCGCGCCGCCTGGCCGGCGGCCGCTAGACGACCTTCCTGCCCTCGCGCCACGCGACGTAGCCCCGCTTGCGCAAGGCGCAGGCGGGGCACACGCCGCAGCCATGGCCCCAGGCCTCGCGCGGCCCGCGCTCGCTCTGATAGCAGGTGTGGGTGTGCTCGAGGATGACCTCGACCAACGGATCGCCGCCCAGTTCGCGGGCGAGCGACCAGGTCTCCGACTTGTCGAGCCACATCAGCGGTGTATGCAGCACGAAGCTCCGATCCATGCCGAGATTGAGCGCCACTTGCAGCGCCTTGATGGTGTTGTCGCGGCAGTCGGGATAGCCCGAGAAATCCGTCTCGCACATCCCGCCGATCAGGTTGCGGATGTCGCGCCGCCAGGCGACGGCCGCGGCGAAGGTGAAGAACAGCAGATTGCGGCCCGGCACGAAGGTGTTGGGCAGGCCCTCCTTCTCGATCTCGAAGGCGACGTCGCGCGTGAGCGACGTCTCGCTGATCTGGCCCAGCACGCCCATGTCGATGAAATGGTCTTCGCCCAGCCGGACCGCCCATTGGGGAAACCGCCGGCGGATCTCGGCCAACACCACAAGTCGTTGATCCAGCTCGATTCGGTGCCGTTGGCGGTAGTCGAAAGCGACCGTCTCGACATGCGCAAATCGCTCTAGCGCCCAGGCCAGACACGTGGTGGAGTCCTGGCCACCGGAGAACAGGACGAGGGCCGATCGAGCGTCGTTCATGGAGGGCTTTATGGCCCGCAACCTTTCTCCGCGCCACAGTGTTGCTTCACTCACGTGACCATGTGCGAATGGAGGGAACCATGTTCGTCTCCGATATTCTCATGCAGAAGGGCGGTCTCGTTTTCACCGTGACGCCGGCCACATCGGTGGCCCAGGTGTCGCAGCAGCTCAGTGTCCGGCGCATCGGCTCGGTCCTGGTGCTGGACGGCGCGGGCTCGGTCGCCGGCATCGTGTCCGAACGCGATCTCGTGCGCGCCTTCGCCAGCCATGGCGCCAAGGCGATGGAGCTCGAGGCCCGGCAGGTGATGACCCGCGAGGTCGTCACTTGCGATCCCGACGATTCGATCGATCACGTCATGCAAACCATGACCCGCGGCCGCTTCCGCCACCTGCCGGTGATGCGCCATGGCGAGCTGCTGGGCCTCGTCTCGATCGGCGACGTCGTCAAGGCGCGGCTGGAGGAGACCAAGCACGAGACCGAGGCGCTCAGGGCCTATATCGTCGCGGGCTGATGACGCCGCCGCGCGGCAACCCGTGCGTGGAAACGGCGTTGTACCGGCAAGAGAGCCCCCAACCGCGGATGTACCGGTGGGGGTTGCGGCCCGCCCGGCGTCAGCTGGCGCGGGCCTTTCTCTTTGGCACGCATCTCCGCTAGGGTCTTCGGACGGGCCGTCCGCGCCCTGATTCCGGAGATCGCATGTCACTTCCCCTGCACGACAAGGTCGCGCTCATCACGGGCGCCGGCAAGAACATCGGCCGCGCGATTGCGCTCACCCTGGCGCGCGACGGCGCCGCCATCGTCGTCAATGGACGCGCCGACAAGGCAGCCGTCGACGGCGTCGTGGCCGAGATCGAGGCGGCCGGCGGCAAGGCGATGGCCGCGATGGGCGACGTGTCCGATCCCAAGGTGCCGCCGCGGCTCGCCGCCGAAGCCGCCGCCAAGTTCGGCGGCGTCGACATCCTGGTGAGCAACGCGGGGCTCCGGCGCCAGACCTCCTTCCTCGACATGCCCTTCGAGGAATGGCGCGAGATCCTGTCCGTCGCGCTCGATGGAGCCTTCCTGCTGGGCAAGGCGATCGTGCCGCAGATGGTGGCGCGGGGCGGCGGCGCCTTCGTGGCGCTGTCGGGCATCTCGACCCATGTCGGCACGCCCAACCGCTGCCACGTCTCGGCCTCGAAGTCGGGTCTCGAAGGGCTGATGCGAGCGCTGGCCGTCGAGCTCGCGCCGCACAAGATCACCTGCAATGCGCTCTCGCCCGGCGCCATCGACACCGCGCGCGGCACCACGGCCGGACCGGCGCCGATCAACCGGGTCAACCGCCCGATTCCGCTCAAGCGCTTCGGCACGGTCGAGGAGATCGCCGCCATGGTGCGCCTGCTCGTCGGGCCGGAAGGCACGTTCATCACCGGCCAGACCATCCATGTGAATGGCGGTGAGTTCCTGACATGATGTCGTATCTGGCGGTATTCGTGGGCGCTGGCATCGGCGGCTCGATCCGCCACGGCATGAACATCTGGGTGGCGCGGCTGCTCGGCACGCACTTCCCGTACCACACCTTCGTCATCAACATCGTGGGCTCGCTGGTCATGGGCCTGGTGGCCGGCTGGTTCGCCGAGCGCGGCGACGCCGCCGGCCACTTGCGGCTGTTCCTCACCACCGGAGTCCTGGGCGGCTTCACCACCTTCTCGGCCTTCTCGCTCGACGCCGTGCTCCTGTGGGAGCGTCACGAATACCTGATGGCCGGGTTCTATGTCGGCGGTTCGGTGGCTGGCGCCATCGCCGGCCTGGCGTTGGGACTCTGGATCATGAGGACGGCGCTGGGGTGAGCCGTCGCGATTTCGACGTCATCGTCGCGGGCGGCGGCGCCGCCGGGCTGATGTGCGCCCTGCGCGCCGGCCAGCGCGGCCGCAAGGTGCTCGTGCTCGAGCACGCCGACAAGGTCGGCAAGAAGATCCTGATCTCCGGCGGTGGGCGCTGCAATTTCACCAACCGTCTCAGCCGGCCCGAGGCCTTTCTCTCGGCCAATCCACATTTCTGCAAGTCGGCGCTGGCACGCTACACGGAGCACGATTTCATCGCCCTGGTCGAGAAGCACCGTATCGCCTGGCACGAGAAGACGCTGGGCCAGCTCTTCTGCGACGGCTCGGCGCGGCAGATCGTGGGCCTTCTGCTCGCCGAATGCCAGGCGGCGGGCGTCGATGTGCGGGTGGCGCACCGCATCACCGGCATCGAGAAGGCGGATCGCTTCGCGGTGAGCACCGACCATGGCGCGTTCGCCGCGGACAGGCTGGTGCTGGCGACGGGTGGCCTGTCGATTCCCAAGATGGGCGCGACGGGCTTTGCGCACGACACGGCCCGCCGTTTTGGCCTGGCACTTGCCGAGACGCTGCCAGGGCTGGTGCCGCTGACGCTGAAGGTGCCGGAGCTGAGTGGCGTGTCGCTACAGGTCGTGGCGCAGCTTGGTCGGGCCAGCTTTCGCGAGGCCATGCTGTTCACCCATCGCGGCCTATCGGGGCCGGCGATCCTGCAGATCTCGTCCTACTGGCGCCCGGGCCAGGAGATCGTGGTCGACCTGCTGCCGGATATCGACGCGGCGGCCTTCCTCAAGGATCGCAAGCGCACACGATCCAGGGCCGAGCTGCGGACGGTGCTGGCCGAGGTCCTGCCGCAGCGGCTGGCGCAGAGCCTGGCGCAGGAGGGCGCGATGGCGACCCTCCGCGATCGCGACCTCGAGACGCTCGCGGGCCGGCTGAAGGCCTGGAAGCTCGTGCCCGGTGGCACGGAAGGCTACGCCAAGGCCGAGGTCACCGTGGGCGGCGTCGATACGGACGGCCTGTCGTCACGCACGATGGAGGCGAAGAAAGTGCCGGGCCTCTTCGTGATCGGCGAGGCGGTCGACGTCACGGGCTGGCTGGGTGGCTACAATTTCCAGTGGGCCTGGTCGTCGGGCTGGGCGGCGGGCGAGGCGGTCTGAGCTCCGGCCGGCTCGGCCGGCGCCGCCCAGCCCATCATCGTGTCGACATAGTGCTGGACGATCTCGCCGGGCGTCGCCTGCCAGACATTGCCGAATCGTTCGATCCGGCGCAGCGCCTCGTCGAGATATTTTATGCGATGCGGCGTGCCCATCAGCCAGGGATGGACGGAGAGATTGAATACCTGGCCGCCCTCATGGTGCAGCAGCTCGAAGGCCTCGCCGACCAGGTCGGGATAGCGCGGGGTGGGGATGCGGCGCAGCCAGAGCTGCTGGACGTCGTCCCATTCCGGCTGGTTGGGCAGGGAGACGAACTTCTTGCCGACCTTCATCGGATAGGGCTGGTCGTCGTTCGGCCAGTCGATCACATAGTCGAGGCCGGCATCAGCCAGAAGCTGGGGCGTGCGCTGGCTCTCGCCATAGTCCTGGCCCAGCCAGCCCCTCGGCCGGCCGCCCGCCGCCTTCTCGATGGCCGTGATGGATTCGGCGATCTCGGCCTTCTCCTCGGCCTCGCTCATGCTGGAAGTGATCATGCGGTTGGCCGAGTGGCCGTGGGCGATGAACTCGTACTCGCGCTTCTTGAACTGCTCGATGAGATAGGGATAGCGCGCGGCCGCCAGCGCGTTCACTGCCACGCCGGCCTTGATCTGGTAGCGGTCGAGCACATCCATCACCCGGAAGATGCCCGTCCGGTTGCCGTACTCGCGCTGCGTCCAGGTGCGGTAGTCGGGCACGAAGCTGCCGAACTCGCCGACATGGCGGGGGTCCCTGTAGCTGGTCTCATCCGGGATCAGTTCCCAGTACTCGAGATGGAGCACCACGAAGAAGGCGACCCGCGCATGGCGCGGCCAGGTGAGCTTGGGCCGGAGCGGGAACGGCGCATAGTCGTACCAGGGATTGTCCATCCCGGGCTTGAGCGGCGGCGGATTCTTGGGAACAGAAGGAGTGCTCATCTCACGCCTCCTTGCCGAGATGCTGCTGGTAGGGCTTCAGCCCGTTGGCCACGTACCAGTCGTGGATCTCCTCGGCAGTGCAGACCCAGGCGTCCTTGTGCTTGCGGATGTAGCCCAGCGCCCGGTCGAGATGCTTCAGCCGGTGCGGCGCGCCCATCATGTAGGGATGGAGGGCGATGCACATCACGCGGCCGTTCTCGTTTCCCTCGCGATAGACCGTGTCGAAATGATCGACGATCATCTGCGCGAATTCTTCCGCTTCGACCGGCTGGCGGTAGATCAGGGCGTCATTGAGATCCATCGTGTAGGGAACGTGGATCAGCGTTCCGTGCCTGGTGGCAAGCGGCGTCGGCTGGTCGTCGTGGTAGAAGTCGCAGATATAGTCGAGGCCCGCTTCCTTGACGAGGTCGGGCGTGTTCAGCGTGTTGGAAATGGCGGGCGAGAACCAGCCGCGCAGCTTGCGACCGGTCAGGCGCAGGTGCGTGGCCTTGCTGTGCTCGATGACCTCGCGCTCCTCCTGCTCGCCATAGCCCCAGTGGTAGCGGGTGTTGAAATAGCCGTGGCTCATATACTCCCAGCGCCGCGCTTCCATGGCGTCGAGGATCTCGGGATACATCTCGATCACCGACATCGAGAGCGATACCGTGCAGCGCACATGGTGCTTGTCCAGCACCTCGAACATGCGCCACAGGCCGACCCGATTGCCGTAGTCGCGGCCGCCATAGCCCAGCACGTCGGGATGCGGCGTGCGCGGCCAGGGATTGCGCACCCGCACTTCGGCGGGGACGTATTCGTAATGCTCGATGTTCGGGCAGACCCACACGGCGACCCGCGCACCGTTGGGCCAGGAAAGCTTCGGTCGCTCGACGATGGGGGAGTAGCCGAACCGGTAGGGATCCATTGCTGAACTCTCTTTGTTGGCGGCCGAAGTGCATCATGCGGCGTGCAACGACGCAACACCGCGTTCGGTGCGGCCGAGGTGTTGCTTGCGCGAAAAGGATAGCACGATCATCTTTGGTTACATGGCGGATGGCATGCGTTTTGTCCTGAACGACCAGCCGGTGGAGGTCACGGGCGTCTCGCCGATGACGACGTTGCTCGACTGGCTGCGCGAGCATCGCGGGCTCAGGGGCACCAAGGAAGGCTGCGCCGAGGGCGATTGCGGCGCCTGCACCGTAGTGCTGGAGCGCGCCGAGGGACGCCGCGAGACGATGAATGCCTGCATCGCCCTGCTGGGCCAGATCGACGGCCAGGCGGTGCGCACGGTCGAAGGTCTGCGTCGGCCGGATGGCGGGCCGCACGCGGTGCAGACGGCAATGGCCGAGGCCGACGCCACCCAATGCGGCTTCTGCACGCCGGGCTTCGTGATGTCGGCCTACGCTTTCGCTGCCGGCGGTGAGGCGGCCGACCCCGAGACGATCCATGATGCGCTGGCCGGCAATCTCTGCCGCTGCACCGGTTATCGGCCGATCATTGCCGCCATGACGAAGGTTGCCGGGGTGCCGGTCGAGCCGGTCGTACCGGCGCCGGCGCGGACTTCGTCGGCGACTTTCGGCGGGGCGTTTCATGCGCCGCGCTCGCTCGACGAGCTCCTGGCGTTGCGGGCGCAGAAGAGGGGGATGCTCCTGATGGCCGGCGCCACCGATCTCGGGCTCTTGGCCAGCCGCGCGCGCAAGCCGCCGGCTGCGATCATCCACGTGGCGCACGTGCCTGAGCTCAGGGCGATCGGCGAGACCAGGCGCGAGATCACGATCGGCGCCGCCGCGACCTATGCCGAGGCGATGCCGATGCTGATCGCCCAATACCCGGCGCTCAGAACCTATCTGGCACGGCTCGGCTCGCGCCAGATCCGCAGCATGGGCACGATCGGCGGCAATATCGGCACAGCCTCGCCGATCGGCGACATGCCGCCGGTGCTGCTGGCGCTGGAGACCAGGCTCACGCTCGTTTCTGTGCGCGGCAGTCGCGAGGTGAGGCTCGAGGATTTCTTCCTCGGCTACCGCAAGACCGCTTTGGCAGCCGATGAGGTGATCCAGAGTCTCACCCTGCCCAAGCTGCGGCCGGGTGAGGTATTCTTCTGCGACAAGCTCAGCAAGCGGCGCGACCAGGACATTTCCACGGTGGCGGCCGGCTATCGGCTGCACCTTGAGAACGGGAAGATCGAGGATGTGCACATGGGCTTCGGCGGAATGGCGGCGACGCCACTGCGTCCCGCCCATGTCGAGCAGTGCTTGAAGGGCCAGCCGTTTTCCGCGGCGACCTTCGAAGCTGCTGCGGCGGCGGTCGCAAGGGACTTCCAGCCGATCGACGATTGGCGCGGTTCGGCGGCCTACCGGCTCACCGCCGCCGCCAACCTGCTGCGCCGGCTCTATTGGCGCATCGCCGAGCCGCAGCGCGCGGTCGAGGTCGAAGCGATATGAGAAGTCAGGTTCACGCCGCCCAACGTCATGACAGCGCGCTGAAACACGTCACCGGCCAGGCGCTCTATATCGACGACATTCCCGAGCCGCCCGGCACCTTGCATGCCGCGCTGGTGCTGAGTTCGGTGGCGAGCGGTCGCCTGCGCAAGCTCCACCTCGCCGTGGCGGCCGCCGCGCCTGGCGTCGTAGCGGTGTTCGCCGCGGGCGACATCCCGGGCCGCAACAATATCGCGAGTCCGGGCAAGGAAGAGCCGCTGTTCGCCGAGGACAAGGTCGAGTTCGCGGGCCAGCCGCTGGCAATGGTGGTGGCGGGCACGCTCGACGCCGCCCGCGCCGCCGCCGAGCGCGTGGTGGTCGAGATCGACCCGGCGGAGGCGATCCTCGACATCGCCACGGCGCTTGGCAAACAGGCCTATGTGCAGGCGCCGTCGACGATCCTGCGCGGCGATCCCGACGCGGCGCTCAGGTCCGCGCCGCACACATTGAGCGCCGCGTTCAGCGTCGGCGGCCAGGAGCATTTCTATCTCGAAGGCCAGATCGCCTTCGCCCTGCCCGGCGAGGACGGCGACCTGCTGGTGCATTCCTCGACCCAGCATCCCGCCGAAGTGCAGCATGTTTGCGCCCAGATCCTGGGCTGCGAGTTCAATCGGGTGACCACGGTGGTGCGCCGCCTGGGCGGCGGGTTCGGCGGCAAGGAGAGCAACGCCTCGTGGGTCGCCGGTGCCGCGGCGCTGGCCGCGGCCAAGACCGGCCGGCCGGTAAAACTTCGCCTGCCGCGCGAGATCGACATGATCGCGACCGGCAAGCGCCACGGTTTCGACTACCGCTACACGGTGGGCTTCGACGACGAGGGCCGCGTGCTGGCGCTCGATGCCTCGCTGGCGGCAGATGCCGGGTGGAGCCTCGACATGACGCCGGGCGTGGTCGCCCGTGCGCTCACTCACGTCGACAATGCCTATTTCATCCCGCATGTCCGTGCCATGGGCTACGCCTGCCGCACCAATCGGCAATCCAACACCGCGTTCCGCGGCTTCGGCGGGCCGCAGGGTGTCGTGGTCATGGAGGATGCGATCGATCGCATCGCGCACCATCTCGGCCGCGACGCCAACGAGATACGCGCGCTCAATTTCTACCGTGAAGGGCACGACGAGACGCCCTACGGCCAGAAGGTCGACGAGAACCACCTGGCGCGCTGCTGGGCCGAGGTGAAGAAGGGCGGCGCGTTCGATCGTCGGCGCGCCGAGATCGACGCGTTCAACAAGGCCAACCCGATCCTCAAGCGCGGCCTTGGCCTGTTCCCGCTGAAGTTCGGCATTTCCTTCAACATGCCGCACATGAACCAGGCCGGGGCGCTGGTGCATGTCTATACCGACGGCTCGATCCGCCTGAACCATGGCGGCACCGAAATGGGGCAGGGACTGTTCGTGAAGGTGGCGCAGGTCGTTGCCGAGGTCTTCAAGGTAGACCTCGACCGCATCCGGCCTTCTGCCACCTCGACCGCCGAGGTACCCAACACCTCGCCGACGGCGGCCTCGACGGGCTCGGACCTCAACGGCTGGGCGGCGTGGGAGGCGGCCAACACCATCAAGCAGCGCATGGTGGCCTTCGCGGCTGAGCATTTTGGCGCGGCACCGGCCGACATCGCATTCGCTGACGGCACCGTGCGCATCGCAAAACCAGGCAGCAACCAGGTGGTGGGCTTCGGCGAGCTGGCGCGGCTCTGCTGGATAGGCCGCGTGTCGCTCTCGGCCACCGGCTTCTACAAGACGCCCAAGATCCACTGGGATGGGGCGGCGATGCGCGGCCGGCCGTTCTTCTATTTCTCCTTTGGCGCGGCGATGGCCGAGGTCGCGGTCGACACGCTGACCGGCGAAAGCCGCGTGCTGCGCGCCGACCTGGTGCAGGATTGCGGCGCCTCGCTCAATCCGGCGATCGACCTGGGCCAGATCGAGGGCGCCTTCGTGCAGGGCCAGGGCTGGCTCACCTGCGAGGAGCTGTGGTGGGACAAGGCGGGCAGGCTGCGCACGGTCGGGCCTTCGACCTACAAGATCCCGGGCAGCCGCGACGCGCCCGCCGTGTTCAATGTCACGATGCTCGACAACGCGCCCTCGCGCGAAGCCACGATCTTCCGCTCCAAGGCGGTCGGCGAGCCGCCCTTGCTGCTCGCGACCGCGGTATTGACCGCGCTCAAGGACGCAATCGAAGCGGTCGACGATCACAGGACCGCAGTGCGGCTCGATGCGCCGGCGACACCCGAGCGCGTTCTGGCGGCAATCGCTACACTCAAGGGATAGATATCTGGACCATCAGAGGGGGAGACAATGGACGTACGCATGGACGGCCGCGTGGCCGTGATCACCGGCTCGAGCACGGGCCTGGGCCTGGCCATGGCCAAGGAATTTGCGGCCTCCGGCGCCTCGGTGGCGCTGCTGGCGCGCAAGCTCGACGCGCTCACCGCCGCCAAGGCCGAGGTCGCCAAGGCCGCCGGCAAGACCAACGCCAAGATCGAGGTCTATTCCTGCGATGTCGCCAAGGCGCAGCCGATCGCCGACACGTGGAAGAAGGTCATGGCCGATTTCGGCAAGGTCGACATCGTCGTCAACAACGCTGGCATCAGCCACGCCAAGCCGTTCGACACGGTGACCGACGAGGACTGGCAGGGCGACCTCGACCTGAAGCTGTTCGCCGCCATCCGCCTGCTGCGCCTGGCGCTGCCCGGCATGCGCGAGCGCAAGTGGGGCCGCATCGTCAACGTGCTGAACATCGGCGCCAAGGCGCCCGGTGCCGAACTCGACGCCGACCAGCGTCAGCCGCGCCGCTGGTCTTGCCCTCACCAAGGCGCTCTCCAAGGAGAACGCCCCGCACAACGTCCTGGTCAACGCCATGCTGGTCGGCCTGATCGAGAGCGACCAGTGGGTGCGCCGCCACAAGGCGCTGGGCAAGGACCAGACCTTCCAGCAATTCGTCGACGGCATGGCCAAGGGTCGCATCCCGATCGGCCGCATGGGCAAGGCCGAGGAATTCGCCCGCATGGCCTGCTTCCTGTGCTCGGACGCGGGTTCCTTCATCACCGGCGTCGCCATCAACGTCGACGGCGGCGCGAGCCCGGTGGTGTAGCTTCGGAGCGCTTACTCGTCATCCTGAGCGAAGCGAAGGATCTCATCGCCGCTTGCTACGCCATGAGATCCTTCGCTTCGCTCAGGATGACACCAATGTGTGGTTACGGCGCATAGCGTACTTCGTGAAGGATTCGTGCACGCAGTCTGGGCCTAAGCGCCTGCGGCGTCGCGAGGTTCACGCGTCTTTCGAAGATTTCGACCAGGCGATCGCGCAGGGCCGCAAAATCATAAAGGTCTGGAGTCCGATCGAACTCGACGAGAACGTCGATATTACTGACCGGATCGGCTTCGCCACGGGCCACCGATCCGTAGACGCCAAGACGAAGCACGCCCGCGCGGGAAAGTTCCGCACGATGAGCCTCAGCTCGCTCGAAGAAGTCACGTGACGTCATGGCAGTTAACGCGAAGCAACCGCCGGCGCGACGTTGAACCGGTGGCGGACCTCTTCGAGGTCGAGCTCGACCCAGTCCCAGACATTCCAGTTGGGCGCGAAGATGTCGATGGTCATGTCGGCGCCGCGTGCCCAGGCGTGCCAGAACTCGTCGGGGTCGAGGCCGCCGGTGGTGTAGCGGGCGACGTCGTTGAACTTGACGCCGAGATGGCCGTTGAAGATCACCGGCAGGATGTGGCCGGTCATGGGATTGATCGGATGCATGGCGGCGGTGAAAGTCGAGACCAGGATCTCGCCGCGCGGGCTGGTGTCGTAGCCCGAGATCACATGCGTGGAATCGTGCGGCGTGCCGAAGGTCGCGTTGAGCGCCGTCGGGTCGCCGGGAAAGGCGTATCCATTCCGTTTGTCGAAGTCCCACAGGGCCTTGCCGAAGCTGCCGTGCGGCAGCTTGCCCAGCGCGTCGTAGCGCGCCGCCAGCGCCGGATCGGCATTGGTGCCGGCATAGGGCGTGATCCAGGCCACCGGATCCAGGCCGTTCGACGACCGGCTGATGACGCTGTCGAAGTTCTTGCGTGTCATGTCGGCGATCGCCCGGGCCATGTGACCGGACGCCGCCTCGACCATCTCGGTGAGATAGTCTGCCTCGATGTCGAGGGCGCGGGCATATTCCAGCACCCGTGCGAGCTTGCTGGTGTCGAGCACGCCGTCAACCAGCGCCATGATGGCGAGGTACTTCACCGCCTCGCGCGCCAGCTCGCGATCGGCCTTCAGCGTCGCCACGAGGTCTGCCGGTTCGACCGGGGGCAAGATGCCGATGTCGCGGAGCTCGGGCCGCCGCAGCAGATAGTGCGCCGCTCCGGTGATGCTTGCGGTGTCGGCAAGGGTGATCGCATGCCCGCCGGCCAGCGCCACCTGGCGCATGGCGCCCAGGATGGCATCGCTCTCGCGATGGCCGACGTGCCGCATGGTTCTAGCGCAGCGGCTCGAGGATGCTGACGTAGTTGGCGACGGCGGCGCCGCCCATGTTGAACACGCCGCCGATCCGCGCCTTGGGCAGTTGCAGGCCGGCGGGTGCCGTGCCCGAGAGCTGCATGGCCGACATCACGTGCATGGAAACGCCCGTGGCGCCGACCGGATGGCCCTTGGCCTTGAGCCCGCCCGAGACATTGACCGGCAGCTTGCCGTCGCGCTCGACCCAGCCTTCGTGGATCGCCCGCTCGCCCTCGCCGGGTGCGGTAAGGCCCATCGCCTCGTACTCGATCAGCTCGGCCGAGGTGAAGCAGTCGTGGCTTTCGACGAACGAGAGGTCGAGCAGGTCGAGCTTGGCCTCGGCCAGCGCGCGCTTCCAGGCAAGCTGCGGGCCCTCGAACTTGATGATGTCGCGCTTGCTCATGGGCAGGAAGTCGTTGACGTGCTCGGCCGCGCGGAAGGCGATGGCCTGCTTCATGCCGAGCGCGGTCTGCACGTCGGTCAGCACGACGGCGGCGGCGCCGTCGGTCACCGGCGAGCAGTCGGTGCGCTTGAGCGGCCCCGCGACGAACGGGTTCTTGTCCGACGGGTTGCGGCAGAACTCGTAGGCGAACTCCTTCTGGAAGTGCGCATAGGGGTTCTTGGCGCCGTTCCTGTGCGCCTTGACCGCGATCTTGGCGAGCGCGTCGGACTTGTCACCGTAGCGCTGGAAATAGGCCGAGGTGATCTTGCCGAAGATGCCGGCGAAGCCCGCCTCGATATTGGCCTCCTCGGCGACATACGAGGCCTTGATCAGCACCTCGCCGGCCTGGGCGGAATTGAGCTCGGTCATCTTCTCGACGCCGACCACCAGCACGAAGCGCGCGCGGCCGGCGGCCAGGGTGTTCAGCCCCATATGGATGGCGGCCGAGCCGGTGGCGCAGGCATTCTCGACCCGTGTCGAAGGCTTGAAGCGCAGGTCGGGATGGGCCTGCAGGGCGAGCGAGGAGTGGAACTCCTGGCGCACGAAGCCGCCATTCATGTTGCCGACATAGATGACATCGACGTCCTTGGGCTCGATGCCGGCATGGGCGATGGCGTCGCTGGCGGCCTTCACGATCAGCGATTCGCTGGTCTCGCCGTCGAGCTTGCCGAACTTGCCGTGGGACCAACCGACGATGCAGGTGGTCATGGAACTCTCCTTCGCTGCAAGCCTCGTTTCTGGGGCGCGACCCTAACCGCCGCCGCGCGGCGGGTCGAGAGCCGCTATGTGCATATACACTTATACTGGCGGGACGGCCCAGCAAGCGGTTTTGCAGGAGATTTGCTCATCCGGACCCTGCTGAGAGCGTCCCGGCCGCCTAAATTCCGCCGCGCCGTGGGTGTTGACTGCACACCCTTCCGGAGCCCCTTCGCCATGGCCGAAAACGAGCCGTCGACCGAACGTCCGAACTCCCGCTGGCCGCTGATCCTGGGCAGCCTGGTGGGCGGCTTCCTGCTGGTCGCCGTCGGACTTGGGCTGGGCTGGTACCTCTTCTACCGCCCGATCGTGAACGTGGCGGTGCAGCTGCCCGCGCCGCCGCCGCCGCCCGCGCCGCCGGGTCCGGATGCCGCGCAGGTGAAGGCGCTGGAGGACCAGATCGACAAGCAGAAGGCGGCCAACAAGCAGATCGAGGATCAGATCGCGCTCCTGAAGGACCGGCTGAAGGCCGATGTCTGCACGATCAAGGATCCGCTGGGCAAGAACCCGGCGACGCCGGCGCCGGCGGGCGCGCTGCCGGAGCGTAAGTCCTAAAAGAGACACACGCCGCCGAAACCTGTGGGAGACCGGCGAAAAGAGTCGTTGCTCCTCACAATATGTAACTGCACTCTAGCGTCGATTACTCAATGAAGAGTGTGGACGCGGCGTGAAGCAATCGGTCACGAGAACGCATCGTTGGGCGATGGCTGGGGCAGTGGCCCTGCTGGTTGCCGGCTGCGATCGCGCGGTCGTCCTCAATCCCAAAGGTCCGATCGCCGACGCCGAACGCGGCCTGCTGATCGACGCCTTCTCCGTGATGCTGGTCGTGATCATTCCGGTCATCGTCATGGCGTTCCTGTTCGCCTGGCGTTACCGGGCCTCCAATCGCGATGCCCGCTACACGCCCGCCTGGGCCTATTCGGCCAAGGTCGACGCCGTCGTCTGGCTGGTGCCGGCGCTGATCGTCGTCGCGGTGGGCATCCTCGTCTGGCGCAGCACCCACAAGCTCGACCCCTACCGCGAGATCGCCTCGGACGTCCCGCCGCTCGATATCCAGGTCGTGGCGCAGGACTGGAAGTGGCTGTTTATCTATCCCGACCAGGGTATCGCGGTGGTCAACCAGATGGCGATCCCGAGCGGGCGGCCGATCAGCCTGCGCATCACCTCCGACACGGTGATGAACTCCTTCTACGTGCCCGCGCTGGCCGGTCAGATCTACGCCATGGCCGGCATGCAGACGCGCCTGCAGATGCTGGCCAGTGCGCCCGGCACGTTCGTGGGGCGCAACACGCAGTACAGCGGCGGCGGCTTTTCCGACCAGTTCTTCCAGGTGCTGGCTACCTCGCCGGCCGATTTCGACGCCTGGGTGGCCAAGGCCAGGCAGGCGCCCGGCAAGCTCGACGCCGCCACCTACGCCAAGCTCGCCGAGAAGAGCCGTCTCGTTCCGATCGCCTATTATTCGGCGATCGAGCCCGGGCTCTTTGATTCGATCATCGCCAAGTACACCCACACCCACGCCCCGGGCCCCGGCCCGTCGCCGGCTGCGCCGGCCCGGAGATAGACCGATGTTCGGCAAACTGACGATCGAAGCCCTGCCGCTCTACAGCGCCATCGCCGCCGGCGGTGCCCTGGTGACGGTGGGTGGCGCGTTCGTCGTCTTCGTCGTCATCACCTGGCTCAAGGCGTGGAAGTATCTGTGGACCGAGTGGCTGACCAGCGTCGACCACAAGCGCATCGGCGTCATGTACATCGTGCTGGCGCTCATCATGCTGATGCGCGGCTTCGTCGACGCCATCATGATGCGCACCCAGCAGGCGATGGCGCTCAACAACGGCGGCTACCTGCCGCCCGAGCATTTCGACCAGATCTTCAGCTCCCACGGCACGATCATGATCTTCTTCATGGCCATGCCGTTCATGACCGGGTTGATGAACATCGCCGTTCCCCTGCAGATCGGCACGCGCGACGTCGCCTTCCCGTTCCTGAACTCGCTCAGCCTGTGGCTGACCTCGGCTGGCGCCGGGCTGGTCATGGTCTCTCTTGTGATCGGCAAGTTCTCGACCGCCGGCTGGACCGGCTATCCGCCCTACTCCGGGATCGAAGCCAATCCGGGCGTCGGCGTCGACTACTGGATCTGGGCGCTGCTGATCAGCGGCGTCGGCTCGACCCTGTCGGGCATCAACTTCGTCGTCACCATCCTGAAGCGCCGCGCGCCGGGAATGGGCCTGATGCGCATGACGCCGTTCACGTGGACGGCGCTCTGCACCTCCGTGCTGATGACCTTCGCTTTTCCCGCCCTCACCGTGGCCTGCGGCCTGCTGGCGCTCGATCGCCTGGTCGGCATGCATTTCTTCACCAACGGGCAGGGCGGCAACATGATGAACTACGCCAACCTGTTCTGGATCTGGGGCCATCCGGAGGTCTACATCCTGATCCTGCCGGCGTTCGGCGTGTTCTCCGAAGTCGTGTCGACCTTCTCGAGGAAGCGCCTGTTCGGCTACGAATCGCTGGTCTACGCCACCGGGGCGATCGCGGTCCTGTCCTTCACCGTGTGGCTGCACCATTTCTTCACCATGGGCTCGTCGGCCAACGTCAATGCCTTCTTCGGCGTGACGACCATGGTCATCGCCGTGCCGACCGGCGTTAAGGTGTTCAACTGGCTGCTGACGATGTATCGCGGCCGCATCACCTTCCATCCCTCGATGCTGTGGACGCTGGGCTTCATCGTGACCTTCGTCATCGGCGGCATGACGGGCGTGCTGCTGGCCATGCCGCCGGCCGACTTCCTGATGCACAACACGACCTTCCTGGTCGCGCACTTCCACAACATGATCATCCCCGGCGTGCTGTTCGGCTATCTCGCCGGCTACATGTACTGGTTCCCCAAGGTCTTCGGCTTCAAGATGAACGAGCCGTGGGGCAGGGCGGCCTTCTGGTTCTGGATCACGGGCTTCTACCTCGCCTTCATGCCGCTCTATGTACTGGGCTTCATGGGCATGCCGCGCCGCATGGAGCAGTACAACGACCCGAGCTGGCAGCCCTGGCTGATCGCAGCGTCGATGGGCGCCGTCCTCATCCTGATCGGCATCGCCTGCCTCGTGGTGCAGCTCATCGTCAGCATCCGCGACCGGCGCACCGCGATGGACGTCAGCGGCGATCCCTACGGCGGGCGCACGCTCGAATGGACGACGTCATCGCCGCCGCCGCCCTACAACTTTGCGGTGCTGCCCGAGATACGCGACCGCGAGCCGCTGGTCGACATGGAGGCGCGTGGCGTGACCTACGAGAGACCGCGCGCCTACGAGGATATAGAGATGCCGAAGAACTCGGCCGTCGGCGTCGTGATGGGCGGGCTGGCCTTCGTGCTGGGCTTCGGCATGGTCTGGCACATCTGGTGGCTGGTGATCGCCTGCGGTCTCGCCATGTGGGTGACGCTCGCCCTGCGTGCGTCCGATGACGAATCCGACTTCGTGCTGACCGCCGCCGAGGTCGAGCGGATCGAGGCGGCGCGCTACCGCGCGCTCGGAAGCCGCCCATGAACGCCAGCGTGTCCGCGGTTCCCGGCCATCCTGAGTCCGAGGAGCAGGCGGCTCGCGACCAGCGTGCGCTGGGCTTCTGGCTCTACCTGATGGGCGACGCCGTGATCTTCGCCCTGCTGTTCATGACCTACGGCATCATGGTCGGCAACACGGCGGGCGGCCCGGCGGGCAAGGCGCTGTTCAGCCTCAACAACGCGGCGCTGGAGACCGCGCTCCTGCTGGTGAGCAGCACCACCTTCGGCTTCGCCTCGCTCGCCTCCAACGACGGCAAGCGCTCCGCGGTACTGGCCTGGCTGCTCGTCACCTTCGTGCTGGGCGCGGGCTTCGTCTTCCTCGAGATCCGCGAGTTCCTGGGCCTGATCGCGATGGGCGCCGGGCCCGACCGCAGCGGTTTCCTGTCGGCCTTCTTCACCCTGGTCGGCACCCACGGCACGCATGTCAGTGTCGGCCTGGTCTGGATCCTGATCCTGAGCGGCCAGGTCCTGTTCAAGGGGCTCACGCCGCCGGTCGTCTCGCGCCTGTTCCGCCTCGGCCTGTTCTGGCACTTCCTCGACATCGCCTGGGTCGGGATCTTCTCCGTCGTCTACCTGCCGGGGCTCCTGTGATGGAACGCCACGGTCTTCGCTCCTACCTGGTGGGCTTCGTGCTCGCCGTCGTGCTGACGGCGATCCCGTTCGCCCTCGTCTACACCCACGCCCTGCCGCCCGCGCGTATCATGTACGTCATCGCCGGCGCGGCGGTGCTGCAGATCCTCGTCCATCTGCGCTTCTTCCTGCACCTCAACTTCACGACGACGCCCAAGGAGAACCTGCTGGCGCTCGCCTTCGCCTCCGTGCTGCTGTTCCTGATGGTGGGCGGCAGCTTGTGGATCATGATCGACCTGCACAGCCGGATGGCGATCTAGTGTCCTGCAGGGCGCCCGTCAAAAGCGCCTGATCGTGCCAAAGTTCAGAGGTCGTAATGAACCTCGATCAATGGATTGCTCCCGCCAAGTCGTTCCTGATCGACTTGGCGGACGAGTGGATGCTCTACCAGGTCGCGATCGTCGCGCTATGCCTTTTGCTGGCCTCCGTTGCCACGCGCTGGCTGTTGCCGAAGGTCGAGGATCGCCTGCGCGAAATCACCGGTCATCCCAAGCTCCTCCGGCTTCTCGTTGTCGTGACGCGACGCATGAGCCTGATCCTGATGGCCATCGCGCTTTGGATTGCGGTGGCCGGGTTGCGGGCGACGAGCTGGCCCAGTCACAGTTACTTCGT
Organism: uncultured Alphaproteobacteria bacterium; assembly: GCA_963843185.1. Taxonomy (GTDB): domain Bacteria; phylum Pseudomonadota; class Alphaproteobacteria; order Reyranellales; family Reyranellaceae; genus Reyranella. Next base: position 67,223 of record CAWJJJ010000028.1, read on the forward strand.
CTCGATCGCCGCCGAGATCGTGACCGCCTGGGCGGCGGTCAGCATTCTCTCACGCTCCATCCGCAGGCGGTCCCTGGCGCGCGTTGTCGAAGTCGTGTTGTGGGTGCTCGCGGCGCTGGCGATCGCCGGCTGGCTGGACGACGCCCGGAGATTGCTCGACTGGGCCGGGATAGCGGTCGGCGACAGGCGGCTGTCTCTGCTGACGCTCCTGGAGGGTCTTGCCGTCCTAGCCTTCGTCCTGTGGGCGACGTCCATCGCGGCGGTGACGCTGGAAGTAAAATTGCGGTCGAGCGATCTTCTGCGGCCCAGCGCCCAGGTGCTGGTCCTGAAATTCTTCAAGGCCGCCATGGTCGTGGCCGCGGTCGGCTTTGCGCTCGCCGCCGTCGGATTCGATCCGACAGTCCTCACGGTCTTTTCCGGCGCCTTCGGCCTCGGGCTGGCATTCAGCCTGCAGAAGGTCACCTCGAACCTGATGAGCGGCGTCATCATCCTTCTCGATCAGTCGATCAAGCCCGGCGATGTCATCCAGCTCGGTGAAACGTTCGGCTGGATCAATTCGCTCAAGGCCCGTTACGTGTCGGTCGCAACGCGCGACGGCGCGGAATACCTGATCCCCAACGAGACATTCGTCACGGAACGCGTGGTGAGCTGGTCGCACAGTGACCGGCGGGTCCGTCAGGAAATCCGCTTCGGCGTCACCTACGACTGCGACCCGCACGAGGTTCGCCGTCTCGTGGCAGCGGCTGTGGCGCGCGTCGAGCGGGTGATGCTGGACCCTGCTCCGGTGTGCCACCTGATCGGGTTCGGCAAGTCGTCGCTCGACTTCTCGTTGCGATTCTGGATCGAAGATCCGGAGCAGGGCCTGACCAACGTCAAGGGACTCGCCATGCTCGCGGTGTGGGATACGCTGAAGCAGAACGGCATCGGCATTCCCTATCCGCATCGCGAAGTCATCATCCGCAAGCCCGCCTGACGCTCGTCGCCCGCGGCTCGTGGTCGACGGGTCGGAGCTGGATCAGTGCGGCAGGGCGTCCAGCGCCTTCTTGGCGTCCGTATCGTTCTGCGCCGCCGCCAGCTGCAGCCAGCTCCTGGCCTTGGCCGGATCGGCGGCGAGGCCTGCGCCGCCCTTGGCCAGCAGGAGGCCGAGCTTGCGCTGGGCCTCGGGCTGGCCGGCCAGCGCCGCGCGCTCGTACCAGTCGGCGGCGCGCACGCCGTCGGGGGTGAAGCCGGCCTTGGGCGGGCTCGTCAGCGGATCGTAGAAAGCGGCGAGCTCGATCTCGGCGGTGGCATTGCCGGTCTCGGCGGCGCTGCGGAACACCAGGAAAGCCGCCGCCAGGTCGCCTGCCTTGGCGAAGTCGCGGGCCTTGGCCAGCATCGCCTCGGGCGTGGGCTTGGTGGCGAGATATTCGCCGACGATGTCGCGCACCGACTTCTTGACGGCGCCGAGCGGGACCGGGGCGACCGTTGGCGCCGGCGCAGGGGCAGCGGCGACGACGGGCTCCTCCTTCTGGACGTAGGTCGTGTAGGCGTAGTAGCCCGCCCCCGCGAGCGCCACGAGCACGATGGCGGCGATCATCCAAGCCGTGCCGGAGCGTTTCGCCGGCGCCGGGTCGGGCGCACGCGAGGCGCGCAGATCGGGAACCGGCCGGGGCAGCGGCGGAGGCAGTTCCGGCTCGGGCGCGGGAGCCGGTTCGGGTGGCGGCGCGGCCACGGCGGCGCGGCGCAGGCGCACCGTGTCGTCGTGGAGCCGGCTCGACGGATCGGCGGCGCCCGAGGTCAGCATCGTGGGCCAGGCAACCACGGTCGAGCCCACGACGCCGATATCGGGTTCCTTGACGCGCAGCCGCACGGTGGCGATGCCGGCCAGGCGATCGCAGATCTCCGGCCCGAGATGGAATTCCATCACGTCCTTCTTGAGCTCGACCCGCTCGGGCAGCAGCCAGGCCTCGGTGCGCCGCCAGCCGTCGTCGGCCAGATGCGAGTCGGGACCCTGCTGGCGCTGGATCGAGATGGTGAGGCCTTCCGGCAGGGCGTCGAGATCGCTGACCCGCAGGATCGCGTGGCCCGGCTCGGGCAGGCTCTCGATGGACGCGCGGATCGGCACGGCTTAGGCGGGCACGGCGCGCAGGATGGCGCCCAGCCGGTCGTTCTGCTCCGGCGTGATCTCGCGGCCGCCTTCATAGCCGACATTGTCCATGGCGAGCTGCAGGAAGGCCCGCATCCAGTCCTTGCAGTAGTCGGCATAGATCGGCTGCGGATCCTCGCTCAGGACGGGCGTGCCGTTCACGACGGTCGGGCCCTCGAACACGCGCCGCGTCGGCGCATTGGGCGGCAGGCCGGGCCGCTGGTCGAGCGGCAGGCGGTCGAAGCCCATCGCGCTCACATAGCCGTTCAGCGTCGAGGAGGCGGTGCGCACCTGGCGCTCGGCGATCTCCTCCCACTTGGCGTTGGCCGCGTTCTCCAGCGCCCGCACCTCGTGGCTGAGCTGGTCGAGCAGCTTCAGGCGATGGGCGCCCACCACCAGCTCGTCGATCAGCCAGCCGAGATGCTGGCGGTCGACGCCGAAGTGCGACAGCGCCTTCTCGTCGGCGCCGATGCGCCGCATGTTCTCGAGCCAGTACTCCGCGGCCTCGCGGGCGAAGCGCTCGGCGCGGTCTTCGAGCACGCCGGATGGCGGCGCTGAGCGGCCGGCATCCTCGCCGAACACGTCGGCGAAGATCGCGCCGAGATCGACGGCGGCGCCGGTCGACTGCGACACCTGGCCCGGCGGCTTGCCGTTCCTGGCGCCCTTGGCCGACGCCTCGTCCGAGGAGCGCGCGGTGGCGATGCGGAAGTAGATCTCGCGCAGCGCGCCATCGGCGATCTGCAGCGCGGCCACCAGCTCGCCGAAGAGCTGCTGCTGGATGCAGGAGGCAAGGCCGCGCAGCACGGTATGCACCAGGTCGCGCTTCTTGGTGCGCGCATCGCCGTCGGCCGAGCTGTGGAAGCCGGCGAGACGGTCGACCAGGCGGCGGATCTGGACCTCGAGCTGGCCGCGCACCTGGGCGCGCTTGATCGCCGGGTCGCAGACCGGGGTCAGGTTCTTCACCAGATAGGCCACGCCGCCGTCATTGGCGCGGAAGGCCTCGTCCCAGGAGCGCGCCGGATCGGCGAAGTGGCGCCGCACGTCGGCGTTGTCCATGAAATGGCCGCGCAGCTCGACGGCACGGGCGGCGAAGGCCTCGGCGATGCCCTGCTCCCGGCCGCCGTCGTATTCCATCAGGCGCTCGTCGATCACCGTGGGATTGCGCAGCCAGAAGGTATTGTCGAACGGCTGGCCGTCCCAGTTGGCCGGCCATTCGCCGCGGAAATTGTTGACCAGCGAGTTGGCGAGGCGGGCCGACCAGCGCAGCTTGCGCGATTCCTCGGTCTCGCCCGCCTTCTGCTCGAATTCGCGGTCCATCTTGGTCAGCACCAGGAACAGCGCGTTCTTCTGCTTGGCGCGGTCGGCCGGCGTGGCGCCGATCGTCTGGTCGATCCACGCCGTCATCATGTCGGACAGGTCGCGGACTTCCTGGTTGCCGTCGGGGATGCAGAGCAGGATGGCGGAAAGCTCGCGCTCGGCCGAATAGCGCTGGAAGAGGTAGGCGACCTTGCCGCGCAGCAGGAGCTCGCGCAGCGGGTTGGCGCCCTCGGCCACGCCCTTGGCCTTGGCGACGTCGCCCAGGTTGGCAAGCTTGAGGCGCGAGCGCGCGCCGGGGAAGTCGAGCAGGTCGGTGTGGTCGAAGAAGTCCCATGGCTTCTCGGCGATGGCGACGCTCAGCTCCGCCGTGAGCGCGCAGACCAGCGAGCGCGGCAGCTCGGCGTCGGGCGCGGAGCGGCCGTCGGCCTGCTTGGGCCGCACCTGCAGCGTGTCCTCCGCGTCGGCGCCGAGACGATCGAGGGTCAGCACGTCGACGATGCTCTTCTCGCGCGGGATCAGCGCATCCATGCCGAGCAACGCCTCGGGGGCGAAGGCGAGCTTCTGCAGCCCGTCATAGAGCGTCAGATAGAGATCGGTGAAGGGCTGGAAGTCGTACCACAGCACCGACCACAGCCGGGCCCGGTCGTGGCCCGACAGGCACGGCGCCAGCTCGATGGCCTCGCGCCAGTAGTCGGTGCGGAGCTCGGCGGTGACGCCGGCGAAGAAGGTGTCGAAATACTCGATCAGGTCGAGCACGTCGTCGGCGTCGAGGTCGCCCTGCGGCGAGGGCGTGGCCTTGAGGCGCAATTCGGCCAGGCGCTTGCGGATGGCGGCGCCGTCGGGCCGCTCGAAGGCCGCCTTCTGGTGATCGAAGTCGAGCAGGAAGGAGTTGCCCAGGATCTTGACGATGTCGGTCTGGGTCAGAAGCCGCACGCGGACGGGGAAGTCCTTGTCGCCGGCGCTCAGCCCCAGGCCGAAGCGGGTCACCAGGCCGGTCGATTCGCGATTGCCCGGCGGATTGATCTCGCGCAGGAAGTCATAGGTCTTGTCGGCGAAGCGCGCCTGCAGCGGATGGCCGTCGCGGCTGGCCAGGATCGAAACCAGGTACGACTTGCCGGCCTGGCTCGGGCCGAACACGCCCACGCACATGCGCCGGCGGGCGGCGCGCGCCAGCTTGCGGCTCTGGTTGCGAACCTTCTGCAGCTCGCTGATCAGCGACGGCGCCTGCTGCGCCACGGTCGGCGACTGCTCGGCGGCGGCCTTGAGCCAGCCCACGCCCTCGCTCGCGGCGACGGCCAGCGTCTCGCAATCCTTGGCCAGCTTGAGGTCTACGGTGTCCATGTCCCTACCCGGTCTTGAGCATGCCGGTGTCGAGCCAGTAGCCCTCACGGCGCGGCAGCGTTTGCAGGCGGAGCGTCAGGCGGTCGAGCGCCACGGCGCGGCCGTCGCGGTTGGTGACCTGACGCAGGCGGAAGCGCTCGACGTCGCCCGAATCCTTGTCCTTGGGCTTGACCCGGGCCAGCGCGATCTTGAACGGCGTCTCGCGCGCATGACGCTCGGCATATTCCGGCTTGGCGAATTCCAGCGCGTAGAGCCGCGCGGCCGGCCAGCGCACGAGGTCGATCTGGCGGGCGCCCAGCCACATCGGGCCGCGGAACTCGAAGGCGATCTCGGGCAGCTCGTACTCGCGGTTGTCGAGATCGACGTCGCGATAGACCAGGTCCTCGCGCTGCAGGCGGCCGCCGCCGTCGAGCTTGCCGATGAACTTGGCGATGCTCTTGGAGCGCAGCAGATCGGAGCGGAACGAGAAGTCGGGAAGCTGCGACTGCGCCAGGGCGGCGATCATCGCGCCCACCGCCACCGTGGTCTTGGGATCCTCGACCCGAAGGCGCGCGTCGCGGAACGGATACCAGGCGCCGACGCGGTAATCGTGCAGCGAGATCACCCGCTCGGGCGGCAGCGGCAGGAGCTCCATGACCAGCGAGCGGATGCCGGGCAGGCGCGAGGGCCGGCCCGACAGCAGCAGCACGTCGCAATCGTAGGCATGCACGATCTCGGCGAGCGGCGCCAGCACGCGGCTCATCTCGGCGCGCACCGTCTTGTCGAGGTCGGGCAGGTCGACCGGGAAGATCGTGGCCTTGAGGTCGAAGCCCTTGGCGCCGCGCTTGCGCGCCGCCTCGTTGACGAAGGCCACCACTTCCTCGGAAGGCTTGGAGCCTTCCGGGAAGAACGACTCGTAGGGCCTGGGCTCGGCCGCGACCACGCCCGACGTCGGGTCGTAGGTCTCGGCGGCGCGCATGAATTCCAGCGCCAGCGGGTGGGCGATCTGCAGCGCGAACTGCTGGCGCAGGTTGCGCTGGATGACGTCCTCGCCGCCGCGGTCGCCGCCGACCAGCTCGGCCATCAGGTCGGTCGGGTTGGCGATGCCGGCCGAGCGCATCGCCGCCTCGATCGGCGGCAGCACGTGGCCCTGCACGACGCGCAGCAGGATGTCGTCGCCCGCCACGTTGAAGCCCTCGCGGAACTTCTGCTCCGGGAACAGGGTCACCGAGGTGCCGGCGCCCTCGAGGCGGTAGGAATTGATGATGAGGTCGGTGGTGCCGCCGCCGACATCGATGCTGGCGATGGTGAGCGTGCCGTCGGCCGGCTTGCCGCGCGGCTTGCTCGTGATCTCGAAGAAGCGGCGCGCGTCGCCGCCGAAATTGCGCGCGACCTCGGTGTAGAGATAGACGAGCTGGGTGCAGCTCGCCTCGTCCCAGTCGGTCAGCACGCGCGGCGCCGGCGCCGCCGGATCGTCGAGCTTCCAGCCCATCATCATCCACACCAGGTCGCGCGCCGCCTCGGCCCGCTTGCGGAAGATCAGGCGCTCGGCCAGCGGCATGCCGGTCGGCAGGGTGAGCACGATGCGGCGCAGCCGTCGCGGCGTCTCGGCATGGGCGCGCCGGCCGCGCTGCTGCGGCGAATTCATCAGGGTGAGCGCCTGGAGCAGGACCTCCGACAGCACGAAGGTCATGATCGAGGATCGCGAATAGAGCGGCTCGAACACCGGCAGATGGTCGGCGCTGTCGGCGTCGGGGTCGACCAGATGCAACGGCTCGCCCTTCTGGTTGACGAGCTGCGCCATCGGTCCGGCGGCGGCCGGCATCGCCGTCTGGTCCTGGGCATAGGCCACGTTGAAACGCCATTCGCGGGCCTGGGGTTCCTCGTCCCACAGATAACGCTTGGGGCTCGACATGCCGGTGTTGCCCTCGGTGCCGCGCCGGCGCGCCGCGAGCCGCGTCGCCTCCGGCCCGACCCGCGTCATGGTCGGCCAGACGAAGGCATCGGCCCGGCCGCCCAGGCGCGACAGGTGGTTCTTGCCGAACCAGGCCTGGGCGAACTCGACGCGGGATTCGAACGGCTTGGTGTGCACGCTCTCGGGATGCGAGAGATCGCGCAGCGACAGCTCGTAGGAGTCGTTCAGGTTGATGCCGAGCTCGCCCGCCGCCTCGATCAGAAGGCCGCAGGTCCGCGAGTTGCCGACATCGAGCACGAGGTCGACCTCGATGGCGCCGCGGCCCGGGCGCTCGGCGTCGCCCACCAGCTTGACCGGCGGGAAGTGCACGGCCTCGGCCAGCAGGCCGAGGAACGCCAGATAGCGCGCCGTCGCCTCCTGCGGCTTCTGCTTGATGTCGGCCTCGATCTCCTCGAGCGTGGCGCGCGGATAGAGCTCGCGGAACAGCTCTTCCAGCCACTGGCTCATCCAGCCCTGGCGCAGCAGCCAGTGATTGGCGCGCTGGTTGGGGGCGAGCGCGAACAGCGCGCCCGACGTCACATCCTTGGGCGAGGGCGCGAGATAGGCGCGGCCTTCGGCTTCGGCGATCAGGCCGGTGTCGAAGGCGAGAACGACGCGGTAGCGGTTGCCCTGCTCGTCGCGGTAGCCCGCCCCGAAGCGCGCCTCGAGATCGACCACGCGCACGCGCGCCCAGTCGGCCGGGCCCTCGCGGAACTGGCTGTTGGGCCGCACCTGCAGGAACGGCACCGGCACCCACTTGTCGAGAAAGGGCGCCAGCGCGTCCTTGGCGGTGACCGCAAGATTGGGCTCGGCGGCGCGGCGGCGGCCGGCCTCGACCACCTCGTACTGGCCGCGCACCTCGTCGAAGTCGAGCTGCACCAGATCGTCGACCGCCTTGCCGGCGCCGGCATCGTGGAAGCCCCATTCGCGCACCTTGAGGCGCACGGGATCGAAGCCGAAGTCGAGGAACTGAATGCCTGAACGGGCGATCAGTGTCGTCGGGCTGGGATAGCTCGGCAGGCGGGCAAGGTCGCTCATGTCAGGATGTAAAGGTGTGTGCCAAGTCTAGGGATTCAACGGCCGATCTGCACGTTATAGCTTCGCTTGTCGCCGGGCTGGCTGCCTGTGCATTTGGCGACACCGTCGGCGCCGACCTCGCAATTGACCGTATTGCGGGCATAAGTGCGCCCATCGGCGCATTTCGGGTTGGCTTTCTCCTCGATCACGAGTTTGCCGCCGTCCCAGCGCGCCTCGGCCGGCGCCTCGCAGGTGGTGCCGTTCTTCTGCACGAACGAGACCTTGCCCTTGCCCTTGTCGTCGAGCGTATAGCTGGGCCGGATGTTGCGTTCGCCGGTCGCCGTGGCGAGGCCGGTGCGCGAGCGCCAGTCGCCCTTCAGGAAGGCGACATCCTGCTTCTGCTTGGCCTCGGGCGGCACGACCATCGGCTTGGGCTCCTCCTTGGCCGCGGTGTTCTTGTCCTTGTCGTTGTTCTTGTCCTGCGGATCGGGGCCTTTGACGTTGCCCTTGTCGACGGTCTTGTCGTCGGGCCCCTTGCCGGGATCCTTCGCTCCGTCCTTGCCGGCGTCCTTGTCGGCTGCATTCACGTCGGGAGTGGCGGGCATGTCGGCCCCGGCGCCGCGTTCGATCGGTGCGCCGCTTGCGATGACGCCGCCCGGCAGGAGGACGCCGGCCGCGCAATCGCCGCCGCGCCGCGCCAGCTCGTCGGCAAGATGGGCAAGCTCGAGGCGCAGATTCTCGTTTTCCTGCTGCAGCGTGCTGGCCCGCGTCTGCTGCAGCTCGAGCGGCTGGCGCACCGCCAGGCTCAGCGCGCGGTCGCGCGCCTCGGCTTCGAGAGAGGCTTCGAGATGCGGCAGGTAGGGCCGCACCAGCCAGGCGAGCAGCGCCAGCAGCGCCAGCAGCAGCGCCGCGAGCAGAAGCCACTGCCACCACGCCGAGCGCGTGCCGGCGGCGACGGCGGGCGCCGAGACGAAGACCGCCTCGGGGATCGGTTGCGGACGCCCGGCAGGACGCGGCGTGAGCGGCGGGCTTGCCAGGAACACGCCGGGAAGGGCTGCGTCGGCACTGAAGCCCCAGAAGGTCATGACCGGCTTGCCGTCGACGATGAACAGCGTGTCCTCACCCGGTGCGGTCAGCGCATGGCGCAGCAGGCGGGCGAAATTGCGCTCGGCGGTGGAGCGTTCCGGCGCGTCCATCGAATCGGCCAGAGCGGAAATGTCGCCGTGCAGTTGGCGGACCTCGTCCAGCATCGGGCCACGCTCGGCATCGCCGAGATCGGCAAGCTTGCGCACGTCGCCGTCGAACGGCGCGTACCAGTCGATGCGTCGGCCGGTCGGGTCGACCTCGGGGATTGCCAGCAGATCGGCGTGCCGGCGCGACAGCCGCGCGGTGATCGCCGTGCGCAGCTGGCCGGCCGCGCGCCATACCGGATCGCCCGCCATGCCCAGCGCGCGGTAGCGCTGCAGCGGTTCACTGACGAGAAGCGGACCTGCGGCCATCTTCATTCCTCAACGGGGGCAAGTCATGGCGTACGTCCAGCGCGTGCCCCACATCTCACCTGTTACGATGACGTCGACCGAATAATCCCCGGCCACCGGCTTCCAGTCGAAGCCGAAGCCGCCGCGGCCGCTGCGCGGGCCGCCGGTGCCGGCGAGCACCTGGCCGCGATAGACCACCTTTATGTCGTCGGGCTTCACATAGAGATTGTAGTTGATGCCCACGAATCCAGGCCTGTCGCCCAGATAGTGCTTGTTGCGGGTGACGCCCTCGCCGCCGGAATCGCCTGCCCAGTTGCACGGCAGCTGGCCCGGCGGCGGACGGTTGGTCGGCGGCGCAGCGGCATGCTGCTGCGGCGGCGCGGGAGGCGGCGGCGGAGGCGGCTTGGCGGCCTGCACGGGCGGTGGGGGCGGCGGCGGCGGTTTGGGCGGCTCGATCGGCTTGCACTGTGCGATCTTGTTCTTGAGGTCGACCTCCAGCGCTGCCAGCTCGGCCTTGAGCTTGGTCTCGTCGGCGTGGGCGTCGTCGAGCGAGGCCTTCAGCAGCGGCGTGGGATCGGGCGGCGGCTCGGGCGCGGGCGGCGCCGGCGTTTCCGTCATGGCGAGGTTCAGCGTCGGATCGACCGGCGCGCAGGCACGCAGCAGCCACGAGGTGATCAGCAGCAACAGGAGGAGAAGGAGGCCGAACAGCAGGGCGCGCAGCCACGGCGCCCAGCCGAGGCGTGCGGGCAGCAGCATCGGCGCGCTGGCCAGCACGGCTGCCGGGCGCGGCGGCATCGGCACCGGCGGCGGTGCAAAGGCCTGCAAACTTGCCGCGGCATCGGCTTCGTAGCCCCAGGCGGCGATCACCGGCTGGCCGTCGACCAGGTAGATGAAATCGTCCGACGGACGCGAGGTCGCGAGTTCCAGCGAGCGGCCGATCAGACGCGCTTCCTCGCTTCCCGTAGAGGCCTTGAGTTGCCCGCCCAGCGACCGGATGGCGTCGAGATGGCTGTCGACCGTGCGCAGCACGTTCGCGCGCTCTGTCTCGTCGAGATCGGCAAAGCGGCGCACGTCGCCCGAGCGCGCGGCGTACCAGTCGATGCCGTCGCCGGTCTCGCGCAGCTGCGGCTCGGCCAGAAGATCGGCCGGCCCGTCGCCCAGCCGGCGGCGGATCACGGACAGCAGCTGGCCCGCCACAGCGTGAAGCGGATCGCCGCGCACGCCGAGCGGCCGCACGCCCAGGCGCGTGGTCAGGATCAGGGTGGGGCGGTCGCCCATATGAGGTCGGTTTGCTTCCTAAACCTCCGTATCAACCAAGGGATTCCGGCGGGTTTATGTCCGCTTGGACACCGATATGCGGTGTTTGCCTGGGGTTGCGCCGTGTCGCTCGGGAAACCAAGCGATTGCGCTTGGGCTACTTCGTCAGGATCAGCTTGTCGGAAGCGGTGATACGCAGTCGGTAGAGGGCGGCTCCGTGGCGGATGATCAGCTCACGGTGTCCGCTCATCAGCGCAACACTGTCGACGATCGGCACGGCTTGGCCTGATCCGTTGCGCTCGCTTTGCGTGGTTCGGTCGAGGCCGGGCTTGGCGGGTGACGACATGATCGGTCCTATATTGCGAATGCTTCTTACTTGCATATGATTGCCACTATGTCAAAGAAGGAAGAGGTCATGGAAAATTCAGCAGGACGAAAAAGCCCCGGCCTTTCCCCGACGGACCCGAAGCCGGGCTGCGGCCGGCCGGGTTGTGCCTGCGGCCTGCCGATCAGCGAGCGCTTCGTGCTGTGGGCCTTGCGCCAGTGGCAGGAGGATCGCGCTTTGCCGTCGGAAGGCTCGATCCTGCATCGCGGTTTCAAGGTGGCGGGCCTGCTCGACGCGCTGCCCGACTTCGCCATCGCCATGGATGCGTTTCTGTTCGGCGCGCGGCGGGCGATGGAGATTCATCGACCGGCTTGCGCTCGCGTCAGCCGCGACGAGGCGACGCTGGTCGCCTTGTGCGGCCTGGCGCAGGCCGACTTCGACGGGCCGTTGCTGGCGTCGCTCGAGGTCATGATGGCGCCGACCGCCTCGCGCGTGGCCGCCATCCGGCTCAAGGCATTCGCCGTGGCGCTCGGCAGCGCCGGCCTGCGGCTGGCGCCGCTGCCGGGGGACGCCGGCGGGAGACTCAATTGAGTGCGGGTGGCTCTACTGTCCTCCCCCGTCCGGCATGACACGAGTTTGGCTTATCGAAATCCGCTTTAGATCTCGATGCGCCTGCCCAGCTCGACGACGCGGTTGGCGGGCAGGCCGAAGAAATCGCCGGTGCTCGTGGCGAAGCGCGCGAGCATCAGGAACAGTTGGCGTTGCCAACGCGGCAGGAGCGGGTGATCGCCGCCGACGATGTTGCTCCGGCCGAGGAAGTAGGACGTGTGCTCCGGGTCCATCGGGATGCCCGTGGCGGCAAGATCGCGCGCCACGTCGGGCCGCTCCATGAAGCCGTAACGCAGCACGGCGCGGCGCAACCCGTTGCCCAGGTCGGTGACCTTGATGCGCTCCCCCGCCGCCACGAAGGGCTCGTCCGCCACCTCGAGGGTGAGCAGCACGACATTGGCATGCAGCACCTCGTTGTGTCGCAGGTTCTGCATCAGGCAGTTGGACGAATAGTCTGCAAAGGCCGTCAGGTAGACCGCCGTGCCCTCGGGGCGATGCACATGGCCGGGCTCTATCGTCGCCAGCACCACGTCGAGCGGCCGCGTTTGTGCCTTCTCGCGGGTCGCGACGGCGAGGCGGCCTTTCAGCCAGGTCCACATGGCGATGAATATCGCCGTGGCGATCGCCAGCGGCACCCAGCCGCCCTGCGGGAACTTCAGCATGTTGGCGGCGAAGAGGGTTCCGTCGACCACCAGGAAGACGGCGAATACCGGCCCTGCCAGCAGCCAGCTCCATTTCCAGCTGCTCATCGCCAGGCCGAAGACCAGCACGGTCGTCACCAGCATCGTGCCGGTCACGGCGATGCCGTAGGCGGCCGCGATGCTGGAGGAGGTGCTGAAGGCGAGCACGATCCCGACGACGCCCACGAGTTGCAGCCAGTTGACGGCCGGAACGTAGATCTGGCCGAACTCGCTGATCGAGGTGTGCTGGATGCGCACGCGCGGGCTCAGGCCAAGCAGAGCCGCCTGCTGGGCCATGGAGAAGCCGCCGGAAATGGTGGCCTGTGAGGCGATCACCGTCGCCGCCGTGGCAAGTGCCACGAGCGGATAGAGCGCCCACGACGGTGCGAGCCGGAAGAACGGGTTCGCGACCGAGGTGGGATCGTCCAGCAGCAACGCGCCTTGCCCATAGTAGTTGACGAGGAGCGATGGCAGCACGAGCAGGAGCCATGCGACCCGGATCGGCGTGCGGCCGAAATGTCCCATGTCGGCATAGAGCGCCTCGGCGCCGGTGAAGGCGAGCGTGACCGCGCCCAGCGACACGAAGGCGAGGAACTCGTGGCGCAGGGCGAATTCCACGGCATGCACGGGCGACAACGCGGCCAGCACATGCGGGTGGTCGGCGACGTGGCGAACGCCGAGCACGAACAGGGTGGCGAACCACAGCAGCATGACCGGCCCGAACAGGCGGCCGATGCCGGCGGTGCCGAAATGCTGCACGGCAAACAGTGCGATCAGCACGCCGAGCGCGATCGGCAGGACCAGCGGCGCGAAGGCGGGCGTGGCGACGTTCAGGCCCTCGACCGCGCTCAGCACCGAGATGGCGGGCGTCAGCAGGCAGTCACCGTAGAACAGCGCCGCGCCGGCGATGCCCAGCATGACGTAGATCTGCCGCCGCCGGGCCGAGATTCCCGCCACGCCCGACACCAGCGCCATCAGCGCCAGCACACCGCCCTCGCCGTGGTTGTCCGCCCGCATGACCACGACGACGTATTTCAGCGTGACGACGATGATCAGCGCCCAGGTGATCAGCGACAGAATGCCCAGCACGTTTCCGGTGGTCGGCTGAAGGCCGGTAAAACTGCTGAAGCACGTGTGGACCGTGTAGAGCGGGCTGGTGCCGATGTCGCCGAACACGACTCCAAGCGCCGCCAGGGTCAGTCCCGCAACACGCTTCCTGGCGACAGGATGTGCTCCGGCCGTCGTTGCCCTGTCAGACATGTTCCAGGCTGCTCCCCCGCCAGTCGGCCGGATTTTCGTGTCCTTCCGAAAGACGGTTGTAGCAAACTCCTATGGAATTCCTATGCCGGGCCGCCTCCGGCCGGCTCGAATTCCTATGGCCGAGACGCCTTCTATGCCGGCGAAGGAGAGTCCCATGCTCGACCTGTTGTTCCTGGGCGGCGGCGTCGCGCTGTTCTGCCTGTTGATCGCCTACGATTTCGCGAAGGGGAGTGCCTGATGTTCGACATCATCCTGATCGCGATCAGTTGCGGCTCATTGGCCCTGGCGATTGCCACGCCTGTGCAGCAGGCTGTGAGGAGCGATGACGCTGGACTACATCCTGGGCGGTGGTGCCGTGCCGCTCGGTCTATCTGCACGGTCGCACTGGCGCGACCGGAGAAATTCTGAGGCTTGCCATGACTTTCAACGGCTGGGCGCAGATCGCGCTCTTCGTCGCCGTGGTGCTGCTGCTGACGCGGCCCCTGGGCGGCTATCTCGACAGTGTCATGGCGGGCCGAGCGTACGTTCCTGTCGCCCATCCTGGCGCCGCTCGAGCGCGGCTTCTATCGGCTCGCCGGCGTCGATCCGAGCCGAGGAGCAGAGCTGGTGGGTCTATGCCCGCGCCATGCTGGTCTTCCATGTCGTGGGCTTCGTGTTCCTCTACGTTCTGCTGCGGCTGCAGAGCCTGCTGCCGCTCAATCCGCAGGACATGGCGGCGGTGCCGCCCGACCTCGCCTTCAACACCGCGATAAGCTTCGTCACCAACACGAACTGGCAGGCCTATGGCGGCGAATCGACCATGAGCTACCTGAGCCAGATGGCGGGGCTCGCGGTCCAGAATTTCGTCTCAGCGCGCCGCCGGCATCGCGCTCGCCATGGCGCTGATCCGCGGCTTTGCCCGTGCCGGCGCCAAGGACTGTCGGCAACTTCTGGGCCGATCTCGTGCGCGTCGATGCTCTACGTCCTGCTGCCGGTCTCGCATCGTCCTTGCCCTGTTCTACGTCTGGCAGGGCGTGCCGCAGAACCTCGGCGCCTATGCCGAGGCGACGACGCTCGAGGGCGCCAGGCAGACCATCGCCCAGGGCCCGGTGGCTTCGCAGCTCGCGATCAAGATGCTGGGCACCAACGGCGGCGGCTTCTTCAACGCCAACTCCGCGCATCCCTACGAGAACCCGACGGCGCTCTCCAATCTCGTCGCAGATGCTGACGATCTTCGCGATCGGCGCGGCGCTCACCAACGTCTTCGGCCGGATGGTCGGCGACGAGCGCCAGGGCTGGGCGATACTCGCGGCCATGGGCGTGCTGTTCGTGGCCGGCGTCGTCGTCGCCTACTGGGCCGAGGCCGCCGGCAACCCGCATTCGCCGAGCCTGGGCGTCGACAGCGCCTCGAGCGCAGGCCGGCGGCAACATGGAGGGCAAGGAGGTCCGTTTCGGCATCGCCAACTCGCCGCTCTGTTCGCCGTCGATCACCACGGCGGCCTCGTGCGGCGCGGTCATCGCCATGCATGACAGCTTCACGCCGCTCGGCGGCATGGTCCCGCTGATCAACATCCTGCTGGGCGAAATCATCGTCGGCGGCGTCGGCTCGGGCCTCTACGGCATGCTGCTGTTCGCCATCCTGACGATCTTCATCGCCGGCCTGATGGTGGGCCGCACGCCGGAATATCTCGGCAAGAAGATCGAGGCGCGGGAGGTCAAGATGGCGATGCTCGCCATCCTCGTGCCTGCCGCTCGTCGATCCTGGGCTTCACCGCGCTCGCCGCGGTCTGCCGGCCGGTCTCGCCGGGCCATCGAACGCCGGCCCGCACGGCTTCAGCGAGATCCTCTACGCCTTCACCTCGGCGGCGGGCAACAACGGCAGCGCCTTCGCCGGCCTCTCGGCCAACACGCTCTTCTACAACGCCACGCTCGGCCTCGCGATGCTGATCGGCCGCTTCGCCATGATCGTGCCGATGCTGGCGGTGGCCGGCTCGCTCGCGGCCAAGAAGACCGTGCCGCGCCTCGGCCGGCACCTTTCCCGACGACATGGCGCGCTGTTCGTCGGCCTGCTGGTCGGCGTCGATCCTGATCGTCGGCGGCCTGACCTTCTTCCCGGCGCTGGCGCTGGGCCCCATCGTCGAGCATTTCGCGATGCTGGCCGGCACGCTCTTCTAACCGAGGCGCAGTCATGGAACTCGCAAACCAGCGACAAGCGAGCCGTCGCTGCCTTACGACCCGGCGATCCTCGGTGCCCGCCATCCGGCGATGCTTCGCAAGCTCGATCCGCGCGCGACCTGGTGCGCAACCCGGTGATGTTCGCCGTCGAGATCGTGGCGCTGCTCGACCACGGTCCTGTTCGTCGCGCGACATCGTCGCCGGCGCGGCCGGCATCGGCTTCGCGTTCCAGATCGTCTGCCTGGCTGTGGTTCACCGTGCTGTTCGCCAACTTCGCCGAGGCGGTGGCCGAGGGGCGCGGCAAGGCGCAGGCCGACGACGCTTGCGGCGCAGGCGCAGACCGAAACCATGGCCAAGCGCCTGGCGGCGCCGTCGACGCAGCGTTGCGAGACGGTGCCGGCGCCTCGAGCTCAAGATCGGCGACATCGTGCTGGTCGAGGCCGGCGACCTGATCCCCGGCGACGGCGAGGTCATCGAGGGCGTCGCCATCGGTCGACGAAGTCGGCCATCACCGGCGAATCCGCGCCGGTCATCCGCGAGAGCGGCGGCGACCGCTCGGCCGTCACCGGCGGCACGCGGGTGCTCTCCGACTGGATCAAGGTGCGCATCACGGCGGCAGCCGGGCTCGACCTTCCTCGACCGCATGATCGCGCTGGTCGAGGGCGCCGAGCGCCAGAAGACGCCGAACGAGATCGCGCTCAACATCCTGCTGGCCGGCATGACCATCATCTTCGTGCTCGCGGTGGTCGACCATCCCGAGCTTCGCCGCCTATGCCGGCGGCGCGGTCCCGGTGCGTCGTGCTGGTCGGCGCTGTTCGTGACCCTGATCCCGACCACCATCGGCGCGCTGCTGTCGGCCATCGGCATCGCCGGCATGGACCGGCTGGTGCGCTTCAACGTGCTGGCCATGTCGGGCCGCGCCGTCGAGGCGGCGGGCGACGTCGACACGCTGCTGCTCGACAAGACCGGCACCATCACGCTCGGCAACCGCCAGGCCACGCGAGTTCGTCCCGCTGCCGGGCGTCGACGAGCGCGAGCTGGCCGAGGCGGCGCAGCTCGCCTCGCTGGCCGACGAGACGCCGGAGGGCCGCTCGATCGTCGTGCTGGCCAAGGAGAAGTACGGCCTCCGCGGCCGCGACATGGCGCGCGCTGCACGCGCAGCTTCGTGCCCTTCACCGCGCAGACCCGCATGAGCGGCGTCGACGTCGACGGCGCGCGTCGATCCGCAAGGGCGCGGTCGATGCCGTGATCGCCGATGTCGAGCGCGCGCGCGATCGGCGCCCGTGCCGCGCGCCGAGCGAGATCGACGCGCATCGCCGAGCAGCATCGCGCAAGGCCGGCGGCACGCCGCTCGCGGTCGCCACGCGACGGCCGGCTGCTCGGCGTCGTCCACCTCAAGGACATCGTCAAGGGCGGCATCCGCGAGCGCTTCGCCGAGCTGCGCCGCATGGGCATCCGCACGGTGATGATCACCGGCGACAACCCGCTGACCGCCGCCGCCATCGCCGCCGAGGCCGGCGTCGACGACTTCCTGGCCCAGGCGACGCCCGAGGCCAAGCTGCAGCTGATCCGCGAGGAGCAGGCCAAGGGCAAGCTGGTCGCGATGTGCGGCGACGGCACCAACGACGCGCCGGCGCTGGCCCAGGCCGATGTCGGCGTCGCCATGAACACCGGCACCATGGCGGCGCGCGAGGCCGGCAACATGGTCGACCTCGACAGCGACCCGACCAAGCTCATCGAGATCGTCGAGATCGGCAAGCAGCTGCTGATGACGCGCGGCGCGCTGACCACCTTCTCGATCGCCAACGACGTGGCGAAGTATTTCGCCATCATCCCGGCGATGTTCCTCGCCTTCTATCCGCAGCTCGGCGCGCTCAACGTCATGCGGCTGGCGACGCCGCAGAGCGCCATCCTGTCGGCGATCATCTTCAACGCGCTGATCATCGTCGCGCTGATCCCGCTGGCGCTGCGCGGCGTGCGCTACCGGCCGGTCGGCGCCGCCGCGCTGCTGCGCGCGCAACCTGCTGATCTACGGCCTCGGCGGCATCGTCGTGCCGTTCATCGGCATCAAGCTGATCGACATCGCCGTCACCGCCATCGGCCTCGCCTGAGGACATCGCCATGCTGCAAGCAACTCCGTCCCGCCATCGTGATGCTCGTGCTGCTCATGACCGTCCTGACCGGCCTCGCCTATCCGCTGGCCATGACCGGCATCGCCCAGGCGCTCTTCCCGCACCAGGCCAACGGCAGCCTGATCGAGAGCGACGGCAAGGTCATCGGCTCCGACGCTGATCGGCCAGAACTTCACCGGCGACAGGTATTTCCACGGCCGCCCGTCGGCGACGACCGGCACCGACCCGACCGACGCGACCAAGACGGTGCCGGCGCCCTACAACGCCGCCAGCTCGGCGGCTCCAACCTGGGCCCGACCTCGAAGGCGCTGGTCGAGCGGGTCGCAGGGCGACGTCGCGAAGCTGCAAGGCCGAGAACCCGGCGCAGCCGGTGCCGGTCGACCTCGTCACCGACCTCGGGCAGCGGCCTCGATCCCGACATCTCGCCGGCCGCCGCGCTGCTTCCAGGTGCCGCGCGTCGCCAAGGCGCGCGGCCTGCCGAGGCCGAGCGTGCGCGCCCTGGTCGACGCAGCACATCGAGGGCCGCGTCCTCGGCTTCCTCGGCGAGCCGCGCGTCAACGTGCTGCGGCTCAACCTGGCGCTCGACGCGCTGGCGTCGCAGAGCGGCTGACGAGCTGATGGCTAGGCTGCGATGGCCGGAGCGATCGCCGCGATCGACGACAGCGGCCCTCGCCCGACGCGCTGCTCGCCGCGGCGGCCGACGGAGGAGCGCGGCCGGCTGAAGATCTTCCTCGGCGCCGCGCCCGGCGTCGGCAAGACCTACGAGATGCTGCAGGCGGCGCAGCCGCGCGCAAGCGCGACGGGCGTCGACGTCGTGGTCGGCGTGGTCGAGACCCATGGCCGCGCCGAGACCGAGGCGCTGCTCGACGGGCTGGAGATCATCCCGCGCCGGCACGGTCGAGTACAAGCGGCCACACGCTCGAGGAGATGGACCTCGACGCCGTCCTGGCGCGCCGGCCGGCAGCTGGTGCTGGTCGACGAGCTGGCCCACACCAACGCGCCGGGCAGCCGCCATCCCAAGCGCTATCTGGACGTCGAGGAGCTGCTGGCGCGCCGGCATCGACGTCTACACCACGCTCAACATCCAGCATGTCGAGAGCCTGAACGACGTGGTCGCGCAGATCACCCGCATCCGCGTGCGCGAGACCGTGCCCGACCGCGTGCTCGACGCGCGCCGACGAGATCGAGCTGGTCGACCTCACGCCCGACGAGCTGATCCAGCGGCTGCAGCGAGGGCAAGGTCTATGTCCGCGAGCAGGCCGAGCGCGCGCTGCAGCACTATTTCTCGCCCGGCAACCTGACGGCGCTGCGCGAGCTGGCGCTGCGCCGCACCGCCCAGCGCGTCGACGAGCAGATGCTCGAGCTACATGCGGGCGCACGCCATCGCCGGGCCGTGGGCGGCCGGCGAGCGCGTGCTGGTCTGCATCGAGCGAGCAGCCGCAGGCGCGCCGACGCTGGTGCGCTGCGCCAAGCGCGCTGGCCGACCGGCTGCGCGCGCCCTGGACCGCGCTCTATGTCGAGACCGCGCGCCACGCCGCGCTCGGCGAGGCCGAGCGCGACCGCATCGCCGAGGCGCCTGCGCCTGGCCGAGCAGCTGGGCGGCCGAGACCGTGACGCTGCCCGGGCGCGCGCGATCGCCGAGGAGATCCTGGCCTACGCGCGCGCGCAACAACGTCACCCAGATCGTCATCGGCAAGTCGCGGCGCTCGCGCTGGTTCGAGCTGCTGCCACGGCTCGGTGGTCGCACGAGCTGGTGCGCCGCGCCGGCGACATCACCGTCCAGGTGATCGCCGGCGAGCGACGCCGACCGGCGCCGGCCGGCGCCGACAGACGGCTGCCGCGACCGCGCCGCTCGACGCCGCTGCCCTATCGTCGAGCGGCGCGCCGTCGTCGGCGGTCGCTGGCGGCTGCGTCGGGCATGCTGATCGACGCCAGTGCTCGGCGTGCCCAACATCTCGCTGGTCTTCCTGGTGCCGGTGCTGGTCAGCGCGCGTCGCGCTACGGCCTGGCGCCGTCGCTGCTGCGCCTGCGTCCTGAGCGTGCTTGCCTACAATTTCTTCTTCCTGCCGCCGCTCTACACCTTCACCATCGCCGATCCCGCACAACGTCGTCGCGCTGTTCTTCTTCCTCGTCGTCGCCGTCGTCGCCAGCAACTCGCCGCGCGGCTGCGCAGCCAGGCCGTGGCGGCCCGGCAGCGCGGCGCGGCACCACCGACGAGCTCTACGCCTTCAGCCGCAAGCTCGCCGGCGTCGTCACGCTCGACGACCTGCTGTGGGCGACCGCCTACCAGATCGCGCTCGATGCTGAAGGCCGAGGTCGTGATGCTGCTGCCGGAGGACGGCGACGGCTGCGCCGTGCACGCCGGCTATCCGCCCGAGGACGAGCTCGAGCGACGCCGACCTCGCCGCCGCGCGCTGGTCCTGGGAGCACAACCAGCCCGGCCGGGCGCGGCTCCGACACGCTGCCCGGCGGCCAAGCTGGCTGTTCCTGCCGCTGCGCACCGGCCGCGGCGCCGGTCGGCGTGCTCGGCATGCTGACGCGAGCGAGCCGGGCCGCTGCTCGACGCCGGACGAGCGCCGGCTGCTCGATGCGCTGGCCGACCAGGCGGCGCGTCGCCATCGAGCGCGTGACCGCTGGCCGACGACATCGACCAGGCGCGGCTGGCCGCCGAGACCGAGCGGCTGCGCGCGGCGCTGCTGACCTCGGTCTCGCACGACCTGCGCACGCCGCTCGCCTCGATCATCGGCGCGGTCTCCAGCCTGCGCGAGCTATCGCGACGCGCTACGACGCGGCGACGCGCGACGAGCTGCTGGCACGATCCTGGAGGAGGCCGAGCGGCTCAACCGCTTCGTCGGCAACCTGCTGGACATGACCCGGCTCGAATCCGGCGCCATCGCGCCCAAGCGCGAGGCCGTCGAGGTCGGCGAGCTCGTCGGCACGCGCGCTGCGCCGCGCCGCGCCGCTCCTGGCAGGATCACGCGTCGCGCGTCGACCTGCGCCCGGACCTGCCGCTGCTGCGCGCTCGATTTCGTGCTGATCGAGCAGGTGCTGTTCAACCTGCTCGACAATGCCGCGAAATACTCGCCGGCCGGCTCGCGATCGAGATCGCGGCGCGGCGCGGCAGGGCGGCGCGTCGTGATCAGCGTGCGCGACGAAGGGCCGGGCATTCCGCCCGCGGACGCTCGAGCGGATCTTCGACAAGTTCTACCGCGCCGACGACGGCGACCGCCAGCGCGCCGGCACCGGCCTGGGGCTCGCCATCTGCCGCGGCTTCGTCGAGGCCATGGGCGGCACGATCGCCGCCGCGCAACCGCGGCGACCGCAGCGCGGCGCGGTGTTCATCATCCGCTTTCCGGTGTCCTGACAGGACGGCGACCTGCAATGACCGGCGATGCCGCGATGCATCCTGGTCGTCGACGACGAGCCGCCGATCCGCCGGCTGCTGCGCACGACGCTGGCGGCGCACGGCTACCGGGTCGCTCGAGGCGACGAGCGGCGCCGAGGCGCTGTCGGCGCTGCGCCACCACCGGCCCGACCTGGTGCTGCTCGATCTCGGCCTGCCCGACATCGACGGCCTGGACGGTGATCGGCCGCATGCGCGACGAGCTCGCCGGTGCCGATCGTCGTGCTGTCGAGCCGCGGCGACGAGGCGGCCAAGGTCGAGGCGCTCGATGCCGGCGCCGACGACTACGTCACCAAGCCGTTCGGCATCGACGAGCTGATGGCCCGCATCCGCGCCGCCCTGCGCCACCGCCTGCAGCAGCAGGGCGCCGAGCCGGTCTTCCGCAGCGGCGACTCAGCGTCGACCTGGTGCGCCGCCTGGTCGCGGCGCGGGCGCCGAGGACGTCAAGCTGTCGCCCAAGGAATACGACATCCTGCGGCAGCTCGTGATCCATGCCGGCAAGGTGCTGACCCACCGGCACCTGCTGCGCGAGGTCTGGCAGCGACGGCTCGGTCGACCTGCAGTACCTGCGCGTCTACGTCCGCCAGCTGCGCCAGAAGATCGAGGCCGATCCGTCGAGCGCCGCGGCACATGCTGACCGAGCCGGGGATCGGCTACCGGCTGGTGTGATCGGGGCGCGCCACTCCAGTGGCGCGATCTTCCTTTGGTGCAGTCGAAGACGCGCGACACAAGGCGAAGGTTACTTCGCCTGCGGAGTTGCGCGCGCCCCAGCTAAGCCGCCTGCTCTGCGACATGCCGGCGTGCCGTGTGGACCCGCATCGCCTCCTTCTCCTCGGCGGGCATGATCGCCTGCAGGACGCGATCGAGCTTGCGGTCGGCGTCGAGGCTGAGCGGCGTGAGCGGAAGACGCAGGCCGTCGCCCATCAGGCCGAGGCGGCTCAGGGCGCGCTTCAGGGGAATGGGATTGGCCTCGAGAAACAGCGCGGCGTGAAGCGGGGCCAGGAGCTGGTCGAACCACCGGACGTCGGCTTCGAGCTTGTCGTCGCAGGCCGCGTGCAGGGCCGCGCACAGAGCCGGCACGACGTTGGCCGTCACCGAGATGCAGCCGTCGCCGCCGGCCATGCGAAACGCCGACTGGGTGGCGTCGTCGCCGGACAGCAGCAGGAATTTGTCGCCCAGCCGGCGCCGCAGGCGCGCGACGCGAGGAACGTCGCCCGTGGCGTCCTTGAGACCGACGATGCGCGGGAGCTCGGCGAGCCGCCGGATCGTCACGTCGTCCAGGGCGCAGGCGGTGCGCGAGGGCACGTCATAGAGGATGACGGGAATGCCGACCGCGTCGTGGATGGTGCGGAAGTGCACGATCATGCCCGCCTGGGTCGGCTTGAGATAGGGGGGCGTGACGCAGAGCAGCGCCTGGGCGCCGGCGCGTTCCGCCGAGCGTGCAAGTTCGACCGCCGTCCCGGTGTTGTTGCTGCCGGCGCCGGCGATCACGGGCACGCGTCCGGCGGCCGCGGCGACCGTCTGCGCCACGACGCGATGATGCTCGTCCGGTGTCAACAGCGGCGCTTCGCCGGTCGTGCCGCAGGGAACGAGCGCCGCTATGCCGCGATCGATCAGGCGATTGCAGAGCGCCTCCAGGGCGGCGAAGTCGACCTGGCCGAGGCTATACGGCGTCGGCAGGGCCGCGCTCGAACCATGGGCGGCGGTGATAAGGTCGTTCATGACTTGTCTCCTCGGGACTGCTTCGTGCTTACGGCAGGAGGCCGTCGACCAGACGATGCACGACGTGATGATCGTCGTGGGTGTATTCGAAGACGATGTAGCGCACGGCCACGACGGTGGCCGCGACGGCCGCCATGCACAGGATCTTCAGCGCGCTACGGGCGACAGTGCCGAGCGTTGTCGTGAGCTTGGCGCCAAACAGCGGAAGCTCGCGTGTGGACCGGGCGTACATTCAGGCCGCCCGCGCCAGACGTGGCCGCTCGGCGAGCACCAGACGGCATGCATTGTGGTCGAACGACACGACATCGAGGCCGGCGGCCACGGCATGGTCCCGCACCTCGATCAGCGCATTGCGCCACCGGCACATCGCACCCTCCACGACGACCCGGCCCCGGGCGCCGGCGCGAAAATGGGCGGCGCGCAAGGCGTCGTCGAGTTCGCCTTCGTCCTGCAGGTCGACGATCCAGGCAAGGTCGGCGGCCTCGCAGTCCGGCGAAGGAGCGCCGGGACGCAGGCTGCGCACGCAGCCGCAGCCGCGGCGCAGGAGAGCCAGGACGAAGGGCAGGGTGTGGCGTCCGATGACTGCGACGTGGGCTGCCGCCGGCAGGTGAGTGACCGCCATTACGCGATCGACCAGTTCGGCGTTCGATGCATCGTCGGCCGCGACGGTAGACGGAGGCTCGACTTCCGCGCCTTTCTCTGTGGTCTGGTACATGGTTTGTCCTTTCAATCCTGGGTGAAGCCGACCGCCGGGCGATGGGCCGGCGTGCAGCCGAAATAGCGCGGGCATTGCATCCGGCCGAATCTGTGCAAAGCGCCGCTCGCGGCTGCTCCGCAGCAGACGAGAAGGGCGGCGAGAATGAATGTCCGCGAGTTGCTCATGCGATCCCTCAGGGGTCGGCCAAGACATTGGGCCTGCCGCCATAGGGATTCGAGAGGATGAGACGCCCCGAGCCATAGCCTCGGCATAAAGAAATGGACCGGCCCAAAAACCTGCTAGGCTGCCGCCTTCCAAGGAGGGAACGATGGCCGAGAGCGAGAACTACAAGAAGGGGACCGAGATCCGCCGCAAGCTGATGGGCGAGAAGTACGCCGATGCGATGAACAAGTCGGTCTACGACGACCCGATGATGAAGAAGTTCGGCGACTATGCCCGCGAGGCGGTGTTCGGCATGCTGTGGTCGCGGCCCGGCCTCGACATGAAGACGCGGGCGCTGATCTGCGTCATCTCCGACACCGCCCAGGCGCGCTGGCCGGAACTGGCGATCCACCTGCGCATGGCGCGCAACCAGGGCTGGACCGAGGACGAACTGTCCGAGGCGCTGATGCATCTCTGCGGCTACATCGGCCTGCCCTCGGTGCGCGAGGGCATGCTCACGGCCAAGGAAGTGTTCGAGGAGATGCGCAACGAGAAATAAGCCCAGCCAATCCTCCCCCGTCATACGGGGAGGTGCCCCGCGGGGGGCGCGGAGGGGGAAGGCCGCAATCAAAGTGTCGGCCAATTTCAGATCATGATGTTTCGAAAACCATCTGTGGAGCTCTCCCCATCCGGCGCTACGGGCCACCTCCCCCGTATGACGGGGAGGCTTATGAGGGCGTAGCGCGAGGTGTGAGATGCTCTTGATGACGACGAGCGATCTGCCCTTGAAGCGGATCGCCCGCGGCAAGGTGCGCGACGTCTATGAGGTCGACGGCGACCGGCTGCTGCTGGTGGCGACGGATCGAGTCAGCGCCTACGACGTGGTGATGGCCGAGCCGATCCCGATGAAGGGCGCGGTGCTGACCCAGGTGAGCGCCTGGTGGTTCCGCCAGCTCGGCGAGGAGGTCCGGCATCACATGATCTCGGCCGATGCGGACGGGATCATCGCCGCCGTGCCTGTCCTGAGGCCGCATCGCGCCGAGCTCGCCGGTCGCGCCATGCTGTGCCGGCGCGGCACGGTGTTTCCGATCGAATGCGTGATCCGCGGCTATCTGTCGGGCTCGGCCTGGCGCGAATATTCGAAGGACGGCACGCTGGCCGGCGAGAGGCTGCCGGCGGGCCTCACGGAAAGCGGCCGGCTCGATCCGCCGATCTTCAGTCCCGCCACCAAGGCCGAGAGCGGCCACGACGAGAACATCACGGTCGGCCGCATGCGCGAGGAGCTGGGCGCGGAGGTCACGGCCGAGCTCGAGCGGCTGACGCGCGTCGTCTACACCCGTGGCCGCGACGTCGCGGCGGCGCGCGGCATCATCATCGCCGACACCAAGTTCGAGTTCGGCCGCGCCCGGTCGGGCGAGATCCTGCTGATCGACGAGGTGATGACGCCGGACAGTTCGAGGTTCTGGCCGGCCGACGGCTATGCGCCGGGCAAGCCGCAGCCCAGCTTCGACAAGCAGCCGCTGCGCGACTGGCTCGATGTCGAGCGCCATGCCGGCCGCTGGAACGGCGATGCGCCGGCGCCGAAGCTGCCGCCCGAGGTGGTCGATGCCACCAGCAAGCGCTACCTCGAGGCCTATCGCCGCCTGACCGGCGCCGAGCTCGTCGTGTCGTAAGGCTGGTTCATGCGCGCCTTCCTCCCCTTCGCGGATTCCGCGAAGGGGAGGTGCCCGCGTAGCGGGCGGAGGGGTCATGAGCAACGTCAGCAGCTGCTATGACCCCTCCGTCGGCTGTATGACGGCCGACACCTCCCCAGCTTCGCTGGGGAGGAAGTGATTACGTCCTTTCGGAATCCGCCCTACGCTGCGCTTGGGCAAGGTGAAGCGCCCGTCGCGCAGCTTCTTCTCCAGGACCGGAATGCCGGCCGCCGTGTTGCCCTTCTGGCACTCGTCCATCGCCACGGAAGCCGACACGTCGGGGAACTGGCGTCCCTCGCCGGTGTTGCCGAGGTAGCGCCGGTAGAGGGCGGAGAGCTGGGCGCAGTAGGCCATATCGTCGCCTTGCGCGCCGGCCGTGGCGGGCAGGGCGAGACAGAAGGCCAGAAACAGAAGGAGCTTGCGGATCATGGGGCGGTCGTACGCCGCGCGGCGCTATAAATCCAGTCGGCGCAAACGGAGCGAGTTGGCGACGACGCTGACCGAGGAGAGCGCCATGGCCGCCGCCGCGATGATCGGCGACAGCAGGATGCCAAAGTTTGGGTAAAGGATTCCGGCGGCGATCGGCACGCCGACTGCATTGTAGCAGAACGCAAAGAACAGGTTCTGCCGGATGTTGCGCATCGTCGCCTGCGACAGGCGACGGGCGCGCACAATGCCGACGAGGTCGCCCTGGAGCAGGGTGATGCCGGCGCTTTCGATCGCCACGTCGGTGCCGGTGCCCATGGCGATGCCGACTTCGGCTGCCGCCAGCGCCGGCGCGTCGTTCACGCCGTCGCCCGCCATGGCGACGATCCGGCCCTCGCCGCGCAGCTTGTCGACGACCGCGCTCTTCTGCTCGGGAAGCACCTCGGCCTCCACGTCGGTGATTCCGAGGCGCCGGGCGACGGCTTCGGCGGTCGTCCGGTTGTCGCCGGTCAGCATCACGACGCGCACCTTCTCCTGCGCCAGCGCCCGCAACGCCTCGGCTGTGGTGGCCTTCACCGGATCGGCGATGGCGAACACCGCCGCCGCCTTGCCGTCGACGCCGAGGAAGATGCCGGTCGCGCCGTCCTGACGCAGGCGCTCCGCCTCGCCTTCGAGCGCCGTCGTGTCGACGCCGACCTCGCGCAGGAACCGGCCGTTGCCCAGCGCCAGCTTGCGGCCGTCGACGGTGCCCAGCACGCCCTTGCCGGTCGGCGAGTTGAACCCCGAGACATCGGACAGGGCAAGCTTGCGCTCGGCGGCCGCCGCGACGATCGCCGCGGCCAGGGGATGTTCGCTCGCCTTCTCCACGCTGGCCGCCAGCCGCAGCACGTCGCTCTCCTCGAAGCCCTGCGCGGGAACGATCGACACCACCCTGGGCTTGCCCTCGGTCAGGGTGCCGGTCTTGTCGACGACGAGGGTGTCGATCCGCTCCATGCGCTCGAGCGCTTCGGCATTCTTGATCAGCACGCCCACCTGCGCGCCGCGGCCGACGCCGACCATGATCGACATCGGTGTCGCCAGGCCGAGCGCGCACGGGCAGGCGATGATCAGGACCGTCACTGCCGCCACCAGTCCGAACGCCAGCCGGGGCTCGGGGCCGAATACCGCCCAGGCGGCGAAGGCCGCGAGGGCGATGGCGATGACGGTGGGAACGAAGTAGCCCGCCACCTGGTCGGCGAGCCGCTGGATGGGCGCGCGCGAGCGTTGCGCCGAGGCGACCATCTGGACGATGCGGGCGAGCATGGTGTCGCGGCCGACCTTCTCGGCGCGCATGACGAGGCTGCCGGTCGTGTTGATCGTTCCGCCGATCACCTTGGCGCCGCGCTCCTTGGTGACCGGCATCGATTCGCCGGTGACCATCGATTCGTCGAGCGACGAGCGGCCATCGATCACTTCGCCGTCGACCGGCACCTTCTCGCCGGGACGGACCCGGAGCCGGTCGCCGACCGCGATGGCGTCGAGCGAAACCTCCTCGTCCGTGCCGTCGTCCTTGAGCCGCCGCGCGCTCTTCGGCGCCAGGTCGAGCAGGGCGCGGATCGCGCCCGACGTCTGTTCGCGGGCGCGCAGCTCGAGCATCTGGCCGAGAAGGACGAGGACGGTGATCACCGCCGCCGCCTCGAAGTAGACGGCGACGGCGCCGTCGGGGCCGCGGAACGCCGCCGGGAAGAGGCCGGGCAGGGCGACCGCGACGATGCTGTAGACCCAGGCGACGCCGGTGCCCATGGCGATCAGGGTGAACATGTTGAGATTGCGCGTCTTGAGCGACTGCCAGCCGCGCACGAAGAACGGCCAGCCGGCCCACAGCACGACGGGGGTGGCGAGCACGAACTGCACCCAGTTCGACGTCTCTCGCCCGACCAGCATGTGCAGGTTGGTGAGGTGACCGCCCATCTCCAGCACCATCACCGGCACCGCCAGCACCAGCCCGACCCAGAACCGCCGCGTCATGTCGGCGAGTTCCGGGTTGGGGCCGCTCTCGGCGGAGGCCATCTCGGGTTCCAGCGCCATGCCGCAGATCGGGCAGCTTCCGGGACCGGCCTGGCGGATCTGCGGATGCATGGGACAGGTGTAGATCGTGCCGGGCGCCGCAGACGGTGTGGCCGCCGCGGCAGCCGGCTTCAGGTAGCGCTCCGGCTCGGCCGAGAATTTGCCGAGGCAGCGCGGGCTGCAGAAGTAATAGGCATGGCCGTCATGGTCGGCCTTGTTCACCGCGTCGGCGATCTTGACCGTCATGCCGCACACGGGATCGGTGGCCGTGTCGGGGTCGGAAGGGTGGCGATGAGTGGCGTGTTCCATGGTTGCTATCTATACCCTACCGGGGTATAGTTCAAGGATGGATGACAGATTGAAAAAGTCCCAGCTTGCCCGGCTCGGCCGCATCGAGGGCCAGGTGCGTGGCGTGGCGCGGATGATCGAGGAAGAGCGCTACTGCATCGACGTGCTGACCCAGATCCGCGCGGTGCGTGCAGCCCTGGACAAGGTCGAGCAGGAGACGCTGAGCGACCACCTGCAGCATTGCGTGGCGCATGCCTTCAATGCCGGCACCGAGCGCGACCGGCGGACGAAGATCGACGAACTTCTGGAAGTGCTGGACAATCGCCGCCGCTGACGGCGAGAGCGATGGTTGGCCCGGAGGCACGATCACCTGACCCTGCACATCATCCGGGATCGCCAGCCTCTCCGTCTACCACCATGTCCGCACGCCGAGCACGAAGCGCACTTCGTTGGTCGCCTCGCCGTCGGCGCGGGCAAAGTCCGCCGTGCCGCCGAATTTGCCCTGGTAGACCACGCCCGCATAGGGCGCGAACTTGCGACTGATCTCGTAGCGCAGACGCAATCCCGCATCGATATCGGACAAGCCGCTCCCGATGTGCCGGGAGGGATCGTCCTTGGTATAGAAGTTCATCTCGATTTGCGGCTGGAGAATGAGCCGCTGCGTCAGCAGCAGGTCATAGCTGGCCTCGAGCCGTGCGGCGAGGTGGCCGTCGCCGCTCACGTAGCCGGTCGCGGCGACCTTGAAGAACAACGGGGCAAGTCCCTCGATGCCGAACGCGCCCCAGCCGCGCCCGGGAAGCGAGTTCGAGGTCATAGCGCGCGCCAACTTGGGCGTCGAAGTAGGTGCTTATTGGCCGGCTATAGAAAAGTTGCTGGATGCCGTCGCTCATCAGGCCTTGCGACAGCTCGCCCTCGCTCTTCAGCCAGAGCCTGTTCTCGTCGGTGCCGCCCCACGCTTCGCCGTCCCACCTGAAGCTGTTGTTGGCGCCAAAACGGCCTTCGAGTTGATCGAGCACCGCATGATAGAAAATGTGCTCGTCCGCGACCGGAGCGCCGAATGGCGCGGCTGAGGAAGGGGCCGAGGGCATCGAGTGATCAGCCGCCATCTGCGCGTGGGCTGCGGGGGCGAGGCCAATCGCAACCATCAAGCACCAGAGGCTCGCACGACGCGGCATGGCTAGGACACCAGGATGGTGCGAAACATGCCCATTTCCATGTGATAGAGCAGATGACAGTGGAACGCCCAATGACCGGGCGCATCGGCGGTGAAGACGAAGCTCATGCGCTCGCCCGGCTTCACGTTGATCGTGTGCTTGAGCGGCAGGCGGTTGCCCTGGTTGTTCTCGACCTCGAAAAGGTACCCGTGCAGGTGAATTGGGTGCTCCATCATCGTGTCGTTGATGAGCACGAAGCGGATCCGTTCGCCGAGCCTGACCGCGATCGGTCCCGCCTCGGAGAATTTCTTTCCGTTGAACCCCCAGATCCACCGCTGCATGTTGCCGGTAATGTGGAATTCGATCGCGCGGGTCGGCGGACCGCCTTGGGTGGTGGGCTTGATCGAGCGCAAATCGGCATAGGCAAGTGTACGGCGTCCATTGCCATCAAGCCCGTCGCCGGCTTCGGCGAGGCGGTTCCTGGTTTCCATTGCCACGTTGTCGACACTGGGCTTGCCCGAGAGGGTCTTCGGATCGATGCCGTCGGCATTGCTGGTAGGAATGCTGGCCTGTTGCGCCGCGGGCGCACCCGACATCGTGCTTTGGTCCATGCCATTCATGTCGTGCGGCATCCCGGGCATCTTGCTGTGATCCATGCCGCTCATGGGTGCAGCGCCGGGCGGCGTCGACGGCACTGCCATATCGTCCATCTGGTGCGCGCCCATGCCGCCATGTGCCATGCCGCCCATGCCCATGTCGGTCATGGTGCGCAGGGGCCGCGGGTCCATGGGCGGTACGGCCGCCGCGAGGCCCTCGCGCGTTGCAAGCGTGCCCCGCGCGTAGCCGCTGCGGTCCTCGGCTTGCGCGAAGATCGTGTAGGCGCTTTGCGTAGGCCGCACGATCACGTCGTAGGTTTCCGCAACGCCGATGCGGAACTCTTCGACGGCGACCGGCTCGACATCGGAACCGTCGGCTTGAACCACCGTCATATCAAGGCCCGGGATGCGGACATCGAACGTGCTCATGGAAGAGCCGTTGATGAAGCGCAAGCGCACGCGCTGGCCTGAATTGAAGAGCCCCGTCCAGTTTGCGGCAGGAGCCTTGCCATTCATCAGAAACGTGTAGGTCGCGCCGGAAACGTCCATGATGTCCGTTGGGCTCATGCGCATCTGACCCCACATCAGTCGGTCATCGACGGTCGCCGGGAGCCCGTCGCGCTTCGCATCTTTTAGAAAGGTGCCGAAGGTGCGCTGGCCGTAGTTGTAGTAGTCGCTCTGTTGCTTGAGATTGGAGACGATCGTCATCGGATCTTCGTCGGTCCAATCCGAGAGCATCACCACATGGTCGCGGTCATAGCTGTGGGGCTCCCGACCGCGCGGCTCCAATATGAGCGGGCCATAGAGGCCCGTCTGCTCCTGCATGCCGCTATGGCTGTGATACCAGTAGGTGCCGCTCTGCTTGATGGGAAACCGGTAGGTGAATGTTTCACCGGGCATGATGCCCCTGAAGGTCAGGCCCGGGACTCCATCCATGGCATTTGGCAGCAAGAGCCCATGCCAGTGGATTGATGTCGGCGCCTGCAACGTGTTCCGCACGTTGAGAGTCACCAGGTCGCCTTCGCGAAAGCGCAGTATGGGACCGGGAACCAGACCGTTCACGGTCGTGGCAAGGCGACTGCGACCGGTGACATTGATGGGCGTGGCTCCGACCGTCAGATCGAACCGATCACCGCGCAGCGTGCTCGGACGACTGACCTCGTCCGCCGCCCAGCCCGTCGTCGGAGCGAAACCGGTGGCGGCGGTCGTTGCCGCCAAACCTTCGATGAACTGCCGGCGGCCAAATCTGCCGCCCATGACATTCTTGCTCATGGTAAACCTCTCGTCGGAATCGGGATGGGCTCGGAAGCCGTGAAGCAACTGGCAGCTATCGGCCGTCGAGAATTGTGGCGATGGTCCGGTCTAGCGACTGAACGAAATGGCACCGTGCATCCCGTCCTCGTAATGTCCGGGAATATCGCAGGCGAATTCGAGGTCGGGTGTGCGGGCGAAGGTCCACACGAAGGAGTTGGTCTTGCCGGGCGGCACGGTGACGCCGCTCTGATGCATTTCCATCATCGACATGTCGTGGCTATGACCGCCTTTCTTCTGCTGCTCGATCATCGCTTTCATCATGGTGCGATGTTCGGAGTGCTCATGGGCGGTGCCGATCAGGAACTCGTGCGGATCGATCCCGTCATTGCGCACGACAAACCGGATCGTCTCGCCGTCCCTGACCTGCAGAGCCTTGAGCGAAAACGCGTTGTCGGTTGCGACGACTTCGATGACCCGCGTGACTTTGGCGCTGTCGCCGGGCTTGCCGCCGCCCATGGTGTGATCGGGACCGTGGGCCGACGCCGGCAGGGCCGCGGCCATTGCCAGCACGCCGACGAGTATGCCTCGGAACAACATATGCCTCTCCTTTGGTGGAAATGAACCGTCGGAAACGGTTCACGCCCGGGGAGGCGGCGGATCCTTCGTGAAGAGAAGACCGGCGAGGTTGGCAAAGACAGCCATTGGGCGGCCGACCGATGGCGGCAGGGTCTCCAGGAAGGCGGGCTCCGGCAGGAGGGCTGGCATGGCCGCCATCATCGCGCAACAGTTGCCTGCCGCGTGCTTGGCGGTTCCCTCCGAGGGACAGGGTTGGGGTGGCGGCGCGTGACCCGGGCAACTGACCCCGGCGGCGGCATGATGAATCGCCGGGCCCGCGTGCGCCCCGGACAGGGGCGGACAGGCAAGGGCCAGAAGGGCGATCAGCCAGGCGAGGCCGCGAACAAGCATTTTGACCATATGGACTGGGTCAGCCGTCGCGACAAGGTGCACGGCTTTTGGCGACAAGGTCAAATGGAGGTTGGCCTGGACTGCCGGCGCCGCCGCCTTCCTCCAAGGGAGCACCGCAGCGAAGCTCAGGGCTTCGTTCCCACGACGACCCGCACCGTGTGCTCGCCGAGATCGACCACACGATCGCCAATGACGGCCACGCGCGCTTGCATGAGCAGCCGTCCCATCGCGTTGGCAACATTGTCTTCGGGGGCGCCGCCCTTGGTGTCGAGGACGAGCACGACGCCCACGACCGGGGTGCGCAATGCCTCGGCGAAAGCCGGCGTCGCGCCGCTCCCCGCCTTTACGGCATCCACTATTTTCAGCGCCAGGGATCGGGCTTCTCGGTCACCCGGCGGTGTCAGCACCTCGAATTTGACGGTTGGAAATTGGCTTATGGCTTTGCCCAGCGCGGCCTGCTGCGCCGGCGTCAGATCCCGATCCGCGTTCCGCAGCCGCTCTGCTCTCCAGACGAGGCCCACACCGCCGATGACCACCAGGGCGAAAAGCACGCCCAGGGTTCGCCCGAGAATGCGGCGGCCCCTGGGAAAGAAGAACAGCGACACCAGGCTGATCGATCCAAGGATGATCAACGGTTCGCCGAGGTCATCGAGGAGAGAAGGTCCAGAAAAGAAGGTCATCGCGTGCCGGCTCTCCCGTTCGCCAGGGGGGAGAGCATGGCAACGAATGATCGGTCCGCCAAGCACGCGATGCTGGCGCTTGCCGCGATCTTTCTCGCCGCGCCGGTGTGTGCGATGGACGATCAGGCGAGCTACGGGCGCTTCGCCGGCCGGGGAGAGAAGCGTCTCACGTCGGGGGCGCCCGCCGCCGAGTGGGCGACGTCGGCATGGATCGGCGACGACCTGACCAGGCTCCGGATCCAGCCGCGCTTGGTCAACCGAAAATGACCCTGAGATCCGGCGTCGGTAAAGTAGTTT
The DNA here is from genome assembly GCA_963843185.1 of uncultured Alphaproteobacteria bacterium. GTDB lineage: Bacteria > Pseudomonadota > Alphaproteobacteria > Reyranellales > Reyranellaceae > Reyranella. The sequence goes on from CAWJJJ010000028.1 coordinate 100,236, forward strand.
CCTTGAAGGCTGCCGCGATCAATGAGCGAGAGTTTGAGCGTCGCGCTGCCGTCGCGCTGCCATTGTAGGGTGGATAATCTCACACATCCTGGAGGACCGACGCTCCGCGCCCTCCATGCCGGAGCGCAAGTATTATTCTGCTCGCTGTTGACGTTCGACAGTCGTGCCCCTTGGTGCTTGACAATCGCGCGCAATGTTGTGGCTTATCCCTGTCGACACTCACTCAAGAGGATCGACAATGGCCACCCCCGGACAACCGACACTCTACAAATCCGAATACTGCGAACTCGCCCACAACTATTGCCTGCTCGGCGCCACCGGCGAGATGCTGGCCGAGTTCTTCGACGTGGCGCCGCCGCACCATCGACAACTGGATCGCCAGCCACCCCGACTTCGCCGACGCGGTGTGCCGGGGCCGCGCCGTCGCCGACGCGCGTGGTCGTCCGCGCCCTGTTCGAGCGCGCCGTGGGGTTCAGCCACGAAGTCACCCGCACCACGCTCTACCAGGGCGAGGAGCGCAAGATCACCAATACGGTGTCCTACCCGCCCGATACCCAGGCCTGCATGTTCTGGCTGCGCAACCGACAGCGCCAGTACTGGCGGGCCAAGGAGGAGGCGCCGGCGCCGCCGGTCGAGGAGGACATGGTGGCGGCGCTCAATGCCGCGGCGGAGAGCGTGCGCCATGCCGGCGACTGAGGGCCCTGACTGGGCGGATCGCTTGCGGAAATTGCGCAAATCGCTCTCCGCCATTGCCGCAGCTCCGGTCACTGCAGGGTGTACGACCGACGCAGCGCGCTCGCTTGCGTCCCTCATACGGTGGGAAAGTATTATTCGGGCCAGTGGGATACGTCGCCTCGAGAGCGCTGGAAAACCCTGTGGGCTCTCCGACGGTGACCAATGTTTTGACCACCAATGTTTCTGGCGCCCGGTAAGCCTGCAAGGATGGACGTTCCTTTGCCGCATCTTCGTGGAGCGCGGCCACTCAGGTCTGGAGTGGGCCTCCGACCTGACGTCCCGGCGCTGCTCAGCCCCGGCGAATGAGGTCGTGATTGGCCTAGCGCTTGCGGCAAATTGCGGAAATCGCCGACGGCGCCGCCTACTGCGCTTCGATACGGGCGATCTTCACATACTCGGCCCACTTGGCGCGCTCCTCGCGGTCCTGCGCGGCGCACTGTTCGAGGCTGAGCGGCCGGGCGTTCAGCGCGAATTCGTTGACCAGCCGATTGTGGATCTCGGGCGAGGTGATGGCCGCGTTGATCAGCGCGTTCAGCCTCTCCTGGATCGGCCGGGGCGTCGCCTTGGGAACGGCGATGGCGAGGAAGCCGGTGCTGGTGAAGCCGGGGAAGGTTTCGCTGAGCGTCGGCAGGTCGGGATAGAGCGGGCTGCGCTCCGGCAGGGTGATGGCGAGCGGCCGCGCCTTGTTGGCCACCACCTGGCCGCGGCCGGCGGTGAGGTCGACGAACATGAACTGGATGGCGCCGGCATAGAGATCGCTCCAGGCATTGCCGATCGCCTTGTAGGCGACGCCCTGCCAGTCGACGCCCGCCTTGGTGGCCAGCACCTCGGCCGGCACCTGCGAGCTCGCATTGAAATAGCCGAAGTTGAGCTTGCCCGGGTTGGCCTTGGCGTAGGCCAGCAGCTCGGCCAGCGTCTTGTAGTGGGCTGTCGGCCGGCACGACGAGGAAGGCGCCGCTCGAGCCGATCACGCCCACCACCTGGAAGTCCTTCTCCGGGATCGTAGCCCGGGCTCTTGAACATGTGGATGTTGGCGGCGTTGGTCGAGGTGGTGGCCAGCATCAGGGTGTAGCCGTCGGCAGGCGCTGCCTTCACCGCCAGCACGCCGACGATGCCGTTGGCGCCCGGCTTGTTCTCGACCACGAAGGGCTGGCCGGTCTTGTCCTCGATGTACTTGCCGACCAGGCGGGCGGTGATGTCGCCCGAGCCGCCCGGCGCGAAGGGCACGATGATGCGGATCGGTTTGGCAGGCCAGGCCTCGGTCTGGGCATTGGCCGGAAGCGCGGCGAGAAGCGGCAGGGCGAGAACGGCGCGGCGAGAAAGCGGCATGCGAAATGAATTCATGGCGCCGCAGTCTAAGGCAAAGGCCGCGCATGGACAGCGCGCCGCCTGCAGCCCTACCCTGCAGCCATGGCAACATCAGGTCGTCCACCGCTCAGCGGAATCCGCGTCGTCGATTTCTCCCGTGTGATCGCCGGGCCGATGTGCACCCAGATCCTGTCCGACATGGGCGCCGAGGTGATCAAGATCGAGAACCCCGACGGCGGCGACGACACGCGCAAGGGCGCGGGGCCCCGGGCCGGTGGCGAGAAGGGCGAGAGCCACTTCTTCATGACTTTCAACCGCGGCAAGAAGAGCGTGGCGCTCGACTTCACCAAGCCCGAGGGCCAGGCGATCGTGCGCAAGCTGCTCGCCTCGGCCGACGTGATGGTCGAGAACTTCCGGCCGGGCGTCCTGAAGAAGTACGGCTTCGACTACGCCAGCGTGCACACGGCCAATCCGAAGCTGATCTACCTCTCGATCTCGGCCTACGGCCAGACCGGGCCATTGTCGGACCGGCCGGGCTACGATCCGGTGCTACAGGCGGAATCGGGCATGATGAGCGTCAACGGCGAGGCCAACGGCGAGGGCCTGCGCCATGCCATCGCCGTCGTCGACACCATGACGGCGATCCATTCGGTGGCGGCGATCAATGCGGCGCTCTATGCGCGGCGCGACACCGGCCAGGGCCAGCAGATCGACCTGGCGCTCTACGACACCGCGCTGGCCTCGCTCGGCAACATGGGCTCGTACTATCTGATCGGCGGCGAGCAGCCGCGGCGCGCCGGCAACGGCCATTTTGCCTCCGCGCCCAACAGCTCGTTCGACACCAGCAACGGCAAGATCTACATGGCGGTGGCCAACCAGAAGCTGTTCACCGACACCTGCAAGGCGCTCGGCCATCCCGAATGGGCGACCGATCCGCGCTTTGCCGCCCTGGCCGACCGGGTGGCCAACAAGCCCGAGCTGACGCGGCTGATGGAAGAGGTTTTGCGGACCGACACCAAGGAGAACTGGGCGCACAAGCTCCGCCACCTGCCGGCCGGCCCGATCCGCACCATGAAGGAGGCGCTCGACGAGCCCGAGGTGAAGCGCCGCGGCATGCTCAAGACCTACAAGCACAGCAAAGTCGGCGACGTGCCGATCATCGGCTCGAACTACCACTTCTCCGACACGCCGGTCGACGACAGCCGTCCGCCGCCGGCGCTGGGCGAGCACACCGATCAGGTGCTGGGCGAGCTGGCGGGCCTGGGCGCGGCCGAGATCAAGGCCCTGCGCGAGAAGAAGGTGATCGGGTAATCTTGCCGGACCGCGGGCCTCCAGGCCCGCATCATGATCATGAGCGGGCCTGGAGGCCCGCGGTCCCGGAAGAGCTATCAGCCAAGCCAGCGCTTCAAAATCGCGTTGGTCTCCTCCGGCTTCTCCATCGTCACGAGATGGCCGCACTGCTCGACCACGATCAACTCGCTGCCCTTGATGGCTGCCGCCATCTCCTCGGACAGGAACAAGGGCGTCGCGGCATCGTCGCGGCCGCACACCACGATCGTCGGGCATTTTATCTTCGGCAGGTCGGGCCGCCGGTCGGCGCGGATCGCCGCCAGTTCTTCCTGGCGCTTGTAGATCTCCACGCCGATCTCGCCGCACATCGTCATCACCTCGTCGATCAGCGTCTTGTCGGGCAGCCGGTAGGCCGGGACGAAGCGCGCCATCTGCATGCCCAGCACCAGCTCGAAGTGACCTTCGTCGGCGAGCCGGATGCGGGCGCGGCGGATGGCGCGCTCGGCTTCATTCTGGCTGCGCATGCCGGTATCGAGCAGGGCGAGCCTGCTCACACGGTCTGCAGCGAACTGCATGATCTCGACGGCCAGCATGCCGCCCAGCGACAGGCCGGCCAGCGCGAATTTCCCGGCCGGCATCTGCTCGACCACCCAGCGGGCGGCACTTTCCCACGTATCCCAGATGGCAAGCGGCGCGCGGCGCCAGTCGGGCACCACGACCTCGGCCTCGGTCGAAAGGGCCGCGACCTGGGCGGCGTAGAGGCGCGGCGAGCAGAGCACGCCGGGCACGAGAAGCAGGGGCGTCTTGGTCATTTTTCCTCCCGCCGCGAGCGTAGCCTAGCCGGCGCAGCTGGGATACCAATGGCAGACCATGGCCGTCCTGCCCGTCATCGCTTCCGGTCGCGACATCCGGCTCGATCTGTTCCGCGGGTTGGCGCTGTGGTTCATCTTCCTCGATCACATCCCGACCAACATCGTGAGCTGGCTGACCGTGCGCAATTACGGCTTCAGCGACGCCACGGAAATCTTCGTCTTCATCTCGGGCTACACGGCGGTGATCGCCTATGCCCGGATGATGGAGCGCGAGGGCTGGCTGCGCGCCGCCTCGCGCATCTACCGCCGCGTCTGGCAGCTCTATGTCGCGCACATCCTCCTGTTCGTGGCCTTCTCGGCGCAGGTCGCCTGGGTGTCGATCGCCCGCGACACCCCCGCGCTGATCGAGGAGATGGAGCTGCTTGGCCTGGGGCAGAATCCCTACCAGGCCATTCTCCAGGCAGCGCTGCTCAAGTTCCGCCCGGTCAATCTCGACGTCTTGCCGCTCTATATCGTCCTGCTGGCGGTTTTCCCCTTCGTCCTGCCGGCCGTCGTCCGCTGGCCGATGGCGGTGATCACGGTCTCGCTCGCGCTCTATGCGGCGACATGCCACTACGACTGGAACCTGCCGGCCTACCCGGACGGCAAGGTCTGGTACTTCAATCCCATGGCCTGGCAGGTCGTGTTTTACGTCGGCGCGGCCTGCGCCGTGCTCGGCCCACAGCTCGCCTGGCTCGACCGATTCCGACGGCCGCTGACCGTCCTCGCCGTCCTTTATCTCCTGTTTGCCGCCTTTATCGCCCTGTCCTGGCAGTACAATCCGCTGGAGCGGCTGGTACCGGTCTGGGTCGCCCGGCTGATCTACCCGATCGACAAGACCAACATCGATATCCTGCGGTTTATGCACTTTCTGGCGGTCGCCTGGCTGGTCCGGCGGCTTGTCCCGTCCAATTCGGCCTTCCTCACGTGGCGGATTTTCGAGCCACTTCGCAGATGCGGAGAGCAGTCGTTGCTTATATTCTGCCTGGGCACCTTTCTTGCGTTGTCCGGACAGGTGATCGTCAGTCAATTCGAGGAGTCGCTCCTGTCGCAGATTTCGGTGAGCGTCGCAGGCATCGTCGTCATGTGCGCGGTCGCCTATGTGGCGGCTTGGTTCAAGAGCGGGGGACCGGCTGGACCGAGAAAGACGTCGACAGCGACGGGAGCCGTGCCGTGAATCGTGCCTGGCTCTGGCTGGCGGCCTCTGTGGTGGCATTCCTGCCGGTGGCGGCTTCGCCGCAATCGATGACCCATTGTCGAGCCAAGCCCGAATTGCTCGAGCTCGGCGCGCCGCTTCAGGCCGCGCGCAAGTCGATCGCCGAGCGCAAGCAGCTGCGCATCATCGCGCTGGGTTCGTCCTCGACCTCGGGCTACGGCGTATCCAATCCCGCCTTCGCCTATCCGGCGCAGCTCAAGATGGGCCTCGACAAGGCACTGCCCGGCGTCGACGTCGACGTGATCAACCGCGGCATCGGCGGCCAGGACGTCGAGGAGATGGCGGAGCGCATGCGCGCCGACATGCAGGGCAATCCCGCGTCCCTCGTGGTCTGGCAGACCGGCACCAACGCCGCCATCCGCCAGATGCCGCACGACAAGTTCGAAGTCTATCTGCGCAAGGGCCTGGCGCTCGGCAAATCGCTTGGCGCGGACTTCGTGCTGATGAACCTGCAATACGTGCCCGCTGTCGTCGCCGCGCCCGACAAGGAGGCCTACGAGAAGATCATGGCCGCCGCGGCCAAGGAGTACGGCGCGGGCCTGTTCCGCCGCTACGACATCATGCACGGCTGGTACGAGGACGGCATGCCCTATGCGCAGTTCGTGCAGCTCGACGGGCTGCATCTCAACGACTTCGGCCAGAAATGCATCGGCAAGCTGCTCACCAAGGCGATCCTGAATTCGCTGAACGGTCCGTGAGGCCATGCCGCGGCGTTTCGTCGACCTGTCGATCTATCTCGAAAACGACGTGATCTCCGATCCGGTGCCGTTCGGGCCGAAGATCCAGTATCACACGCATGACAAGACGGCCGGCCAGATCGCGAGCTTCTTCCCCGGCCTCAAGAAGGAAGACCTGCCGGACGGCCAGGGCTGGGCGGTCGAGAACGTCAATCTGTCGACGCACAACGGCACGCATCTCGACGCGCCTTATCATTTCCATCCGACGATGAACAAGGGCGAGCGCGCCATCACCATCGACGAGGTGCCGCTCGACTGGTGCTTCCAGCCCGGCGTGAAGCTCGACTTCCGCGCCAAGCCCGACGGCCACGTCATCACCGCCAAGGAAGTCGAGGAGGAGCTCTTGCGCATCGACCATGCGCTGAAGCCGCTCGAGATCGTCGTGGTCAACACGCGCGCCGGCTCGCGCTACGGCAATCCCGACTACGTGAATTCGGGCTGCGGCATGGGCTACGACGCCACCATGTTCCTGCTCGAGAAGGGCATCCGCCTCACCGGCACCGACGCCTGGAGCTGGGATGCGCCGTTCTATTTCACCGCCCAGAAATGGGCGAAGGACCACGATCCGTCGATCATCTGGGAAGGCCACAAAGCGGGCCGCGACATCGGCTACTGCCATCTCGAGAAGCTGCACAATCTCGAGGCGCTGCCGGGGCACGGCTTCACCATTTCCTGCTTCCCGCACAAGATCCGCGGTGCCTCGGCCGGCTGGACGCGCGCCGTGGCGATCTTCGAGGAGTAGGGCCTAAGCGAGCGGCCCCTAAGCGAGGGGTTCCGGCTCGCCCGGCGGCAGCGCCATCTCGAAGACGTTGAGCGTCATCGACACCAGCATGTAGTAGCCGCACACGCCGACCAGATCGACGACGCCCTGTTCGCCGAACGCGTCGACGGCGCGCTTGTAGTTGGCCGCGGCGACGCGATTGGTGTCGAGATATTCGGTGACGAAATCGTAGACGATCCTCTCCGCGTCGCGCGTGAAGGGCGGCGTCTGGCGCGTGCGCACCGCCTCGATGATGGCCGGCGCCAGCCCGGCTTCCTTGGCCAGCCGCGCATGGGCGTAGAATTCGTACTGCGCCTTGAAGTGGCGGCCGACGAGGCAGATTGCCAGCTCGGACAGGTCCCTGGGCATCGAGTTGTTGAAGCGGCAATATTCGCCGAGCTTCTGCGCGGGGTCGGCCAGGCTTGGGCTGCGCAGCCAGGGCTCGAAGGGGCCGCGCAGGGCGCCGCGCGGGCCGGATACAATCGCGTCTGCCACCTTCTTCTGTTCGGGCGTGAGCTTGTTGAGGTCGAGCGGGGCCAGGCGCGGCATGAGACGATATCCTCCAGTTACAACGGGCAGCCGGCGTCGCCGACGCTGTTCTTGTCGGCGTTGTCGAACATGTGGTTGATGATCGCCTCTCCGGCGCGCTGGGATTTTTCGGCCTGCGTGGTGCAGGATCCCGTCGCCGTCCACAGCACCTTGCCGGTGTTGAGGGCGTAGAGCGTGAGCGTGATGCGCAGCGTCGGGCCGGCCGTCGACGGCGTCAGCCCGTCACGCCGCCTGATCGGATTGCTGGGCAGCGCCATGCGTGGATTGGAGCCGGGCTCGGCATATTCGGGCTGGCCGCCGATCGTGCCGGTACTGCGGCCGCTGCCGCCCAGCAGGTCGAAAAAGCTCACGTCCATACGCATGACGTTGCCGCCGCTGAAGCCCACCTCGTTGCCGCGCTGGGACAGGCGGACCATCACCTGGCGACGCAGCTCGCGCGACAGGTGATTGTCGGAGGTGAGCTGCACCGCGACCTTGGCCTTGGGGATTTTCTCGTAGGCCTTGACCTCCATCTCGCCGAGCTTGGGGCCCTGGCCCGCGCCCGGGACCATGCTTTGCGCCAGGACGGGCAGTGCCAGGATGAGCGCCGAAAAGGCCGTGAGGATGGCCGCGATGTGTGCCGCGAAGTGCATCTTGTTCCTCCTAGGCCGTCAGTTTGCGCCAGCCGGGTTCGTCCCGGTCGAGCATGCGCTTCAGCGATTCGAAATGCAGGAAGGCCTGCTGCGCCTCGCCCGCGATCTGGCCGGCGGTGTGCTCGGCCAGCGCCGCGTCGACATTGTGCAGCGGCCGGCCGGTCTGCATCGCCAGCACCTGCACCATAGCCGTGCGCTCGAGATAGTAGAGGTCATCGTAGGCCTGGGCGACGGTAGGACCGGCGACGATGATGCCGTGATTGCGCAGGAACAGGATGTCCTTGTCGCCCATGGCACGGCACATGCGATCACCTTCCTGCGAGGACAATGCGACGCCGGCATAGACCTCGTCGTAGGCGATGCGGTTCCAGTAACGGAACGCGTTCTGGGTGCACATCTCGATCCGCCCGTCGCGGATCGAGGTGAGCGCCGTGGCGTAGGGCATGTGGGTATGGAGCACGACCTTGGCGCGCGGGTTGCCGGCATGGATGCGGGCATGGATGAAAAAGGCGGTCGCCTCGACCGGGTACTTGCCCTCGACGATGTTGCCGGCGCCGTCGGCCATCACCAGATCGGACGGCGCGATCTCCGACCAGTGCAGGCCCTGCGGATTGACCAGGAACAGCTCTTCGCGGCCGGGCACGGTCATGCTGAAGTGATTGCACACGCCCTCGTTCAGGCCATGCCGCGCCGCCGACCGGAGCGCCGTCGTGAGGTCGATCCGCGCCTGGGTTACTGGATCATTGGCGAGCATCGAAAGAGCTCCATTGGCAAGGTGCGTCGTGGCGCGGATGATGCGGCCAAGCGCGTATCGCGGCCAAGCAAATTCGCCGCCGCCGGGAGGCGAGCCGTGGATCTGCTGTTTCGCTCGCCGCTGGGGGCATTGCTGGCCAGACCTTGGGTCGATCGGGCCGGGTTGTTCGGGCTGCGACGCTGGTACTTTCCGTTGTCGCGCCTCTGGGCGGCGGCGAATGCCGCTGACGACGACGTCGGCCGCTTTTGCGAGGAGGTTGGCGCGCCGATCGCGGGCTTCTGGCCCGACCCGTATCTGCGCGGCGTCCTGGCGCACACCGCCCGCCTGCGAAAGGCTGCCGAGGCGGCGAGGGCTGCCTGGGAAACGGCGATGTTCAGCGAAAAGGGGACGGAACCTGAAGATCGCCTGCGCCTGCTCGACCGACAGCGCAGGATCGCCGCCACACGTCATCTGGCTTGCCGCGCGGCCTTCTATCCGCTGCTGTTTCCGCGCCGTCCGCCGGCGGCGCGATGGCAGATCGACCAACCGGCTCAGGTGCAACGCGACCTCGGCGCGGCGATGGATCGGCCCGATGATCTTTATGACGTTCCGATCGACGTGCGAGCGATCACTGTCTCGCCGCCGGTCCTGAAGAACGGAATGCCCGAATATTGGCTCCGGGCACCGACACCGGCGGCGCGGCTGCGCGAACGGCCCGGCAGCGAGATCCTGTATGCCCGCGTCGTCGAACCGGCCGACGCCGTGCCGCACGCCACGCTGATCCAGGGCAACGGCCTTTGTCTTGAGTTCGAGCTTCTCTCGATCGCCATGGATCCTGCCGCGCGACTGGCCGGTCAGGGGCTGGCGTGTGATGGAGCCCATTTCTCCCTATCACGGCCTGCGCGCGATGCCCGGACGCTACGGCGGGGAGCCGTTCTTTGCCGCCGGGCCGACGAGTTCGGTCGACCTCATCGCCGGTCAGGCGATCGAGTTGGCGCTGCTGGTCGCGTGGTGTCGCCGCCGGTTTCCTGGCCGGGTAGCGCTGGCCGGCATTTCGATGACGTCGTTCGTCGCCCAGCAGGTCGCCAGCCGCTGCCGTTTGTGGCCGTCGGACGCGAGGCCGGACGCGATCATGCTGATCAGTCATTCCGGGCGCATCGAGGACGTGACGTTCGACGGTGAACTGGCCGTGGCGCTCGGCCTCGATCGCGCCCTCGCGGACGCCGGCTGGTCGCGCGAGAGGCTGGCCCAGCTTTCACGCCTCGTCGATCCGAGCCAGACACCGTCGCTGCCACCCTCGCATATCGTCTCGGTGCTCGGCGAGACCGACCGGTGGGTGCCCTACGATGCCGGCCTGGCCGTGGCGCGGCGATGGGAGTTGCCGGAGCAAAACATCTTCAGGTAGCCGCTCGGCCACCTTGGCATGCCCGTGCAGCTTGCGCGCGATATCGCACCGTTCGAACGCCTCAGGCAGGTGTTGGCGGGAACGTAGCACCAGTGGAGGACACTTCGCGCACCAGCTTGTTGCGAACGGCGCGGCCAAACTGGTCGAAATTTCCGGCCACGATGACGAACGAGCCCGGCCCACCGATGACGTTCTCCTCGTAGTACTTGTCGAGCGTGAGGTCGGGCGGGCGGCCGAAATTGGTACGGTTCATCATCACCGGCAGGCCGTTGATCACGATGCCCTGCGTCACCAGCTTGTCGCGCACCAGTCGGCAGGCGGTCCGTCGTTGGTGCGGCCGTCGCCGGAAATGTCGATGACGCGACGCGTCGAGATGAATGCGGAATTCTCGAAGCGTTGCGCGGCATGAGCCAGCGCCGCACCGACGGCGGTCCAGCTTTGCGACGTGCGCGGCGCCTCGGCGAGCTTCTCGGCAAACCGTCGCGCGGCTGGGCCGCTGTCGAGCACCGTCCAGTCGATCACCACCATCTGGTAGTGCGTGCCCGCCCATTCGACGTAGCAGAGCGCGATGCGCTTGTTCTCGCCCGACAGGATGGCGTCGATGACGCGATCATTGGTAAGCGCGTCGATATAGCCGCGGCGCTGCAGTTCGGCCTCGACCTCGTCGATCGATCGCGATACGTCGACTGCCAGAACGAGCTGCAGGTCGACCGGCAGATCGGCCGCCCGGGCCGACGTCGCGGCGGTCAATGCCGCCAAGGAGCCCACAAGCGCTGTCCGTCGCTTCATGTCCGTCTCCTGCGAAGGCCATGAGCGAGCATACCACCGGCATCGGTCGCGCAAACAAAAACGCCGGAGGGAAACCCTCCGGCGTTTCGGTCGGCCGTCGCTCGCGGCCTATTGATCGTCGTCGAACCCGCGCTTGCGCGGTTCGTAATCACGTTCCCGCCGCGGGCGGTCGGGCGCACCGCCCTGATGCCGGCGCGCCGGCCGGGTGACTTCGGCGCCACCGCCGTCAAAACCACCTGCCGGCGGAGGCGCGCCGGAGAAATCGGCACGCCGGTCGCGCATCGGGCCGCCGTCGCCAGAACCACCGCCAGGGCCGGAGGGCGCGCCGCGATAACCGCCGCCACCGCCACCGCCGTAGCCACCGGCCGCCGCGATCGCCGCCACCGCCGCGATAGCCACCGCCACCGCCGCCACGCCGTAGCCGCCACCGCCGCGATCACCACCGCCGCCGCCATAGGGCGGACGTGGGCCGCGCGGACGGAACCCGCCGCCATCGCGGCCGCCACCGCCGCCGCCGCCGCCAAATCCTCCGCCGCCGCCACCGCCGCCGGGCTGGCGCTCGACGGCTTCACGGACCGCAATCGACCGGCCATCCAGCAACGCGCCGTTCATGGCCTGCATGGCCGCGGCGCCCTGGTCATCGGTTTCCATCTCGAGGAAGGCGAAGCCGCGGCTGCGGCCGGTTTCGCGATCCACGATCACTTTCGAAGAACTCACGGTGCCGAACTGAGAGAAGGCTTCTTGCAGACGCTCAGACGTGACCGAATAGGGCAGATTGCCCACAAACAATTTGCGACTGATTCAAGGCTCGGGGCTGGAGGACGGGTAGAGCGGAGTCCGGCGCGCGCTTGCTGGACTGCTGGGTCCAAGCGTTTCAATGACATTTGACAGATGACCAAGAAGCTCACGGAAAGACGTTGACCGGTATCGCGCTCCGCGACTGTACCGAGACTCGTGATGATGCTCGTCGGCTCGTGTCGCAATGCAGCACTTATGCGCTGATTTACCGCTTGAGTCCACCGCCGCCGCGAGGGTTGAGATCGCTCGGGGCTAGTCACACAATCGCCACGGAAATTGGAGGAACGCCATGATCGTCGACCATCGCACCTACGAGCTGCAGCCCGGGAGACTGCGCGAGTTTCTCGCGCTCTACGAAAATGAGGGCTGGCCGGTGCAGAGGAAGCATCTTGGCAATCTTGTCGGTTTTTTCACCACCGAGGTCGGCAACGTCAACGAGATCGTGCATATCTGGGCGTACGAAGATGTCGCCGACCGCGCCAAGCGCCGCGCCGCGATGGCCGCGGACCCGGCCTGGCAGGCTTATTTGCAGAAGAGCCGAGAGTTCATGAAGCACATGAACAACAAGATATTGGTGCCGACGTCCTTCTCACCCACGAAGTAAGGGAAAAAACATGACGACCTCGCATACGCGCCGCAGTGGCGCGCAGGTCCTGATCGACCAGCTTCGCATTCACGGCACCGACACGATCTTCGGCGTTCCGGGCGAGAGCTACCTCGCCGCGCTCGACGCGCTCTACGCCCAGCGCAACTCGATCCGCTACGTCATCTGCCGCCAGGAAGGCGGCGCGGCCAACATGGCGGAGGCCTACGGCAAGCTGACCGGCAAGCCCGGCGTCTGTTTTGTGACCCGCGGGCCGGGCGCCACCAATGCCAGCATCGGATTGCATACCGGCTTCCAGGATTCGACGCCGATGATCCTGCTGGTCGGCCAGGTGGCGCGCGAGGCCGCCGTCCGCG
>CAWJJJ010000029.1:0-64612 GCA_963843185.1 uncultured Alphaproteobacteria bacterium
GCCGCTGCTTGTCTACAACCACTTCATGACCGTGCTTCTCGATCTCGGCCTCCACGCGCTGCGCAGCGCCTATCGCGCCGGAACGCTGCGTCCGCCAGGTGATCGAGGAGGTGCTGAAGCGCATCGCCGCAGCCGGTGACGACAAGGTGTGGATATCGCGGATGTCCGACACGACGCTGCGGGAAGAGGCCGCGCGGCTCGAAGCCCGACGCGGCGAGATCGGACGGCTGCCGCTCTACGGCGTGCCCTTCGCGGTCAAGGACAATATCGACGTCGCGGGCCTGCCGACGACGGCTGCCTGTCCCGGCTTCGCCTATCAGCCGGCGCGCTCGGCCGAAGTCGTGCAGCGACTGATCGATGCCGGGGCCATCGTCGTGGGCAAGACCAATCTCGATCAGTTTGCGACCGGCCTGGTGGGGGTGCGCTCGCCCTACGGCGTGCCGCGCAACCCGTTCGATCCATCCTTCATACCGGGCGGTTCGAGCTCGGGCTCGGCCGTCGCCGTCTCGGCGGGACTGGTGAGCTTCTCGCTCGGCACCGACACGGCGGGCTCGGGTCGTGTGCCGGCCGGCTTCAACAACATCGTCGGATTGAAGCCGACGCCTGGCCTGGTCAGCAATGAGGGCTCAGTGCCGGCCTGCCAGTCGCTCGACTGCATGTCGGTGTTCGCTCTGTCCTGCGCCGATGCCGACGCTGTACTGAAAGTCATGGCCGAGCCGCACGTGACGCCGGCGATCGGCAAGGAGTTCCGCTTCGGCGTGCTGGGCGCCGAGGATGCCGAGTTCTTCGGCGACGAGGCCTATGCGGCGCTCTACGCCCAGTCCATCGGCCGCCTGCAAGCGATGGGCGGAACGCCGGTCGAGATCGACTACGCTCCCTTTCTCGCCGCCGCCGAGCTGCTCTACAGCGGGCCGTGGGTGGCAGAGCGTACGGCGGCGGTCGGCGCGTTCATCGAGAGCGCCCCTGAGGCCGATATCTGGCCGGCGACCCGCCAGATCATCCTGCGCGGCCGCAAGTACAGCGCCGTCGATGCCTTCGAGGGCCAGTACAAGCTCGCCGCTTTCCGGGCGCGCGCCGAGGCGCAGACGAAGGACCTCGCCTTCCTCATGCTGCCGACCGCGGGAACGATCTATCGCGTCGCCGATATCGAGCGTGAGCCGATGCGCTACAACATCAATCTCGGTCATTACACCAACTTCGTGAATTTCTTCGGCCTCTCGGCCCTCGCCATGCCTGCAGGCTTCCGGCCCGACGGGCTGCCCTTCGGCATCACCTTGATCGCGCGCGCCAACGCCGAGCGGGCCTTGCTGGCGTTCGGCGCGTGCTGGCAGCGCGCTGTGCCGCTGCCGCTCGGCAAGACCACGAGCCGGTTGCCGCCGATCGAGAGCGATCCCGTCGTGACCGAGGATCGCGTATCGATCGCCGTGGTCGGCGCGCATATGAGCGGCCTGCCGCTGAACGGCCAACTCACCGACGCTGGGCGGACGGCTCGAAGGCGCCGCCAAGACGGCGCCGGTCTACCGGCTCTACGCACTGCCCGGCGGGCCGCCGCACCGGCCCGGCATGGTGCGGGTATCTGAGGACGGCGGTGCCATCGATCTCGAAGTCTGGAGCCTGCCGGCATCACAGGTCGGCAGCTTCCTGCGCAAAATCCCCGCGCCGCTCGGCCTCGGCACCGTCAGCCTGGCCGATGGTTCGCACGTCGCGGGCTTCCTGTGCGAGAGCTACGCCGCAGCCGACGCCAGAGACATCACGGCGCTGGGCGGCTGGCGCGCCTATCTGCGAAGCGTGGTCTAGCTGGCGCCGCGCCGTCGTCACGCACGATTATTATTTCGTCCTGTGAGACGGTTGACCGCAGTGCAGCCTGCCGCATACTCTCTGACATAAGCGCCATCTCAACTACATAGGCGCAACACAGGGAGGATCTGCTAATGAGGCGAGGTCCATTTGCGTTCCTGACGAGCGTGCTGGCTGGTGCCTTGGTGTCGGCACCGGCGATGTCCCAGACCATAACCTGGAACTTCAACATCTTCGGCCCGCCCCGCGCGGTGACAGCGGGAATCGAGGCCATGGCCGAGTTCTACAAGAAGGAGTCCAAGGGCACCTTCGAGATCAAGCTCGCCTACGGGGCCGCGCTCGGCCCCGAGCGGCAGTCGCCTGAAGCCATCAAGTCCGGCGGCTACGAGGGCGCGCAGCTTTGCGCCGGTTATTATCCCAACAAGTTCCCGCTCCTGACGGTGATGGAGCTCCCGTTCCTCGTGCCGCGCACGCTGTCCGAGAACGCGAAGGTCTACGAAGCCGTCATGAAATATCCGCCGATCGTCAAGGAGATGGCCGAGCGCTGGAACATCAAGTACTTCGGCCCGACATTCCTGCCAGCCTACGAGTTCATGGGCAACAAGCGGATCGCCTCCGTCGCCGACATGAAGGGCGTGAAGATGCGGATCAGCGGCCTCAACGCCAAGGCCCTGCAGACGTTCGGCGCCGTACCGACGATGGTGACGGCGCCCGAGAGCTATCAGGCCCTCGAGCGGGGAACGATCGACAGCTTCGGCTTCCCCTACAGCTATACGTTCGGCGCCTACAAGCTCTACGAAGTCGCGAAGTACGTGACCGAAGGCATGGCCATGAGCGGGTTCCTGTGCTGGAACGGCGTCAGCCTCGCGGCCTGGAACAAGCTGCCGGACGATCTCAAGGCCAAACTGCCGCAGGCGCAGGCGCTCGCCGCCGACGCGCTCCTGAAGGCCTACAAGAAGGAAGACGACAAGTGGATCCCGATCTTCAAGCAGAAGCTCGAAGTGACAGAGTTCCCTGAAGCGGAGCGCGACAAGCTCGTCGAGGCGTCCACGCCGATCTGGAAGGCCTGGGCCAAGGAGCAGGATGCGGCCGGCCGGCCCGGCACCGAGATCCTCGACTACGTCAAGGCGGAGGTCGCCAAGATCAAGGCGCAGGCCAAGAAGTAGACGGCTGGCGTTCGGCTCGTGCACGAGTTGGCCGTCCTTGTGATCGTCGTTGTCGCCTTGATGGCGGCAACGACGATCGTCGCGAATCGGGTCGGCCGGCTGCTGCGGCGGGTCGAGCTCGGACTGATGATGGCCGCCGCCGCGGTCGCGTTCTTCGCGATGCTGTTCGTCGGCGCCGAAGTGATGATGCGCTATGGCTTCGACGCGCCCATCCCGGGGCACCTCGAACTGTCCGAGCTGCTGATGCCCATCATCGTCTTCCTCGGCCTGTCATACACGCAGGCGACCCACGGGCATGTCGGCATGGATCTCGTCCTGGACTCGCTGCCGCCGCGCGGCAAGCGGTGGGCGACCATCGCAACGCTGCTCATCAGCATCTTCGTCTGCGCGGTTCTGTCCTGGTTCAGCGCCAAGAACGCCTATCAGCTCTGGCTCTACGACGACGTCACGATGTCGCCGCCCTACTACAAGACGTGGCCGACCGGCGCGTCGGTCGCGCTCGGCTATGGACTGATTTCACTGCGCATGTACGTGCAGGTCCTGCATTTGTGGGATCCCGACCGCTTTGCCGCAAACGAGCCCGATGCTGGCGGCTTCCATGCCGTCGAATAGCATGCGGCCGAAGCGCCGCTTTCCCACGCCTTCCACAAAGGAGCCGCGCCATGGAGCCGCTTAGCATCGGCGTGCTGTCGCTCGTCGCCCTGACATTGTTCCTGATGTCGGGCGTGCGCATCGCCTTCGCCACGGCGATGTGCGGCTTCTTCGGCCTGTGGATGCTGCGCGGCTACGATCCGGCAGCGTCGCTCTCGATCCAGACCATCCTGGGCCACGTCATCAACTACAATCTGCTGGTATTGCCGCTTTTCATCATGATGGGCTTCTTCGCCTACTACGCCAACATCACGCGCGACATCTACTGGGCGGCGCGGCAGTGGCTGGGTCATCTGCCCGGCGGCCTTGCGGTCGCCACCATCGTCGGCTGCGCCGGCTTCGCGGCAGCCTGCGGTGCTTCGACCGCATCGGCCGCCGTCATGGGCCGGGTAGCCCTGCCGGAACTCAAGAAGTACGGCTACGACGACAAGGTGTCGACCGGCTGCGTCGCCGCCGGCGGAACCATGGCCATCATGATCCCGCCGTCGGTGCTGATCGTGATCTACGGATTCATCGCCGAGGAATTGATTGGCGCGCTCCTGCTCGCCGGCATCCTGCCCGGCCTCCTGCAGGCGGCCAGCTACGTGACGATGCTGGTGCTACGCTTCAAGTTCAATCCCAGCCTCGGCCAGCCGATCCGCGGCATCACCTGGCGCGAGCGGTTCGTCTCGCTCAAGGGCATCTGGGGCATGATCGCGATCATCGTGCTGGTCATGGGCAGCATGTACAGCGGCCTCGCGACGCCGACCGAGGCGGCGGGCGTCGGCGCTATCGGCGCGCTCGCTCATGGCGGTGCCGCAGGCTGCGCATCAAGGAGTTCGCCGCCGCCATGATCGAGACGGTGCGCACCACGTCGCTGATCTTCGCGATCATCGCCGGCGTGCTGATCTTCGTGCATTTTCTCGGCTTCACCGGAACGCCGGCGGCGATGGCGAAGGGCATCGCCGAGCTCGACGTGCCGCCGACGGTGATCCTGATCGGCATCATGGCGCTGTACCTGGTTCTCGGCATGTTCATCGACGGCATCGGCATGGTGCTGCTGACCGTGCCGATCATCCTGCCGACCATCAAGCACCTCGGCATCGATCCTATCGTGTTCGGCATCCTCGTGGTGCGCATGGTCGAGATCGGGCTGATGACGCCGCCGGTCGGGCTCAACGTCTATATCCTGAAGGGCGTCGCCAAGGACGTTAGCATGGGCGACATATTCCGCGGCTGCGGCTGGTTCGTCGCTGTCGACATCGTCAACGTCGGCATCCTGCTGGCCTTTCCGCAGATCATCACGTTGATCCCCCTCAGCATGGCGAGATAGCCCCGCCCCGGACCGCCTATCCTCGCGACCGAACGCTCGACACTTCGACTTGCGCAAGGGAGGTGCTAGGGTCCGCGCCGCAGGAGGAACGATCCATGAGCGGAAAGATCGCAGTCGTCACCGGCGCGGGCAGCGGCATCGGCCGCGCATCAGCGCTGGCATTGCTGCACAACGGCTACAAGGTGGCGCTGGCCGGCCGGCGCAAGGACGCGCTGGACGAGACCGCCAAGCTGGCGGGCAACAACACGCCCAACGCCCTGGCCGTGCCGACCGACGTCACCAAGCGCGACGACATCGTGGCGCTGTTCGCCAAGGTCAAGGCGACCTGGGGCCGGCTCGACCTCGTGTTCAACAATGCCGGCGGCGGCGCGCCGCCGGTGCCGCTCGAGGAGCTGCCCTACGAGACCTGGCTGGGGGTGGTGGCGGCCAACCTCACCGGCCCGTTCCTGTGCACCCAGGAAGCCATGAAGATCATGAAGGACCAGAAGCCGCGCGGCGGGCGCATCATCAACAACGGCTCGATCTCGGCCCATGCGCCGCGGCCGTTCTCGGTCGCCTACACCTCGACCAAGCACGCCATCACCGGCCTCACCAAGTCGACCTCGCTCGACGGCCGCGCCTACGACATCGCCTGCGGCCAGATCGACATCGGCAACGCCATCACGCCGATGACCGAGCGCATGACCAAGGGCGTGCTGCAGCCCAACGGCACGACCATCCCCGAGCCGCGCATGGACGTGGCGCGGTGGCCAACGCCATCGTCTACATGGACAGCCTGCCGCTCGACGCCAACGTGCAGTTCATGACGGTGATGGCGACCAAGATGCCGTTTGTGGGAAGAGGTTAGCGCGCTCGCACGCTAACCTCTGGCGGGCGGCAGCGCCTTGTGACCGAGCGCGAAAGCCCGCACCGCGCAGAAAAAGCAATGACGCGCCACTGGAGTGGCGCGCCCCCAGCGATCAGTACCCCTGGTCTTCCAAATTCAGCAGCGGGAACGCGCTGTGCACGCCGGGCAGGTTGGTCGGCGTGGCGGCGGCGATGTAGCTCTTGTCGAGCTGCGCGAGGCTGGTGACGCCCAGCAGGCCCATCACCTCCTTCATCTCCTCCTCCAGAAGCTCGATCACGCGCTCGATGCCGGCGGCGCCGGCGGCGGCCAGGCCGTAGCAATAGAGCCGGCCCATGCCGACCCAGTCGGCGCCGAGGCAGATCGCCTTCACGATGTCGCTGCCGCGGCTGAACGAGCCGTCGACCACGATCTTGGCGCGGCCCTTCACGGCGTCGATCACTTCGGGCAGGACCGCCGCCGAGCCGCGGCCGTGGTCGAGCTGGCGGCCGCCATGGTTGGAGCAATAGACGCCCCAGACGCCATGCTGGCAGGCGATCTCGGCGTCCTCGGCCGTGCCGATGCCCTTCAGCATGAACTTCACGTCGGGGAACTTGTCCTTCACGCGCTTGAAGTTCTCCCACGAGAACGCGGCCTGGTGGTCCTGGCCGGTGGCCGCGGTGCGCCACGACTTCACGAAGCGCTTGGCGATGTCGCGCTCGCGCCGCGAATAGACCTGGGTGTCGACGGTGATGCAGAAGGCGTCGTAGCCCGCGTCCATCGCCTGCTTCACCCGATCGGCGACCCACTTGTCGTCGCCACGCACATAGAGCTGGTAGATCTTGGGGCCGGCGCCGCCCTTGACGATGTCCTCGAGCTTGATGGTCGTCACCGAGCTGATCAGCATCGTGACGTTGCCCGCGCCGGCGCCCTTGGCCACGGTGATGCCGCCGCCCGGCTCGAAGGATTCGAGCGAGCCGACCGGCGCCAGCATGACCGGCAGGCGGATCTTGCGGCCGAAGATCTCCGACGAGGGATCGATGGTGGAAACGTTGCGCAACACGCGCGGCTTGAAGGCGATCGAATTCGAGCGCCATGCGGTTGCGCCGCAGCGTCGTCTCGGTCTCGGTGCCGCCGATCAGGTAGTCCCAGATATTGGGGCTGAGGCGGATCTTCGCCGCCTTGACGATCTCATGCAGCGTCGCGAATTCGCTTTCCAGGCCGCTCGCCATGGTCCCCCCGCCTCTTTGAACAGATGCCGGTTCTTGCGCGTCCACCGCGCCGCGTCAACGCGAGGCCCATTTCGCAACGCGGCCATTGGCGCTAGGCTCGTCCCAACGAACAATCGGAGGAAGCATGGCAAGCCAGTCGGCGGCCGCAAGCAAAAGCGCCACGGCGGAAATCCGCGTAAAACCCATCAACGGCTTCATCGGCGCTGAAATCGAGGGCATCGACCTCCGGCGGCCACTCAGCCCGGCGCAATTCAAGGTCGTGCACGATGCGCTGGTCCAATACGAAGTGATCGTGCTGCGCGACCAGGACATCACCGTCGACCAGCAGATGGCGTTCGGCGCCCTGTTCGGCGAGCTCTCGATCCATCCCTTCTCGCCCAACCTCGCCGACAAGCCCGAGGTCATCATCCTCGACTACTCCGAGAAGAATCCGCCGGCGCTGACCGACATCTGGCATGTCGACGAGACCTTCCGCGAGACGCCACCGCTTGCCACCATCCTGCGCGCCAAGGTCGTGCCGGAGGTCGGCGGCGACACGCTGTTCGCCAGCATGAGTGCGGCCTATCGCGGCCTCTCCGAGCGCATGAAGCAGCACATCCACGGCATGGAGGCGCTGCACGACTTCAAGCCGTGGCGGCCGCTGTTCAGCCACAGCGACCGCGCCAAGCTGCGCAAGCTGGAGGACGACTTCCCCAATCCCTGGCATCCGGTAGTGCGTGTCCATCCGGTGTCGGGGCGACGCGTCCTCTACGTCAACCAGCAGTTCTGCGTGCGCATAAAGGACCTCAAGACCGACGAGAGCGACACGCTGCTCCATTTCCTCTACCGCCAGGCGACGATCCCCGAGTACCAGCTGCGCGTGAAGTGGAGGCCCAACACGCTGATCATGTGGGACAACCGCTCGGTCCAGCACTATGCCGCCCACGACTACTATCCCGCGCGCCGCACCATGGAGCGCGTTACGGTGACAGGTGACAGGCCCGTGGGCGTCAGCGGCGCCTACGCACCAGACAGCGTGGCGGCAAACGGCACGACGAAGCCCGCCATTGCCGAGGGCACGCGGCCCGGTCCCAAGCGCGCCTTCGACCGATACTGAGATGGCCTTTCCGGGCGCGGCGCCCTGACCGAAATCTATCCCGGCCTCGATCTCCAGGCCTGGCAATCGGCGGTCGCGACGGGCGGGACACCTGCGCCCGTCCTGCAGCGACTGAATAATGAAATTTATAAGGCACTCGGTGAGCCGCTTTCATGCAGCGTCTGCGACAAGTTGGCGTTGACCCTACATTGACGGTCAAGGCTTTCGGAGATTTCATTCAAAGTGATGCAGGCTGTTGGGCCGAAGTCGTAAAAATCTCCGGCGCAAAGGCCGAGTAACAGGGCAGGCAAGTATGAAAAGACGCACGCTCACCCAGGCATTTCTATTGAGCCTGTTCTGTGGCCCAGCCTTCGGTGCCGATCCGCTGCCGGCCCTGACGGAAACCCCGATGTTCGCCGAGCAGGTGAAGTCGGGCGCCCTGCCGCCGGTCGCCAAGCGCGTTCCCGAGCAGCCCTGGGTCGTCAGGAAATTCGCCGGTGGCGACGGTCCCGGCCAACCGGGCGGCCAGCTCAACATGTTGGTGGCCAGCACGCGCGATACGCGCCTGATGACGATCTACAGTTACACGCGCCTGATCGTTTACGACGACAAGTTCAAGCTGCATCCCGACATCCTCGAAAGCTACGAGGTCAAGGACGGCCGCGAGTTCACTCTGAAGCTGCGTGCCGGCCACAAATGGTCCGACGGCCATCCCTTCACCACCGAGGATTTCCGTTTCTTCTGGGAGGACATCGCCAACAACAAGGAGCTCTCGCCGTCCGGCCCGTCGGTCGAGCTCATGGTCGACGGCCAGCCGCCCAAGGTCGAGATCATCGATGAGCGCACGATCAAGTATAGCTGGGACAAGCCCAACCCCTACTTCATCGAAAGCCAGGCGCGCGCCGCCCCGCTCTTCCTGTTCCGGCCCGCCCACTACCTCAAGAAATACCACGCCAAGTACACCGACCCCGCGGAGATCGCCAAGTCGGCCAAGGGCGGGCAGCAGGGCAGCTGGGTGCAGATCTACCGCCGCCTCGACGTCATGTACGCCAACGACAACGTCGACCTGCCGTCACTCAATCCGTGGGTCAACACCACCTCCTCGCCGGCGCAGCGTTACGTCTTCGTGCGCAACCCCTACTATCACCGCATCGACGAGAAGGGGCATCAACTGCCCTACATCGACCGCGTGATCTTCACCACGGCGGCGACCAACCTCATCCCGGCCAAGGCGGGCCTGGGCGAAGCCGACCTGCAGCCGCGCTATCTCAACATGCGCGACTACACGTTCCTGCAGAAGAGCGCCAAGGGTTCGGGCGTCGACGTGCGACTGTGGGAGTCGGGCTCGGGATCACAGCTCGCGCTCTACCCCAACCTCACCGCCAATGACGAGGAGTGGCGCAAGCTGATGCGCGACGTGCGCTTCCGCCGCGCGCTGTCGGTCGCCATCGACCGCAACGAACTGAACGAGGTCGTCTATATCGGATTGGCCAAGCCCTCGAACAACACGATCATGGCACGGTCGGAGCTGTTCAAGCCCGAGTACGCGACCAAGTGGGCGCAGTACGATCCCAAGCTCGCCAACAAGCTTCTGGACGAGGTCGGCCTCACCAAGCGCGACTCGCAGGGCATCCGCCTGTTGCCCGACGGCCGGCCCGCGACCATCGTGGTCGAGCATGCCAGCGAGGAGACCGAGGATACCGACGCGCTGCAGCTGATCGCCGAATACTGGAAGAAGGTCGGCATCAAGATGTTGTTCAAGCCGCAGACGCGCGAGAACTTCCGGCTGCGCACCTTCTCCGGCGAGGCGATCATGACGGCCTTCGCCGGCGCCGTGACCGCCGTGCCGACAGCCGACACCAGCCCCAAGGAGTTCGCGCCGACCATGCTGGGCGGCCTGCAATGGTCGCGCTGGGGCATGTATGTCGAATCCAAGGGCAAGCAGGGCGAGAAATGCGACATGCCGGAGGCCTGCAAGCTCCTGGATTACGTCAAGGAATGGGAGCATGCGCCCGACGAGGCCACCCGCCGCAAGGCGTGGGACGAGATCCTCGAGACCAACGCCGACGAGGTGTTCTCGATCGGCACGGTGAACGGCATCCGCCAGCCGATCGTGGTCGGCCCCAAGGTGCGCAACGTGCCGAAGGAAGGTTATTACGCCTGGGATCCGGGCGGCTATATCGGCCTCTACCAACCCGACACGTTCTGGATCGCGCCGTAACTCTTCCAGGACCGCGAGCATTCGCTCGCGGTCCCGAAGATCACCAGGTGTCGATATTCGGCCGCCTCTTGTGCGCATTGCGCGGGCGCGGCTTGGCGTCGAGCAGGGCCGTCGCCACCCAGCGCCGAGAATCGGCGGGATCGATCACCTCGTCGACCTCGAAATAGGTCGCGGTGCTGAGCGCCTTGCCGCGGGCATAGGCCGCCGCAACCATCTTGTCGAACAGCGCGCGGCGCTCGCCTGGATCGGCGATCGCCTCGAGCTCCTTGCGGTAGCCGAGCTTCACCGCGCCCTCCAGCCCCATGCCGCCGAACTCGCCGGTCGGCCAGGAAATGGCGAAGGTGCCGGCATGGAACGAGCCGCCGGCCATCGCCTGGGCGCCCAGCCCATAGGCCTTGCGCAGCACGATGGTGCCGAACGGCACGCCGAGGTTGGCGCCGGTCACGAACAGGCGCGAGCAGTGGCGCACCAGCGCCGTCTTCTCGACCTCCGGCCCCACCATCATGCCCGGCGTGTCGCACAGGAACAGGACGGGCAGGTCGAAGGCGTCGCAGAGCTGCAGGAAGCGCGCGGCCTTGTCCGAGCCGTCCGAATCGATGGCACCGGCGAGATGCACCGGATTGTTGGCGACGATGCCGAACGGCTTGCCCTCGATGCGGGCCAGCGCCGTCACCATGCCGGGGCCGAAGGCGCGGCGCAGCTCGAGCACCGAGTCCTCGTCGCACAGCGTGGCGATGACATCGCGCACATCGTAGATGCGCAGCCGGTTCTCGGGGATGGCGCGGCGCAGCAGGCGCTGGTCGGCCGCACGCCACTCGGGCAGCGCGCCCTGGAAGTAGGAGAGATACTTCTTGGCGACGGCGACCGCCTCGGCCTCGTCCTCGACCGCGATGTCGACCGTGCCGTTGGGCACCTGAACGCTCATCGGGCCGACTTCCTCGGGCGCGAACACGCCGAGATTGCCGCCTTCGATCATCGCCGGCCCGCCCATGCCGATCGACGAGTTCTTGGTGGCGATCACCACGTCGCAGCAGCCCAGCAGCGCGGCATTGCCGGCGAAACAGCGGCCAGAATTGATGCCGACCAGAGGCGACACGCCGCTGAGGCGCCCAAAGATGTGGAAGGCCATGGTGTTGAGTCCGGCCACCGACTGCACGTCGACGTCGCCCGGCCGCCCCCCGCCGCCTTCGGTGAAGAAGACCAGCGGGATGCGCTGCTCCTCGACGATCTCGAACAGCCGGTCCTTCTTGTGGTGGTTGGTCTTGCCCTGCGTGCCGGCCAGCACGGTGTAGTCGTAGTGCGCCACCGCGACGCGACTGCGCTCGGGGCCAAACAGCGAGCCGTTCACCCGGCCGATGCCGGTGATCAAGCCGTCGGCCGGCGTCTTCTCGATCAGGTCGTCGATGGTGCGACGGGTCCGTTGGCTGGCGATGGCGAAGGCACCCCATTCGACGAAGGAGCCGGGATCGACCAGGTCGTCGAGATTCTGCCGCGCCGTGCGCTGGTTGGTCTTGCGCCGGCGCGCGACGGACTCGGGCCGCTGGGCGTCGAGCGTGAGTGCGCGGCGTTCGAAATACTCGGCGAGGTCGGGCCGGACATGGTCGAGGTCGATCTTCTCCTCGGCCGCAGCGCCTTTCACCTCGACATCGGCCTCCTCGACGAAGAGCAGGGCATGGCCCTCGTAGATGGTCTCGCCGGCCTCGACAGCGATCCGCCGCACATAGCCGCGCGCCGGGCTCCTGATCTCGTGCTGCATCTTCATGGCGTCCATGACCAGCAGCGGCTGGCCGGCGGCGACGGCGTCGCCCTCCTTGACCGCGATGCTGACGATCGTGCCCTGCATCGGCGCCGGCAGCGGCACGGTTCCTTCCGGCGCATCGGGAGCGCTTTCCGAGGCGGCCTGCTGGCGTCGTCTTGCCGAAGGCCAGCACCGCCAGCGGATCGACCGCGTCAACGCGGGCGCCCGCCTGCCGTGCGCCCGGCGGCGCCGCGGCCGTCGCGGATTGGAAATAGAGTCCGGCGTCGAGCCTGGCGGCCGCGTCCATGAGCTTCCTGGCGTGCTCGTCGACGAAGCGGGTATGGACCTTGTCGGCGCGGAAATCGGCATGCGCCAGCAGGGCGCGCAGGAAGGCGATGTTGCTGGGCGCGCCTTCCAGTCGGAAGGCGGCCAGCGCGCGCTCGGCCCGCGACAGCGCGTCGGCGAAATCGACCGACGGGCTGTGCACGATCACCTTGGCAAGCAGCGAGTCGAAATTGGGATTGGTGCGGTAGCCGGCATAGCCGTAGGTGTCGACCCGCACGCCCGGGCCCGACGGCGGCTCGAACACGGTGAGCGTGCCGCCGCCCGGCTTGGCCGAGCCGTCGGCGGTCATGGTCTCCATGTTGACCCGGAGCTGGATCGCATGGCCGCGCGGCTGCGGCGCCTTCGAGGCCGGTCTTGGCGAGGCTCGCGCCGCCCGCCAGCAGCAACTGCGCCTTCACCAGGTCGACGCCCCACACTTCCTCGGTGACGGTGTGCTCGACCTGCAGGCGCGGATTGGCCTCGATGAAGAAGAAGTCGGCCTCGTCGACCAGGAACTCGAAGGTGCCGAGGCTGCGGTATTTGACCGACTTGGCCATCGTGACGGCCGCTTCGACGATCTTCTTGCGCAGCGCCGGCTTGAGGTTGGGGCTGGGCGCCAGCTCGACGATCTTCTGGCTGCGCCGCTGCAGGGTGCATTCGCGCTCGCCCAGGGCCACGATCCCGCCCCTGCCGTCGCCCACGATCTGCACCTCGATATGGCGCGCGCGGCCGACCAGCCGCTCGGCATAGAGATCACCGTTGCCGAAGGCCGATTTGGCCTCGGCCGTGGCGCGCGCGAAGGCGTCGGCGATTTCGCCCTCCGACCTGATCAGCCGCATGCCGCGCCCGCCGCCACCGGCGATGGCCTTCAGCGCAATGCCTGCCTTCGCGTGTTTCTTGAAGAACGCAATGGCGCCCGCGAGGTCGGTTACATCGGTACCCGGCAACACCGGCACCTTGCACTTTGCGGCATGCGCCCGGGCGCGCGCCTTGTCGCCGAACAGCTTGAGCTGCTCGGGCGTCGGCCCGACGAAGGTGATCTGGCCTCGGCGCAAGCCTCGGCGAAGCCGGCGTTCTCGGAGAGGAAGCCGTAGCCCGGATGCACCGAATCGCAGCCGGCTTTCCGGGCCGCCGCGATCACGCCCGCGATGTCGAGATAGGCTGCCGCGCCCTTTCCCTTGAGCGCGATCGCCTTGTCGACCCGCCGGACATGCAGCGACGTGGCATCGTCCTCGGAATGGATGCCGACCGTGGCGATGCCGAGCTCGGCGGCGGCCTGGGCGATGCGGATGGCGATCTCGCCGCGATTGGCGATCAGGAGTTTCTTGAGCATGGCGGCGCGTCTCGGGGTAAAACCCGCTCCATGGCGAAAAGGCTGCTCATTGTGGCGCACGCGCCGTCGGAGAACACCCTCTCCCTGCGCGCCGCCGTCGAACGCGGCGCGCGGAGCGAAACGGGTATCGAGGTGCGCGTCGTGGCGCCTCTGCAGGCCGGGCCCGACGACGTGCTGGCCGCCCAGGCCGTCATCCTCGGGACGACGGAGAATCTCGGCTACATGAGCGGCGCGCTGAAGGACTTCTTCGACCGCAGCTACAATCCCTGCCTCGAGAAGACGCAGGGCCTGCCCTACGCGCTCTATATCCGCGCCGGCAGCGACGGCACCGGCACGCGCCGCGGCGTCGAGACGATCACGACCGGCCTGCGCTGGCGCGCCGTGCAGGAGCCGCTGATCTGCAAGGGCCCCTGGCAGCCCGGCTTCGTCGAGCACTGCGAGGAGCTCGGCGCGGCGATGGCGGCGGGCCTCGCGGCCGGGATTTTCTGATGCCGGGGCGCGCGACTCCAGTCGCGCGTCTTTGTCGATACACAAGAACATCGCGCCACTGGAGTGGCGCGCCCCCAGCCTATTCCGCGGCCGCCTTGTTCTTCTTCTCCGCCGGGTCATCCATCATCACGGTGATGTCGGCAGCAATATGGTGCGTCGGGCCCTCGGCGACCTGGTTCTCCTGGACGATGGTGCGGCCATAGGCCGAGACCGTTGGCACCGATCCAGGCGCGACCGGCGCCATCTTTTTCTTTCGCTTGAGCGCCGCTGCGATGAAGGGCGCCAGCTCCGCCTGCTTCTTCGCATCCCGTGCCGCCTGGTCTGCCTTCAAAGCCGGCATCACCTTGGCGGCGAAGAGGTTCAGCGAATCGCAGATATGCTCGTGCTTGTTGCGCCCGCCCTGCTGGATGAACACGACCTGGTCGACGCCTGCGTCCTGGTAGCTCCGCAGATGCTCGGTGAGCTCGGCCGGCGTGCCGATGCCGCTGCCCTGCCCCACGGCCGGCAGCTTGTCCTTGGCCGCCTCGAAGCGCTGCCAGACGTCGGTGACGCCCGGCTGATGGTGGCCGTAGACGTAGTAGTGACCCAGCGAATAGCCGAAGAACTGGAAGCCCTCGGCGCCGCGGCGGCGCGCCTCGTCGCGGTCCTCGTGGCAGGAGAAGCCGGTCACCATGGCGACGTTGGCGTTCACCGTGTGGCCGATCGGCACGCACTCATCGCTCTTGATGATGTCGTAGTATTCATGCGCCCACTTGCCGGCCTCGGCAGGATCGACGAAGGCGAAGGTGAGCGCGCCGATGCCGGCACGGGCCGCGGCATGGATGGTCTCGCGCCGGCTGCACGCCACCCAGATCGGCGGATGCGGCTTCTGCAACGGCTTGGGCACGACGTTGCGCACCGGCATGGCGAAGAACTTGCCCTCAAAGCCGGGATAGGGGCTCATCGCCATCATGTTGGCGGTCTGCTCGACCGCCTCGGCCCACATCGCCTTCTTCTGGTCGGGATCGATGCCGAAGCCTTCGAGCTCGACCCGCGAGGCCGATTCACCGGTGCCCCAGTCGACCCGCCCGTCCGAGATCAGGTCGAGCGTGGCGATGCGCTCGGCGACGCGGGCGGGATGGTTGTAGCCGGGCGGCGCCAGCACCACGCCGTGGCCGATGCGGATCTTCTTGGTGCGCGCGGCGCAGGCGGCGAGGAAGACTTCCGGCGCCGAGGAATGGGCATATTCCTCGAGGAAGTGATGCTCGACCTCCCAGATGTAATCGATGCCCAGGCCGTCGGCCAATTCGACCTGCGCCAGCGCATCCTTGAACAGGCGATGCTCGGTGCCCTCGGTCCACGGACGCGGCAGCTGATGTTCGTACAGAAGCCCGAAGCGCATCTCTGTCTCCTCAGTGGGCGGTCCAGCCGCCATCGACGACCAGTCCCGCCCCCGTCATGAAGCCCGCATCGTCGGAGGCCAGGAACACGATGCCCTTGGCGATGTCGTCGGCGACGCCGAGCCGGCCGATCGGGTGCAGGGCGAGCGTGGCCTGGCGTGCCCTGTCGGTGTCGTTGGTGCCCTGCTGTAGGCGCGCATGGCGAAGGTCTGCTGGCCCATGTCGGTCTCGATGAGGCCGGGATGGATCGAGTTGACCCGGATCCTGTAGCCCTTGCGGCCGAACTCCAGCGCCGTCGACTTGGTGAACAGCGTCACGCCGCCCTTGGTCAGCGAATAGAGCGGGTCGAGCTGCGAGCCGACCAGGCCCGCGATCGAGGCCAGGTTGACGATGGCGGCCCCATGCTCGCTCGCCGCACCGCTCGCCTTGAGGTGCGGCAGGGCGGCGCGCGTGCCCAGCAGCACACCGGTCAGGTTGACGGCCACGAGCTTGTTCCACTCCTCGAGGCTCGCCTCTTCGACGCCCTTGCCGACGAAGATGCCGGCATTGTTCACCAGGATGTCGAGCTTGCCGAATTTCTTGACGGTGGCATCCATGGCCTCCGCCCAGCTCGACTCCTGCGTGACGTCGAGGTGCACATAGAGCGCCTGGCCGCCCGCCGCCTCGATCTCTTTCGCCGTCTGGCGGCCGCGCTCGTCCAGCACATCGCCGATCGCCACCTTGGCGCCGGCGCTCGCCATGAGTTTCGCTGTCGCGCCGCCGATGCCGCGCGCTGCGCCGCTGAGAAAGGCTACCTTGCCATCGAGACGGTTCATTCTTCCTCCTTTTGCCGGACCGCGGGCCTCCAGGCCCGCTCATGCTCATGATGCGGGCCTGGAGGTCCGCGATCCGGCCAGACTAACCCTTGCCCAACTTGTTGAACGGCACGTCCTTGTCGACCCGGATGTCGGCGGGCATGCCCAGCACGCGCTCGGCCACGATGTTGCGCAGGATCTCGTCGGTGCCGCCGGCGATGCGGAAGCCCGCGCCGCCGATCCATTGCGCCTGGAAGCCCGCGGCGTGCGGCACGTCTTCCTTCATGATGCCGGCCGGGCCCATCAGCTCCATGGCGAAGGCGCCCATGTCCTGCATCTTGGGCGCCGCCACGATCTTGATGATCGAGGATTCCGGGCCGGGTGTCTGGCCCTTGGAAAGCGCCGTCAGCGTGCGGTAGCGCGTCAGCTTGAGGCCCTGCTGCTGGACGTACCAGTCGGCGATCTTGCCGCGCACCTGCTGGTTCCTGATCGCCGGCCCGTCTTCGAGGTCGGTGTCGCGCGCCAGTTCCATCAGCTCGTCGACGTCGAGGCCGCCCGACGGCAGGCCGACCGCCAGCCGCTCGTTCATCAGGGTGGTGAGCGCCGCCTTCCAGCCCTCGCCGACCTTGCCCAGGCGCTGGCTGTCGGGGATGCGCACGTCGGTGAAGAACACCTCGTTGAAGTTGGCGCCGCCCGAGATCTGCTTGATCGGCCGCACCTCGACGCCCGGCGCCTTCATCGACAGGAAGAACATGGTGAGGCCGGCATGCTTGGGCACGCTGGGATCGGTGCGGGTGATGATGATGCCGTAGTCGCTGTAATGCGCGCCCGAGGTCCACACCTTCTGGCCGTTGATCACCCAGCCGTCAGCCATCAGCTAGTTTGGCCCGCTCGGCCCGGGTGCGGATGCCGGCCACGTCGGAGCCGGCCGCGGGCTCGGAGAAGAGCTGGCACCACACTTCCTGACCGTGCAGCGCGGGCTTCACGTAGCGCGTGAGATGCTCGGGCGCGGCATAGGCCATCATGGTGGGGATGCACATGCCGAGGCCGATATCGAAGAAGCCGAGCGGCACCAGGTAGTTGGCTTCCTCCTGCTGGTAGATCACCTGCAGGATGGGCGAGGCGCCACGGCCGCCGAACTCGACAGGCCAGGTCATGCGGGCGTAGCCCGCCTTGGCCTTCTTGTCCTGCCATTCCTTGGCCTTCTTGAGCAGCTCCGGATCGTCGTTGCGCGCGCGAAAGCTCTGCCTGTCGTCGCTCTTGCGCGTGGCATTGGCGTCGAGCCAGGTGCGCACTTCCTTGCGGAACGCGGCTTCTTCGGGGGTGTCGTTGAAGTCCATTAGCTTCTCCAAAATAAATCCGTCGTCCCGACCGGAGCGAAGCAGAGTGGAGGGACCTGTCATGTGGCTCGCACCATACGACGAGGTCCCTCCACTACGGGCCTGCGGCCCTCCGGTCGGGATGACTACGCCACATTCTTCTGCTCCAGCCGCGTCACCAGCTTGTCCTTCCAGGCCATCGGCCCGCCGATCGACAGTGCCATGACGCGCGCTCGGCGGTAGTGGAACTGCGTATCGGCCTCCCAGGTGAATCCGATGCCGCCATGGGTCTGGATGTTCTCCTTCGAGGCGAAGTCATAGGCCTCGGTCGCCGCAATGCGTGCCGCCGCAGCCGCCAGCGGCAGGTCGGCCCCGCCATCGGTCAGCATCATGGCCCCGTAGTAGGCGTTGGAGCGCGCCAGCTCGAGCTTGACGTAACAGTCGGCGAGCTTGTGCTTGATCGCCTGGTAGGAGCCGATGGCGCGGCCGAAGGCCTGGCGCTGCAGGGCGTAGTCGCGCGCCATCCACATCGCCGCCTCCGCCCCGCCCACCTGGGCGAAGGCGAAATAGACGGCGGCGGCGTCGTAGAGGCGCTCCAGCAGACGCCAGCCCTCGCCTTCCGCGCCCAGCAGCTCCGCGGTGGCGTCCTTGAAGGTGAGCTCGGCATGCTTGCGCGCCGGATCGATCGTTTCGACACGCTTCTTCGCCACCGCCGACTGCTTGAGATCGACCAGCACCAGCGAAAGGGCGCGATCACCTTGCCCGCCGGTGTTGGCCAGCACGACCGCGAAGGTCGCGGCCTCGCCGTCGGCCACCGGCACCTTCTTGCCGTTGAGCCGTCCGCCGCCGAAGGTCGTGCGGATGTTGCGTGGCCGCGGTGGCTGAGGCCCCTCGGCGATGGCCAGCGTGCCGATCGCCTCGCCTGACGCCAGCAATGGCAGCCATTTCTTCTTCTGTGCGTCGGAGCCCGCGAGCTTCAGCGCTTCGGTCGCCAGCACGACGGACGTGTCGAACGGCACCGGCGCGGCGGCGCGACCGATCTCCTCGGCGACGACGCAAAGCTCCAGCGGCGAAAGACCGAGGCCGCCGAACTCTTCGGGGATGCCGACGCCCGGCACACCGAGATCGACGAGGCCCTTCCAGACCTCCTCGGCATGGGTCTCGTTGCCGTCGAGCACGCGACGAACGACCTTGGTCGGGCATTTGTCGGCGAGGAATTTGCGAACCTGCTCCTTGAGCAGCTTCTGGTCGTCGGAAAAATCGAAGTTCATGATGGCCGACCCTAGCAAGCCTGCCCGGTTCGGGGAACGGTCCGGGGTTCCGACAGGCGGGCTGGATGTTGTGCTAGGCTGAGCCCATGGACACTGCACAAATCAAGGACTGGCACGCCCACGTCTATTTCGATCCCGCCTCGCGCGACAAGGCCTGGGCGCTGCGCGAGCGCATCGAAAAGAGCTTCGACATCGAGATGGGCCGCTTCCACGAGAAGCCGGTCGGGCCGCATCCGATGTTCAGCTACCAGGTGGCGTTCAAGAACGACAAGCTGGCGCCGTTGATCTCCTGGCTGACGCTGAACCACGGCGAGCTCACCGTGTTCATCCATCCCAATACCGGCCAGGATCTCGAGGACCATCGCGACCGCGCCGTGTGGATCGGCAAATCGGTGCCGCTGGTGCTCGACATCTTCACCAAGAAAAAGGACTGACGAAATGGATTCGCTTCTGCCGCTGGCAAAAAAAGTCGGCGAGAAACTCAAGGCGCGCAAGGAAACCGTCGGCGTCTCCGAATCGTCGGCAGGCGGGCTGATCTCGGCCGTGCTGCTGGCCGTGCCCGGCGCCTCGGCCTACTTCATGGGCGGCGCCGTCGTCTACACGCGGCCGGCGGGCGAAGCCTTCCTGACCGCAACGAAGGAGAAGCGCGCCGGTATCCGCTCCTCCTCCGAGCCATGGGCCACGCTTGCCGCCGAGCTCGTCCGCGAGCGGTTGAACACGACCTGGGGCCTGGCCGAGACCGGCGCGTCGGGTCCGACAGGCAATTCCTACGGCGATCCTGCCGGCCACACCTGTGTCGCTGTCGTCGGCCCGAAGGGCAAGATCGCGCGCACCCTGCGCACCGGTTCCAACGACCGCGTCGCCAACATGCGCGCCTTCGCGGCCGAGGCGCTGAAGCTGATGGACGAACAGCTTTCCTAGGCCTTGCATCGGTTTACTCGCTTCATTGGTCGACACAAGCTATGTAAGTGAAAACTAAGATAATATCAAGTGACACTTAAGTACGCACTTGGAGTTTCTGCGCTCCATACGGCGCAGAAACTCACCAAGGTCGCGGTGTCGCCCTCAGCTGGGCTGGTCTGCCAAGACCCTTCCGTCGGGTTCGAATCGGAATTCCAGCCGTAGAGCGGACACGAAATTGCGCGGGCCGGGACTACGGAGCGATTGCAAGCATTGCTGGCACGATTTTTCAGTCGGTGTCGCCGTTCATCACCGCGGCGAGTGCGACGCCCAGCCAACCCAGGATGAAAGCGGTGCCGCCGATCGGCGCTACCGCGCCGAACCATCGCGGGCCACCAAAGGCCAGGGAATAGAGGGCGCCAGGGAACAGCACGCTTCCGGCGAGGAAGAGGCATTGCGCGACGAAGGCAATGCGGCCGTTCAGCATTGCGCCGCGGACCAGCACGACCACGGCCAGGATCGCCAGCGCGTGGATGATCTCGTACTGGCTGCCCGTCTGCAGCCACTCCCGCGCCTTGCGGCCACCCTCGGTCGAGGGATCGATGCCATGGGCCGCAAAGGCGCCGACAGCGATTGCGATCGCGGCGCTCAGCGCCGCGACGACGATCCAGCCCTTTGCTGCCGCGGCGGCCATGGATCTATTGCGGCCGCTGCACCGGCCGTCCACCCGCCGTCATGCCGCCGTCGATCACCAGCTCCTGGCCGGTCATGTAGCTGGCGGCCTCGGTACAGAGGAACAGCACGCCGTTGGCGATGTCCTGCGCCTCGCCGACCCGCGTCAGCGGCACGACGTTGGCGGCGCGCTCGCGCGGGTCGATCGGCGCGTTGCGGCGGTTGCCCTCGGCGCCGGTCGGGATCTTGCCCCAGATCGGCGTGGCGATGATGCCGGGATGCACCGAGTTGCAGCGGATGTTGTCGACGGCATGCTCCAGCGCCACCGACTTGGCCAGGAGCCGCACGCCGCCCTTGGTCGCCGAATAGGCGGCCAGCCCCGGCGCGCCGCGCAGGCCCGCAATCGACGACATCAGCACGATCGAGCCGCCGCCCGCCTTCCGCAGGGCCGGAATGGCGTGCTTGATCGACAGGAAGACGCCGTCGAGGTTGATCGCCTGCTGGCGCTGCCAGTCGGCCAAGGTCATCGCTTCGATCGGTGCCATGACGCCGATGCCGGCATTGGCCACCATGATATCGAGCCGGCCGAAGCGCTTCACAGCGTCGGCGATCACGCCGGGCCAGCCCGCCTCGTCGCGCACGTCGTGGCGCAGGTAGTGCGCCTTGCCGCCCGCCTTGGCGATGCGCTCGACGACACCCTTGCCCAGCGCGTCGTCGATGTCGGTCACCAGGACCGACGCCCCCTCGTGCGCCAGCGTCTCCGAGCAGGCCTCGCCGATGCCGGAAGCGCCACCGGTGACGATGGCGACCTTGCCCGACGACCATGTAGAGCCTCGCATCGTCCGACTGATGACAGACCCGCCGTCATCCGAGCGAAAGGACCTCATGGCGATGGCGAGCGGTGGCTCGTGGATACGCCATGAGGTCCTTCGCTACGCTCAGGACGACAGGCTGGTCAGCGCCCCTTCCAGTTGCCCGGGCGCTTTTCGGCGTAGGACTTGATGCCTTCCTTGAAGTCCTCGGTCTTGCGCGTCCAGTCCTGCTCGGTGAGCTCGCGCTCGGTGGCGGCCTCGGCGCCGTCGGCGAAGCCCCGGCGCATCGTCTCGCGCGTCGACATCACGGCAAGGGGCGCCGATTCGGCGATCTCATGGGCGAGCTTCATCGCCTCCTTGCGCACATCGGCAAGCGGCGCCAGCACGTCGGCGAGGCCCCATTCGACCGCCTGCTCGCCGGCGATGCGGCGGCCGGTCAGGAACATCAGGTTGGCGCGCTGCTGGCCGATCAGGCGCGGCAGGGTGAAGGTGAGCGAGAAGCCGGGATGAAAGCCGAGCCGGGTGAAGTTGGCGGCGAAGCGCGCCTCCGGTGCGGCGACACGGAAGTCCGGCATCAGGGCGAGCCCGAGGCCGCCGCCGATCGCCGGGCCCTGGATGGCGCCAATGCTGGGCTTCTTCGAGCGGAACAGGCGGGTCGCCTCCTTGTAGAGATGCTTGCCGCTTTCCGCCGCGCCGGTCTGCGGCCGGTTGGCGAAATCGGCGCCGGCGCAGAACGACTTGCCCTGGGCGCACAGTACATAGGCGCGAATGTTGTTGTCGCGGTCGAAGGCCTCGAAGGCATCGGCGATCTGGTTGATCAGCGAGTTATCGAAGAAGTTGTGCGGCGGACGCTGAATTTCGACAACGCCGACAGGACCTTCACTGCTGACGCCGATATCCTTGAAGGTGGCGCTCATGTTCTTCTCCCACGGGCTATAAATGAGCGGCGATATTGCCCCGCCGGCAGGGCGCCCGTCGAGTTCCAGTCGTATTGGGAGGAAGAAGAATGCCGCAAAGCGAACGCCATGCACTCGTCGTGGGCGGAGGCACCATGGGGGTGGGCATTATCGCCATGTTCCTGGGTCGCGGCTGGAAGGTCGATGTCGTGTCGCGCTCCGCTTCGACCCGCGATGCCCTGCCCGAGGCCTGCGCCCGGGCGCTGACAGCGCTCGGCAAGCCCGTCGATACGTCAGGGCTGGTGACCTGCGCCACCTTGCCGGAAGCCTCGTGGAAGGCAATCGACGTCGTGGTCGAGACCGTGACCGAGGATCTCGAGCTGAAACGCCGGCTGTTCGCCGAGATGGAGAAGCTCGCCCGGCCCGGCGTGCCGCTCACCTCCAACTCGTCGAGCTTCCCGATCAGCGAGATCGGCAAGGGCCTCGAGACCCAGAGCCGCATGATGGGCCTGCACTTCTTCATGCCGGCGCATCTGATCCCGCTCGTCGAGGTCGTGCGCTCGGTTCACACCGACGTGGCGCTAGCCGAGAAGGTCGGCGCAATCATGGCCTCGCTCGGGAAGCGGCCGGTGCAGGTCAAGAAGGACGTGATCGGCTTTCTGGGTAACCGCATCCAGGGCGCGCTGATGCGCGAGGCGCTGTGGCTGATCGAAGAGGGCGTCGCCTCGCCCGAGGATATCGACGCCACGGTGCGCCTCAGCTTCGGCTTTCGCTATGCCGCGGCCGGGCCGATCGTGCAGAAGGAGCATTCGGGCTGGGACACGACCTGCGCGGTGGCCAAGATCATCTGGCCCGACCTCACCAATGCCGACGGCCCGCCGCCCGTCCTGCAGCGCAACGTCGACGAGGGCCGCATCGGCTTCAAGACCAAGCGCGGCTTCTTCGAATGGGATGACGAGTCCATCGCAAAAGAGCGCGCCCGGTACGAGCGCGCTCTTCACAAATGTCTGGAGATCTTCCGCGAGGAAGGAATCCTCTAGACGAGCTGCCTCAGGCAGCGCGCCCGCGACCCCCTCGGCCGCCACCACCGCCGCCGCCGCTGCCGAAACGACGGCCGCCATTGCCGCGCGGCGGACCGCCGAACGGGCGATCACCTTGCGGGCGGGGCGTGTAGGGACGGTTGGCATGCGGGCGGGCGCCGTAGGGACGCTCGCCCTGGGGACGGTCGGCGCGGGCGGACCTGAGGACGGTCCCCTTGGGGACGATCACCTTGCGGACGATCGCGGTAGTCGCCGCGCGGCGACCCGTGCTCGGCGTGGGCCGGCGGACGATCGCCGCGCGAGCGATCGCCACCCGAGCGGTCGCCGAACGAGCGATGGCGGCCGGGACCGCCGCCGGGACGACCATGGCCGCCGCCGCCGGGACGGCCGGGACCGCGGAAGCGCGCATCGCGCGGGTTCTCGTCGTTTTCCTCGCGCTCGGCGCGGGGACGCATCGGCGGGGCCGCCGGCATGTCCTCGTTGGCCGGCGTCGAGACGACGGCGATGCGCTGGTTGGTGAGCTTCTCGATGCTGCGCAGCTGGCCGCGCTCGCTGCTGTCGCAGAACGACAGCGCGATGCCCGAGGCGCCGGCGCGCGCGGTGCGGCCGATGCGATGGACGTAGCTCTCGGCGTCGGCCGGCAGCTCGTAGTTGATGACGTGGGTGACGCCGTTGACATCGATGCCGCGCGAGGCGAGATCGGTGGCGACCAGCACGCGGGCCTTGCCGCGGCTGAAATTGTCGAGCGCCTTCTGGCGCGCGTTCTGCGACTTGTTGCCGTGGATCGCCTCGGAGGAGACGCCACGATCTTCCAGCGCCTCGGCGACGCGGTTGGCGCCGCGCTTGGTGCGGGTGAAGACGATGACGCGCTCGAGGGCCGCATCCGACAGGAGATGGCTCAGCAGCGCGCGCTTGGTGGCGGAGTTCACGAAGTAGACGCGCTGGTCGATCTTGTCGACGGCGCGGCCCTGGCCCTGCGGCGCGATCTCGACGCGCTCGGGGTTCTTCAGGATCTCCGAAGCGAGCTTGGCGACGTCGGCCGGCATGGTGGCGGAGAACAGCAGCGTCTGGCGCTGCTTGGAGACCGTGCTGACGATGCGGCGCACGTCCTTGATGAAGCCCATGTCGAACATGCGATCGGCCTCGTCGAGGATGAGGAAGGTCACATGGGCGAGCTTCACGTTGCCGCGCTCGACCAGGTCGAGCAGGCGGCCAGGCGTGGCGACCAGGATGTCGACGCCGCGGGCCAGGGTCTCGATCTGGCGGCCATAGCCCAGGCCGCCGACGACCGTGCAAAGACGCAGGCCAAGGCCACGACCATAGGTGTCGAAGCTGCGCGAGATCTGGACCGCGAGCTCACGGGTCGGCGCCAGCACGAGCGCGCGCGGATGCTTGGGCTGGGGGCGCTCCCGGAAAGCGGCAAGGTGCTGCAGCACGGGCAGCGCGAAGGCCGCGGTCTTGCCGGTGCCGGTCTGGGCGACACCCAGCACGTCGCGGCCCTGCAGGAGTGCCGGAATGGTGCGCGCCTGGATGGGCGTGGGCACGGTGTACTTGGCGGCTTCGAGGGCACGCAACAGCGGCTCGGACAGGCCGAGATCCGCAAACGAAACATTACTCACTGAAATAAGTCCTTTGGCCGCCGACCGTGCCTTTCGGGCACGCGTATGTGGGGCGGCTTTTGGCCCGTTCCCGCGCGCGGCTGGGACGGCTCTTTTTTGGGGGATTGTCTCGGGATGAAGCGCCGTCACAAGAAATGGGGCGCGTCGCGCGATCGCGAGAAACCTTTGTCAGCCCGCAAACCAGCGGGCTGGCGCGTATATGATGGTGCAGCGCAGCGAAGTCAAGTGACGGAATTAAGGCGTGTTTTCGGCGTGGTCCGTCGATGAATCGTACCACCGGGGGCATACCACGCCGCCTTCTTGCGGACCGTGGGGCTCGAATCGGAGCTCATCGCCTCGATCAAAGCTGCTTCTGCGGCAGGATTGGTATGAACCGATTGGCCGACCACCTCGATTGCCATCGCCCGCACATGCGCCTCCGGATCGGCTGCTAGCAGCGCCATGGCGCGCGGCAACACAGCCGCCTCGTCGGGCCGGCAATCCCCCTCCTTACAGCGGTCGCAAGCCAGAGTGTGCAGGGTCGTCACGCGAACGCGATGATCGGCATCGTCAAGCATGGCGATCAGATCGCCGACGATTTCAGGTCCAAGAAAGCGGTCGAGATATTGGCAGCAATGGTAGCGGACGTCGGCGTTGGCGTGTCGCAGTCCCGTCCGGACGGCCGGGAGGGCGTCAGGACCGGCCTTCAGTAGAGCGCGATAGGCACTACTGGAGCGATAAGGGATCGCAAGCTCCGACAGCAGCGCATCGTATTTGTCATTCGCTGCCGTCATGGTCACCCAAGACTACTAGCGCCTCGCGCCCCTGCGGACGAGCTTGCCCGGCAGGTTGCCGGTCGGCTCGTTGTCGCGCAGCAGGACCTGGCCGTTGACGATCGTGGCGCGCATGCCGTCGGCCTTCTGCTTCAGTCGCTTGGCGCCGGCCGGCAGGTCGCAGACGACCTCGGGCATGCGCGGGCCGACCGTGGCGGGG
Organism: uncultured Alphaproteobacteria bacterium; assembly: GCA_963843185.1. GTDB lineage: Bacteria > Pseudomonadota > Alphaproteobacteria > Reyranellales > Reyranellaceae > Reyranella. The sequence continues at coordinate 25,836 of CAWJJJ010000029.1, forward strand.
TCGAACACCACGATGTCGGCCGCCATGCCCTCGCGCAGCAGGCCGCGGTCATGGAAGCCGAACTGGGTGGCGCTGTCGCAGGTGATCATCTTCACCGCCTCCTCGAGCGTGAAGGCCTGCTTCTCGCGCACCCAGTGGCTCAGCAGATGGGTCTGCAGCGAGGAGTCCATGATCTGCGAGACATGGGCGCCGGAATCCGAGAAGGTCACGACCGAGCGCGGATGCTTCATCAGCTCCAGCGCCTCGGCCTGGTCCTCGTTGGCGATCGGCTGGATCATGAAGAACTTCATGTCGCGCTCGAGCGCCATGTCGATCATCAGGTCGACCGGATGCGTGTTCTTCTGCCGCGCCAGCTCGGCCATGCTCTTGTGCGGGCCCTTCATGTCGCTCAGCGCGTAGATCCGATCCCATTCCGGCGGCCGCGCCTCGCCGCCGCGCACTTCCGGCCCTTCGTACGGACGTGAGGCGATCTCGACCAGCCTGCGCCGCTTGTCGGCGTCGAGCAGCCACTGCTTCTGCTCACTGAGCGGCAGCTTGCGCATGTCGCGCCACATCTCCCACTTGTCGAACGGCAGCTGCGTCTCGAAGGAGAGCAGCACGTTCAGCGCCCGGCTGTGCACCTGGGCGAACATGCGGCCGCCTTGCCGGGCGGTGCGCTCCATGATGTCGAAGGTGGTGCGCCAGTGCCCCGGGACGGCGCGCCGGTTGAACAGGCCGAAGGTGAACGGCCGGCCACTCTCGATGGCGAGCTTGGCGAGGTCCTCGTAGTAGCGCCGCGCCTTCTCGGCATCACCGCGCGGCTCGCCCGCGACCTCGACCATGCCGGCGCCCATCGCCTTGACCAGCGTCGCGAACTCTTCCCAGGTGGCGAGCCGGCTGGCCACCGGCTTGTCGTCGGAGGTCATGTGGCTGACGCTGCGCGTGGTCGAGAAGCCGTGCGCGCCGGCGGCGATCGATTCCCTGGTGTGATGCACCATCGCCTTGAGGTCGTCCTCGGTCGCCTGGTCGGTGAAGGCACGCTGGCCCATCACATAGGTGCGCAGCGCGCAGTGGCCCATGTAGCCCGCGTAGTTGATGCCCTTGGGCAGCGAGTCGAGGACGTCGAGGAATTGCGGGAAGGTCTCCCAGCGCCACTTGATGCCGGCCTTCATGGCGGCCCGGCTGATGTCCTCGGCACGTTCGAGGTTGCGCATGACGAGGTCGGCCTCGCTCTCGCGGCAGGGCGCCAGGGTGAAGCCGCAGTTGCCCATGACCACGCTGGTCACGCCCTGGAAGCAGGAGCTGGTGCCGATCGGATCCCAGAAGATCTGCGCATCCATGTGGGTGTGGCCGTCGACGAAGCCCGGCGTCACCACGTGGCCCTCGGCGTCGAGGGTTTCCTTGGCGGCCGAGGCGATGCGGCCGATCTCGGCGATCTTGCCGTCCTTGACGCCGATATCGCCGCGATAACGCGGCAGTCCGGACCCATCGACGATCATGCCGTTCTTGACGACGAGGTCGAATGCCATGGCAGCCCTCCATTCCTTCATTCTCCTCTGCCCTGCCGGGAAAGAGGAATTTGAGCCGTTACGTCGGCGCTAGTGCCGCTTCTTCCTCAACAGCCTGCCGGGCAGCGCGCCCGTGGGCTCGTTGTCGCGCAACAGGATCTGGCCGTTGACGATGGTGGCCTTCATGCCGTCGCACTTCTGCTTCAGCCGCTTGGCACCGGCCGGCAGGTCGCACACCGCTTCCGGCATGCGCGGGCCGACCGTAGCAGGATCGAACACGGCGATATCGGCCACCATGCCCTCGCGCAGCAGGCCGCGATCGTGGAAGCCGAACTGGGTGGCGTTGTCGAAGGTGATCATCTTCACCGCCTGTTCGAGCGTGAAGGCCTGCTTCTCGCGCACCCAGTGGCTCAGCAGATGGGTCTGCAGAGAGTTGTCCATGATCTGCGAGACATGGGCGCCGAAGTCGGAGAAGGTCACGACCGAGCGCGGATGTTTCATCAGCTCCAGCGCGTCGCTCTGGCTCTCGTTGGCGACGGGGAAGACCATGAAGAACTTCATGTCGCGCTCGAGCGCCATGTCGATCATCAGCTCGACCGGATGGGTGTTCTTCTGCCGCGCCAGCTCGGCCATGGTCTTGTGGGGCCCGCGCATGTCGGTCAGAGCATAGGTCAACTCCCACTCCGGCGGCCGCGCTTCGGTGCCGCGCACTTCCGGACCTTCGTACGGACGCGAGGCGATCTCGACCAGCCTGCGCCGCTTGTCGGCGTCGAGCAGCCACTGCTTCTGCTCGGCAAGCGGCAGCTTGCGCATGTCGCGCCACATCTCCCACTTGTCGAACGGAAGCTGCGTCTCGAAGGAGAGCAGCACGTTCAGCGCCCGGCTGTGCACTTGCGGAATGAAGCGGCCGCCCTGGCTGTTGACCCGATCGACGACCTCGAGGGTGCGCCGCCAGGCATCGGGCGAGTGGCGCGAGCTGAACAGGCCGAAGGTGATGGGGCGGCCCGTCTCGATCGCCAGCGAACTCAGCCGGTCATAGTACTTCGCGGCGGACTCGCTGGCGGTGCCCGAGGGGGCGCCGGCGATCTCCAGGGTGCCCGACCCGACCTCGGCCATGGCCCGCACCATCGTCTCGAGTTCGTTCCAGGTGGCGAGGCGGCTCGCCACCGGCTTGTCGTCCGAGGTCATGTGATTGATGGAGCGCGTCGAGGAAAAGCCGAAGGCGCCCGCCTTGATCGCCTCCCGGACGTGATGCGCCATGGTCCTGATTTCGTCCTCGGTCGCCTCGTCGGTGAAGGCGCGCTCGCCCATCACGTAGGTGCGCAGCGCACAGTGTCCCATGTAGCCCGAGTAGTTGATGCCCTTGGGCAGGCTGTCCAGCACGTCAAGGAACTCGGGGAAGGTCTCCCAGCGCCACTTGATGCCGGCCTTCATGGCGGCGCGACTGATGTCCTCGGCGCGTTCGAGATTTCGGATGACGAGGTCGGCCTCGCTCTCGCGGCACGGCGCCAGGGTGAAGCCGCAGTTGCCCATCACCACGCTTGTCACGCCATGGAAGCAGGAGCTGGTGCCGATCGGATCCCAGAAGATCTGCGCGTCCATGTGGGTGTGCACGTCGACGAAGCCCGGCGTCACGACATGGCCCTCGGCATCGAGGGTCTCCCGGGCGGCGGCAGAGATCCGTCCGATCTCGACGATCTTTCCGTCCTTGACGCCGATGTCAGCTTGAAAACGCGGTAGTCCGGAACCATCGACGATCATGCCGTTCTTGACGACGAGGTCGAATGCCATGGCAACCCTCCGAGCCTTGTCGCAGGGTACGCGCGCCAGGCAAATCGCTCAATCTCTGGCAAGCGCATGGCTGGCGTCCTAGGATTGCGCAACGAAACCGGGGGAAACATGGAATTCGGCGTTCTTTTCACCTCGCATCCCAATCCGCGGGACGAGCCTTACCCACACCGTGACGCGCACGCCCGCCTCCGGCCCCCGGCGCGGCGGGTTGCGGCGGCTGAATGAGGCCGGCCAGAGCCGACAACCTTCCCCTCGGCGCGCTCTACACCGTCCTTGCCATGCTGGGTTTTGCCGGCATGGATGCGATGAGCAAATGGCTGGTCTCCGGCTATGCGATCGGCCAGATGATGTGGATCCGCTACGCCGTCTTCTGCCTGTTCGCCTGGCTGGTCGTGCGCCGCAAGGGGCTGCGGGCCTCGTTTCGCACCCGGCGCCCCTGGCTGCAGGCCGCACGCTCGGTGCTGGCGGTGATCGAAAGCGCCATCTTCGTGCTGGCCTTCAAGTACCTGCCGCTGGCCGACGCGCATGCCATCGCCGCCACCGCGCCGCTGATCGTGATCGCGCTCGGCGTGCTGTTCCTGGGCGAGCGTGCCGGCGTGGCGCGCTGGCTGGCCGTCGCCGCGGGCTTCGCGGGCGTGCTGCTGATCGTCGCATCCCGGCTTCAGGACGTTCGACTGGCCGATGCTGCTGCCGCTGCTCGGCGCGTTCATGTGGGCCGGCTACCAGATCCTGGTCCGGCTGTGTTCGCGCGAGGACTCGGCCGAGACGACGCTGGTCTGGTCGGCGTTCGCGGCCTTCGCCGCGACCACGCTGGTCGCACCGTTCCACTGGCAATGGCCGGATGCTTTCAGCGGAAGCCTGCTCATCGCAACCGCGCTGCTGGGCGCATTGGCGCACTACGCACTGATCAAGGCGCTCGACCACGCCGAGGCGGGCGCGGTGCAGCCCTACAGCTACACCCTCCTGGTCTGGGTCACGATCCTGGGCGTCATCGTGTTCGGCGACATCCCCGACCATTGGACCCTGGCCGGGGCAGCCATCATCGTGGCGAGCGGCCTCTACACCTGGCACCACGACCGGCAAGCGGCCGCAGCCTGACAGGCAGGCGGCCGCTATTTCACCCGCTTCATGCGGTTGCACCCCACCACGGCCGACGTCGCATTGGCGTGGCGGTAACACATTTCGATGGTATCGACGTCGACGATCTGGCCATCCAGAATGCCGTCCTGCCCGGCCATGTAGATCCACTTGCCGTCGTTGGACAGCGAGCCGATCAGCCGCTCGTTGGTTACCAGATCAGACGACGCGGTGCCCCAGAAGCGTTTTCCGTCCTGGCCAACGAACTTGTAGGTATAGGTCGCCGAGCGCAGCTGGAAGGTGCCGGGCGACTTCGTCTCGGCGACGATACCTTCGCTCGTACCCTTCCAGGTGCCCTTCATGTCGAAGGGCGCCGGCGAGGGCGTGGTTTGGGCGGCGGCGGCCGCCGCCAACAGCAAAACCATTGCCGCCGTCGTCAGACCAGCGAACATGACATTCCCCTTCATCGACCTAGCGCGGCCACTGGCGGAGTGCGACCAGGCCGCCGTCGATCGGCAGCAGGAGGCCGGTCACCCAGCGCGATTCGTCGGAGGCGAGATAGACAGCGCCATGGGCGATGTCCCAGGCGGTGCCCTCGGTCTGCATCGGCACCATGTTCTTGCGCCGCTCGCGCGCCTCGGCGCCCATGTGCGCCACCATCGGCGTATGCACCGAGCCCACGACGATGCAGTTGGCGCGGATGTTCTGCAGTCGCATAGTCGGCCGCCACCGACAGGGTGAAGCCGTGCAGGCCGGCCTTGGCCGTGGCGTAGGCCACCGCGCCCGGGCTGCCGATCAGGCCGAGGGCGCCGGCGATCGACGACACCATGATGATCGAGCCGCCGCCGCCTTCCTTCATCCGGGGCAGGCAGTACTTGGTGCAGAGCATCGTCGTGGTGAGGTTGGCCTCCAGCACCTTGTGCCAGTCGGCGAGCGTCACGGTCTCGGGCGTGCCCGGCGCGCCGATGCCGACATTGTTGTGCAGGATGTCGAGCCGGCCGTAGGTCTTGGCCGCGAACTCGGCCATCGCCTCGGCGGCGTCGGGCTTGGCGACGTCGCCCGCGAACACGGCGGCCTCGCCGCCCTCGTCCTTGATCTGCCGGGCGAGCTTCTCGGCACGCTCGGCGCTGCGGTTGACCAGCACCACCTTGGCGCCTTCGCGCGCGAACATGATCGCCGTCGCCATGCCGTTGCCGACACCCTCGCCGCGCGGCGCCGCGCCGGTCACCACGGCTACCTTGCCCTTGAGACGTCCGGCCATTTCTCTTCCCCCCGATCGAATGCTATCTCAGCGGCGAACCTTAGCCGGGAGCCTTGCGCGATGACCAGCGAGTCCACCAGTCAAGAGGGCGGCTGCACGTGCCGCCATGTGCGCTACCGCCTGACCTCCAGGCCGCTGTTCGTGCATTGCTGCCACTGCCGCTGGTGCCAGCGCGACACCGGCACGGCGTTTGCGCTCAACGCCATGATCGAAGCCGACCGGGTCGAGCTGCTGGAAGGCGAGCCCGAACCCGTGATGACGCCGACGGCGAGCGGCAAGGGCCAGAAGATCTGGCGCTGTCCCCGATGCCGTATCGCCGTGTGGAGCAACTACGCGGGTGCGGGCGACAGCGTGCGCTTCGTCCGCGTCGGCACCCTCGATGATCCCGACACCATGCCGCCCGACATCCACATCTTCACCATGTCCAAGCAGCCCTGGGTCGTGCTGCCCGCGGGCACGCCGGCGGTGAGCGAATACTACCAGGCGAGCACGACGTGGCCGAAGGAAAGCCTGGAACGGCGCGCCGCGCTCAGGCGCGGCTAGACGCGGCTGAGGTCGGCCACCAGGGCGGCGACGATGCGCGTGCCGAGGCCCACGATCAGCAGGTCGTTGTCGACGCGCAGATACTGGTAGCCGGCCGGCGACGGCGACAGCTTGCCGATCAGCGCTGCCGGCGGCGCCTCGCCCTTGATGTCGTCGGCGAGCGGCTGGTCCAGCTTCCAGGCCTGCTTGCCCGGGCTGGGCGCCACGCAGGCGTTGCTCTTCTTCACCAGGGGCGGCGGACAGCGGCCCGCTGCGACCTCCGCGCGGTAATAGGCATAGACGGCATCACGGTCGCGCTGGGGCACGACCATGCTGAGCGTGGGCAAGGGTGAGTTCTGTGCAGGCGGTGGCGCGGCGGCGCGGGCAGGCGGCTTGGCATTCTGTGCCGGCGCCGGGAGCGCAAGCGCCAGGCTCGCGACGCAAACGAGAACAACCGCAACGGAGCGCATGGCTAGGCCTTCCAGTAGTCCGGCAGCTTCGTTGCCAGCCATTTGGCGAGGGCGGCATTGACTGCCACCGGCTGCTCCTGCGCCATCCAATGGCCGGACTTCACCACGACCTCCGTGAGATCGGCGCAGTCGTGACGCATCGGCTCGGCGAGCCGCGAGGTCATGGTCTCGCAGGTCGTGTCATAGGCGCCGTGCAGGAACAGCACGGGCATCGCGAGCTTGCCGCCGTTCTTCGCCCGCTTGGCGTAGGCGCCATTGGCCTTGTGGTTCATGTACCAGGAGTCCGGCCCGAAGAAGCCGTTGCGGGTCAGCGCCGCGGTGTAGGCCTCGAGATCCTGCTCGGTGATGACGTCGGCATCGCGCGGCACGTCGGGGAAGCCCGCCCCGCCGGCCCAGCCGCCCACCTTGCGCACCGACGCCGTGCGGCTGGGCTTGCCCACCGCCTTGGGGTCGCCCTTGCGGAACAGCGCCTTCACGACGTTGCGGATATTGGCCTCGAAGCCCTTGCAGGCCTTGTCGAAACTTTCCTCGTAGAAGAACTGGTAGTCCCACTGCCCCGCCGGGAACTCGGCTTCGGGATAGACCTTGCGGTCGACCAGCGGCACGACGCTATCGAGCGTGAAGCCCGACGCGAGATAGGGAACGCAAAGGCTGGCCACGCCCGCCGCCTTGTCGGGATGCTGGGCGGCGATGTTCCACACCACGGGGCTGCCCCAGTCATGCCCGATCCACACGGCCTTGTCGCGGCCGAGCGATGCCAGGAGCTCGAGCATGTCGGCGACGATCAGCTCCTGCGCGAAATCCTCGTGGCGCGGATAGGTGCTCGAGCGGCCGTAGCCGCGCATGTCGGGTGCCACGCAGCGGAAGCCCAGCGCGGCAAAGGCCGGCAACTGATGCCGCCACGACAGCGAAAGCTCGGGCCAGCCGTGGCAGAAGATCAGCAACGGGGCGCCTTCCGCTCCGCAGGCGAGATAGCCCGTGGTGTGGCGGGCGGTCTTGACGGTGTGTTCGGTGACCGGGAATGTCATGGGGAGGAGAAAATCCCATGGAAATCGACACCGGCACAACCGAACTTTTATGCTCCGTGCGCGACGGGGTGGCGCTGATCACGCTCAACCGGCCCGACGCGCGCAACGCCATGTCGGACAGGCTGACGCCGGCGCTGCGCACCCAGATCAAGGAGCGCGGCGAGGATCCCGACGTCGGCGCGATCCTGATCACCGGCGCCGGCACCGCCTTCTGCAGCGGCGGCGACGTCAAGGGCATGGGCGGCCGCGGACCGCGCGGGCAGATGAGCTTCGAGGAACGGCTGGGTGACCTGCGCTGGCGCCAGGCCGGGCTGACCGGCGCACTGGTTGCGGTGCGCAAGCCCACGATCGCGGCACTGCCGGGGGCGGCAGCCGGCGCGGGCCTTGCCATCGCGCTCGCCTGCGACATCCGCATCGCCGCCCGCTCGGCCTTCGTCAGCACGGGCTATGCGCGCGTCGGCCTCAGCGGAGACTACGGCATCGCCTGGCTGCTGACGCGCACCGTGGGCTCCTCGCGCGCCCGCGAGCTGATGTTCACCGCCGAGCGGGTCGACGCCGAGCGCTGCGAGCGCATCGGGCTGGTGAACCGGATCGTGGCCGACGACAAATTGCAGGACGAGGCCTTCGCCTTCGCCAAGTCGCTGGCCGAGGGTCCCCGGGTGGCACTGCGCAACATGAAGGACAATCTCGACGACGCGCTGCACATCGACTACCCGACCGCGCTCCACCGCGAGGCCGAGCGCCTGGTGCAGGCCTCGCGCACCGAGGATCACAAGGAAGCGGTGCGGGCGTTCGTCGAGAAGCGGAAGCCGGTGTTCGTGGGCCGCTGACTCAGACGCGGACGGCCATCTTCCCTCTGTTGCGGCCTTCGAACAGGCCGATCAGGGCCTGCGGCGCCTTCTCCAGGCCATCGACGACGTCGACGATGGCCTTGATCCTGCCGTCGGCGACCCAGCGCGCCAGCCGGGCCTCCGCCTCGGCGCGCTGGTCGTAGAAATCCATGACGATGAAGCCTTCCATGCGCAGCCGCTTGGTGACGACCAGCCCGGGCACCGCCATCGGCCCGGGCGCGGGCTTCTCGACGTCGTATTGCGAGACGTTGCCGCAGCAGACGATGCGGCCGCGCAGGTTCATCAGCGACAGCGCCGCGTCGAGCACCGGCCCGCCGGTATTGTCGAAATAGACGTCGATGCCGTTCGGGCAGGCCGCCGCCAGCGCGCGGCGAACGCCGCCCGCCTTGTAGTCGACCGCGGCATCGAAGCCGAGCTCGCGCGTGAGCCAGTCGCACTTGTCCTGGCCGCCCGCCGTGCCGACGACGCGGCAGCCCGCGAGCCTGGCGATCTGGCCGACCATGGTGCCGACCGCGCCGGCCGCAGCCGAGACCAGCACCGTATCGCCGGGCTTGGGCCGGCCGACCTCGAGCAGGCCGAAATAGGCCGTAAGACCGGTCACGCTGAGCGGCCCGATCAGCATCTCGAGCGGCGCCTCAGTCGTGCGCTTGACGAGGCGTCGCGCCGGCAGGGCGGCGTAATCCTGCCAGCCCCAGTCGCCTTCGACGATGTCGCCTTTGGCGAGACCCGGCGCTTTCGACTCGACCACCTCGCCGATGGCGAACCCGCTCATCACCTGGCCCGGCTCGAGCGCGTCGCGATAGGTCTTGCCCATCATCCAGGCACGGTTGGCGGGATCGAGCGACAGCATGCGCGTGCGCACCAGCGCCTCGCCGTCGCGCGCCACGGGAATGGCGGTCTCGTGCCACTGGAAGGTGTCGGCGGCCGATCTTGCCGACCGGCTGCCTGGCGTAGAGCCACTGGCGGTTCATGGCGTCAATCCTTGTAGCTGGCGGCGCGCTTCTGCAGGTTCGACAGGATCGCCTCGAGCTGGTTGGGCGAGCCGATCAGCTTCTGCTGCTCGACCGATTCGGCCATCAGGCCGCGTCGCCGCGTCGGTCGCGACCGCTGCATTGAGCAGCCGCTTGGCCGCGCGCATGGCGTCGGGACTCTTGTTGGCGATTTCCCTTGCCGTCTCCAGCGCCGCGGCGCGCGGATCGTCGACCAGGCGGGTGACGAAGCCCAGTTGCCGAGCCTCGGAGCCGTCGAAGATGCGGCCGGTGTAGGTGAGCTCGCGCACGACATCCTCGCGCGCCAGATGGCGCATGAGCTGCGTGCCGGCGAGGTCGGGCACCAGGCCCCATTTGATCTCCATCACCGAGAAGCGCGTGTCGGCCGTGGCGTAGCGGATGTCGGCGCCCAGCGCGATCTGGAAGCCGCCGCCGAAGGCCACGCCATGGACGGCGGCGATCACCGGCACCGGCAGCTCGCGCCACAGCCAGGCGCAGTGCTGCGGCCGGTTGGCGATGCCGTGGGTGCGCTTTGTAAGGTCGCGCACGCCGGGCACCGCGTCGCCGTCCTGCTTCATGGCGGCGAAGCTTGCCATGTCGAGCCCGGCGCAGAAGGCCTTGCCCTCGCCCGACAGCACCACGCACCGCAGGCCCTTCATCGTCGCAAGCTCGGCGCCCGCCGCGATGATGCCCTCGAACATCGCCGGATCGAGGGCGTTCATCTTGTCGGCGCGGATCAGGCGGACGTCGGCGACGCCGTCCTTGAGGTCGATGGAAACCCGGTCCTTCATTTGTCCTTCTCCGACTTCAGCCATTCGCGCAGGCGGCGTTTCACCTCGTCCGGTGCCAGCCGCTCAGGCGGCGCGAGGCTGCCATCGTCCCGCTTGGGCCACATCAGCACGGCGATGGCGCGCTGGATGTCGGCGAAGGTGCAGTCGTCGGGCAGCCGGTCGAGCAGCGCCCGCACTTCGGCCTTCGCATCGATTTTCTTCGGATCGCTCATCGGCTCGCCATCTGCCAGATACCCTGCGCGACATATACCGCGCCCAGCAGCCAGGATCACCCGGCGCGTCCAATGATAGAACTGCTTGTCCGACATGCGGTCGAGGAAACTGCGCGACAGGGTGGTGCCCAGCACGGCGAAGCAGGCGGCATAGGCCATGACCAGCCACTGTTCGAGGTCGCGGCCGGCCGGGATTGCCGACCAGGGCGGCGAAGTAGGTGACCTTGGTGAGATGGCCCAGCACCTGGGCAGCGGCCTTGGTGGCGACATTGACCTGCCGCGTCATGCCGGTGCGCACGTAGAAGATGTCGAGGATCGGCCCGGTCACGCCCGACACCAGCTGAAGCGCGCCGCCGATCACGCCGGCGACAAAGGCATGCCCGGAACGCTCGATGTCGGGCGCGAGGGTGCGGGGCACGGCCAGCGCCACGAAGGGCGTCAGCCCGACCATCATCAGGACCAGTGCCTTGTCGGGCACGAAGTCGAAGAAGGAGAAGACGATCAGCGAGACCGCGGCGCCCGAGCCGAACTGGATCACGACGCTCCATCTGACGTGATGGCGCCACAGCCAGGCGCGCCAGCCGTTGGCGGCGATCTGGATGACGCCGTGGAACACCATGGCGACCGGCACCGGCAGCAACAGCAGCAGGAAACCGATCAGCAGCATGCCGCCCGCCATGCCGAAGATACCGGAGATGAACGAGGTCACGACGGCCACGACCGCCAGCACCGCCAGGACAAGCAGGGAAAACATCACGCGCGGCGTAGCGCAGGTGGCAAATCGTGTCGAGCATCGGATAGGGTGGACGGATGTCCGATACCGACCTTCTCTTCATGCCGGCCGTGAAGGCCGCCGCCAGGGAGCAACCTCATGCGCATCATGGCGCCCTATGCGCCGGGCGGAAACATCGACGCACCGCCCGCACCATCGCCGACAAGCTGAAGGACGTGCTGGAGGTCACCGTACTGGTCGAGAACAAGGCCGGCGCCAGCGGCATGATCGGCAGCCACGTCGCCGCCCGCTCCCCGCCCGACGCGCCGCGCTAGCCGGCGCCGAGCGCGCGGGCGATCTGATAGGTGACGAGGGACGCTGCATAGGCGAGCCCCAGCATGTAGGCGAAGGTGACCCACATCCATTTCCAGCTACCGGTCTCGCGGCGGATGACGGCCAGCGTCGAGGCGCATTGCGGCGCGAACACGTACCAGGCGAGCAGCGCCAGCGCCGTGCCGAGGCTCCATTGGCCGGCGATCGCCTGGCCGATCTTCTCGGCGGCACCGTCGCCGCCGTCGATGGCGTAGATGGTGCCGAGCGCGCCGACCGCGACCTCGCGCGCCGCCATACCGGGGATCAGCGCCACGTTGATCTGCCAGTTGAACCCGAGCGGCGCGGTGATCGGCTCGATCGCCGAGCCGATCATGGCGGCCAGGCTGTAGCGAATGGCCGGCTCGGTGGCGCCCTCGGGGGGCTGCGGAAAGGAGGCGAGCAGCCAGATCAGGACCATCATGGAGGCAATGGTGGTGCCGGCGCGCTTGAGGAAGATCATGGCACGCGTCCACAGGCCAATGGCGAGGCTCCTGGCGCGTGGCAGCTTGTAGTCGGGCAGTTCGAGCATGAACGGCTCGCCCGGCATGCCGCGCCAGAAGATGCGCTTGATGACGAACGACACGGCAAGCGCACCGGCAATGCCGGCAGCGTACAGGCCGAACATGACCAGCCCCTGCAGGCCGACGAAGCCCCAGACCTCGCGGTCGGGAATGAAGGCGCCGATGATCAGGGTATAGACCGGGATGCGCGCCGAGCAGGTCATCAGCGGCGCCACCAGGATGGTGGTGAGCCGGTCGCGCCGGTCGTCGATCACCCGGGTCGACATGATGCCGGGAATGGCGCAGGCGAAGGAGGACAGCAGCGGGATGAAGGCGCGCCCGTGCAGGCCGGCGCCGCCCATGATGCGGTCCATCAGGAAGGCCGCGCGCGCCATGTAGCCCAGGTCCTCGAGCACGAGGATGAAGAAGAACAGGATCACGATCTGCGGCAGGAAGACGAGCACGCTGCCGACGCCGGAGATGAGGCCGTCCTTGAGGAAGCTCTTGAGCAGGCCGGGCAGCGCCTGCGCCTCGACCAGGGTGCCGAGCCAGGCGAAGCCTTCCTGGATCACGTCCATCAGCGGCCTCGCCCAGGCGAACACCGCCTGGAACATCACGAACAGGATGGCGAGCAGGATGACGAGGCCGGCGACGGGATGCAGCAGCACGGCATCGGCCACCACCGTGCCGCGGTCGCGCTCGCCCGAGCTCTTCACTGCCGCGCGGAGCACGCGGTCGGCCTCGCGCTGGCCGACGCGCAGCTCGCCGGCATCCGGCGCGTGCCAGTCGGCGGCGCTCGAGGCGGGAAGGCTGGTGAGCAGGCGGTCGATCTCGCCCAGCAGGGCGTCGGTGCCGCCGCGGCGCACCGCGACCGACTGCACGACCGGCACGCCGAGCTCGCGCGCCAGCCGCTCGGTGTCGATCTCGATGCCGCGCTTGCGGGCGATGTCCATCATGTTGAGCGACAGCATCACCGGCCGGCCGACCCGCTTCAGCTCGAGCACCAGCCGGAGCGCCAGGCGGAGGTTGGAGGCATCGCCCACGCACACGATCAGGTCGGGTGCGGCTTCGCTCGCCAGCTTGCCCAGGACCACGTCGCGCGTGATCTCCTCGTCGGGCGAACGGGCGCGCAGCGAGTAGGTGCCGGGCAGGTCGACGATCTGGATCGCGCGCCCGGACGGCGTCAGCAGGCGGCCCGCCTTGCGCTCGACCGTGACGCCGGGATAGTTCGCGACCTTCTGCCGGCTGCCGGTGAGCGCGTTGAACAGCGCGGTCTTGCCGCAATTGGGGTTGCCGACCAGGGCCACGACCGGAGCGACGTTCGTCGCGATGTTCACGACGGCAGCTCCGCGCTCACCAGGACCGACATGGCCTCGCGCCGGCGGAGCGCGATGGTCGTGTGGGCGACCCGCACCGCAATGGGGTCGCCGCCGAACAGGCCCTGGTGCAGCAGCTCGACATCCGCCCCCTCGACGAAGCCCAGTTCGATCAGGCGGCGCTCCAGTTCAGGGCCTGGCAGGCCGGTCCCGGCGCCCTGGACGGAAAGCGCACGAATCCGGCCGCGAAAGCCCACGCGCGCGTCGCCCAGTGCTATGGTTGGTCGGGAATCCGTCATTGCGAGTAATTCGTAATAGCATTGACGGGCCGGGGACGCCAGCAGGGAGACGGGCAATATGGCAACATTCGTTCTGGCGCATGGCGCCTGGTCGGCCGCCTGGGCCTGGAAAAAGATGCGTCCCCTGTTCCGGGCCGGCGGCCATGAGTTCTTCTCGCCGACCTACACCGGCCTCGGCGAGCGCGCGCACCTCGCCAATCCGGACGTCGACCTCACGACCCACATCAACGACGTGACGGCGGTGCTGGATGTCGAGGATCTGAAGGACGTCACCCTGATCGGCCATTCCTACGGCGGCATGGTGGCGACCGGCGTCTTCGAGAAGGCCAGTCGCCGGATCGGCCGGATCGTCTATCTCGACGCCTTCGCGCCCAAGGACGGACAAAGCCTGTTCGATCTCGTCGGGCCACAGGCCACCGAGAACATGCGCGGCAAGGCGATGGGCGAGGGTGGCGGCTGGCGCATCCCCCCCAATCCGATGCCGCCCGATACCGCGCCCGAGGACGTGACCTGGGCCAAGCCGCGCCGGCGCTCGCAGCCGCTCAAGAGCTTCGAGCAGAAGATCTCGCTCGCCGGCCGGGAGCCGCCGCCGCGCCATTATATCTATGCCAAGCGCAGCGGCCCGGGCGACGTGTTCCGCCAGTTCGCCGAGCGCGCCAAGACCGAAGCGGGTTGGAAATATTATGAGATCGACGCCAGCCACAATCCGCACATCACCTGCCCGCAGGATCTGATGGCGATGCTCGGCAAGATCGTGGCCGCCGCTTGAGCACCGATCTCGCCTACACGATCCTGGCTCAGCTGGGTCGCGAAAAGCGCGCCGACGATTCGCTTACGATCACCGGCGGCGAAGATCCGGTGTTCGTCACGCCGTGGCGCGTGGGCCAGGCCGGCTCGGCGGCGCTGGGCGCTGTGGGCCTCGCGGTCTCCGACCTGTGGCGGCTGCGGACCGGCAAAGCCGCAATCCGTCGGCGTCGACCGCCATGCCGCGGCGGCTTCATTGCGCTCCAACACCTACGTGCTGCAGGACGGCAAGCGGCCGGTGTCGTGGGATCCCCTGGCCGGCCACTACGCGACGCGCGACGGCCGGACCATGTTCCTGCACACCAACCATCCGCACCATCGCGCCGGCGCGCTGCGCATCGCCGGTGCCGCGACCGACACCAGGGAGGCGCTGGCCGCCGCCGTCGCCCAATGGGACGGGCTCGTCCTCGAGGAGGCGATCGCTGCAGGCGGCTGCGTCGGCGGCCTCTCGCGCAGCCGCGAGGAGTGGAACGCCCATCCGCACGGCATCGCCATCGCCAGGCTGCCGCTGATCGACATCGTGAAGATCGGCGAGGCGCCGGCGCGCCCTCTGGCGAAAGGCGAGCGCCCGTTGAGCGGCGTGCGCGCGCTCGACCTCACGCGCGTGCTGGCCGGACCGACCAGCGGCCGCGTGCTGGCCGAGAACGGCGCCGACGTGCTGCATATCGCAGCCCCTCACCTGCCCTATCAGACCGAGATCCTGATGGACACCGGCCACGGCAAGCGCTGCGCCTGGGTCGATCTCACCAGGCCGGCCGGCGTCGAGACGATGACGGGCCTGCTGCGCGAGGCCGACATCTTCACCCAGGGTTATCGCCCCGGCACCATCGCCACGCGCGGCTTCTCGCCGGAACAGGTGGCGGCGCTCAGGCCCGGCATCGTCTGCGTCAGCATCTGCGCCTACGGCCATGACGGCCCGTGGGCCGAGCGGCGCGGCTTCGATTCGATCGTGCAGAACGTCACGGGCCTTGCCGCCACCCAGGGAACCCTCGCCAAGCCGCGCAACCTGCCGGTCCAGGCGCTCGACTACATCGCGGGCTATCTCGGCGCGCTCGGCGCCATGATCGGACTCGCCCGCCGCGTCGAACAAGGCGGCTCGTGGCTGGTGCGCGTGTCGCTGGTCCAGGTCGCGCACTGGCTCGCGAACCTCGGGACCGTCGACGCCAGCAAGGGCACTTCCGAGCTCCCCGAAGCCGAACTCGCTCGCCACCTCATGGAAAGCGACGGCCTGTTCGGCCACCTGCGGCATCTCAAGCCTGTCACGCAGTTCAGCGAGACTCCGGCCTATTTCGCCAAGCCCGCCGAGCCGCTCGGCACTTCGCCGGCGCGCTGGGCGATCTGAGGAGAAGCATGTCCGACACCCTCACCACCGTCGCCGAACTGGAGAAGCTCTACGGCCAGCCCGTCGAGGCTGCGACCGTCAAGGAAGTGGCGCGCATCACGCCGCACTACCGCGCCTATATCGAGGCCTCGCCCTTCGCCACGCTGGCGACCTCCGGCCCCGAGGGGCTCGACTGTTCACCGCGCGGCGACCGGCCGGGATTCGTGCGCGTGGCTGACGAGAAGACGCTGATGCTGCCCGACCGTCGCGGCAACAACCGGATCGATTCGCTGCGCAACATCGTGCGCGATCCGAGGGTGGCCCTGTTGTTCCTGGTCCCCGGCGTGGGCAACACGCTGCGCGTGAACGGCCGCGCCCATCTCAGCGTCGAACCGGCGCTGCTCGCCTCATTCGCCGTCGACGACAAGCCGCCGCGCTCGGTGACGGTGATCGAGGTCGATGCGGTCTACTTCCAGTGCGCCCGCGCGCTGGTGCGGTCGGCGCTGTGGAACGTCGCGCAACACGTCGATCCCGCGAGCCTGCCCAGCGCCGGCCAGATCCTGGCGGCGCTCAGCCAGGATCGGGTCGGCGGCGAGAGCTACGACCGCGAATGGCCGGGACGCGCCGCCAAGACGATGTGGTAATGCCGGGGCTCGCGCCCGCCGAGCGGCGCGTGCCCAGCGATGCTAAGCCGCCTGTCGCTTGACCGAGGGTGCTTCGAGCGCTTCGATGAAGCGCCGGCAAAAGAGCTCGGCGTTGGTGCGGAACACCTTGGCCTTGAGCGCCGCGTGGCGTTCGCGGCGCTCGCTGGCCGGCATGGTGAGGGCCACGTGCATCGCGTCGGCGATCGCATCGGGATCGAACGGGTTCACGATCAGCGCTTCGGTAAGCTCGTGGGCGGCACCCGCGAACTTCGACAGCACAAGGACGCCGGGATCCTCGTCGGACTGGGCGGCGACGTATTCCTTGGCCACCAGGTTCATGCCGTCGCGCAGCGGCGTCACCACGCCGATGCGGCCGAGGCGGTAGAGGCCGGCCAGGGTCGAGCGTGGCGCCGGGCGCGTCGAGTAGCGCAGCGGCGTCCAGTCGAACTCCGAGAAGCGGCCGTTGATCCGGCCGGTCAGCCGGTCGAGCTCGGAACGCAGCTTGCGGTACTCGTCGACCTCCTCGCGCGAGCGCGGGCAGATCTGCAGGAAGTGGATCTTGCGGCGGTGCTCGGGATGGCGCTCGAGCAGGCGGCCATAGGCCTCGAAGCGATGAGGCAGGCCCTTGGAATAGTCCATGCGGTCGACGCCGATGGCGAGCTGGCGACCGGACAGGCTGCCGGCCACGCGGTGCACCAGCTTGTCGTTGGCGGCACGCTCGGCCTCCTGCGCGAAGGCCTGCGCGTCGATGCCGATCGGATCGGCGAAGGCACGCATGCGCCGGCCGTTCAGCCGTACCCATTCGCCATCAATGGTGGCGCCCAGCATGCGCTGCGCGCAGTCGCGGAAGTCGCGGGCGTGCTCCTCGGTCTGGAAGCCCACGACGTCGTAGGCACAGAGATCGGCCAGCAGCTCTCGGGCGACCGGCATCGCCTCCATCATCGAGGGCGGCGCGAACGGCACATGCAGGAAGAAGCCGAGCGGCCCATTGAAACCCTGCTGGCGCATCATGCGGGCGAACGGCATCAGATGGTAGTCATGCGCCCACACCGCGTCGTCGGGCTGCAGCACCTGGCCAAGCGCGGTCGCGAAGGTCTGGTTGACCGCAAGGTAGCCGTCGTAGTCTTCACGGCGGAAATGCATCAGGCCGAGGCGGAAATGCAGCAGCGGCCACAGCGCGCCGTTGGCGAAGCCGACATAGAAGCCGCGGTGGGCCTCGGCTGTAAGATCGACCGTGGCATAGGTGACGCCGCGCGCCTCGACCAGCGCAGGCTGCAACGACGGCTCGGCCGCCAGCCGGCCACTCCAGCCGAACCACATCGTGCCCGGCGTCAGCAGATCGCGCAGCGCCACAGCGAGGCCGCCGGCCGCGGCGACACGGGCCTTCGGAATCGGAACCCGGTTCGAGACGATCACGAGGCGTGCCATAGTCCCTCCTCCCAACTCCGCGACAGCCGCATGGCGGAGAGGATCACTCCGACGTGCGAGCAGGTTTGCGGAAAATTTCCCCACGGCTCGCCCGTCAGCGGATCGATGTCCTCGGACAGTAGACCAACATGACCACGCCGGGCGAGCAGGTTGTTGAACAACGTGAGTGCCTCGTCGCTGAAGAAACGCGCATGACCGCCGTCCCGCCGGCCGAGCACATGCCGGGCATGACGGCCGTTGCAGTCGATCACGCCGGCGATCGAGCAGTTGCCGGCGACGCCGAGAGCGAGAGTGCTCATGGGGACATCCCGGCCGGCGGCAGCGCCGACGCAGTGCGGCCGCTCAACAGGTCCACGCCGCGCAAAAGCCAGGCACGGACCGCGGCCGGATCGCCGCCGAACACCTCGGCCACGCGCAGACCCTCGCCGCCGAACTGGCGGGCCGCGTCCATGCCGGCTTCGTCGGTGAAATCGTCGCCGACGAAAATGGGGCGACGGCCGCGGAACGGCGCCTGAGCCATGAGCCGCTCGACGGCCAGCCCCTTGGACGTCGCGCGCGGTCCGATCTCGACAGCTTCGCGCGCCGGGATCAGCCGAAACGACGGATGATCCTCGGGGACAAGGGCACGCACCAGGCGCCACACCGCGTCGCCGCGCTCGGGCGCGAGCCGGTAATGGACGGCGACACCGTGCGGCTTGGGCTCGATCAGCACGCCGGACCAGCGCGCGGCAGCATCCTTCAGGGCGGCGTGCCACGCCTCGGGCACGGGCACGCCGATCGGCATGTCTTGCCGGGTTCCATCATGATGACGCAGCGAAGCGCCATGCTCGCCCGCGGCGGCGGCGGCGAACGGTGCCAGCAGCCGATCGGTCACCCGCAACGAACGGCCAGTCACGATCGCCAAGGCACCGCCCAGCAGTGCGTGAAGATTGGTGAGCAGAACAGGCAGGCCTGGTGGCGTCACGACCTGATCCGGCGTCGCCGCGATCTCGAGCAGCGTTCCGTCAAGATCCAGAAATAGTGCATTCGTCCGGTCGAGATCCGGCGCCTTCATCCTGCCTGCCCCTCTCGCGCCAACAAAGACGACAAAGACAATCTGGCGCGAAGGGACATCCTGACCACGACACGCCGCCTGCGGCCACCGCAGCGATGGCAACGCCTTGCGCGTCGACTATTAACGCTCAAGGAGCCTGCAGGTTCCTCAAAGGGGCGCGGCCGTGTGGCGATTATGTGGCAAATGTTTGCTAGCGCAGGGTGCCGAAGGGCTGCCAGAACGATTTGCCCGATTCGTAGGCAGCCGCTGCGGGCGAGATTCCGGCCTCGCGCAGGCTGCGCGCATCCATCGTCGCAAGATAGCGGCGCGCCATCTTGCGTTCGCTCCACAGCTTGACCGTCGCGGCCAGGCGGCGGCCGAACGATGGAAGCGGCGAGGCCGGCGTCGCAAATGTGACTTGCTGGTCGGAGATGCGATGGCGGGACTGGGAGCTCATCTGAACCCTCCTTGGGTTTGACGAGTCGAAGGTGGACCCGCACCGCCGCGCTCTCAATGACATGCGAGGTAATCGGCGCACGAAACATTTCATGCAGGTGCTGAAAGAAGCTCATGCCAGAGCCGCCCTGATCGCATCGAGCCCGTCGGTCAGCGCGGCGGGACCGGGTTGGAGGATGAGCGGCGACTTGATCTCGACGATGCGGCCACAGGCGACGGCCGGCAGCACGGCCCAGCCCGGCCGCTCGGCGATCTGGCGTGGCACGACCTTGCGGCCGCACCACGAGGCCAGGATCACATCGGGGCGCGCCGCGATCACCGCCTCGGACGACACGATGCGCTCGCGCGCGCCGGCCGCGCTGCGCAGATGCGCGAACACCTCCTCGCCGCCCGCGACCTCGATCAGTTCTGACACCCAGCCGATGGCCGAGATCATCGGATCGTTCCATTCCTCGAAGTAGACCCGGGGCCGCTGCGCCGATCCCTTGCTGGCCCGGGCCACTTCAGCGATCCGGCTCTCGAGCGAGCGCGCCAACGCCTCGGCCTTGTCGCTCGCGCCGACCAGCGCACCCACGGTGCGGATCATGGCGAAGATGCCGGCAAGGTCGCGCTGGTTGAACAGATGGACGGCGACGCCTGCCTTGGCGAGGTCGCTTACGATGTCGGCCTGAAGGTCAGAGAAGGCCAGCACCAGGTCGGGCTTCAGCGCCAGGATCTTGTCGAGGCGCGCCGAGGTGAAGGCGCTGACCCGCGGTTTCAGCCGTACTTCGGGCGGGCGCACCGCATAACCGGAGACGCCGACGATGCGATCCTGCTCGCCCAGCAGGTAAAGCGTTTCGACCGTCTCCTCGGTGAGGCAGATCAGCCGGCGAGGCGGGAAATGACGCATGAGAGCCAGTCTATCCCTGAGAGGGCAGGCTTGAGAAATTGTCGGGCATGAGCGCCGCGAGCCGCGCTACTCTCCGGTCCTGCCGACAACGGAGACTTCACCCATGCTTCCCTCCCAACGCGCGCTGTTCGACATCCCGCGCGAGGTCTGTTTCCTGAACGCCGCAGCGTGGAGTCCCCTGCCTATCGCCGTGCAGGAGGCCGGCCGCGCCGCCGTCGGCCGCAAGGGCCAGCCCTGGAAGCTCGAAAGCGATTTCCAGTCTCAGCAATACGAGCGCGCGCGCAGGGCGGCGGCGGCCTTGATCGGCGCCGATCCGGCTGACGTGGCCCTGATCTCTTCCGTCGGCTACGGCGTGGCGACCGCCGGCAAGCTCATGGTCCTCCCGCGCGGCAGCCGGGTGCTGGTGCTGCAGGACGACCACACTTCTCCGGTGCTCGAATGGATGAGCCGCGCCGAGGCCGGCGGCTACGCCGTCGAGCAAGTGAAGCAGCCCGCCGACGGCGACTGGACGTCATCCGTGCTCGACGCGATCGAGCGGCCCGGTGCGGCGCCGCTGGCGCTGGTCTCGATCTCGTCGGTCCATTGGTCGGACGGCGGCGCGCTCGACATGCCGCGCATCGCCGCGGCGGCGAAAGCCAAGGGCGCCGCCCTGCTGGTCGACGCCACGCACGATGTCGGCGTGCGCCGCATCGACGTGAAGAGCCTCGATCCCGATTTCCTGATCTTCCCCACCTACAAGTGGGTGCTGGGCCCCTACGGCCGCGCCTTCATGTATGTCGCCAGGCGCCGGCAGAACGGCGTGCCGCTTGAGCAGATATCGGCGTCGCGCAAGGCGGTGTCGGCCGAGGACACGGTCTATTTCCGTGATGTCTCCTATGTCGAAGGCGCGCGGCGCTACGACATGGGCGAGCGCGACCATTTCATCTCCCTGGAGATGGCGTCGATCGGCATGGAGATGATGGCGGGCTGGGGCAACGAGCCGATCGTGGCGCGGCTGTCGATGCTGACCGACCGGCTGGCCGACGGGCTGGCCAATACTGGCGTGCAGGTGATCGACAAGAAGCTGCGCGCGCCGCATGTGCTGAGCCTCGCCTTCCCCAAGGGCATGGCACAGGATTTGCCGAAGAAGCTCGCGGCGGAGAATGTCTATGCCGCTCCGCGGCTCGGCCGGCTCAGGATCAGCCCGCACGTCTACAACGACGAGGAAGACGTCGAGCGTTTCGTCGAGATCTTCAAGCGCGTTGCCCTCTGACCTCCGGCCCGTGCTACGTTGTTTCCGGGGAAGTATTGGGGACTGCTTTTGCCGACAACTGGTAGAACTCTTTCTGGTGCCGGGCTACGAGGCGTGGAACTGGTACGGCATCGACGCCCCGCCGGGCACGCCCGACGCCATCGTCGATCGCCTGTCGGCCGCCATCCTCAAGGTGATGGCGATCCCGCGGTGAAGAAGAAGTATGACGACAACGGCCTGCACCCGGCCAACCTGTCGCGCGCCGACTACCTCGCCTTCATCAAGCGCGATTCGGCGGCTAGTGGGCCGAGGTGATCGCCAAGGGCAACATCAAGGCCGACGAGTGATGCTGGCGCGCCTGGCCGTCGATATCGGCGGCACTTTCACCGACGTTGTGCTGGAGACCGCTGTACCGGACAATGGACGGGCTCACTCCATCAAGCTCCTGACCACGCCCGACGCGCCCGAGCGCGCCGTGCTGGAAGGCGTGCGCACCATCCTGGCCGAGGCCAAGTGCCGGCCGGCCGATGTCGGTCTGGTGGTGCACGGCACCACGCTCGCCACCAACGCGCTGATCGAGCGCAAGGGCGCCAGCACCGCGCTGCTCACCACCGAGGGCTTCCGCGACTCGCTCGAGATGGCCTGGGAGCACCGCTTCGAGCAGTACGACATCTACATGGAGCGGCCCGATCCGCTGGTGCCGCGCGATCTGCGCTTCGGCATACCCGAGCGGGTGGCGGCCGACGGCGCCGTGCTGCTGGCGCTCGACGAGCAGGCGGTGCGCGACGTCGCGGCCGAGCTGCGCCGCCGCAAAATCGAGGCCGTCGCCGTCTGCTTCCTGCACAGCTTCACCACCGAAGCGCATGAGCGGCGCACCGGCGCGATCCTGGCCGAGGAGCTGCCGGGCGTGGCGATCTCGCTCTCCTGCGAGGTCTGTCCGGAGATCCGCGAGTACGAGCGCACCTCGACCACCATCGCCAACGCCTACGTGCTGCCGCGCATGGCGGGCTATCTCGGCCAGCTCGAGGCCGACCTGAAGAAGGAAGGCATCGCGGGTCCCCTGCTGCTGATGATGTCGTCGGGCGGCATCACCACCGTGGAGACGGCGCTGCGCTATCCGGTGCGGCTGGTCGAAGTCGGGACCGGCCGGCGGCGCCATCCTGGCGCTCACCGTGGCCGCCGAGAACGCACTGGCCAAGGCGGTGGCCTTCGACATGGGCGGCACCACGGCCAAGCTCACCCTGCTCGACGAGCTCGAGCTGCAGCGCTCGCGCCAGTTCGAGGTGGCGCGCGCCTACCGCTTCGTGCAGGGCAGCGGCCTGCCCGTGCGCATCCCGGTGATCGAGCTGGTCGAGATCGGCGCCGGCGGCGGCTCGATCGCCCGGCTCGACGCGCTCGGCCGCCTGCAGGTCGGCCCCGACTCGGCGGGCAGCGTGCCCGGCCCGGCCTCCTACGGACGCGGCGGCACGGAGCCCACGGTGACCGATGCCGACACCGCCCTCGGTCGCCTCGATCCGGCGCGCTTCGCCGGCGGCGCCATCCCGCTTTATCCCGACAAGGCCGCGGCCGCCCTGCAGAGCCTGGCCGGCCCGCTCAAGACCGATGCGCAGGGCGCGGCGGCCGGCGTGGCCGAGATCGTCGACGAGACCATGGCCAGTGCGGCGCGCGTGCACGCCGTCGAGAACGGCAAGGACACCGCCGAACGCACGCTGATCGCCTTCGGCGGCGCGGCGCCGCTGCATGCCGCACGACTCGCCCGCAAGCTCGGCATGAAGAAGATCGTCGTGCCGGTCGGCGCCGGCGTCGGCTCCGCCTTCGGCTTCCTGCGCGCGCCGATCGCCTACGAGGTGGTGCGCACGCGCCACCTGCGGCTCGACCTGTTCGACGCCAAGACGGTGAACGGCCTGTTCACCGCCATGCGCGAGGAGGCCGAGGCCGTCGTGCGCCGCGCGGCGCCAGGCGAGACCCTGGTCGAGACGCGCCACGCCTTCATGCGCTACCGCGGCCAGGGTCACGAGATCGCCGTGCCGCTGCCCAACCGCGCGCTCGATGCCGACGCGGCGCCCGACCTGCGCCGCCGCTTCGAGGCGACCTACGAAACGGTGTTCGGCCGCATCATTCCCAAGCTCGAGGTCGAGGCCCTGACCTGGACCCTGTCGCTGGCGACCGACCGGCCGCTGCCCAAGCCCGCGCCCGAGCCCGAGGCCGCCGCGGCGCCCGCGCCCAGCGGCCGGCGCGAGGTGCTCGACCCGGCGTCGGGCCGGCGCGAGCAGGCCGCGATCCACGAGCGCTCAGCGCTCGGCCCCGGCATGTCGCTCGACGGACCGGCGCTGATCGTCGAGGATGGCACCACCACCGTAGTGCCGCAGGGTTTCAGCGCCCGCATCAACGCCGTGGGCCAGATCGTGCTGGAGGACGTGACATGAGTACGCCGGCGGACATCAGACTGCAGGTGATGTGGAACCGCCTGCTCTCGGTCGTCGAGGAACAGGCCCGTGCGCTGGTGCGCACCGCCTTCTCGACCAGCGCGCGCGAGGCGGGCGACATCTCGGCCGGCGTCTTCGACCTCGAGGGCCGCATGCTGGCCCAGGCCGTCACCGGCACGCCGGGCCACGTGAATTCGATGGCGCGCAGCGTCATCCACTTCATCCGCGAGTTCCCGGTCGAGACCATGAAGCCGGGCGACGCCTACGTGACCAACGATCCGTGGAAGGGCACCGGCCATCTCTACGACATCGTCGTCACCTCGCCCGCCTTCCACAACGGCAAGCTGGTGGCGCTGTTCTCCTGCACCACGCACGTGGTCGATATCGGCGGGCTGGGCCAGTCGCCCGACGGGCGGCAGGTCTTCCACGAAGGCCTGTTCCTGCCGCTGCTGCCGCTGATGCGCGAAGGCAGGATGGACGAGAGCGTGATGCGCATCGTGCGCGCCAACGTGCGCGAGCCGGTGCAGGTCGAGGGCGACTTCCACGCCCTGATCGGCTGCAACGGCATCGGCGAGAAGCGTCTTTCGGACATGATGGCCGAGCACGGCATCGACGATCTCGACGAGCTGGGCAGCGCACATCATCGACAGGAGCCGCGCCGGCATGGTGGCGGCGATCGCCAAGCTGCCGCGCGGCACCTGGAAGGGCCATATGCGGATCGACGGCTACGATGCGCCGATCGACCTGCATGCCGCCGTCACCATCAACGCCGACCACATCGCGGTCGACTATGCCGGCACCTCGGGCTCGTCGATCTACGGCATCAATTCGCCGATGTGCTACACCGAGGCCTACACCGCCTTCGGCATCAAGTGCGTCGTGGCGCCGACCATCCCGAACAATGCCGGCACGCTCGATTCGATCCTGGTGACGGCGCCGGAGAACACCATCGTCAATGCGCTGTGGCCGGCCGCCGTCAACGCGCGCAGCACGATCGGCCACATGCTGCCCGACGTCTGCTTCGACGCGCTGCATCAGGTGATCCCCGGCCGGGTGCCGGCCGAGGGCACCAGCAATCTCTGGAACCTGAAGCTCGGCGCCGGCCACGGCATGACCGGCACCATCGGCAACAGCCGGCCCTTCATGGTGACGACCTTCCATTCCGGCGGCGCCGGCGCGCGGCCAACCCTCGACGGTCTGTCGGCCACGCCCTTCCCGTCGGGCGTGCGCAACGTTCCGGTCGAGATCACCGAGACCATCGCGCCGGTCGTCGTGTGGAAGAAGGAATACCGCCAGGATTCCGGCGGCGCCGGCCAGCATCGCGGCGGGCTCGGCCAGGTGATGGAGGTCGAGCATCGCGAAGGCGCGCCGTTCGGTATCTTCGCCACCTTCGAGCGGGTCAAGCACCCCGCGCGCGGCCGCGATGGCGGCCAGCCCGGTGGCAACGGCCGGCTGTCGCTCGCATCGGGCACCGAGCTGAAGGCCAAGGGCTTCCAGACCATCCCGGCCGGCGAGCGGCTGGTGGTCGAGATGCCGGGCGGCGGCGGCTTCGGTGACCCGAAGAAGCGCGACCGGGCGGCCGTCGCACGCGACGTGAAGTTGGGATTGATCAGCAAGGATCAGGCGAAAGCGGCGTACGGCGTGGAAGGCGAATAGCCTTCATGCCCGACCGCGGGCCTCCAGGCCCGCTCATGTCGTTGTGTCGACGCGAAGATGCGGGCCTGGAGGCCCGCGGTCCGACATGAAAAATAAGAGAGTCGCGAAAGGGCCGGCGGAGCCTGTAGTCTCCCGCCTAAGAACGAAACCGAGGAAACCAAGATGTGGCAGGCCAACGAGCGTTATCCCGACGCTTTCGTGCGTGTGCTCGATCCGTCGTTCAGCAAGTACCGGCTGCCACTGGCTTCGGTGGAGCGGCTCTATACCGGCTGCCGCTGGTCCGAGGGGCCGGTCTATTTCGGCGACGGCCGCTACCTGCTGTGGAGCGACATCCCCAACAACCGCGTGCTGCGCTGGGACGAGGAGACGGGCAACGTCACGATCTTCCGCAAGCCGTCGAACAACGCCAACGGCCACACCCGCGATCGCCGCGGCCGGCTGATCGCTTGCGAACACGATGCACGGCGGGTCGTGCGCTTCGAGTATGACGGCGCCATCACCGTGCTGGCCGATTCCTACAACGGCAAGCCGCTCAACTCGCCCAACGACGTGGTGGTGAAGTCCGACGGCTCGGTGTGGTTCACCGATCCCACCTTCGGCATCCTGGGCTACTACGAGGGCCACAAGGCGGAGAGCGAGAACAAGCCCGCCGTCTACCGCCTCGACGCCGCGACCGGCAAGCTCACGATGATGACCGACCAGGTTGACGGCCCCAATGGGCTGGCCTTCTCGCCTGACGAGAAGAAACTCTATGTCGTGGCCTCGCGCGCCGAACCGCACCGCACGATCGTCTCCTACGACGTCTCGGCCGACGGAACAAAGCTCGGCAACAGTTCAGTCCTGATCGATGCGGGGCCGGGCGGCTCGCCCGACGGCTTCCGGGTCGATATCGACGGCAACCTGTGGTGCGGCTGGGGCATGGGCTCGGACGATCTCGACGGCGTGCGGATTTTCAATCCGGCGGGCAAGCCGATCGGCCATATCGACCTGCCCGAACGCGCGCCAACCTCTGCTTCGGCGGCCGCTATCGCAACCGGCTGTTCATGGCGGCGAGCCATTCGCTCTACGCCCTCTACGTCAACACGCAGGGCGTGGCCGGCGGCTGATCGCGGTGCACGGCATCGATTCGAGCTACGCATGGCGGCGGCTGGCCGCCAGCGTTGCCTTGAGCACGGTCGGCGGCATCGGCATGTGGTGCCTGACCGTCGCCATGCCGGCCGTGCAGGGCGATCTCGGCGTCAGCCGCGCCGACATCTCCTTCGCCTATTCCGCGAACATGCTGGGCTTCTTCGCCGGCGGCATCGTCGCGGGCAGGCTGGTCGACCGGCGCGGCATCGTGGTCACCTCGATCGTGAGCGCGATCGGGCTGGCGCTGGGCTTTGCGCTCGCTCCCGCAACCTCCTCGCTCGTCCTGTTCGCCGCCGCCCAGGTCCTGATCGGCTTCAGCGCGGCCGCCACCTTTGCCCCGCTGGTCGCCGACGTCTCACACTGGTTCGAGAAGCGGCGCGGCGTCGCCGTCGCCATTGCCGCCTCGGGCAACTATCTCGCCGGCGCCGTCTGGCCGCCGATCGTCGAGCTCTTGATCCGCGACCACGGCTGGCGCGCGACCTACGCCACCGTCGCCGCCTTCTGTCTCGTCACCATGGTGCCGCTGGCGCTGACCCTCGGCCGCCGGCCGCCGGACCACGAGGAATCGAAGGCCGCCGCGGTGGCGCGCCACTCGCGGGCCGCGCTCGGCCTGTCGCCCAACGGGCTGCAGGCGCTGCTGGCGGTGGCCGGGATCGCCTGCTGCGTCGCCATGTCGATGCCGCAGGTCCATATCGTCGCCTACTGCTCCGATCTGGGTTACGGCGTGGCGCGCGGAGCCGAGATGCTGTCGCTGATGCTGGGCTTCGGCATCATCAGCCGCATCGGCTCGGGCTGGATTGCCGACAGGGTGGGCGGAGTCACCACCCTGCTGCTGGGCTCGACGCTGCAGTGCGTGGCGCTGGTCGTCTACCTGATGGCCGACGGCCTCACCTCGCTCTACCTCGCCTCGGCCCTGTTCGGCCTGTTCCAGGGCGGCATCATACCGTCCTACGCCATCATCGTGCGCGAGTACTTCCCGCCGCGCGAGGCGGCGACGCGGGTCGGGCTCGTCGTCTCCTCGACCATCCTCGGCATGGCGCTGGGCGGCTGGATGGGCGGCGTGCTGTTCGACATGACAGGCTCGTACCGCGCCGCCTTCATCAATGGTATTGCGTGGAACGTGCTGAACGCCGCCATCGCCATGTGGCTGCTGATGCGACAGAACAGCCGCGCCGCGGCCGCCTGAGGGAGTTGTCATGCGCATCGTCGCCGTCCGCGACATCGTCTCGCCGATCCGCTCCAACATCGCCAACGCCTACATCGACTTCAGCCAGATGACGGCGAGCGTGGTGGCGATCGAGACCGACCTCGAGGTCGAGGGCAAGCCGGTGATCGGCTACGGCTTCAACTCCAACGGCCGCTATGCCCAGCACGGACTCCTGAACGAGCGGTTCATCCCGCGGCTGAAGCAGGCCAAGTCCGAGTCGTTGCTCGATGCCGAAGGCCTGCTCGACCCGGCCAAATGCTGGGCCGCCATGATGGCCAACGAAAAGCCGGGCGGGCATGGCGAGCGCTCGGTGTCGGTGGGCGTGCTCGACATGGCGCTGTGGGATGCGTTGGCCAAGGCCAAGCGCCAGCCGCTATGGAAACTGCTCGCCGATCGCTACAACGGCGGCAGGTACGACGACAAGGCGTGGGTCTACGCCGCCGGCGGCTACTACTACCCCGGCAAGGACCTCGACGGGCTGCAGGACGAGATGAAGCACTATCTCGACCTGGGTTACTCCTGCGTGAAGATGAAGGTGGGCGGCGTGCCGCTCGCCGAGGATCTCAAGCGCATCGAGGCGGTGCTGAAAATCGTCGGCGCCGGCGATCGGCTGGCGGTCGACGTCAACGGCAAGTTCGACCTGCCGACCGCCATCGCCTTCGGCAAAGCGATCGAGCCCTATGGCCTGCGCTGGTACGAGGAGCCGCTCGATCCGCTCGACTACCTGGCGCACGCCGCCCTCGCCACCCAGTACGCTCCACCGCTCGCCACCGGCGAGAACCTGTTCTCCATGCAGGACGCGCGCAACCTGGTGCGCCATGGCGGCCTGCGGCCCGACCGCGACATCCTCCAGTACGATCCTGCGCTGTCCTACGGGCTGGTCGAGTATCTGCGCACCCTCGACATGCTGAAGGCGAACGGCTGGTCGGCCCGGCGCTGCGTGCCGCACGGCGGCCACCAGTTTGCGTTGAACATCGCCGTCGGCCTGCAGTGCGGTGGCAACGAATCCTACCCCCAGGTCTTCGCGCCGTTCGGCGGCTTCGCCGACGATTGCGCGGTGGTCGACGGCAAGGTGGCGCTGCCCGACGCGCCGGGCATCGGCTTCGAGCGCAAGGCCGACCTGTGGGCCGTCATGAAGGCCGTATAAGCGGCGCGGCCGGCATTTCGGCACGGGTGTTGCTGCGGCCGCCGTCATGGATCTGATAGCGGTCGTCCTGCGGTATGCCGGCGCAGCCCGCGACGATCGCAGCGACCAGCGCGGCGACCGCGCCGAAACAGATCCTCTTCATGCCATCGACAAGAGCACCCGATCCGTGGGTGCTGCCTCGGCGCGGAAGTTTTCCCAGCCGCCGCCCCGTGTCCGATAATTGCTGTTGTCGCTGGTCGTGGTGCAACCAGCCAGGAACACCGCAGCCAGCAGCGCGATCAGCTTGACCTGAAATGTCTTCATGCCATCGACGATGGCACCCGCTCACTCGGGCTTCAACAGGCCCGACTTCACAAGTTCGCTAACGCCGGCTTCCTGATCCTTCAGGTAGGCTGCGAACTCCACCCGCGTGCTCTGGCCAGCCCCGCCAACCCGCGCCGGGAACGCGCGGCGTTGCGTCTTCATTGTCATGGTTTCATCCTCTCTGACGGAGAGGATTGCGAATTCCCGGGGCGAGCGGATTGCGCCTACTCCGCCGGGCAGACTGCGCCGCTCTCCGACCAGGCGCGGCGATCGAAGCCGCGTCGTCGCCGGCCTTGCAATCTCCTAGAACATCGCTTCGCCGGCGATGAGGCCGAGAGCGAGGAACACGACGAAAATCGCAATCGCCAGGAAGAAGAGCCATTTGGCGATCGTCGCGGCGCCCGCCGAGACACCGCTGAACCCGAAGAAGCCCGCCACGACCGAGACGAGAAAGAATATCAAGGCCCATTTCAGCATGTCCGCATCTCCTGTTGTCAACGGCAACGCTATCCACGAAGGCAGGTTGCGTCGATCCCATGCCGTCCGACGCTGCAGTTTCGACGAAGGTCGAGGCGGATCTTTCCAGCGACGCCGGCGTGCTCTAGGAGCAAGCACATCGAGCCAAGCCGTTGGATGAGGGAGAGAGCCTGTTGCGCGGCACCGCCTTCGCTGACGACGACGGCGTGCTAGGCGGCCAGCGGATTGGGAGCCGCGGTTCGGGCGAAGCGGGCATTGCGGTAGCCGGCCACAGTGATCGGGGGGTACTTCGGCGGATTACCGGGAGCCTGGCAGGTCGGTACGCACTCGATCACCAAATCGTAGTTCGGCGCGACGAAGTAGGCGATCGACAGGCGCCGCGCACCGCCGCCATGGATCGGATTCGCCACTCGATGCAGGGTCGAGATGAACCGATCGTTCGTCCAGCGCATCAGCAGATCGCCGATATTGACGATGAAGCCGTCCTCGACGACCGGCGCTTCATGCCAGGAGCCCTCGAGATCCCGCACTTCGAGCCCGCCATCGGCGGCTTCGTTCTTGAGAATGGTCAACATGCCGAGGTCCGCATGCGCTCCCGCGCGGAGTTGGCCGGGTTGGGGGCGCTCGGCCTGCTCCGGATAGTTCAGCGCCCGCAACATGCTGCAATGACGATCGAGATGGCGGACGAACCAGTCCTCGGGCAGATCGAGCGCACGCGCGAAGATTCGGCAAACAGTATCCTGCAGATCCTCCATCGCCGCCCAATAGCTCCGCCATGACGCGACGAATCCGGCCGGCTCGACTGGCCAGAGATTCGGCGCGTAGTTGGGATAGGCGCCCGGCGCGCTGTGATACCAGGGATCGTCAGGAGGAACGTCGGGCGGGCCGATGGCGAAGACCTCCTTGTAGTCGGGTGGCGATTCGTTGCCTGCCAGGCGCGCCAGAGTTTCCGTCCCCTCCGCGTGATAGGCCCGGTTCTGTTCCGGTCTGGGACGCGCCACTTCCATCTTCCGCGCCAGCGGCAGGTCGAAGAAGGCGCGCGAGGTCGCGCGCATGCCGGCGACGGTCGCCGCTGGAACGCGATGACCGCGAACCGCGAAGAAGCCGATGGTTTCGCACGCCTCGCGCACCTGGATGGCAACCGCCAAACGGCCGGCATCGCTTGCGTACCATGGCGCTAGATCGACGATTGGAAAGGTGAAATCGGACATGCACACGACCTCCGCGGACCATCCGGAAGGAGCAAGCACCATGCCAGCCCGGCCGATCCGCCCAAGCGATGGCATGGAAGTTGCTGCTTTGCCTGCGAAGCCGCAGGCGAGCAGTATAGACCGAAACAGGAGGGACGAAGGATGAGCTTCATTTCAAGGGCGTCCGCTTTGAAAGCGGCGATCTTCGCCGCGGGGGCAAGCCTCGTCCTCGCCGGTGCGGCCAACGCACAGACCCAATGGATCATGGCCAGCGGCTATCCCGAAAACAACTTCCTGACCCAGAATCTCCGGAAATGGGTCGAGGATGTCGAGAAGGGCACATCGGGCAAGCTCAAGATCACGCTGCATACCAACGACAGCCTGATCAAGCTCGACAGCATCAAGTCGGCGGTGCAGCGCGGCCAGGTGCAGGGCGGCGAGATCCGTCTCGGCGTCTATGGCAACGAGGATCCGATGTTCATCCTCGACGGCGTCCCGTTCCTCGCCTCGACCTACGACGAAGCCTGGAAGCTGATGGAGCTGCAGGATCCCTATTTCAAGGGCCTGTTCGACAAGGCCGGCATGGTGATCGCGGGCTATCAGGTGTGGCCGAGCCAAGGCTTCTACACCAAGACGCCGGTCAACACCGTCGAGGACTTCAAGGGCAAGAAGATCCGCATCTATTCGACGGCGACCCAGCGCATGGCGACGCTGCTCGGTTTCAACGCGACCATCCTGCCGTTTGCCGAGATTCCCCAGGCCTTCTCGACAGGCCTGATCGAGGCGCTATTCACCAGCGCGCAGACCGGCGTCGACATCCAGGCGTGGGACAACACGAAGTACTTCACCGACGTCGGCGCGATCTTGTCCAAGAACGCCCTGATCTTCAACAAACGCGCTTTCGCGGCGCTGTCGCCCGCCGAACAGAAGGTCGTGACAGACGCATCCGCTGCCTACACCAAGCGGTCGTGGGAAATGAGCAAGGCGGCGGGCGACGAGAAGGCGGCCGTTCTCAAGAAGAACGGCATGACCGTGACGGCGGGGCCCGCCGGCGGTCCTCAGCGCCATGAAGAAGGTCGGCGCGCAGATGGCCGATGAATGGAAGACCACGGCGAGCCCTCCGGCGATCGCCGTCCTCACCAGCTACATGTCCGCGCAAAAGACGAACTGACGTCCGGGATCTGCCGAGCCGCTTCCCTGCGACTCGGCGCCTCGCTCACACCCACGGTGACCTGATGCGGCCCGCACTCGAGACGCTCTATCGCGTGAGCGGCCTGCTTTCGGCGTTCTTCCTGATGATGATCGGCGTCACCATCCTGTGTCAGATCGCCGGGCGCTTCCTGCACTTCGCCTTCGACGCCACCGAGGTCTCGGGCTTCTGCATGGCCGCGTCAACGTTTCTCGGCCTTGCCTACACGCTGCACTCAGGCGCGCACATCCGCGTCAACTTGCTGGTCGGCAAGTTTCCGCCGCGCTACCGGCGCGTCGCCGAAATCTGGTGCTACCGCCATCGGCACCGCAGCCTTCGCATTCTTCTCCGTGAAGGCCTGGGAGATGGCCTACGAGTCCTTCCTGTTCGGCGACACCAGCCCAGGACTGATGGCGGTGCCCTTCTGGATCCCGCAGATCGGCATGGCGCTCGGCGGCACGATCATGGCGATCGGGCTGCTCGACGAGCTGGTCCAGACCCTGGGCGGAAAGATCCCCGACTTCGCCGATGCAGAAGCGCAGGCGATCGGCGAGGAACTGGAAGCGGCTTCGGCGAGCATGCAAGAGGCGTCGGCCGCGGTCCCCGCCAAGGCGGCAACGCCGTGAGCGGCGAGGCGATCCTCGCCGCGACCGTGCTCGGCACGCTTTTCTTTCTGCTCGCGAGCGGCGTGTGGATCGGCGTCTCGCTTCTGGTGGTGGGCTTCGTTGCCCTGTTCTTCTTCACGCCGTCACCCGCCGGCTCCCTGCTCGCCACCACGGTGTGGGATTCGAGCTGGGGCTGGGCCCTGACCGCCCTGCCGCTGTTCATCTGGATGGGCGAGATCCTGTTTCGCTCGCGTCTGTCGGAGGACATGTTCAAGGGCCTGGCGCCATGGCTCGGCTGGCTCCCGGGACGGCTCCTGCACGTCAATATCCTGGGCTGCGGCGTGATGGCGGCGGTGTCGGGCTCTTCCTCCGTCACCTGCGCCACGATCGGCCGCATGAGCATGCCGGAGCTGCGCAAGCGCGGCTATCACGAGGGCATGGCGATCGGCACGCTCGCCGGATCGGGCACGCTTGGCCTGCTGATTCCACCGTCGATCATGATGATCGTCTACGGCATCACCGCGCAGGTCTCGATCGGCCGCCTGTTCATTGCGGGCTTCCTGCCGGGCTTCATGATGATCGGCCTGTTCATGGCCTACACAGCCGGCTGGTCGCTCCTCAATCCGACCAAGATCCCGGCCGACGACCTCAGGATGAGTTTCGCGGAGAAGCTGTGGAACGCCCGTCGCCTGATCCCGGTCATCCTGCTGATCATCGCCGTGCTCGGCTCGATCTACGGCGGCGTCGCGACCCCGACGGAGGCGGCGGTGATGGGCGTCGTCGGCGCCCTGATCCTGGCGGCCGCCACCGGCACGCTGTCGTGGGTGACTTTCAGGGAAAGCCTGTTGGGCGCCGTTCGCACCAGTTGCCTGATCGGCCTGATCCTGGTCGGGGCAGCGTTCGTGACCATGGCGATGGCCTTCACCGGCCTGCCGGCGACGATGGCTGCATGGGTCAACGCCCTCGGCCTCAGCCCCGTCGGGCTGATCCTTTTCCTGACGTTGCTCTACATCGTCCTGGGATGCTTTCTCGATGGCGTGTCGATGATCGTGCTGACGGCGCCGGTGGTTCTGCCCATGGTCACGGCCCAGCACATCGATCCGCTGTGGTTCGGCATCTATATCGTGCTGGTCGTGGAGATGGCCCAGATCACCCCGCCGGTGGGTTTCAACCTGTATGTCCTGCAGAATCTGACCGGACGGGATATCTGGACCGTCACAAAGGCGTCGATGCCCTTCTTCCTGCTCCTCTGCCTCGGCATCGTCCTGATCACGGCATGGCCCGACATCGTGCTGGTCCTGCCGCGCCAGATGGTGAACACCTAGTCGTCCCGGCCGGCCAGTCAGCCAGAGTCTTTTGGCAGACCTTGAACGGGCATTTATACGCTGCCGCCCTCTCGCCCAAATTGGAACCCACGTCACGACTGTCGGCCGGTGAGAAACCAAGCGTTGCCGACACAGCGTGGGAGAGTTGAGCCATGTCCACACGTCGCAATGTCCTGATGATCGTGGCGGCCGCGGCCGTCGTCGGTGGCGCGGTCGGTGCGCTCGCAGAGGTTCGCGCCGTCGCGCAGAACAGCACGCCCGTCACGGAGAGACTTGGGTTGAAGGGCTACGATCCGGTGGCCTATTTCACGCTCTCCACCCCGACACCCGGCGTCGCAGACTATGAATACGTCTATGACGGCGTGCGCTACCGTTTTGCCAATGCGCGCCATCGCGACATGTTCAAGGCCAACCCCGACAAATACGCTCCACAGTTCGGTGGCTCATGCGCCATGAACATGTCGGCCGGCGTGCGGCGCGAGGCCGACCCCACCATTTGGGTGATCTCCGACGGCAACCTCTACGTCTTCGCCGGGACTGGCGGCGCCGAGCGCTTCCGTCAGGACGCCCGGTCGAACGCCGTCAAGGCAGCGGCCAACTGGAAGACCCTCAAGAACACGCCGAGCCAGTAGGCTGCCGGGGACGCGCCACTCCTCGGGCGCCCGACGACTCAGTTCAGGCCCGCCTTGCGCAGGCTTTCCTCGACCCGGTGTTGCAGGGCCCGGTCCTGGAAGCGCGAGCCGAAGCTCGCCAGGTCGAAGTGCGGGTTCTTGCGCCTGCCCCGTTCGACGGCATCTTGCGCGTCGTCCATGCGCCCGAGCTCGGCATAGGCGGCGGCCAGCGGGAAGTCGAGCAGGGGATAGACGGGATAGCGCGCCCGGGCTGCCTCGAGCAGCCGGACCGCGTCGGCATAGCGACGGCTCAGCAGATAGGCGAGGCCGAGATTGAGTGCGGCCTCGGGTCCGATATTGACACTGAGGCGCATGGCTAGTTCGGCCGCGGCGATCAATTCGTCGATGCGGCCGGTCCACAACAGCACAGCGGCGCGCGCCAGCAGCACATCGGCATCGCTCGGATTGATCTGCAGCGCGCGTTCGGACTCGGCCAATCCCGAGATCGTACTTCGAGACCGCGGTATAGGCACGGGCCAGCACGCTGTGGCCCAGTACGCACTCCTCGTCGAGATCGATCGCCTTCTGCGCCAGCCGGATCGCGGTCTCGATGTCGAGCTGGGCGAACTCGGACCATCCGAACGCGGCGCGCTGGAAATAGATGTCGGCAAGCTCGGCATAGGCATCGGCATAATTCGGGGCGAGCTGCGTCGCCCGCTCGAGCAGCGCGCGCGCCGAGCGATTGCCGGCGCGTGTCGGGTCGGCGCCGAGGGCACGGGCGCGCAGCACGAGGTCGTAGGCGTCGAGGTTGTCGGTCGGCTTGCGCAGGCTCTTCTGCAAGGCAATCTGCTGCAGGCTCGACGCCAGGGTTCCGGCCACGCGGCGGGCGATGCGCTCCTGGACGGCGAATATGTCGCTGAGCTCGTCGTCGTACTGATCGGACCACAGCTGGGTGCTTTTGGCCGCGTCGCTCAGCTGCACGGTGACCCGAACGCGCGGCCCCATGCGGCGCACGCTGCCGCTCACGAGGTAGCGCGCGTTCAGCGCCCGGCCGATCTCGGGCAGCGGCACTTCCTTGTTGCGGAAGGGCAGGACCGCACCGTAGGCGATCACCGTCAGTTCCTTGAACCGGCCCAACGCCCGCGTGACGTCCTCGGTAAGGCCGTCGGAGAAATAATCCTGGGCCGCATCGCCGCTCTGGTTGGCGAAGACCAGGACGGCGACCGAAAGGCCGCTGTCGGTGGAATGGCGGCCGCTCGCCGCGACGGCTTCGTCCGTCGATGACAGGCGGCCGGTGAGGTAGGCGGCCGCGCCTCCCAGCGTCAGCGCCGCAGCAAAGGCACCCGCCGCCGCGGCAACAACTCGTCGACGCGACAGGGACGCCGTCCTGGTGGCTGGAACGGTGTCGGACAGCGAAGCGGCGTCCATCGAATAGATCGGGATCGGCCGGTCGATGTTCTTCAGGGTGCGCGACCCCTGCGCGCGGAACGGCAAGGCGAGCTTGTCGCGGATCTGCTCGTAGACGCTGGCCGACAGCACGATGGAGCCCGGCGCGGCCAGCCCCTGCAGGCGCGCCGCGACGTTGACCGTGTCGCCGAACACGTCCTCGTCGGAGACGATGATGTCGCCCAGGTGGAGGCCGATGCGGAAAGCCTGGCGGCGCTCGGCCGGCTTGCCGAGGTTGCGCTCGACCATGCCGCGTTGCAGCTCGACAGCCGAGCGCACCGCCTCGACGGCGCTACCGAACTCGACCAGCACGCCGTCGCCCACCGTCTTGACGATGCGGCCATAGAAGCGCTCGACGACGGGCCGCACGAGCTCGGCGAGATGCGCACGCAGGTCGACCAGGGTTTGCTCCTCGTCGGCACGCATCATCCGCGTGTAGCCGTCGATGTCGGCGAACAGGATCGTCGCAAGTCGACGGTTGGCGCCCGAGTTCGGCATCGGAACGGCTGTCAGCTCGCCGCGGTGCGCTGCAGGGCGGGGCGGCTCGACAGGCGCGCGACGTAATCGTCGAACACCTTGTCGCCCTTGAGGCCGGGGGCGCCGAACATCATGGCCCAACGGATCTCGGAGCCCACGTAGACATCGGCGGCGCTGAATTTCTCGCCGAGAAGATAGGGACCGCCGCCGAGCGCCGTCTTGAGCGTCGCCACGACGTCGTCGTAGGTGCCCCAGCCGACCGCCGCTTTGCGCTCGACTTCAGGGCGCTTCATCATCTGGTCGATCAGCGCGGGCTCGAAGCAGCCGGCGCCGAAGAACAGCCAGCGATAGTAGGCGCCACGCAGGGCGTCCTCGGGCCTGGGTGCGAGCCCTGCGTTGGGAAACGTGTCGGCGATATAGGCGATGATCGCCGCGGTTTCGGTCACGACCACGCCGCGATGGACGATGGTCGGGAGCTTGCCCATCGGGTTGATCGCCAGGAAGGCGGGCGCCTTGTGCTCGCCCTTCTCGAAATCAATCGGCACGATGCGATAGGGCGCGCCGGCCTCCTCGAGCATCCAATGCACCATCTGGGCCCGCGAGCGCGGGTTGTGATAGAAGACGATCTCTTCTGCCATGACAGCGATTCCTCGAGGGTCGGAAGCGGCGCCTGCTTGCACCCGGACGCCGAGGCTGTCAGGTCGCGGGCGCGAGCGTCAATCGTCGCTGCGGACGAGCGTCGCTCGGTCGCGGATGGTTGTTCATGATTGCGTTCATTTTGAGAATCGCCCTGCCGTTGATTCTGCCTTCAGCAGGGCTGCCAATTGACGAGGCTAGATGTACACGGCCTTCATTCCCGCTTCGGGATAGCGTGTGCCGGCGGCCGCGCCGGGCGGCAGCGCTGCCGAAAGACGCGCAACGTCATCGGCCGACAGGGCGACATCGAGGGCGGCCAGGTTCTCGTCGATGCGCTCGACCCGCTTGGTGCCGGGGATCGGCACGATGTCCGGCCCCTGCGCCAGCAGCCAGGCGAGCGCTACCTGTCCCGGCTTGCAGCCCTTTTCGCGCGCCATCGCTTCGACGGCCGCGACTTGCGCGAGGTTGCGCGCCAGATTGTCGGCGGCGAAGCGCGGATGGCGGCCGCGACCGTCGCCTTCCGGAATGTCGGACGCCTGTCGCACGGCGCCGGTCAGCAGGCTGCGGCCGAGCGGCGAGTAGGCGACGAAGGAGATGCCGAGGGCGCGCGTCGTCTCGAGCGTTTCCTCGGCATGGACGCGATAGAGCAGCGAATATTCGCTCTGCACCGCTGCGAGAGGATGCACCTTGTGCGCGCGGCGGATGGTTTCAGGTCGCGCCTCGCTCAGCCCCAGTGCCCGCACCTTGCCCGCCTTCACGAGTTCGCCCATGGCGCCCACCGTGTCCTCGATCGGCACCGAGGGATCGACGCGGTGCTGGTAGTAAAGGTCGATCACGTCGACGCCCAGCCGCTTGAGGCTCGCCTCGCAGGCCGCCTTCACGTAGGCCGGGCTGCCGTCGACGCCATTGGCGCCGCCCGGCTTCTGCGTCTGGCCGAACTTGGTGGCGAGCACGACCTTGGCGCGCCGGCCGCCGGCGAGCGCCTTGCCGAGCAGCGTCTCGTTGTGGCCCCAGCCGTACATGTCGGAGCTGTCGAGGAACGTCACGCCGCGATCGAGCGCGTGATGGATCACGCGGATCGCTTCGGCATCGTCGCTCTTGCCGTAGGCGCCGGACAACGACATGCAGCCGAGACCGACGGGGAATACCGAGAGGCCGCTGCCACCGAGGGTGCGGGCCTTTGCTTGAACATGAGTCGCCATGGAATCCTCACTACTTTGAATACAGAAAACCACTCCGAGCGTTTCCAGGCAAATGCATATCGCGCGCCCGCGGCCGGAAGGTCTGCAGCGGGTCGCCCGAGAGGTGCCGACGTGGGGCGACGTCAGTGTCCTGCATAGAACAGCATTAGGTCTATCGGGCCTCCGTCCGGGATCCCGGACGGCCATCCGCACCGCCCGAATGCGCTCGATCCTTTCAATATATGCTCGCAACGGTGGAACGACTTTGATCGGGGCACCGTTGACCTAC
>CAWJJJ010000030.1:0-85959 GCA_963843185.1 uncultured Alphaproteobacteria bacterium
GAGGCCCACAAGTACGACGACAAGGGCAATCGCAGCGTCGTGCCGTCAAGCTGGAACCTGGCCTTCACTTGGTCCGGCCTTAAGGCCCTGGGGATCGACGGCAATACCCTGGCGAGTTTTCCGGAAGATTTCCGCGATGGCATGGCGGCGCGCGCCGCGCGCCTGGGCGATACGGGCGACTTAGCTCCCGAGCACTGGGAGGGATGGCTGGGAGCCGCGACGTGCATGGCATCCTGATGGTGAGCTGCAGTCGCCGCCCGAGGGTGACGATCTTCCGTCGCGCCTGGCGCTCGGCCTTTTCCAGCAGCCCACGGGGAGCGCGCTACCCCAGGTGCCGATCGTCGATTTGCTCGACAAGCTTCCCACTTCGGGGATGCGCATCCTGCACACCGAGCTGGGACAACGCATTCCCAGCCCGACCAACCCGGACCACCGCATCGAGCATTTCGGCTTCCGCGACGGCGTCAGCCAGCCTTTCGCCGGTGTCGATCTCGCCACCTCGCGCCCGCCGCCGCCGGGCGGCGGCACGGCGCGGCTCGACGGTACGTGGGATCCGATCGCATCCGGCGAACTGCTGCTGGGCCATCCCGACGAGGACAGGCTGACGCAGGCCCGCCCCGCCAATGAGGACCTGCGCGACAACGGCACCTACATGGTGTTCCGCAAGCTCGAGCAGGATGTCGTCGGCTTCCGCCGCTACCTTGCCGAGCATGGCGGACAGACCGGCCGTGAATCGGTGCTGGCCGCCCAGATGATGGGCCGCTGGCCCGACGGCACGTCTCTGGTGAAGTCGGCCGACTGGCCAACCGACCAGGGCGACGATCGCACCATCAACGATTTCCGTTACGGAGCCGAGGATCCGCGAGGGCTTCGCTGCCCGTTGGGGGCGCATGCCCGGCGCGTCAATCCGCGCGACAGCAACAATCGCGACGAGGCACGGCGGCACCGCATCTGGCGGCGCTCGATCACCTACGGCGACTTCCTGCCCTACGGCGCGGCTGGCGACGGCAAGTCGCGCGGCCTGTTGTTCGTCTCGATGTGCGCACGCATCGACCAGCAGTTCGAGTTCCTCCAGACGCGCTGGCTGAACACCGGCGAGTTCATCGGCCAGGCCGGCATTGGACGCTGCCCCGTCACCGGCGCCAACAGCGGCGACATCGAGGACAACTTCACCGTGCCCGGCCGCGTGGCGCCGTACACGAACCTGCCGCGCTTCGTCAAAGTCCTTGGCGGCGACTACTTCTTCGTGCCTTCGTTGGTGGCGTTGGAAAAGATCGTCAAGGGCGAGAAGTTCCCCAGCGCGGATACCGGCAAGGAAAATCCCAGCCTCGACCAGACGCCTCAGCTCGATCTGGAAAAACTGGTCGCGCTCGGCAGGAAGGAACTTCTTCCCGACAAATCCCCGGCCTGGCTGCAGCCTCCGGGGTTGCCCTTCGTCCTGGTCGGGCGGCAAAAGTACGTTCGGCGCATCCTCGCCGACGATCGTCGCTTTGCGCTGTCCGGCATGGATCGGCGCATGCGGCAGATCTGCGGCGGCGAGCAGTTGATGCTCGGCATGCAGGAAGGCGATCCCGATCGCACCACGCGCGTCAAGATGTGGATCGGCGCCGCGGCGCTTCACGGCCGGCCGGCATGGACGGCCATCGCGCGCGAGGCGATGCGCAAGATCTTGCTCCGCCACGGTCCGGCGGGCACGATCGACGTCGTGCGCAACGTCTCGCTGGTCGTGCCAATGGCCCTGGCGCAGGCCTATTTCGGCGTCACCGGGCCGAACTGGATCTCGCCGGCCTTCGTGGCCTCGCAGTTCGCCAAGTCGGAGATCAGCCAGGTGCCGCGCGACTGGCTCGCCAGCCTGCCGCCGGTGCAGCCGCAGGATATACCGTTCACGACTCTGCAGGCCTGGGCGCAGACGGCTTTCATCCATGTCTTCGTCAATGTCGTCAACGCCGCGGAGCTGACCGAGCTGGCCAAGCGCACCACGGCCGAATTCATGCGCCATCTCGACAGCCTGATCGCCGGGATCGACCCGCAGAAGAATCCGAAGGCGACGCTGCTGCAGTGCCTCATGGCGCTCGACCCGACCAGCTTCGGCCTGACACCGGAGCGTTTCGCGATCGTCGTCCGGCTGATCATGGCCGAGTTGATCGTCGGATCGGCCGGGACACTGGCCCAGGCCCTGCCCAACTTCATCGACTATCTGCTCGACCATCCCGACATCGTCGATCCGTCGCGGACCTATACCGACGACGAGCTCGATGCGATCGTGCGCGAGGTGCTGCGCTTCAATCCCGTGGCGCCGGCGGTGTTCCGGACCGCCACGGCCGATTCTCTGCTGGGCGGCCGGGTCATTCCCAAGGGCAGCACGATCGTGGTCCTGCTGAAGACCGCGATGTTCGACCAGCGCGTGTTCGACGATCCGGCCACGTTCTCGACCGACCCCGCGAAACGCGACCCGAAGAACTACCTCATCTTCGGCGACGGTCCGCACGCGTGCAAAGGCGCGTCGATCGGCGCGCCGGTCGTGCGCGAGATGGCGCGGCCGCTGATCGCGCTCGGCGATCTGCACCGCGCCGCCGGTGTGCCGGGCACCGACCGCGATGGGCTGAACCGATGGGCGAAGCTGAAGGTGCGGTTCAAGCCCACCCTCAACTAGGCGCGGCCAAACCCAGTTCGTCGAAGAGCAGGCGGGCCTGGTCGCGGTGGGTCGCCGCCGCGGCGGCATCGCCGGCGGCAGCGCAGGCATCGGCCATGCCAGCCAGGCTGTGGGCGATCAGGGGCCGCAAGCCGCGGGGCCGCGCCAGGTCGACGGCGCGTTGATAGCAGGCGTAGGCAGCATGGGCGCCGGAGGCGGGATCGGCCGCCTCGATGCTGCCGCGGACTCGCAGGACCGCAGCCAGGTGCGCCAGCTCGCCGGCCTGCTCGGCGATTTCCTGGGCGCGGTCGATCGCGGTCTGCGCGGAGGGCATATCGCCGGCGGCGAGATGCGCCTGGGCAAGCGCCATGGAATGGTGAATCGCGTTGTACAGGCCGCCGGAACGGTAGGCGCCTTTTCGCTCGGCCTCCAGCAGCAGGGCCAGTGCGTCGTGCGGCCGGCCGCCTTGGGCGTAGGCGGCCCCCAGCCAGGCGGTCGCAATCGGCAGGACGATGTCGGACTGCTGGGTAAGGCGATGGGCCGCTTCGAACGATCCGATCGCGGCATCCGTCTGGCCGACCGCCGTGTGATAGAGGCCTTCCCCCAGATAGGCGTAGGCCATCGAATAGGGTTCGCGGATGTGGCCGATCAGCTCCATCGCCCGGTCCTTGATCTGTCGCGCCTGGTCGAAGTCGCCGAGCGTGACCAGCGACCATGTCAGCAGCCCGCGCGAGAGCAGGCTCGGAATGCCGGGCCAGCCGAAACGCTTGAGTTCGAGCTCACCCGGCAGACTGTCGATGATCGCTGAATAAAGATCGGCCGCCTCGCGCAGGGCGCCGGTGGCGTGAAGCAGATTGGCATGGTTGAAGCGCGCCGACAGGCGCAGCACGAAATCATCCAGTTCGTCGGCAAGCCGGACCGCTTCCTCGACCGAATGCAGCCCCGCTTCGTGCCGGCCGGTGAGCCACAGCGCGGTGGAAAGCTGGCTCGTCGCCGCCGCCAGCCGGCGCTTGTCGCCCAGGCGATGCGCCAGCAAGTCGGCCTGTCGCATGACGTCGACCAGCCGGTCGAGCTCGCCCAACGCCAGCAGCGGGCTGAACACGTGCAGGCGCGCGTCGATTGCGTGCGCGGTGGACACGTCGGCCGGCAGCCGTTCCAGCGCCTTCAGCGTCCTGTCATAGAGGGCAACTGCCTCGTGATTGGCCGAGCCGCGAATCGCCTGCGACAGGGAGGCGATGAGGTATTTCGCGGCCTTGTCCCAAACCTCGCCGCGTTCGGCATGGGACGCGAGCAAGGCGGCGCCACCGCCGGCCGCCGACAGGTTCTTGCGTTCGAGATGATCAAGCACGGCGGCGTGCAGGCGCCGCTTCTCGCTGTTGAGCAGGCTGGCATAGGCCGCGTCCTGCACGAGGGCATGCTTGAAGGCGAGGACCGAATCGTTTCCCGGTTCGGCTTCGCGCAGCAGGCCGGACCCGACTGACCGGTCGACCATGGCGCGCATGTCGGCCTCGCTGCAGGCCGCCACCGCCTGCAGGTCGGCGAGCGCGAACTGACGGCCGAGCACGGCGCCGATCTGCAGCAGCGGCTTGGCATCGGCCATCTTCTCGAGCCGCGCCGCCAGCAGGGCGTGGAGGCTGGTCGGCACCGCGCCCAGTTCGATGGAACGGCCGGCCTCGAGCAACGCCAGTGTCAGTTCCTCGAGGTAGAGCGGGATGCCCTCCGCACGGGTCGCAATGCCGGCCTGCACGTCCTGGGTCAGGCGGTCGCCGGCGATCACATCGATCAGCCGCCGGCTGTCGGCGCCGCTCAGGCGCTCGAGACGGAGGTAGGTGGTATAGCCGGCGACGTGCCAACGCTGCGAAAAAGCGTCCCGGTTGGTCGCCAGCACCATTGCCCGAGAATCCTCGATGCTGCCGATGATGTCGACCAGCAGATCTTCCGTGGTCGGGTCGATCCACTGCACGTCCTCGACGATGGTCAATACAGGGCTGACTGTCGTGAGATGCGTGAACAGCCGGAGCAGCAGGGCAACCGAGCGCTGGCGGATCTGTTGCGGCGAGGCATCCGGCAGTCGATGGCTCGGCGACCTGATCTGCAGGAGGTGGCAGAGCAAGGCCAGATTGTCTCCGGAGTTGAGCTCGGCCGACTGCAGCGATTGCCGCACCTTGGCGATCTTGTCCTCAATGCTTTGCTCGCCGACGAGACCGATCGACCGGGTAAGTTGCTGAAGGACAGGAAATAGCGCCGTGTCCTGGTGCAACGGCGAGCATTGATAGCGCAGGACGGCTATCCCCGAGCCGATGCGCTCTCGCGTCGTTTGCACGATGCGCGACTTGCCGATCCCGGCATCGCCGGACAGCAGGATGACCTGTCCTTCGAAATCGGCCACCCGCCGCCATCGGCTGAGCAGCAGGTCGACCTCTTCGCCGCGGCCGACCAGCGGCCCGGTCGAGCGCGAGCGCAAGGCCTGGAAGCGATTGAGCGAGGAACGCGTACCGCTGACCTCGAAGACTTCCAGCGAATCGGCCAGGCCACGGATGACGCGCTTGCCAAGGGTCTTGTAGCGGAAAGACCGCCCGGCAAGGCGCGCCGTCAGGGGCGCCACGACCAGC
Organism: uncultured Alphaproteobacteria bacterium; assembly: GCA_963843185.1. Taxonomy (GTDB): domain Bacteria; phylum Pseudomonadota; class Alphaproteobacteria; order Reyranellales; family Reyranellaceae; genus Reyranella. The sequence goes on from CAWJJJ010000030.1 coordinate 5,245, forward strand.
GTGTTGGGCTTGGCCTCGGCCTGAAGCCGTGCGGCGACGTTGGGGGTTTCGCCGGCGATGCCGCCGTCGTTGGCTTCCGTGCCATAGCCGATCGCGACGAGCCCGGTCGCCACGCCGACGCGCACCGCCAGGCTCTCGCCGTCCAGCGTCGACAGCCGGGATACCGCCTCGATCAGTTCCAGGCCGGCGGCAACCGCGCGCTCGGCGTCGTCCTCGCGGCTGGTCGGCCAGCCGAAGTAGGCCATGACGCCGTCGCCGATGAACCGCGCGACATGGCCGCCCATCTCCCGCACCGTCTCCGATGCGGTCGTATGGTAGCGGTCGAAGATCGGCGCCAGCTCCTCCGGATCGAGGCGGTGGGCCAGCGCCGTCGAGCCGACGATGTCGCAGAACAAGACGGTCACCTGGCGGCGCTCCGCCTTGGGACGGCTGCGCGCGATGGGCGGGGCGGGATGGAGGCCGACGACGAAATTGTCGACGCGCCCGCGCTGAACGTCGGCAATCGCGCTCAGCAGACGTTTGCGATGACCAAGCAGCGTGACGCCAAGGTTGACCAGGTCGGCGTCGGTCAGGTCGGTGACGACGTCGAGGCCGATCGCGTTCTCGGCGAAGGTCGCGGCATACTGGCTTAGCCCCAGCTTATCGAGCCACGATTCGAGCTCTGTCGACATGCGACCCTGTCCGTTAACGCCAAGTCCGGCTGCAGCATATCGCAAGCGGCGTTGGCGACATATCGTGTCCTGGCGCGTCCGGCGCTAGCCCAGCGCCCCGGATTTGCGAAGATCGGCGATGTCGGCCTCGCTGTAGGCCAGTTCGCGCAGGATCTCCTCGCTGTGCTGGCCGACGGCGGCCGGCGGGCCGGAGGTTCGCGGCTTGGCGAAGCCCAGCCGGATCGGGTTGTTGACGGTGCGCGGCACCTCGGGATTCGTGGTGTCGGCGAAGATGCCGGCATGCCGGGCCTGCTCGTCGTCGATCACGTCGGCCAGGCGGCCGACCACACCGAAGGGAATGCCGGTGCCGGCGAAGGCGGCTTCCCACTCGGCGTAGGTCCTGGCGGCGAACACCGGCATCAGCTCCTGGACCAGCTCGAGCGGGCGCGCGCGACGCTCCTCGCGGCTGGTGAAGCGCGGATCGGCGGCAAGGTCGGGCCGGCCGATGGCCGTGCAGAACGCCTCCCACAGGCGATCGTCGCGCACCATCAGGAGCTGCAGCCAGCGGTCGTCCCGAGTGCGGTAGAGGTTGGTGAGGGCGTTGCGCGGCCGGTCGGGCGGCTGGCGCGACGGCAGCTTGGCGCCCAGCAGTGCGCCCGCGGCCGAGGTGCCGTTGGCCCACACGCCGTTGGCGTAAAGTGACGTGCCGACCCAGCAGCCCTTGCCGGTCCGGTCGCGCTGGCGCAGGCCGAGCAGAATGGCGGCGACCAGAGTCATGGCCGTGGCGCGGTCGCCCTGGGCGGGCAGCGACAGGCCGGGCGGACCGCCCTCGTAGCGCGCCGCGTCGAGGATGCCGGACCGGCCGAAATAGGCAGTGATGTCGAAGCCCGGGCGATCGCGGTCCGGTCCCGATTCGCCGTAGCCGGTGAGCGAGCAATAGACGAGGCGCGGAGCCAAGGGCTCGATGTCCTCCCAGCGCAGTTTCAGCCGCTCGCGGGCCGGCGGCGGGAAGTTCACGATCATGACGTCGGCGCGCTTGATCAGCCGTTCGAGCACGGCGCGGGCGCTTTCGTTCTTGAGGTCGAGCGCGATCGAGCGCTTCAGCCTTCCATCGAGCTGCCAGGGGAAATTCTTGTCGCTCTGCGGATAGCCCACGTTCCTGTAATTATGGCGGTGCGGATCGCCGTCGCCGGGCGGCTCGATCTTGATCACGTCGGCGCCGAAATCGGCCAGCGCCACGGCCGCCGCGGGCGCGGCGATGAACGAGCTGATGTCGAGCACGATCAGCCCGCTGAGGGGCAGCCCGGCAAGCGGTAGTGCCTCGCCTGTCGCCTCCTCGCTCATCGAATGGCGCCGCTTGCGCGCAGCCGCGCGATCTCGCCTTGCGACAGGCCGGCCTCGGCCAGGATCTGCTCGCTGTGCTGGCCGAGCGCGGGCGCCGGCCCGGCGATCTGCTGCTCGGCGAAGCCCAGCCGAATTGGGTTGGCGAGGGTGCGCGGCATCTCGGGGATGGCCGTGTCGACGATCGCGCCGCAGGCCACGGCCTGCTCGTCGTCGGGCACGTCCTGCGGCCGGCTGATGACGCCGAAGGTGATGCCGTGTGCCGCCATCGCCTTGCGCCAATGCTCGTAGTCGCGGCTGGCGAAGGCCTCGCGCAGGATGGTGGCGAGCTCGGCCGAGCGCTTGCGTCGCTCGTCCTGCGCGGCAAAGCGCGGGTCGTCGACCAGGTCGGGGCGCTCGATGGTCTGGCAGAGCGGTGCCCACATCCTGTCCTCGCGCACGATGGTGAGCTGCAGCCAGCGGTCGTCCGAGGTCTGGTAGATGTTGCCCAGCGCCGAGCGCGGCCGGTCCGGCGGCGGGCGGTGGGGCAGATAGGCGCCGACCAGGGCGGCCTGGGCGATGACGCCGCACGACCACAGGCCGTTGCCCAGCAGCGATGTGCCGACCCACGAGCCCTCGCCCGTCTTCATGCGATGGATCAGCGCCATCAGGATGGAGGAGACGAGCGCCATCGCCGTGGCGCGGTCGCCCTGGGCGGGTCCCGGCACGCCCGGTGGGCCACCTTCATAGCGTTGCGCGTCGAGCAGGCCCGAGCGGGCGAAATAGGCCGTGGCGTCGAAGCCCGGTCGGTCGCGGTCGGGGCCGGTCTCGCCGTAGCCCGTCAGCGAGGCGTAGATCAGGCGCGGATTGACCGGCTTCATGTCTTCATAGGTGAGACGAAGCTTCTCGCGCACCGGCGGCGGGAAATTGCAGATTACGACGTCCGATGTGGCGATCAGGCGGTCGAGCGCGGCGCGGGCTTCCGGCTGCTTGAGGTCGAGCACCAGCGACCGCTTGTTGCGCGAGTCCATGAGCCAGGGGTAGTTGACCGCGGCCTTCGGATAATTGGCCGAATCGTTCATGATCGTGCGGTTGGCGTCGCCGTCCGGCCCCTCGATCTTGATCACGTCGGCGCCCCAGTCGCCCAGCACGACCGCAGCGGCGGGCGCTGCGATGAACGTGCTGATATCCAGGACGCGTACTCCTGCCAGCGGCAGGCCAGACTCGGTCATTGTCGTTCCCCGGAAGGTCTTCCGGCCGATATGGGCGCGAGCCTCTGGCGTCCGTCAAGACCGGCGGTTAGCGTGGTTTCGGCACGCGGCGTGCTCCACGCAGCGTAAGGGGGGATCGATCGTGGCAAGGAAGCGCAAGCCCAATTTCATCGTCGTCCTGATCGACGATCTCAGGTTCGACGAACTCGGCATCTGCGGCCATCCCTACATGAAGACGCCGCATATCGACCGCATCGGCCACGAGGGCGCGACGTTCACCTCGGCATTCCACCCCACGCCGCTCTGCTCGCCCAACCGCGCCTCGATCATCACCGGCCAGTATGCCAGCCGGCACGGCATCATCGACAACGTGGCGCGCGACGCCCACAGCCACCGCCTGTCCAACTATCACGTGATCCTGCAACGGCTGGGCTACGAGACCGCCCATGTCGGCAAGTGGCACATGGGCAACTCCGGCATGCCGCGGCCTGGCTACGACAAATGGGTGAGCTTCCCGGGCCACGGCTCGATCTTCGATCCGGTGCTGAATATCGACGGCTGCGAGCGCCAGCACCCGGGCTACATCACCGATCTTCTGAACGGGCATGCCGTCGAGTTCCTGCGCAAGAAGCGCACCAAGCCCTTCGCGCTGTTCTTCGCGCACAAGGCGGTGCATCCCGACGCCTTCCAGGCGGCCGACGGCACGATCGACCTCAGCAAGGGCGGCTATCGGCCCGCGCCGCGCCATGCCGACCTCTACAAAGGCGAGCATTTTCCGCGCCGTCCGAATGCGTTGTTGCCGGCGGACGTGGTGAAGGACAAGCCCGCCTGGAAGGAGGCCTTCGAGCTCAGGGTCAACGCGGCCTCGCGCAAGGTGCTCGACGGCATCCAGGCCGGCACCGACGAGGAGATCCGTCTGCGCGCCGCCATGATGGCCTCGGTCGACGAGGGCATGGGCGAGGTGTGGAAGGCGCTGGAGGACACCGGCCAGCTCGACGACACCTTCATCCTGTTCCTGGGCGACAACGGCTACTTCTTCGGCGAGCACGGGCTGGGACCGGAGCGCCGCTTCGCCTACGAGGAGGGCATCAAGTCGCCGTTCCTCGTCCGCTATCCCGCCTGGTTCAAGCCGGGCACGGTGCTGGACGATCTCGTGACGACGCTCGACATCGCGCCGACGCTGGTCGATCTCGCCGGCGGCAAGGCGGCGGATTTCGAACATATGCAGGGCCTGTCGCTCCGGCCGCTGGCCAAGAACGCCAAGCGGACCGGCTGGCGCTCGTCCTTCATGTGCGAATACTTCAGCGAGAACGCCATGCCGTGGCTGATCGGCATGAGCTACAAGGCGATTCGCACGCGGCGTCACAAATACATCCACTGGACGCAGAAGTCGCTCGACGGCGTGGAGTGCGACGAGCTCTACGACCTCAAGAGCGATCCCTACGAAATGTACAATCTGATCGGCAAGCCAAGCGAACGTCCGACAGTCGCGCGTTTGCGAAAACAGCTCGCCAGGCTCGTGGCACAGTCGGTCGGACTTTAGGAGGCATCATGGCGCTGACGAAAAGAGCCCTGCTTGCCGCGACGCTCGTCGCCGCGTCGGGGGCCGCCCGGGCGCAGGTCTGGCCCGCCAAGCCGCTGCGCCTGATCGTGCCACTGGCGCCCGGCGCCACGGCCGACATCGTCGCCCGCATGTTCGCCGAGGAACTCGGCAAGGCGCTCGGCCAGACCGTCGTGGTCGACAACAAGACCGGCGCCGGCGGGACCATCGCCACCGCCGAGGCGGCGCGCGCGCCGGCCGACGGCTACACGCTGGTGCTCGTCTCGCAGGGCACGATGGTGTTCAACATGGGCCTCTACAAGGCGCCGGGCTACGATTCGCTGAAGGACCTCGCGGCCGTGGCGGTGACCGGCGGCGTGTCCAATATTCTGATCGTCCATGCCGACAATCCGACCAGGACGGTGGCGGAGCTTCTCGACCAGGCGCGCGCCAAGCCGGGCGAGCTCACCTATTCGTCGGGCGGCGTCGGCACCAGCCATCACATGTCGGGGGTCCTGCTCGAGTTGCGCACCGGCGTGAAACTGCAGCACGTGCCCTACCGCGCCACGCCGGCCGCCATTCTGGCGGTGGCCAACGCCGAGGTGGTGTTCGGCCTGTTCAACACGCCGACCGTCATCGGCCCGGTCAAGGCGGGCCGGATCAAGGCCCTCGCGGTGACCAGCGAGCATCGCTCCGACCTGCTGCCCAAGGTGCCGACCATGATCGAGGCGGGCGTGAAGGACTACGTGGTCAACACCTGGATGGGCTTCGCCGTGCCGGCCGGCGTGCCGGAGGCGATCGTCGGCAGGCTCAATGCCGAGATCAATCGCATCGGCCAATTGCCGCAGGTGCGCGAGAAGATGCTGGCCCAGGGCATCGAAATGCTGCCGCCGGTGTCGCCGGCAGCGGCGCAAAAGCTCGTGCGGGACGACCTGGCGCTGTGGCTGCCCATCATCAAGGCGTCGGGAGCGTCGGCCGAATAAACCCGCTTTCCTTGCAAAACGGCGTCTCGGCGCGTATCTCCCTGCCTCCCCAAAGCAAGGAGAGAGCGCCCCAAGCGCAAACAGTCATGGGCTACAGAGTCGCCGTCGTCGGCGCGACCGGCAATGTCGGTCGCGAAATGTTGCAGATCCTGGCCGAGAGAAACTTCCCGGCCGATGACGTTGTCGCGTTGGCGTCCGCCCGCTCGGTCGGCCAGCAGATTTCGTTCGGCGACAAATCGGTTCTGAAGGTCGAGGACCTCGCCAAATTCGACTTCAAGGGCATCGACATCGTGCTGAGCTCGCCCGGCGCCAAGGTGTCGGCCGAGCACAGCCCGCGTGCGGCCAAGGCCGGCGCGGTGGTGATCGACAACACCTCCTACTGGCGCATGGATCCGGACGTGCCGCTGGTCGTGCCCGAGGTCAATGCCAAGGCGATCGCCGGCTACAAGGGCCGCGGCATCATCGCCAATCCGAATTGCTCGACCATCCAGATGGTGGTGGCGCTGAAGCCGATCCACGACGCCGCGGTCATCAAGCGCGTCGTGGTGTCGACCTACCAATCGACATCAGGCGCCGGCAAGGAAGGCGATGGACGAGCTTCTGAACCAGACCAAGAGTTTCTTCGTGAACCAGACTCTCGAGCCGAAGAAGTTCACCAAGGGCATCGCCTTCAACGTCATTCCCCACATCGACGTCTTCATGGATGACGGCTCGACCAAGGAAGAATGGAAGATGGTGGTCGAGACCAAGAAGATCCTTGATCCCAAGATCAAGGTCCATGCCACGTGCGTGCGCGTGCCGACCTTCATCGGCCACGCCGAGGCGGTGAACCTCGAGCTCGAGAAGCCGCTCGACGAGCATGAGGCGCGTCACCTTCTCGCCGCTGCGCCGGGCATTCTCGTCGTCGATCGGCGCGAGCCGGGCGGCTACGTCACGCCGCAGGAGGTCACCGGCCAGGACGGCGTGTTCGTGAGCCGCGTGCGCACCGATCCGACCGTCGAGAACGGCCTCGCCCTCTGGATCGTCAGCGACAACCTGCGCAAGGGCGCGGCATTGAACGCCATCCAGATCGCCGAAGAGCTGATCAGGGGCTACATCTAGTAGACGTCTTTCGCTCCAGCGACTGGATAGAAGACGGCGTGGGCTTCGGTCCGCGGCCTTTTTCCGTGGCTCTGAATGTTGAAGATAAGCATTTTAGTGCAGATGCTTAAGGCTAATAGTTGATGTAATATGCAAGCGTGAACGACACGCCGTCGATCTACCCCCTGAAACCGGAGTCGCAGATCTCGCTCGCGCCGACGCCGTTGTTCGGCAGCGACGCCGACAGCTTCGCCCAACAACTTCGGCTTGCCGCGCAGGCCCATCGCGCAGGCCGGCTCGACGAGGCGATCGCCTCCTACCTGCGGCTGCTGGCGGTGCGGCCCTATCATGCCGAGCTGCACAACAATCTGGGCGTGGCGCTGCGACTGGCCGGCAAGCTCGAGGCGTCGGTGTCGCACCATCGCCTGTCGCTTGCGGCCGATCCCGGAAATCCCGCCCTGTATTCGAACCTCGGCAATGCGCTGCGCGCCACCAACCGGCTCGACGAGGCGGTGAAGCACCATTTCCATTCGATCAAGCTCAGCCGCGACTACGCCGAGGGCTTCTTCAACCTGGCGCTTTGCCTGCGCGACCTCGGCCGCATCGAGGAAGCCGTCGGCTGCTTCGGCCGTTCGCTGGCGCTCAATCCCGACAACCGCCGCGCCAGGGTCGAGCTTGCCATCGCGCTCCTGCTGCGCGGCGAGCTGGCGCAGGGCTTCGCCGCCTACGAAGCGCGCAAGCGCCTGCCCGAAACGCCCGTCCCCGACTTCACCCAGCCGGCATGGGACGGCGGAGTCGATCCAGGGCAAGCGCATCCTGCTCTATCCCGAACAGGGTCTGAGTGACGTGCTGCTGTTCGTGCGCTTCGCCCGCGAACTCAAGCGCCGCGGCGCCACCGTGCTGGTGCTTTGCCAGGCCCTCCTCAAGGAGCTTCTCGCGACCGTCGACTTCATCGATCAGGTCGTGGCCGAAGGCGAGCCGCTGCCGGCATTCGACGTCCATGCCTCTATGGTGTCGCTGCCCCATCTCTGCCATGCCGATTTCGCTGCGCTGTCGGCCGAGCCGCCTTATCTGCACGCGCCGGCCGACAGCCGCATCAAGCTCGGCCGCATCGAGAAGGCCAGGCTACGCATCGGCATCTACTGGGCCGCCATGCCCGGCCAGCCGCAGGACCGCCAGCGTTCCGCGCCCTTCGCGCAGTTCCTGGCCCTGGCCGGCGATCCGGAATTTCTCGTGTTCAGCCTGCAGGGCGGGGTGCACCAGAAGGACATCCAGCAGTTCGGCGCCGGCGGCCTGGTGCACGATGTCGGACGCGGCATCTTCGACTTCGGCGAGGCCGCCACCGCCCTCTCGCAGCTCGATCTCCTGCTGTCGATCGATGCGCCGATCGCCCATCTTGCGGCGGGAATGGGGGTCAAGACGTGGGTGCTGCTGCCCTCCGTCGTCGACTGGCGCTGGCAGCTCGGCGGTGTCGAAGCGCCCTGGTATCCCTCGGCCCGCCTGTTCCGCCAGCCCAGGCCCGGCGACTGGGACTCGGTGTTCGCCGAGGTCCGGACCGAACTCGCCGCGCTCAAGCAGGGCGCAACGCCGATCTGATCAGGCCATCGCTCGAAGAGCGCGCAGATCGTCGGCGGTGTCGATATCGTCCAGGGTCGCCGCCAGTCCGACCGAAATCGTGGCAGGAACATTGGCGCGCGTGTCGGCCAAGGCATGGTGCGTCGACCAGCGGACGGCGGCGAACAGATCGCGTGGCAGCGGCCGCAGGCGTCGCGCGCCGATCAGCCAGAAGCCGCCATCGCTTGCCGGCCCGAACACCAGCTCATGCCGGCCGAGCAGGCGAAAGGCCTGGGCGATGTGCGAGCGACCGCATCGCCGGAATGTCGCTGCCGACCAGGACCACCGGTCCCGGCGGAAGGCAGCGGAACGGCCTCGCCATGCGCTGCCCGAGATCGCCGTGTCCCTGCGGCCGCAGGCGCAGGTCCTTGCCTGAGAAGCGCCATGCCGGATGGCCCAACGCGTTATCGGGCGTGATGAACAGCCAAACGCGCCACGGCGTGGCGCGCGACAGCCGGTCGAGCTGCTGCGTAAGCGTTGCCCGGTAGAATCGCGCCGCTGCCAAGGTGCCGATGTCGCGGGCCATGCGGCGCTTGACCTTGCCGGGCTGAGGCGCGCGGGCAAAGATCACGAGATGGCGGATCATCGATCGTAGAGCCGCGCGATGACGCGGGGCGGCGCGCCGACGAGATACAACGCAAGGCATGACAGGTTGCGGGCCGGCCGGGCGAACCAGCCGCCGCGCTCATAGCGCGCTGCCGAGGTGACGGCGTCGGCTTCGAGCGGCACCAGATTGCGACGGCCGATGCGACGAACAAGATCGACATCCTCCATCAAGGGCAGCAGCCGGAAGCCGCCCAGCTCTCGATAGAAGCTGCGCGCCATCAGCAGTCCCTGATCGCCGTAGGGCAGCCCCAGGGCACGGCAACGCCAGTCCGCCAGCCGTTCAACCCGCCGCGCCCGCGCGTCCGTCGATGAAAGGCGCAGGCGGAAATAGCCGGCTCTTGCCCGGTTCGCCGGCGCGGAGGCGAAGCCGCGTACGGCGTCGGTCCAGCCGCTGCCCGGCACGGTATCGGCGTGGAGGAAAAGCAGCCACGGCGCGTGGCCTGCCGCCGCGCCCGCGGCGAGCTGTCCGCCGCGTCCGGGCGGTGCGGTCACGACGCTGACGCCGTTTTCCCGGGCGATGGCCGTCCGTGGCGTCGCGCGAGCCGCCGTCGCACACCGTGATCGTCGACGGGAAGTCGCTTGCCGCGTCGCGCAGAGCCGCGAGGGTGCGGGCCAGCGTGGCGGCCGCATCGAGCGTCGGGATCACGACATCGAGGACTGGTCGGTCACTGACTGCAGGCAGCGCCGCCCAGGACGCAGAACTTCGCGCAATGCGGATGGTTGAGGCGCACCGCGCCGCCGCTCTCGGCCAGAGTCCCGCCCAATTCGAACTGTGGATCGTAAGGCAGCAGCGTGCAGGCGACGACCGCGGGACGCGCCGCGTCCTTGCGCTTGATCACCATGCGCGAAGAGGCGCACATCACGCTGTCGGGCGACTTCTTCAGGATGCCCCAGCAGGACGTCGTGATCTCCGGAACGTCGACGGCGGGATCCATTTCGGGAAACAGGACCAGGGCAAGCGGGCTGGCAGCGTCGATTACGACGCCCAGCGCGGCAAACAGCCCGGCGTAGCCCGCGCGCACGGCCTCTTCGGACTCATCGGAGAAGCGGCGGCCCGCGACATGAATGTCGAAGCCGTTGTCGGCCAGCCACTTCACGCCCGTCGAGGGTCGGCTTCCAGCTTCGCGCCCCGCGCTCGGCCTCGTGCAGCGGCCGCGCATAGTGATCGATCGAAACGCGGATCGTCAGGTTCGCCCCGTGCCGCTCGCGCAGCGCCAGCAGGGCGGGCTTCATCTTGTGCATCGGCTTCATGGCGTTGGTCAGGACCATTGCCTTGAAGCCGCGCGACAGCACGTCCTCCAGCATCCGGGGCAGGTCGGGATTCATGAACGGTTCGCCGCCGGTGAATCCGATCAGCCTGGTGCCGAGCCCGTCTCGCTCGATTTCGTCGAGGTAAGCCGCCACCTCGGCGGCGGTCAGATAGACCAGTCGATCGTTGCGCGGCGAGGATTCGATGTAGCAGTTGCGGCAGGTGAGATTGCACAGCGTGCCGGTGTTGAACCACAGCGTCTCGAGCGACCGCAGCGCCACCTCGGCGCGCTGCTCGCCCTTGGCGGTCACCCGTGCGTCCCTGAATTTCGCGGGGTCGAGCGCAGTCGCCGACATCGATGGATTCCCTGGCCCTGGTATTGCAAGAGCCTAGCACAAACCGCCCGGCTCGACCGGCCGAACAGGCTCCGATACGGTCTGCCAACCACGAGGGGAACCGGATGCTCGACGACAAGTCGCTCGACAAGATCTTGCGCGAAGCGCGTACGCACAATGGCTGGCTGCCCAAGCCGGTCACCGACGACCAGCTGCGCGAGATCTACGAGCTCATGAAATGGGGCCCGACCTCGTCCAATTCGCAACCGATCCGTATCATTTTCATCCGCACCCAGGAAGGCAAGGAGAAGCTGCGGCCGGCCCTGAGCAGCGGCAATACGGCAAAGACCATGGATGCGCCGGTGACGGCGATCGTGGCCTACGACACGCAGTTCTATGAACACCTGCCGCGCAACTTTCCCCACAACCCGACGGCCATCACCTGGTTCAAGGGCGAAGGCAAGGAGGCCGTCGCCCATGCAACGGCCTTCCGCAACGGTACCCTGCAGGGCGCCTACCTGATGATCGCGGCGCGTTCGCTCGGCTTCGACGTCGGCGCCATGAGCGGCTTCGACAACGCCAAGGTCGACGAGGCGTTCTTCCCGGACGGACGCTTCAAGTCGAACTTCCTGTGCAACATCGGCTACGGCGATCACTCGAAGCTGTTCAACCGCAGCCCGCGCCTGCCGTTCGAGGAGGTCTGCACGCTGGCCTGAATCAGAGGCCTAGAGCGCGGCCGATCTGCCGCCACGGCAGCGGCAGCAGCGAGATCAGCGCCAGCAGTCCGAAGCCCAGGATGATGGCGCCCGCGCCGCGGTTCAGCCACAGCAGGCCGGCGCCGGTGAAACGCGCGCGCATCGACACCGATGCGGCACAGATGATCGTCCACCAGGCGAGCGCGCCGCAGAAGATGGCTGCGACCAGCAGGGCGGCGTCCAGCAGGTTGGCGCCGACGCCGGCGAGATTGCGGCTGGCAAGCGCCGCACCGAAGGCCATCACGGTCACCGGGTTGAACACGGTGATGAAGAAGCTCGAACTGGCATAGCGCAGATGCGTCGCAATCTTGTGCTCGCGGTCGTCGGCCACCGGATCGCCCACGGAACGCGGCCCATGGCGCATCGTCGTCCAGCCCATGATCACCAGGACGATACCGCCGATGCCGAGCAACCAGGCTTCGCGTTCGAAAATGAATTGTTCAACAAAGGAGAGGCCGAAAGCCGCCACCGCGCCGAACACGGCATCGCCCAAGGCCGCGCCGATGCCGGTCATGTAGCCCGCCATCGCGCCCACGGTGATCGATCGGCGGATGCAGAGCGCCGCGGCCGGGCCGACCGGTATGGCGATCAGGAAGCCGATGACGGCACCCTCGATCGCAAGCGAAATCGGATTGAAGACGAAGCCCGGGACGTTCATTGCGTGGCTATAGCTTTTCCGCCGTGAAGCGACGTGACGGCGCGACCAGCTGATCCTGCGCCGCCACCAGTTGCAGTTCGCGCTCGCCCAGGGCGCGGGTGGCCTCGAGCACGGCGAAGATCGAAGAAGCCGCCTTGCCGAGCGCCAGGGCGACGTCGCCGCTCTCGATCCAGTGAGCCGTGAACAACGCGGCGACCGCATCGCCCGTTCCATTGGGCGCGACCTCGAAACCGATCAACGGCGTGGAGATCCGCCACGCCACCTCGGCGCCGACGGCGAGCATCTCGACCTGGTCGACCGGCGCGTCGGCGCGCCGCAGGCTGGTGATCAGGGCAAGCCTCGGTCCGTTCAGCAGGCTGCGGGCGGCCGCAAGCGCCTCGTCCATGGTCGAGATCTTGCGGCCGGTCAGGTGCTCCAGCTCGAAATGGTTGGGCGTCACCAGGTCGGCGGCGGGAATGGCGCGCTCGCGAAAGAACGTGTCGATGCCGGGCTTCACGTAGATGCCGGTGTCGACATCGCCCAGCACCGGATCGCAGCACCATACGGCGCGGGGATTGGCGGCGCGCACGCGGCGCGCCGTGTCGAGGACCACGTCGGCCAGCGCCGCGTCGCCGACGTAGCCCGTCAGCAGCGCGTCGCAGCGCGGCAGAAGGCCCAGCGCCTCGATGCCAGCCACGATCTCGGCGACCTGGTCGGCGGGGGCGGTGCGACCGCGCCAGGCGCCGTAGCCCGTATGATTGGAGAATTCGACCGTGTTTACCGCCCAGACCTCGTGGCCCAATCGTTGCAGGGGAAATGTTGCCGCCCGATTGCCGACGTAGCCGTAGGCAACATGGCTCTGGAGCGAGAGAAAGCGCATGGAAGCGGTCACCTTGCCACAAGGTGGCCCGTCATTATAGTCCGCCGCGTTTCCCGGGAGTTCTCGAGATGTCGAACATCGTTCGTCCGCGCCGCAGCGTCCTTTATATGCCGGGCGCCAATACGCGCGCGCTGGACAAGGCGCGGACCTTGCCCGCCGACGCGCTGATCTTCGACCTCGAGGACGCCGTGGCGCCCGATGCCAAGGAGGCCGCCCGCGCCAATGTCGTGCTGGCTGCGGAGAGCAAGACCTACGGCAAGCGCGAGATCGCCATCCGCTGCAACGGGCTGGCGACGGAATGGGCTGAGGCCGACATCGCGGCCATCGCCACCTCCGGCGCCGATGCGATCCTGGTGCCGAAGGTCGAGAGCGCGGCCGAAGTCACCCATGTCGTGTCGCTGCTCGACACCGCCGGCGCGCCTGCGACCATGGCGGTCTGGGCGATGATGGAGACGCCCAAGGGCATCCTGCGCGCCGAGGAGATCGCGGGCTCGCATCCGCGCCTGGCGCTGTTCGTCATGGGCACCAACGATCTGGTGAAGGACATGCGCGCGCGCCACACGCCGGCGCGCCTGCCCCTTGTCACCGCGCTCGGCCTCGGCATGCTGGCGGCGCGGGCCTACGGTCTCACCATCCTCGACGGCGTCTACAACGACATCCAGGACGCCGAGGGTTTCCGCGCCGTCTGCCGGCAGGGCCTCGAGATGGGCTTCGACGGCAAGACGCTGATTCATCCGAGCCAGGTCGAGCCGTGCAACGAGGTCTTTGCGCCATCGTCCGCCGAGCTCGAGATGGCGGGCAAGATCGTCGCCGCGTTCAAGGCGGCCCAGGCCGAAGGCAAGGGCGTGGCCACGGTCGACGGCCGCATGATCGAGAATCTCCATGTCGAGCAGGCCGAGCACGCGCTGGCACTGGCCGCGGCGATCAAGGAGCTGCAGGCCGCGACATGAGCAAGACCAGCACCGGCAATTTCTTCGAGGATTTCCGCGTCGGCCAGGAAATCCGCCACGCCACGCCGCGCACCCTGACCGAAGCCGACGCGGCTCTGAACATCGCCCTCTACGGCTCGCGCTTCGCCGTCAACTCCTCGGATGTCTTTGCCCGCGCGCTCGGCCTGCCGCGCGCGCCGCTCGACGATCTGTTGGTCTTTCATGTCGTGATCGGCAAGACCGTGCCCGACATCTCGCTGAACGCCGTGGCCAACCTTGGCTATGCCGAGTTCCGCTGGGGCGCGCCGGTCTATCCCGGCGACACGCTGTCGGCGCACTCGACCGTCCTGGGCCTGCGCGAGAATTCCAATCGCGCCAGCGGCGTCGTCTGGGTGCGTTCGATCGGGGTCAATCAAAAAGGCGAGACCGTGCTCGACTATGTGCGCTGGGTGATGGTGCACAAGCGCGATCCCCAGGCGCCGGTCGGCGCGCCGGTGGTGCCCAAGACTGCAGCGTCGGTCGCGCCGGCGGATCTGATCGTTCCCGCGGGCCTCACGCTGGCGGGCTACGACGATGGAGCCGCCGGTTCGTCCGATCGCTGGGAGGACTACGAGCCGGGCGAGCGCATCGACCATGTGAGCGGCATCACGCTCGAGGATTCCGACCACATGTTCTCGACGCGGCTCTACCAGAACACCGCGCGGGTGCATTTCGACGCCTTCGCCGGCAAGACCACGCGCTTCGGCCGCCGCCTCGCCTATGGCGGACATGTCATCTCGCTGGCCCGCGCGCTGTCGTTCAACGGACTGGCCAACGGCTTTCGGGTGGCGGCGATCAATGCCGGCAGCCATGTCGCGCCGACCTTCGGCGGCGACACGATCTATGCCTGGTCGGAGGTGCTGGAGAAGGCGCCGCTCCACGGGCGCGCGGACGTGGGTGGGCTGCGCGTCCGAACCATCGCCGCCAAGGACTGTCCCTGCGACTCCTGGCCCGGCAGGCAGGCCGACGGAAAGTACCATCCAGCCGTCGTGCTCGACCTCGATTACTGGCTGCTGGTGCCGCGCAGCGGCGCTCGGAGCGCCGCTCGCTAGACGAATTTCGCTTAGAAATCCGGGACTTAACACCCCGCGTGCGGCGACTTTCATTGACTTGAAGCCGCTTGACGCTAAAAAAGCTCAGCCTATATCGGCAATTGAGGTTTTTAACGCGATGAGCGTCGCCAACCGGCCGGTGCACCGGCCGCTTTCTCCCCATCTGCAGGTCTACAAGCCGCAGCTCACCTCGGTGCTGTCGATCCTGCATCGCGCCACGGGCATCGCGCTTTCGGTGGGGGCGCTCTATCTCGCCATCTGGGTGATCTGCGCCGCGGCCGATCCCAAGACCTACGCAGTGTTCCAGGACTTCAACGCGTCGATCCTCGGCCGCATCGTGCTGGGCGGCTGGCTGTTCTGCGCCTTCTATCACCTGTGCAACGGCATCCGGCACCTGTTCTGGGATGCGGGCTACGGCTTCGAGCTCAAGGACGCCTATCGCAGCG
Organism: uncultured Alphaproteobacteria bacterium; assembly: GCA_963843185.1. Classification (GTDB taxonomy): domain Bacteria; phylum Pseudomonadota; class Alphaproteobacteria; order Reyranellales; family Reyranellaceae; genus Reyranella. The sequence goes on from CAWJJJ010000030.1 coordinate 20,571, forward strand.
GCTGGATCGTCGTTGCCGTCGCGCTGGTCGCCACGGCGGCGTCTTGGATCGTCGGCCTCAGGCTGGTGTGAGGAGAGGGCGATGAACAGCGACCTCAGGACTCCTCTCGCCCGCGCCCGCGGGCTGGGCTCTGCCAAGGCAGGCCTCCATCACTGGTGGGCGCAGCGCCTCACTGCGATCGCGCTGATCCCGCTCGTCGTGTGGTTCGCCATCTCCCTGGTGATGATGAGCGGCGCCGACTACGGCGTGGTGCGCGCCTGGATCGGTTCGCCGGTCGTCATGGTGCTGTTGCTGCTGACCATCTCCGTCGGCCTGCACCACGGCCAGCTCGGCCTGCAGGTCGTGATCGAGGATTACGTGCACAGCGACGGCTGGAAGCTGGCGCTGATCGTGCTGGTCCGCTTCATCGCGGTGGTGTTCGGGCTGGCCGCCATCGTGGCCGTCCTGCGTATCGGATTCGGAGGCTGAACATGGCCGAAGCGAGCAACGGCAAGAGCAACGGCGCCGCAGCCGGCACGGTCACCATCGGCGGCACTGCCTACACGGTGATCGACCACGAGTACGACGTGGTCGTCGTCGGTGCCGGCGGCGCGGGCCTGCGCGCCACCCTGGGCATGGCGGAGAAGGGCCTCAAGACCGCCTGCATCACCAAGGTGTTCCCGACCCGCAGCCACACCGTGGCGGCGCAGGGCGGCATCTCGGCCTCGCTCGGCAACATGGGCCCGGACGACTGGCGCTGGCACATGTACGACACCGTCAAGGGCTCGGACTGGCTGGGCGACCAGGACGCCATCGAATTCATGGTCCGCGAGGCGATCCCGTCGATCATCGAGCTCGAGCATTTCGGCGTTCCGTTCAGCCGCACGCCGGAGGGCAAGATCTACCAGCGGCCGTTCGGCGGCATGACCACCGAGTTCGGCAAGGGCATCGCCCAGCGCACCTGCGCCGCCGCCGACCGCACCGGCCACGCCATCCTGCACACGCTCTATCAGCAGTCGCTGAAGCACCACGCCGAGTTCTTCATCGAGTATTTCGCCCTCGATCTCATCATGGACGACGAAGGCGCCTGTCGCGGCGTGATGGCCTGGAACCTCGACGACGGCACCATCCACCGCTTCCGCGCCCACATGGTGGTGCTGGCGACCGGCGGCTACGGCCGCGTCTACTTCACCGCCACTTCGGCGCACACCTGCACCGGCGACGGCGGCGCCATGGCGATGCGGGCAGGGCTGCCGGTCCAGGACATGGAGTTCATCCAGTTCCATCCCACCGGCGTCTACGGCGCGGGCTGCCTGATCACCGAAGGCGTGCGCGGCGAGGGCGGCTACGTCACCAACGCGACCGGCGAGCGCTTCATGGAGCGCTATGCGCCTTCAGCCAAGGATCTCGCCTCGCGCGACGTCGTCAGCCGCTCGATGACCATCGAGATCCGCGAAGGCCGCGGCTGCGGCCCGAACAAGGACTATATCGAGCTGCACGTCGAGCATCTCGACCCCAAGGTGATCCACGAGCGCCTGCCCGGCATCGCCGAGACGGCGCGCATCTTCGCCGGCGTCGATGTCACGCGTCAGCCGATCCCCATCCTGCCGACCTGCCACTACAACATGGGCGGCATCCCGACCAACGTTCACGGCGAGGTGATGACGGTCAAGGACGGCGATCCCAATCATCCCGTGCCCGGCCTGATGGCGGTCGGCGAAGCGGCCTGCGTCTCGGTTCACGGCGCCAACCGGCTCGGCTCCAACTCGCTGCTCGATCTCGTGGTGTTCGGCCGCGCCGCCGCCATGCGTGCCGGCGACGTGCTGACCCCGGGCGGCGCGCATCGGCAGATGCCGCACGCCGGCGAGGCCGCCATCGCGCGCCTCGACCGCCTGCGCCATGCCTCGGGCGGCACCGGGACGGCGCAGCTGCGCATCGAGATGCAGCGCATCATGCAGAACGACTGCGCGGTGTTCCGCACGCAGCAGAGCCTCGATGAAGGTTGCGCGAAGATGGACAGGGTGTTCGCCGGCGCCTCTGACATTCGCGTCAAGGATCGCTCGATGATCTGGAACTCCGATCTGGTCGAGACGCTGGAGTTCGAGAACCTCATCGTGCAGGCCCAGGGCACGATCCGCTCCGCCGCCAACCGCAAGGAAAGCCGCGGCGCCCATGCCCGCGAGGATTATCCCGAGCGCGACGACAAGGAATGGATGAAGCACACGGTCGTGTGGGTCGAGGAAAACGGCAAGAGCCGCATCGACTACCGCCCGGTCAAGCTGCAGCCGATGACCAACGACGTGCAGTCGTTCCCGCCGAAAGCCCGCGTGTATTAGGGCGCGCGTGTACTGACGGAACGACGAGAGTTCGAGAGGAAGCGATGGCTGAGTTTACACTGCCCGCCAATTCCAAGGTAGGCGTCGGCGAAACCTACAAGGCGGCGGCTGGGACCAAGAACATCCGGCTGTTCAAGGTCTATCGCTGGACGCCGGACGACGGCAAGAAGCCCTCGCTCGACACCTATGAAGTCGACATGGACACCTGCGGTCCGATGGTCCTGGACGCGCTGATCAAGATCAAGAACGAGATCGACAGCTCGCTCACCTTCCGCCGCTCCTGCCGCGAGGGCGTGTGCGGCTCGTGCGCGATGAACATCGACGGCACCAACACGCTGGCCTGCACCAAGTTCATCGCCGACGTGAAGGGCGACGTCAAAATCTACCCGCTGCCGCACATGCCGGTGGTACGCGACCTTGTGCCCGACCTGACGGTGCCCTACGCCCAGCTCGCCTCGATCGAGCCGTGGCTGAAATCGACCAGCCAGCCGCCGTCACGCGAGCGGCTGCAGTCGCACGAGGAGCGCGCCAAGCTCGACGGTCTGTGGGAGTGCATCCTGTGCTTCTGCTGCACGACCTCGTGCCCCTCCTACTGGTGGGCGGGCGAGCGCTATCTCGGGCCGGCCGTGCTGCTGCAGGCCTATCGCTGGCTTGCCGACAGCCGCGACGAAGCCAAGGGCGAACGGCTCGACCAGCTCGAGGATCCGTTCCGGCTCTATCGCTGCCATACCATCATGAACTGCACCAAGACCTGCCCCAAGAGCCTCAATCCCGCCAAGGCGATCGGCGAGATCAAGAAGATGATGGTCGAGCGGACGATTTAGACCGGCGTGGCTTTTGCCATGCTGTCCCCGACGAAAACAAGACAGGGGGCCAAACGAAGGTCAGGAAATCTCTCGCCGCCGCCGCGGCTTCGTGCCGGCGAGAGCTTCGAGCGCACTGTCGGGGGTGGCCACGCCGCTCATGCTGTGGACCAACGGCGGTCGGATGTATGCGTTTCCGTTTCGCCAATCGTCATCTCGACCGGAGCCGGGGGCAGCGAGGCGCAGCGGAGGGACCTATTCGTTGCGGCGTCGGCAAGAAGGGGTCCCTCGACTACGCTCGGGATGACGCTAATCCACCCGCTCGAACCGCATCTTCTTGATGCGGCCGGTCGAGACTTCTACGGCGACCACGCGGCCCGAGCGGTCGCGCACGAGATGGGCAAGCTGGGTCACCTGGAGCCAGCTGCCCGGCGTCTCGATTTCGACCGTGTCGCCATCGATGCCGCGCACCGGCCAGGCCGGACCGCCGGCGACCAGCGGGCCACTGACATAGGCCAGCCACTCCTCGCCGCCGCGCACGATTTTCCAGGTGGCGCCCGAATCGGTCGAGATGTAGGTGCCGGCGATCGCGGTCGGCACGGCTTTGCGCCGTCCGACCTTCTTGAAGGTGATCACGCGGCCGGCGCCGAGATCGACGCGCAGCGTGCCGGCGCGGGCGGGTTTCAGGGCGAATTCGAACGAGCCGCGCTCGGCGGCGAACCAGCCATCGGCGCGGCGGCCCAGCACGAAGGGCATGCCGTTCTGGGTGACCGTCGCTTCGCCGTTGCGCCACGCCAGGTCGAACAGAGCAGGCTCGGCTGAATTGAACCAGCTGCCGGCCAGTGGCTTGATCTCGGCCTCGGTGAGGGCGGGTGGGGCGGGCTTCAGGCGTTTGTCGCCCTCCAGCGCCAGGGTGGCGATGGCGCGCGACAGGCGCCACGGGTCGAGGCTGCCGAGATTGGCGATCACCACGACGGCAAGATCGGCCGACGGCACGCGCAGAAATTCGGTGCGGTAGCCCGGCCACAGGCCGCCGTGGCCGACGGTGGCGAGGCCGCGCAGCTCGTCGGCCTGCACGCCGCGGCGATATTTGTTGGCGTGGCCGCCGGCGAGAGCGGCCGCGGCCGCAAGCTGGGCCGGCAGGTTCTTGGGCGAGAGCGTCGGCTGGTCGAAATGCCGGCTCCAGATCAGCAGGTCCTCGACGGTCGAGGTGAGTCCGCCTTCGCCGCCCTGCGGATAGGCGTGCGCGGCGCGGCGGAAGCCGGCTTGCGCGTCGCCGAGATACCCCGTGGCAAGTCCCGGGATCACCGTGTCGATCTCGGCCGCCAGCATCGTGCTGGTCATGCCGAGCGGCTTGAACAGGCGCTCGGCGAGGAAATCGCCCAGTTTCTGCTTGGCGAGCTTCTCGACGATCCGGCCGAGCAGCAGGAAGTTGCTGTTGCTGTAGAGGAAGCGGCTGCCCGGCGCGAAGTTGAGATGGCGGTTGCGCACGCAGGCCGCCAGCAGGTCGTCCGGCCGCGCCGGCTTGTCGAGGCCGTGGCCGCCCAGCCGCAGCAGTTCGAGGAAATCGGGCAGGCCGCTCGAATTGCGCATCATCTGGTCGATCGTGACCGGCAAGGGCGGCAGCTCGCCGAGATATTTGTGCGGCGGGTCGGAGAGCTTGAGCCTGCCTTCCGCCGCCAGCATCAGCGCGGCGCTGACGGTGAACTGCTTGCTGACCGAGGCGATGCGAAAGCGCGTCCGGGGGCCGATCGGCACGCCGAGCTCGATGCTGGCCAGGCCATAGCCCTTGCAGAGCTCGATCGCCTCACCCCGCATGACGGCGACGACGGCGCCCGGCGAGCCGGGCCTGGTATAGGGGGCGAACAGCGCATCGACGCGACGTTCGAGAGCGACGGATCCGATCGAGTTCGACATGGAGCCAGTCAAGCGAAGCATCTCGCCCTTGTAAAGCCGAGCCGCTACCGTGCGGCGAACACAGGAGGAACGCACGAATGGAGCGTCAATTCGTGAAGGTCGAGAAGGGGCTGGGCCCGCAGGGTCGGGTCGCCGTCGCGCGCTTCGACCGCGGCGACAACATCAATGCGCTCAGTCAGCAGGCGATGCGCGAGCTGCGCGACGTGCCGCGCGATTTCGAGGACGATCTTGAAACCTCGGTCGTGATCCTCACCGGCTCGGCCAGGGCCTTTTCGGCGGGTTTCGATCTCAAGGATCCGGAAGGCCGCCAGCGTGATTCGCTGTCGGTGGGCGAACGTATTCAACGCCAGCGACTCGGTCCCAAGTTGTGCAAGGCCTGGCAGGACATGGACCAGGTCACCATCGCCGCCATCGAGGGCCATTGTATCGGCGGCGGCGCGGCGCTGGTCGTGGCGCTCGATTTCCGCACCTGCGGCCGCTCGGCGCATTTCCGCATCCCCGAGGTCGAGCTCGGCATGAACATGAGCTGGGGCTCGATCCCGCGCATGCTGGCGCTGATGGGGCCGGCGCGCACCAAGCAGGCGGTGATCCTGGCGTCGGATCGCATCGCCGCCGCCGAGGCGCTGGACTGGGGCCTGGTGGAAAACGTGGTCGAGGACGGCCAGGCCTTGGCCGCCGCCATGGCCTTCGCCGCGCGCGTCGCGCGCCAGCCGCCGATCCCCGTGCGCATGACCAAGAGCACGGTCAACCGGTTCGCCCACGCGCTCGACGATCTCGGCAGCCATATGGACGCCGACCAGAACGTGCTGACCGGCCTGACCGAGGATTACAGGGAGGGCACGCAGGCCTTTCGCGAGAAGCGCAAGCCGGCGTTCAAGGGGAGGTAGATTTAGGACGTCGTTGTAAAAGGCGCAGCTCAAGTCACGTCGTCCTGAGCGTAGCGAAGGACCTCATCGCCGGTTGCCCCCAGCATGAGATCCTTCGCTACGCTCAGGATGACTTTCTTGCCGGCAGCTGGTCGATGATCGCCTGGCGTTCGGGATCCTCGAGCATCGCCCAGCGGCCGATCTCGTCGATGGTGCGCTTGCAGCCGAGGCACAGTCGCGACGTGCGATCGATCGTGCAGATGCCGATGCATGGCGACATCACGCGTCGCAGCGGCGTTGGTCCGTCACCCATGGCTGTCAGGATTTCTTGCTGAGTTCCGCGAGCTGATTCTGCAGCTCGTCGAGCTTTCGCTTGAGATCGTCGATCGCGGCGTCATTGGCCGGTGCCGGCGCGTCGGTCCTGGGCGGTTCCTGGCCGTTGGTCGTGGGCGGCGTGCCCTGCGTGCCGCCCGGTCCACCCCCTGGTCCGCCCTGGCCGGCGCGGAACGGATTGAACATGCGCATGGCGTTCTCGAACATCGCCATGTTCTGCTTGCCCATCGATTCGAACTGCTGGAACGGGTTGAAGCCGAAGGCGTTCTGCAGATAGCGCCTCATCTGCTCCTGGTTGCGCGCGAACTGGGTCATCGACATCTCGAGATACTGCGGCACCACACCCTGCAGGCTGTCGCCGTAGAACGAGATAAGCTGGCGCAGGAACGGAATCGGCAGAAGCGTCTGCCCGCCCTTGCTCTCTTCCTCGAAGATGATCTGCGTCAGCACCGAGCGGGTGATCTCGTCGCCGGTCTTGGCGTCGTAGACGACGAAGTCGGTCTTGTCCTTCACCATCTGCGAGAGATGTTCGAGCGTCACATAGGCGGACGTCGCCGTATTGTAGAGTCGTCGGTTCGCGTACTTCTTGATGACCACCGGAGCGGGCTTCGGCCCGCCCTCGGGTACTGCCTGATCGGCCATTACGCTTCGCTCCTCCAGCGCCCGCGCGCCGTGAACGCCCGTTTACTTCGGATCGGAAACCTTAGCGCCGATACCGCAGTGCGACAAGGCGCGGTTTGCGCCTGCGAAAGCAGCATCCGCGCGGCGATGGGCTATAGTGACGGCATGGCCTCCGGAACCGATGACCCAGCCGATTTCGACCGCCTGGCCCGGCGCTATCTCGACCTCTGGCAGAGCCAGCTGGCCGGGCTCGCCTCCGATCAGGCGCTGACCGAACAGATCGCCCGCCTTTTCGCTGCCGCGAACAGCCAGGTTGCAAGCGCGATACAGGCGGCCCAAGGAGCATCTCATGCAGCCTCGCCCGCCGGGACCCAGCCCCCTTCGAACCAGGCTGGGGCCCCGCCCGCTGCCGCTTCATCTGGGCACGGCGTTGATGACGTGGGCGAGCTCCGAAAGCGCGTGGAAGCTCTGGAAGCCCGGATTGCCGAGCTCGAGTCCAAGCTCCACGGCGCCTGACACGGTCGCGGCACTTCTGCCCGAGATCGCCGCCCTCGAGGCCAAGGCCGGCGCCGGCAAATTCGAGGCGGCGCTTCATCGCGAGATCGCCCGCCGCATGGCGCGGCTGGCCGACGGCGTGCTGGCCTATCGCCGGCATGCGGTCCATCGCACTCTCGACGATCCGCCGGCGGCGTGGAGCGAGGGCGGCATGCGGCTGCTCGACTACGGCGCCACGCATCGCGCGGCCCGCACGCGCGGCGCCCGCGCCGTGCTGGTCGTGCCGTCGCTGATCAATCGCTGGGAAGTGCTCGACCTCACGGCCGAGAAAAGCCTGTTGCGCGCCATGGCGGCGCGCGGGCTCAGGCCGTACCTCGTCGATTGGGGAACGCCCAACGACGAGGAGCGGCGCTTCGACACGACGGCCTATGTGGCGCGGCTCGAACGCGCCCTGGGTTTCGTAGCCAGGCGCGCGCGTCGGGCACCGGCCGTGCTGGGCTACTGCATGGGCGGCACGCTGGCCGTAGCGTTGGCCGCGCGCCGGCCGCGCCGGGTCGCCGGGCTTGCGCTGCTCGCCGCACCCTGGGACTTCCACGCCGATCGCACGGGCCATGCCTTCCTCGTTTCCGCCGGTCCGCTGCTGGCGGAGATGGCGGATCGGGTGGGCGAGCTGCCGGTCGACGTGCTGCAAACCCTGTTCTGGTCGCTCGATCCCTGGCTGGCGATGAAGAAGTTCGGCCGTTTCCTCGGCATGGACCAGGAGGGCGAGTCCGCCCGCGACTTCGTGCTGCTCGAGGATTGGCTGAACGATGGCGCGCCGCTCGCCGGCCCGACGGCGCGCGACTGCCTGATCGGCTGGTACGGCGACAACCTGCCGGGCACGAACAATTGGGTCGTGGGGGGCAAGCGTATCGTGCCGTCGAAGATCAGGAAGCCGGCGCTGGTGATGATCCCGTCGGGCGACCGCATCGTGCCGCCGCTTTCGGCCGCCGCCCTCGTCGATCCCAGGCGCGGCTTGAAGAACGCAACGCGCATGGATCTGCCGCTCGGCCATATCGGCATGGTGGTGAGCGGCCGTGCACGCGAGCTCTGCTGGACGCCGCTGATCGACTGGCTGGGCACACTGGGCAGCGGGCGCAAATAATGGCGGCGCGGGAGCGATCCTTCGACTGGCGCCTGCCGGCGATCTGGGCGGTGCTGCTCACCGTATCGGTATTCGCGCACGCTATGTCGAGGTCGCCGACAGCAGCCATCGCATCGGGCTGGGTCGCGCGGTGGCCCAGGAAACGGCAAGCCACATCATGGTCGCCGCGCTTCTGCCGGTGATCTACTGGCTGCACCGTCGTTTCACGCTGGGCGGCAGTCCGCGCAACATTCTCATTCACGTGCTGGCCGTGGTGCCGCGGCGTGGGCCCAGGCGGCGCCGGCCGCGCCCAGCGTCGCGCGGGTGCGCCCCGGACAACCGGGGTGGCCGTCCGAAGCAAGCTGGGACGAACTCAACGCTAGCGAACGCTGCCTGCACGCCGACCGGCTACGGCTCCTCGCGAACAGGGGTGACGATACCGGCTTCGGTCACGATCATATCCATCGGAACGTCGTGGGCCTGCGGATAGATCGTCCGGATCGCTTGCGGCGCATATCCCACCCCGACGAATTGCGGCCGACGGGCGAAGGTGGCGAGAGTCCGATCGAAGAATCCGCCGCCATAGCCCAGCCGGTAACAGGCTGGATCGAATCCGACGACAGGCGCGATGACGATATCGGGCGTGACGCTTGGACCCCCGGAGGGGATGGGAATCTTCCAGACACCGGGTTCGAGGGCTTCTCCCCGGCGCCACCGTCGGAAGATGAGGGGCGCATGGCGTTGGACCACCACCGGCAAGGCGCACGCGCCGCCATGATCCGCCAGCCCTTCCGACCACGAGCGCAGGTCGGGTTCGCCGCGGAACGGCCAGTAGACGCTGACGATCCGGCCGGAAATGTCGCCCAGGGCTTCATCGAGCCGCTCGGCGATCCGCCTCGAAAAGGAGCGTCGCTGCTCGGCCGAAATTGCCAAACGAACGGCGATCAAGCGTTCGCGCTCAGCCTTTCGCCAACGCATGACGTCGCTTCGCTGCTGGGCGTCGGCATCGGCCACGAGTTCTCCCGAGACCGGATCGAGCAGATGCATCAGGCAGGGCGGCGAGGCGTAGTCCCCCGCGGCGTCCGGCGGCGTGTTGTCGTTGCCGGGTTTGGTCATGAAGCGCAGAGCCTCATGCCGCTCCCTCGCGCGGACTCCCGGTGTCGGCGGAGTTCGCCAGGGTGATGTTGGCGATGTGCGAGGAAAGCATGTGGTTGAGATCCTCATGCAACGCGGCATCGCGCACTTTCGGGATGATCTCGCGCAGCTTGCGCACGACCCAGCCCTGGCCGCGATTGAGAAAGGCGATACGGGCTGCGAGATCGTCGATGGCCATCGCCTTGGCGTAGAAGGCACCCATGCGCGGCGAAGCTATGCCGTCGAGGCCTTTGATGCGACGCAGCAGCATCGCGCACCAGCGCGCCTCGTCGTGCTGGATATGCCGCATCAGCTCGGCGATTGCCGGGTTGCCTGCCGCGCGCGCCGTTTCGAGTGTCACGCGCGCGCCGGCGCGCTCGGCTTCGAGCAGCTCGTTCAGCCAGGCGACCACTTCGTCCTTGCCGGCGAATCCCTGCGCTGCATCGTTTGCGTCACCCGGCGTCGCCGCCTCCGTTGACGGGCGGACCGCTTTCGCATCGCCATAGAACTCGACGAAGAAGCTCACCGGACCCAGCGGTTCTACTTCATGCGCCTGGCATGGCTTGATCACGCCCGGGGTCTGCGGATCGAGGATGCGTTCGGAGGGGGGCTCGAGGAGCCTATAGAGAAGCCGTCCTTCGAGGATGACGATCAGGCCCCAGACATCGTCTTTGGTGGTGTGACGTCGGCGCAAGGCTGCCGGCAGGCTGTCCTGGTCGAAGATCGGGGTGCGCCTGTAGGCGACGAGATTGTCCGGTAAGGCGTCAGTCATGAGGATTTATCCTGCGAATCTAACTTAGGGATCCTCGATCAAGTTGAAAAACGAAGAAAATCGGCGCTTAGTATCGAAAATATCGATTTAATCGACGGACAGGGGCCTTGGATACTGAACTGGCGCGCACCTTCCTGGCCGTGGTGGCGGCGGGCAATTTCGTGAGCGCAGCGGATCGACTGCATGTAACGCAGTCGACGGTGAGCGCCCGCATCCACACTCTGGAAAACACGCTGGGCTGCACGCTCTTCGTGCGCAACAAAGGCGGGACGACCCTCACGGCCGCGGGCCGACACTTCCAGAAGCACGCCTCCATGCTCGTCCGCACCATCGAGCAAGCCCGCCATGATGTCGGTGTCGCCAAAGGCTTCCGGGCGACGCTCACGATCGGCGGACGCTTTGGCCTGTGGGAGCAGTTCCTGACAAAGTGGCTGCCCCGGCTGCTGCAGAATGCGCCCGACATTTCCGTGCGTGCCGAAGTCGGCCTCGAGCCCGATCTGATGCAAGGGCTGGTCGAAGGCCGCCTCGATATCGCCGTCATGTACACGCCGGAGAGCCGCCCGGGGCTGAAGGTCGAGTTGCTGTTCGACGAACGGCTCGTCCTCGTTTCCACCGAGTTGCAAAGCAGGCCGGAACCCGGTCCGGGCTATGTCTATGTCGATTGGGGACCCGAGTTCTTCGCCAGGCACGGCGCGAGCTTTCCGGATTTCTTCGGAGCGGCGCTCACGGCCAATATAGGCTGGCTGGCCCTGCAGCATGTTCTCGAGAACGGCGGCTCCGGTTATTTTCCGATCCGGCTCGTGCGGCCGCATCTGCAAGGCGGCCGGCTGACGGTGCTTTCCGCGGCGCCGGAATTCGTGCTGTCGGCCTATGTCGTCTATCCGGCGGACGCCGCGCCGGATGTCGTCGGCCCGGCGCTGGATGTCATCCGCCATGCGGCGGCGGCGGAGAGCAGGTCTGCTCAGTGACTCGCGCTCGCCTAGCGAGGCCGTTCGGTGACGAGGCAGTGACGGTCCAAGACGAGTCCTTGCCGGTGCCGGCCACAGGCCTATAAAATCCGGGGCAGGGCGGCCGCTTAGGAGGATACCATGGGAACCGACATCGTCATCGCGAGCGCAGCGCGCACGCCTATCGGCTCGTTCAACGGTGCGTTCGGCGCCGTGCCGGCCCACGACCTCGGCAAGGCCGCGATCAAGGCCGCGCTGGAGCGCGCCCACGTGAAGCCCGAGGAAGTCGACGAAGTCATCCTTGGCCAGATCCTGTCCGCCGCCCAAGGGCAGAACCCGGCCCGCCAGGCCGCGGTCAATTCCGGCATTCCGGTCGAGAAGACCGCGTTGGGCATCAACCAGCTCTGCGGCTCGGGCCTGCGCGCCGTCGCCTTCGGCTGGCAGGCGATCCGCAACGGCGACGCCTCGATCATGGTGGTCGGCGGCCAGGAGAGCATGAGCCAGGCGCCTCACGCCGCCTACATGCGCGAAGGCACCAAGATGGGCGAGCTCAAGATGACCGACACCATGCTGAAGGACGGTCTGTGGGACGCCTTCCACGGCTACCACATGGGCAACACCGCCGAGAACGTGGCGCAGAAATTCCAGATCACCCGCGCCGAGCAGGACGCCTTTGCCGCCTCCTCGCAGAACAAGGCCGAGGCGGCGCAGAAGTCGGGCCGCTTCAAGGACGAGATCGTTCCGGTCACGGTGAAGACCCGCAAGGGCGACGTCGTGGTCGACACCGACGAGTTCCCGCGCCACGGCACGACGGTCGAGACGCTCGCCAAGTTGCGCCCGGCCTTCGCCAAGGAAGGCGGCTCGGTCACCGCCGGCAACGCTTCGGGCATCAATGACGGCGCGGCCGCCTTGGTGCTGATGAGCGCCGACGAGGCCAAGAAGCGCGGCATCAAGCCTCTTGCCAGGATCGTGTCGTGGGCCACCACCGGGGTCGATCCGTCGATCATGGGCATCGGCCCGGTGACCGCCTCGCAGGCGGCGCTGAAGAAGGCGGGCTGGACCGTGAAGGATCTCGACCTGGTCGAAGCCAACGAGGCCTTCGCCGCCCAGGCGGTCGCGGTCGGCAAACAGCTCGGCCTCGATCCGGACAAGCTCAACGTCAATGGCGGCGCCATCGCGCTCGGCCATCCGATCGGCGCCTCGGGCGCGCGGGTGCTCACCACGCTCCTCTACGAAATGCAGAAGCGCGACTCCAAGAAGGGCCTCGCCACGCTCTGCATCGGCGGCGGCATGGGCATCGCCATGTGCGTGCAGCGCGACTGACTTCTCGCCGGACCGCAGGCCTTCAGCCTGCGGTCCGGCATGACGGAGTCCGTCCTGGATGCCTCAGTATTCCGGGGGCGCGCCCATCTCCATCGTATGCTGGCCCCGACGCACGAGGCGGCGCCCATCCAGCTTGGAAATCTGGAGAATCTCGGTGCCCGTTCCGGCAGGCTGGACCAGGATGAATCGCGTCTCGCCGGGGGCGACGGTGATGATCTGCTCGCTGCTGGCCTGCTCGCCGAAGGCCCTGATGTCGTAGAGCCGGGGCCAAACGTCGAAGCGCATCCAGGTGAGGCCGGCCAGGCCGCCGACCGGCCGGCGGCCAATGCTGAGGTAGATCGGCGGAGCACCCTCGGGCGCGGTATCGCGCACGATATAGAGGGCTGCCTTGCCCGGCTCCGGCGCCGGGAAATTCGGGCCGTAGGCTTCCTCCCATGTCGATGTCATCGACCCCGGGGAAGAACAGGCGGCGACCAACAGCAGCAACGCGACGGCAGAGACGACCTTCATCATGCAACGACCTCCGCGTGCAGCGTCGGTCGGTTGGGCGTTAGGGTCAAGCCGGCAGGATGCCGTCAGGCGCGGGCCGGCTCGGGCAGGACGCGCAGGCGGGCGAGCGGCGACAGCACGATGACCAGCGTCGACAGCGTGAAGGCCGTGGCGATCAGCAGCAGGGCGCCGTGCAGGCCAGCGTTGGCCGCCACGATGCCGCCCGCCAGCGCGCCCAGCGGCCGCATGCCGTAGACCGCGGTCTGCACCGTGGCGTTGACCCGGCCCATCAGCCCCGCCGGGGTCACGAGCTGGCGCACGGTCGTTTGGCAGATCAGCCACATCATGGGGCCGAAGCCCACCAGGAAGTGGCCGGCCGCGGCATAGCCGAAGCCGTCGTCCGCAGGGGCGGCGAGGAACAGGCCCGCGGCGATCACCGAAACGGCCGGTCCGAAGATCAGGATGACGAGCGGCGGCAGGCGGCGCGAGGCGATCGGTGCGGCCAGCGCGCCCAGGATCAGGCCGGCACCATAGGCCGACTGAGCGAGCCCCATATGCGCCGGATCGAGGCCGAGCGGGCCCAGCGCCAGCGGCGCCCAGACCGCGAGCAGGGCGAAGAAGGCGAAGTTCCAGAAGATCGCGCAGAGGCTGATGGCGCGCAGCAGCTCGTGAGCCATCACGAAGCGGGCGCCGGTCTTGATCGAGGCCATCAGCGAGGGCCGCTGCGCGCCGCTCGTGGCCGACGGGACCTTGGGCAAGGCCAGGATGCAGGCCAGGGCCAGCGCGGCGCCACAGGCGGCCAAGGCGTAGCCCCAGGTCGGCGACAGGTGCTGGGCGAGCAGGCCTGCCACGACCGGCGCGGCCAGGCTCACGATCGCGCGGGCGAGCTCGAGGCGCGCATTGGAGCGCGGCAGGTCTGTTGGCGCCACGAGGCTGGGCAGCAGCGAGATCGACGTCAGCACATAGACCACCGTGCCTGAGGCGCCGACGAAGGCTGCGATGCCGAGCACAACGGGCAGGCCGGCCGCGGCGGCAACCACGGCTGCGACCGACGCTGCCAGCCCGAGCCCGAGCCCCACGATCAGCAGGGTGCGGCGCGGCATGCGATCGACCCAGGCGCCGGCCGGCAGCGTGACCAGCAGCCAGGCCGCACTTTGGGCGGCGACCAGCAGCCCCAGGATGCCGGGCCCTGCGCCCAGCACGAGGGTGGCGGTGAGCGGCAGGGTGGCGAGCGCCAGCTGGTCGGCGGCATGGGTCCCGGCGGCGGCGCCGAGCAGGGCGGTGAAGGGTTTCATGACGGGCGTTGTAGGACCGCCGTCATGCCGCGCGTTATCCGGCAAACGCCCGCCAATTCGTCTCTCTTGCCCGCCACCCCGCAGAACCGGCTAGAGTATGGCGGCGTAACCTACGGGAGGAAAAAATGGCCGAACGTGTTGCAGTCGTGACGGGCGGAACGCGCGGCATCGGCGCCGCCGTCTCGCGCATGCTGAAGGACAAGGGCTACAAGGTGGCGGCCACCTACGCCGGCAACGATGACGCGGCCAAGAAGTTCCAGGCCGAGACCGGCATCGCCGTCTACAAGTTCGACGTCGGCGACTTCGCCGCCTGCCAGTCGGTGATCACCCAGATCGAGAAGGATCTCGGCCCGATCGAGGTGCTGGTGAACAACGCCGGCATCACCCGCGATTCGACCATGCGCAAGCTGACGCGCGACATGTGGGATTCGGTGATCGACACCAATCTCGGCTCCTGCTTCAACATGTCGAAGGCGGTGTGGGAAGGCATGAACACGCGCGGCTTCGGCCGCATCGTCAATATCGGCTCGATCAACGGCCAGGGCGGCCAGTACGGCCAGGTCAACTACGCCGCCGCCAAGTCGGGCATCCACGGCTTCACCAAGGCGCTGGCCCAGGAAGGCGCGTCCAAGGGCATCACCGTCAACGCCATCGCGCCGGGCTACACCGAGACCGACATGGTCTCGGCCGTGCCGGCCAACGTGCTGGAGAAGATCGTCGCCAAGATCCCGGTCGGCCGCCTCGGCAAGGCTGACGAAATCGCTCGCGGCGTGATGTTCCTGATCGCCGACGATGCCGGCTTCATCACCGGCTCGACGCTGTCGATCAACGGCGGCCAGCATATGTATTGAGGGCTCAGCCTCCCATTCCTCCCCCGTAAGACGGGGGAGGACCATGAGCTCAGGCCGGGTGGCGAGACCATGCCGGCCCTTATCATTTGAAGGAGCGTTCGATGGCCAAGCTGACCGAGTACAAGGACATGAACCCGCGCGCAAAGGCTGTCGTCGAGGGCATCGCCCAGGCGCGCGGCATCGATCCCGCCAATATCAACAATGTCTGGAAGGCCCTGGCGCGCCATCCCTCGGTGATGGAGGGATTCGCGGCGGAGATGAAGGTGGCCTTCGCGCCGGGCAAGCTCGATCCGCTTACCAAGGAACTGGTTTATCTCGCGGTCAGCATCACCAATCAGTGTGAATATTGCATCGCCTCGCACGGTGCGATGGCGCGGCAGAAGGGCATGACCGAGGCGATGCACGAGGAATTCATGGCCGTCGTCCTGGCCGCGCAGAAAGGCAACAAGATCGCCATGGCCTACCGCGTGCCCGTCGACGCCGCCTTCGAGGAGAAATGACGTGAACGACCTGAAAGCCCCGACCTGGGACGCCAACCTCTACCTCAAGTTCGCCGACGCCCGCCTGCGGCCGGCGCTCGATCTCATGGGCAGGCTCGATCCGGCCAACGGCGCGCGACCGGGTCACGCGATCTACGATCTGGGCTGCGGCGCCGGCAACATCACGCGCATCCTGGCCGAGCGTTTTCCCGCGGCGCCGGTCGTCGGCATCGATTCGTCCGAGGAGATGCTTGCCAAGGCGCGTACGCAGACGGTCGACAAGCGTGTGACCTTCGCCACGGGCGACCTGGCGCACTTCAAGCCCGGCCTGCCGCCGTCGATCCTCTATAGCAATGCAGCCTACCAGTGGGTCGAAGGCCATATCGACATGTTCCCCGGGCTGCTGAAGCTTCTGCCGTCGGGCGGCCAGCTTGCCATCCAAATGCCGCGCAACCACGAGGCGCCGTCGCATGCGCTGATGCGCCAGGCGGCCCAGACCGGGCCGTGGCGCGACAAACTCGCCAAGGTGGGCGGCATCCGCTCGGTGTACGAGCCCGGGCGCTACTACGACGTGCTGAAGCCCTTGTGTTCGGATCTCGACGTCTGGGAGTCGATCTACCAGCAGGTGCTGACCGGCAAGGATCCGGTGGCGCAATACACCGCGGGCACCGGCCTGCGGCCCTACATGGCAGTGCTCGACGAAGCCGAGGGCAAGGCCTTCTACGAGACCTACGCCAGGCTGCTCGCCCAGGCCTATCCGACGCGCGCCGACGGCATCACGCTGTTTCCCTTCCGCCGCCTGTTCATCGTCGCCCGTCGCGCATGACGAAGCGCCGCCTCCTCGTCCTTGCGCTGGCGCTGCTGGGCGCCTGCAGGGTCGGGGCGTGCCTGGCGGCGCCGCAGGCGATGGTGGCGGCGGCAAACCCGCTGGCGGTCGATGCCGGGCTCGAGGTGTTGCGTCGCGGCGGATCGGCGGTCGATGCGGCGATCGCCGTGCAGATGGTGCTGGGCGTCGTCGAGCCGCAGGCCTCGGGCCTGGGCGGCGGCGGTTTCCTGCTGCACTACGACGGCACGACGCATGTCCTCACGGCCTATGACGGCCGCGAGACGGCGCCGGCCGGCGCCACGCCCACCATGTTCGTCGATCACGACGGCAAGCCGCTGGGCTTCCGTGAAGCAACGGTCTCGGGCATCTCCGTCGGCGTGCCGGGGGCGCTGGCGATGCTGGAGCTCGCCCACAAGGAGCAGGGCAAACTCGCGTGGAAGGAGTTGTTCCAGCCCGCCATCGCCGTCGCACGCGAGGGCTTCGCCGTGTCGCCGCGCCTTGCCGCGTGGCTCGTCCGCATACCGATCCTGCGCAACGAGCCGGCCATCCGCTCGACTTACTTCAACGACGACAGCTCACCAAAGAAGGTCGGCGACCGGGTCAGCAATCCCGCGCTGGCCGAGACGATGCAGCTGATCGCCGATCGGGGCGTGCAGGCATTCTACCAGGGCGCCATCGCGGCCGAGATGGTGGAACGCGTCCGCAGCCACGTGCGGCCCGGCACCCTGTCGCTTGCAGATCTCGCGGGATACCGGCCCATCAAGCGCGAGGCGGTGTGCGGTCCCTATCGCCTCTGGGTCGTCTGCGGCATGCCGCCACCGTCGTCGGGTGGAATCGCCATCCTGCAGGTGCTGGCACTGATCGAGCCCTTCGAGATCTGGCATGACGCGCCCGACAGCGTGCGCGCGCTTCATCTCATCGCCGAGGCGAGCCGGCTCGCCTTCGCCGACCGCGACCGCTACGTCGCCGATCCCGCGTTCGTTGCCGTGCCGGTGGCCGGACTGCTCTCACCGGCCTACATCGCCGAACGCCGCAAGCTGATCTCGCTCGACCACAGCATGGGCAATGTCGGACCCGGCCTGCCGCCGGGCTATGTCGAACGGGGCACCAGCCACATCACCATCGTCGACCGCTGGGGCAACGCCGTGAGCTTCACCACGACCATCGAGGCGCCGTTCGGCGCCGAGATCATGGTGCGAGGCTTTCTGCTCAACAATGAGCTGACCGATTTCTCGCCCCAGCCCGAGCTCGACGGAAAGCCGCTCGCCAACCGGGTCGAGCCCGGCAAGCGGCCGCGCTCATCCATGTCGCCGACTATGGTTTTCGATCGCGACCGGAAGCTGGTGGCGGCACTGGGATCGGCCGGCGGCGCGCGCATCATCGGCGACACGCTGCAGACCGTGATCGGCCTGCTCGACTGGAACCTCTCCATGCAGGACGCCATCGACCTGCCGCGGATCATCAATATGCACGGTCCGACCGAGCTGGAGGCGGGCACGCCGCTGGCGGCCCGCGCCGACGCCTTGCGCGCGCTGGGGCATCAAGTACAAGTCCGCTCCCATGAAGGCGGCCTGACCGGCATACGCCGGGTGGGCGACGGCTGGGAAGGCGGCGCCGATCCGCGTCGCGACGGCGTCGCCAAAGGAGAATAGGCATCTTGGCACAGAAGAAACTGCCCAGCGTGTTGCTGCGCGCCGGCGAAGATCGCCGCGTCCGCGCCGGCCACCCCTGGGCCTTCTCCAACGAGATCCTGATGGATGCCGAGACCAAGGCGCTGCCGGCAGGCTCGCTCGCCGTCCTGCGTACGCCGGGCGGCGAGGCGTTGGGGCTGATCACCTTCAATCCGCATTCGCTGATCGCCGCTCGCATCCTTTCATCGAATCCCGAGGCCACGGTCGATGCGCTGTTCCTCGGCCGGCGATTGGCACAGGCCGCGGCGCTGCGCGACCGCCTGGTGGGCGTCCCCTTCTATCGCCTGATCCATGCCGAGGCCGACGGCCTGCCGGGCGTGATCGTCGACCGCTTCGGCGAGGCGCTCGTGGTCCAGGTCAACACCGCCGGCATGGAGCTGCTGACGCCGGTGCTGCTCGAGGCGCTGGAGGCCGAGTTCAGCCCCACGACGATCGTGCTCAAGAACGATTCGCCGGTGCGCCTGCTCGAAGGCCTGAACCGAGAAACCACGGTCGCCAAGGGCGATGCCACAGGCACGGTCGAGCTGATCGAAAACGGCGCCCGCTTCGTGGCCGACCTGTCGGGGGGCCAGAAGACCGGCTGGTTCTACGACCAGCGCGACAACCGGCGCTTCATGGCCCGCTTCGCCCGCGACGCGCGAATCCTCGACGTCTTCAGCTACAGCGGCGGCTTCGGCGTGCTGGCGGCGAAAGAAGGCGCCAAGTCGGTGACCTGCATCGACCGCTCTCAGCCCGCCCTCGATGCGGCAAAGGCTGCGGCTGATTTGAACGGCGTCGGGAAAATTGTCTCCTTCGAGAAGAGCGAGGCGTTCGACGCCCTGGAGAAACTGGCCGGCAAGCGCTTCGACGTGGTGATCTGCGATCCGCCGGCCTTCGTGAAGAGCCGCAAGGATCTCAAGATCGGCGCGCAGGGCTACCGCAAGCTGGTGCGGCTCGCGGCGCCTCTGGTGGAGAAGGGCGGCTTCTTCTTCGTCGCCTCCTGCTCGCACCTGGTCGACATGCCGCTGTTCGCCGAACAGGTGCGCCGCGGCCTGCGCGATGCCGGCCGCAACGGCCGCATCCTGCTGAGCTCGGGCGCCGCGCTCGATCATCCCGTGCATCCGAGCCTGCCCGAGACCGCCTACCTCAAGGCGCTTACGCTCCAGCTCGACTGACCATGCTTCGCCCCGGTCCGCGCAACCTCATCACCGATGTCGACGGTATCCTGGTCGGTAATGCCGAGGACTCGAGCGTGCGCTCCGGCGTCAGCGTTATCCTGTGCGAGAACCCGTCGATGGCGTCGGTCGATGTGCGCGGCGGCGCGCCGGGCACGCGCGACACCGATCTACTCGATCCTTCGTGCCGGGTCGACCGTATCGATGCCGTCTGCCTGTCCGGCGGCTCGGCGTTCGGCCTCTCGGCGGCCGACGGTGTGATGCGATGGCTCAAGGAGCACGGCCGCGGTATCGCCATCGCCGACGTCATCGTGCCGATCGTGCCCACGGCCATCCTGTTCGACCTGCTCAATGGCGGCGACAAGACGTGGGACTGGCCGCCTTATCGTGAGCTCGCCTATGCAGCGACCGGCAAAGCCGGCCGCGACTTCACCCTCGGCAATGCCGGTGCGGGGCTGGGCGCCAAGGCCGGCAATCTCAAGGGCGGGCTGGGCAGCGCCTCGACGGTCGATCCGGCGACCGGCCTGCAGGTCGGCGCGCTCGTGGCGGTGAATGCACGCGGCTACACGACCATGGGCGACATGCCGCAGTTCTGGGCGTGGGCGCTCGGAGCAGGAGCGCGAGTTCGGCGGCCTGCCGCCGCCGGCCCACGGCCTTGCGCTGCCGGTGTCGCACAGTCGCGCGGATCTTACGCATGATCTCGGCGCATGACCCGGCCGATACCGCGCGCAGCGACCCGCGCGCCAACACCACCATCGCCGTCGTGGCGACCAATGCGCGGCTCGACAAGGCATCCGCGCAGCGGTTGGCGATGATGGCGCAGGACGGACTCGCCCGGTCGATCCGTCCGGTGCATACGCCGCAGGACGGCGACACGGTATTCGCCATCGCCACGGGCAAGCACGATCTCGGCGACGACCCGCTCGCCCTGGGCGAACTCGGCACGCTCGCTGCGGATTGTCTCGCCCGCGCCGTGGCGCGCGGCGTCTACAGCGCCGCCACGCTCGGTGCGGCACGCGGCTGGCGGGACGTGTTCGGCCGCTGATAGACTGACGCAAAGCAACGGAGGGGTTTTCGTGGACGCATTCACTCGCCGCCATCTTCTCGGCGCCGCCGGCGCCATTGCAACGCTGTCGTTCCTCGGCGCCGACGTCTGGGCGCAGGCCAAGGACAAGCTCGTGATCGGCATGTCGCTCGAGCCGCCGGTGCTCGATCCGACCAAGAATGCCGCCGCGGCCATCCGCGAGGTCACGACGCCCAGCATCTTCGAGAGCCTGGGCCGCATCGACCGTACCGGCGCCATCGGCCCGGGCCTCGCCGAGAGCTGGAGCATCTCCGAGGACGGCAAGGAGTACGTCTTCAAGCTGCGCCCGGGCGTGAAGTTCCATGACGGCGAGGCGCTCGACGCCGCGGTCGTGAAGTTCTCGCTCGACCGGCTGTTCTCGCCCAACTCGACCAATCCCGCCAAGTCGCTCTACACCGACATCGACAAGGTCGAGATCGTCGATCCCTCGACCGTCAAGGTGACGCTGAAGTCGCCCAACTCCTTCCTGCTCTACAGCCTGTCGCTGGGCGACGCCGGGATCATGCATCCCAAGTCGGCGGCGACCAACGACAAGCACCCGATCGGCACCGGTCCGTTCATGTTCAAGGAGCGCAAGGAGGGCAATTCGATCACCCTGGTGAAGTCGCCGACCTACCGTGATCCCGGCTCGATCAAGCTCGACACGGTGATCTTCAAGATCGTGAAGGATCCCTCGGCCCAGGTGAGCGCCCTGCTGGCGGGCGACGTCGATGCCTTCCCGGGTTTCCAGGCGCCCGAGCTGGTCGAGCGCCTGAAGAAGGATCCGCGCTTCGTCGTGGTCGTCGGCACGACCGAGGGCGAAGTGATCCTCGCCACCAACAATTCCAAGAAGCCGTTCAGCGACCTCAAGGTGCGCCAGGCGATCGCCCATGCCATCAACCGCGACGAGCTGATCTCGGCCGAGTCGGGTTTTGGCGTGCCGATCGGCAGCCACTTCGCGCCACACAACAAGGCCTATATCGACCTCACCAAAACCTATCCGTTCGACATCGCCAAGGCCAAGGCGCTCCTGGCCGAGGCGGGCTATCCCAACGGCTTCGAGGCCAGCCTCAAGCTGCCGCCGGTCGGCTACGCCCAGCGTGCCGGCGAAGTGATCGCCAGCCAGCTGGGCAAGATCGGTATCAAGATCGCGATCACCCAGCTGCAGTGGCCGCAATGGCTCTCCGAGGTGTTCAAGGAGCACAACTACGATCTCACCATC
Organism: uncultured Alphaproteobacteria bacterium; assembly: GCA_963843185.1. Classification (GTDB taxonomy): domain Bacteria; phylum Pseudomonadota; class Alphaproteobacteria; order Reyranellales; family Reyranellaceae; genus Reyranella. Next base: position 42,290 of record CAWJJJ010000030.1, read on the forward strand.
GTGGCCCATACCGAGGCCAACGATCTGGATCGCTACGCGCGCGACGGCTACTACTGGGGTTACAACTCACCGGAGTTCAAGGCCAAGTGGCGCGAAGTCGTGGCGGCCACCGACTTCGCCAAGCGTGACGAGCTTCTCAAGCAGGCGCAGCGCATCATCGCCCGCGATGCGGTGAACGGCTTCCTTTTCCAGCTCGCCAAGATCGGCGTGTGGAAGAAGGACCTGGTCGGCCTGTGGGAGAACTCGCCGACGCCGCAGATCGACCTCACGGGCGTCCATTGGAAATGACGGGCGAAGCCCGTCGAGACTGGTGCTTGAATTCCTCTCCCGTCGCCTTGCCGCCGCGCTGGTGACGCTCGCTCTCGCCACGGTCGTGGTCTTCGCCGTGGTCGAGGTCCTGCCGGGCGATCCGGCTCTGGTCATGCTCGGCACCGATGCGCGGCCCGACACACTGGCGGCGCTCAGGGCCCAGTACGGCTTGGATCAGCCGCTGATCGTGCGCTATTTCACCTGGATCGGCGGCCTGCTGACCCTCGATCTCGGCAACAGCCACGCCTACGGCACGCCGGTTGCCAAGCTGATCGGCGATCGTCTGCTGGTGACCCTGCCGCTGGCCGCCCTGGCGCTCTGCTGGGCCATGCTGGTGGCGATCCCGCTCGGCGTGTTCGCCGCCTGGAAGCATGGCAGGGCGGGCGACTGGGGCGTCATGGGGTTCACCCAGATCGGCATCTCCGTGCCGAATTTCTGGTTCGGCATCGTGCTGGTGCTGCTGTTCGCCGTGACCTGGCAGGTCTTCCCGGCCGGCGGCTTTCCCGGCTGGCGCCAGGAGCCGCTGAAATCGGTGCATGCGCTGATCCTTCCCGCGCTGTCCCTGTCGCTGGGCGAGATCGCGATCCTGGCCCGGGTCACCCGCTCGGCCATGCTCGACACCCTGCGCGAGGATTATGTCCGCACCGCCCGCGCCAAGGGTGCGCCCGAGCGGACCGTGCTGTTCCGCCATGCCTTGCGCAATGCGCTGATCCCGGTGACCACCGTGGCCGGCCTGATCGCGGGTTTCCTGGTGGCGGGCGCCGTCATCATCGAAAGCGTGTTCCGCCTGCCCGGCGTCGGCCAGCTCGTCTACAATTCGATCAACAACCGCGACCTGATCGTGATCAAGAACGTGGTCATCCTGTTCACCATCCTGGTCCTCGGCGTCAACCTGCTGGTCGATCTCGCCTATGCCGCGCTCGATCCCCGGCCGCGGGTGCGGACATGAGCCGCTTCCTCGTGCGCGCCTCGCGCCATGTCGGCTTCCAGGCTGGCGCCGTGCTGCTGCTGCTGTTCGTCGGCACGGCGCTCGTATCGGTCTTCTGGACGCCGCACGCAGTCGACGACCTGCAGATGCGCGCCAAGCTGATGCCGTCGTCGGCCACCTATCCGCTGGGCACCGACCATCTCGGCCGCGACGTGCTTTCGCGCATCATGGTGGGCGCCCAGACCTCGATCGCGGTCGGGCTGATCGCCGTCGGCATCGGCATGTCGGCCGGCGTGACCCTGGGCGCCTGGGCGGCGGCGCGCGGCGGCTGGGTCGACGAGGCCCTGTCGCGCACCTCCGACCTGATCTTCGCCTTCCCGGCGGTGCTGATCGCGATCCTGATCACCTCGGTGCTGGGCGCCAGTGCGCAGAACGCCATTCTCGCCATCGCCATCTTCAACATCCCGGTCTTCGCGCGGGTGACGCGCGGTGCCGCGCTGTCGATGTGGAGCCGCGACTTCGTGCGCGCGGCGACGGCGATGGGCCAAGCGCCGCTCGGCATCACCCTGCGTCACGTGCTGCCCAACATCGCCAGTGTTCTCATCGTTCAGGCAACCATCCAGTTCGCCGTCGCCATCCTGGCCGAGGCCGGGCTCTCCTATCTCGGGCTCGGGGCGCAACCGCCGGTGCCGTCGTGGGGCCGCATGCTGCGCGACGCCCAGACCTACATTTTCCAGGCGCCTGAACTGGCGATATGGCCGGGTCTTGCCATTGCACTTGCCGTTCTGGGCCTTAACATGCTGGGCGACGGTCTGCGCGATCTGCTCGATCCGCGCCTGCGACTGTTGCGAGTAGGGTAAAGCGTCGACCTCGTGAGGGTTGCGTCATGACGGCCCTGATCTTCCTGGCAATGAGCCTCGCGCTGATGACGGCTTCGGCCGGCCATCGTGGTACGGCGATCGGCCTGTTCAGCGTGAGCGTCGTCGCGGCGATCGTCTGGTTCGGGCGCTACGCGACCGGCATGCTCGAGCTGCCGCTCTAGAGGTGCCGCATGGGGGCCTTCATACGCCTGGGCAACGGCATCGGTGCATCCGGCATCGCCACGGTCCTGCTCATTGCCTTCGGATTGCAGTTCGGCCTCCATGAGCTGCCGTGTCCGATTTGCAACCTGCAGCGCGTGGCCTTCGTGCTGTGCGGCTTCGGTTTCGTCCTCAACCTGCGCTTCGGCATGCAACCGCTGCACTATGGCCTGGTCCTGCTGAGCGCCCTGTTCGGCATGGTCGTCTCGGGCTACCAGGTGGTACAGCACGTCGCGCCAGGCGCCGGCGCCTACGGCGTGCCGCATCTCGGCATGCATCTCGACACCTGGTCGCTTCTGCTGTTCTTCGCCGTGATCGCCCTGGTGGCCCTCCTTCTGATGGCCGCGGGCCGTCCTGACCACGATCGCAGCGACCACCAGACGGCGATGCGCTTTCGCGGCATCCACCGGTTCTCCGCCTACCTGCTCATCGTCGTCACCCTGGCCAACGCCGTCAGCAGCTTCGCGCAGTGCGGACCGATCGAGTGCGCCGACAAGCCGACGGATTACTGGATCTCCAGATACCTGCCCTGATCGCCTTCCTCACCCCGGCAGCTCGGCATCCTTCTTGGGGATGAGGTCGTAGGGCAGCGCGAAGCCCGGCATCGCCATCAGCCGGTCGCGCCACGCCCGCGCGTTGGGCCGCGAGTCGAGCGACATGCCGCCCTCGGCCATGAACACCATGCGGCCCCAGCAGCCGATGTCGGCAATCGTGCAGCTTTCGCCGACCAGCCATTGCCGGCCTTCCAGATGCTTGTCGATCACGTCCAGCGCCGCTTCCGCCTGCGGGCGGAAGAAGCTCATGACGGCGGGATCGACCGTGCGGAACCGGTTGAAATGGCGGACCCGGGCCACGTTTGTGATGGCGTCGTTCTCCCACGACAGCCACTCCCGGGCGTGCCAGCGATCCTGCTCGGTCGCGGCCTCGAACTTGGCCGTCGTGCGCGCCAGGTAGTCCAGAATGACGTTGGACATCACCAGGGTGAGGCCGCGATGGCCCAGCACCGGCACCTGGCCGTAACGGTTGATCGCCAGATGCGCCGGTTCCTTCTGCACTCCGTTCTTGAGGTTGACGGTACGGAAGGAGAAGGGCAGTCCGGCCAGCGCCAGGAACAGCATCGGCTTGTAGGTCGAGCTGGAGGTGAAGCTGCCATGCAGCACGAGGCGCTCGTCGGTCATTCTAAATCTCCTGCTTCCCGCCTGGTCTGGCGCACAATCCATCTTGCCGTCCCTCGGGCTCCCTGCCTATCTGGCATGTCTTCTGCTTGGAGGAATCAGCGCATGTCCGATCCAGCTCTTGCCTCGCGTCGCGTCCTGCTTGCCGCCAGCGCCTTCGCCGTTGTCGGCGGTGCCAGCGCCCAGACGACCTCCGGCTCCGGCGATCCCGGCCAGCTCGTTGCGCTCATGGAGCGTTACGTCACCGCGTTGCGTTCGAACAATGTCGAGGCGCTGGTCTCGCTGTACGCCTCAAACGGCGTCTTCATGCGCGAGGACATGCCTGCGGTGGTAGGCCATGATGCCCTGCGTGCCGCTTATCAAAAGGTCTTTGCCACGTTGAAGGTCGATCTCGGATTCGACATCCAGGAGACCGTGGTCGGCGGCGACATGGCCTGGATGCGCTCGACCTCCAAGGGCCGCATCAAGACCCTTGCGACGGGCGCCGAAGCCGACGAATCCTTCAACCAGCTTATTGTGTTTGGCCGCGAAGCGGGAACGTGGAAGATCCGTTGCTATCTCTATGCCTCCAACAAACCGGGAGCGGGTACGCCCCAGTAGGTGTCCGATGTCCGACGAACGCTACACCGTCATCCTGGGAGACCGGCGCTACGCCATCCATCGCAAATGGGCGCGGCTGCCGGCCGGGGAGAGTTTCGGCTTCCTGTCCGACCTGATGGTCGATGGCGAGGGGCGCGTGCACGTGGCGCAGCGCGGCAACGACCGGCCGGTGCTGGTATTCGATCGCGACGGCCGCCTGATCGGCGGATGGGGCGAGGGCACGCTGGCCGAGCCGCATTACATCAATGCCGCGCCCGATGGCTCGATCCTGGTGGCCGACCGGGACGCCCATCAGGTCCTGCGCTTCGATGCGTCGGGCAAGCTCCTGCAGGCGCTGGGCAAACGCCATTGGCCCTCGCTGGATGCGCCCTTCAACCATCCGACGGCGGCGGCGCAGGCCGCGGACGGCGAGATCTACGTTGCCGACGGCTACGGCAATTCCAGTGTCCATCGCTTCGCGGCCGACGGCACCCTGCTGGCGACCTGGGGCGGGCCGGGCACGGGACCGGGCACCTTCACCACGCCGCACGCGATCTGGGTGGATCGCTCCGGCAAGGTGCTGGTCGGCGATCGCGAGAACAATCGCATCCAGGTATTCGACCGTGGCGGAGCGTTCCTCTCCGAATGGGGCGATTTCTATCATCCGATGCAGATCTGGGTCGACGATCGCGACATGGTGTTCGTGACCGACCAGATCCCGCGCATCAGCCTGCTCAGCGCCCAGGGCCAGCTGGTCGGCCGATGCCGCGGCGCCATCAATGGCGCGCACGGGCTCTGCGGCGACGCCGACGGCAACCTCTATCTCGCCGAGCTGCCGCCGCAGGAGATCACAAAGCTGGAGCGACTGAACTGACGGCGGCTCGACGCGCCGCGGCGGTACGGGGACCTACATCTTGACCTGTAGTCCGATGGCGACGACGCGATCGGATGGAATCCGGTAGAACGCCGTCGCCCGCGTCGCATTGCGCCACATGAACGCAAACAATCGAGCGTGCCACGCCAGCCTGACCGGGTTTGCGGGGTTCGGGACAATCTCCTCGTGGCCCAGGTAAAATGTTGCCGCGCCCGGGTCGACATCGATGTCGAACCGCTCGGCCAGGCGCAAGACCACGGGAATATTGGGATTCTGCATGAAGCCGTAGCGCACGATCATGCGATAGAAGCCCAGCCGCAATTTCTCGACCTCGAGCCGATCGACGCTCGGTATGCGCGGCGTGTCCTCCGTAAGAACCGTCACCAGGATGATCCGTTCATGCAGCACCTTGTTGTGCTCGAGGTGATGCATGAGCAACGGCGGTGTTTCCGACATGCTGGACGTCATGAAAACGGCGGTTCCGGCGATCCGTTGCGGCGGCTCGCTCGACAGCTTTTCGAGGAAATCGCGCAGTGGTTCCCGATTCTCATGGGTAAGTGTCCGCAGCCGCGCCAGACCGGTGCGCCATACCCCCATGATCGAGAAGACGATCGCCGCGACGATCAGCGGATACCAGCCACCGTCGACGATCTTGAACAGGTTGGCGGCAAAAAAGGCGAGGTCGACGACCAGGAAGGCCAAGGCCAGGGCGCCAGCCAGGATTGGGCTCCAATTCCAGCGTACCGCGACGAAGAACGCGAGCATCGTCGTGATGACCATGTCGGTCGAAACGGCAAGGCCATAGGCCGAGGCAAGATTGCTTGACGACCGGAAACCGAGAATGAGCGCGATGGTCGCCGCCATCAGTGTCCAGTTGATGGCGGGAATATAGATCTGGCCGACATGGTCGGGGTCGGTCTGGACGATCTTCATGCGGGGCAACTGGCCGAGCTGCATGGCTTGGCGCGTCAGCGAGAACACGCCGGCGATGACCGCCTGGGACGCGATCACTGTGGCCATCGCGGCAAGCAGCACCAGCGGGTAGACCGCCCACCTCGGGGCGAGGCCGTAGAAGGGGTGAAGCGCGGCCGCGGGATTGGAAAGCACCAGGGCGCCCTGGCCGAAGTAGTTCAGCAGCAGGGCGGGAAGGGCGACCGTGAACCACGCAAAGCGGATCGGCTGCCGACCGAAATGTCCCATGTCGGCGTACAGCGTCTCCGCTCCCGTGACGACGAGAAAGACCGTGCCCAGGATGACGAAGCCGAACAGGCCATTGTCCAGCAGGAAGGCGACTGCATAACCCGGATGAGCCGCGGCGAGCACGGCAGGGACCTGAACGAGCTGGAGAAGCCCGAGCGCTCCCAGGACGACAAACCACAGCAGCATGATCGGCCCGAACATCGCCCCAATTCGTGAAGTGCCGCGGGATTGCAGCGAGAACAGGCCGACCAGGATGGCAATGGCGATCGGTACGACGTAGGGGTCGAAAGCCGGGGTTGCGATTTTCAGGCCCTCGATCGCGCTCAGCACCGAAATCGCCGGCGTGATGGTTCCGTCGCCATACAGCAGCGCGGCTCCGAACAATCCCATCAGCATCAGCGCCCGTCGCGGCGATCCTGGCGGCGATCGCCACGGGTTGAGCAGCGCGACCAGGGCGATGATTCCGCCCTCCCCGCGATTGTCCGCCTGCAGGATGAACAGCAGATACTTGATCGAAACGACGAGAATAAGCGACCAGACGATCAGCGACAGGATGCCGACAACGTTCTCGAATGTCGGTGCGAAGCCATGGACTCCCGAAAAGCATTGTTTGAAGGCGTAAAGCGGGCTCGTGCCGATGTCGCCGTAGACAACTCCCAAAGCCGCGAGGGCCGAAACAATCAGCGGCTTGCCGCGCTCCGCGTCATTGTCCGAGTCGATAGCCGAAGCCGGCAGCAAATTCTTGATTGCCTCAGACATCGGCGGAGAGTTCCTCAGTAGTCATCACGATACGGCCGATCGAAAACCATCGAACGGCCCGGCATCCTGAAGGCTTGGGCCGACGTTGTCACTTCGTCCGAGTCTCATCGGGAGCGTTGCCTGGCTGCCGCCAGCACTTTCTGCCACGGGTTATTGGCCCTCGCATCCTGTTGCTCGTCGACGGCAATCGGGCAGGTGAACAATTGGCGCGGTACTGGCGGTCACGGCATTCATTCTCGCGCGCGAAACCAAGGCGCTCCTCGTGGGATAGCGGGCGAGCCAGGAACTCGATGACTCGATCCTCGCGGTGGCCAGCAGCGAGCCGGGAGTCCAGGCCGCGAACGGCGCCCTTACCGTTCACCTTGCTCCCGACCAGATCGCTGCCGCGCTGAGCCTGGAGTTCGATGATGACCTCCGAACGGCGAAAATCGAAAAGACCGTGCAATCAGTCAAACGACGCGTCCGCGCCAGGCATCCCGAAGTCGTCACACTTTTCGTGAAACCTCAGGCCCTACAAACATTCGATCGGACGCTCGAGAGTGAGGCTCCGAAAAGAATCCGACCGGCGGGAACTCCTCGACAAGTCCGCCCGTTGCCTTCGTACATTCCCCGCGAGAAAGGAACACCAACCATGCGAAAAATTGAAATACTGAGGCCTGTGGCAATTGCGGCAATGATGGCGACGTTCGGCGCGAGCGCAGCCTATGCTCAGAGTCCTTCTCCTCCGAAGACGGCGCCGCACGTCTCGACGGACAATGCGATGCCGGCCCAAGGCACCACGGCGAGCAAGCTGATCGGACGCAATGTGCAGAACCCCCAGGGCGAGACGATCGGCGAGATCAAGTCGATCTACCTCAACAAGGACGGCAAGGTCGACAGTGTCATGGTCGGCGTCGGCGGCTTCCTGGGAGTCGGCGAGCGCGAAGTCAGGCTCGCCTGGAAGGACCTCAACGTCATGAACAATGGCGAAAAGGTCACGGTCAACATGACCAAGGATCAGCTCAAGGCGCAGCCCGAGTACAAGTATCCGGATTCGACCTATCGCGGCCACGTTTTTGGTGAGTCGGGAATCTGGAAGTCCGACCGTCCTTCCATGGCATCGACGACGGCGCCGGCCGACCGGCCGGCGACGACGACCACCGTGTCGACCGGCGACTTCAATGCCGACGGCCAGATGTCGGCCAACGCCGTCATCGGCGCGTCGGTCAAGAACGCCAACAAGGATACTGTCGGGACGATCGAGGATGCTTATGTCGACAAGGACGGCACCATCAAGGTGGTCGTCGTGTCGGTCGGCGGCTTCCTCGGCATGGGCAGCAAGAACGTCGCCGTGAAGTGGAGCGACATCAAGTTCGGCCGTGACGGCAACGATGTCGTCCTGATGACCGACTGGACGAAGGATTCGCTGAAGGCGATGCCGGACTACAAGTACGAGCGCCGCATGCCGGCCAGGCGGGCCGGCTGATCCTACGGACCTGCCGAACCGACAAATCACGACGCGGGCGCCCTCGGGCGCCCGTTCTCGTGGCGCGATGCGAGGGGCGCCCGCTAGTGCGTCTGTTGTCCGCCGAACAGCCGGCGTGCCGCAATGCCGACGACGGGCGCCTGAATGAGCACGGAGAACAGTACGATGACATAAGTCGTCGCGACGATTGCCTCCTTGTACGGCCCGTTGGGGACCGACAGGGCAAGCGCTATGGAAATGCCGCCGCGCACCCCGCCCAGCACGAGAATTGGAAAGGATCCGCGTGAAAGCGGCGACAGGCGCCACAAGCCGAGCATTGGCACGCCGACGGATATGGCACGCGCTGCCAGGACCAGGGGAATCGCCACGAAACCGAACAGGAGCAGCCGGAGATCCTGGAGGATTACCACGACTTCGATACCGATCAGGAGGAACAGGACCGCGTTCAGTATCTCGTCGATCAGCGACCAGAACTTGGTGACGTAGTCACGCGTTATGTCACTCATCGCGTGTTCCCGGCCGTGGTTGCCGATGATGAGGCCTGCAACCGCCATGGCGATCGGGCCGTTCACATGCAGGCGGTGCGACAGGCTGTAGCCACCCATGACCAGCGCAAGGGTGATCAGCACTTCGAGATTGTGTTCATTGATCGAGCGCAGCGCCAGGAAAGCGATCCATCCGATCGCGCCGCCGAACAGGATGCCGCCAATGGTTTCGATGCCGAACAGCCTGCCGACCTCGAGGGCGGAGACCTCCTGTGCTCCCGACACCATGCCGAGAAGTATGGAAAATACGACGACGCCGACGCCGTCGTTGAACAGGCTCTCTCCCGCAACGGTGGCCTCGAGGTCGGCGGGGACCTTGGCCGACTTGAGAATCCCCAGGACAGCGACGGGATCGGTCGGGCTGATGAGCGCCCCGAAGAGCAGGCACCAGAGAAGGGGCGGGTTGAATCCGACCAGGCCCGCAATCAGCCAGGCGCCGCCGCCGACGACGGCCGTCGAGAGAAGCACACCCAGAAGGGTTATGACGCCGATCGCCCATTTGGTACGTCGCATCTCGTTGAGGTCGACATGGAGCGCGCCGGCGAAGAGCAGGAACGAGAGCATGCCTTCCATCAGCGCGAAGCGGAAATCGATGCCTTCGATCAAGGTCCGGATCGGATGATCGTTGCCGACGCCGGGCAGTGCGTCGACGACTGCGACGAGCACTACCGACGCCACGGCGCCCATGACGGTGAGTCCGGTCGTCTGGGCCAGGCCCAGGAAGCGATGATTGAGATAGCCTAGCCCGGCGGCGAGGACGATCAGTGCCGAAGCGATATCGAAGGGTCCGAGTGCGATGTTCATCTGCGAAGCTTACATCCGGCCGGTCGCGAAGCCGACTGCTCTTCGTTCGCCCCGGTGGTCGGAATGGACCACATCGGTAACCGGCGGGTGCGCTAGGATCGCAATCCGAGAACGTGCCTGGAGGCAATGACGATGCGCAGCCACTTGAGTTTCTTGTACAAGAGGTTGAGCGAGCAGCTCTGGATTCGTCCGCTCCTCTTCTCGCTGCTGGCGGTGCTGGCGGCCTTCGGCGCCGCTGCAACCAACTCTCTGGGAATTGCGGATCTGCTGCCCCGGATCGATCACGACATCGTCGAAAAGCTTCTTTCGATCATCGCCGCCAGCATGCTGGGCGTTGCGACCTTTGCCGTGGGCTCCATGGTGTCTGCCTATGCGTCGGTGAGCAGCAGCGCCACCCCCCGGGCGTTTTCACTGGTCATATCCGATGACGTGTCGAAGACGGCCCTCTCGACATTCATTGCCGCTTTCATCTTCAGCGTCATCGCCCTCATCGCGATCAAGATCGGCGTTTACGGGCGAGCCGGCCTCTTCCTCGTCTTCTTGATGACTGTCGCGGTGCTCGCGTGGGTGGTTTTCACGTTCATCCGATGGGTCGATCAGATCGCTCGCCTTGGCCGGGTGGGCACCACGATCGACCGTGTCGAGAGGGCCGCCACGGCCGCGATCGATCGCCGGCGGCGCTCGCCGAACTTGTCGGCGGCGGCGCCGCGGGGCGAAGGCGACGGGGGCGAACCGCTCTATGCCGGGACGATCGGATATGTCCAGCATATCAACGTCGAGGCTCTGCAGAGCTGCGCGGAAAAGAACGGCCTTGTCGTGACCGTTGCGGCCCTTCCGGGCGCATTCGTCGGTCCGGGCCGCGCCGTCGCCCATGTGAGGGCCGACGGTGGCGGCACTCTGCCGGACTTCGACGCGTCTCCCGTCGTGAAGGCCTTCCTCATCGCGAACGACAGAAGCTTCGACGAGGATCCCCGCTTCGGCCTCGTTGCACTGTCCGAGATCGCTGCTCGAGCCTTGTCGCCGGCGATCAACGATCCTGGAACGGCGATCAATATCATCGGTACGTTCGTGCGCCTCTTCACGCTTTGGGTTTCGCCGTTGGAAGACGCGGCCGGGTCATCAAAGATCAAGTGCGATCGTGTTCGCGTTCCGTCGCTGGCGCTTGAAGACATGTTCGACAATTCCTTCACGGCGATCTCGCGCGACGGGGCAGGCGCCATCGAAGTGGTCGTTCGACTGCAGAAGGCGTTCATCTCGCTCTCGACCATCGGGCACGACGAACTGCGGGACGCCGCGCGGCATCACTCCAGGTTGGCGCTCGACCGTGCCGAACTTGCGCTGAAGCTGCCTTACGAAGTCGACAAGGCGCGTTTGCTCGCGTCCAAAATAGCCTGAGGGGCAAGACTGCGACGCAGGCAACCCCGGCGTCGGCGAAGGCCTGTGCTCAGCGCGCGATCAACAGGACGGGTGCGTCTAGCGACTGCACCAGGGTCAGCGTGCGCGGCCCCAGGAACTTGGTTTCGCCGTGCCTCAGCGAGGTGCCGAGCACGATCAGGTTGTAGCGGCCGCGTCGTGCGACACGCCGGATCTCGGCTTCGGGCTGGGTGTTGGTGGCCGTCAGGCCCTTGATGGAAATGCCGCTGCGTTTGCCCAGGCGATGGGCATCGACCAGCACCGACATGCCTTGCCGTCGCGCACGGCCGCGCAGCATCAGCGTATCCTCCCGCGGGTCGAAGACATGCAGCGCCGTCAGCGTGCCGCGGCTGGCGTCGGCGAGGGCCAGCGCGATCTCCATGGCCAGCCGCGCGTCGGCGCTGCCGCCGGTTGGCACCAGGATGTCGAGCGGTGCGTCGGGCGAAAGGCCGGACCTTTCGCCATGGATCAGGATGGCGACCGGCCCGTCGAAGATGGCGATCAGGCGTTCTAGCTGCGCCTCGAAGCGTGGCGACTTTGCGGAAATCGGCTGGCCGACGCCGACGAAGACGATGCCGTAGCCCTTGGCCACTTCTTTCTCGACGGCGTCCTCGGCCTGTGCCGTACGTCCCTGCACGAGCTGCTCGACCGGCGGCTTGGCCGGTGCCGGCGCGGCTTCCTTGTCAGTCGGCTCGGGTGTGTTCTGCACCACGACCTTGGCCGCTTCCGTCACCCGGTCGCGGCCCTGGCCCTCGTCCTCAGCCTCTTTGGGCGCCTCAAGCACCGTCGTCAGGATCTGCTGGCGGGCGGCGAACATGCCGGCGAGCGTCGCAATCTGCCGGCCATTGTCGCTGTCGTCGACATAGACCAGCGCGCGCTCCATGCGCGGCACGCTTTCCTTCTCCTCGGCGTCCTCCTTTTCGAGGCGCTGTTGCTCCTCGCCGCGCAGCGGTACCCTGGCCATCATCCAGCGCAAGGTGGGTGGCATGGCCATGGTGGTGATCACCGCCATGGCGACGATCATCGTGTAGAGCTGGTTGCTGAGCGCGCCCATCGACAGCCCGATGCTGGCAATGATGACTTCGGTCGAGCCGCGGGCGTTGAGCCCGGTGGCCAGTGCCAGCGATTCGAGCCCGGTCAACCCGCCGACCTTGCCGCCGGCCAGCGCGCCCAGGAACTTGCCCAGGCTGGCGACCAGGATGATGGCGAGGGTGACCAGGAGCAGCGTGGGATCGAGCAGGGTACGCAGGTCCATGCTGAGCCCGGCCACCGCAAAGAATACCGGGCTGAAGAAGGCGATGATGAATCCGCGCAGCTCGTCCTCGATATGCTCGGTGAGGATCGGCGACTGGCCGATCAGCAGGCCGGCAATGAAGGCGCCGAGCGCCGTGTGGACGCCGATCAGCTCGGTGGTGAGCGCCATCGACAGCATGATGACCAGGATGGCGCTGATCACCGGCATCTCGATCGCCAGGTTGTCGTTGCACCACACGATGATGCGCGCGATCACGCGCTTGCCGACGGTCAGGCTCACGGCGAGGAAGAGGGCGGTGAGGCCGAGGCTCATGCCGACACGGCCGAAACTTACCTCGTCGTGGGCGGCGATCCCCGAGATGATGGCGATGATGATCCAGGCCAGCGTGTCGTCGAGGATGGCGGTCGCCAGGATGAGCTGGCCGAGATCGCGCCGGATGGCGCCGACTTCCATCAGCACCATGGCCACGATCTTGACCGAGGAGATCGAAAGCGCGGTGCCGACGAAAAGCGCCGTCACCAGCCGCGCGGCCGGGGAGGGGATGAGCTCGGTCGGCAGCGCATAGGTCAGCGCCACGCCGCAGAGAAACGGGACGGCAATGCCGAGCAGGGACGTCGAAATCACCGCCCGGCGCTTGCGATTCACCAGGGCGAGGTTGGTCTCCATGCCGGTCAGCAGCAGCAGGAGCAGGATGCCGATCTGCGAGACGGCATCGATCATGCTCTTGAGCGCCGGCGTGTCGGGAAAAACGATATGGCGCCATTCCGGCAGCAGGGCGCCGAACATCGACGGGCCGAGCACCACGCCAGCCAGGAGCTGGCCGAAGATGGCGGGCTGGCCGATCCGGGTCATTGCCTCGCCGAGCAGCCGGCCGAAGAACAACAGCAGGATCAGCTCAGCCGCGAAGATCGCCGTCGTGTGCTCCGCTCCCAAGCCATTCTCCGCCTGTGTCGATGCTGCCCTTCTTCTATAGCTGCCGGAGCAGTTGGCCTAGCCTCAGGTGCGCTCCAGTTCCGCGCGGTTCCATTGGCCGTGGATCGCCGCGGCCTCGTAAGTGCTCTGGCAGAAATCGAGCAGGGCCTGGCGCGGCGAGGCGGCCTGGCGCACGTCGTGGTACGCCAGTTGGAACTGCGAGAGGTTGGTATCGTAGAACGCCGCTGCCGGGCGGGCGGCCGCTTTGCTGAATCCTTCGGGCTCAGGGGCGGCGTAGGCATAAAATGCCGGATGCCTCACCGATGCATCGCCCGGCCACCAGCCGACGCTGCTCACTTCGTGCGAATAGCCTTCGCGCGTGATCCTGTCGGCATTCGGCATGTCCGGCGCGCGACGGCCGGAAAAGCGCGTCACCGCCAGGTCGAAGCTACCCCAGAAGAAATGCACCGGGCTCGACTTGCCGATGAAGCGGCCGCGGAACTCCTTCAGGACCGTGTCGATTCCGACAAGGATCCGCCAGAACCGGTTGGCGTATTCGGCATCGTACGAAGCGTGGACGGTATCCTTCTCGAAGGCGATCGGGTCGGGAATTTCCACCGGCATGGTCCAGATCCTGACCTCGATGCCGAGCTCGGCGAGCGCCGCCCTGAACTCGGCATGGAATGCGGCGACCGACTTCGGCGCGAGCCGCAGGGTTCGGGTCGTGCCGTCCGACCGGGCAATCGTGAGCACATGCTCGATGAAGTCGAACGCTATTTCGAAGCTTCCTTCCTTGTAGGGGATGGAAGAAGTGGTGAGGCCGCGGGCGCTCGCATAGAGCGGCACCTGCCACCAGTGGTTCAGGTAGGGGCTGAGCGCCAGCCGGACCTTGCCGACGATCTGGGTCCACATATGCAGGGTCGCCCGCGTCGGCTCCCAGGCTTCGAGCGGCAGGGCGGGCCAGCCTTGGCCGGTGTCGGTCATCCGCAACTCTCCTTCGCCCGGCCGACTATGCCGGATGCAATGCCGGTCTGCACGGCATGGATGGACTCTTGTGCGATCCCAATGGCAACCTGCCGCCGCAGCGAGGATGGGTTTGACGATGGACAAGGCAACGATTGAATTGCTGGCGCGTCGCGCCGGCCTGGCCAAGGCGCTGGCCGAGTTCCCCGCGGACGTGGCGGCGGCCGCGACACAGGCGGCAAACGTCGCGGAAAAGATCAAGCAGCCGACCGATCCGGCCGCCGAACCGTGGCCGCCGATGCGCGCGGGGAGCGGGCTATGAGGGACGGGCCCGTGGGTGAGCTGCACTGGCTCGGCGCCGCCGAGGCGGCGCAGGCAATCGCCGCCAGGGAACTCTCGCCGGTCGAGCTGATGAAGGCTCTGCTCGAGCGCATCGCAGCACTCGATCCGCGCCTCAACGCCTTCATCCGTCTCGACGGCGAAGCTGCGATGGCGGCCGCCAAGGCTGCCGAAGCGGAAGCGATGGCGGGTCGCCTGCGCGGACCCCTGCACGGCGTGCCGGTCGGCATCAAGGACATCATCGATGTCGCGGGCCTGCCGACCACCTGCCATTCGAAGGTACTGGAGGGCAATCTGGCGACCGCCGATGCCGTCTGCGTCCAGAAGCTGCGCGGCGCCGGCGCCATCGTGCTGGGCAAGCTCTCGACGCATGAATTCGCCATCGGCGGGCCAAGTTTCGACCTGCCGTGGCCGCCGGCGCGCAATCCCTGGAACACCGACCATCATCCCGGCGGCTCCTCGTCGGGATCGGGGTCCGGCGTTTCAGCCGGCCTGTTCCCCATGGCGCTGGGGTCCGACACCGGCGGCAGCGTGCGCAATCCGGCGAGCTGTTGTGGCATCGTCGGCCTCAAGCCGACCTACGGTTTGGTCTCGCGGCGCGGCGTGTTCCCGCTTTCCTTCACCCTCGACCATATCGGGCCGATGACGCGCACGGTGGCCGACAACGCGTTGATGCTGGAGGCGATCGCCGGGCACGACCCGCTCGATCCGGGCAGTGCGGCGTCCTCCCGCGGCCACTATGCGGCCGGGCTGGACCGCTCGGTGCTCGACCTGCGCGTGGGCTTCATCCGCCATTTCCACGAGATCGACACGCCGGCCGAGCCCGAGGTCATGGCGGCTTTGGAGCATGTCGCGCGCACCCTCCAAGCCGAGGGCGCGGAGGTGCGCGATGTCCGTCTGCCGACTCTGACCGAGTTCGGCGCGGTCAACCGGGTGATCCTGCAGAGCGAGGCCTGGGCGATCCATGGCCCCTGGCTGCGCGAGCGGCCGGGCGACTACGGTCAGCTCTCGCGCCGACGCCTGATGGCGGGCGCCTTCTTCGCGGCGGGCGATTACGTGCAGGCGCAGCGCCGCCGGCTCGAGATGATCGCCGAGGTCGAGGAGGCGTTGCGCGACTTCGACGTGCTGCTGTGCGCCAGCTCGATGGACCCGGCCTGCCGCATCGATCGGCCGGCCGATCTCGAGCGCACCTATCCGCGCCAGGCCCGCACGCCTTTCAACGTCACCGGCCATCCGGCGCTGGCCATGATGGCCGGCCTCTCGCTGGACGGCCTGCCGCTGTCGGTGCAGTTCGTCGGTCGCTATTTCGACGAGGCGACCCTGTTCCAGGTGGCGCATGCCTGGGAGCGCGCGGCAGGCACGGACAAGAAGCATCCGCCAATCGTTTAGGGCTTTAATCCAAGCGACCCGTCGCTTGTAATCCAAGCGACATGTCTGTCGTGTAGTGCGTCCGTGGCTGCGGGGCGCATTGCTTGGCACTGTCTTTGGAAAGGCCGTTGGATTTGCACAACAAGAGTGGGAAATGGCCTGGTACTCGCTTTCATGGACTGTTGGGCCACAGACCACCTCATCCTGAGGAACCGCGCGGCGCGCGGCGTCTCGAAGGATGGGCGACAACGACAGTGCATCCCATCCTTCGAGACGGCCCTGCGGGCCTCCTCAGGGTGAGGTCGGGCTGTATCGACATTCTGCGGAATTGTGTCGCTGCGTTTCATGAGTGAACCGCTCATCGATATCCGCAATCTGACCGTCGATTTCGACACCGGCCATCGCGTGGTCCGCGCCCTTCACGGCGTCGACCTCGCGATCCACAGCGGCGAGGCGGTCGGGCTGGTGGGCGAATCGGGCTCGGGCAAGAGCGTGACCTGGCTTGCCGCCCTGGGGCTTCTCGGCAGCCGCGCCCACATCGGCGGCACGGTGCTGTTCGAGGGCCGCAGCCTGGTGGGTGCACCGGCTGCCGAGCTCGAAGGCGTGCGCGGGGCGCGGATCGCCATGATTTTCCAGGATCCGTCGAGCAGCCTCAACCCGGTCTATCGCATCGGCCAGCAGCTCGCCGAGGCGCTGCAGCTCCATCGCGGCATGACCGGCGCGGCAGCACTCGCCGAAGCGGCGCGGCTGCTCGATCGCGTCGGCATCGCCGATGCGTCCCGCCGCCTGCGCGACTATCCGCACCAGCTGTCGGGCGGCATGAACCAGCGCGTGATGATCGCCATGGCGCTCGCCGGCCGGCCGCAGATCCTGATCGCCGATGAGCCGACCACGGCGCTCGACGCCACCATCCAGGCCCAGATCCTGGAGCTGCTGCAGGAAATCCGCCGCGACAGCACGATGACCCTGGTGCTGATCAGTCACGATCTCGGCGTCGTGGCCGAGAACACGGACCGGGTCTGCGTCATGTATGCCGGCCGCATCGTCGAGGATGCGCCGATCGCCACGATCTTTGAGGCCCCGGCGCATCCTTACACGTCGGGCCTTGTCGCTGCCCTGCCCGATCTCGATGGGCCACGCCGCCGGCTGGTCGCGATCCCCGGCGTCGTGCCCGAGCCGTGGAACCTGCCGACCGGCTGCAGCTTTGCGCCGCGCTGCAGCGAGTTTGAGCCGGCCTGCGATGCAGCCGTTCCGCCTGCTGTCGAGCTGGTCCGCGGCCATCGCGCGGCCTGCATCCATGCCGGGAGCCGGATCGCTTGAGCGAGCCGCTTCTCGAAGCCGCGGGCCTCGTCCGCCACTACCAAGTCCGCCGCGGCCGCCGGTTGTTCGGCACGGCCGCCACCCTGCGCGCCGTCGACGGCGTCTCCTTCACCATGCAGCCCGGCCGCACCCTGGGCCTGGTGGGCGAATCGGGCTGCGGCAAGACCACGACCGCCAGGCTGGTGTTGGGCCTCCTGCCGTTGACGGCAGGAGAAATCCGGCTGCAGGGAGAGACCTTGCCTGAGGCGGGCTCGCCGCGCTGGCGCGCGCTGCGCCGCGCCATGCAGATGGTCTACCAGGATCCGCTGGCGGCGCTCGACCGCCGCATCGCCGTCGGCCGCCAGGTCATGGAGCCCTTGACGATTCACGCCATCGGCACGCCGGCCGAGCGGCACGACAAGGCGCTGGCGATCCTGCAGTCGGTCGGACTGCAGGCCCATCACTTCGATCGCTATCCGCACGAGCTGTCGGGCGGCCAGCGCCAGAGGATCGTGCTTGCCCGGGCATTGATCCTCTCGCCCAGCCTGCTGGTCTGCGACGAGCCGATCTCGGCGCTCGACGTGTCGATCCAGGCGCAGGTCGTCAATCTCCTGGTCGACCTGCAGGCAGAGATGGGGCTCGCCTATCTGTTCATCAGCCATGATCTGCGCATGGTCCGCCAGGTGAGCCACGAAGTGGCCGTGATGTATCTCGGCCGCATCGTCGAGCGCGGCGACCCCGCCCGGCTGTTCGCCACTCCGGCGCATCCCTACACGCAGGCCCTGGTGTCGGCGATCCCGGTGGCGACCGGCGGGGGCGGCAGCGGCTGATCCTGAAAGGCGACCCGCCCAACCCGGTCGACGTGCCGGCGGGCTGCGCCTTCCACGAGCGCTGCCCGATCGCCGTCGCGCGCTGCCGCGCCGAAACACCTCAATTGCGCCCGCTGGCCGACGGACGGCACGTCGCCTGCCACCTTGCGGCGGCCTGAAGGGGAGACGCCCGCATGATGCGCTATCTCGCCGGCCGGCTGCTGCGGGCGCTCCTGACCATCTTCCTGGTGGTGACCTTTGCCTTCTTCGTGCTGCGTCTGTCCGGCGACCCGGCGTTGCTCATCATGTCGGTCGACGCGCCGCCCGAATCGGTCGAGGCCTTCCGCAAGTCGTGGGGCCTCGATCAGCCGATCTGGATGCAGTACCTCGCCTATATCGTCCATGCCCTGACCGGTGACCTCGGCAATTCCATGCGCGACGGCCGGCCAGCGATCCAGCTCGTGCTCGAGCGCGTGCCGGCGACGCTGGCGATCACCGTTCCGGCCTTCTTCCTCAAGATCGCCATCGGCGTGCCGGCGGGCATCTATGCGGCGCTGCACCGCAATTCCTTCGCCGATCGCATGACCATGCTGCTGTCGGTCGCGGGCTTCACCATGCCGAGCTTCGTGCTGGCGCTGCTGCTGGTCCTGGTTTTCTCGGTGCAGCTCGGCTGGCTGCCGAGCAGCGGCAGCGAGGGCATGGCCAACGCCATCCTGCCCATCGTCACCCTGGGCGCCGCGGGGGCGGCGATCCTGGCGCGCTTCACCCGCTCGGCGATGCTCGAGGTGCTGGGCCAGCCCTATATCCGGGCCGCCTCGGCCAAGGGCCTGTCGTGGCGGCGGGTGGTGACCGAGCATGCCTTGCCCAATGCCGCCGTCCCGACCACCACCATCATCGGCTTCATGGTCGGCACGCTGATCGCCGGCGCCGTGGTGGTCGAGAGCGTCTTCGCCTGGCCCGGCATCGGACGCCTGCTGGTCGTCTCGGTCGCCAACCGCGATCTCGCCGTCGTGCAGACCATCCTGCTGTTTGTCGCCGCAACCATGGTGACCGCCAACATCATCGTCGACTTCCTCTACGGCTGGATCGACCCGCGCATGCGCGCGGCACCGCGATGAGCGCGACCTCCATTCCGCTCCCGCGCAGCCGCGGCGCACGCTTTTTCGAAGCCTGGCCGCCGCTTACCCTGGCGGCGCTTGCCTGGATCGCGCTGATGCTGGCGGTGGCGTTCGGCGCCGCCTGGCTGGCGCCCTATCACTTCTCCGCCCTCGACCTGAAGGCACGGCTGCTGCCGCCGGTCGGCTTCGGCGGCAACTGGCGCCATGCGCTGGGCACCGACGAGCTCGGCCGCGATGTGCTGTCGCGCCTGATCGTGTCGATCCGCATCAGCCTGCTGATCGCCTTCTTCGGCACCTTGATCGCCGCCACCCTGGGCACGGCGCTGGGCTTCGTCGCCGCCCATTTCCGCCGCAAGGTCGAATGGCTGATCCTGATGCTGATCGATTTCCATGCCAGCGTGCCCTTCCTGATCGTGGCCCTGGCGGTGCTCGCCTTCTTCGGCAACTCGCTGGTGCTGTTCGTCTGCCTGATGGGGCTGAACAGCTGGGAGCGCTACGCCCGCATCGCCCGCGGCCTCACCATCGCCGCCAACGAGCAGGGCTATGCCAGCGCCATCCGCCAGCTCGGCGCCTCGAGCTGGCGGGTCTATGGCATCCATGTCCTGCCCAACATCGCCTCGACCCTGATCGTCTCCATGACCATCACCTTTCCCGAGACGATCCTGCTGGAAAGCGGCCTGTCGTTCCTCGGGCTGGGCGTGCAGCCGCCGCTCAGCTCGCTGGGCAATATGGTGGGCTATGGCCGCGAATACCTGACGCGTGCCTCGTGGATTTTGCTGTTCCCCAGCGTGGTCATCATCCTCACTACGCTGTCCATCAGCATCGTCGGCGACTGGCTGCGCGATCGCCTCGATCCGACCCTGCGATGATCCTGAGTGGAGTTTCTGGCCAATGACCGAAATCGCCTCGCACCGCGGCGGCGCCCTGTTGTGGGCGGAGAACAGCCGCCTTGCCTTCGAGCAGACCGCCAAGCTGCCGGTCGAGCAGGTCGAGTTCGACGTCCATCCCTCGCGCGACGGCCGGCTGGTGGTGATCCACGACGCCACGCTTGAACGCACCACCGACGGCACGGGCGCGGTCTGCCAGCAGGACTGGGCCGAGCTTGCCAAGCTCATCCTCAAGGGCAGCGGCGGCCAGCGCATGCTGCTGCTCGACGAGGTCATCGAGATCTTTCGGCCGACGAAGATCATCCTTCGCCTGGAGATGAAGGCCGGCCCAGGCCGCGTGCCCTATCCCGACCATCCCAACCGCATCATGGCCGCGCTCAAGGCGAGCGGAATTCTCGGCCGCACGGTGATGACCGGCTTCCAGCTCGGCACCGTGGCCGAGGTGCCGCGCCACGGCACGCCAATGCGCCATGTCTGGCTGGTGACGCCCGAGATCCAGACCGATATCGGCCTCGCGGCCGTGATCGAGCTTGCGCGCAGCAATGGCGTGCCCATGCTCGGCCTGCGCGGCAATGTGCTCGATGCGCCGGGCGTCGCCGCCGTCCGGAAGGCCGGCCTCGGCATCGGCGGCTGGGCCTGCAACGATGCGGCCGCGATCGCCAAGATGTTCGATCTCGGGGTCGACGTCTTCACCACCGACCGGCCCGACCTGGCGCTTGAAATAAGGGCCGCCCGCCGGCCGGTGGCTAATCCGTTGAATTAGTTCTTATCGTTCGGTGCACCTTGCGGGCCGGCCCGACGCAGGCAAGATACCAACCCATGACCCAGAAACGCCAACTGCGGCTCGGCGCCTTCATGCGCCCGGTCAGCATCCATACCGCCGCCTGGCGCTATCCCGGCGGCACGCCGGACGCCAATTTCAATCTCCAGGCGCTGATCAGCTACGCCCAAACCCTGGAGCGCGGCAGGTTCGACGCCTTCTTCATGGCCGACCACCTGGCCGTGCTGAACATGCCGATGGAGGCGCTGAAGCGCAGCGCCACGGTCACCTCGTTCGATCCGCTGACGCTCCTGCCGGCGCTGGCCATGGTGACCAAACATCTTGGCCTCGTGGCCACCGCCTCGACCACCTTCGAGCCGCCCTACACCATCGCCCGCCGCTTCGCCTCGCTCGACCACATCTCGGGTGGCCGCGCCGGCTGGAACCTGGTGACGACGTCCAACCCCGATGCCGCGCTCAATTTCGGCATGGACGAGCAGATGGAGCATGCCGAGCGCTACGCCCGCGCCCGCGAATTCTACGACGTCGTCACCGGCCTGTGGGATTCCTGGGCCGACGATGCCTTCGTCCGCGATGTCGAGCAGGGTCTCTATTTCGATCCGGCCAAGCTCCATGTGCTGAACCACAAGGGCAAGTATCTGAAGGTGAAGGGGCCGCTCAACATCGCCCGCCCGATCCAGGGCTGGCCGGTGATGGTCCAGGCCGGCGCCTCCGATGCCGGCCGCCAGCTTGCCGCCGAGACGGCGGAAGTGGTGTTTGCCGCAGGCGGCCCGATCGAGGCCGGCCGCGCCTTCTATGCCGACGTGAAGGGCCGGGCGGCCAATATCGGTCGCAATCCCGATCACATAAAGATCCTGCCTGGCGCCTTCACCATCGTGGGCTCCTCGCTCGACGAGGCGAAGGAAAAGCGCGCCCGGCTCGACAGCCTGGTGAGCTACGAAAGCGGCATCGCGGCACTCTCCATCGCCGTGGGCCAGGATGCGCGCAGGTTCGATCCCGACGGGCCGCTGCCGGAGATTCCTGAGACCAACCAGAGCAAGAGCGGCCGCGAGCGGGTTATCGCGCTCTCGAAGCGCGAGAACCTCACGGTGCGCCAGATCGCCGGTCGCCTGGGCGGCTATGGCGGGCTGGCCGTGATGGGTACGCCCAAGATGATCGCCGACCAGATGGAGGAATGGCTGGTGACGGAGGCCAGCGACGGCTTCAACGTCATGTTCCCCTATCTGCCGGGCGGGCTCGACGACTTCGTCAACAAGGTCGTGCCCGAGCTGCAGCGCCGCGGCCTGTTCCGCACCGAGTATGAAGGCAAGACCTTGCGCGAGAATCTCGGCCTGCCGCGGCCGGAGAACCGCTTCTTCTCCGCCGCGGCCAAGGCTGCGGAGTAGGCTTGCCGGAGCGCGGCCTCCAGGCCCGATCAGGGCCGGGAGCGCGCCACGCCGTGGTGCATCTTCGTGGAAACGGCGACGACGATGGCGAGGCATTGGCAGGCGCACGTGACTGTCGCCGCCTGCCGCCGTTTCGGCTAGCTTTGCCGCATGACTTTCGAGATCACGGTCGGCAGCGCCGACGACGTTCAGCGCATGGCCCGATGGGCCGCCGACGAGGGCTGGAATCCGGGCAATACCGACACCCACGCCTTCTTTGCCGCCGATCCCGGCGCCTTCCGCATCGGCCGCCTCGACGGCGAGCCGGTCGTCTGCATCTCCGTCGTGAAGTACGGCGAGGCTTTCGGCTTCCTGGGCTTCTACATCGCCCGGCCCCAGGTGCGCGGCAAGGGCTACGGCATCCAGGTCTGGCGCGCCGGCATGACGCGGCTGGCGGGGCGCAATGTCGGGCTCGACGGCGTCGTGGCGCAGCAGGCCAACTACCGCAAGTCGGGCTTCCGTTCGGCCTGGAACAACATCCGCCACGAGGGAGCACCAGCTGCGGTCAAGCCGCCGGCCGGCGTCAGCCTGCTCGATGCACGAAGCGTCGCCTTCGACAAGCTTGCCGCCTACGACCGCCGCTTCTTTCCCGAGGCGCGCGATTCCTTCCTGGCGTCGTGGATCACGCTGCCCGAGCGCGCGGCGATGGTGGCGGTGCGCGACGGAGAGCTCGCGGGTTTCGCCGTGATGCGCGCCTGCCAGGCGGCGTCGCGCGTCGGGCCGCTGTTCGCCGCGTCACCGGAGATCGCCGGTTCGCTGGTCTCGGGCCTCGCCGCCAGGACCGATGCGACGGCGGTGGCGATCGACATGCCCGACATCAACAAGCCGGCCATCGCACTCGCCGAACGGATCGGGCTGAAACCCTCGTTCGAAACGGCGCGCATGTATACCGGCGCCACCCCCAAGGTCGATTATGCCGGCCTCTTTGGCGTCACCAGCCTCGAGCTGGGCTGAAAAGCCGGTCAGCGCGCCCGCTTCGGCATCAGCGCGAGCCACAGCGACAGCACGGTCGAGGCGATGGCGACTGCCTGCAGCACCGACAGTGGCTCGTCCAGGATCAGCACGCCGCTCACGATGGCCACGATCGGGATGGCGATCGACGACAGCCCGGCGACCTGGGTGGGCAGGAGCTTCACCAGGGCGAACCAGGTGGCGGTGCCCAGCGCCATCGGGATGGCGCCGGTATAGATCGTGGCGACCAGCGCCTTGGTCGACGGCCAGTGCGTCGGCAGGCCGTCGAACACCAGCGCCCCCAGCAGGACCGGCGGCAGGCAGATCACGACCTGCCAGAAGGTGAGCGAAAGGCCCATGCCGGGCCAGCTCGTGCGCTTGACGACGAAGGTGCCGACCGCCCAGCAGAAGCCCGCGAACAGGCCCCAGAAGAGACCGGCCGGCGCCTGGGCGTAGGTCTGGAAGTTGGGCGCCATCAACGCCACTACGGCGGCGGCGCCGATCAGGATCGCGGCCAGCAGGCGGCCCGTGAGCCGCTGGCCGAACACCGTGAAGCCGATCAAAGCCACCCAGAGCGGCATGGTGTAGGCCAGCACCGAGGCGTGGCCCGACGGGATGTAGAGGACGGCGAGCGAGGTCGCGATGTTCCAGACGAAGATGTTCATCGCCGAGGCGGCGATCAGCGCCGGCCACTTGCCCCTGGGCACGGCGAAACTCTCGCCGCGCACCAGCAGGACCACCGTCAGCGTGAGGGCCCCCGCCAACAGCACGATGGAGCGGAAGGTGAGCACCGGCAGTTCGTCGAGCGCGATCTTGAACAACGGCCAGTTCGTGCCCCATACGAGCGTGAGAACGGCCAGCAGCGCCAGCACCTTCGGCGATACGCGATTCATGACGGAAATTGCCGAGACGGATCAGGCCTGATGGTCGTCGGGCGCCTGCAGGTAGCAGCCGTCGATGCGCCAGCTGCCGTCGGGCAGCTGCGTCATCGGATAGAACGCAGTCACCGGACGGCCGTCGGGCCCGACGACATGGACCTTCTGGGTGACCTGTCCGTTCAGGGTCACGATCTCGCCGAAGTCGAAGACCTTCGGGCGATACACCGGCTGGTAACCCTGCCGCACCATGTCCATGAAGATGTCGGGCCGCCCGAACATGCCGTGGATCGCGGGCGAGGCGTAGCCGAAGGCGGCATCGCCATCATCGCGCCGGAAGGCGTCGACCTGGGACTGGATGATGGCGCGGATCGCCGAGCTGTCGGCCGGCGAGACGTCCTGGGCGTGCACCGCCGTTGCCAGGCCAAGTAGCAGTCCGAGGAGAGCAACAATGCGAAAGGCCATGGCCGTCAT
Source organism: uncultured Alphaproteobacteria bacterium (assembly GCA_963843185.1). Taxonomy (GTDB): domain Bacteria; phylum Pseudomonadota; class Alphaproteobacteria; order Reyranellales; family Reyranellaceae; genus Reyranella. Next base: position 66,875 of record CAWJJJ010000030.1, read on the forward strand.
CTTACGCCCACGGCCTTTGGTACGCGACTGAGACGAACGCGCATCGTCGGACGCTTGCGCCATTGTTGGCCTCGACCCTGTCCTGGCATCATCAATTGGGCGCCTCCGCGTCGTGCTACAGGAAAGCAACGGAAACCGACAAGCTTCGTTTTCCCAGTTGCCTGAGGGACTTGGCCCACGATGTGCACCCTTTCCTCGGGCGTTCTGCGGCCGGTGTCACTGCTTGCAACGGCAGGGCAGTTTCATTAGGGTGCGCGCCTCTTCGCCGGCCCCCCAAAAGGTCGTCCGGCCATGCGCCCGTAGCTCAACTGGATAGAGCATCTGACTACGAATCAGAAGGCTAGGAGTTCGAATCTCTTCGGGCGCGCCATTTCTCCGTCATTGAAATAATATCGCCGGCATCGCTGGATCGAGGGCGTGTCCGACATGTCGAACCGGGTGTTGACGTATGTCGGCCTAAGCCGCCCCTACCGGTTCGAGCGGGCGATCCTGGCCCTCTTCGCTTGTGCCCTGGCGTCGGCCGTCATCCTGGCGGCCGGCTGGCTGGCCGCGATCGATGAGCTGCGGGCGGTCGGTCCGCGGGCTCACTATTTCCTCTACTTGCTGGCGCTGCTCGCCCTGGCGATCGCGCTCGTGCGCTGGCCGCGGCTGGCGGCTTTGCTTCTCGTCCTGGCGGCGATCGAGTTCGGATGGGGGGTCGGCTCCTACGTCCTGGAACGCGCCGGTTTTGCCACCGCGTCCCTGCTGCCGCCAGCCACCGCGGAGCCGCAGCGCTTCCAATGGCATCCCCTGCTGCAGGCCGTGCCAATTCCCTCACTCCGGCTCACCAGCTCGACAGGGCTTGCGATCAGTCACACCTCGGAGGGCACGCGCGGGCGCGATCCCGCGCCGGGCAGTCTGGCGGGCCGCAACGTCGTGGCGACCTTCGGCGGCTCGACGACCTACGACATCGGCGCCGGCGAGGGCGACACCTGGAGCGACCGGCTGGGCGAGGCGCTGGGAGCGGATCGCTTCTTCGTCGTCAATCACGGCGTGCCGGGCTACACCTCCGTCGAGCAGCTGATCCAGACCGCGTTCTACCAGACAAAGTTTGGCAAGCCGCCGCGCTGCGCGATCTACTATGTCGGCTGGAACGACCTGCGCAATTCGCACATTGCCGATCTCGATCCGGCCTATGCAGACTTCCACTTGCCGAGCCAGGTCAATTCGCTCAAGACCCGCCGGGTCGGCGGCTCACACGTCACGATCTCGCCCCTGCTCACCATGGTGATGCGGATCTTGAGCGCCAACATCGACACCGTCCATTATTTCACCGATCCCTACGGCAAGGAGCCTGTGAGCGGCGCTGATCCGGCGCTCGAAGCTCTGTTCGAGCGCAACGTGCGCTCGATCTCGGCGATCGACCGTCAACGCGGCGTCGTCACCATCTGGGTGGGCCAGCTTCTCAACCGCGACAGACTTCAGGGTGACGGCCGTTATGGTTGGCTGCCGCTGGTGCGCGACCGCGACCTCTGGCCGATCCAGCAGAAATTGAACGCCTTGCTGGCCCGCACAGCGAAGGAGCTGGGCGACATCTATGTCGCCGTGCCGCAAAAAACCTTCGGCAGTGCTGATTTCGTCGACTACGGCCACTTCTCCCCGCAGGGCTCGCGACGCTTCGCCGAAACCCTGGCGCCGGTCGTGCGCGACGCCTGCCGCTAGCCGATGCTATCCTTGGCGCCGAGATGATTTCCCACGTCCATGTCGGCATCGGCGATTTCGACCGAGCCTTCGCCTTCTATTCGGCCGTCCTGCCCGTGTTGGGCCTGGAACTCAAGTTCAAGGAGCCGGAGAATGGCTGGGCGGGCTGGCTGACGCCCGGCGTGGCGCGTCCCCTGTTCCTGATCGGCCGGCCGTTCGATCGCCAGCCGGCCTCGCCCGGCAACGGCCAGATGCTGGCCCTGCTGGCGCCCGATCGCGCGGCCGTCGATCGCTGCCACGCCGTGGCGCTCTCCCACGGCGGTCTTTCCGAGGGTGCTCCCGGACTTCGTCCGCAGTATCACGCCGACTATTACGGCGCCTATTTTCGCGACCCCGACGGCAACAAGCTCTGCGTCTGCTGTCACCAGCCGGAGCCCGCCCGATGACCCGAGTCGTTCTGATCACCGGCGCCTCCTCCGGCATCGGCGCCGCGACAGCGCACGCTCTCGCCGCGCCCGACACCGCGATCGCGGTCCATGCCCGCAAGAACCGCGCGGGCGCCGACAAGGTCGCAAGCTTTGTGCGCGGCGCCGGCGCCGAGGCGCTGGTTCTCCTGGGCGATCTCGCCCAGCCCGGTGTGGCGCAACGTCTGGTCGAGGAGACCGCGCAAAAGTTCGGCCGGCTCGATGTCGTGGTGAGCAACGCGGGCTTCGCCGACCGCCGCCCAGTGGGCGAGATCGACCGCGCCGGCTGGGACGCGGGCCTCGCCGCCATGACCTCGGCCTTCTTCGAGCTCGTAACGGCGGCCAAGCCGTGGCTGGTCAAGGCCGGCGCTTCCGGGCGCATGATCGGCGTATCGTCGTTCGTGGCGCATGCCTTTGCCCGCGGCCTGCCCAGCTTTCCCGCGTCGGCTGCGGCCAAGGCCGGCATCGAGGCGCTGGCGCGCGCCTTCGCGGTCGAGATCGCGCCGTCGGGTGGCACGGCCAATTGCGTGGCCCCCGGCCTGATCGAGAAGGACCCCGATGCGCATGTCGCCCTCTCGCGCGACCGCATGGCGCAGATGAGCGCGCTGGTGCCGATGGGCCGCTACGGCAAGCCGGCGGAAGTGGCGGCGGTGATCGCCTTCCTGTGCTCGCCGGCGGCGAGCTACGTCACCGGCCAGACCATCCATGTGAATGGCGGCGTGACGCTGTAGAGGCTTATCCCCCGTCTCCATCCCCTGTCTTGGGTCTGTAACCAAACCGTCGCTTCCATGCAGCCTGCCGCCGCTACCCAGCGTGCAGGCAAGCTTCGCGGGGGTCCGGTGCTGCGGCTGGAAGAATCTGGGCCTGGTCGACCCCAACTCGACGTCGGGCAATAATGTGCCACGTTTCATCCTGAACAAGCTGAAGATCGTTCCGGTGACCTGTTTCGCCCACGTCAACTACATCGGCAGCCACGAGAACGCGGTTATCGCGCTGCAGCAAAAGACCGTCGATATCGCCGCCAACTGGTGGAACTCCGACGACGATTCGAACCTCACGCGCCTTGGCCAGGACGGACAGCCACCGCTGTCGACGCGCTGGCGGAGAGACATCGGCGGATAAAGATGAGGGCATGGCAACGCTCGTTGGGAGCGCACCATGCGAACGCCGCGTTACCGATCGGCTGGCAATGGATGAAGTTATTGTGACAGGGGCGGCGCCTTGTCCCCAGGCGTCCGACGAGAGGCAGGCGAGACGCCAAGATTGATACAATTGATCAATTGCGACCACCCGGCAGGCGGCCGGACTATCACTGCCCGACTTTGACGTCGCCGATTCGGGCGGAAGGCAGCCGGTAGCAATGACGATCAGCTCGTAAGGCGATGCCGCCTACAGCCTCCGCACGGGGAGCCGGGCGAACGTCTGGCATCTGTTCCTGCCGCTGGTCTCGTTCGCGAGCCTGCTGCCTTTTGCGGCCATCCCCTTCGCGCAACACGTCATCCCGAAAACCACGTCGGCGTTGTTCATCGTCGCTGCCTTGAATTTTATCGGCGCCAATTTCCATGTCGCATCGACCGGCTGGTTTTACACCGACCCGGTGATGCGTTCGCATTTTCGCGCAAACCCTCTCCGATACCTGATCGTGCCTGGCCTTCTCGTGGCCGGCAGTGCCGCGGCGTTCTGTTTTCTTGATCCTTCCCTCAGCCTGTACCTGCTGATCCCATTCTTTTGTTGGCAATTGTGGCATTACCAGAAGCAGAATTCAGGTCTCCTGAGTTTCATCGCCGTGGGCACTGATGGCGTGCCGCTGTCGAGCTGGGAGCGGCGGACCCTGGCGCTGTCGGCCGTTGCCGGAATGATGGGATTTTTTCATCTCTTCGATATCGGACTGCCAAATCTGTCCTCTGAATTCACGTCGCTTCACCACGCCGGTGCCGTGCTCTGCGGGCTACTGCCGATCGCCTTCTGCGTCTCGGTCATCAAGACTCCCGCCCTCAGGACAAACCGGTTGCGGCTTGTGTTCTTCCTGTTCGGGACGCTGTTCTTCCTGCCGACATTCGTCTTCTCCGATGCGGTCTCGGCAACTCTCGGATATGCCCTGAGCCACGGACTGCAGTACCTGGTGTTCATGGGCTTTGTCAGCGTGGGCAGGAAAAAGCCGATCGCGTCACTGCTTGTTCTTCTGGCCATGGCGACGCTTGGAGGTCTTCTTCTGAACATGGCGTTGGCGCCGGACTGGCTGGCGTCTCCGTCGGGGCGGGCAACGTTTGGCGTTTTTGTCGGTGTGGTGATGGCGCATTTCGTCGTCGACGCTGGCGTTTGGCGCCTGCGCGAGACGTTTCAGCGGCGTTACATGCGCGAGAAATTCGCCTTCATATTCAATCGCTAGCAGCGTTCGCGGTTTGACATGCAGCCGCTGCAGGTCGCTACGCCCCGAAACCCGGCAACATGGCTCGGCGTCGAGAGTCGCTTCGAGATCGCGTGCTTCGGCGTCGCCTGTTTCATCGGCGTAGCGGGCGCATTTGTCGGTCTGGAGGCGCATGGCTTCTGGTTCGATGAGCTTATTACCGCATGGGTCGTCGAACCTGTCGGCGGCGTCGGCAATTTGGCTACTCGCATCGCGACCGACGTGCATCCACCGCTCTACTATGCCGCCCTCTTTGCCTATTCCCAGATCGTGGGCGACTCCGATGCTGCCCTGCGCAGCTTCAGCGCCCTGTCGATGGGCGAGGCTCTGCTGATATTCATTGCGGCAACGAAAGGTACCTTCAGCCTGCCCGCCCGGCTGTTTGGCGGCGCCATCGCGAGCGGATCGCTTTCTGGTTCGTTCAATCACAGAACGCCCGTCCCTATGCGCTCTGCCTTCTCATCAGCGCCGGAATCCTGGCGCTTTGCCTCTCTCTCCTGGCCGAGCGCCAGCAGCGAGACGCGCGCCTGCCGCGGTCCCTGGTCGGCCTGATCGTCGTCATGGCCGTCGGATCGTTCGTGCACTTCTACATCCTGTATGAGTGCGTGGCGGCCCTGATCATTCTCGCGCTTTTCAAGCCGCGCCAGCGATATGCGATGATGGGCGCCGCTGCCCTTCTGCTGATATCATCGGCGGTGTACGTAAAGTCTGTCGTCATTCCGTTTTCCCAGGCAAACCTCGGAAGCAACTGGTACCGGAACGACCCGGATTGGTATTATCGCGTCCTCGAATCCTGCGGGCAGTACTCGTTCGGAACCGCCGGAAGCCTGGCGCTTGCGATCTGCGTCGGCGTGTTCGTCTTGTACCGGCGAAGCGCCCGATCGCTCGCGCCGCGGTCTTCCCTGGCCTCGTTTCCGCTGGATCCGGTCACCGCCCTGCTCGTCGGCGTACCGTTCCTGGTCCTGCTGGGCGGCATCGTCGGTTCCACGCTTTTCGCGCCGAATTTTTTCGACAGGAATTTCCTCGTCATCTCGCCGTTTCTGTGGGGGTTTTCCGCCAGATCGTACGATGCGGCCATGGCCGGCGCGCCTCGGCCCATCCGGTTGGTCGTCAATCTCGCGCTTTCGGCCATCGTGCTTTCAATGGCGACGATCGCAGTGGAGCGACTCCCGACCAGGCACTCAACCTCGCTCTATGAGCCGTTTCGGGAATCGGCGGAGTGGATTAGAACCATCCCGGAATGTCGTGAACAGATCGTGCCGGTCGTAACGGCTGATCGTTCCGCCTGGTACAAGCCGGGTTTCGCCGAGATCCTCTATGCGAGCGCGTACGGGCGGTATCTCCAGGGCTTCGCGCTTCCGCAGCTCGTCTTCGCGGAAGAGATCATGGCGCACAAACTCCCGGTGGACTTGAGGGACAACCTGCGACAACGCCTGGATGGAGAGGGCTGCCCCGTTTTGGCATGGTCGGTTCACAACCTGAGCGGCGAGGCCCTCGCCGTGATCAGGGATGAGCTGCTGAGGTCGCTGGATCGGCCGGCCGCCGCACCGGTGGTGAAGACAAAAGTCTTCCGCGACGGACAGGTCGGGTTGGTCCTCTATCGCGATCGCTGACGGTCCGGCGCCAAAAGAAAACGGCGGGACTTTCGTCCCGCCGTCGATCTCGCGTAGCGGCCGCTGCGTGCTAGAGATGCTTCAGGACGTTCTCGGCCGAGGACACCTCGAAGGCGCCCGGCTTCTCGACGAACAGGTCCTTGATGACGCCGTTGTCGACGATCATGGCGTAGCGCTGGCTGCGCGTGCCGAGGCCGAACTTGGAGCCGTCCATGGTGAGGCCCATCGCCTGGGTGAACTCGCCATTGCCGTCGCCCAGCATCATGACCTTGTCGCCAGCCTTCTGGTCCTTGCCCCAGGCGCCCATCACGAACGCGTCATTGACGGAAATACAGGCGATGGTGTCGACACCCTTCGCCTTCAGCGCAGCTGCTTCGGCCACGAACCCGGGCACGTGCTTTGCTGAACAAGTGGGAGTGAAGGCACCCGGCAGGGCGAAGGCAACAACCTTCTTCCCGGGCGCGAAAAGTTCTTCGGTGGTGACCGCTTTCGGCCCCTCCGGACCCAGCATGCGCAACGTGGCGCTGGGCACCTTGTCGCCGACTTTCGCCATTTTTTGCTCCTTAAAATACCACCCGAACAGGGCAGTCTCGCGAACCGGCGGACCCTAGGCGAGGGGTCGGGATTTGTCCAATAGAGGACTGCCTGGCTTGATCTTTGCCCTGACAATCCCCATGGATTTGGAGGATCATCGAATCATGCCCGGGTCAGGCTCCCCCGCCGCTTCCTTGGTCGGCCGCTTCCTGGTCGCCGCGCCGTCCATGCCGGACGAGCGTTTCCAGAAGAGCGTCGTGTTCATATGCAAGCACGACGACGACGGTGCTTTGGGCATCATCGTCAACAACAAGGTCGAGGACCTGCCGCTGGGCCAGGTTTACAAGCAGCTCGGCATCGAGGTGTCGAAGGCGGCGGCTGAGCGGCCGGTGCTGTTCGGCGGTCCTGTCGAGACCGCGCGCGGCCTGGTGCTCCATTCGGCGGACTACAAGCGCGACGGAGAGACCATGCTGATCGAAGGCGGCATGGCGCTCACCGCCTCGGTCGAGATCCTGAAGGACATGGCCGGCGGCAGCGGGCCCAAGGACGCCTGGCTGGCGCTGGGCCATTCGGGCTGGGCGCCGGGCCAGCTCGACCGCGAAATGCAGGACAATGCCTGGCTTGTGGTCGACGGCGATGCCGGGCTGGTGTTCGACGTCGACTTCGCCGCCAAGTGGCAGCGTGCACTCGACCGGCTGGGCAGCAAGGGCGGCCCCGGCGGACGGTTCGATCCAGCGTCTTTCTCGCACCAATCCGGAAGGGCCTGACCGACATCCAACGGGTGTCAGGTGTGCATTTTACGACCCCTGATTGCGCTTACTTTCCCCAGGCAACCGGCCTATAGCGCGGTTGTGCCGCCGCCAACCTCCCTCGTGGACGGCACGTCTACCCGGGGCGCCTTCGCTTCCTCCCCCAACCCCATTGGGAAGCGCGGGCGTCCCGCTCTCTCTTCGATCGCTATTCCGCGGCGGCCGACTGCGCCGCTGGATTGCGGTAGGCGGCGAGCAGGCTCGCTTCGCGCGCCTTGGCTGCCGCCACGTTCTTTTCCTTGATGTGACCGAAGCCGCGCATCGTCTCGGGCACCGCCGCGATCTGCTCGGCCAGGCCATGGTTGTTCTGGTCGAGCGAGGCCAGCAGGCTGTCGACGGTCGCTTCGTATTCACCGATCAGGCGGCGTTCCATGCGGCGTTCCTCGGAGTAGCCGAAGACGTCGAGCCGCGTGCCGCGCAGGCGCTTCAGTGAGGCGAGGAAGCGGAACATCGGCATCACCCAGGCGCCGTACTCGCGCTTCTTGAGCTGGCCGGTCGCGGGATCGCGCTCGGCGAACAGCGGCGGCGCAAGGTGGAAAGTCAGTTTGTAGTCGCCCTCGAACTGCGTGCCGAGCTTCTTCAGGAACTCGCCGTCGCTGTAGAGGCGGGCGACCTCGTACTCGTCCTTGTAGGCCATCAGCTTGTAGAGCGACTTGGCGACGGCTTCCGCCAGCCCATGGCGGCCCGGCGCCTTGGCCTTCTCGGCCTTGGCGACCCTGTCGACGAAGGCGGCGTAGCGCGCGCCATAGGCCTTGTCCTGATAGGCCGTCAGCAGCTCGACCCGCTTGGCGACGATATCGCCCAGCGTGCGCGCCACGGGCTTTTCGATCCGAAGCGTCGGCTTCGCGGCGGCCTGCACCGCGGCGAGGTTGTGGGCGGCGAGGCGACCCCAGTCGAAGGTGCGCTTGCTGCCCTCGACCGCGACGCCGTTCAGCTCGATGGCGCGCATCAGGGCCTCGAGCGACAGCGGCACCAGTCCCTTCTGCCAGGCATAGCCCAGCATGAAGAGGTTGGTGGCGATCGAAATCGCCCAGGATCGCCGTGGCAAGGCCGGTACCGTCGACGAAGGTGGTGGCCTCCTCGCCGGCCGCGTCGCGGATCGTCTTCATCATGGCTTCGGCGCCCAGGTCCATGTCGCCGTTCGTCACGAACGCCGCGACCGGCTGGATATGGCCGTTGATCACGGCCTTGGTGACGCCCTGCTCGATACGCGACAGCGCGGCTGGTGCGGCGGCCACGACCATGTCGCAGCCCAGCACCAGGTTGGCGCCGCCGGCGGCGATGCGCACGGCGTGCAGCTCCTCGGGCTTGGGCGCCAGGCGGACGTGGCTCATCACCGCGCCGTTCTTCTGCGCGAGCCCGGTGAAGTCGAGCACGGTGCAGCCCTTGCCCTCGAGATGGGCCGCCATGCCGATCAGGGCGCCGACGGTGATCACGCCCGTGCCGCCGATGCCGGTGACCAGGATGCCGTAGGGCTCGCTGAGAGGCCGCATCGCGGGCAGCGGCAACGACGCGAACGGATCGTCCTGCACGACCGTCAACTGCGGGCGCCTGGCCTTGCGGACCGCGCCGCCATGCACCGACACGAAGCTCGGGCAGAAGCCGTTCACGCAGGAGAAGTCCTTGTTGCAGTTGCTCTGGTCGATCTGGCGCTTGCGACCGAGCTCGGTCTCGAGCGGCTTGACCGACACGCAGTTGCTCTTGTCCGAGCAATCGCCGCAGCCCTCGCACACCGCGTCGTTGATGAACACGCGCTTGGCCGGATCGGGGAAGGTGCCGCGCTTGCGGCGGCGGCGCTTCTCGGCGGCGCAGGTCTGGTCGTAGACCAGTACGGTGAGGCCGGGGATCTCGCGCAGCTCGCGCTGGACTGCGTCGAGCTCGTCGCGATGGCGGATCGTGACGCCGGGCGCGAAGTCGGTGCCCATCGGATACTTGTCCGGCTCGTCGGTGACCACGACGACCCGCTTGGCGCCTTCGGCCGCGACCTGCTTGGTGATGTCGGGAACGTTCAGCGGCCCGTCATGCGGCTGGCCGCCGGTCATGGCCACGGCGTCGTTGAACAGGATCTTGTAGGTGATGTTGACGCCGGCGGCGGCGGCCTGGCGGATCGCCATCAGACCGGAGTGGTAATAGGTGCCGTCACCGAGGTTCTGGAAGATGTGCTTGTCGGCGCTGAACGGCGCCTGGCCGATCCAGCTGACACCCTCGCCGCCCATGTGGCTGATGAGCGACGTGCGCCGTTCGGGCATCCAGATCGCCATGCCGTGGCAGCCGATGCCGGCCATCGCCCGGCTGCCCTCGGGCACGCGCGTCGAGGTGTTGTGCGGGCAGCCCGAGCAGAAGTACGGCGTGCGCGCCACCTTGGACGGCGGTGCGGCCAGAAGCTTCTCCTTGGCCTCGAGCCGCGCCAGGCGCTGCTGCAGCTCGGGCGATTCGCCGCCGTGCTTCATCAGGCGGCCGGCGATTACCATGGCGACGCCGGTCGGCGTCAGCTCGCCCTCGCTCGGCAGAATGATCTGGCCGGTCTCGTCGGTCTTGCCGATCACCAGCGGCCGGCGGTCGGCCGGCAGGTTGTAGAGCAGGCGGACGAGCTGGTCCTCGAGGTTGGAGCGCTTCTCCTCGATGACGATGACCTCCTGCAGGCCTTCGGCGAAACGCCGTGCGCCTTCCGGCTCCAACGGCCAGGTCATGCCGACCTTGTAGAGGCAGATGCCGAGGGTGCGGGCGCGCTCCTCGCTGATGCCGAGATCCTCCAGCGCCTGGCGGGTGTCGAGATAGGCCTTGCCCGTCGTCATGATGCCGATGCGCGCGCGCGGCGGATCGATCACCATCTTGTCGAAGCCGTTGGCGCGCACGAACGCCTTGACCGCCGCCATCTTGGGCCCGTGCAAGCGCTTCTCGGCGTCGAGCGGCGCGTCGGGATTGCGGATGCCCAGTCCGCCGGGCGGCAGCTGGAAGTCGGTCGGCATCACGATCTTGATGCGCTCGGGATCGACCCATACCGAAGCGCCAGAACTCGACTGTCTCGGAGATCGCCTTGAAGCCGATCCAGCAGCCCGAGTAGCGCGACAGAGCGAAACCCAGCATGCCGAAGTCGAGATACTCCTGGACGTTGGCCGGATTGACCACCGGGATCATCGCGGCGGCGAACACCTGCTCGCTCTGGTGCGGCAGGGTCGAGGACTGGCAGCCATGATCGTCGCCCGCCAGCGCGATGACGCCGCCATGCGGCGAGGTGCCGGCGGCATTGCCGTGCTTCAGCACGTCCATCGAGCGGTCGACACCTGGGCCCTTGCCGTACCAGATCGAGAACACGCCATCGACGGTGGCGCCGGGGAACAGGTTGACCTGTTGCGTGCCCCACACCGATGTCGCCGCCAGGTCCTCGTTGAGGCCCGGCTGGAAGTGGATGTTGTTCTCCTTCAGGTAACGCTTCGCGGTCCACAGCGCGTTGTCGTACATGCCCAGCGGCGAGCCGCGATAGCCGGAGATGAAGCCGCCGGTATTGAGGCCGGCGGCAAGGTCGCGCTGGCGCTGCATCATGGGCAGGCGCACCAGCGCTTGGATGCCGGTGAGGTAGACGCGACCCTTGTCGAGTCGGTAGCGGTCTTCCAGCGCGTAGTCGCCGAAAACGAGGGGAACGGGAACGGTGCTCATCGCGGAAGGCCCTCCGGAAGCGGCGGCGTGAATGGGCGTTTATCCGGCCCGAGCATAGCGGGCCGGACCGCGCCGGGGAAAGGCCGCACCAGCCCTCGCCCGGGGCGAATTTCGCGTCCCCATTAGGCCGCTCGCCGTTGTACGCTGGATGCAAACGACCGGGAGGGCGGCATGAGTCTCAAGACGATCTTGGTGCATTGCGACGCGGGCCGCGGCACGGCCACAAGGTTGAAAATCGCGGTGGGACTGGCTGAGCGTTTCGACGCCCATGTGATCGGCCTGCATGTCCGCCAGGCCTTCGAGGCCCCGGCCTTCAGCGATGCCGGCCCGGCCATGGACAGCCTGTACAAGACCTACGAGGCGGTGGTGAAGGCCGACGAGGCCGTGGCGGCAGCGGCCTTCAAGAACGCCGTCGGCAAGAGCATCTCCAGCGAATGGCGCGTCACCGATGGCTATGTCGAAGAGGCCATGGTGGCGCATTCCCGCTTTGCCGATCTGGTGATCGTGGGCCAGGCCGACCCGGATAATCAGCCCACGGGCACGCCGTCCGATCTCGCCGAGGAGGTCGTCATGGCGAGTGCGCGTCCGGTGCTGATCGTGCCGCATATCGGTGTCGGCAAGGCGCTGGGCAAGACGGTGATGCTGTGCTGGAACGGTGGTCGCGAGGCCGTGCGGGCGGCGACCGGCGCCCTGCCGCTGCTCAAGGCCGCGGACAAGGTGATCGTTCTGGAGATCGACCCCAAGAAGGGTGCCGATCGCGAAGAGCCGGGCGCCGACGTCGCCCAGTGGCTCGCCCGTCACGGTGTCAAGGTGACCGTCCAGCGTGACACCGCCGCCGATTCCGATATCGGCGGCGTGATCCTGTCACGCGCTGCCGATGACGACGTCGATCTCATCGTCATGGGCATCTACGGCCATTCGCGCATGCGCGAACTGGTGCTCGGCGGCGCCAGCCGCACCCTGCTGGCCAGCATGACGGCGCCGCTGCTGGTGGCGCACTGACGCATTGCCTTTTCTGCGCGGTGCGGGACAGCGGCCGCGGACGGTCACGACTCGCGCCTCAGAAGGCGCTGCCGCCCGCCAGCGCGTATGAACGCGCTAGTTCGTCGGCTTCTTGCCCGTCTTGTAGCTGGCAATCGCCGCCTTGAGCTGACGGTATTCGCTGCAGCCGAAGACGCACAGCGAGTCGAGACGAGCGAGTTCCGCCTGGGCGTCGGCGGGACGATCGAGCATCAGGTAGGCCTCGCCGACATATTCATGCGCGCCTAGGTGGCGGGGGTCGATGGCGAGCGCCTGCTGGTAGTATTGCAGCGAGCCGTTGGCATCGCCGCTCGAGCGCGTGGCATAGCCCATCAGGTTGTAGGCGTCGGCGTTGCGGGGGTCGCGGGCGACGACCTGCTGCAGGAGCGGCAGCGCGCCCTTGTAGTCCCTGGCTTCGATCATCGCCTTGGCGCGCGTGAAGTTGGCGTCGGCGGGCTTGGCCTGTTGGCCAGGCGCTGGATCGGCGCCGCCGGCTGCGAAGGCGGTTGCCGAAAGGCCGAGAGACAGCACTGCAGCAGCCGCGAGAAGGGTCGAACGCATGGTCACCTCCATTGTCGCCGGATTCTTACCCCGGCCAGCTATTGAGCAACGAAATTCTTATGACATTGCCGTGAGATCGGCTGCCCGTTTGACGGCACGCACCATGAGACGGCCCTGCCGGCCGCGGATTTCGACATCATGGCGGGCATGGGCTGCGAGATCGACGCCGGCCTGGTCGAGCAGTTCCTGGGAAACGACCAGCTCGACGCCGAATTCCTTGGTGAGAGTCTCCAGGCGGCTTGCGGTGTTCACCGTATCGCCGATGGCGGTGAGCTGGGTGGCGCGCTCATAGCCCATCTCGCCCACGATGCTCGGACCGGAATGCAACCCGATTCCGATGCGCAACGGCTGGTCGATGTCGCCCGACATCGCCTCGTTGAGATCGTCGAGCGCCACTGCCATACGGCGCGCCGCGTCGAGCGCCTGCCGGCAGGCGACCTCGGGCCCCGTGGCAAGGCCGAAGATCGCCATCACGCCGTCGCCGATGAATTTGTCCACCCTGCCGCCGGCCGCCTCGATGGCCTGTCCGGTCGCGCGGAAGTAGCGGTTGAGCAGGAACACCACGTCATAGGGCAACTTGCCCTCCGAGATCGAGGTGAAGCCGCGGATGTCGGCGAACAGGATGGCGACATAGTGCTCGCCGCCATGCGCCTGGGGCTGCCGGCGATAGGCCTCGACCGGGCCGGACGAGGCAGGCAGGAGCGGCGTCACGCGATAGCGGCCGGGCGGCGGGCGCAGCTGGCAGGCCAGCCGCACGTTGGCCGGCGCACCGACGCGCGCCAGCACCTTCTGTTCTTCCGGCGAGGCCGGCGGCAGCTTGGCGCGATCCTCGCCGCCGATGCGGACCCGGCAGGTCGAGCAGCGCCCGCGGCCGCCGCAGACCGAGGCATGGGGAATGCCGGCGATGCGGCTCATCTCGAGGATGGTGAGTCCGGCCGGATGGGCAACGCTGCGGCGCTCGCTGTAGTCGAGGCGCACGACGCCGGCGCGTCGTTCCCAGAGTTCGCGCAACGGGCGCGCGCCGAGGATGCCGACGAGCAGGACCAACGCCCCGATCTGGAGGTTGCGGGAAATCGCGTAGAGATTGGCGATATCGGCAGGCGGCGGCGCCTGCACGCGGGCGAACAGGTTCTCGAGGAAGCCCGGCTGCTGGGCGAGGTCGGCGACGTCGCGCAAGGCGATCGCGGCACCCGCGATGCCGGCGACGGGAACCAGCAACGCGACGGCATAGAGCGCGGGCAGCCAGGCGCGATACCAGTGTTTCAGGCGCCAGGCGAAGTGCAGCCCGATGCAGGCATGCAGCCAGACGACCAGGGGCAGCAGGAACTGGCGTGCGATCGAGGTCCAGTCGCTGACGACCAGCGATCCCAGGACCCAGGGATAGCCTGGCTCCACGCCATAGAGCTCATGCGCCAGGCGCGTGCCGACGACATGGAGCGCGCCCAGGGGGATGATCAGCGCGCCCAAACCCAATTGCGTCCACTCCCAGCGCGACAGCTTCAGCGCGCGACGGCGGTAGAGCGACCACAAGGCCAGGAAGAAGTGGGTGAACAGGGCTCCATATAGAACGGTCTGGCCGAGCGGATTGTGCCAGATGAAGACGAACCCCGTCCGGCCGACCTCGAGCACGCGCAGCGAGATCAGGCCGAGAGCATGGTTGAGCAGATGCGTGACGACATAGAAGAAGAGGATGTAGGCCGACCAGAGGCGAACCCGTCCGACCATGGCACTATTTCAGGAGCGGCAATACCGCTTCGGGCGGCCGGCCGAGGGCGGCGCGCTTGCCGGCGACGACGATGGGCCGCTGCAGCAGGATCGGATTCGCGGCGATCGCCTTGACGATCTCGGCTTTGGAGAGATCGGCCTTTTTCTTGCCGAGCTGCTTGAACTCAGGTTCGCCATCTCGGATCAAATCCTTCGCATCGCCGCCCACGAGGTCGATCAATCTTTCGACCTCGGCCTTGCCCGGCGGCTGCTTGAGATACTCCCGGATCGCGGGTTCTATTCCCCTGTTGCGCAGCAGGTCGAGGGTCTGTCGAGATTTGCTGCAGCGGGGATTGTGCCAGATCGTGACGGTCATGGTCGAACCATGGCCGCGCCGTCAGACCTCGTCCAGTGCATCGGGGGTCGCCGCGTCGATCATCTTTTTGGCAAGGTCGTAGTCGAACCCGGCGCGCGCCATCGCTGCCAGGTCGCGCGCCCGGTTGTCCTTGCGGTCCTTCGCCGGCCGGTAAGGGCCGAGGCGGCGGCGCCGCGCCAAGGCCGCCGCGGCGCGTCCTTCGCGCTGGCGGGGATCGGTGTCGAGTTCTTCGTCCAGGCCTGCCATCGCCTGGTCGAGCGTGTCGCGGTCGATGCCGGCCAGCTTGAGCTTCTGGCGCGTGAGCTTGGTCGATGTGCCGCGCCTGTGGAGCGACCGCGCCTTGGTCTGGGCGAAGGCCTTGTCGTCGATCACGCCGGCATCGACGAACTTCATGACAATGGCGTCGATTGCTTGGCCGACGTTGTCCATCACGGGCGCTTCGAACATCTGGGCCTTGCGCACGCGCCGGTTCAACACGCGGCGCAGGCCCTCGGCCGTGCTGGGATAGCGCTCAAGATAGAACGCTGCGGCGTTCTGCAGGTACTTGGTCGTGATCGGCCGCGCCGTGCGCCTCACCGCTGCCCCCTTTTCGGCCGGTAACCGAAGCTCATCGTTCAGCTCCGCAGAGGAATGCCCACCATCGCCTGAAGCTCCTCGATCGCCGCGTCGGGATCGCCGACCTTGATCGTGCGCATGCCCATGGCGCGCGCGGGTTTCAGGTTGATGCCGAGATCGTCGAGATAGACGCAGCGCTCGGGCGGCACGCCCAGGAGGTCGCAGGCGTGGCGATAGATCCGCGGGTCGGGCTTGCGAAAGCCGAGCTTGCTCGATTCCACGACATGCTCGAACAGGCTCATGATCTCGGCGACGGCTTTTGCCTTCTCCGGGCTGCGCGCCATGCCGGGGCCCTCGCCGGACTTCATGTTGTTGGTGATGCAGGCCACCCGCAGCACCGCCCGGCAGCGGCGCAGCGCCTCGAGCATCTGCGGCCGAACGTCGCCGCTTAGTGACTGCAAAATCCGCCAGCCGTCCAGCGGGTACCCCTGCTGGCGAGCCTCCTCCTCGAACAGGGCCACGAACCCCTCGAGCGATACCTCATTTCGTTCCATTTTTGCCCAGGCATTGGCGTCCGGATTGCGCGCATTGAGGCTGCGAATGAAATCTTTGGGAAGTCCGGCCTCGGCCTCGTAGCGGTTGAACGCCTCGAAGGGGCTGCTCAGGATGACCCCGCCAAAGTCCCAGAGCACGGCGAGGGGGAAGATTGCATGGCTCGTATTCATGGTGGTGCGACGGTCTTTACCTTGTTCCTGCCCTAGTCGGCCCCTATTTCACGCCCTCCATAGGCGACGGATTGGCTACTGGCCACCGTTCGCCGTTACTCCGGATAGGAATACGTAATGAGCGAAGCAGCGGTACTGCCGCGCGGCAACGCAGTGGCACATTTAGGCGAGGCGCACATGGTTGAAACGGGCCGTTCTGACGGACGCAATCGGCGCGCGGCCGAGACGCGCCGCAAGATCATCACGGCCGCCAAGGCCATGATCTCCGAGACCAGCACAGCCCCAACGGTCGTTGCGGTCGCCAAGCGGGCGGACGTGTCGGTGCGGTCGGTCTTCCAGCATTTCGGTGATGTAGAGTCACTTTTCGTAACTGTTGTCGACAGCGTCCGTGGCGACATCGTCGTGCCCCAGCCGCTCTCGAGCAGCCGGCCGCTGCCGGCCCGCATTGCCTCGGTTGTGGAAAACCTGGCGCAGATCTTCGACAGGATCGTGCCGCTCAGGGTCGCGGCCGGGCAATTCGCCAATCACCCGGCGCTCATCGAGCGCAGCCTGACGTCCAAGAACGAGTTGCGGCAGGCCACTTTCGAAGTGTTCGCCCCGGAGTTCGCGATGCTGGGCGAGCAGGCGCGGGAAGAGCTGGCCGACGCCATCGGCGCGGCGCTGTCGCTTGATGCCTGGATCGTTCTGCGGCGCCGTGACGGCATGAGCTTCGAGCGGGCCACTGCGGTCTGGCGCCGGACGCTGACGTCGCTGCTGTCCTATGGTTCGGCCGCCATCGCGGCGGAATAGGCATCGCCGATCGCATTGCGCCAATTGACTTGGCGTTTGGGATCAGTGAGTTAAGGGCCCCTCGATCAGGCTTTTGACCCAGAACCAGTCAGCAGATGGCGACCAGCCAGCTTCACGAAGACTACTCACGCGAGGACCATGTCAAAGCCGGCACCGACCGCGGCTTTGGCCTGGTCTTCGCCGGCTTCTTCGCCCTCGTCAGCGCGCTGTCGTGGTGGCGCGGCCATGTTGGCTGGCATTGGACCTTGCCGGTCGCGGCCGTCTTCCTGGTCGTGGCCTTCACCTTTCCGCGCCTGCTCGGCCCGCTCAACCGGCTGTGGCTGAAGTTCGGGCTGCTGCTCTACAAGGTCATGAACCCGATCGTTCTCGGGCTGCTGTTTTTCCTGACCATCATGCCGATCGGTCTCGTCATGCGCGCGACAGGCAAGGACTTCCTCCGGCTGCGGCTCGACCCCAACGCCAAGAGCTACTGGATCGACCGCACCCCGCCGGGGCCGCTGCCGCAATCGATGAAAAACCAATTCTGATCCGGAAAGGACCGGCTATGGGCTCCATCATCGTCGAACTCTGGGCTTTCATGCGGGAGCGCAAGAAGTTCTGGCTGCTGCCGATCCTGATCATGATGGTGATCTTCGGCGGCTTGATTGTGCTGACCAAGGGCTCGGCCATCGCGCCCTTCATCTACACCCTGTTCTAGAGGGAGCGGACGCCATCCATGCGCGTGCTCGGGATCTCGGCTTTCTACCATGACAGCGCCGCGGCGCTGATCGAGGACGGCCAGCTCGTCGGTGCGGCGCAGGAGGAGCGCTTCACTCGCAAGAAGCACGATTCGGCCTTCCCCCAGAACGCCGTGCAGTACTGCCTCGACACGGCCGGCATCAAGCTGGCCGACGTCGACTACGTCGCCTTCTACGACAAGCCGTTCCTGAAGTTCGAGCGCCTGCTCGAGACCTACCTCGCCTACGCGCCGCGTGGCTTCAATTCCTTCCGCATGGCCATGCCGCTGTGGCTGAAGGAAAAGCTGTTCCAGAAGACGCTGCTGCGCGACGAGATGAAGCGCTGGCAGCCCGACTTCGACTGGCAGAAGCGCCTGCTGTTCGGCGAGCATCACCAGAGCCACGCCGCCTCGGCCTACTTCCCGTCGCCCTACGAGGAGGCTGCCGTGCTGTGCATGGACGGCGTCGGCGAATGGGCCACGACGTCGCTCGGCTGGGGCCAGGGCAACAAGCTCGAAATGCTGCGCGAGATCCACTTCCCGCACTCGATCGGCCTGCTCTATTCGGCCTTTACCTACTACACGGGGTTCAAGGTCAATTCGGGCGAGTACAAGGTCATGGGCCTGGCGCCCTACGGCGAGCCCAAGTTCAAGGACACGATCCTCGCCAACATCGTCGACCTCAAGGAAGACGGCACCTTCCGGCTCGACCAGACCTATTTCGACTACTGCACCGGGCTGCGCATGACGAACGAGAAGTTCGCCCAGCTATTCGGCGGCAAGGCGCGCAAGCCCGACGAGCTTCTGACCCAGCACCACATGGATCTCGCGGCGTCGGTGCAGGCCGTCACCGAGGAGATCGTGCTGCGCCTGGCGCGCTCGGTGAAGAAGGAGACGGGTGCGAAGAACATCTGCCTCGCGGGCGGCGTGGCGCTGAACTGCGTCGCCAACGGCAAGCTTTTGCGCGAGAACCTGTTCGACGGAATCTGGGTGCAGCCGGCGGCGGGCGATGCCGGCGGCGCGGTCGGTGCCGCTTACGCGGCCTATCACGGCTATCTCGGCCAGAGCCGCAAGCTCAACGGCCATCTCGACGGCATGGCCGGCAGCTATCTCGGCCCGGAATATTCCGACGACGAGATCGCCAAGCGCCTGACCGCAGCCGGCGCCAGGTTCACGGTGCTCACGCGCGAACAGACCATCGAGCAGACCGCCCAGGCCCTGGCGGATGAAAAGGCCGTGGGCTGGATGCAGGGCCGCATGGAGTTCGGTCCGCGCTCGCTGGGCGCCCGCTCGATCCTGGGCGATGCGCGGTCGCCCTCGATGCAGAAGACGCTCAACCTCAAGGTCAAATACCGCAAATCGTTCCGGCCGTTCGCGCCGGCGGTGCTGCGCGAGGATGTCGGCGAGTACTTCGACATCAAGACCGACAGCCCCTACATGCTGATGGTGGCGCCGGTGAACGAGGACCGCCGCCGC
>CAWJJJ010000031.1:0-46907 GCA_963843185.1 uncultured Alphaproteobacteria bacterium
GCCGCGATGCGGCCGGGGCGGGGCGACATGACCACCACACGGTCGGAGAGGAACACCGCCTCGGAAATCGAATGGGTGACGAACAGCACCGTCTTGCGCGCCTCGCGGGCCAGGTCTCGCTCGCCCCAGATGCGCAGCAGCTCGAGCGCCATGTCGTCCCGCGTCATGGCGTCGAGTGCGCCGAACGGCTCGTCCATCAGCAGGAGCGGCGGGTCGAGCAGCAACGCACGGCACAGCGCGGCACGCTGCTGCATGCCGCCCGACAGCTCGCGCGGCAGCTTGTCGCCAAACCCTTTCAGTCCTGCCATATCCAGCAACTGCTCCGCACGCTTCTGCAGCGCGCCCGCGTCCTTGCCGGCGAGCTCGGCCGGCAGCAGCACGTTCTGCAGGATCGAGCGCCATTTCAGCAGGACCGGCGCCTGGAAGACCATGCCGATGTCGGGAATGGGCGCGCGTACGGTGCCGCCGGCGACCGTCACCGTGCCGACGGTGGCGGGCCGCAGCCCGGCCACGATGCGCAGCAGGGTGGACTTGCCGCAGCCGCTCGGGCCGACGAGGGAGACGAATTCGCCTGCCCCCACCGACAGCGAAATGCCGGCGAGGGCCTCGACCGGGCCGCTCGCCGCCTCGTATGTCATGCCGACCCCGTCGAGGCCGATCAGGTCGCGATCCACTCTCGGGTCGCTACTTCGGCATCTCGACCTTGGTGAGGAAGTCGGTCGTGTAGACGTCCTTGCACTCGACCTTCTTGGGCAGGCCCATGTAGGTGTTCACCAGGTCGACCAAATCGCACATCTTCTTCGCGTCGATCCAGCCGATGCCGTTCTTGGCATAGCGGTCGGTTTTCATCAGGCCGAGCCCGATCATCATGTTGGGCGTCATCACCTCGACGTCGACCTCGGGCACGCGCTTCTTGAAGATCTCCATCGCGCCCTTGGGATCGGCCATGACGTCGCGCCAGCCCATGTAGGAGGCTTCGAGGAACGCCTTCAGTACGGCCGGGCGCTCCTTCATGGTCTTGGCGCTGGCGATGATCGACATCGAGTACATGTCGAAGCCGAAATCGGCCCACGGCATCATCACCACGTTGCCCTTGCCGGCCGCCTTCTCGTAGAGCGGCAGGCCGGTCGAGTAATCGCCGACGCCGTCCATGCGCTTCTCCGCGACGGCGGCGATCTTGGCGGCGGGCTCGATATTGACCCAGGTGACCTTGGCGGCGTCGATGCCGTTCACCTTGGCGAAGGCCGGGAACATCTGGCGCTGGCTGTCGCCCGGAGGCGCGCCCAGCGTCTTGCCCTCGAGGTCCTTGGGCTTGGCGAGCGGATTGCTCTTGAGGCTGAAGATGTTGAGCGGCGTCTTGTCGAACACCATGCCCACCGTCTTGATGGTGGTACCGCGGCCGACCGAGGCGATCACCACCGCGGCGTCGGCCAGGCCCGCGTCGGCGCGGCCGGTATCGACCTTGGCGATCGAATCGCCCGAGCCCTTGGAGTTCTCCAGGGTGACGTCGAGGCCCTTGGCCTTGTAGTAACCTTTGTCGAGCGCCACCCAGTAGGCGGCATGGTCGCCGACGGCGAACCAGTTGAGCGCGAAGGTGAACTTCTCCTGCGCCGAGGCGGCTGTACTTGCCGCCAACAGCGCCGCCAGTGCGAGTGCCAGCGTGATTGATCGTGTCCTGATCATGATTGTCTCCCTTTACCCTTCCCCGATTCAGTCCAAGCCCTCGGCCCACGGCGCCCACAGCTTTGCCAGCACGACGACGGCGCCATAGAGCACGAGCCCCACGACGGATATCCAGATCAGCGCGGCGAACGCCACCGAAGTGTTCATGCTGCTCTGGGTGGTGACGATGACGTAGCCCAGGCCCCTCTGCGAGGCGACGAACTCGCCGACGATGGCGCCGACCACGGCGGCTGTCGCCGTGATCTTGAGCGCGCTCAGGATGTAGGGCAGGGCGTTGGGAATGCGGATCTTGGCGAAGATCTTCCATTTCGGCGCGTTGAAGACGCGGCCGAGGTCGAGCATGTCGGCCTCGACCTGGCTCAGGCCCACCGCGGTGTTGATGACCACCGGGAAGAAGCCGATCAGGGCGCCCATCAGCATGTTGGGGAAGATGCCGTAGCCCATCCAGATCAGGAACAGGGGCGCGATCGCCACCTTGGGCAGCGTGTTGACGAAGACGAGGAACGGCACCAGGGCGTTGGCCATCAGCGGCGACCAGGCGATCGCCACGCCCAGCAGCACGCCAACGACGGCGGCCAGCAGGAAGGCACCGATGATCTCGAAGGTCGTGGTCCACAGATGCTGCGCCCACTGGGTGTCGCCATGCCACAGCGCATTCCACACCGACAGGGGCGCGGGCAGCAGATATTCGCGAATGCCGCCGAAACTCACCGCGAGCTGCCAGCTCGCGAGCAGGACAGCGAACAGGACGACGGTCGGCCAGTATTGACGGCCGAGGGTCGAGAATTTCGTCATGCGCGCCGGGCGACGAAACTGTTCATCGCTTTCGTCCCGCTGATATCATGGGCGCGCATTCGCTGACACTGGCGAACGCGGATTTGCCAGTCAAGGCAACGATCGCAAGGCGAGGATCACCGGTGAAGCTGTCTCTCTGCAACGAGGTGATCCGCGAGCTTTCCTTCGAGCGTCAGTGTGCGTTGGCGGCGGGTCTCGGCTATGGCGGCCTGGAACTGGCGCCCTTCACCTTTGGCGACGATGCATGGCGCATGCCAGCCGCCAGGCGTGCCGCTATTCGCACGACCTGCGCGGACGCGGGAATCGAGGTAAGCGGCCTCCACTGGTTGCTGGCCGCGCCTGCGGGTCTCTCGATCACCACGTCCGACCGCACGGTGTGGCAGAAGAGCGTCGAAGTGCTGCGCGCGTCGGTCGATCTCTGTGCCGAGCTGGGCGGCGACCTATCTGGTGCACGGCTCGCCGGCGCAGCGCCGCGTGACGACGTCGGACGATGCCTCGCGCGCCGAGGAGGCGTGGATCCTGGCGGCCGAACAGGCGGCTCAGGCGAAAGTGGCCTATTGCATCGAGCCGCTGGCCACGCCCGACTGCAATTTCGTCAACACCCTGGCCGAAGCAGCCGAGATCGTGCGCAGGATCGCCAATCCGGCGCTGCACATCATGGTCGACACGCTGGCCGCCAGCCTGATGGAACCCGAGCCGGTGGCCGATGCCGTCCGGCGCTGGATGCCGAGCGGGCTGGTCGCCCATGTCCAGTTCAACGACCGCAACCGGCGCGGGCCGGGGCAGGGCGACGACAGGTTCGCGCCCGTGGTCCGCGCGCTGCGGGAAACCGGCTACCGCGGCTGGGTCGCCATGGAGCCTTTTGTCTACGAGCCGGACGGACCGACCTGCGCCGCGCGCATGATCGGCTACGTCGCAGGTCTGCTGGAGTCCGGCGCATGAAGGTGAAGCTGCAGGAAGTCGACCGCTTCGAGCGCGATTTCCGCCTGCGCCTGCCGTTCCGCTTCGGCGTCATCACCGTGACCGAAGGCACGCAGGCGATCCTGCGCGTGCGCGTCGCCCTGGAAGACGGCCGCACCGGCGAGGGCGTGGCGGCCGAGGCGCTGGCCGCCAAGTGGTTCGAGAAGAGCCCGGATTTCACCGACGCGCAGAACCTCGAGCAGTTGCGGCAGTCGCTCGACCTCGCGATCGAGCTTTATCGTGCGCAGGACTTCGCCAGACCTTTCGATCTGTTTGCTGGAACTTACACCGAGCAGCACAAGCGCGGTGCGGCGCTGGGGCTCAATCCGCTGGTGGCATCGTATGGGCCCGCCTTGCTCGACCGCGCCATCCTCGACGCCCTGGGCAAGGCAACCGGCCAGTCCTTCGCCCGGATGATCGCGGGCAATCTGCCCGGCATCCGCACGACCCCGCTCACGCCCGATATCGAGGGTGCGCAGCTCGCTCCCTTCCTCGCCGGACTGAGGCCAGGCGAGACCATCGACTTGCGCCATACGGTGGGCCTGGTCGATCCGCTCACGACGGCCGACCGGCCGGCGTCGGAGAGGGTCAATGACGGCCTGCCGGAAACCCTCGAAGAGGTCGTCTCCTACTACAAGGGGAGCTACTACAAGCTCAAGGTCGGCGGCGACATCAAGGCCGACCTCGACCGGTTGACCCGCATCGCCGCCGTGCTCGATGCCGGCGCCGGCGACTATCGCGTCACCCTCGACGGCAACGAGCAGTTCGACGACGTCGACGGCATCGTCGAATTGTGGCGCCGCGTCGAGGAGACGCCGGCGCTGGCCCGCATGGTGAAGTCGACCCTGTTCATCGAGCAGCCGATCAAGCGCCAGTCGGCGCTCAGCCGGCCGGTGACGGCGCTTGCCAGATACCGCCCGGTGATCATCGACGAGTCGGACGGCGAGCTCGCGACCTTCCCGGAGGCGCTGCGGCTCGGCTACTCGGGCGTCTCGAGCAAGAACTGCAAGGGCTTCTACAAGTCGATCCTGAACGCCTCGCGCGTGGCGAGCCTGGGCAAAGGCTACTTCATGTCGGCGGAGGATCTCACGACCCAGCCCGGCGTCAGCGTGCAGCAGGACCTGGCACTCGTGTCGCTGCTGGGCCTCACCCACGTCGAGCGCAATGCGCACCATTTCATCGACGGCATGTCGGCGGCGCCCGAAGGCGAGCAGAAGGCCTTTGTCGCGGCGCACCCCGCGCTCTACGACAAGCAGCCGGGCAAGCCGGCGCGGCTGCGCGTGCAGGGCGGCAGGCTCGACTTGGGCTCGCTCGGCTGCCCGGGCTTCGCCGTCGGCGCCGACCTCGACTTCAGGGCGATGCGGCCGATGCCTGCCGCGGCCAAGGAATCGCCTGAAGCCCGCCAACGCCGGGAGCAAGAAATGACCAGCCAACTGCCGAGCCGCTTCGACAGCGTCGACGCCGTCGAGGATTTCATGACGACGCCGTCGGAGGCGCTGGTCGCCGATCTCGCCAGGACACCGGGCGACATCATCGTGCTCGGCGTCGGCGGCAAGATGGGTCCGACACTCGCGCGCCTCGCCAAACGGGCCGCGCCGTCCAAGCGCGTGATGGGCGTCGCGCGCTTCAGCGAGCCCGGCGTGCGCGAGGCGCTGGCCAAGGCGGGCGTCGAGGCGATCGCCGCCGACCTGCTCGACCGCGCGGCGCTCGAGAAACTGCCCAGGGCTGCCAACGTCGTGTTCATGGCCGGCCGCAAGTTCGGCGCCACCGGCAACGTGCCGCTCACCTGGGCGATGAACGTGCAGGTGCCGGCGATGGTGGCCGAGGTCTTCAAGGCCTCGCGCATCGTGGTTTTCTCGACCGGCTGTGTTTATCCCTTCGTGCCCGTCGACAGCGGCGGCGCCACCGAGGACGTGCCGCCGGTGCCGCCGTCCGGCGACTACGCCAATTCCTGCGTCGGCCGCGAGCACATGTTCTCCTATTTCTCAGTTCAGCACGGCACGCCGGGCCGGCTTTTCCGCCTCAACTACGCGATCGACATGCGCTACGGCGTCCTGCACGACGTCGGCCGCAAGGTGCGCGACGGCGAGCCGATCGACCTCGCCATGGGCCATGTCAACGTAATCTGGCAGGGCGATGCCAACACGGTGGCGCTGCGCTGCCTGGCGCACGCCACGACGCCGACGACGCCGATCAATGTCACGGGACCGGAGACCATCGAGATTCGCCGGCTCGCCGCCGAGTTCGGCAAGCTCCTGGGCAAGACGCCCAGACTCACCGGCAAGGAAGCGCCGACCGGCTGGCTCAACAATGCCGGCCGCATGGTGAAGGAGTTCGGACCGCCCGCCGTGCCGCTCTCCCGGATGATCGAATGGACGGCCGACTGGCTGTCGCGCGACATGGCCACGCTCAACAAGCCCACGCACTACGAGGTGCGCGATGGGCAGTATTGAGGTGTTCGACGTCAGGCCGATCAGTCCGGATCAATGCGAGGCGGTATGGCCGCTGTCGATCGAGGCGGGCTGGAACCAGAACGCCGCCGACTGGCGCTTCATGCTGGGCGCCGGGCGTGGCTTCGGCTGCGCCGGCCCGGATGGCAGATGGCAGGCGAGCTCGCTCGTCTTGCCGCTCGGCCAACGGCTCGCCTGGATCAGCATGGTGCTGGTGACCAGGGAACGCCGCCGCGGGGGCCTTGGTACGGAGCTCCTCAAGCGCTGCATCGAGGAGGTGCGCTCGGCGGACGCGGTGGCGGGCCTCGATGCCACGGAGCAGGGACGGCCGATCTACCTGCCCTTGGGATTCCGCGATCTCTATGGGATCTCGCGCTGGCACTTCAATTCCGCGAAGAGCGCAACTGTCCCTGTGCCGGCGGGCGTCAGCCTGCGCCCGATCGGACCGGCCGATCTGATGAAGCTTGCGCTCTACGACCGGCCGCTGACCGGCATGGAGCGGCCGGCGGTCCTGGCGCATCTCGCCTTGCGCCAGCCCGGCCGCGCCTGGATCGCCGAGGATCGTGCGGGCAAGATCGTGGGCTTCGTGCTGGGCCGCGAGGGCAGGGTGGCGACATCGCTCGGTCCGGTGGTGGCCGACAGCGAAGCGATTGCCGTGGCGCTGATTGCCCGGGCGGCGGCGTCGGCTGACGGGCCGTTCATCATCGACGTGCCGCAGGCCCATCGCGCCGTCCAGACGTGGCTGGAGGCACAAGGTGCCACCACGCCGCGCGGCTACATGCGCATGACCCTGGGCAAGGCCAAGGGACTCGACGACCCCACGCACCTCTTTGCTCTCGCCGGACCGGAACTGGGCTAGAAGCCTGCCCGGTCGGATGGCGTCGCCTTGGCCGGCCGTCAGCCCCAGCTCAGGATGACGCCGACATCGCCCGGCATGCCGCCCGGATAGTCGATGATCTCGTAGCGGAGGTGATAGCCCCTGGACTTCAGCTGGCGTGTCCAGAAGTCGTAGATCTCCTTGGGCACGCCGGTCAGCGTCTTCTCCCAGCCCGGCTCGGCCTGGTTGATGGCGCGTCCGTTGTCGGTGCAGAGCGTGTGGGGGAAGCGGTAGACTTGGACCGACGTGTGGCCGTTCTCGACGGCGCGGTTCACGATGATCGACGCCTTCTCGAGGACCTCATCGTCGGACAGGCCGGACGGCCGTCGCATCTTGTCGAGCATTGCCTCCTTTTCGGCCTCCGCGGCGGCATGCGCCTTGAGCGCGGCGGACGCCTTCTCGCCCTCCGCATGCGCGATCTTCGCCATCAGTTCCTTGGCGCTGAGGATGTTGACCATGATGCCTCTCCCATACGTCTCGACAAATCATACCACGGGTCCGGGCCGACGCCCTTTGGCCTCGATCAAAAAGCCAGCGCCTGGCGTGGCGAAAGCGCGGTGTCGTTCAGCCCGGGCGGTTCACCGGTTGATAGGACAACGTGGTTCCGGATCGCGTGGACGTCGCGGTGATGATCGATCCCCGTCTGCCATCACGCCAAACCCTGACAGGAGGCTCGCCGGGACGATCCTCGATGGCTGTTCCATGGATGCCTTGCAGCAGGCTGCAAACCAACGCGAAGTCGGCGTTGGGAAAGAGCACGATGGTCTGGATCAATCGCCCCTGGGCATCGAAGACGAACGAAGCGGAAGCAGGCATTCCGACCATTTGCAGCAACTCAACGAAAAGCCGGGGCTCCCCGATCGAGGTTCTCGCGCATACCGGTGCGTCCGCTCGGCACGGTACCGCCTGGCCGCTGCTCGCCGTCCTGATCTGCCCTTCGCTCAGTCCCCATTCGGCGTACTGCCACCACGCACCTGCAGGACCGGCGCCGGCAAGCACCAGGAGGCAGGACATGGCGACAAGGCGGGCGGCGGCAACCATGACAGGCCTCCTCATATTTCCTCCATCCTAATCGTCCAGCGCGCGTTCGGAAATCAACGGCGTGCCAGAACGGCTGGCGGCCCGGCGGGGGGCAGCCTCCCCACCGCAGGATGCCCTAGCGCTTGGGCAGCTTGGCGCTCTCCGCCTGAATCGCCCGATCGATCACGGTGAACAGATAGGCGTCCGGCGCCAGCGTGCAGCCGCCGCGGACCAGGTAGGCGATTTGCGCCCCGCGCTCGTCGTTCGGCACCGTGAGGCCGCGACGCTGTGCTGCGTGCTCGGCGAGATACCCCGCCAGCGTCTTGCGCGCTTCCGGCGACATGGCCTGGGCTTCCCGGCAGGTGACGTACGCAGCGCGTTCGAAGTAGGTCGGCGGCGCCTGCGCGTCCGCAACGCTGGCGACGACGAGCAGTGCGCCCGCGGTGACGAAGATCCTGGAGATCATGGCAAGCTCCCTGGTTACCGGGCGCCGATGGCGGAGCCGCCAATATAGCCCGCCGCGCCGCCGATCAGGCCGGCGCCGACCACCTGGCCGAAGCTGCCGCCCGCCACCATGCCGATGCCGGTGCCGAGCGCGCCGCCCGCGACCGCCCCCTTCTGGCCTGGCGACATGTTCTCGCATCCGCCGACCAGGCCCGCCATGGCGAGCAGCAAGATAAGTGTCCGCATCGCTCCGTCCTCCCTTTTCCGAACGCCTTTAGTGGTAATTCTATAACGACAATCCTACGGCAGCTCCTGAAATTGAAGTTTGATCGATGTCAAAGCCGGTGAGATGCCGCCACCCACTGGTCGATGGTTCGATGCGCGATGATCGGGCCGAGATCGGCTTCGGCTCCGCGGTTGCGCAGGAAATCGGCCACGTCGTCGCGCAATTCGGCCAGCCGTACGGCAATGCCCCGACGCTTCATCGCGCCGCCAAACGTCCTCAGGCTTGCCAGCGCCGTGATGTCGATCGCGGGCACCGTGGAACAGTCGATCACCACCGTCTCGACGGGGGCCGGGGCTTGCTCGACGAATTCCAGGAAGCGCCGCCGGATTTGTTCCGCATTGAAATAGACCCAGGCGCCGGGGCTGCGCAGAACCAGCACGGAGGTCGGCTCTTCCGCCGCCGGATACCTTGCCTTGTTCACGTACTGACCGCTCACGGGGTCTCGCGCCAGCACCACGACGGCCGGCCGGGAGACGCGGGCGATCAGCATGACAAGCGCGCCGATCGCCGCCAGCAGCAAGCCCTGCAGAGGGCCGAAGGTCAGCACGCCGAACAGGGCGACAAGTGCGATCGCGAATTCCATGCGCGAGGCGGCCCTCAATTCGCGAAGCTCCTCGAGCTTCACGAGATGCTTGGCGGCCATCAGGATGATCGCGGCGAGGACCGGTTCGGGCAGGTTGCGGAACAGGCCGGTGAAGAAAGCGAGGGTCAGCGCCACGACGATCGAGGTCACGACGAGCGAGACCGGCGAGGTGGCGCCGTTCATGTCGTTCACCGCCGTTTGCGACATGCCGCCCGCCACCGGGAAGCCGCGAACCAGCGCCGTGGCGACGTTGGACGCTCCCAGCGCGGTGAGTTCCTGCGCCGGGTCGATCTCGTAGCCCCGCTTCTGGGCAAAGCTGCGGGCCACAGAAATGGCCTCGCTGTAGGCGAGCAGGAGACAGGCAAACGCCGTGGGCACCAGGTCTCCGAGGTCGGCCAGCGATACCGGGGGCAGGCCCAAGGCCGGCAGGCCCTGCGGCAGGTCGCCGACGAGCCTGACACCGGACCTGCCCAGGCCGAAGAAGGCGGTCGCCGCGATCGCGGCAGCGACGACGATCAGGGTGGTCGGCCGTCCCGGCAACGCCCGCTCCAGCAGGAGGAAAAGCGCAATCGCCAGCAGGCCGATCGCGACCGACGGAAGCGAGGCATCGGGCAGCAAAGCCCCGACATGGATAAGGCGCGCGAAGAAATTGCCGCCGCTTCCCTCGAGCCCCAGGAGCTTGGGCAGCTGCGTGGAGGCGATATAGAGGGCCGCACCCGTCTTGAAGCCCGTCACGACCGAATCGGAAAAGAAATAGGCGAGGTTGGCGAGGCCAAGGAAGCGACCGCCGATGGCGATCACACCGACCATGAGAGCGATGGCGGCTGCCAGCGTGGCCGCCCGGGTCGGATCGCCGCCATCGAGGGTGGCGATGCCGGCGGCCACGGCGAGCGCCAGCGCCGAGGTTGGTCCCACCGCCAGCTGCCGGCTGGTTCCGAACACGGCATAGGCGAGGCCGGCGGCGAGGTAGCAATAGAGACCGGATACCGGTGGCAGGCCGGCCAGCGAGGCATAGGCCAGCGACTCGGGGATCACGAAGGCGGCGAGCGACAGGCCGGCCACGCCGTCGGGACCCAGCCGCTTCGGCGAGTAGCTGGCGATCCAGTCCGTTATGGGCAGTATTTCGCGCAGCCGCATCGCTTCTCCCGCTCAGGCCGCGTCGTGCAGCTCAGTAGCGCTCCTCCGCCAGACGGCGGCCGGCGATCGACGCCCGATCGTCGTACTTCTTCTTGTCCGAACGGGCCGGCAGCTTCACCTTGGCGTGGTCGACCTTCTTGTAGGGAATCCGCGACAGGATGTGCGCGATGACGTTCAGCCTCGCGCGCTTCTTGTCGTCGGAATGGACGATATGCCAGGGCGATTCGTCAGTGTCGGTATGCTCGAACATCATGTCGCGCGCCCGGGAGTAGTCGTACCAGCGACCGTAGGACTTGACGTCCATCGGGCTCAGCTTCCACTGCCGGATCGGATCGTCGATTCGCGCCTTGAAGCGCCGGTCCTGTTCCTCCTGGCCGACTTCCAGCCAGATCTTGATGAGCCGGGCTCCGCCGTTGATGATGAATTTCTCGACGACGGGCGTAAGTTCGAGAAAGCGCTTGTGTTCCTTGGGCGAGCAGAAGCCCATGACGTATTCGACGCCGGCGCGGTTGTACCAGCTCCTGTCGAAGATCACGATCTCGCCGCCGGCCGGGAAACGCTCGACGTAGCGCTGGAGGTACATCTGGCTCTTCTCGCGGTCGGACGGCGCCGGCAACGCGACGACACGGAATACACGCGGGCTGACTCGGTCGGTAATGGCCTTGATGGTGCCGCCCTTGCCCGCCGCATCGCGCCCTTCGAGCACGACGATGACCCGCTCGCCGGAGGCCTTGATCCAGTCCTGCAGGGAGCAAAGCTCCTCCTGCAGCTTCCGGAGCTCCTTCTCGTAGGCCTTGCGCTTCAGTTTTCCAGGGGCGTCCTTGCTCGACATTCGCGTCTCCTGACGATCCAACTTATCAATCTATCGCCTGTCCCGCCGCCGGTCTTTGACGTCGATCAAGGGGCCCTGCGGCAGCCTATCCGCCAAGAGCGACCGCCACCAGGACGAGCGCGACGCCCAGCATCGCAATCGCGACGCCGGTCTTCCACGGATTGGCTCCAGAGTAATATGCCCAGCGGCAGCCCACCAGAAACAGCAGGCAGATCTGCAGGATATTGGCGATGCGCAGCGCCGTGTAGCCGTCGTCGAGCAGGAGCAGGGGAAGCGCCGCCGGGATGGCCGTCGCCGAGACGAGGAGGACGATCAGAGCGGCGGCGACGAAGTCGTCCCGCAGGAAGCGGGCCCGCGCGGTGCCTGCATGCCGCAGCATCTGCAGCAGGGATCCATAGAAGGCGGCACGATCCTCCTCGCGCATCGACGGCTCGCCTTCCAGGCCGAACTCCTCGTGGATCATGTCGACGGCCTCGGTTTCGCTGGCGGTGGCCCGAAGCTGGTGAACGAACTGCACGCGCCGGTTCCGGTTGAACCGGGTGCCCAGCAGGTAGAATACCGCGTCGATGATGCCCCAGGCGACATTGCAGCCGGTCAGCGCCGCCGCCAGGCCGGCTCCGTCGATGTCGTTGCTTTCCGGCAGAAGGCGGGCGCCGGCGGTCAGGGTGAGCGCCATGATCAGGCCGAACAGCACCTCGAGCAGGGTCTCGGAGGGATCGAGGTAACGATGGAAGAATCCAATCAGCATGCCGTTCACTCGCGCACTTCGCGCTTCGCTCCGGACAGTGAGACCGTCAGCCAGGCGTTCCAGCCTTCGGGCCGGTTCTGGGCGGCGAATTCCTTGTAGCCCCGCAAGTTGACGTCGACCGCGACCGGCCCCGCGGTGAAGGACCACCCGGCCTGCGGACCCGCGCCGGCAACTCGGGACTGAAAATCGCCGAGCAGCGCCGGCCCGCCGGTATCCGGGCTGATCTGGTTGTAGAGGTAACCGGCGGCGCCGACATAGACCGACTCGGACAGCGCATAGGACGTTCCCAGGTCGATGTGCCCGTCCATGCCGCTCTGGTACTGGGTCGAGGGATTGATGAAGTTATAGGTCATGCCGCCGGTGAGCGAGAACTCAAAGCCGCCAGGCGACAGGAAGGTGTATCCCATGCCGGCGTCGAGCGCCCAGTGCCCCAGGCCGACGCCGGCCAGTCGATTGGGATCGTAGATGCCGACTGGCGCACTCGCCATCGTGTAGGCCATGAAATTGTGGTTGCCGACCTGCCATTTGAGCGACGCGATCGGATAAAGATCGCTGATGCCGGTGGCGCTGTCGCCGCGTGCGGCCGAGAAGGTGCCGCCGAGCGGCCCGGTCAACGAGCCCCAGACCGACGTATCGTTGCGGCCGGCGGAGAAGGTGACGCCGATCGACAATTGGCCGTGCAGCACGGGCTCGCGAAAGGCATAGCTCGGGGTGACGTAGACGTACTGCTCGCTGACATCGATGCCGGCGAGAAGACTGCTGCCGCGCGAGAAGCTCGTTCCCGCCGACGCGCTGGCCTTTCGCGTATAAATGATCGTTTCCAGGGAGAAGCCGGGATCGCCGGGAACCGCGGCAAAGCTCGCGAACTGCCCGGGCAGCCAGACGCTCGCCCCGCCTTCATCGGCAAGAGCGGTCGCAGTCCCGCAAGAGCAGCATGACGGCCGCCGCCGCGCTCGCCCAGCTCCACTTCATGACCAGCCTCAGCCCGATGCACGACGCATGACTTGGGCTACATTAGGCGGTGCCGCGTTCGGCGTCCCTTGATTTCGGTCAAGCGATCGCGGCCGGCTTTCGATCTATTGATCAAATCAAGGGGGCTTAGGGTGACTGGCGCAAAAGACGACGCACAGTCCGAGGACGCCGGACAGTCATGAGCGAGATCCAGCAAGTCGCCGACGTCGTTCTCAAGGTGTCCGTCATCGCCTTCATGGTCGGCAATCTGCTGGCGGTCGGACTGGAGACCGACCTCAAGGCCGCCCTCGCGCCGCTCCGCAACATCCGCTTTGTCGTGACGGCCACGCTGCTGGACGGACTGTTCTGCCCGGTCTTTGCCTGGCTGATCACGCGGCTGCTGCCGATCGCGCCGCCCTATGCCAACGGCCTGATGCTGATCGGCCTGGCGCCGGCCGCGCCGTTTCTGCCGATGATGATGCGCCGGGCGGGCGGCGACCTCAGCTACACCGCGGCCTTCATGCTGATCGCCGCCATCGTCACAGTCGTGCTGATGCCGCTCGCCGTGCCGCTCATCGTTCCGGGCCTGTCGGTCGATCCGTGGACTGTGGCCAAGCCGCTCGTGATGTTGCTTTTGCTGCCAATGGCTGGCGGCATGGCGGTCAAGACACTGGCTCCATCGTTTGCCGCCGGGCTCCTCGGGATCGTGCGGCCGGTCGGCAGTGCCGCGACCATCCTGCTGCTGGCGGCCATCGCGGTGCGCTATTTCGAGGGTTTCATCGGAGCGGTCGGCAGCTACGCCATCGCCGCGCAACTGATCTATGCCGTCGGCCTGGTGCTCGGCGCTTATGCCATGGGCGCCGGCATGCCGGCCGGCCAGCGCAGCGTGCTCAGCCTCGGCGCCTGCACACGCAACCTCGGGGCCGCCCTGGCGCCGCTCCTCGTGGCGCCGCCCGATCCCCGCGCCATGGTGATGGTGGCGCTCGCCGTTCCCATCACGCTCGGCGTCACCTATCTTGCCGCGGGCTGGCTGTCGAAGCGTGCCAGTCGGGGGCATCGATGACTTGGTTGAACAGGTACCGCGCGAAGGAATTCGTCCGCTCGTCGTTCTGGCTCTTCCCGTCATTGGCCATCTTCGGCGCCTGGCTGTTCGCCAAGTTGCTGCTGTGGTTCGTACCGGATCCGGCTTGGCCGCGCTTCGAACAGGGCGACATCGACGGCTTGCGGACATCCATGGCGGCGTTCGCCTCCTCGATGCTCACCTTCGTGGTCTATGCGGTTTCCGCCCTGCTGCTCGCCGTGCAGCTCGCCAGCGGCCAGATCACGCCGCGCCTGATCCGGCTCACCTTCAGCCGCTGGGAGATGAAGTTCAGCACCAGCCTGTTCGTCTTCGCCTTTGGCGTCACGATGGTCGCGTTGGCAAACCTCAGGGACGAGTCGCGGCCGTCGATCCTGATCATGGCTGCGATCGCCGGCAACATCTCCAGCATCCTGGTGTTTTTCTGGTTCGTGCAGGAGGTGGGGCTCGGCCTGCGGCCGGTCTCCGTCCTGCAGCACATATTCGGCAACGGAAAGATCGCCCTCGACAGCGTGTATGAGCGAGCGTTCGACCCGTTGCAGGAGCAGGGAGATGGCGCGGCCGGCCGCGCGGCGGCGGAAGGCCGGATCGTGAGGCGGACCGGGCCGTCCGGCACTTTTCTCGCCTTCGGAAGCCACGATCTGGTGGCGCTCGCCGTCCGCTGCGGATGCACCATCGAGCTGATTGCTCAGGTCGGCGATTTCGTTTCGACCGAGGATGCGCTGGCGCGAGTCTATCCGGCCGACGCGCCGATCGAGGACGGGACCATCAACGAGATGGTAGCTTTCGGCCCGGAGCGCACGATTCGCCAGGATCCGCTGTTCGCCTTCCGTATCATGGTCGACATCGCCGCACGTGCCCTGTCGCCGGCCATAAACGACCCGACGACGGCCGTGCTGGCGATCGACCAGGTCCACCGGCTGCTGCGTTATGCCGGCGCCAAGAATCTCGACAGCGGCCGCGTGTTCGATCGCGAGGGAAAGCTTCGGCTGGTCTTTCCGACACCCGACTGGGAGGACATCGTTGGCCTGGCGGTGACCGAAATCCGCCAATACGGAGCCAACAGCATCCAGGTCGCCCGCCGATTGCGTGCGATGCTGGAGCATCTCGTCGACCGTCTGCCGCAAGCCCGGATCGCCGCATTGCGCCGGGAACTCGACCTGCTGGAAGAGAGCGTCGCGCGCAGCTTCCCCGACGCCGAGGATCGCCGGCGCGCCAACGTCGGCGATTTCCAAGGCCTCGGAGGCTCGTCGTCGCGCGAGGACGCATAGGCCCAGGGGGGCCAGGACGCCGCCGGGTAGATCTCACAGATGCAACATCAGGTCGAAGATTTTCCGCCTCTACCGGCGCGCAAGAATTATGTGATCGCCCGGCGGCTTGACAACCGTGCGCAATGTTGTGGCCGATGACATACGATCGCGAGAGGCACTAGGATGGCCCCATGACTCCCGACAAGGCACTTCATTGGCGCGACCTGCCCGCGCCGGTTCTCACGCTGCTGCGGCAGGGTTCGGTGATTCCCGCCCATCCCTTGGCGCTCGGCCCCGATCGCCAGTTCGACAAGCGGTCGCAGCGCGCCATCAGCCGCTACTACGTCGATGCCGGCTCGGGCGGCCTGGCGGTCGGCGTGCATTCCACGCAGTTCGCCATCCGCGAGGTCGGGCTCTATCGCCCGGTGCTGGAGCTCGCCATCGAGACGGCGCGCGACTGGACCGACCGGCCGCTGGTCATGATCGCCGGCGCTGTCGGCAAGACCGCCCAGGCGGTCGAGGAGGCGCGCACGGCCCGTGCGCTGGGTTATCACGCCGTGCTGCTGTCGCTGGCGGCGCTGAAAGGGGCAAGCGAGGACGAACTGATCGAGCATTGCACGGCGATCGCCGGCGAGATGCCATTGGTTGGCTTCTACCTGCAGACGGCAGTGGGCGGCATCCCGCTGTCGCGCGCCTTCTGGACGCGCTTCGCTGCCATCGACAATGTCGTGGCGATCAAGGTGGCGCCGTTCAACCGCTACCGCACGCTCGACGTCGCCGTCGGCATCGCCCAGGCGCAGGCCGAGGAACGCATCACCCTCTACACCGGCAACGACGATCACATCGTGGCCGACCTCATCACGCCCATGGTGGTGCGCACCGGCAACCGCGAGGTGACACTGCGCTTCCAGGGCGGGCTGCTGGGCCACTGGAGCGTGTGGACGCGCGGCGCGGTAAAGATGCTGGAGCGGCTGAAGCTCGCGGTGTCCGCCGGCAGCATTCCGCCGGAGGTGCTGGCGCTCGATTCCTTCGTGACCGACTGCAACTCGGTGGTGTTCGACGTCGACCACGACTTCGCCGGCTGCATCCCGGGCTGCCACGAGATCCTGCGGCGCCAGGGGCTTTTAGCCTCGATCGAGTGCCTCGACCCGTACGAGACCCTCAGCCCCGGCCAGAGCGCCGGCATCGACCGGCTCTACGCCACCTATCCCGAGCTGAACGACGACGCCTTCGTCGCGGCCAACCTCGAACGCTGGCGGAACTGACAGGGTGGACGATCTCTTCGCGACCAACGACGCGCTGGCCGTCGCCGCGCTGGTCAAGTCGCGCAAGCTCGGGGCGCGCGAACTGCTCGACGGCACGCTTGCGAGGCTGCGAACGCTCAACGCGTCGCTGAATGCCATCACCGACTTCTACGACGGCGCATTGCTGGAAAGATCCGTCGCGGCGGCGGGCGAGGGGCCGTTCCAGGGCGTGCCTTTCGTCGTCAAGCAGCTCATGGCCGACTGCGCGGGCACGCCGACCACCCTCGGTTCGAGGTTCTTCGCCCGGGAGCCGGTGGCGGCGAACGACAGCGCAGCCGTCGCGCGCATGCGCCGTGCGGGCCTGGTGATCGTGGGCCGCACCAATACCAGCGAGTTCGGCCTCGCCCCCACGACCGAACCCGCCTTCGGCGGTGCCACGGTGAATCCCTGGCGAAAGGATCTCTCGCCCGGCGGGTCGTCGGGCGGCTCGGCGGCTGTGGTGGCGGCGCGCGGCCTGCCGATGGCGCACGCCACCGATGGCGGCGGCTCGATCCGCATCCCGGCGTCGCTATGCGGCCTGTTCGGCCTGAAACCGTCGCGCGGGCGCGTCAGCCTGGCGCCGATCGGCGAGACGCTGGCCGGCGCGGGCGCGCAGCTTTGCGTGTCGGTCTCGGTGCGCGACAGTGCGGCCCTGCTCGACGCGCTGGCGGGCGGCGAGCCGGGCGATCCCTATCGCGCGCCGCCGGCCCAGGGCTCCTTTCTCGCCGCGACGCAGCGCCCGCCGGGCAGGCTCCGCGTGGCGTTCATGCTGAAACCGGTCGGCGGTGCGCCCATCGATCCCGTGCTGGTAGTCGCCGTCGAGCGTACCGCCGTGCTGCTGGCCGGGCTCGGCCATCGTGTCGAGGAGGCGGCGCCCGACTACGACGCCGCGGCGGCCGGCGCCGCCTTCGGCACCGTGATGTGCGCCAACACCTTCACCAACCTCGAGGTGCGCGCCGGCGGCCGCGTTCCGGATTCCGACGATCTCGAGCCAGTGACGCGCCTTCATGCTGAAGTCGGGCGCGGCATCAGCGCCCACGACTACATCCGCGCGGTCCAGACCTTCCATCGCACCGGCCGTCAGCTCGGCGCCTTCTTCGAGACGTACGACGTGCTGCTCTCGCCCACCATCGCGCGCACCCATCTGCCGCTGGGCACGGTGCGGATGGACGGCACGCTCGAGCAATATCAGGAGGGGCTGGCGCCGATGATACCCTTCACCGCGGTGTGCAACGCCACCGGCGTGCCGGCGATGTCGGTGCCGCTCGCCTGGACGGACGACGGCCTGCCGATCGGGCTGCATTTCGTCGGCCGTCTCGGCGCGGAGGAGATGCTCTACTCGCTGGCGGCCGAACTCGAGCGCGCGGCCCCCTGGCGCGCGCGCCGGCCATGAGCGGCTGGGTGCGCACGGTTATCGTGGGCTTCATCGCCGGGGCGCTGAGCGTCCTGGTTTTTCATCAGGCAGGATTCTGGCTGGCCAGGGAGCTCGGCCTCCTGAACGCTCAGCTCTACAGCCTGCGGCCGGTTCCACCGTGGGGTGTGCC
Organism: uncultured Alphaproteobacteria bacterium; assembly: GCA_963843185.1. Classification (GTDB taxonomy): domain Bacteria; phylum Pseudomonadota; class Alphaproteobacteria; order Reyranellales; family Reyranellaceae; genus Reyranella. The sequence goes on from CAWJJJ010000031.1 coordinate 17,922, forward strand.
GACTATCGTCTCGCAGGCCTTCTGGGGCGGGCTGTGGGGCATCGCCGGCGCTTTCCTGGTCGAACGGCTGCCCGGCATCCTGAACGGCGCGCTGGGCTGGATGCTGTTCGCCGGCATCGTCGCGACGCTCGTCAACTGGTTCATCGTCCTGCCGATCAAGGGCGCGCCGATGGGTGGCGGCTTTCGCATGAACGGCGTGGCCGTGGTTCCTGCGGTCTATGTCGTGTGGGGCTTCGGCATGTGGTTGATCGCAAAACTGGAGCGTGCGGCGTTGGGCTGGCGCTAGGGAGGAAAAATGAAGATCGTCGACGCACAGGTCCATATCTGGGGCGCCAACACGCCCCAGCGTCCCTGGCCGGCCCGCGCCGAGCCGCACCGCGCCGTGCCGCTCGGCAAGGACGAGCTTCTGGCCGAGATGGACAAGGCCGGCGTCGACGGCGTCGTCATCGTGCCGCCGTCGTGGGAAGGCGATCGCAACGACCTCGCGCATCGAGGCGGCGACGGCGCATCCCGACCGGTTCTGCATCATGGGCCGCTTCGACCCCGACGCGCCGGGCGCGCGCGGCGCGCTGGCGGGGTGGAAGAAGCAGAAGGGCATGCTGGGCGTGCGGCTCACCTTCCACACCGAGGTCCTGCGCCAGCCGCTGCTCGACGGCCGCTTCGACTGGGTGTGGGGCGAGCTGGAGAAGCACGGCATTCCGGCGATGGTGTTGTTCCACCACGAATACATGCACCTCGCCGATAAGGTCGCCGAGCGCTACCCGGGCCTGCGGCTGGTGCTCGACCATCTCGGGCTGAAGAGCGGCAAGGACGTCAGCGAGGCGGCGAACTTCGCCACCCTCGACAAGGTGCTGGCGCTCGCCAAGCGGCCCAACGTGGCGGCCAAGGTCTCGGCGATGCCGTGCTACGCCGACGACAAGACCTATCCCTTCCGCTCGGTCCATCCCCAGGTCCGCCGCGTCGTCGACGCCTTCGGGCCCAGGCGGGCCTTCTGGGGCACCGACCTGTCGCGGCTGCCCTGCAGCTATCGCCAGGGCGTGACCATGTTCACCGAGGAAATGCCGTGGCTCAAGGGCGAGGACCTGGAATGGGTGATGGGCCGTGGCATCTGCGAGTGGATCGACTGGAAGGTTTGACCGCGGATCGCAATGACGGGCTCAGCTCCTGATGGCGCCCTTCGAGCAAATCTTTTGTCGCCGCTTCTTGCGCTCGGTCTGGTTCTCCGCCGGATGAGGCGGAGCGTAGCGACCGCAGAGTCCGATGGCCTGGTCGTAGTCGTCCGTGCCGCCGGCCAGGTTCTGGGCGATCACGCGGCAGGCGTTGAGGCCGACGATATTGGCGATGTCGTGATCGCCCATGCCGAGTTGCCCGAGCTTTGCCGTGATGGCGCCGACATGGGCGGCATCGACCGCGTTCTTGGCGGCGCCGTCCCAATCGGAGCCGAGCGAGACATGCTCGCTTGCGTCGCGGATCCGGTGGAAACCGCCGTCGGGCGTGGTGCCTTCCAGCTCGGTGAGGCCGCAATAGGCCTCGTGGATCGCGCCGCCGACATTGTCGACGGTCGCCGCGCCGATCTGCTCTTCCCAGTAGATGATACCGACCATGCCGCCGGTGCCGGCGATCTTCGCGATATCCTCCTTGGACGTGGCGCGATTGATCGCCTGGGCATTTTCGGCGTCGCTGGCCCCCACGAACCGGTGGGTCTCCAGGTACGAGCGCACGCCGGTGTGGGAGACAATAACGGGTCGCCTCGCCTCGAGGGCAAGCACCACGGCGTCGCCCAAGGCGGTCGAGGAGGCGTGTGCCAGGTCGACGATCATGTTGCGCACGAACAGGGTCCGCACGAGACGCTTGCCGGCGTCGGTGAGGCCCAGCAGGGGCCTCTCGCAACCCTCGCTCGAGCCGCCATAGACGTTCGTGAAATGGTGCACTGGTCCGACCAGGCGCAGGCCGTAGGAGGCGACGAAGGTATCAAACTCGGCGCCAAGGTCGCTTGCGAAGGCGTGCGCGCCCTCCACGCCCAGCAGCGCTGCGATCACATCCTTGTCGGGCTGGCCGCCGGCGTAGCGTTCCTTCAGCCAGTTCTCGAGATCGACGAGCGTCCTGATCTGGCGCACCCGCGGGTCGGTCTTGCGGTCCTTCGACCGGTCGACGACACGCCTGAGCTCCTCCGCCTGGGCGAGGGCCCGGTGATAGGGCGATGTCCAACTAGGCGGGGGCCAGCCGTTGGTCCAGGCCAGCAGGGGCGCGGGGTCGAAGCCTTCGGCGTCGGTGCAACGCCGCGCGTCGTTCGGGTTCGGCGTGCGCGTCGGCATGGTGAAGACCTGCAGGCCGATATTGCCCTTCGCAAGGCGCTCGAGATCGACCTGGCCCAGGCCACCGCTGTTGTCGGCGAGGCCGCGGCGCCACATCAGGGTGTCGGCATGCAGGTCGCCGACGAGAAAAGTCTCGTAGTGGCGGCGGTCGTCGGCGGAAATATACGGCTTCTCACCGATCGGATTGAGCGAGCAGTCCACGGTGTCGGCGAGGAGGGCGCAGCCGCCCAAGGCCGCAAGCACGACAACGGAGCCGGTCGATGAAAGCATACGTCATCCCCCGATGTGGCAGGAAGAGTGTCGCGTACTTCTCCTCTAGGTTGCAACGCGAAAATTGCTAGAGCCGCCGCGTCACCGTCTGCGAGCCGCCGCCCCAGATCGGCAGGTAGCTCATCTTGTAGCCGGCGCCGCCGGTGACGATGGGATGGATGGCGTCCGGCGCGCGCGCCACGCCCTGGCCTTCGTCGAACAGGTAGCGCTGTACCCGCGCGATGTCCCAGGCATCGTGGCGCACGATCTTCTGCGCCATCTCCAGCGGCAGCAGGAAGACCTGCTCGCCGCGCTCGTTCTTGCGGCTCATGCCCGACATGACGATGGCCGCCCGCATCGCCGTGGCGATCGGCGAGAGGATGGCTTCGGGCGTCGCCCCTTCGCCGTCGCCGGGAAGCACTTCGGCGGTGCCGGAAATGCCCATCACCGTGATCGCGCTCGCGTCGCTGCCCAGGCCGCGCCGCGCGGTCAGCGTCGGGAAGGGACCGTCGTTGCGCTCGGCGAAGCACAGCGTGTACTTGCCGGGCTGGCCCATGGTCGCCATGTCGCCGACATCGGACCGGGCGCCGCCGATGTTGCGGATGGCGAGCTGCAGTGCCCGGCCGATGCTGGCATTGGCGCGGTTGCCGGGGCCGAGGCAATTGGTGCCGGCATTGACATCGAGCTGGCGGGCAATCGGCCCATGCACGCAGAGCGCCACGCAGGCCGTGCCGGTGGTCGTGGCGATGCCGAGAAGGTTGAAGTCCGCCTCGAGGATCGCCGCGGCCGCGGCCAGCACGACCGGCAGCTCGGCCGGGCGACAGCCGGCGATGACGCATTGGTAGGCGACGGCGTCGGGCGTGACGTCGCCGAACATGGGCGGCATCAGGCCATGCGAGTCGCTGCGCCCTGCGACGCCCGACGACCATCGCCTCGAGGCGGCGGCGCGTCGGCGGCACCAGCGGCAGGCCGTCCGACAGCTCGGCGTCGGTCAGGATCTTTTGCGCGGCTTCCCAGCTCGCCTGCTCATCGACGATCGGCCAGCCGCACCACTCGTTCATCCGGCGATGCGCGTGCAGGCGACGGTCGTGCCGCCGAAGGAGGGAATGAAGGCCGAGTGCTTGCCCGGGCCGCCGGCCACCGTGATGTGGATGTCCTGCGGCGTCCGTCCGATCGTGAACCAGTCGCCGTCCGGCTTGTGGCCGGTGCTCACATAGGTGTCCTGATTCTCCGCCGAGATCCGCGAGGCATGGATGCGCGAGCGCGCGAACAGCTCCTCGCGGATGCTCTCGATGGTGAAACCGTCGCGTTTCAAGGTCGCGGCATGCTCGGGGCCGATGATGACGAACATCGGACCCTTGCCATAGACCGTGTTGGCGCCCGGCGTCGACATGCTGCCGGCGAAGGTCGTGAGCAGGCCGATGCCGGTGTTGCTGCCATGGTCGTTGAGATTGTGCGGGCCTTCGCCGGACATCACCGTCACCACGCTGTCGGTCGGCGCGAAGCCGCGTTGCACGTGGTAGGGCGTCCAGGGATTCTCCTCCTCGTTCTCGCCGAAGCAGAAGGTGAACTTGGCGGGATTGCCCTGGGTCGAGCGGTCCATCTCGCCCGGCTTGGCGCCGGCGATGTTGAGCAGCATGAGGCCGAGCGCGCGGCCGATCGTGGCGTTGGGACGCCAACCCTGGCCGAAGCAGTTGGAGCCGCAATTGATGCCGAGCTGGTGACGGATCGGCCCGCTCACCATGACCATGGGCGCGCAGGAGTGCGTGGTCGCCAGCGTGCCATGCAGGTTGTACTCGGGATCGAGCACGCCGCGCATCGCCGCCGTCACCACCGGGAAGTATTCCGGCTTGCAGCCGGCCATCACGGCGTTGGCCGCCATGCTCTGCAACGTCGGCACGATCTGGCGCGGCGGCACGGGCGGGTAGGGGCGGTTGTCGCCGCGCACCGTGTCGACGAACTTCGCCACCTTGTCCTCGGTCGGCACATAGAGCGGCATGCCGTCGCTCCAGCCCTGTTCGGCGGCAAACTCGTTGAACGCCTCGACGTCGAGATCGCCGATCTCGATGATTTCCTGCTCGGCCATGTCCTTCATTTGCTGGTTGCCTCGGACAATCCCTTGGTTGCGGCCTCGATGCGTTCACGCAGCTCGTCGGCGTTCAGGCCACCGATCGGATGCTTCACGACGATCAACCGCGGTTCGACCTTGCGCGCCTTGGCCTGGGCCAGAACCAGCGGCTTGAATGTTTCGGTGGCGATCACGTAGGCGGTGATGCCGAGCTTCTCGAGTTCGATGCTGTCGTGGAAACTCCACGATGAACAGCTCCCTCAATCGGCTATGGCGAGAAGCGCTCCCCGGTAGTTGGCCGCCACCTTCTGAAGCAGATCCTTGGGCGCAGGCTGGCTGGCGCTGTTCTTCGACAGGAAGTCGATGTTGTCGACCGTCCGGAAGGCGCCGAGCTTGGTCCGGATGCCGTCGAGCAGCTCGCGCGCATTGGGCTTGGAGTTGGAGACGAGGGCGATGGCGTCGCTCGCCCAGTTGACGGGCTTCAGCGCCACGGTCGCGCCGGCGGCGGCCGCCAGGCCGAAGGTGGGATTTACGATACGCATGGGGGATCTCCTCAATTCTTCTTCAGGGCCGTAACGATCGCCTGGCCTGCACGTTGCCCATCGCCGATAGCCTCGGTAAGGGTTTGTTTCGCGCCGGCCCGCACATCGCCCACGGCAAAAGCCGCGGCCGCGGAGGTGCGGCCTCCTTCGTCGACTACGATATGCCCGGTGGCGTCGCGTGCAAGCAATTCCGGCACGAATTCCGCAGCGGGAGACTGGCCGGCATAGACGAACACTGCGCTGATCGGAACCGTCTTCCGCGTTCCATCGCTTTCGATCACCACCGACTGAAGCCCCTCGGCGCCCTCCAGCGCCACGATGCGGCCGTCGATGCGCGTCACGCCCTCGGGCAGCGTGGCCGTCCCGCTGTCGATCATGGTGACTTCGCTGGCGACCGCCTTGAGCTCCGCCGCTTCGTAAGGCGCCCAACGCGAGGCGCCGGCGACGATGACCGGCTGGCCGGCGTAGAGCGGACCATCGCAGGACGCGCAATGGGACAAGCCACGGCCTTCGAAGCGGTCTTCGTCAGGCAGGCCGAGCCGGCCCTTGTCGAGGCCAGTGGCGATGACGACGGCGCGGCCGGTATGGATCTCTCCCTCGGCCGTTTCGATCGTCCAGGGGCCGCTGCCGGAAAGTTTCACGACTTCGCCGAAGCCGATCTCGACGCCCGCGCCGGTGGCTTCGTCGGTCAGCCGCGAGGCGATCAGCGGGCCGTCCGCGCCTTCCTCGAAATCGTGCAGCGCGGTGAGGTTGATCAGTGCGCCGCCCGGCGCAAGCTTATCGAGACAGAGAGCTTTCAGCCCGGCGCGGGCGACTTCGGTGGCGGTGGCAAGGCCAGCTGGACCTGCGCCAACGACGACGACATCGAAAGAGGAGGAATCCATGGGCGTACTCATCGATTTTGGGCGGTGAAGGACAAGGAAGCTGGCACACCCTTTATACACCCGCGCATGCCGTGGCGATGTGGTCCGTGATTTGCAGGCGAACCATCCCGAGACCGTCCATTCAATTCCTGCCGGAGCGGTGAATAGTTCGCTTGCATGACTTGCCGGAAGCGTCGTAGGTCGCAGGGTAAGGGGGAAAGCAAGGGCATGGCGTATTTTTCACAGCAGCTGATCAACGCCATCACGCTGGGCGCCATCTACGGCCTGATCGCCATCGGTTACACGATGGTCTACGGCATCATCGGCATGATCAACTTCGCACACGGCGAAGTCTTCATGATCGGCGCCTTCATCTCCCTTATCGGTTTCATGATCTGTGCCATGCTGGGCATCGGCACGGGCCCTGTCGCGATCGTCTTGGTGCTGCTGCTCGCCATGGCTTTCACCGCCATCTACGGCTGGGCGATCGAGCGCACCGCCTACCGGCCGTTGCGCGGATCGTTCAGGCTCGCGCCGCTGATCTCGGCGATCGGCGTCTCCATCATGCTGCAGAACTACGTTCAACTGGCCCAGGGCGCGCGGCCCAAGCCGGGTGGCCACATCGTCGAAGGCGGTTTCAACCTGTTCAGCGCCGACGGCTTCGACGTGCGCGTGGCCTGGCTGCAGATCATCATCGTCGTCGTGACCGTGACGTTGATGGCCGGCTTCTCCTGGCTGATTGCCTCGACGTCGCTCGGCCGCAAGCAGCGCGCCTGCGAGCAGGACATGAAGATGGCCTCCCTGCTCGGCGTCGACGTCAATCGCACGATCTCGCTCACTTTCGTCATGGGTGCCGCACTGGCCGCCGTGGCCGGCACGATGTTCCTGATGTACTACGGCATCGTCGATTTCTTCATCGGCTTCCTGGCGGGCATCAAGGCCTTTACCGCCGCGGTGCTGGGCGGCATCGGCTCGTTGGCCGGCGCCATGCTGGGCGGGCTTCTGATCGGCCTGATCGAGGTCTTCTGGGCCGCCTATTTCTCGAGCGAGTACAAAGACGTCGCGGTATTCGCCATCCTCGTACTGGTGCTGATCTTCCGGCCGACCGGACTGCTCGGCAAGCCGGAGATCGAGAAGGTCTGAAGCGATGGGTCCCCGTCTGCAACACCATCTGAAGGACGCGGGGCTGACCGCGCTGGTGGCGGCCGGCCTCGGCATCTTCATCGTCGGCTTCCGCACCTACGACATCGGCAAAGGCCTGACCTTCGACTACCAGTTCGTCGATCTCGGCATCGCCATCATCACCATCTTCTTCGGCCGACTCGGCCTGTCGCTGGCGGCTGACGGCCTGGCCTGGCCGGCCCTCGCCCTCGGCGCGGTATTGGGTGCGATCGGCGCGTCGCCGCTCAAGCTGCCGTCGACTTTCCTGCACTGGTTCGTCACGCTGGCGGGCCTGCTGATCGTGCTGCGGACGATCTGGCCGTGGGTGAACCAAAGGCTCGCCGTTGCCCGCCACTCGCCGCGCGGCATTCCTGTCGGGCAGGCCGTGGCCAGGTGGTTTGGCGTTGCCCTGCTGGTCGTCGCCTTCGTCATGCCGATGACGGCGTTCGGGGACCAGAAGACGATGGACCTCGCCGTCCTGATCCTGACCTACGTCATGCTCGGCTGGGGACTGAACATCGTGGTCGGCCTCGCGGGCCTGCTCGATCTCGGCTACGTCGCCTTCTATGCCGTCGGCGCCTATTCATACGCGCTGCTCAGCACGCAATATGGCCTGGGTTTCTGGACGGTCCTGCCGCTCGCCGGCATGATGGCGGCGAGCTTCGGGCTGCTGCTGGGCTTTCCCGTGTTGCGCTTGCGCGGCGACTACCTCGCCATCGTCACCATGGGCTTCGGCGAGATCATCCGGCTGGTCCTGCTGAACTGGGTGGATCTCAGCAACGGGCCGGCGGGCATCGGCAGCATTCCCGGCCCAACGCTGTTCGGCCTAGTGTTCGCGGAGACCGCGCCGGCCGGCAAGCAGACTTTCGCCGAGATGATGGGCATCCCGTTCACCGGCAACCAGCGCCTCATCTTCCTCTATTACATCATTCTTGCACTTGCTTTGGTGACCAACTTTTTCACCCAGCGCGTCCGCCGGCTGCCGGTCGGCCGCGCCTGGGAGGCGCTGCGCGAGGACGAGACGGCCTGCAAGGCGCTAGGCATCAATCCCACCAACACCAAGCTCACCGCCTTCGCGGTCGGCGCGATGTTCGCGGGCTTCGCCGGCTCGTTCTTCGCCGCCAAGCAGCGCTTCATCAGCCCGGAGAGCTTCACCTTCATCGAGTTCGGCGATCATTCTCGCCATCGTCGTGCTCGGCGGGATGGGCAGCCAGATCGGCGTCGTGCTCGCCGCGGTGCTGCTGATCGGCCTGCCGGAATGGTTCCGCGATCTCGGCGCCTACCGCATGGTGGCCTTTGGCCTCGCCATGGTGCTGATCATGGTGTTCCGGCCGCGCGGCTTGATCGCTCACCGCGAGCCGTCGGTGCGGCTGCACCCCGTTCGTCGATGAGGAGTGGCATGAACGGCGCGCCACTGATCGAGGTCGAGCACCTCACGATGCGGTTCGGCGGCCTCGTCGCGGTCGACGACGTCACCTTCAGCGCCAGGCCGCACGAGATCACCGCGATCATCGGCCCCAACGGCGCGGGCAAGACGACGGTCTTCAATTGCATCACCGGCTTCTACAAGCCGACAGTGGGACGGCTGACCCTGCGGGCCGATCGCGAGTACCTGCTGGAGCGCATGCTCGGCCACGAGATCGGCCAGAAGGCCAAGGTGGCGCGGACCTTCCAGAACATCCGGCTGTTTCCGGGCATGACGGTCCTGGAGAACCTGATGGTTGCCCAGCACAACAAGCTGATGCGCGCCTCGGGCATGAGCGTGTTCGGCCTGTTCGGCCTGAAGCGCTATCGCGACGCCGAGATGGCAGCCATCGAAGTCTCGCGCCACTGGCTGGAACGCATCAGTCTCGTGGCCGACGCCGACCGGCCGGCCGGCGAGTTGCCCTACGGCGCACAGCGGCGGCTGGAGATCGCACGGGCCATGTGCACGGGACCGCGGCTGCTCTGCCTCGATGAGCCGGCGGCCGGCCTCAACCCGCGCGAGTCGGCCGAGCTCAACGATCTGCTGATCTCGATCCGCGACGGCGATGGCATCGGCGTGCTGCTGATCGAGCACGACATGAGCGTGGTGATGAAGATCTCCGACCATGTCGTCGTGCTCGACTACGGGCGCAAGATCGCCGAGGGGGCGCCGGCCGAGGTGCAGAGGGATCCCGCCGTCATTCGCGCCTATCTCGGCACCGACGAGGGCGGTACCGATGCCTGACGCGCCGATGCTGGAAGTCCGCGCCGTGGCGACATTCTATGGCGCCATCCAGGCCCTGCACGGCGTCGACCTCGATGTCGCCCACGGCGAGATCGTGACCCTGATCGGCGCCAACGGCGCCGGCAAGTCGACCCTGCTGATGACGATCTGCGGCAGCCCGCAGGCGCGGGCTGGCACGATCCGGCTGGAAGGCCAGGACATCACCCGTCTGCCGACCCACGAGATCGTGCTGCGCGGCGTGGCCCAGGTGCCGGAAGGCCGGCGCATCTTCCCGCGCATGAGTGTCTTCGAAAATCTGCAGATGGGCGCCATCGTCGCCGATCCGGCGCATTTCCAGAAAGACCTCGACCGGGTGTTCGAGATGTTCCCGCGGCTGGCCGAGCGGCGCGAGCAGCGCGGCGGCACCCTGTCGGGCGGCGAACAGCAAATGCTGGCGATTGGCCGCGCCCTGATGAGCCGGCCGCGGCTGCTGCTGCTCGACGAGCCGTCGCTGGGACTGGCGCCATTGATCGTGCGACATATCTTCGAAGCCATCCGCCGGATTGCGCGCGAGGAGAAGGTGACGATCTTCCTGGTCGAACAGAACGCCTTCCATGCGCTCCGGCTGGCCGACCGCGGCTACGTGCTGGTCAACGGCCGCGTGCGGCTGAGCGGGACGGGCCGGGAACTGCTGGCGAACCCCGAGATACGCGCCGCCTACCTCGAAGGCGGCCACGAATGAGCGATTTCGACATACTGATGTCGGACTGGCTCGGCGACACGCTGGGCGTCGTGCTGCTGTTCAATCTCGTGCTGGCCGGTCCGGCCTCGTTTGCCGCCGGCCAAGGCGTGGCCATCACCTGGCGGTCGTTGCGGCAGCTCGTGCTCTATTCGGCATTGATCTCAATGGGTCTGCGGTTCTTCGACTACGCCCTGGCCGGCGGCGAGCTATGGTCGATCGGCGGCTTTTTCCTGGGCTGGGTCGTGCAATTCGCCATCGCCGCCTTTGCCTACAGGCTGACGCGGGTGCGCCAGATGGTTCGGCAATATCCTTGGCTCTATGAGCGCAAAGGCTTGCTGGGCTGGGAGGAGCGGCATTAAGCTCGACACACATCTCCACGGTCGTGGAGGGAAACCATGGGAGACCCTGTATGAATAGGCTTTTGGGCATGCTTGCCGTGGCTGCCATCGCCGCCGCCACACCGGCTTATGCGCAGATCAAGATTGCGACGGTCGGGCCGATGACCGGCCAGTATGCCGCCTTCGGCGAGCAGATGAAGCGCGGCGCAGAGATGGCGGTCAAGGATATCAACGCTGCTGGCGGCGTGGACGGAAAGCAACTCGTGCTGCAGATCGGCGACGATGCCTGCGATCCCAAGCAGGCGACCGCCGTTGCCAACCAGCTGGTGTCCGACAAGGTCGTCTTCGTGGCGGGCCACTACTGCTCGGGCAGCTCGATCCCGGCATCGGACATCTACAAGGAAGCCAAGATCCTGCAGATCACGCCGGCATCGACCAACATCAAGCTGACCGATGACGCGGCCGCCAAGGGCAACACCACGGTGTTCCGGACCTGCGGTCGCGACGACGTGCAGGGCGCCACGGTCGGCGCCTACATCCTGAAGTACAACAAGAACGCCAAGATCGCGGTGCTCCACGACAAATCGGCTTACGGCAAGGGCGTCGCCGACGAGACCGTCAAGGCGTTGGCCAAGGGTGGCGTGAAGCCGGCCATGTACGAGGCCTACAACGACACCGACAAGGACTTCACCGCGCTCATCAACAAGATGAAGCAGGCGAAGATCGACATGATCGTGCTCGGTGGTTACCACACGGCGGCGGCCATGCTGGTCAAGCAGTCGCGCGAGCAGGGCTTCGGCGCCCAACTGGTCGGCTTCGACGCGCTCGAGGATCCGGAGTTCGGCAAGCTGGGCGGTGCGGCCACCAATGGCGTGCTGATGTCCTTCCCGCCCAAGGCGGAGGATTTTCCGTTCAACGCGGCGCTGGTGAAGAAGTTCAAGGACTCGGGCTACGACCCGACCGGCTACACGCTGTTCACCTATGCCGCCGTCAAGGTGTGGGCCGATGCCGCCAACAAGGCGAAGTCGACGGACGCCGCCGCCGTCGCCAAGGTGTTGCGTTCCGGCACCTTCCAGTCCGCCGTGGGACCGCTCACCTACGACGCGAAGGGCGACATCAAGGATCCGGTGTACGACATCTACATTTGGAAGGACGGCAAGTCGACGCCGACCGGCAAGAAGTAGACGACGCCAAGATCGCGGAGAAGGCCCGGTGCATGCCGGGCCTTTTTCTTTGGCAACGTGCCGGCCGCCCGCTTCTCGTCTTGGTCGTGCACCGCCCCAGAGGCTGCGCCACGTGGCGGTAGATCCGATATGGGCCGGCTGCACGATCTTGTCGGGGGCTACATTGCGTGCATTCTTGCCGGCCGCCGCCGCACAGGCCGCTGCGGCGGCGATGATCGCCCGAGGGCCGGCGATTTTCCTGAGCGGTTTCAAGGTCTTGTAGGCCATTTCCCACGATTTTGGGGGACGGTGACATCGCGGCCCCGGATATGGTATTGCCAACATCAACTGCTAGAGGGGATCGATCGTCGAGATGCCGGGGGGCGCCATCGCGGTCGCGTCGGATCATGCCGGCTTCGACCTGAAGGAGATTCTCAAGCGCGACCTGCAACAGGCGGGTCGCGAGGTGCTCGATCTCGGCACCAATTCCACAGCAATCGGTCGACTATCCGGATTTCGGCAGGGCCCTGGCCGACGCCATTGCTTCAGGCAAGGCCAGCCGGGGCGTGCTGGTCTGCGGCACCGGCATCGGCATCTCGATCGCGGCCAACCGCAATCCCAAGGTGCGCGCCGCGCTCGTCCACGACGTCACCTCGGCGCGGCTGTCGCGCGAGCACAACGACGCCAACGTCGTGGCGTTCGGTCAGCGCGCTGATCGGCACGGAAACGGCGCGTGAGGCGTTGCGGGTCTTTCTCGCCACCGAATGGGAAGGCGGCCGTCATGCCGGCCGCGTCGACAAGCTTTCGAAGGGTTGCACGATATGAGTCAAGCCGCTGCCAAGGTGAGCGATTCAGCGCTGCCGATGTTCACGCGCAGGCCTCGCCGAGGCCGATCCGGCCATCGATGCGGTGCTGAAGGGCGAGCTGCACCGCCAGCGCGAGCAGATCGAGTTGATCGCGTCGGAGAACATCGTTTCGCGCGCAGTGCTGGAGGCGGCGGGCTCGGTGCTCACCAACAAATATGCCGAAGGCTATCCCGGCCGCCGCTACTATGGCGGCTGCGAGGAGGTCGACAAGGCCGAGCAGCTCGCCATCGATCGCGCCTGCAAGCTGTTCAACTGCTCGTTCGCCAACGTGCAGCCGCACTCCGGCGCGCAGGCCAACCAGGCGGTGTTCATGGCGCTGCTCAAGCCCGGCGACACCTTCATGGGCATGGCGCTCGACCAGGGCGGCCATCTCACGCACGGCTCGCCCGCCAACCAGTCCGGCAAGTGGTTCAAGGTCGTATCCTACGGCGTGAAGCCCGACAGCCACCTGATCGACTACGAGCAGATGGAAGCGCTGGCGCGCCAGGAGAAGCCAAGGTTGATCGTGGCCGGCGCCTCGGCCTATTCGCGCCACATCGACTGGGCGCGCTTCCGCAAGGTGGCCGACGAGATCGGCGCCTTCTTCATGGTCGACATGGCGCACTATGCGGGCCTGGTCGCTGCCGGCGTCTATCCCAGCCCGCTGCCGCACGCCCATGTCGTGACGACGACGACCCACAAGACCCTGCGCGGCCCGCGCGGCGGCATGGTGCTGTCGATCGATGCCGAGATCGGCAAGAAGATCAATTCAGCGGTGTTCCCCGGCCTGCAGGGCGGGCCGCTGATGCACATCATCGCCGCCAAGGCGGTGGCGTTCGGCGAGGCGCTGCGGCCCGACTTCAAGGTCTACGCCCAGAACGTCATCGACAATGCGCGCTCGCTCGCCGCGGCCTTGACCGAGCGCGGACTCAAGATCGTCTCGGGCGGCACCGACAGCCACGTGATGCTGGTCGATCTGCGCCCGAAGAAGGCGACCGGCATTTCGGCGGAGAAGGTGCTCGACCGCGCCGGCATCACCGTCAACAAGAACAGCATTCCGGGCGATCCGGAGAAGTACACGGTCACCTCGGGCGTGCGGCTGGGCTCGCCCGCCGGCACGACGCGCGGCTTCGGTGTCGCCGAGTTCCGTCAGGTCGGCCATTTGATCGCCGATGTGCTCGACGGCATTGCCAAGAACGGCCCGGACGGCGACGCCCAGGTCGAAACCCAGGTGCGCGCCAAGGTCCATGCCCTGTGCGCGCGCTTTCCCATTTACCGCGACTGACAACGCGCCAAGGCAGAAAATAACAGGGGGACGAGATGCGCTGTCCATTCTGCGGTCACGAGGACACACAGGTTAAGGACTCGAGACCGACCGACGACAATTCGGCGATCCGCCGGCGGCGCTATTGTCCGTCGTGCGGATCGCGCTTCACCACCTTCGAGCGCGTGCAGCTGCGCGAGCTCACCGTGGTGAAGAAGAACGGCCAGCGCGTGCAGTTCGATCGCGACAAGCTCGCCCGCTCGATCCAGGTGGCGTGCCGCAAGCGCCCGGTCGACCCCGAGCGCACCGAGCGCGTGGTCAACGGCATCGTGCGGCGCCTTGAAAGCTCCGGCGAGAGCGAGATTCCCTCGACGCAGATCGGCGAACTGGTGATGGACGCGCTGCGCGCGCTCGATCCGGTGGCCTATGTGCGCTTCGCCTCGGTCTATCGCAATTTCCGCGAGGCCAAGGATTTCGAGGAGTTCATCTCCGACCTCGCCGAGACCAACCTCAAGGACTGAGGCGATGATGCGCGCGGCGCTCGCGCTGGCGCGCCGGTCGCTCGGGCGCACCTGGCCCAACCCGGCCGTGGGCTGCGTGCTCGTCAAGGACGGCCACGTCATCGCGCGCGGCCGTACGCAGGACGGCGGTCGTCCTCATGCCGAGGTGGACGCGCTGAAGCACGCCGGAGAGGCGGCGCGCGGCGCGACAGTCTACGTCACGCTTGAGCCTTGCTCGCACTTCGGAAAGTCGCCGCCTTGCGCCGACGCACTGGTGCGGGCGGGTGTGTCGCGTGTCGTATCGGCAATGGAAGATCCCAATCCGCCCGTGAACGGGCGCGGTCACGCGCGTCTGAAGGAAGCGGGCATCGTCGTCGAAGTGGGAGAGGGCGCTCGGGAAGCGGCGGAGATCAATGCCGGCTTTCTGCTGCGGCTGCGCGCCGGCCGGCCTTTGTTTCACCTCAAGCTCGCGTCTTCGCTCGACGGGCGTATCGCGACCGCGTCGGGCGAGAGCAAATGGATCACCGGTGAAGGCGCCCGCGCCGACGGTCACCACCTGCGCGCCACGCATGATGCCATCCTGGTTGGTAGCGGCACCGTCGCAGCGGACGACCCCGAACTCACCTGTCGCCTGCCGGGGCTCGGGGCGTATTCGCCGCTGCGTATCATTCTCGATTCCCGGGCGCGCCTTTCGCTTGCATCCAGGATCGCCCAGACAACGCACATGGCGCCGGTCTGGCTGTTGTGCACGCCTGAGGCACCCGCGGCGGCGCGGGCGGCGTTGCGCGCAAGGGGCGTGGAGATCGTGGAGGTCGCCGCCGGCGGCGATGGCCGCGTGGATGTCGCGGCCGCGGCGCAGGCCCTGGGCGAGCGCGGCCTCACCCGCGTGCTGGTCGAAGGCGGCGGGGAGGTCGCTGCGGCCTTCCTCAAGGCGGGGCTGGTCGACCGCATCAGCAGCTACCGCGCCGGCATCGTGCTGGGCGGGGACGGCCGCTCTGCGGTGGGAGAATTGGGCATCAACCGCCTCGATTTCGCGCCCCGGTTCAGGCTGGTTTCGGCGCGTTTGTTGAATGGCGACACCCTGGAAACCTGGACCAGACGGACCTAAGGACGAATCATGTTCACCGGTATCGTGACCGACATTGGCGAGATCAGCGCCGTCTCTCCCGGCGGCCAGGCCGAGGACCGCCGCTTCGTCGTTCGCACCCGGCACGACATGGCGCCGATCGCCATCGGGGCGTCGATCGCCTGCTCGGGCTGTTGCCTCACCGTGCTCGAGAAGGGCAGCGACTGGTTCGCTGTCGAAGTCTCGGGCGAGAGCCTCGCCAAGACCCATCTCGGGGACTGGAAAACGGGCAGCCGTATCAACCTCGAACTCTCGCTCAAGCTGGGCGACGAGCTGGGCGGACATCTCGTCTACGGCCATGTCGATGGCGTTGGCACCGTCGTCTCGATGACGCCGGAAGGCGGCAGCATCCGCTTCGTTTTCGAAGCGCCGGGCGAACTGGCACGCTTCGTCGCCGCCAAGGGCTCGGTTGCCGTCGACGGCATCTCCCTCACGGTCAACGAAGTGGACGGAAACCGCTTCGGCGTGAACGTAATTTCACATACCCAGGCGGTTACGACCCTGGGACAGGCCAAAGTGGGCCAGCGGGTCAACCTTGAGGTCGACATGCTCGCGCGTTACGTTGCGCGATCGTTGGAGTACGGAAAAACATGAGCGCGCTCGAAAAGGACGCCTGGCGGGTCACTTTCTCGGAAGTGAAGGCCGCGGCCGAGGACATTATCGAGGAAGCTCGCAAGGGCCGGATGTTCATCCTGGTCGACGACGAGGATCGCGAGAACGAGGGCGATCTGGTCATCCCGGCCCAGTGGGCGACGGCCGAGGCCATCAACTTCATGGCCAAGCACGCGCGTGGCCTGATCTGCCTGGCGCTGACCCGCGAGCGGGTCGAGCAGCTCGGCCTGGCGCTGATGGCGCAGAACAACGGCACCCGCCACCAGACCGCCTTTACCGTCTCGATCGAAGCGCGCGAGGGCGTCACCACCGGCATCTCCGCGGCCGACCGCGCCCGCACGGTCGCGGTGGCGATCGACCCGTCCTGCGGTCCGCAGGATATTGTGACGCCAGGCCACGTATTCCCACTGGTGGCGCGCGACGGTGGCACGCTCGAGCGCACTGGCCACACCGAGGCGGCAGTCGATCTTGCCAGGCTGGCCGGGCTCACGCCGGCAGGCGTGGTCTGCGAGATCATGAACGACGACGGCACGATGGCGCGTCGCAACGACCTCATCACCTTCGCCCAGCGCCACGCGCTCAAGATCGGTACCATCTCCGACCTGATCGCCTACCGCCGGCGTTACGATTCGATCGTCAAGCGGCTGAGCGAGACCACCTTCGAGAGCATCTACGGCGGCGACTTCCGCTGCGTCGTCTACGTCAACAAGGTGACGATGGCGCAGCACATCGCGCTGGTGAAGGGCGACCCGGCGACGGGCGGCCCGGTCATGGTGCGCATGCACGCTGTCAACATCTTCACCGACGCGCTCGGCCAACGCAGCACCGGCCGCGGCGGCGAGATCGAGGCCTCGATGCGCGAGATCGCGAAAGAGGGACGCGGCGTCATCGTGCTGATCCGCGAGCCGCTCACCGTCATGCTGTCCGAGCAGCGCCGCCGCAGCGGCGAGCCGATCGAGCCGGCCGGCAACGAGCTGCGCGACTACGGCGTCGGCGCCCAGATCCTGATCGATATCGGCGTGAAGGAAATGGTGCTGCTCAGCAACAGCAGGAAGAGCGTGGTCGGTCTTGAAGGCTTCGGCCTCAAGATCGTCGGCCAGAAGCCCGTTCCCGGCCGCCCCGTTCAACGTCCATAGATGCGCTGAGCATGTCGACACGGACCGAAACCCCGACGGCCCGACCCGCGGTCGACGGCGTCAAGGGCGCGCGCATCCTGGTGGTCGAATCGCGCTACTACGCCGACATCGCCGACGCACTGATCGCCGGCGCCGAGCGCGAGATCAGCCGGAACGGCGCCACGCTGGAGCGCGTCGTCGTACCGGGGGCCTTCGAGATCCCCGGCGCCATCGCCCTTGCCGCGGGCCGCTACGACGGCTTCGTGGCGTTGGGCTGCGTCATCCGGGGCGAGACCACGCACTACGACTATGTCTGCGGCGAGAGCGCGCGCGGCCTGATGGATCTCTCGGTCCACAAGAAGCTCGCCATCGGCTATGGCATCGTCACTGTCGACAGCATGGAGCAGGCCTTGGCGCGCGCCCAGACCGACCGTGGCGACAAGGGCGGCGATGCCGCGCACGCCTGTCTTGCCATGGTGGCGCTTGGTCGCCGCTGGCGGAACGCGTGAGCGCCGAGCCGACGCCGAGCGCTACGCCGAGCCGACGTCAGGCCGCGCGGCTGGCAGCGGTCCAGGCACTGTACCAGTGGCAGGAAGGCGAGCACGCCCCGGCCGAGATCATCGAGCAGTTCCTGAACGTGCGCACCGGCGAGGCGGGCGAGGGCGGCATGCGCCGCGATGCCGACCGTCCGCTGTTCAAGGACGTGGTCGAAGGTACGGTAGGGCACAAGGACGAGCTCGAGCAGACCCTGTCTGCGGCGCTGGCCGAGGACTGGACCTGGAAGCGCATCGACCGCTTGGTGCGGGCCATCCTGCTCGCCGGCGCCTATGAGCTTCTGCACCGCAAGGACGTGCCGCCGCGCGTCGCGATAAACGAATATGTCGAGATCGCCCACGCCTTTTACGACAAGGGCGAGCCGAACTTCGTCAATTCGGTCCTCGACCGCGTGGCTCGCCAGGCGCGATCCGCCGAACTCGCGAAATAGCAGGTCGATGGCGCGCATCCGGCGCATCGGCGAATTCGAGCTGATCGCCCGCTACTTCGCGCCGCTGGCGCGGGGCTTCAAGGGCGCCGGCGGGCTCAAGAGCGACAACGCCTTCCTGCCGGCCGATCCTGCTCGCGACCTCGTGGTCAAGACCGACACGGTGGTCTCGGGCGTTCATTTCCTGGCCGACGAGAAGCCGGAATTCGTGGCCGCCAAGGCGTTGCGTGTCTGTCTCTCCGACCTCGCCGCTGGCGGCGCCGAGCCCTTCACCTACCAACTCTCCCTGTCGCTGCCAAAGGGCTGGAAGGAAGGTTGGGTCGCGGGCTTCGCGCGCGGGTTGGCCGCCGATCAGCGCCGCTACGGCATCGTGCTGTGCGGAGGCGACACCGTGGTGTCGCCGGGACCGCTCACCGTCACCATCACCGCTTTCGGGCGCGTGCCGCGCGGCCGCGGGCTGACTCGCACCGGGGCACGGGCCGGCGACGAGCTGTGGGTGAGCGGCACGGTAGGCGATGGCGCGCTTGGCTTGCTCGCCGCGCGCGGCTGCCTCGACAGCGCGATGCTCGAGAGGCGCTACCGACGGCCCGAGCCGCGTACGACGCTGGGACCGCGCCTGATCGGCATTGCCACGGCGGCGGCCGATGTCTCCGATGGGCTGCTGGCCGATGCCGGCCATATCGCAGCGGCGTCACGGTTGGCCCTGCAGGTCGAGCGTGATCAGGTGCCGCTTTCGATGGCAGCCAGGCGCGCGCTCGCCGCCACGCCGTCACTATGGGCGACCGTCCTGGGGGGCGGGGACGACTATGAACTCGTGATCGCCGTGCCTTCGCGCAAGCGAGGTGCGCTGCTTGCCGAGGCGCGCGCGGCCGATGTGCAAGTGAGTCGCATCGGCGGCTTCACGCGCGGCCGCGGCGTGCGACTCACGGTCGGCGGCCGGCCCATGCGTGTGCCGCTTCAAGGCTACGTTCACTTCTAGGGGCATAGCTGCACTGCGGACGGCTCCCGGCTATTCGCTTGGGAGGGGGAAGCCGCACGACTAAAGTGCGCGCCCAATGGATGGCTCGATCAAGGTGGAGGAAGCGCCCGTAGCGTCCGGCGGTGGTGTACCGCGGCGGGCACTGCGCAACATCGCCTTGCTCGCGATCTGCCAGGCGCTGACGCAGAGCAGCAACACCCTGATGTTCGCCTCTTCGGCACTGGCCGTGCTTACCATCGTGTCGCCCGGCATGCGCATGTGGGCGAACCTGCCGATCACCATGCAGCATTTCGGCGTCATGCTCTCGGTTTTTCCGGCCTCGATGCTGATGATGCGTCGCGGCCGCAAGTTCGGCTTCCGCTCCGGCTCGGCGATGGGCATGGTCGGCGCGTCGTTTGCCGCAATCGGGCTTGGTCTCGGCAGCTTTCCGGTGATGTGCGTGGGCGGCCTGTTGCTGGGCTACGGCATCGCCAATATGCAGCTTTACCGCTTCGCTGCCGTCGAATTGGCGCCCCCGCACTTCCGCGCCCAGGCGATCTCCTATGTCACGGCGGGCGGCGTTCTGGCCGGCATCATCGGGCCCAGCCTGGCCCGCTTCACGCCAGATCTGTGGCTGCCGACCTTCCAGGCGAGCTTTTGCGCCGTCATCGTGGTCCACGCCATCGTCTTCGTCGTGCTGGGCTTCATCGAATTTCCCACGGTGAAGGCGGAGGATGCTGCGGGTCCTCAGCGGCCGCTGCTCGAGATTGTCACCCAGCCGACCTACATGGTGGCCGCGGCCGGCGCCATGATCGCCTTCGGCGTGATGTCGTTCGTGATGGCGGCGTCACCGCTTGCCATCGTCATGTGCGGCCTCGACAAGACCGAGGCGCCGGTCACGATCTTCGTGCACGTCATGGGCATGTTCGTGCCGGCCTTCTTCACCGGCCATCTGATCGTCCGATACGGTCTTTTCAACGTGATGATGACCGGCATCGCCTTGCTGATCGCGGGTGTGGCGGTGGCGCTGATGGGCGTCACGGAATGGAATTTCCGCATCGCGCTCGGCCTCAATGGGGTCGGTTGGAATTTCCTGTTCGTCGGCGCCACGACCCTGCTCACCACGACATACCGGCAAGCCGAGCGCGGCAAGGCCCAGGCCTTCAACGATTTCATGGTGTTCGGCGTCACCACCACGGCGAGCCTGATGGCCAGCGTCGTCCTGGAGCTCGAGGGCTGGGCCGTCCTCAATTACGTGGCGCTGGGCCTGGTTCTCACAGCGCTGCTGGTGATCGGCGTGTTTCGCTTCCGCCATCCCGCGCGTGTCTGAAGCCAACCCCTTGAGGCAATGGGTTTTTTCCCAAAGTGGCGTGTTGCGCAGAGGGGGGCGTTCTGTCATTTTCCGCCCGCCTCGCGCCGGGGAGCTCTCGTACGCGCCAGGTTGAGAACGCCGTCAAAACAATAGGTTAGAAAAAATGTCTACCGTCATTTGGGCCGTCATCGGCTGCGGCGTGATCGCCGTGCTGTATGGCGTCGTCACCGCCTCGCGGGTCATGGCCGCCGATGCCGGCACGCCGCGCATGCAGGAGATCGCGAAGGCGATTCAGGAGGGCGCCGGCGCCTATCTGCGCCGCCAGTACACCACGATCGCCATCGTCGGCGTCGTCGTGCTGATCGTGCTCGCGATCCTGCTCGGCAAGTATTCCGCCATCGGCTTCCTGATCGGCGCGGTGCTGTCGGGTGCCACCGGCTTCATCGGCATGAACGTCTCGGTCCGCGCCAACGTGCGCACCGCCGTGGCGGCGCAGAAGAGCCTGGCCGCAGGCCTCGCCCTTGCCTTCCAGGCGGGCGCGGTGACCGGCATGCTGGTGGCGGGCCTCGCGCTGCTGGGCGTCGCCGGCTACTACGGCGTCCTGCTCAACATCGGCGTGCCGAACGGCAGCCGCGACATGATCGACGCGCTGGTCTCGCTGGGCTTCGGCGCCTCGCTGATCTCGATCTTCGCCCGCCTCGGCGGCGGCATCTTCACCAAGGGCGCCGACGTCGGCGGCGACATGGTCGGCAAGGTCGAAGCCGGCATTCCGGAAGATGATCCGCGCAACCCGGCCACCATCGCCGACAACGTCGGCGACAATGTCGGCGATTGCGCCGGCATGGCGGCCGACCTGTTCGAGACCTATGCCGTGACGACTGTCGCCACGATGGTCCTGGCCTCGATCTTCTTCGCGGCCGATCCGGCGCTGCTCGCCAAGCTGATGATGTTCCCGCTGGCCATCGGCGGCGCCTGCATCATCACCTCGATCATCGGTACCTATTTCGTTCGTCTCGGCTCCGGCGGCGGCATCATGTGGGCGATGTACAAGGGCGTGATCGTGGCCGCGGTGCTGTCGATCCCGGCCATCTGGTTCGTCACCGATTACCTGGTCGGCATGGGCACGGTGCTCAAGGTCGGCGACCGCTCGTTCACCGGCATGTCGCTGTTCGGGTGCTCGCTGGTCGGTCTCGCCATCACCGGCCTGATCGTGTGGATCACCGAATATTACACCGGCACCGACTATCGTCCGGTCAAAGCCGTGGCCCAGGCCTCGGTCACCGGCCACGGCACCAACGTCATCGCGGGCCTCGCGATGTCGATGGAAGCCACGGCTCTGCCCTCGCTGCTGATCTGCGCCGGTATCGTTGTCTGCTACGTGCTGGCCGGCCTGTTCGGCATCGCCATCGCCACGACCGCGATGCTGGCGCTCGCCGGCATGGTGGTGGCGCTCGACGCCTACGGCCCGGTCACCGACAATGCCGGTGGTATTGCCGAAATGGCCGGCCTGCCCAAGGAAGTGCGCAAGAATACCGATGCGCTCGATGCCGTTGGCAACACCACCAAGGCCGTCACCAAGGGCTACGCCATCGCCTCGGCCGGCCTCGGTGCACTGGTGCTGTTCGCGGCCTACACCTCGGACCTCGACTACTTCATCGCCCAGGGCAAGCTCGGCGTGACGGCGGTCAGCTTCTCTCTGACGAACCCCTACGTCGTCGTCGGCCTGCTGATCGGCGGCGGCCTGCCGTACCTGTTCGGCGGCATGTCGATGCTGGCCGTCGGCCGCGCCGCCCAGGCGGTGGTCGAGGAAGTTCGCCGTCAGTTCAGGGAGAAGCCCGGCATCATGGCGGGTACCGATCGCCCGGATTACGGCCGTGCCGTCGACATGCTCACCAAGGCGGCGATCAAGGAGATGATGATCCCCTCGCTGCTGCCGGTGCTGTCGCCGATCGTGCTCTACTTCGTGATCTCGGCCATCGCCGGCAAGGCCGATGCCTTTGCGGCAGTTGGCGCCATGCTGCTCGGCGTGATCGTCACCGGCATTTACGTCGCCATCTCGATGACGGCTGGCGGCGGTGCGTGGGACAACGCCAAGAAGTACATCGAAGAGGGCCATTTCGGCGGCAAGGGATCCGAGGCGCACAAGGCCGCGGTGACTGGCGACACCGTCGGCGATCCTTACAAGGATACGGCGGGACCCGCCGTCAACCCGATGATCAAGATCACCAACATCGTGGCCCTGCTGCTGCTCGCCGTGCTCGCGCACTGACGACCGGAGAAATGACAACGGAAAAGCCCCGGTCGCAGGACCGGGGCTTTTTCTTTGGCTTCTTGGAGGGGCGACTTATGAGCCGCCGCCGCCGGTCGGCGCGCCAGGATTGGAACTCTGCCGCGGCCCGCTGAACTTGCCGACATTACCCAGGATCTGCTCGAGGACCGTCAGCTCCTTGCCCGAGGTCGGCGTGATGCGCGACACCATGGTGATATTCTGCGCATCCTTGAGGTCGTAGTACTTGATGTTCGCCACGCGGCCGGAATCGTTGAACGTGATCTGGATGACGCTCTGCTCGCTGATCCATGGCCGGGACGGCCCCCAATATTCCTGCTTCTCGCTGATGAAGTACCAGATGTTCGGATTGAAGGTCGCCACGGCCGAGGGCGAGCCGACCAGGCGCACGACGTCCTCGCGGCTCTGCGTGCCGACCTCGAGCTTGTCCACATTGCCGGGCGCAGGCGAGAAACCGCGGATGTCTGCGATGTTGTCGCAGGCCGCCAGCATGAGACCGGCGAGGACGAGCGAGACTGTGCGACGCATGGACGGCTTCTTGGGTTCGTCGGAAAGAGGGTGCACAAGATGTCGTGACGGTCATCCCGGGTCAACCGCGGTGGGCCGTCGGGGGGAGCTGGCACTGTGTTCCGCCGCAAGAAGCCTGAAGATGCGTTTGCGGCCGCGCTCTATGCACGCACGGCCGAGCACGCGCGCGCGCCCGAACTGTTCGAGGCCTGCGCCATCCCCGACACGCTCGACGGCCGCTTCGATGCGCTGGCCCTGCACGCCGCCCTGACGATCGATCGGTTGCGCCGCGAGCCGGATGGCGAGGCGTTGGCGCAGGCCTTGTTCGACGCCATGTTCCGCCACCTCGATCTCACGTTGCGCGAGATCGGCGTGCAGGATCTGGGGGTCGGGCGGCGCATCAAGATCATGGCCGAGGGGCTACACGGCCGGGCACTCGCCTACCGCACGGCACTGGGCGGCGGGCCGCCGTCGCTCGGCGACGTCTTGCGCCGCAACGCCTATGGCGGTAGGCCGCCTGCCGACGATCAGGCGGTGGCGCGGCTTGAAGCCCATGTCCGCCGATACGCCGAACGGCTCGCGGCAACGCCGCGCAATGAGTTGATAAAGTAGTTAGGAAGATGCCACAGCTCACTGAAAAACAACATAAATCTGAGATCGAGAGAATCATAGACCTCGACCGCACCCGCGCCAACGGGGCGGCCCTGGACATCGTGGCGAACGACGGGGAGCGGGCCGCCCTTGCCAAGCGGTTTGGCTTTCTCGGTCTGCCGGCTTTTTCCGCCCGGGTGACGGTCGACCTTCGTCTCGGCGGCCAGGTCGTGGTCGAGGGCCGCCTGCGCGGAAGGATCGTTCAGGCCTGCGTTTTGACCTTGGATCCGGTGACGCAGGACCTCGACGAGCCATTCCGCATCGTCTTCAAGAAGGACTTGGCCGACGACCGCGACCCGGAAAGCGGTGAGGCGGTGCTGAGCGCCCAGGCCGACGCCCCCGAGCCGCTGGCCGGAAATATGCTCGATGTCGGCGAAATCGTTGCCGAGCAGCTTTCGCTGGCGGCCGATCCCTATCCGCGGCGGGCCGGCGCCAGGCTGGAAGACGTGCTGCCAAAGCCCCGCGGGGGCGGCCGCAAGGGCGCCGCCGGAGAAGCGCCGCCATCCCTTTGCCGGGCTGGCGGCCCTCAGAGACAAACCGCGCCGCGACCGCTAAATTGTTGCGGCGGTGGGACGTTTTGGCTAGAGAAGGCCGCCCGCCGCGCCGATAGAGCGCGGCCGCAGCTTTTTTGGGGGCAGGCGCAGAACGCCGCCCTCGTCGTGGAGATCGTCATGGCAGTTCCCAAGAAGAAGGTTTCGAAGTCCCGCCGCAACATGCGCCGGGCCCATCATGCAATACCCTCGATGGCCTATATCGAGTGCAAGAATTGCGGCGAGCTGAAGCGGCCGCACATGGTGTGCTCGCACTGCGGCTATTATCGCGAGGACATGCCGGTCCTGGCCGACAGCGCGTCGGCCGAGAAGTAATCCACAGCACGCCGCCGGCGATGCGCTGGCACCCGACAGACGGAGCGTCCCGGTGAGCGCCGGCAAGATCGTCCTCGCCCTCGACGGCATGGGCGGCGACCAAGCGCCCGGCGTCATCGTCGATGGCGCCGATATCGCCCGCGAGCGCTATCCCGGCACGTCGTTCCTGCTGTTCGGCGATCCGGCGCGCCTGAAGCCCCTGGTCGACAAGCGCAAGGGCCTTTCCCAAGTGCTCGAGATCGTGCCGGCCGAGGATGCGGTCCTGGCCGACGACAAGCCGTCGTTTGCTCTGCGCCGCCGCCGCAAGTCGAGCATGTGGCTGGCAGTCGAGGCCGCGGCCCAGGGCCGCGCCGACACGGTGGTATCCGCCGGCAATACCGGGGCGCTGCTCGCCATCTCGATGTTTGCCATGCGCATGCTCGACGGCGCCCATCGGCCGGCGCTCGCCTCGTTCCTGCCGACGGCGCGCGGCGAGACGGTGATGCTCGACCTCGGCGCCAACCTCGAATGCGACGCCGAAAACCTCGCCGAGTTCGCCGTCATGGGCAGCGTCTTCGCCCAGGTCCTGCTCGGCCTCGACAGTCCCAAGGTCGGCTTGCTGAACGTCGGTTCCGAGGAACTCAAGGGCCACGAGGAGCTGCGCCAGGCGGCCGGCTGGCTGCGCCGCGAAGGCGCGCCGATCAATTTCCACGGCTTCGTCGAGGGCAACGACATCACTTCCGGCATGGTCGACGTCGTGGTGACCGACGGCTTCACCGGCAATGTCGCGCTGAAGTCGATCGAGGGTACCGCCAAGCTCTATAACCAGTTCGTGCGCGAAGCTTTCCGGACCTCGACCTTCGCCAAGATCGGCTATCTGTTCGCGGCGGGCGCCTGGAGCAAGCTGCGCAAGAGAGTCGACCCACGCCGCTACAATGGCGGCGTGTTCCTGGGGCTCGACGGCGTCTGCGTGAAAAGCCACGGCGGCACGGATGCGCTGGGCTTTGCCTATGCCATCGGCATGGCGGTCGATCTGGTCCGCTACGAATACAAGAACAAGCTCGTCGAGGGCCTTGCCAGGCTGCGCCAGGTGACGTCGACGGCCGAGGCGCCACGACGCCGGCGCTGCAGGCAAGCGGAGGCGCCGAGTGATTCGTTCCGTCGTTCAGGGCTGCGGCGCCTATCTGCCGGACAGGGTCGTCACCAACGACGAACTCGCCAAGAAAATGGATACCTCGGACGAGTGGATCCAGCAGCGCACCGGCATCAGGCAGCGCCATATCGCGGCCGACGGCGAGTTCACCTCGCATCTCGCCCTCAAGGCCGCGCAGCGCGCGCTGGACCATGCCGGCCTGAGGGCGGCGGACCTCGATCTCATCGTGCTGGCGACCGCGACGCCGGACGAGACGTTTCCCGCGACGGCGACCCGCGTGCAGGCCGCGCTCGGCATGACCAGGGGGGCGGCCTTCGACGTCCAGGCGGTGTGCGCGGGCTTCGTCTACGGCCTGTCGGTGGCCGACAGCATGATCAAGAGCGGTGCCGCCTCGACCGCGCTGGTGATCGGCGCGGAGACCTTCTCGCGCATCCTCGACTGGAACGACCGCGGCACCTGCGTGCTGTTCGGCGACGGCGCCGGCGCGATCGTGCTGCGCGGCGAGGAGGGCAAGGGCACGTCGGCCGACCGCGGCGTCCTGGCCAATGCGCTGCATTCCGACGGCCGGCAGCACGACATCCTCTATGTCGACGGCGGGCCGTCCTCGACCCGGACCACCGGCTTGCTGCGCATGGAAGGCAAGGAAGTGTTCAAGCACGCCGTCGTCAACATGGCGGCGGTGGTCGGCGAAGTCCTGGCCAAGGCCGGACTGCAGCCCAAGGACATCGACTGGCTGGTGCCGCATCAGGCCAACAAGCGCATCATCGACGGCACCGGCCGCAAGCTCGGCCTGCCGCCGGAGCGGGTGGTGGTCACCGTCGACAAGCACGCCAACACCTCGGCCGCCTCCATTCCGCTGGCCCTCGACACGGCGGTCAAGGACGGCCGCATCAAGAAGGGCGATTTGCTGCTGCTGGAAGGCATCGGCGGCGGCCTGGCCTGGGGCGCCTCGCTCGTCCGCTGGTAGCCGCGACAATCGATACAAACCTGTTCGCAACGGAACGAGAACAGACGGCGATTTAAGGCCAGCCGCTATCCTACTGATATTGACCGCTTTCCAACCTTAGAGTAAGGATTAACTGGGGGAAGGAAGGGTACCGGATGGAAGGCCGGACTATCACGCGCGCTGATCTGAGCGAGTCGGTGTTCCAGGAAGTGGGACTGTCTCGCAACGAATCCAGCGACCTTGTCGAGACGATTCTCTCCGAAGTCGTCGAGGCTTTGGCGCGTGGGGAATTGGTGAAGATCTCGTCGTTCGGGAGCTTCACCGTTCGCGACAAGGGCCAGCGTGTCGGCCGAAATCCGAAGACGGGACAGGAAGTGCCAATCCTGCCGCGGCGCGTCCTTGTCTTTCGAGCGTCGAACGTCCTGAAATCCTTGATCAACGGGGCGCCCGGCGAGACTGACAAGGGGTAGTCGGGATAATGTGGGGGACTGGTCATGGCCGTATCGGTTCAGACCGTCGAAAGACGGGTTGAAAAGTCGGCGCAGGCATTTCGCACGATCAGCGAGGTCGCGACCGAACTCGACGTGCCGCAGCACGTGCTGCGGTTCTGGGAGAGCAAGTTCAGCCAGGTCCGCCCGCTCAAGCGCGGCGGCGGCCGGCGCTACTACCGGCCGGAGGATATCGACCTGCTGCGCCGCATCCGCTCGCTGCTCTACGACGACGGCTACACCATCAAGGGCGTGCAGCGCCTGCTGAAGGAAGGCCGGGGCCGCCTGCCGCAGCAGCAGCGTCTCGACATCGCCGCCGAAAGCGCGCTGGAGAGCCTGCGCATCGTGTCGGCCCGCGCCGAGGCGATGGCCGGCGGCAGATGCGCCAGCCGCTGCCCCGTACCGGCCCGCAGCCCTCGACGACGACGCCGCGGGCCGCAATGCTCGACCTGCACAAGCGCCGGGAGATCGAGACGGTGCTCGAGGACCTCGAGCAGGCGTTGACGCAGCTGCGCACCACACTGAAGGCGCAAAACTAGACGAGGTCCGAGATGCCGTCGGGGGGCTGCGATACAAGGACTTGGCGAGTTGGCTCGACGGCACCACCAGATCAGGTGGAGTCGCAAGAAAACCGGTAAGTACCTGATTTATCTTTGTTTTTGTCGTACGCGTCATCTTGCTCGATGAGGGACCGTTCAACCGGCATCGTCAGAGGGGGGCGCCGCCGTGTTTGCCGATCGCAAGATTACGCGCCACCAGGCGCAAGTTCGACTCATTCCGTGGAATGACAATGAGTTGGAGGGCGATCCTCCGACTTTGCCGGAGCTGCTCTACCTGCG
Organism: uncultured Alphaproteobacteria bacterium; assembly: GCA_963843185.1. Lineage (GTDB taxonomy): Bacteria > Pseudomonadota > Alphaproteobacteria > Reyranellales > Reyranellaceae > Reyranella. Next base: position 45,981 of record CAWJJJ010000031.1, read on the forward strand.
GCGAGGGCTTACCCAGCCGGGCGGCAAGCTGCCGCTGTTCGACCTCGACGGCCAGGCCGTCGCGCCGCGATCGTGCGCCACTGTCTCGAGCGCGGCTGGGCCGAGCCCTGGTTCGCCAATCCGCTGAAGCCCGACTGGCTGGTCTGCAAGCTCACCGACGAGGGCGGCGCCTGGCGACGGGGCCGTAGCCGTCCAGGCAACGGTCGCAAAAGCGGCAAAGAAGTATCAGTGCCGCCAGATCGAAGGGCGGCACCCGGCAAACGGTCGAGCAGCCTGGGGAAAAGGTCATGGCAAAGATTTCCGGCCCGATCAGGCCGGCGATGCTGATCAACGAGGTGTTGGCACCAGGGAGCTGACCTTGCTCTGACGGGCTTACGAGCCGGCTCATCAGGCCCATGATTGCCGGGCCCGACAAGCCCCCACAGCGCCATCGTCGCACGCCCACCAGGAACCAGCGGACCGGTCGGTGTCATTTTATATGGATCGCCATGCCGAGCGCGCCAAACAGGAAACCCAGCAAGAAACGTCACTCCGTCGCCCAGCCTGTGCCACCATCCCCGGACCGACCAGCCGGCACCTTGCACGACCGCCGAGCAGACACCCGACAAAGGAGAGGGTGAGGCGCATTTTTGTCTCGCCCCAGCCGTAGCGATAAGGCGGCGTAGAGCACAAACACCGACGGACAGGACCTGGTGTGCGACCTGCCCCAGGAAATTCACGGCCGCGAGGCCGAGCAGCACGCGATGCGTGGCGAGCAGGCGGAACGAGCCGATCGGGTTGGCGCGCCTCCAGGCGAACGCCATGCGCTTCTCCGGCGGCAGCGAATTCCCGGCAGCACGAAACGGCCGAAGCCGGGCGTTGATGAGGCAGGCGGCCGCCGAGGCCCACAAGGGCAGGCGCGGGTCGAGGCTGCCGAGCAGCCCGCCG
>CAWJJJ010000032.1:0-58786 GCA_963843185.1 uncultured Alphaproteobacteria bacterium
CGCTGCCGTCCTGCCAACCAACGGGAAGTCGCACGTGCCGCTCGCCTACGATGTCGTTGTCCTGGGTCTCGGCGCCATGGGCGCCGCCGCCACCTACCAGCTGGCGCGGCGCGGCGCTCGGGTGCTGGGCATCGACCGATATTCACCGCCCCATGAATTCGGATCGACCCATGGCGACACGCGCATAACCCGCATCGCCTGCGGCGAGGGGCCGGAATATACCGCCTTCGCCGTCCGCTCTCACGAGATTTGGCGCGAGCTCGAGGGCGAGCTGGGCGTCGAGCTCCTCACCCAGAACGGCCTGCTGGTCCTCTTCGGACCGGGCCAGCGGGCGGTCAACCACAGCGTGCCGGCCTTCCTCGCGGCAACGGTCGAAGCAGCACAACAGGCAAAGCTCAGCTATGAGATCCTCGACACCGCAGCGATCAGGGCACGGTATCCCGCCTTCAACGTCGCCGACGGCGACGAGGCCTACCACGACGATGTCGGCGGCTTCGTGCGGCCCGAACGATGCATCACCGCCCAATTGCAAAAGGCCAGGACCCTCGGCGCGCATCTGCATCTCAACGAGACTGTCGTCTCCTTCGATCAGACGGGTGACTCGGTCACGGTGACGACGGACCGGGATACCTATCATGCGAAGGAGCTGATCGTGGCGGCGGGACCGTGGCTGCCCGATTTTCTCAAGCCGGCCCTGGCCAGCCACCTCAAGGTGACCCGCCAGGTCCTCTACTGGTTCCGCGCCAAGGGCGCCCGGGAACAGGCGCAATTCTCGCCCGAGCGGTTTCCCGTCTATATCTGGCAGGTTCCGGCGCCGCAGCCGATCTACGGCTTTCCCGCCACCGGCGGCCTGGAAGAGGGCGTCAAGATCGCCACCGAGCAGGATCTCACTACGACCACGCCGGACGCGGTGGCGCGCACCGCCGGCCCGGACGAAATCCGCGAAATGTACGAGACCTATGTCGCGCCGTATTTCCCGGGCCTCTCGCCCACCTGCGTCAAGCACAAGGTCTGTCTCTACACCCAGGTCGACCGCGCCCGCTTCATCATCGACCGGCACCCCGACGCCCGGCGCGTCATCATCGCCTCGCCCTGCTCGGGACACGGCTTCAAGCATTCGGCCGGCATCGGCGAGCTGCTCGCCCAGATGGCGCTGGGCGAAGCGCATCAGGACATCGCCCGGTTCAGCTTCGGCTGAGGACCGCCAGGATCGCCGCGACGCAGGCCTGCGGCGCCAGGGCGCCGGTGTCGACCGTCACGTCGTAGGGCCCGAAGCGGTGGACCACGCCGGCGAGGCCGCGTGCCCGGCCCAGCACCCGATCGCCGCGGGCGCACTCGCGCGCCTCCAGCACCTCGACCGGGCAGGTGACGCCGACCTTGAACACATCGAGCCCGGCGAAGGCTTTCAGGCAGCTTTGATGCATCGCCTCATCGTGCAGCACGTGATCGAAGATCACCTTGTTGCCGCCATCGACCAGCGTGCGCACCGCCGGCGCCATCGACTCGAGGAGGCGGCGGAACACCGGGCCGAACCGCGCGGTGACGCTGGGCGGCGCGCCGGGCGGCGAGCTGATCACCATCTCGACGCCGAGGGCCGTGAAGGCGTCGGTCTCGCCCTGCCGGGCGCCATCGGCGCCGCGGTAGTAGCGCGGCGCGGACATGAAGATGAAGTCGTCGAAGCCCACGACGAGGTAAGCTTCGCGGATTTCCGACTGCAGGGCGCGGCAGAGCGTGGTCTTGCCGGCGCTCGAGGGCCCGTTGACCAGGATGACGTCGGGCCAGCCGGCCTCGCCGGCCGCCTGGCTCAGAGCCGGCTCCTGGTCCGCTGCGGCCGGGTCGCCAGCACGGCCAGCAGGGCCGCCAGCGCGGGAACGCCCTGGACGAACAGGATCGACGTCTTGGCGGTGATCCCGCCATAGACGCCGGCCACGATCACGCAGCACAGGAAGAACACCCTGATGTCGCGCCGGCCGCTCACCAGGCCCCAGAGGAGGCCGGCGGCGAGGAAGCCGTTGTAGAGGCCCTGGTTGCGGGCGAGCACCTCGGACGCCGCGGCGAACTCCGGCGTGGTGTTGAAGATTTCCCGGCCGACCGGATCGTTCCAGTAGAACATCTCGAGGACCAGGAAGCCCAGGTGGCTCAAGGCGACGAACGCCACGAGCAGCAGCGCGATGATCCGCATCCTTTGGTCTCCCCCTCGCGAAGGCCGAGCCTAGCACGGCCGCCAGCCCTCGGGCGCGGCCCTGGTGCACGCGATTTGCTGCGAGCTTTCGCCCGGATGGGCACGGCCGCCAGTTGAGCCTTGCCAGGCGATCGTTCAGGATCGTTTCTTGCATTGCGGCCGAGGACTCTCTGGTTCGAAAAGGATTTCAAAAGTGGCCGTGCCCGATCCGATTGCCTTGGAGCTGTTCAAGAACGCCATTTTCTCGATCGCCGACGAGATGGCGCTGACGGTGTTCCGCACCACCTACTCGGGCGTGCTCAAGGACAACATGGACTATTCGACCGGCTTCGCCGACGCCCAAGGCCGGCTGGCCGCGCAGGGCCTCACCCTGCCGGGCCATCTCGGCTCGGTGCCGACCGCGATGGAAGCCATCATGCGGCACTTCCGCGACGACATGGCGCCGGGCGACGTGTTCATCATGAACGACCCGTTCGACGGCGGCATGCACCTGCCCGACATCTTCGTCTTCAAGCCGCTCTATCACGAAGGCGAGCGGCTGGCCTTCGCCTGCACCGTCTGCCACCACATCGACGTCGGCGGCCGCGTCGCGGGATCCAACGCCTCGGATTCGACGGAGATCTACGCCGAGGGCCTGCGCATCGCGCCGATGAAGCTCTACGAGGCGGGCAAGCTCAACAAGACGATCATGACCTTCATCGAGAAGAACGTCCGCCTGCCGGTCCAGCTTTTCGGCGACCTGCGCGCCCAGCTGGCGGCCTGCCATATCGGCGAGAAGCAGTTCGCCGAGATCGTCGCGCGCTACGGCCCGGAGCAGACCAAGGCCTATCTCAACGAGGTCATCGACTATGCCGAGCGGCTGACGCGCGCGGCGCTCGCCCAGCTGCCCGACGGCGCCTGGAGCTTCGAGGACTGGATCGACGACGACGGCGTCGATTACGGCCAGCCGATCCGCCTGTTCGTCACCATCCGCAAGAGCGGCGGGCACATGGTGGTCGACTGGACGGGCACCAACCCGCAGGTGAGGGGCGCCATCAACAACACGCTGAGCTTCACCAAGGCGGCGTCCTACACGGGCATCCGCTCGGTGCTGCCGCCGGGCATTCCCAACAACGAGGGCGTGTTCCGCGCCATCGAGGTGATCTGCCCGCCCGGCACGGTCGGCAACGGCGTGCTGCCGGCGGCCTGCGCGGCGCGCGGCCTGACCGGCTTTCGCATGGTCGACTGCATGTTCGGCGCGCTCGCCATGATGCTGCCCGACAAGGTCAAGGCGGCGGGCGACGGCGGCAACACCGGCATCTCGATCGGCGGCTACGACTCGGCGCGCAAGCCCTTCGTCTATGTCGACTTCACCTGCGGCGCGTGGGGCGCGCGGCCCTTCGCCGACGGCCTCGACGGCAATTCGCACATGTTCGCCAACATGGCCTCGCACTCGATCGAGGTCACCGAGGCCGAGCAGCCGATCCAGCTCCTGGCCTACGAGTTCGTCGCCGACCGGGCGGGCGCCGGCAAGTTCCGCGGCGGCGTGCCGTTCCGGCGCGACTACAAGTTCCTCGAGCAGGAAGGCATGCTCCAGGTGCGCTCCGACCGGCGCGATCACCGGCCGTTCGGCCTCTATGGCGGCAGTCCCGGCGGCCCGTCGGAGAATTACCTGAACCCCGACGGCGAGAACCGCCTGCTGCCCTCGAAGCTCACCATGACGATCAAAAAGGGCGACATCTTCCGCCACGTGCTGGCCGGCGCCGGTGGCTGGGGCGATCCGCTGGAGCGCGATCCGGCCGCCGTGCTGCGCGACGTGCGCAACGAGCTCCTGTCGCCGGAGAAGGCCCTGGCCGACTACGGCGTGGTGATCGATCCGGCCGCCTGGACGGTCGATGCCGCCGCCACCGCCCGGCGGCGCGGCGAGATCGCGCGTGCGCGCGGCTGGACCGACGTTCCCAAAGTCCAATGGCACGACCCGGTGCTGCTCGCGCGCGCCGCGGAATAGTGCCATGACCGTCACCTATCGCGTCGGTGTCGACATCGGCGGCACCTTCACCGATATCGTGCTGCTCGGATCCGACGGCGCCATCCACACCAAGAAGATTTCCTCGAGCGTGGGCAACTACGCCCAGGCCATCGTCGACGGGCTGAGCGAGATCTTCCGCGAGACCGGTCTCGCGGGCGGCAGCATCGAGGAGATCCGTCACGGCACGACGGTCGCCTCCAACGCCATCCTCGAGCACAAGGGTGCCCGGGTCGGTCTGATCACCACCAAGGGCTTCCGCGACGTGCTGGAGATCCGCACCTTGCGCATGCCCAGGCTCTACGACCTCACCTGGACCAAGCCGCCGCCGCTGGTCGAGCGCTACCTGCGCCAGGTGGTCGACGAGCGCATCGACCATCGCGGGCTGGTCGAACGCCCGCTCGCCCCGGCCGACGCCGAACGCGCCGTCGCTGCGCTGCTGGCCGAGAAGGTCGAGGCGATCGCGATCTGCCTGCTCAATTCCTTCGCCAATCCCGTGCACGAGCTGCTGCTGCGCGACATCGTCGCCCGCAAGGCGCCGCATCTGCCGCTCAGCGTCTCCTACGAGGTCCTGCCCGAGATCAAGGAGTACGAGCGCACCTCGACCACGGTCATCAACGCCTATGTCATGCCGATCGTCGCCACCTATCTCCGGGCGCTGCGCCAGGGGCTCGACGGTGCCGGCATTCCCGCCCGCCTCCTGCTGATGCAGTCGAACGGCGGCCTGACGACCGACAGCGCCGCCGCCGAGCGGCCGATGAACATCATCGAATTCGGGGCCGGCCGGCGGCGTGGTCGGCGCCCAGGCGCTGGCCCGCGCCAAGAAGCTCGCCAAGATCATCACCTTCGACATGGGCGGCACCACCGCCAAGGCCTCGATGGTCGAGGACGGCGAGATCGCCCGCGCCCAGGAATATGCAGTCGGCGCCGGCATCATGATCGGCTCGCGGCTGCTGACTGGCGCCGGCTACACGCTGAAGGTGCCGGCGATCGACCTCGCCGAAGTGGGCGCGGGCGGCGGCTCGCATGTCTGGATCGATCCCGGCGGCGCGCTGCAGGCGGGACCGGAGAGCGCGGGCGCCGCGCCCGGCCCGGTCTGCTACGACCTGGGCGGCGAGGTGCCCACCATCACCGACGCCAACGTGGTGCTGGGTTACATCAATCCGGCGCATCTCGTGGGCGGCGCCCTCAAGCTCAATGCCGGCAAGGCGCGTGCCGCTTTCGCCGAGAAGATCGCGGCGCCGCTCGGCATGCCGGTCGAGCGGGCGGCCTATGGCGCGCACCTGATCGCAGCCTCCAACATGATCCGCGCCATCAAGGCGGTCTCGACCGAGCGCGGCCGCGACCCGCGCGAGTTCGCGCTGTTCGCCTTCGGCGGCAACGGCCCGCTGTTCGCCGCCGGCATGGCGGCGGCGCTGGGCATCGCCCGCATCGTCGTGCCGCCCTCGGCCGGCCTGTTTTCATCGTTCGGCCTGCTCTATGCCGACGTCGAGCATCATTACGCCCGCACCTTCCGCCGGCTGCTGCGCCAGGCCGATATCGCCGAGATCGGCAAGGCCTGGGACGCCATGGCCCGGCAGGCGGGTGACCAGCTCGCGGTCGAAGGCTTCCAGGGTGCCAGCGCCCGGCTGAAGCGCTCGGCGGCGCTCCATTACAAAGGCCAGAGCTACGAGCTCACCGTGCCGGTGCCGGACGGTCCGATCGATGCAAGCATGGTCGCCCATCTCGAGGAAGCCTTCGGCCAGGAGCACGAGCGGACCTACGGCCATCGCGCCGGCGCCGACGAGCCGGTCGAACTGGTGGCGATCCAGCTCGTGGGCTCGGGCCTGCGCACGGGCGGGGGCGTGCCGCAACAGGTGAGGTCGAGCCGGCCGGAACCTGCCGCCCAGGCCTCCCGTCCGGCCTATTTCGGCGACGCGCACGGCTGGCTGGAAACGCCAGTCGTGAGTCGCGCCGATCTCGCCGCCGGCCGCGGCGGTCCGCTGATCGTCGAGGAATACGACGCGACCTGCGTCGTCCCGCCAGGCGCACGCGCCGAGCGCGACGCCGCCGGCAACATCGTGATCGCGCTCGAAGCAGCTTAGAGCACGCAGCTTACGCCGAAAAAAAATTACAGATAAATGCGGGCGGGCTAATTCGCCGCCATCTGCGGCAGCCACAGGGCGATCTGCGGCCAGACCGACAGGATCAGCAGCATCAGCATCATGGTGATGACGAACGGCGAGGTTCCGATGATGACGTCGTCGATCCTGCCGCGCTTGCGCAGGCCCTGCACGACATAGAGGTTGATGCCGACCGGCGGCGTGATCATCGCCAGCTCCATCAGGATGATGATGATGATGCCGAACCACACCGGATCGTAGCCGGCCTTGAGCATGATCGGCGCGATGATCGGCACCGTCGCCACCATCATCGACAGGGTTTCCATGAACATGCCGAGGATGAAGTAGAAGATCACCACGACGATCAGGAGCTGGATCTTCGAGAGGCCAAGGCTGGTGATGAAGCTGTTGACCCGGCCGGTCAGGCCGATCGAGGTGATGACGAAGTTGAGGAAATAGGCGGCGAGCAGGATCGCCATGATCATGGCGGTGGTGCGCATCGTGCCTTCGAAGGCGGCGAGCAGGGTTCGAAGCGTGAGCCGGCGGTTCCAGGCGGCGATGCCGACGGCGGCGATCACGCCCAGCGCCGCCGATTCGGTCGCCGTCGCCCAGCCGGCATAGATCGAGCCGATCACCGCGAGGAAGATGATCACCGGCGGCAGCAGGTCGGGCAGGGCGGCGATGCGCTGGGCCCAGCTCGTCACCGTCGGCCTGCCGCCCAGCGCCGGCCGCACCAGGCAGATGACGAGGACCGTGAGGCTGAACAGGCCGGCGAGAACGACGCCGGGGATGAAGCCCGCGAGATAGAGCTTGGGGATCGAGGTTTCGGTGAGGACGCCGTAGACGATCATGTTGATCGACGGCGGAATGAGAATGCCGAGCGTGCCGCCGGCGGCGATGGTGCCGAGGAACAGCCGCTCGGAATAGCCGCGCTTCTCGACCTCGCCCAGGGCCACGGTGCCGATCGTGGCCGCCGTCGCCACGCTCGAGCCCGAGGTGGCGGCGAACATGGCGCAGGCGGCGATGTTGGAATGCATCAGGCCGCCGGGCAGCCACGGCACCCAGAGCACCAGCGCGTTGTACATGCGCTCGGCCATGCCCGAGCGCAGCAGGATCTCGCCCAGCAGCACGAAGAACGGGATCGCCACGAGCAGGAAATTGTTCGAGGTGCCCCAGGCGACCTCGCCCATGGCAAGCGACAGCGGCAGCTTGGAGTAGATGGCCGACAGCGAGAGGCCCAGGATTCCGAGGCCGGCGGCGACCGGCACCGCGAGCGCGAGAAGGCCGATCAGGATCAGGAGGGTGATGCCCAGCATGTCAGTCGCCGCCCTCGCGCACCCGGCGATCCTTCAGGTCGCGGATCTCGTCCTCGACCTCCTCCTCGGCGGAGCGCGTGCTGATCAGTTGCGCCACGCCGCGCAGGTCGCTGTTGGCCATCAGTCGAAGCGCCTGGAGCAGCACCAGCACGCCGATCGCGACGAAGGCGGCGAGGCCCGCGATCCACAGCGCCTGCGGGATCACGGTCGGCGTTTCCAGCGCGGACTGGCTGCGCGAGCCCGATGTCCAGGACTGCGACAGCACCCCCAGCCCGTGCCACAGCGTCAGGGCGAAGAAGCCGACCAGCAGGACCAGCGCCATCAGGTCGAGGGCCAGGCGCAGCTTCTGCGGGAAGAGCACGTAGAGCGAATCGATGCGGATGTGGGCGCGATCGAGCAGCGCCGCGCCCAGGCCCCACGCCGTGCCGATCGCCAGGGCATAGCCGGCAAGCTCGTCGGCTCCGCCGATCGAGCGGGTGAGGAACTTGCGCATCAGCACGTCGATGCCGATCAGCACCGCGGCCAGCAGGACGAGCGCGCCGCCGAACCACAGGCCCCACTGGGCGAAGCGACGCACGCCGGTCATGTCGACGGCCTTTGCGCTTACGGCGTCGGCGCCTTGAGGCCGAGCGTCTTGCCGACGGTCTCGTTCCACTCCTTGGTGCATTCGGCGCCGCAGCGCTTGGCCCAGCCCGCCAGCACCGCGCCTTCGACCAGCTTCTTGTGCGTCTCCGCCTCCTCGGGCTTGACCGGCACGATCGTCGACTTGGCCAGCTTGCCCATGGTGCAGGGCTGCTTGCCGGTGTTGCAGTTTTCGGCCTCGCCGGTCGTCGTCTTGATCGTCGTCCACATCTTGTCTTCGTAGGCCTTGAACTGCTCGAGCAGGAAGGCCTGCGTCTTGGGATCGAGCCGCTTCCAGCTGTCGAGGTTGACGGCCAGCACGTTGATGCTCCAGCCGAGCGACATCGGATAGATCGACTTGGTCACCTCGTTCCACCCGGCGGTGTTGCCCGACAGGCTGCCGGTCACGGCGCAGTCGACCACGCCGTTGTTCAGCGCCGGCACGACTTCGGCGAAGGCCATGCTGACCGCCGTCGCGCCGAGGCCGGCCAGGAAATCGCGCATCGTGTTGTTGAACACGCGGATCTTCTTGCCCTTGAAGCTGTCGAGCCCGCCGATCACCTCGCGGCACCAGAAGACCTGGGGCGTGTTGCCGCCGAAGGCCAGCAGCTTGGCGTTCCAGTTCTTCTGCATCTGCCGGTCGATCACGCCGCGATAGGCGTTGCACGCCGCCCGCGCCTTGTCGGGGTCGAGCGTCAGGCCGGCCAGGTCGCAGGCCTCGAAGCGCGGGTCGTCGCCGGCCATCTTGGAGATGTCCATGGCGGCGAAGTCCATGACGCCGAGCTTCAGCAGCCGCAGCATGGTCTTGTCGTCGATGCCCATCTGGTCGAGCGGCGTGATGTCGGCCGTGATGGCGCCCTTCGACGCCTCGGGGATCGTCTTCCGCCAGAACGGCAGCTCGTCGTAGATCGACACCGGCGTCGGCCCATTGAGGCCGATGACCTTGAACTGGCTCTTCGGCAGGTCTTGCGCGACGGCGGCCGAGGCGACCGCGGTCGCCAGCGCCAACCCTGTCAGTAACCGCTGCAGCATGAATCGCCCCCTTCTTGAAATCCCCGCAAGAACGGCAGCAAGACGCATGCCATATAACGGGTGACGGGGGTCGGGATACGGCCCTCTCCGCCGCGAAGCGGGGGAGAGGGCGTCCGAGAAAGGCCCCTCAGGCCGTGATCTTCTTCCAGTCGTGGCTCTTTTCGTAGGCGTCGGCGGCCTTGTAGATCGTCGATTCGTTCCAGTGCTTGCCGATCAGCATCATGCCGGCCGGCAGCCCGTCGCTCATGCCGCACGGCACGGTGATCGCCGGATGGCCGGTGACGTCGAACGGCGCGGTGTTGGGCAGCATCTCGAAGGCGCGGCTGATGATGTCCATGCGCGGGCCGGCCGGGTCGGGCAGCTTGGTCGCGCGCAGCGGCAGGGTCGGCATCAGCAGCAGGTCGTACTTCGCCAGCGCGGTATCGTAGGCGGCGGTGAGCTTGCGGGCGAGGTTCTGCGCCTTGGCGTAGTAGTGGCCGCGATACTTGTTGAGCGCGTACTTGCCGAACAGGATCGTGGTCTTCAGCGTGTCGGAGAGCTCGTCGGCGCGCTCGCGCCACGCCGAGTGGGCGTCGACCAGGCTGGTGACGTAGAGTCCCTTCCAGTTGAAGCCGTAGCCATTGCCCAGCATCATCTGCCAGGTGGCGCCTTCGACGGCGATCGCCGACCACACCGCCATGCCGGTGAGATGCCAGGGGATGGAGACCTCCTCGACCGTAGCGCCCATCTCCTTGAACTTGGCGGCGCCCTTCTTGACCAGTTCGTCGACCACCTTCTCCGACTGGGGATGGCCGAAGCCTTCCTTGACGACGCCGATCTTCAGCCCCGAGGCGCTGCCGCCCAGTGCCTTGGTATAGGCGTCGACCGTGCAGCCCATCTGGCGCGGATCGAGTCCGTCGGGGCCGGCGATGGCCTCGAGCATCAGGGCGTTGTCGGCCACCGTCGCGGTCATCGGCCCGGTATGATCGATGGTGAGCTCGATCGGCATGATGCCGGTGTAGGGCACCAGGCCCCAGGTCGGCTTCAGCCCGACGATGCCGCAATAGGCCGACGGCATGCGGATCGAGCCGCCCTGGTCGCCGCCGATCGCCATGTCGGCCTCGCCGGTGACGATGATGGCGGCGCTGCCCGAGGACGATCCGCCGGCCGAGTAGCCGAACTTGCGCGGATTGTGGACCGGACCCGGCGCGGAGGTGTGGCTGCCGCCGGAGAAGCAGAAATATTCGCACCGGACCTTGCCGACCACCGTGGCGCCGGCATCGAGGACGCGGGCCACCACCGTGGCGTCGACATCGGGCACGTAGCCTTCGAGCGTCGAGGCGCCGTTCATCATCGGCACGCCGGCGACGCAGACATTGTCCTTCAGCGCGACCCTCTTGCCCTTGAGCTTGCCGTCCGCGGCGCCCTTGATCTCGCTCTTGCGGTACCAGAGATTGTATTTGTTCTCCTCGCCTTCGGGTTCGTAGCCCGGCGTGCGCGGATACTTCACCGGCGGCAGGTTGTCGGGCAGCGTTTCGAGCAGATTGTAGGCCGCGACATTGCCGCCGAACGTCTCCAGGAAGAAGGCGATGTCGGAGTCGGACAGGTTCATGCCCAGTTCGGTTCCGACCTGGGCCAGCTCGGCCGGTGTCGGCATTTTGACGCTTGCCATGATGTTCTCTCCCTCTGTGGCGAAAAATTCAGTGCGCGCTCATGCCGACGAACTCGGCGACGAGAGCGTCGTCCTTGAGATGGTCGGGCGGGATCTCGCCGGTCATGCGGCCCTTCTGGATGATGAGCACGCGATCGGACAGCCGGCGGATGAATTCGAGGTTCTGCTCGACCAGCACGATGGTCAGCCCGCGCTCGCCCTTGAGCTTGAGCAGGATCTCGATGATCTCCTCGATGATCGAGGGCTGGATGCCCTCGGTCGGCTCGTCGAGCAGGATGAGCTTGGGATGGCCGCACAGGCAGCGGGCCAGCGCCAGGATCTGCTGCTCGCCGCCCGACAGCACGCCGCCGGCGCGCCCCAGGATCGGCTTCAGCCGCGGCAGGACCTCGATCACGTCGTCCAGCACCTCGTCGCCGAGGCCGGCGCTGGCCGCGCCCATGCGCATGTTGTCGAGCACCGAGAGGCCCGGGAAGATCTGCCGTCCCTGCGGGACGTAGCCCAGGCCCAGGCGGGCGCGCCGGTGCGAGGGCGCGCGGACGATCTCGCTGTCGGCGAAGCGGATCGAGCCCGCGGTCGCGGGCAGCTGGCCGACGACGGTCTTCAGGAGCGTGGTCTTGCCCATGCCGTTATGGCCCAGGATGCCGACGAACTCGCCGGCCGCCACCTGGAAGGAGACGCCGAGGATGATCGGGATCCTCTGGTAGCCGGAGGCGAGGCCGCGGATCTCGAGCATGGGACCGGCGTTCATGTGCTGGGAGCGCGCCACTCCGTGGCGCAATCATGTCTGTGATGCACGCAAGGATGCGCCACTGGAGTGGCGCGCTCCCGGCAAAGTCGATGGGATCGGAAGCAGGCCATGTCCTACGCCGCCTGCTTGCCGAGATAGACGTCGCGCACCTGCGCGTTGGTCAGGATCTCCGCGACGTCGCCCTCGATCAGGACCGCGCCCTGGTGGAACACGGTGACGGTCTTGGCGATGCGGCGGATGAACTGCATGTCGTGCTCGACCACGACCAGCGCATGCCGCTCGTTCAGTTCGCCGATCAGCCCGACCAGGCGATCGACCTCCTCGTCGGTCATGCCGGCGGCCGGCTCGTCGAGCAGGATCAGGTCGGGCTCCGGTGCGATCACCATGGCGAGCTCGACCAGCTGGCGCTGGCCGTGCGCGAGCTGGCCCACGATCCGGTCGGCGATTGCCGTGATGCCCATCCGCTCCATCGCCTCGTCGGTCCGGCGCTCGGCGATGCCGCCGGGCACCACGCGGGCCGCGGCGGTCCACACATTGTCACGCGCCGTGAGGCCGTCGAACACGTTGGGCACCTGCGTCTTGATGCCGACGCCCAGGCGGGCGATGGCGTGCGTGCCGATGCCCGCCACCGGCGCGCCGCGGAAGAAGACCTCGCCGCCGGTCGGCCGCAGCTGGCCGGTCAGGCACTTGAAGAAGGTGCTCTTGCCCGCGCCGTTCGGCCCGATCACGCAGCGCAGCTCGGCCTCCTGCAGGGTGAAGTCGACGCGGTCCACCGCGACGACGCCGCCGAAGCGCATGGTGAGCGCCTTGGTCTCGAGGATGGGGACCCCTGTCATGAGCCGGGCGTCACGGGTTGGCCGTCATGGCGTTCGAGGTCCGCTCGCGGGCCGGCTGCGGCGGCGTCTTTTGCGGCTTTGCGGAAAGCCGCCGGAAGCCGTCCGCCACCAGGGCGGTGAGCCCCTTGGGCACCAGCAGCACGAAGATCACCAGCAGGACGCCCAGCACCAGGTTGGGATCGACCCAGCCGAAGCCTTTGACCTGGCTCAGGGTGCCGAGATAGTTGGTCAGGATCTGCATCAGGATGCAGCCGATCACCGGCCCGATCAGCGTGCCCAGCCCGCCGATGATCACCCAGATGATGATCTGCCCGCTCACCGGCAGGCTGAACATGGTGGGGCTCACGAACACCGAGTTGGCGAACAGCAGGCCCGAGAGGCCGGCCAGCGCGCCGCCGATCATGAAGATGGCGAGCTTGTAGATCCTGACGTCGTAGCCCAGCAGCTCGGCGCGGGTCTCGTTCTCGCGGATCGCCACGATGATGCGCCCGAAGCGGGTGGCGAGCAGGATCTTGACCGCGAAGTAGACGATGATCAGCAGGCCGACGGCCAGGCTGAAGATGTTCTCCGGCGCAAGCTGGTCGCCGGGGCGGCCCGGCCAGTTGAGGATGGGCGTGGCGGGAATGCCGTTGAAGCCGCCCAGCGGGGCATCGCCGATGTTCCACTGCTCGCCCGCCGTCTGGTTGATGAAGCGGAAGAAGATCAGCGAGACGGTGAGCGTGATCACGCCCAGATAGACGTCGCTGATGCGGCCCCAGAACATGAAATAGCCCAGCATGGCCGCGAACAGGGCGGGCAGCAGCACCGCCAGCACCGCCGGCACCGTGGTGTCGCCCATGTTGATGGCGGTGACGGCATAGGTGTAGCCGCCCAGCCCGAAGAACGCCGCCTGGCCGAAGCACAGGATGCCGGCATAGCCCCAGATCAGGGCGAGCGAGAGGGCAAGGATGGCGAAGCTCGCGAAGATCGTCGAATTGATGATCAGGTAGGTCTCGGCGTAGGCGGGCAGGCCGAACAGGACGGCCAGGCCCGCGGCCAGGATGGCGAGGTTGCCGAGGAATGGGCAGCGCGCGCTTCTTCACAGCGCCCTCCGGAAGAAGCGCCCGGTGATGCCCTGCGGCAGCAGGCGCAGCAGCACGACCGCGGCCACGAGCAACGCCACCTCGCCCAGCACGGAGGTGAAGGCGAAGGTGACAAGCGTGTTGATGGTGCCGAGAAGCCCGGCTGCGATCGCCGTCCCGGAGAGGATCGCCGCCCCGCCGCTGATCACGGTGATGAAGGCCTTGGCGATGTAGGCGGCGCCGATGGTCGGCACGACGCCCGAGAGCGGCGCCAGCAACCCGCCGGCCAGGCCCGACAGCGCCGAGCCGACGGCGAAGGTGACGGCGTAGACGGCGGTCGGATTGGTGCCGAGCGCCGCCGACATCTGCGCATTCTGCATGGTGCCGCGCGCGATCAGGCCGAGCCTGGTGAAGCGCAGCACCAGCCAGCCGGCGATCATCAGGGCGGCCGCGACCAGGATCAGGAACAGCTCGTAGACCCCCGTGCGGTAGTCGCCGATGGTGACGCTGCCGAGCGGCGCGGAGATGCCCGACACCGTGTTGCCGAAGACCACGGTGACGAAGCCGATCATGGCAAGGCTCAGCCCCCAGGTCGCCAGCATCGTGTCGATCAGGCGTCCGTAGAGATGGCGGATGATCAGGCGCTCGACGATGGCGCCGAACAGGCCGACCGTAAGCGGCGCCACCACCACCATCGCCACCCAGAGGTTGACGCCGAGGTTGAAGGCGGTGATGGCCGCGTAGCCGCCCAGCATCAGGAACTCGCCGTGCGCCAGGTTGATGACCCGCATCATGCCGAAGATCACGGCAAGGCCGATGCTGAGCAGCACCAGGTTGGCGACGGCGCTGCCGATCTGCAGCAGGAGGATGACGATGTAGTCCACGAACGCCCAGAGCAGAGAGTGACACGAGCAGCTGTCGTTCCTCTCCTTCGCGGATTCCGCGAAGGGGAGGTGTCGGCCTCATGGGCCGACGGAGGGGTCATGAGCCACGGAGCCACTGTCGCCCATGACCCCTCCGCCCGCTTCGCGGGCACCTCCCCTGCGCGGGTTCCGCGCAGGGGAGAGGGGGCAAGACACCTAAGTCTTGACGTCGATGACGTACTGCTTGTTCTCGTTGGGATGGGCCTTGAGGTCGCAGACAGCGGCGGTGTCGGCCGGCGTCTGCTGGGCGAACTTCTCCAGCACCACGAACTTCTTGTCCTTTGCCTCGCCGATATAGACATCGAGGATCGTGTGATGGGTCTTGGGGTCGATGGTGGTCTTGCCCGCCGGCCCGTCGTAGGACGCGTTGGCTTCGAGCGCCTCGATCACCTTCATGCGGTCGATGCTGTTCGCCTTCTTCACCGCGTCGGCCCACAGATGCACGCCGTGATAGGTCATGGTGGCGAGCTCGGTCATGTGCGGGATGCCGTACTTGCCGTGCACGATCTCGACGAACTTCTTGTTGGCCGGCGTGTCGATGCCTTCGAGATAGGCGAAGGCCACCACGAAGCCGTTGTGCTCCTCGGGCGAGGTGATGACGATCTCGTTGCCGAACGTGGTCGAGGCGAGCGGAATCTGCTTGTTCATGCCCGCCGCCGCCCACTGGCGGTAGAACGAGATATGCGCCGCGCCGACCAGGGCCGACATCACCAGGTCGGGCTTGGCCGCCTGGATCTTCTTGATGGTCGGGCCGAAGTCGGTGACGTCGAGCGGGAAGAAGTCGGTCTGCACCACCTCGCCGCCATTGTCCTGGGCGTACTTCTTCACCCACTTGGCGGTGATCTGGCCGTAATTGTAGTCGGCGGCGATGGTGTAGACCTTCTTGCCCCACTTCTTCTGCACGTACGGCACCAGCTTCTCGACGGTCTGGGCCGGGGTCGAGCCGGTGCAGAAGATGTTGCGGTCGCAGACGCCGCCTTCGTAGAGCGTGTTGTAGAAATAGAGCGTGTTGTAGCGCTTCAAAAGCGGGCGGATAGCCTCGCGCGAGGCAGACGTGATGCCGCCGTGCACCACGGCGACCTTTTCCTTGGTCGCCGCCTCGGTGGCATACTGGGTGTAGAGCTGGATATTGGACTGCGGATCGTAGTTGATCAGCTGGATCTTGCGGCCGAGAACGCCGCCCGCGTCGTTGATCTCGTTGACCGCGAGATCCATGGTCGCGACCATCTGCTTGCCGTAGATGTCGAGCCCGCCCGACGTGTCGTGGATGCCGGCGACCTTGATGACATCCTCGGCATGAAGGTCACGGATGACGAAAGGTGCGGCCACTCCGGCGACAGCGCCGAGGGCGGTTGACCTGAGAAGTCGGCGACGATTCAAAATCATTTGGCGGCCCCCATTCTATCTGAAGAAGAACGCAGCAAAAAAAGTGCCAGATGCGACCGGACGGATTTTCACCTCTCCCCTGAGGGGAGTCCAACGGTGAATCGGTCAGGCCCGCTTCATCGCACGCTCGCGCGCCTGCCAGGCGCGGGCGAGGCGCACGGCGCGATCCTCCGCGGGCGTGAAGAGGTCGGGACCGCGGGGTTCGCTGGCCGTCAGCAGCTTGTCCTCGATCACGGCATGGCTTTCCTGTCGTCCGTCGGCCAGCAGATGGTCGACCGCGACGCCGCGCTCTGCGAGCCGGCGCGACACCAGCACGGTGCGATGGCAGTCGAGCGGCTCCTTCTCGGCGCACATCAGGCAGAGCGTGGTGTCGGCCGCGCCCGCGATCAGCCGGCCGAGCGCGTCCTTGAACTCGGGCCGCGCGGCCAGTTCGTCGTAGCTGCCGCGCAGGCTTGCCGCCGAGCGCCGCGCCCTCGTAGCGATAGAGGATGCCGGCGGCGGCGAGGCTTTGCGCCAGGCGCTCGCGGCCGAATTGCGGGAAGCGGCGCGAATAGGGCGTGGAGCGGACATCGACCAGCGCCTCGACGCCGCCGGCCGTGAGCAGCCCCACGAAGCGCTCGATGGGATGGTTCGAATGGCCGATGGTCTTGATCGGTTTCATGACGAAGGCTCCCATCAAAAGACTGGGGACGACAAGGAAGCAAGGGCGCCGCCCTGACTATTCGCGCAGGCGGCGCACCAGGTCGATGAAGCCCAGGGTCGCGGCCGATCGTTCGTCGCCGCGGCAGGCGAGGTTGAGCGGCACCCTGAGCGCCGGCCGGCCCTTCAGCCGGCGGTAGGTGACGCCCTCCAGCGGCAGGCGGCTCAGGGAGGCGGGCACGATGGTGATGCCGAGGCCCGCCGCCACCAGGTTCAGGGTCGACACGATGCGCGGCGCCTCCTGGCCGACATGCGGGCTGAAGCCGGCCGCGGCGCAGGCCGCGATGATGACGTCGTAGAGCCCGCGCCCGTCGGGCCGTCGATAAAGAATGAAAGTCTCGGCCGCGAGGTCCTTCAGGGTGAGATGCGGCCGGCGCGCCAGGCGATGGCGCGAGGGCAGGGCGGCCGCCATGTCCTCCTGCAGCAGCGCGTGGACCGTGAGCCCCTCGGGTCGGCGAGGCCGGAGCGGATGAAGGCGATGTCGAGCCGTTCCTCGCGCAGGCCCGATCAGCAGCTCGCCGGAGCTGCTCTCCTCCAGCACGAAGGAGACGTCGGGCCGCGTGATCGCGGAACTCGCGGATGGCGCGCGCCACCAGCGGATGGAACGGCGCCGAGGTGGTGAAGCCCACGGCGATGCGGCCGGTCTCGCCGCGCGCCGTGCGGCGGGCGCGGGCGGCGGCGCGGTCGACGGCGGCCAGGATCGCCTCGGCGTCGGGCAGGAAGGAGCGGCCGGCGTCGGTCAGCGCCACGCCGCGCGGATGGCGCACGAACAGCGGCGCGCCGATTTCTTCCTCGAGCGCCTTGATCTGCTGCGACTAGCGGCGGCTGCTGCATATGGAGCTTCTCCGCCGCCCGCGTGATGTGGCCCTCGTGGGCGACGGCGACGAAGTAGCGGAGATGGCGCAGTTCCATGGTCGTTGTCAGGATGCACCCTGTCATCCGAGCGAAGCGAGATCTATGCGCGAAGCAAGATCTCACTTCGATCGATATGATTTGAAGTGTCACTCCGGTGACGCGCCATCGTTGGCGGTGCTTACCATATATTTGAACACTGGATGACCGGCCGTACCATCGCCGCCATGACGCGCTGCTCGCCGCCAGCCTGTCGCTGCTGATGATCTTCACCGCCCTGCTGTCGGGGGTGTTCGGCATGGCCGGCGGCCTGATCCTGATCGGCGTGCTGCTGGTGGTCATGCCGCTGCCCCAGGCCATGGTGCTGCACGCGGTGACGCAGATGGCCTCCAACGGCTGGCGCGCCATCCTGTGGTGGCGGCACATCGAATGGAAGATCGCGGCCGCCAGCATCGCCGGCAGCGTGGTCGCGGTCGGCCTGTGGTCGCTCTGGCTCTACGTGCCCGACAAGGCGGTGGCCCTGCTGCTGCTCGGCCTCTCGCCCTTCATCGTGCGGGCGATCCCGGCCAGCGTTCTGCCCAAGACGCTCGGTCCCGGCCAGATGCTGGTCGGCAGCGCGATCTGCATGATGCTGATGCTGACCGCGGGCGTCACCGGCCCGCTGCTCGACACGCTGTTCCTGCGCTCGCCGCTCGAGCGGCGGCAGATCATCGCCACCAAGGCCGCCTGCCAGCTGTTCAGCCACAGCCTGAAGCTGGTCTATTTCGGCCTGCTGATCGACCAGGTCGGGCTCGGTCGAGCCGTGGCTTCTGGCCATCGCCGTCGCCTCGTCGATGATCGGCACCTCGCTGGGCAAGCTCCTGCTCGAGAAGCTCACCGACCGGCAGTTCCGCAGCTGGTCGAACCGCATCATCACCGTGATCGCGACCTACTATGTCGGCTACGGCCTGGTGCTGATGGCGGGGATCGCCTAGATCGTTCTTTTCCTCCCAACGCGTCGCGTGGGCAGGAATTTGATCTACAATGGCGCGTGTCCATTCCCCCAGGCTTTCGCGAACTCACTGAAGCGACCGGCTTCGCTGCGGCCAACGGGCCGTGGTTCGAGAAGATCGAGAGCGGCCGCGCGATCCGCGGCTTCCTGCCCGGCCCGCAGCACGCCAATGCGCTTGGCATCGTCCATGGCGGCATGCTGGCGGCCTTCCTCGATTCGGCGATGGGGACGGCCGTATGGCACGGCCTGCAGCGCCGCGCCGTGACGCTCCGCCTGTCGCTCGACTATCTCGGACCGGCCAGGATCGGCGACTGGCTGCAGGCCGAAGGTGACGTGGTCGGCCACGACGAGCTTGTGGCGCAGGTGCGGGGCCGCCTCTATGGTCCGCGCCACGAAGTGCTGGCGGGGCTGGGCGCATTCTCGCTGCTGAGCCGCCACCGCACGCTCAAGACCCGGAGCTAGGTGTTTGGCCGCCCACAATCTCACCGATAATCCACCGGAAGGGTTCCTGCGCGTCGATTTCGATCGCGGCCGGCCCGACCCAACCTTCAACAGCCATATCGGCACTCTCTACGTTAAGCGCGGCGAGAAGGGCACGCGCGACGAGTTCGTCATGGGCTTTCGCGTGCACAAGCACATGTGCAATCCGGCGGGCGGCTGCTGCACGGCGGCATGATGATGACGGTGGCCGACCTGGTCGCGACCATGGGCGGCGGCACCCTGGTCGGCCTGCGCAAATTCCTGCCGACCGTCAGCATGACCTTCGACTTCGTGGCGCCGGCCCAGGTCGGCGACTGGGTCGAGGGCCGGGCCGAGGTCGTGCGCCAGACGCGCTCGCTCCTCTTCACCAACCTCTATCTGACGGTGGGCGAGGAGAAGATCCTGCGCGCCTCGTCGATCGCCAAGATCCCGTCGGGCGACGGGCTGGCCTTCGGCAAGGCGCGCCTAGAGCGCGGCGCCGAAGTGGCTGCCGAGCGCCCGCCGTCCTGAATCGGTAAGCCGCACCGTGCGGCTGCGCCGCAGCCGCTCGGCCCAGCCGCGGCGGAAGAAGGTGTCGGCGATGGCCGCGCCCAGCGCGCCCGAGATGTGCGGCCGCCGCTCGCTCCAGTCGAGGCACTGGCGCGCGAAGTGACGGCTGCCGGCGCGGCGCGCGCCCGGCACGTCGACGCCGATGCCGCTGGCAGAACAGCTCGCCCGCCTCGGTGAGCTTCCAGTCGCGCGCGCCCTTGGGCTCGATATGGGCGGCGCGGGTCAGCGCATCGGTCACGGCGATGCCGACCTGGCCCGCCAGATGGTCGTAGCAGGTGCGGCAGAAGCGCAGGTCGGGATCGCGCCGCCACGCGGCGTCTGTGCGCGGCAGGCGGGGCGCGCGTGCCGGCCAGCGCCATCAGCGATTCGATGGCATGCGCCACGTCGGACGAGGCGAGCCGATAGAAGCGGTTGCGGCCCTGGGCGCGGGCGGCGAGCAGATTGCCCTCGACCATGCGCGCGAGATGGCCGCTGCGCGGTCTGCGCCGTGATGCCGGCGGTCATGCGCCAGGTCGGAGGCGGTGTGGGCGCGGCCGTCCATCAGCAGCGACAGCATGGCGGCGCGCGTCGGGTCGCCCATCAGGGCGGCGACTTCGGAGAGGGCATTCACGGTGGTCATGGCGGCGAATTTACGCCTGCCCGGGCGGCCTCGCCACGGTCAATAGTTCGGTGGGTGCCGAAGCATCATCGCCCCCAGCAAAGACAGCGAGACTCATGCTCTTCTCCCCCAAGGGGGAGAGGAACATGAATCGCCTAACGCCACTTCGGGTTGGCGATGGCGATCTTGTCGGCGATGGTCGCTTCCAGGTGCGCCATCAGGGCGGCGTCGCGCTCGTCGCGCTCGCCGGCGCGCAGCTGGCGGGCGAGCTCGCGGTTGAGGTCGTCGAGCGTGCCCTGGCGGCCCAGCAGCGCGACCAGCCGTTCCTGCTCGCGCGCGTCGGCGGCGGGGCCGAGCCGCGCCTCGCGCTCGAGGATGGCGAGCGAGTTCACCGCCACGCGCATCTGGAAGCCCAGCCGGGGCTCGGCCTTGTCGAGGGCGGGCGTTGCCTCCTCGCGCAGGAAGTCGGCGATGGCGGCGAGCAGCTCGGACGCCGTCGGACGATCCTGGGCCATCTCAGCCGTCCGCTCTTCAGCAGTTGCAGCAGGTCGACCTCGGTCTCGACGGCGCGGCGGCCGATCGAGGCCAGCTCCATCGACTTCACCGAGCCCGACAGATGCCGCCACGCCTGCTGATGGCAGATGATGCCCCAGCGCACCGTGCCGAACACTTCCCACCAATGCGCCCGCGCCGGATCGACCTTGGCGCCGCCGGCGCGCTCGTAGGCGGCCCACAGCTCCTCGCGGCTGCCGAAGCCGCCGGCCGGCTTGTCGACCGCGCCGAAGCGCCAGCTCTTGACGCAGAGCCAGCCGAGATCCTCGACCGGATCGCCGAGATGGGCGCCTTCCCAGTCGAGGATCGCGGTCACGCCCGTTCTCGTCGGCGAGATAGTTGCCGGTGCGGTAGTCGCCATGGACCAGCAGCGGCTGTGTCGATCGGCGCGGGCTTGCGCCGGTCGAGCCAGGACAAGCGCCAGCTCGAACACCGGCTGCGGCTGGCCGAGCGCGTCGAGCGCGCGGCGCAGGCCGGCGATGTGGTCGGCCGCCTCGCGATGGACGAGCGGCGGCAGGCGTCCCGGGTCGACGGCATGGATGCGCGCCAGGATCTCGCCGAGCTGGCCGGCGATCCTGGCCGGCGCGCCTTCTCATAGGGCGCATCGCGCAGCAGCTTGCGGGCGATCGCCGTGCCGCCGATCCGGCGCATGACATAGGCCTCGCCCAGCCCGTCCGCGCGGCACGAGCTCGAACAGCACCTCGGGCGCGCGCACGCCGGCGCTGTGAAGGCGGCGCGCCAGCACGCGGAACTCGGTGGCGCGGTCGAGCGACGGTCGAGCGCTCGCGCTCGGCGCTCTGCGCCGTCGAGCGGCGGCGGATCGCGGCGCAGGATCAGCGCATGGCGCTTGCCGTCCACCAGCGCATCGAAGCTCCAGGTCTGGCGCGACGCGCCGCCCGATTCGCGTGAAAGCCTCTCGATGGCGGCGGTCCCGCCGAAATGGCGGCCGGTGGCGAGGGCCAGCACGGCCGCGACGTTTTCGCGCTTCAGTCGCCGTGTGAACGGTCATTCACCGGACTGTGGCATAGGCCCCGCCGCATGGTAAGAGGGCCGCCCAAACGGGGGAGATGAAGCACACGTGGCGAATGCCTTCGCGGCCATGAACGGCCTCTTTCTGGAAGACCTCAAGCCCGGCATGTCGGCGATGTTCGGCAAGACCGTGACCGAGGCCGACATCGCGGCCTTCGCCGGCGTCTCGGGCGACACCAACCCGATCCACCTGCATGACGGCTTCGCCCGCACCACGCGCTTCGGCCAGCGCATTGCCCACGGCATGCTGGGCGCGAGCTTCATCTCGACGGTCGTCGGCACCAAGCTGCCCGGTCCCGGCGCGGTCTACATCTCGCAGACCCTGAACTTCCTGGCGCCGGTGATCCCCGGCGACACCATCACCGCGGTGTGCACCATCACCGCCATCGACGAAAAGCGCCGCCGCGTGACGCTCAAGACCCAGTGCCTGAACGGCGACAAGGTGGTGATCGATGGCGAGGCGGTCGTGCTGGTGCCGCGGCGCGACGCGGCATGATCCCGACCTTCGACGACTGGCAGGCCACGCCCGCCCGATGGAAGGGCGGTGCGGTGGCGCTGGGTAATTTCGACGGCGTGCATCGCGGCCACCAGGCGCTGCTGGCGCATACCGGCGAACGGGCCAAGGCGCTCGGCGCGCCGCTGGTCGCGCTCACCTTCGAGCCCCATCCGCGCCGCTTCTTCGTGCCCGACACCGGGCCGTTCCGTCTCACCCTGCCGCCGGCCAGGCTGCGGCTGCTGGCGCAGCACGGCGTGCAGGCGGTGCTGGCGCAGCGCTTCGATGCGGCCTTCGCCGCACTTTCGCCCGACGCCTTCATCGACGACGTGCTGCTGAAGGGTCTGGGCGCGCGCCACGTCGTGTGCGGCTACGACTTCACCTTCGGCGAGCGCCGCGGCGGCAACGTCGAGCGGCTGCGCGAGCAGGGCGCGGCCAAGGGTTTCGGCGTCACCGTGCTCGATCCGGTGATGCGCGAAGGCGAGATCTATTCCTCGACCCGCATCCGCGAGGCGTTGCGCGCCGGCTGGGCCAGCGAGGCGGCCGAGCTGCTCGGCCATGACTGGGAGATCGAGGGCGCCGTCGAGCTGGGCGACCAGCGCGGCCGCACCATCGGCTTTCCGACGGCCAATGTCGCGCTGGGCGAGCATCTGCGGCCGCGCTTCGGCGTCTATGCCGTGCGCGCCCTGGTCGACGGCACATGGTTGAACGCCGTGGCCAACCTCGGCCGCCGCCCGACCTTCGGCAAGCTGCAGGAGAATTTCGAGGTCCACCTGTTCGACTTCGCGGGCGACCTCTACGGCAAGATCCTGCGCGTGGCGCTGGTCGACTTCATCCGCCCCGAGATGAAGTTCTCCGGCCTCGACCAGCTCAAGGCCCAGATCGCGGCCGACGGCCAGGCGGCGCGACAACTCCTGAACGCTCAACGATAGATCGGTCTCTTCGCCTCCAGAAATGACAGCTCTGCTCCGCGGCGCGCAGGAATTGCCGACGTGGCCGGCGCGACGTGGTCCGACCGCTTGACAACCGCGCGCAATGTTGTGGCGTATGCCTGCCGACCCTGACTCGAAGAGGCCCGGCGTCATGTCCAGCAATCGCGTCGGCAAAGTGTGCGGCGGCCGACCGTCCCGGCCGGCGGCAGGCTATCATCGACCCGTGGTATCGGCGGCGAGGCACGGGGGGAATTGCCCGATGGCACTCTCCCCTTTCTCGCCCCCTATGACGGTGCGAAAAAACTCTCGGTCGCCGAAGGGCTCTTATGCGCAATATCGTGTCGCGTCGTTTCCGCGACGCCCCTCCGGCCCCGGCGCCGGCCCCGCCTTGACCCCCCGCACCCCCATCCCTAGATTGCCCGGCTCATGTTTATCGGGGCCCTTCAGGAGCGAATTATCCGCCCGGTCCGCTGACCGCGGCCGGGTCGTCGTGCCTTTTCGGGGCCGCTGTCCTGGTGGCCGCCCATCGCTCCTTTAGCACCGGGTTTCTCGTGACAACCGACTATAAATCCAGCGTTTTCCTGCCCAAGACCGACTTCCCCATGCGCGGCGGCCTTCCCAAGAAGGAGCCGGAGCTGCTGAAGCGCTGGGCGGACATGAACCTGTTCCAGCGCCTGCGCGCCGAGAGCAAGGGCCGGCCGAAGTTCGTGCTGCATGACGGCCCGCCCTACGCCAACGGCAACCTTCATATCGGCCACGCCCTCAACAAGATCCTGAAGGACCTGGTGAGCCGCACCCAGCAGATGCTGGGCAAGGACAGCCACTACGTGCCGGGCTGGGACTGCCACGGCCTGCCGATCGAATGGAAGATCGAGGAGGAGTACCGCGCCAAGAAGCAGGACAAGGACGCCGTGCCGGTCGGCGAGTTCCGCCGCCAGTGCCGCGCCTTCGCCGATCACTGGATCGGCGTGCAGCGCGAGGAGTTCAAGCGCCTGGGCGTCGACGGCGACTGGGACAACTACTACTCGACCATGGCCTACAGCTCCGAGGCGGTGATCGCGGGCGAGCTCGGCAAGTTCCTGATGAATGGCGGGCTCTACAAGGGCTCCAAGGCCGTGCTGTGGTCGGTGGTCGAGAAGACCGCGCTGGCCGAAGCCGAGATCGAGTATCACGACCACACCTCCGACACGGTCCATGTGCGCTTCCCCGTCCTGACGTCGAAGGCCGGCAAGCTCGACGGTTCCTCGGTGGTGATCTGGACCACGACGCCCTGGACCATCCCGGGCAACCGCGCGCTCGCCTACGGCCCCGACATCGCCTACGCGCTGGTCGAAGTGGCGTCGGTGGGCGAGGGCAGCCGTGCGCATGTCGGCGAGAAGATGGTGCTGGCCAAGGAGCTGGTGGGCGCGGTCGCCGAAGCGGCCAAGTTCACGCCCAAGGTGTTGGGCGACGTCTCGGCCGCGGATCTCGAAGGCCTCGTGGCGGCGCATCCGCTGCGCGGCCAGGGCTACGAGTTCGACGTACGCCTGCTGCCGGGCGATTTCGTCACCGCCGATGCCGGCACGGGCTTCGTGCATATCGCGCCGGGCCACGGCGCCGACGACTACGAGCTGGGCGTGGCCAACGGCGTCGAAGTGCCCGACACGGTGTCGGAGGACGGCAGCTACTACCCGCATGTGCCGCTGTTCGCGGGCCTGCATGTCTACACGTCGGTGGGCAAGAAGGGTCCGGCCAACCGCGCGGTGAGCGAGGCGCTCGACAAGGCGGGCAAGCTGCTCGCCTTCGGTCGCATCACGCACAGCTATCCGCATTCCTGGCGCTCGAAGGCGCCGGTCATCTTCCGCAATGCGCCGCAATGGTTCATCGCCATGGACAAGCCGATCGCCGAGATCGGCGGCACCTTGCGCGACAAGGCGCTGGCGGCGATCGACGCCACGCGCTTCGTGCCGCAGGCCGGCTACAACCGCCTGCGCAGCATGATCGAGCAGCGGCCCGACTGGTGCGTGTCGCGCCAGCGCGCCTGGGGCGTGCCGATCGCGGTGTTCGTCGACAAGGCGACGGGCGAGCCGCTGCGCGACCCCGAGGTGATGGGCCGGGTGGTCGAGGCCTTCCGCGCCGAGGGCGCCGACGTGTGGTTCGAGAGCCCGCCCGAACGCTTCCTCGGCAACAAGTACAAGGCCGAGGACTACGAGCAGGTGAGGGACATCCTCGATGTCTGGTTCGACTCGGGCTGCACGCACGTCTTCACCCTCGAGGGCAATCCCGAGCTGAAGTGGCCGGCCGACCTCTACCTCGAGGGCTCCGACCAGCATCGCGGCTGGTTCCACTCCTCGCTGCTCGAAAGCTGCGGTACGCGCGGCCGCGCGCCCTATGACGGCGTGCTGACGCACGGCTTCACGCTCGACGAGCAGGGCCGCAAGATGTCGAAGTCGCTGGGCAACATCACCGCGCCCCAGACGGTGTGCGACCAGTACGGCGCCGACATCCTGCGCCTGTGGGTGGTCGGCACCGACTACACCGAGGACCAGCGCATCGGCCCGGAGATCCTGAAGCACCAGGCCGAGGCCTACCGCCGGCTGCGCAACACCCTGCGTTACCTGCTGGGCAGCCTCGACGGCTACTCGGCGGCCGAGACGGTGGCCTACGCCGACATGCCGGAGCTGGAGCGCTGGGTGCTGCATCGCCTGGCGGAGCTCGACGCCCAGTTCAGGCAGGCGGTGGATGATTTCGACTTCCACAAGATCGCGACCGAGCTGCACAATTTCTGCGCGGTCGACCTCTCGGCCTTCTACTTCGACGTCCGCAAGGATGCGATCTACTGCGACGCTCCCAAGGCGCTGCGCCGGCGCGCCGCGCGCACGGTGATGGCCGAGCTGTTCTCCTTCCTCACCGCCTGGCTCGCCCCCATCACCTGCTTCACCGCCGAGGAGGCCTGGCTCGCCCGGCCGGCCGACATGCCGGACGGCGCCAAGGAAAGCGTGCATCTGCGTCTCTATCCGGAGATCCCGCCGGCCTGGCGTGATGCCGCGCTGGGTGCGAAGTGGGAGACGGTGAGGTCGCTTCGCCGCGTCGTCACCGGCGCGCTCGAGCTGGAGCGCGCCGAGAAGCGCATCGGCTCCAGCCTGCAGGCCGCGCCGCATGTCCATGCGAGCAAGGAATACGTGGCGGCCATGACGGGCCTCGACCTGGCAGAGATCTGCATCACCTCGGGGGCCGAGCTGCTCGAACGCGACCCGGCCGAGGTCGACTTCAAGTTGCCCGACGTGCCGGGCGTGGGCGTCGTGCCGTTGCTGGCCGACGGACAGAAATGCGCCCGCTGCTGGCGGGTGCTGCAGGAAGTCGGCACATCCGCCCGGCACCCGCTTCTCTGCCTGCGCTGCGATGAGGCGGTGACGTCATGATCATCGGAGCACCTCACTTTCTCCTCCCCAACGAAGTTGGGCAGGTGTCGCCGTCACACGGCGACGGACGGGTCATGGACTTCTGTCGCAGAGTCATGACCCCTCCGTCCGCTGCGCGGACACCTCCCACGCGTTGCGTGGGGAGGAAAGGAAGACGCCATGAGGCCGATCGACCGTCAGGCGATGATCCTTGTCGTCGCCACCCTGGTGGCCGACCAGGCCTCCAAGCAGTTTCTGCTGGGTTACCTGAAGGCCGGCGAAACCGTGCCCGTGATCGATGGCTTCTTCCGGCTGGTGATGGTGTGGAACCCCGGCGTGAGCTTCGGCCTGCTGGGCGGTGATAGCGCGCTGCCGCCCTGGATGCTTTCGGCGGTGGCGGTCGCGGTCTGCGTCGGGCTGTTCGTGTGGCTGCGACGAACCGACCGGGTCCTCACCGGATGGGGCATCGGCCTTGTCATGGGCGGCGCCATCGGTAATGTTATCGACCGCGCCCGGTGGGGAGCGGTGTTCGATTTCGCTGATTTCCACATTGGCCACTGGCATTGGCCGGCGTTCAATGTCGCCGATTCGGCGATCGTTGTCGGCGTCGGACTGATGCTCATCAATTCCCTGCTCGGCGAAAAACAACGCGCGCCCTGATGCGGCCATGATCAGCGGACAGAAGCGGACACCGAAGGACGAGCGATGCGACGGACGATCCTGACCCCGGCAACCCTCCTGGCGCTTGGCGCCACCCTCGGCTCCTTGGCGCTCAGCGGGTGCGGCGCCTTCGAGAATCTGGGCGGCGGCAAGAAGATTTCGCCCGACGAATTCAAGATCGTCTCCCATTCGCCGCTCACCATGCCGCCCAACGCCGAGCTGCGTCCGCCGCGACCGGGCGAGCCCAGGCCGCAGGAAGTGACGCCGGCCGACCAGGCCAAGGAAGCGCTGTCGCCGGCGCTGGCCGGCCGCACCCAGCAGCGCGTCGCCGGCGGCGCGGCGCCTGCCGGCCTCACCGGTTCGGAGCAGGCGCTGGTCGCCAAGGCCGGCGGCGGCAACATCGATCCCAACATTCGCAGCCGGGTCAACCAGGACACCAAGACCATCAACGACAGCGACAAGTCGTTCATCGACAGCCTGATCTTCTGGCAGGAGCCGGCGCCCTCCGGCGTGGTGATCGATCCGGCCAAGGAGCAGCAGCGCATCCGCGACGCCCAGGCGGCCGGCCAGCCCGCGTCCGGCGCCACGCCCACCATTACGCGGCGCAAGCGCGGCATCCTCGAAGGCATCTTCTGAGTCCGGCACTGCCCCGCCGCCGCGATCTGCTCGGCGGCCTCGTGGCGGGAGGCGCGCTCGCCTCGCCGCTGCCGGCGGTCGCCAAGCTGTTCTCCGTCGAGCGGCGCCGGGCCGAGGCTTTCACCCTGGCCAACGGCCTGCAGGTGGTCGTGCTGCCGTCGAGCCGGGCGCCGATCGTCAACCAGCTCGTGGTCTACAAGGCGGGCAGCGCCGACGAGGTGTGGCCCAAGACCGGCGTCGCGCATTTCCTCGAGCACATGATGTTCAAGGGCACGGCCACGGTGGGCCCCACCGAGTTCTCGCGCATCGTCTCGAAGAGCGGCGGCCGCGACAACGCCTTCACCGGCTACGATTCGACGGGCTACTACCAGACCGTATCGCCCGACCGGCTCGAGCTCGTCATGCGCATGGAAGCCGACCGCATGACCAACCTGCGCATCACCGAGAGGGAGCTGATCCCCGAGCGCCAGGTCGTGCTCGAGGAACGCCGCATGCGGATCGAGAATTCGCCGGCCGCGCTCCTCGACGAGGCGGTGCAGGAGCAGCTGTTCGGCCGCCACAAGCCCTACGGCATGCCGACGAGCGGCTACGTCGACGACGTCAAGAAGCTCGGCGTCGGCGACCTGATGGCGTTCTATCTCAAGTTCTACATGCCCAACAACGCGATCCTGATCGTGGCCGGCGACACCACCGCCCGCGCAGGTGCGCAAGCTGGCCGAGAAGTACTATGGGCCGATCCCGGCCCGCAAGATCGAGCCGCGCCGCCGGCCGTCGGAGGGCGCGCCCGACCTGCCGCAGCGCGTCACCCGCGCCGATGCGCGCGTGGTCGAGCCGCGCTGGTCACGGCACTACCTGGCGCCGTCCTACCGTACCGGTGAAACCAAACACGCCTATGCCCTTCAGGTGCTGGCCCGCCTGCTGGGCGGCGCCGAGACCAGCCGCCTGTGGCGCGCCCTGGTGGACGACCGCAAGCTCGCCCTCTCGGCGTGGGCGAGCTACAGCGCGACCAGCCTCGGCCTCTCTTCGTTCGACATGGGCGTCAGCCCCGCGCCCAAGACTCCCCTGGTGGAGATCGAGAGCGCGGTCGGCGGCCAGCTCGGCAAGCTGATCGACGACGGCGTCACGGCCGAGGAAGTCGAGCGGGCGCAGAACCAGCTGCTGGCCAGCAGCGATCTACGCGCAGGATTCGCTGGCGAGCGGTCCGCGCCTCTATGGCGGCATGCTCGCCATCGGCGCCACCGTGGCCGATATCGACGCCTGGCCGCAGCGCATCTCCGCCGTCACGCCCGCCGACGTGATCGCCGCCGCGCGCCACGTCTGGCGCCCCGAGCGCCTGGTGACGGGGCATGCTGACGCCGCAGGAAGGCAGCCGGTGACGCTCCTGGTCTCGCGCGCGCGCCGCGCTGCTTCTCCTCGTCGCACTCTGGCTGCCGGCCACCGCCGGCGCCGTCGATATCAAGGCCGTGACCACGCCGCTCGGCATCAAGGCGTGGCTGGTGCAGGACAAGAGCGCGCCCGCGGTGGCGCTCTCCTTCTCCTTTGCCGGCGGCACGGCGTCCGATCCGGCCGGCCAGTCGGGCGTCACCGAGCTCATGGCGACGTTGCTCAGCGACGGCGCGGGCCCGCTTTCCGCCCAGGCCTTCCGCCAGCGTCAGGAGGATGCCGCGGCGTCGATCAGCTTCAGCGCCTCGCTCGACCGGCTGAGCGGCAGCTTGCGCGTGCTGTCGTCCAGTCGCGAGGAGGGCTTCGAGCTGTTGCGGCTGGCGCTCACCCAGCCGCGCTTCGACGGCGACATGATCGAGCAGCGACGCGCCCAGACCATCTCCGCGCTTGCCCAGGCGAACCAGCGCCCGGCATCGGTCGCCGCCCGCACCCTGATGGCGACCGAATTCGCCGGCCACCCCTACGCCGCCGATCCCGACGGCACGCCCGACGACCTGAAGAAGCTCACCGCCCAGAACCTCAAGCAGCGGGCGGCGGCGTTGTTGATCCGCAGCGGCCTGATCGTGGCGGCGGTGGGCGACATCGACGAGGCCGAGCTCGGCCGCCTGCTCGACCGCAGCTTCGGCAGCCTGCCGGTCGGCACGCCGCTGCCGCTGCCGCCCGACTGGCAGCCGCCCACCAAGGCACGGACCATCGTCGTCGAGCGGCCGGTGCCGCAGAGCACGGCGCTGATGGCGCTGCCCGGCATCGCCCGCGACGATCCCGACTGGTACGCAGCGCTGGCGATGAACCACATCCTGGGCGGCGGCGGGCAGCAGTCGCGGCTGTTCAGCGAGGTGCGCGAGAAACGCGGCCTGGCCTACGCCGCCTCGAGCAGCCTGCGCAGCTACCGCAAGGCCAACCTGCTGGTGATCTCGACGGCGAGCGCCAACGAACGGATCGCCGAGGCGATCCGCGTCGTGCGCGGCGAACTGGCGCGCCTGCGCACCGAGGGGCCGACCGAGCAGGAATTCGCCGATGCCAAGACCTATCTCACCGGCGCGCTGGCGCTGTCGCTCGAATTCGTCGGCGGCGATCGCGGGCCTGCTGCATGCCATGCAGGTCGACAACCTGGCCCCCGATCACCTGACCAGGCGCGCCGCGCTGATCGCCGCGGTCAAGATCGACGACGTCCGCCGGCTCGCCCGCCGCCTGCTGCGCGACGAGGCGATGACCACGGTCGTCGTCGGCAAGCCGGTGGGCGTCACCGCCGATCCCTAGCCGGTATCTTCCCCCAGGCGCCGGCCGTAAAGTGAAGGCACCATGAGCGCGCTTCGCCGACTTCCTTCCAACCTCGTGAACCGCATCGCCGCGGGCGAGGTGGTCGAGCGTCCGGCCAGTGCGGTGAAGGAGCTGGTCGAGAACGCCATCGACGCCGGCGCCCATCGCATCGCCGTCACCCTGAAGGAGGGCGGGCGCACCTTCATCTCCGTGGTCGACGACGGCGCCGGCATGAGCGCCGAGGAGTTGAGCCTCGCGGTCGAGCGGCATTGCACCTCGAAGTTGCCCGGCGACGACCTCGGCGAAATCCGCACGCTCGGCTTTCGCGGCGAGGCTCTGCCCTCGATCGCCTCGGTCAGCCGCTTCGCCATTGCGTCGAGGCCGGCAGGTGCCGACACCGCCTGGAGCCTCGAGATCGACGGCGGCGCCAAGGGCGAGCCCAAGCCCGCCGCGCATCCCGCCGGCACGCGGGTCGAGGTGCGCGATCTTTTCTTCGCCACGCCCGCGCGGCTCAAATTCCTGAAGGAGCCGCGCACCGAATCGGGCCATGTCGCCGACGCCATGCGCCGGCTCGCCATGGCCCATCCCGCCATCGCCTTCCGGCTGGAGAGCGAGGAGCGCACCCTGATCGACCTGCCGGCGGCCAACCCGTCGCTGCTGGCGAGCGCCGACGCCGCGCGGCTGGAGCGGCTTGCCGCCATCATGGGCCGCGAGTTCTCCGACAATGCCGTCGCCATCGACGCCAACCGCGAGGGTTTCCGGCTGACGGGCTTCGCCGGCCTGCCGACGCTCAACCGTCCGACCGGCCAGCACCAGTATCTCTTCGTCAACGGCCGGCCGGTGCGCGACAAGCTCCTGGCCGGCGCGGTGCGCGGCGCCTACCAGGATTTCCTGGCGCGCGATCGCCATCCCATGGTGGCGCTGTTCCTCGAGGCGCCGACCGGCATGGTCGACGTCAACGTCCATCCCGCCAAGACCGAGGTGCGCTTTCGCGACTCGGGCATCGTGCGCGGCCTGATCGTGGGCGCGCTGCGCACGGCGCTCGCCGCCGCCGGCCATCGCGCCAGCACGACGGTGTCCGACGCAGCCCTCGGCGCCTTCCGGCCGCACACGGGTTATGCGTCGCCGCTGCCGATGGGCGGCGGGGGAGGCGGGCTGTCGTCTTTCCCGCGCGGCCTCGCGGAAGCCGCAGCGCAATTCATGGCGCCGCTCGGCGCGCCCTCGGCGCGGGTCGAGACGCCGGCGGAGGCCAACGGCAACGGAGTGCATTACCCATTGGGCGTGGCACGGGCGCAGCTGCACGAAACCTACATCGTGGCCCAGACCGACCACGGCGTGGTGATCGTCGACCAGCATGCAGCCCACGAGCGCCTGCTGCACGAGCGGCTCAAGAACCAGCTCGAGGCCGACGGCGTGAAGCGCCAGGCGCTGCTGCTGCCCGAAGTCGTCGAGGTGGGCGAGGATGGCGCGCGCCGCCTCGCCGGGCGCGCCGCCGAACTGGCCGAGATGGGCCTGGTGCTCGAACCGTTCGGCCTCGGCGCCGTCGTCGTGCGCGAGACGCCGGCGGTGCTGGGCGAGGTCGATATCCAGGGTCTGGTGCGCGATCTCGCCGACGAGCTCGCGGAGATGGGCGATCATCTTGCGCTCAAGGAGAAGGTCGAGGAGGTGTGCGGCACGCTTGGCCTGCCACACGTCGGTGCGCGCCGGCCGGCGACTCTCGGTCGACGAGATGAACGCGCTCCTGCGCCAGATGGAGGCGACGCCGCATTCCGGCCAGTGCAATCATGGCCGTCCGACCTACGTCGAACTCAAGCTGGCCGACATCGAGCGGCTGTTCGGAAGACGATGAAGCCAGTCCTGTCGCTCCTGCTCCTGCTGGCGACGGCCGCCGCCGCCGGCGCCCAGACCCGCGCGCCCGCGCCGAAGGCGCCGCCGCCGGGCGCTGCCGACTCGGCGCCGGTCTCCCCGCTCGATGGCGAATGGCGTGGCAAGAGCGACGGCGGCTCGTGCAACGCGCCGCTCGACTATGTGCTGACCATCGAAAACGGTTTCGTCGACGGTTCGGCCTTCGACACCACCGCGCACGGCCCGGTGCCCAACCTGCGCCATGCGCCGGCGCCCGCGCCGACGCCCAGCCTGTGGCAGATCCACGGCGTGGCCAAGGCCACCGGCACTTTCTCGTTGATCAGCGTCGCTTCGGTGAAGGCCGCCGACCGCCGTGAGGGCATGCTCACGGCGCGGAGCGAGGGCGGCGGGCTGATCGTCACCGAGAATGGCGGCTGCCGCCGCACGGCGCGGCTGTCACGCAGCGGCTAATCGCAGGCGATCCGCTCCTCGACGCCGGCGAGCAGGCGGAAGAAGGCGTCCTGCGGCTTCTCCAGCACGAACATCGCCTTGGCGTCGAGGCCGAGATTGATGCCGCGCAGCACGGCGCCGCTCACGCCATGGCCCACCACCACGGTGCGCGTCGCCGAGGCCGCGATGTCGGCCAGCACGGCGGCCGAGCGCCGGCGCAGCTCGAAATGGGTCTCGCCGCCCGGCGGAGAGAAGCCGTGCGGATCGGCGCGCCAGTCGGACAGCGCCGTGGGATGCGTGACCTCGATCTCCTTCCAGCTGAAGCCTTCCCATTGGCCGTAGCTGAGCTCGGCCAGGCGCGGATCGTCGCGCCACTCCGCGGCATCGAGGCCAAGCTCGCGGCCGATGATCTCCGACGTCTCGCGCACGCGGCCGAGCGGGCTTCTGAGGAAGATCGTGGGACCGGGCGCGCGCGCCAGCTCGGCCCTGAGCGTGCGGCCCATGGCCAGCGCCTGCAGCCGGCCGCGCTCGGTCAGGTCCGAGTTCCTGGTGCCCTGCATGCGCCGCTCGGTGTTCCACGCGGTCTCGCCGTGGCGCAGCATGTAAAGCGGGGCCGCGAGCTTCATGACGCGTGACGCAGGATGACGATCTTGGCGGCACCGTAGCGGCGCTCGTCGATCGCCTCGAAGCCCTTGGGCGGGGCGATGTCCTCGTTGTGCGCCAGCTCGACCGTGACGACCGCGCCCGGCGCCACCCAGCCGGCCGCGGCTAGGGCTGCAAGCGCCGGTGCGCCCTGGCCCGAGCGGTAGGGCGGATCGAGGAAGACGAGATCGCAGGCCTCGCGCGCCGGCGGCGGGCGGCTGGCGTCGGCGCGCACGACCTTCGCCGCGCCCGTCTCGCCCAGCTTGCGCAGGTTCTCGCCGATCAGCTTGATCGCGCCGGCGTCGTTGTCGAGGAAGGTCGCGTGCGCCGCTCCGCGCGACAGCGCCTCCAGGCCGAGCGCGCCCGAGCCTGCAAAGGCGTCGAGCACGCGCGCGTCCATCAGCGGCGAGGTGCCGTCCGTCGCGCCAGTTGGCGTGCATCAGGATGTTGAACAACGCCTCGCGGGCGCGGCTCGCGGTCGGCCGCACGTTCTGCCCCTCGGGCGCGGCCAGCGCCCGGCCGCGATGCTTGCCGCCCACGATCTTGAGCATCAGTGACGCCGCTTGCGCGAGGGCGGCCGCGGACTGCGGGCTTGGCCCAGCCCGGCTTGCGCGCCGGCGCGCTTCATGCCCAGCAGACTGTCGAGCGCCTGCGCCGGGATCTCGTCGACCAGGCCGCGGTCCAGTTCGCCCAGATGGAACGGCCCGAAGGCGATGCGGATCAGGCGCACCACCGGCAGGTCGAGATGGGCCAGCACGCGGCGCACCTCGCGGTTCTTGCCCTCGGCCAGCGCGATCTCGAGCCAGGCATTGGAACGCTGCTGGCGGTCGAGCTTGGCCTCGATGGCGCCGTAGCGCACGCCCTCGATTGTGATGCCGCCGGCCAGCGCCGCCAGCCGCGCCTCGTCGACGGTGCCGTGCACCCGCGCGCGATAGCGCCGGATCCAGCCGTTGGCCGGCAGCTCGAGCTGGCGCGCCAGCCCGCCGTCGTTGGTGAGCAGCAGCAGGCCCTCGGACATGAAGTCGAGCCGACCGACGGTGACCACGCGCGGCATGCCCTTGGGCAGCGAGTCGAAGATCGTGCGCCGTCCCTCGGGATCGCGCGCCGTCACCATCTCGCCGGGCGGCTTGTGGTAGCGCCACAGCCGCGCGCGGTCGGCGCCGGGCAGCGGCTTGCCGTCGACCTCGATGACGCTCTTGTCGGTGACGACGCAGGCCGGCGTCTCGAGCACCTTGCCGTCGACCTTCACGCGGCCGGCGGCGATCCAGCGCTCGGCGTCGCGGCGCGAGCAGAGGCCGGCGCGCGCCAGCCGCTTGGCGATCCTCTCCGGTTCGCTCACTTGGAAGCTGCCGCTCCCAGGAAGGCGCGGAACAGCTTCGCGTCGCCCTCGGAGATCAGGAATTCGGGATGCCACTGCACGCCGATGCAGAAGCGGTAGGCCGGCGCCTCGATGCCCTCGATCACGCCGTCGGGCGCGGTGGCGTTCACCACCACGCCGGCCGGCGCATCGGCCGCCGCCTGGTGATGCGCGCTGTTCACCGACAGCTCGTCGGCGCCGACGATGCCGTGCAGTTGCGTGCCGCGCGCCACCTTCACGAGGTGGCCGGGCTCGTCGCGTGGATTGGGCTGCTCGTGGGCGAGTGCGGCCGCCACCGAATCGGGGATGTGCTGGATCAGCTTGCCGCCCAGAACGACATGGAGGAGCTGCTGGCCGCCGCAGATGCCCAGCACCGGCTTGTCCTGCGCCAGCGCCGCCCGCGTGACGGAGAATTCGAAGGCGGTGCGGCGGTCCTTGGTGACCACGCTCGCATGCTTGGTGCCATCGCCATAGTAGGACGGATCGACGTCGAAGGCGCCGCCGGTCACGACCAGCGCATCGATGCGCTCGAGATAGTCGGCGACGCGGTCGGGCTCGTGCGGCAACGCGACCGGCAGGCCGCCCGCCGCGTCGATGGCGGCGAGGTAGTTCTGGCGCAGCGCATACCAGGGAAACTTGGAGTAACCCCCCGGCTTTTCAGCATCCAGGGTGACTCCGATGAGGGGGCGGGGCATGCGGCAGGATACCATGTCGTCCTGCGCGAGCGAAGGACCTCATCGCCGCTTGCCACTGGCATGAGATCCTTCGCTGCGCTCAGGATGCCAGTCGTGCCGACTTACGACGACGCGGTGATGTTCCTCGGCACGTCCTTGAACGGCTTGTTGGTGTCGACGCTGTGCTCCTTGGGCATCTTGAGCACCCGCTCGGAGATGATGTTGCGCTGGATCTCGTCGGTGCCGCCGGCGATCGAGGTGGCGGGGACGGAGACCAGGATCTCGGCGATGACGCCGTTCATCGGGCTGTCCTCGCCGCTCAGAAGCGCATCGGCGCCGGTGATATAGGTGTGCACCCGCGCCGCCTGGCGCGCCACGTGGCTCGACGCCAGCTTGCCGAGGGAGCCCTCGGGGCCCTGCGGCCGGCCCTGTTCCTGCGCGGCGCGCGCGCGGCGCGCGGTCCATTCGGCCGTCTTGGACATGATCAGGAGCTTGGCGATCTCCTGGCGGATCACCGGGTCCTTGATCTTGCCGGTGGCCTTGGCCCGCTCCATCACCAGGTCGACGCGGCCCGCGCGCTGCGGATACCACTTGTACGGCTCCATCGTGGAGGCGATCTCGGCCTTCTCCTCCTCGTAGATGCGCTCCTTGCGATTGGAGGCCTGCGCCCATGTCCTGAGGCCGTCGGCGCCGCGGCGCTCGTGCATCAGGGTGGTGGTGGCCACCGTCCAGCCGTCGCCCACGTCGCACACCATCATCTCGGGCTCGACCATGGCGTCGGTGAAGAACACCTGGTTGAACGAGGCATGCCCGTTCATCTGCTTCAGCGGGTGGACCTGCACGCCGGGCTGTTTCATGTCGAGGATGAAGTAGGCGAGCCCCTTGTGCTTGGCCACGTCCCAGTTGGCGCGCGCCAGAAGCAGTCCCCAATGCGCCTTGTGTGCGCTGGTGGTCCACACCTTCTGGCCGTTGATCACCCACTTGTTGCCCTTGCGATCGGCGCGCGTAACAGCGCCTGCCATATCCGAGCCGCTGCCCGGCTCGCTGAAGAGCTGGCACCAGGTGTCCTCGCCGGTGAGGATGCGGCGCAGGAATTTCTCCTTATGCAGGTCGGTGCCGTGGTCGAGGATCGTAGCCGCGGCGAGGGTGCGGATGCCGGCCTTGGCGACGCCGACCGCGCCGATGCGCGCAAATTCCTCGTCGACGATGGGGTTGAAATGCACCGGCAGGCCACGGCCGTACCATTGCTTGGGCCAATGCGGCGCGCCCCAGCCCGATTCGATCAGCTTGGTGCGCCATTCGACGAGGCCATAGTCGGGATTCCAGTTGGCTTCCAGCCAGGCCCGCACCTCGGCGCGGACGGCGCTTTCGCTCTGTTCGCTCATCGCTCGTCCCCTCAGTGCTTCCAGTGTTGCATCATCTGCTCGCGATGCTGGTTGGCATCGCCGAACAGGATCTCCGAGCTCTTGGCCCGCTTGAACCAGAGATGCGTGTCGTTGTCCCAGGTGAAGCCGATGCCGCCATGCATCTGCACCGCGTGGATGGCGGTCTGCAGGTAGGCCTCGGCGGCGCAGGCCTTGGCGAGCGAGGCGACGGCCGGCAGGTCGTCGTCGCCCTCGTCGAGCGCCGCGGCGGCGTAGTAGGCGGCCGACTTGGCCATCTCGACATCGACCAGCATGTCGGCCGCCTTGTTCTTGGTGGTCTGGAACGAGGCGATCGAGCGGCCGAACTGCATGCGCATCTTGGTGTAGGCGAGCGCGTCCTCGCGCAGCCGCTCGGCGCCGCCCACCATCTCGTTGGCCAGCAGGACGGCGGCTTGCTGCAGGGTCCGGGCGAAGGGCGCCGCGGCGGCGCCGGCCTCGCCCAGAAGCCTCGCCTCGACCGAATTGAAGCTGAGCCGCGCCAGCTTGCGGGTCTCGTCCATGGTCTTGAGCCGCCGCCGCTCCAGGCCCGACGCAGCGCCGTCGACGATGAAGAACGACAGGCCGTCGTCGCCGTGCGTGCCCGCCCGGCGGGCCAGCACGACGATGAGATCGGCGGTGTGGCCGTCCAGCACGAAGTTCTTGCTGCCGTCGAGGCGCCAGGCGCTGCCGGAGGGCGCGGCCGTCATCGCCACGCCGGCTGAGTCGTTGCGCCCGTCGTCCTCGGAAAAAGCCAGCGTCGCGGTCTTCTCGCCCGCGGCGATCGCCGGCAGCAGCGCCTGCTTCTGCTCCTCCGTGCCGGCATTCAGGATCGCGGTCGAGGCCAGGACCGTCGACAGGAACGGGGCGCACAGAAGGCCGCGGCCCATTTCCTCCAGGACGATAGCGAGGTCGCCGTAGCCGAAGCCCTGGCCGCCATAATTCTCGGGGATATGGATGGCGGTGAGGCCGAGCTCCTGGTTCAGCTTCTGCCAGCCGTCGCGCTCGAAGCCCGCGTCGGTCGCCATCAGGCGCCGCACCTCCTTGGTCGGCGAGCGCGCCTCCAGCGCCCGTCGCAACCCGGTGCGAAACTCCTCCTGCTCCGGCGTGAAGCTGAACCGCATGACCTGGTCCTCCCGACCCGTTATTGGGCTATTTTCTCTCATATGACCGACACGACAAGACCATCCCCCATGGAACGCGCGCTGGGCGAGGCGCGCGCAGCCGCAGAGCGGGGCGAGGTGCCGATCGGGGCGGTGATCGTCGGACCGGACGGCGCGGTGCTGGCCGCAGGCCGGCAACCGCACCGAGGCCGACCGCGATCCCACCGCCCATGCCGAGATGCTGGCGATCCGCGCCGCCGCGGCCCGGCTGGGCACGCCGCGGCTGGTCGAGTGCGATCTCTATGTCACCCTCGAGCCCTGCCCGATGTGCGCCCAGGCGATCTCCTTCGCGCGCATCCGGCGGCTCTATTGGGGCGCTTCCGATCCCAAGGGCGGCGGCGTCGAGCACGGCCCGCGCATATTCAACCAGCCGACCTGTCATCATAAGCCGGAGCTCTATCCGGGAATTGCCGAATCAGAGGCGGGCGACCTGTTGCGTGCCTTCTTCAAGGAACGTCGCTGAGACGTCGCTTACGGCGAAATCCGCCTCACAGGTTCGCCCGAAAGAAATCCGAAATCTCTCGCCTGAAGCGCTGATGGATGGCGGCTCGGTCGGTACCTGGCGGGTCGCTGCAAATCTCCGGAGCCCGAGCCGCCAAGATCGGCGAGCATGGATCGACGAACACGAAATGACTGCCGGGTACGGCGGTTTGTTGCGGCGGCCTCGGTAGCGCTTTGGCAACGGCCAGGATGTTGCCCTCTGCCTTCAGATCGGATTGCGACGCGGTGTAGATCAGGACCGGCAGATCGAGCGATCCCAGGCTCTTCTGCTCAATTGGCGCGCCGTACGGTTCCAGGAGAACGAGGGCTTTCAGAGGGAGCGTATCGTCCGATTTCCGGCTGGGCGGCACCTTGGCCCAGGAGCCATCGGTGGGTATGCCACCGCAGGCTCTGGAATCGTCGGCGTGATCATGGCAATAGGCCGACAAGTGCGCCAAATCGATGTTCGCACCCGCGACGATGAGCGTCACCGCGCCGCCGAAGGAAAAGCCCA
This sequence comes from uncultured Alphaproteobacteria bacterium, assembly GCA_963843185.1. GTDB lineage: Bacteria > Pseudomonadota > Alphaproteobacteria > Reyranellales > Reyranellaceae > Reyranella. Next base: position 38,943 of record CAWJJJ010000032.1, read on the forward strand.
CCATGCCCAACCGGTCGGGATCGGCGTGTTGAGAAAAGCGCGGATCCGCCAGCATGGAATCGAGCGCCTTGCGAATCTGTCGCGGCCGATCGACGAAGGGCTTCGCGGTGCCGGGATGGAACGGCGCGACGACGATGAAACCCTGCCGCGCGAGGTGCAACAGAAGATCGCCATGAACCAGCGGTGTCCCCGGGCCGCCGCCGCCGTGTGAAAACAGGACGACAGGGAAGCGGGCACCGGCGGCGACCGGGGCGTCGCGGCTCGCCGAAAGCCTGAATGGTCCTTCTTCAACGGAGACTTCGGCGGCTTCCGTTGGATAGGCGATCAGGACATCGAACGGCGTGGCATCCTGAACCGTAATGCGCGTGACGCCGGCTCGGAATGACGGCGGCTCGGCCGACGCGGTCGATATCAAGGCGGCGGCCAACGCAAGGCCGAGAATGAGCGAGCGCAAGGGTTTCTCCTTCTGCCGTATGCTGCCCGGATCCGGCTAGCGCCGGTCTTTTCCCTCGGCCGAGTCGACCGAGGCTTGGGTGATGCGCCCGGAGCCGGCGACGTGGCTGCGCAAGCGAGCAGGACGACTGAGCAGGCGGACATCGCCTGAACCAGAGATTTTGATATCGGCGGCATCCTTGGGCGCCGCCTCGACGTTTCCGCTGCCGGAGATCTTGGCCGTGAGCTCTTTCATCGCCAGATCCGCCAGCCGGGCGTCGCCGGAGCCGGCGATATGAACCGTCGCATGATCGACAGTGCCTTGGGCGCGCACCGTGCCGCTGCCGCTGATCTTGAGGGCCAGATCGGGCTGATTGACGTTTTCCATGGTGAGCCTGGTCGAGCCGGAGAGGCCGATCCGGCGGAAGGCGCGTCCGGGCAGGATGACCTCGATGTCGCGAAAGCCGCCGAAACGATGACAGTCGAGCGTTATCCTGCCGCGATGAACTTCGATGTGGGCGATGAGGTCGGGCGATCCCCGCACGACGACCTCGCTGCCCTCGCCGCCGCGGTAGCGCACGTTCGCCGGCACGGCGATTTCGACCGCGTCGTCGCCTGCCCATGCCAGGCGGCGCTCCGACAGTTTCGCGTCGGCGCGCCGCGCTGTCGCCGCATGAACGGGCGAGGAAGACGCCGCGATCGAGCAAGCCGTCCAGATCCGGGCCTGCCAGAACATAGGCGAGAGCGAGGGAGACGAAGCCGATGCCGAGGCCGCCGACGGCGATCCAGCCCAGGGTCTTAGCCACGTGCGCCTCCCGCATCGGCCTGGTTCAGCAAGGTGTAATGCAGCCGCGCGAACTTGCCGAGCAGGCGCACCACGTAGTCGATCATCAGCAGCAGCAGCGCGCCGCCGCCAATGCCGACGCCCAGCAGGCCGAGCCCGCTCAGCTTGCGCACCAGGGAATGAACGGTAAACAAGCCGTCCCAGCTGAACAGCTTCGCCAGCAACACGACGCCTGCGATGCAGAGCGCCAGCACGACGATCCCGGCAATCAGCGTGAACAGGGCGAGGCCGCCCAGCAACGGCAGCAGGAACACGAAGTCCACCGCGACCAGCGCCAGAAAGCCGAACAGCACGGCGAAGAAGCTGGCCGGCGTGCGCTCCGTCTCCCAGCGCCGGAAGCCTGCTTCCGCCCGCAGCTCGCGCGCCAGCCGTATGGGGTCGCCCAGCGCCTGGGCGATCTCCGCTTCGCTGCGGCCCGCCGCCATGCCGTCGGCGAAGTGCGTGGCGTAGTCGGCGACAGATCGTCGATCTCCGCCTCCGGCAATCCCGCCAGGCGGCGACGCAGCGTGTCGAGGAATTCGAGCCTGGTCATTTGACGCCTCCTACAGTTTTCGCAGCCGGTGCGGCGACCTTTGCATCCGACAGCACCTTGGCCACGGACGCGGTAAAGACATTCCACTCGGCCTTTTGCGCGGCGAGGGCGGCATGCCCGGCCTTGGTGAGCTGGTAATATTTGCGCGGCGGCCCGCTGCTCAATTCCTCGAGATAGGTTCTGACCAGACCGTCGGTCTGCATGCGCCGCATCAGGGGATATATCGTGCCTTCCCCCATGCCGATGGCGTCGGCCAGGCGGCTCGCAATGTCGTAGGCGTAGCCGTCCTGGCGCTCGAGCAGGGCGAGCACGCACAGGTCAAGCACGCCTTTGCGCAGTTGCACCAACAACAACTCAGTCACGAAATGGCATCCTCAGTACAACATATAACATAGTACCTTGTTAAACAAGGTAGTGTGCCGTAGCGGCCTTGTCCAGAGCAATGCGCCTGCCGCTATGGCGTTCGCCCGACCATCGCGTGCGCGGTGGCCGTTGCCGACTAGGGCTTGACGAATTTCAGCACGAACTCGTCCTTGGGCTGTGGCGGATCCGGCGTGTTCTTGTCGCGGGGATCCTTGGGATTGCGCAGGAAATCTCCTTCTGCCGCCAGCTTGAAACCTGCCGCTTCGACTTCCTTGCGCAGGAACGCTTCCTCGACCCGATGCAGCGTGCCGGCCTCGGAGATGCCGGTGCCGGGCCGGCCCGAATGATCGGCGATGACGTAGAAGCCGCCGGGCTTAAGCGCCTGGAAGACGGCCCGGTTCATGGCCGCGCGATCGACACCCAGATGTCCGAGGTCGTGATAGTTGAACATCAGGGTCACGAGATCGAACGCCGCGAGTTCCGGCGGAACGGGATCCTCGAACGGCCGGACGACGACGGCGATCGGCGCGGCCTTGACCTCGGCGCTTCGGAGAGCCCTGTCGCGAGCCTCCAGGGCGACGGGGGACGGACGCGGCGCGGCAGCCGGGGGCGCCGGCGTCGCTGCGGGCGCCGCAGTCGGATGGCTGTTGCCCTCGGGGGCGGCAGGCGGCGTGGGCGCCCGGCTGGGATCGCGCGGCCGGCTCTGGCCGTAGACGATTCCCGAGGGACCGATCGCCCGCGCCAGCAGCTCGGTGGTGTAGCCGCCGGCCGCGCTGAGATCGAGTGCCGTGATGCCGGGACGAATGCCGATGAACATCAGCATCTCCTCCGGCTTGCGCCGCAGATCGTTGGTGCGATCGGCGGCGCTGCGATCCGGACTTGCCAAGATCTGCTTGATCTGCGCCGCTGTCAGGGGCGGCGGGCTCGACTGCGCCGACGCTGCGTGGGCACCGAGCATCAGGCCTGCGCCGGCAGCGATTGCCGCCAGGAAAGTCCTCCGTCGGGTTTTCATGGGCCTGTCCTTTGCTCTTTGATGTTACGCGCTGCGCTCCATTCGGCACAGACATCGGCGTCGGTCTCATGGTCCATGCGCTGCCATTGCGCGATCTGGTCGGGCGCCAGACGTGACAACGCCCACACTGCCGCGCCGCGCACCAAAGGCGAAGGGTCTTTCAGAAGCTTTTCGACCGCCGGCAGCGCGCTTTCGCGGACACCGCTATTGCCCAGCGCATAGGCGACATTGCGCAGGAACCGGTCGCGGCCGATGCGCTTGATGGTCGTGCCGGCGAAGCGGCGGCGGAACCGGGCATCGTCCAGGGTGGCGAGCTCGGCCAGCAGTGGCGCGTCGAGCGCCGGCCGGGGCGCCAGCGCGGTCTCGTGCGCTTGCTGGGCGAACTTGTTCCACGGGCAGACCGCCAGGCAATCGTCGCAGCCATAGATGCGGTTGCCGAGCAGGGGCCGGAGCGCGCGGTCGATCGGGCCTTCGTGTTCGATGGTGAGGTAGGAGATGCAGCGCCGCGCGTCGAGCCGGTAGGGTTCGGGAAAGGCGTTGGTCGGGCAGATGTCGAGGCAGGCGTGGCACTGGCCGCAATGGTCGGTCTCGGGTGCGTCGGCCGGCAGGTCGACCGACAGCAGGAGCTCGCCCAGGAACAGCCACGAGCCGAACTTGCGCGACACCAGGTTGGTGTGCTTGCCCTGCCAGCCGTGGCCGACCGCCTGTGCCATGGGCTTTTCCATGAGCGGCGCGGTGTCGACGAAGACTTTCAGGTCGTGGCGGTAGGTATCCCAGATGAAGCGGCCCAGTGCCTTCAGCTTGGTCTTCATCACCTCGTGATAGTCGCGCCCCTGGGCATAGACCGAGATCGCCGCGCGCTCGCGCTTTTCCAGCACGTCGAGCGGATCGCCGGCCGGGGCATAGTTCAGCGCCAGCGACACCACCGTCCTGGCGTCGTGCCACAGGCGTTGCGGATCGGCACGTTCCTCCGCGCGCTCGCCCAGCCAGCCCATGTCGCCTTGCCAGCCGGCCTCGACGAATTCGGCAAGCCGCTGCAGCCGCTCGCGGCGCGCCTCGGGCGCCAGGGTCGCGGGCGCAAAGCCCACGGCGTCGAAGCCCAGCCGCAGCGCCTCGGTGCGGATCGCATCGCGCAGCTCCGCCGGCGTCGCCGGTCGCGGCGGGCGTTTGGGAAACGGAGGCGCGCGGCTCATCCGCGGCCGCGGTACGCCGCGACGCCCGGATCGGGCAGCCAAAGGCCTTTGGGCGGCTGGCCGGTCTGCCAGAACACGTCGATCGGCATGCCGCCGCGCGGATACCAGTAGCCGCCGATCCTGAGCCAGCGCGGCGCCAGCACCTTCGCCAGGCGCTGGCCGATCGCCAAGGTGCAGGCTTCATGGAAGTCGGCATGGTTGCGGAAGCTGCCGAGATAGAGCTTGAGCGACTTGCTCTCCACCAGCTTCGCGCGCGGCGCGTAGTCGATCACGAGATGGGCGAAGTCGGGCTGGCCGGTCATGGGGCAGAGCGTGGTGAATTCAGGCGCGGTGAAGCGCACCAGGTACAAGGCCTTGGACTGCGGGTTGGGCACGGTCTCGAGCACCGCCTTGTCCGGCGAGGCGGGAAGGCCAACGGGATGGCCGAGCTGGCGGAGGCGAGGGTATTTAGTCATGTCTCCATCATATGCTAAGCGGGCCGCCATGACTCACCGGGTTGCCATCGTGGGCGCGGGCCCGTCAGGCTTTTACGCCGCCGACGGGCTGTTGCGCACCAATCCCGACCTTCATGTCGATATCATCGACCGCCTGCCGACGCCGCACGGCCTGATCCGGGCCGGCGTGGCGCCCGACCACCAGGGCACCAAGGCGGTGGCGCGACAGTTCGACCGCCTGCTGGCGCGGCCCGACGTGCGCTTTGCCGGCAATATCGAGATCGGCCGCGACCTCTCCTGGGACGAGCTCATTGCCGCCTACGACGCGGTGATCGTCGCCACCGGCATGGTGATCGACAGGAAGCTCGGCGTGCCGGGCGAGGATCTGCCGCATGTCTGGGGCTCCTGGCGCTTCGTGGCCTGGCTGAACGGCCATCCTGACTTCAGGGCTGGCCCCGACCTGTCGAAGGTCAAATCGGTGGCGGTGATCGGCAACGGCAACGTGGCGATCGATGTCGCCCGCGTGCTGGCCAAGTCGGCCGACGAAATGGCCAAGAGCGACATCGTGTCTAACGCCGGTGCCGCCATTGCCGCAGCACCGCTCAGCGACATCTACGTGATCGGCCGGCGCGGACCCGAGCATGCCTCCTTCACCAACAACGAGTTGGCCGAAATGGGCCGACTGTCGCGCGCCGTGGCGGTGACCGACGCCCGGGGCCTCGACGTGGCGCCGCCGGCATCCGACCCCACGCCCGAGCGGCTGCGCAAGTCCAAGAACCTCGACATCCTGCGCGGCTTCGCCGGCAACAAGGCGGGCGCCAAGCCGGTCACCGTGCATTTCCTGTTCAATGCGGCGCCGGTCGCCTTCAAGCCGGGCGAGGTTGCGCTCGACGACCGGTCCGCTCAGGGCCGACCTGGTCGTGACCTGCATCGGCTATCGGCGGCGAGGACTTCCCGCGGCGGCGACGACGTCTTCCCGGTCGGCTGGGCCAAGCGCGGTCCCAGCGGCACCATCCCGACCAACCGCGCCGAGAGCCACGCCGTGGCGCAACAGGTCATGGCCTGGCTCGAAGACGCGTGATCCCAAGAGCGGGCCCGACATCCTGCCGGTCGCCGTCGATGCCGCGGGCTGGCACCGGATCGACAGGCACGAGGTCGCCGCCGGCGCCGCCCAGGGCCGGCCTCGCGTCAAATTGACGGACTGGAAAGCGCTGTTGGACGTCGCGCAAGGCGACTGACGGCCCTATTGTTGCTTCCGTCCGGGGGGACAGGAGGGGTTTTCATGTTTTCAATGAGTCGTCGCGTTGTCTGCACACTTGCCGCTGTGGTGGCGTTCGCCGCACCCGCCGCGGCCGAGACCACGCTCAAGGTAGCGCTGCATTCTGATCTCAAGATCGTCGATCCGATCTGGACGACGGCGCTGATCTCCACCCATCACGGCTACATGATCTACGACACGCTGTTTGCGCTGAACGACAAGCTCGAGCCCAAGCCGCAGATGGTCGACAAGTGGGAGATCTCACCCGACAAGCTCACCTGGACCTTCACCCTGCGCGACGGGCTGGAATGGCACGACGGCAAGCCGGTCACGGCGGAGGATTGCGTCGCTTCGATCAAGCGCTGGGGCGCCAAGGATTCGATGGGGCAAAAGCTGATGGGCGTGGTGACCGATCTCTCGGCGCCTGACGCCAAGACCATCAAGATGGTCCTGAAGCGGCCCTACGGGCTGGTGCTCGAACTCGCTCGGCAAGGCCGGCTCCAACGTGCCCTTCATGATGCCCAAGCGCGTCGCCGACACCGATCCCAACACCCAGATCACCGACGCCACGGGCTCCGGCCCGTTCATCTTCAAGAAGGACGAGTGGAAGCCGGGCGAGAAGGCGGTCTACGTCAAGAACCCCAAATACAAGCCGCGGTCGGAACCCGCCTCCGGGCTGGCCGGCGGCAAGGTCGCCAAGGTCGACCGGGTCGAATGGATCGCGATCCCCGACCAGCAGACCCAGGTCAACGCGCTGATCAACGGCGAGGTCGACCTGGTCGAGATCGTGCCGCCCGATCTGCTGCCGCTGCTGGCCAAGGAAAAGGACATCAAGGTTACGGTGACCAACACGGCAGGGCGGCAATACGCCATGCGCTTCAACACGCTGTACAAGCCGTTCGACAACGCAAAGGTGCGTCAGGCCGTGCTCTATGCACTGTCGCAGAAGGAGTTCCTCGAGGCCAATGTCGGCAACCCGGCCTACTACAAGGAGTGCAAGTCGCTGTTCCCCTGCGGATCGCCGCTGGAATCGACCAAGGGCTGGGAGGACAAGCTCACGGGCAACGTCGCCAAGGCCAAGGCGCTGCTGGCCGAGGCGGGCTATGACGGCACGCCCGCGGTGTTCCTGCATCAGACCGACACGGCCGGGCACAATAACCTCGCCACGGTGGCCAAGTCCCAGCTCGAGAAGATCGGGCTGAAGATCGACCTCCAGCCGATGGACTGGCAGACGCTGGTGTCGCGCCGCGCCAAGAAGGATCCGCCGGACAAGGGCGGCTGGGGCGCCTTCTTCACCTCGTGGGGGGCGACCGACGTGCTGAACCCGGTGTCGGCGGCCTTCCTCAACGCCTCATGCGACAAGGCCACCTTCGGCTGGCCGTGCGATCCCGAGCTCGAGAAGCTGCGCGACGCCTATGCCTTCGAATCCGATCCGGCCAAGCAGAAGGAGATCGCCGAGAAGGTCCAGCTCCGCGTGCTGGAGTATCCCACGCACGTGCCGCTCGGTCAGTTCACCACGCCGACCGCGATCCGTGCCAACATCGACGGCCTGCTTCACACGCCGTCGCTGGCGCTGTGGAACGTGGAGAAGAAATGACGCGCTAGCGTCACCCTGAGCGGAGCGCGAATCGCGTAGTCGAAGGGTCTCGTCTAAGGAAGACGCGGTCCCTCCACTATCGCCTCCCTTCGGCTTCGCTCAGGCAGGCCTGCGCTCGGCTCCGGTCGGGATAGCGTCAGTCGAGCCTGACGCGATCCCCTCGAGATCCTTGCGCGACGCCGGGTAGCGCTTCATCACCTGCGCGTCGTGGCCGGGTACCACCATCTCGAGCCGGCCGTCGGCCAGCTTCTGCAGCTTGTCGTAGCCGGCCAGCATGTCGGCGACCGAGAACACGATCGAGAAGAGCTTCCTGTCCTCGATGCCCCAGTAGTAGTGGCTGGCATCCGAGGCGAGCACGAGCCAGCCGTTGCGGGTCATGACCCGGACCGACTGCATGCCCATGGTGTGGCCGCCGATCAGGTGCACGGAGATGCCGGGCTGGACCTCCTCGTCGCCGTCGTGGAACACCACGCGCTTGCCATAGACCGCGCGCACCATGCCGACGACGTCCTCGACCTCGAAGGCGTGGCGGAAGGCGCCGTGGCAGACGTGCCGGCCGGTGGCGAACTGCATTTCCTTGTCCTGCAGATGGAAGCGCGCCTTGGGGAAGCGATCCCAGTTGCCGGCATGGTCGTAATGCAGGTGGGTGATGATGACGTCCTCGACCTCCTTGGCGTCGACGCCGAGATGGCCGAGCAGGTCGGCCGGATTGGTCTTCACCTCGCGGCCGCGCTTCTTGCCCACGGCGGCGTTGAAGCCGGTGTCGATCACGATCGGCTTGCCGCCGATCGTGCGATGGCCGAACTCGTCGAGCGGGATCGCCACCCAGACGAAATAATCCATCGGAAAGTCGGCGTCGTGCGGGTCGGGCGTGATCTGCACTTCCCACGCCTTGCGCGGCAGGTGGGCGTATTTGACCGCATGCACCTCATAAATGGGCGTCGAACGCATTTTTGTTTCCTTCCCGAAGGGTCCGTTGCCCGAAGGGTAGCCCGCCGGCCGCCTCCGGGCGCTATAGTGGCTGACATGGCCCGCATGGACCTCCTCGCCCGGCGAATTAGCACCTCGGTTTGCACTGCAAACCGGGCCGTCGCTGTTCGTCCGTTCTTCGAGGAGTCGTTCCATGTCCGCCGTGCTCGCTCTCAAGCGTAATTCCTCCGCCGTCCGCTACTGTTTCGAAGCCGACCCCGAGCCGGGCGTGCTGCCGCGCGCGCTCGAGCTCCTGGCCAAGCGCGGCCTGGTGCCGGCCCGCGTCTTCGCCCAGGCCGATGCCGACCAGCTGTCGGTCGAGATCGAGGTCGAGGGGCTGGCGCCCGAAACGGCCGAGCATGTCGGCCGCTGCCTGTCGGAGATCGTGGGCGTCAGGCAGACGTTTTGACCACTTCGTCATCCCGAGCGGAGCGAAGTCGAGGGACCTCTTTTCACCGCCAGCTCGAGGAAAAGCAGGTCCCTCCGCTCCGCGCTTCGCACTCCGGTCGGGATGACGGTGGGGTCAGGCGGCAAGCCGCTCGACGATCGCATCGATGTGCAGGCGCGCGACGTCGATGGCGGGAAAGCCGGCCGTCGCCTCGTCGAACATGAGGGCGAGGTCGGTGCCGGCCAGCAGGATGGCCTCGACGCCGTCGCGGCGCGCCAGGTCGGCGGCGATGCGGCGCAGGCCCTCGGCATCGGAGGCGTCGGCCTGCTGCGTGTCGAGGATGCGCTGATAGGCCTTGCCGATGAAGGTGATCTCGTCGGGGCGGGGCTTCGAGATCTCGATTCCCGCGAGCTGGCCCCACAACGAGCCTTCCATGGTGAAGGTCGTGCCGAACAGCGCCACCCTCCGCACCTTGCGCGCGCGCAGCTCGGCGGCGATCGGGTCGACGATGTTGATGAGCGGCACGCGCGTGCGCTGCATCAGCTGGGCGATGCAGATGTGCGGCGTGACGGCGGGGATCGCCACGGCCGTGGCGCCGGCGCGTGCCATCCGCTCGATGAACGAGGCGAGGTAGGCTCGCGAGCTCATCGAGCTTGCCGGCGCGGACGAGGGCCTGGCCGTGATCGACGTCGGCATGGACGATCACGAGGTCGGGGACCACGCCGCGGGCTTTGCAGGCTGCGGCGATCTTCTCGTAGTAGTGGACCGTCGCGCCGACGCCCAGGCCGCCCACGATGCCGACGCAACCGCTCATGCCGGCCAATTGCGCTTCCACACCGGGGCGAGCTCGGGCACCTGGTCGGCGCGGCGGGCGATGGCGAAGAGGTGCGGCGTCTCGCTCTCGAACCAGCCGCGCTTGGGCCGCCATCGGCTCATGATGCCGATATAGAGGTCGAGGGCGGAGAAGCGCTCGCCCAGGAACCACGGGCTGCCGGCCTCGCCCTCGACCTGGCGCCACAGGCGCAGGGCATAGGCGTCGGTGGCGGCACGGAACGGATCGCGCGCCGCATTGACCGAGACGAAGCGCGACGGATCGTCGGCGTAGGTGAAGGTGGGATAGATGTTGGCGACGATGAACACCAGCCAGCGCAGGAACTTCCCGCGCTCCTTCGCGTCGGGTGGCGGCACCAGCGAGTCCTTGCCCGTCAGGTCGGCCAGCAGGAGCGTGATCGCGGCGCTCTCGCTCATCACGCTGCCGTCGGGCATCTCGAGCGTCGGTACCTGGGCGAGCGGATTGACCTTGGCCAGCTTCGCCGCGGCGTCGGGCGTCCTGAAGAGATCCTCGACCGGCTCGAAGGTGAAGGGCAGGCCGTACCAGACGAGCTGGGCCTCGACGATGGTCGAGCCCCAGCCGGCGCGGCCCCAGAGCTTGTAGGTCATGGTCGTCCCGTCATGGCTTCTGCAGCAGCTGGATCAGGCTGCAGGTGTCCCAGCGATTGCCGCCGCGCTCCTGCACCCGGGCATAGAACTGGTCGACCAGGGCGACCAGCGGCATCATCGCCTTGTCGCGCTTGCCCTCGGCCAGGCTGATGCCGAGATCCTTGCGCATCCAGTCGACGGCGAAGCCGAACTCGAACTTGCCCTCGACCATGGCCTTCCAGCGATTGTCCATCTGCCAGCTTTGCGCCGCGCCCTTGGAGATGGCGCCGATCGCCTTTTCCATGTCGACGCCGGCCTTCTGGCCGAGATTGATCGCCTCGGCCAGGCCCTGGACGATGCCGGCGATGCACATCTGGTTCATCATCTTGGTGAGCTGGCCCGCGCCCGGCGGGCCGATCAGGGTCACCGCCTTGGCGTAGGCGTCGGCCACCGGCTTGGCCTTGTCGAACGGGCCCTGCTCGCCGCCGCACATCACGGTGAGCTGGCCGTTCTCCGCCCCGGCTTGGCCGCCCGACACCGGGGCGTCGATGAAATCGATGCCCTTCTTCTTGCCCTCGGCATGGAACTCGCGGGCGATGTCGGCCGAGGCCGTGGTGTTGTCGAAGAAGATCGTGCCTTTGGCCATGCCGGCGAAGGCGCCGTCGGGCCCGAGCACGACGGCGCGCAGATGCTCGTCGTTGCCGACGCATGAAAACACGATCTCCTGGCCGGCTACCGCCTCCTTGGGCGTCTTGGCGGCCTTGCCCTTGTGCTTCTTGGTCCAGGCCTCGGCCTTGGCGAAGGTCCGGTTGTAGACCGTCACGTCGTGGCCCTTGGCGGCCAAGTGTCCCGCCATCGGAAAGCCCATCACGCCCAGACCCAGAAACGCCACCTTGGCCATCGTTCTCTCCCACGAAATTGCCCGCCGGAATCCGGGGCGGCGCGATCATAGAGCCAAATCAGGCCGATGCCAGCAGCACCAGAATGGCGGCGAACCCCGTCAAAAGCGGCGGCAAGGCCAGCGGCCAGGCGCGGCGGTAGAGCACGGCATCCGACGTCGCGAGCGAGAGGATGGCCGCACCCATCGAGACGCGGATCGGCGACAGCATGGTGAGATTGGTGCAGACGCTGTTCTGCACCGCCGCGATCCAGGACGGATCGACCGCGATGGCGCGCGCCAGCGCCGTCACCATCGGCATCAGCATGGCGTTGGCGGCCGAGCCGCCGCCGGTCAGGAAGCCGCCGACGCCCGCGAACAGCGGCACCGAGAGGGCGGCGTCGCGGCCGGCCACGGCGCGCAACGCCTCGGCGATTGCCTGGGCCATGCCGGAGCCGACATAGAATTCCGCCATGACCACGAAGAGCAGCGTCACCGCGCACGACCGCCAGGCGCTGCGCGCCGTCTCGGCCAGCACGCGGCCGAGCGGGGCGCGCGCCAGGAGACGACGACGATGCCGATCGAGACCAGCCAGAAGCCCGGTGCATAGAATGGCGCGAAGGCCGGCTGGTTGTCGAACGGCCGCATCGACCACAAGGGCTTCAAGAGGTCGCGCAGCGGCGGCACCAGCCGCGTGGCGCAAAGCGCCAGGGTGAGCGCGACATAGGGCGCGTTGGCGTGCAGCGCCGCGGCCAGGCGGGCGCGGTCGGGCCGCTCGTCGCGCCAGAAGCGCAGCGCCAGCAGGAGCGCGGTGGACGCGGCGCCCGCGATCTCGACATCGCTGTAGACGTTGAACAGCCAGACCAGGCCGAGCAGCAGCGCGGTCCACAGCGCGTCGTCGAGCTTCTGCGCCGGCGCAATCGCAAAGCCCGCGTCGCGCGCGAAGCGCCAGTAGAGCGCGAGATAGAAGACGTGGATCGGGACCTGCAGCAGGGCCGAGCTCAGGCCTAGTTGGTTGGGCGTGAGGCCGGCCAGGGTGGCGCCCACCGTGGTGCCGGTGGCGAGCGCGCCCCACGGCACCAGCGACTGGCTGTAGAGGCCGAGCAGCAGCGCCGGCAGGCCGCCGATGCCGAGGCGACGCAGGGCGGCCAGCGCAATGATGTAGCCGACGCCGAAGCCCGTCACCGATTCGGCGAAGGGCGCCAGCAGGAAGCAGACCGACCACAGCCGCCGCGGATTGGCCGGCAAGGTGGCGCCGTTGGCGCCATCGCCGCGCGCCTGCTGGCAGCGATGGAAGAACATGCCGGCGGCGATGATGGCGATGACGTGCCAGGAGAGCCACAGCCCGGCCGAGGTCTCGCGCAGGAAGAGCGGAGCCCAGCACGTCGCCGCCCTGTTCGCTGGGTGACGATCACAGCCGAGGCAGCGAGCGTGGCCGACAGGCCGGCGAGACCCGCCACCAGCGCGCTGGCGCGCCCCGACGCGAGCAGGCCCAGGACAAGAAGGAGAGGCAGGAGGGCGAGCAGGGTCGTCACGGCCGGCGCACTCTATAGGGCGACGCTGTTGAATGCTTCGGTGCTGGCCGAAAGTTTTCCCGATCCTCGCCTGCAGTCCGGCGTTTACAGGGACGTTCGCCACGAAGCGGGCAGGCCGAGCCAGTCGCACCGGCCGCGGTTCGACACGGTGGCGGACGGCGGGTCGAAGGAGGGGTCGGCGAAGCAGCCGCCGGCGATGCCAGTCTGAAGCGGCCGGACCGCGACCTTCAAAACAGGGTCGAGCTACATGCGGCGTAAAACCAGCGGCACTGCGGATTAGCGTCGGCGAGCTCGTACGTCCTGAGATCGCCGGTCCGGCGCATGACCTGCGCATCGGCGAAATAGACCGACCAGCCGAACGCGCTTCCCGTTCTTTTCTTGCAGTTGCTGCAGTGGCAAATGGCGTTGAGGTCGGGCTGGCCCTGGATTTCGATGGTGCAGGCGCCGCAGCAGCAACTGGCCTTGCGTGTCACTATTGGCCTCCGGGGATCAGCGCTTGCGCGGTATGGACCTTTCGCCTAGAACCCGCGCCGTGCCCCGATAGCTCAGCTGGTAGAGCACGTCATTCGTAATGATGGGGTCGGCGGTTCAATTCCGTCTCGGGGCACCACTAACCAACATCAGGCACTTGGCGGGCTCATTCTTTGTGGAGCCTTGCAGATGCCGGAAAAAAATAGAATATTGGGCAAGGACTGCAACCCGTTTCCACGGGGCGATCGGTCAGAAGGCCTGCCAATGTTGCCGGATATTGACGGCGGCAGCCGCCATCCTGAAAAGGCCGGGAAAGGCTAGATTTCGGTGGCTCGGCCTCTGGTCAACGGTTTGCCTCTCTTAGTTCAAAGGAGAGAAGAAATGTCGAACCATTTCACCGGACTGAGCCTCGGACCGCCGCTCGGGGACCAAAGGCTCGACCTCTGCGATCTCTACGCGTTCCAGTCGCCCGCGGATCCGGCGCGGACCGTGATCATCCTCAATGCGAATCCCAACGCCGACGCGCTCCATCCCGACGCCATCTACCGCCTCAACATCGACAATGACGGCGATTGCCTGACCGACATCGCATTCAGTTACGTGTTCTCGCCGCCGCAGAACGGCAAGCAGACCGTAAACGTCTTCGTGGCGAAGGGCGCGGAGTCCCGCTCGGTCGAAGCCGTCGGGACGAAGATCATCGCCGACGCCGAGGTCTCCTTCGGCCCCAAGCCCAATATCGTCAAGTCCGGCGCCTACACGTTCTTTGCCGGCAGCCGCAGCGACGCGTTCTTTTTCGATTTCGACGGAATCAAGAATCTGTTCGACACCAGAGGCGGCAGGAACTTCACCGCGCCTCACCTGGGCGGCAAGTCGCCATGGACCGGCGTGGATTCGAATACGCAGGCCAATGTGTTCTCGACGGCGATCGAGCTGCCGACCAGCGAGCTGGGCGCCAAGCCCGCGATCCGCATCTGGGGACGATGCAGCGTGCGCCGCGACGGCAAGCTGCTGCATGTCGATCGCGCCGGCCATCCGTCGGTCAGCAGCTTCTTCAACACCGACGAGACCAAGGAGGAATACAACGCCAGCGAGCCGGTCAACGATCGCAAGCGCTGGCTCGACATGTTCGTCCATCTGATGGGGCATACCGGCAACTACACCCGCGAGGAAGCGATCGCGGCGATCGACGCCGAAGCGCATCCTGCCCGACATGCTGACCTTCGATCCGCTCGAAGCCCGCGAAATATCCCAACGGTCGGGTCTTCACCGACGACGTCATCGATCACCGCCTCGCCTTCCTCTCCAAGGGCGACATCCCGCCCGACGGGCTCAAGCCGCATACCGACGTCGCTCAAGGTATTCCCTACCTCGGCACGCCGCATCCCAAGCCGAGCTAGTCGCCGGTCGCGCGCGCGTCTGCAGCGTGGGTCCGGCGGGCGGTGCGTTCGCGCACCCGCTGGAAGACCACGTAGAGCATCGGGATCACGAAGATGCCGAACAGGGCGGCCGCGATCATGCCGCCGAACACCGGCGTGCCCACCGCGCGCCGGCTGGCAGCGCCGGCGCCGTCGGCGATGACCAGCGGCAGGAGACCGAGGATGAAGGCGAAGCTCGTCATCATCACGGGGCGGAAGCGCAATCGGGCGCCTTCGATGCGCCGACTCGAGGATCTCCTTGCCGGCGCGGCGCTGATCGACGGCGAATTCGACGATCAGGATGCCGTTCTTGGCGGCGAGCGCCACCAGCACGACGAGGCCGATCTGCGCATAGACGTCGAAGGCCAGCCCGGCCAGGGCCACGGCGGCGATCGCGCCCAGCACGCCGACGCTGACCGAGAGCAGCACGGGCAGCGGGAATGTTCCAGCTCTCGTAAAGCGCCACCAGGAAGAGATAGGCGAACAGGATCGCCAGACCGAGCACGATGCCGGTCTGGCCGCTGGCGGTCTTTTCCTGCAAGCGCCGTGCCGGTCCATTCGAAGCCGTAGCCGGGCGGCAGCGTGGTGGCCGAAATCCGTTCCATGGCGGCCAGCGCCTGGCCGGAACTGAAGCCAGGCTTGGGCGCGCCATTGATCATCGCCGCGCGGAAGCCGTTGTAGCGGATCACGACTTGCGGTCCCTGCACGAGCCTGGCCTGGGCGAGCGCCCGGATCGGCACCATGGCGCCCTTATTGTTGCGGACATAGACGCGGTAGATGTCCTCGATGGCGTCGCGGAAGCGGTTCCTCGGCCTGCGATGTTGACCTGCCAGGTGCGGCCGAACAGGTTGAAGTCGTTGACGTAGTAGCCGCCCAGCGTCGACTGCAGCGCGTTGAAGATATCGGTGATCTTGACGCCCAGCACCTGCGCCTTGTCGCGATCGATATCGAGATAGATCTGCGGCGTGTCGGCGGCGAAGGTGTGAACACAGCCGGCGAGCTCGGGCTGCTGGTTGGCGGCCACGATCATGGCGCGCGTCACGGCCGCGAGATCGGTCGGCGACTGGCCCTGCAGCGCCTCCAGCACGTACTGGAAGCCGCCAGTGCTGCCCAGCCCGAGAATGGGCGGCAGGTTGAAGGGAAAGACGATGGCGCCCTGGATGGCGGCCAGCTGGGCCGCAGGCTGGCGATGATCGCGTCGACCGACTGCCCGGGCTCCGTGCGCTGTTCGTAAGGCTTCAGGCGGATCACGAAGAAGGCCTGTTCGACGAGGCGACGTAGTCGATGAAGTTGAGCCCGACGACCGACAACACGCCCTGCACGCCGGGGATCGGCTTGATGATGTCCTCGACCTGGGCGACCAGCTCGTCGGTGCGGTTGAGCGAGGCGCCTTCGGGCAGCCGCATGGCGGCGAAGAAGGCGCCTTGATCCTCCTCCGGCAGGAAGCCCTGCGGCGTGATCCTGAACAGGCCGAACGAGCCGGCCGCCACCACGGCGACCGCACGATCAGGCCGACGACCGCGACGCGCACCAGGCGGCGCACGATCGCGACATAGCCGTCGCGCACCCGGTCGATGGCGCCCAGGACCGCAGCGCATCGGACCGCAAGGCGGTCTCGCCCCGCTTCAGCAGGACCGAGCACAGGGCCGGGCTGAGCGTCAGCGCGTTGATCGCCGAGATGACCATCGAGGTCGAGACCGCGACGGCGAACTGGCGGAAAAGCTGGCCGCTGATGCCGGGAATGAAGGCCACCGGCACGAACACCGACAGCAGCACCAGGGTGATGGCGATGATCGGCGCGGTGATCTCGCCCATCGCCTTCTTGGTCGCGTCCGGAATCGACAGCTCCGGCTCCTCCTCGATCACGCGCTCGACGTTCTCGATGACCACGATGGCGTCGTCGACCACGATGCCGATGGCCAGCACCAGCGCCAGCAGCGACACGGTGTTGGCCGAATAGCCGATCAGCAGCAGCACGGCGAAGGTGCCGACGATCGACACCGGCACGGCGACCAGCGGGAATGAGCGTCGACCTCAGCTTGCCCAGGAACAGGAACACCACCAGGGCCACGAGGACGAAGGCGATGACCAGGGTGCGCACGACCTCCTCGATGGTCGAGGTCACGAACACCGTCGAGTCCCAGAACACGTCGTAGGCGAGGTCGTCCGGAAAGCGCTGTTTCAGATCGTCCATCACCTCGCGGACATGGCGGGCGACGTCGACGGCATTGGCGCCGGGCGACTGGAAGATGCCGATCGCCGCCGCCGGTGCGCCGTTGAAGCGGCTGTAGCGGTCCTGGATCTTGGCGCCGAGGTCGGCGCGGGCGACGTCCTTGACCCGCACGACCGAGCCGTCGGGATTGGCGCGCACGACGATGTTGTCGAACTCTTCGGGCCGCGTCAGCCGGCCCTTGGTCTTGATGGTGAGCTGGAACTGCTGGGCCTGCGGCGTCGGCGCCGCGCCGATGCGGCCCAGCGCCGCCTGAACGTTCTGGCCCTGCACCGCCGTCACGACGTCGGCCGGCGTCAGGTTGAAGGCGGTCAGCCGGTCGGGGTCGAGCCACAGCCGCAGCGAATAGTCGAGCGGCACCGAACAGGGTCGCCTGGCCGACGCCGCTCACGCGCGACAGCGGGTCGAGGATGTTGATCGTCGCGTAGTTGTTCAGATACAGCGCATCGTAGGTGTTCTTGGGCGAGTAGAGCGTGATGATCTGCAGCAGCGCGGCGGACTTCTTGCGGATGACCAGGCCCTGGCGCTGCACTTCCTGCGGCAGCAGCGGCGTGGCGAGCTGGGCGCGGTTCTGCACATTGACGGTGTTGATGTCGGGATCGGTGCCGAGCGCGAAGGTCACGGTGAGGGTGTAGCTGCCGTCGGCGCCGCTGGCCGACTGGTAGTAGAGCGCATTGTCGACGCCGGTGATCTGCTGCTCGATGGGCTGGGCGACCGTGGTCTCGACGACCTCGGCATCGGCGCCGGGATAGAGGGTCGTCAGCGAGACCTGCGGCGGCACGATCTCGGGAAACTGCGCGACCGGGATCTGGAAGATCGCCAGCAGGCCGGCCAGCGTGATGACGATCGAGACGACGAAGGCGAGCCGCGGCCGGTCGATGAAGATGCCGGAGATCACGGCCGCTGGCCTAGCCGCCGACCCGCGGCGGCAGGACCGTCTCCTGCACGACCTGGCCCGGCCGCACCTTCTGGATGCCGTCGACGATCACCTTGTCGCCCTCGCGCACGCCGGAGGTGACGACAACGTCCGTGCCGAGGTTGGGGCCGGTCTGCACGCGCCGCTGCTCGACCTTGTGCTGGTCGGTCGACGACCAGCGCGTAGTAGCCGGACTGGTCGACCTGCAGGGCCGCCTGCGGAATCACCAGGCGCGGCTCCTCCTTGCGTTCGCGGATCATGGCGGTCACGAACTGGCCGTCGACCAGGGTCCTTTCGGGATTGGGCATGGTCGCCCGCATGATCAGCGAGTCGGTCTGCTGGTCGACCTGCGGATCGGTGAAGTTCCAGGCGCCGGGATGCGGATAGTCCTGGCCGTTCGACAGTCGCAGGCGGATGTCGATCTTGGCCAGCCCGCCGCCCTCCTTGCGCCGCGCCTCGCGGATGGTTTCGAGATCGCGCACGCTCACCGGAAACAGCACATAGATCGGATCCTGGCTGACGATGGTCGCCAGCACGCCGCTTGCCGGGTTGACCAGGTTGCCGACGGTGAAGGCGGTGCGGCCGATGCGGCCGTCGATCGGCGAGCGGATGTCGGTGTAGTCGAGATTGACCTCGGCTTGCGTCAGGGCCGCCTTCATCTGCAGGCCTTGCCGCTGGCCAAGTCGAGCGCGGCCTTGTCCTGGTCGACCTGGCTCTGCGGGCTGAACTGGCGCTTCGACAGTTCGAGGCTGCGGTCGTACTGGAGCTTGGCGTTGGTCAGCTCGGCCTCGGCGACGGCGAGATTGGCCTTGGCCTGGTCGACCAGCGCCTGGAACTGCACCTTCTCGATCTGGTAGAGCAGGTCGCCGGCCTTGACGTCCTGTCCTTCGCGGAACAGCACTTTCTCAAGGAAACCCTCGACGCGGGCGCGTATCTCGACCTTGTCCACGGCCTTGATCCGGCCGACGAACTCGAAGGACTGGCTGACGCCTTTGGTTACCACCGGCCGCACGCCGACCGCCGGCGCCGGCGGTGGTGCCGCGGCCTGGGCGGGCTTGCCGTGGTCCTTGATCAGAAACCAGGCCAACCCGGCGAGAACGACAAGTCCGGCGAATCCATCGCGCTGATCCATCGCAATCTCCGGCCGGCAACGCGGGCGTCCTGCGGCATGACATCCCTCGAACAAGTTCAGCCCGCGTGCCGCCAAGGCGCACCGGCCAGTTCCACGCGATGCAAGAATTGCGCAAGTCGCCGGGACGTCAAAGCAAAAGTTTGTCAGGCAGACCCCAGGCAAACAAAGGTCGGAGCAAGGCCGACGCCGCAGATCTGCAATGCGTCAAAGACCTGCCGGGTCAATCCGACGTGGCGAGCTGGATGGCGTTCCATGACGCCGGCGCCAAGACGGCCTCGACACGCTCGCCCTCGGTGCGCTGGGAGGAGAGGGGGCGTGGCACGATGCGGTCCGGATTTTGCCTGGTATTCACGGCCTTGAGATCGGGATCGCAGAGCTGCAGCGCCTGCTTCACGGCCAGCCTGGAAAAGCCCGCCGCCGTGAGCCGCAGCGGCAGCTCTTCGGTGAGGCTGCGGTTGAGCGCGAACAAGGTAGACATGCCGGTCTTGTCGTCGTGGTTTTCTGCCAGCTTGAGGTAAGGCACTGCCGGCATGGCAAAGAATTCGTCGAGGGACCCGCTGGGATCGTTGTAACGCGCGGCATAGCTGGGCAAGTCGACCTGGGCGCGCAGCACGCGGCCGCGGCCGGAGCCGGCTGAAATGGGCGAAGGGATGGAAGATCGTCTGGCGCCAGGACAGGGCCGCCGGTCTCGGTCATGATCGGCGCGATGACGTTGACGAGCTGGGCGAGGCAGGCCGCGGTGACGCGGTCGGCATGATTGAGGAGCGAGATGCAGCAGCCGCCGAAGGCCAGGGCGTCCTCGACGTTATAGATCTCCTCGAGGATGG
>CAWJJJ010000033.1:0-41187 GCA_963843185.1 uncultured Alphaproteobacteria bacterium
TCTCGGCCAGCGAACGGGCGTGGTACTTCTGCGGCTCCTGCGTCCACGGCGCGCCGCCCAGGCTCATCTCGAACGTCTTGTCACCGCGCGCAATGGCGGCGGCATTCGCCGCCGACCACGGCAGGAAGAACGCGGCGACCTCCTCCTTGAGGAGCGGCATCAAGGTCGGCGCCAGGGCCGGCCACGGTTCGAACGGGCCCTCAGCCTTGGGCGAGACCATACGCGCAACCCACGCCATCACCTTGGGCGCCGAGGCGCGCATGATCGCGCCAGGCGTCGGATCGGTGGCGGCCTCGTAGAACTGGCCCCACAGGCCGAAGTCGGCCATCGCCGGCCGCCCGCCCAGCAGGAAGGGCCGCGCCTGCAGATGCGCCTCGAGCAGCGCCAGCGCGCGCTTGAACGAGGTCTCGATCGTGGGCTGGGTTTTGTCGTTGGAGCCGACGAAGCCCAACCGGCCCATCATGCGCTCGGCGACGGCGGCGCGGGCCTGCGCCACGGCGAGCGTGCCTTGCGCGCCCATCATCTGCTGCGCAATGCGCTCGGCCGTCGACCAGGCGTCGGGTTGATAGCGCCAGCGATAGTGGAACATCCACTTGTTGCCCCACTCGTCACCGTATTCCTCGATCAGCGCCGAGAGGAACGCCAGGGCGGGATCATCGGGCATCAGCGATGGTTCACTGCCGGCAGCTTCGAAGCGCTCGATGATCGGCGTCGAATCCTGTACGCCCTCGGCCTCTCCATTGGGTCCTGGGGGCGTCACCACGAGCGGCACCAGCGGCAGCTTGGCGTATTTCTGGAACTCTCCCTGCACGGCGGGCGAGCGCGGGATCCACTCGTGCGGCAGGCCCTTGTAGCGGAAGTAAGAGCGCACCTTCACCGAGTACGGCGACAGTTCCGAGCCAAAGATGCGGTAAGCGCTCACGGCGGGTCAGATCCAGCGCTTGCGCTTCAGCCAGACGAACAGGCCGCCGACGATGACGACGACCATGCACCAGAAGAAAATATATCCGTACTTCCAGCCGAGCTCCGGCATGTTGCCGGCATCGCGCTCGAAATTCATGCCGTAGATGCCGGCCAGGAAGCTGAGCGGCATGAAGAAGACGGTGATGATGGCCATCGTCTTCATCACCTCGGCCATGCGGTTGGACGCATGCATGAGGTAGACTTCCATCAGGCCGTTGGTCATTTCGCGGTAGCTCTCGACCAAGTCGAGCACGGCTACGGAATGGTCGAAGCAGTCGCGCAGGTAGGTGCGCGTCTCGGGCATGATGAAGGGCACTTCCGGGCGCATCACCGCCAGCACGGTCTCGCGCTCGGCCCATTCGATGCGATGGAAGGCGACCAGGGCGCGGCGCGCCTGGTGGATGTGGCCGAGCGTGTCCCCGGTCGGCTGGCCCAGCGCCTCGTCCTCGAGCTCCTCGAGGTGGCTCGACAGCACTTCGATCAGCGGGAACTTGCGGTCGACGACCAGGTCGATCAGCGCATAGACGAGATAGTCGATTCCGAAGGTGCGCAGGCGGGAGCCCGAGGTCTGCAGCCGATCGCGCACCGGCTTGAAGATGTCCATCTTGTGATCGTGGAACGAGATCACGTAGTTCTCGCCGAAGAAAATGTTGACCTGGCGCGAGTGCAGCTCGCCTTCCTCGTAGGCCGGATCGTTCAGGACGATGAAGCCCTGGCCCTCGTAGAGGTCGAGCTTGCTCCTCTGATGCCCATGGAAAACGTCCTCGAGCGCCAGCGGATGCAGGTTGAAGGCCATGCCGAGGTCGCGCAGCATATCCGAGCTGGGACGGCCCGCGACGTCGATCCAGGTGTGGCCCGGCGTGCCGAGATGGAAGCGGCACTCGTCGACCTCGACGCCGTGCAGCACCTGCACGTCCTCCGAGGTATACTCGACCAGGGTGAAGTCGAGCGCCTCGTCGGGCACGGGCGCGCGCCCGGCGAGCGTGCCGGGAGAGGTGCCTGGCTTGGTATGGCGGTGGACTAGGCCGTCCATGGTTCGCTCGACACCGCTGCCGGCATCAGACCTCCTGCATCACTTGCACGTCGGGCCGGCCGGCGAGGTAGTCGCCGAGCTTGCGACCCAGTTCCTTGAAGTGCGCCGCCGCCCGATGCGCTTCGAGCGCCGCCTGGTCGTCGTAGCGTTCCAGCATGACATAGACGTTGTCGTCGGCGGTCTTGTGCAGCGCATAGAGCTTGTTGCCCGGCTCGTCGGCCCGGACCCTGGCCTGCAGCGCCTTCATCGTCGCTTCGAAGTCGGCGTTGGTGCCCGGCTTGATGGTGAGCTTGGCGATCACTCCCAGCATGTCTTCCTCACTTCTTCACCTGGTCGATTTCCCGGCCGCCGAAGTAGAACCGATTGTAGGTCGGGCTGATGATGATCTCGTTAATGCAGGCGCGCGGCGGCATGGCCGCCACGAAGGCGATGGTGCGCCCGAGGTCCTCCTCCTGCAACATGCGGTCCTGCTCTTCCTGGGGCGGCACGATCGGCCGCTTCTTGAGGATCGGCGTCGCCACTTCGGCGGGACAGATGACACAGGCGCGCACGCCGTTCAGGCCGTCCTCGGCGTTGATCGTCTCGGTGAGCGCCGCGGCGCCGAACTTGGACGCGGTGTAGCTCGGACCGGCGAGCGGCGTCACGAACTTGCCGAACCAGCTCGAAATGTTGATCACCACGCCGTCGCGCCGCTTGCGCATGCCGGCCAGCACCGCGTGGCAGCTATAGAACATGCCGTCGAGGTTGGTTCGCACCACGTCTTCCCAGCCTTCGGTCGTGATGACGGCCCAGCGCCGGTTGGGGATGTTGGTGCCGGCGCTGTTGACCAGGATGTCGATGCGGCCGTGCTTCTTCTCGATCGCTGCGGCGACCCTCGCCACGGCCTTCTTGCTGGCGACGTCGAGCTTGCGGATCTCGACCGCGCCGCCTGCCTTTCGCACCAGGGAAGCCGTCTCGTTCAGGGTCGCCTCCGTACGGCCGGAGATCACCACCTTGCATCCCGCCTCGGCCAGCGCCAGCGCGCCGGCCCGGCCGATCCCGGTGCCGCCGCCGGTCACCCAGGCGACCTTGCCCGACAGGACGCCGGTCACGCCGGCCGCCGCTTGATGAGGTATTTGTGCTCGCCGTCGCTCACCAGCTCGCCCTTCTGGTTATGGATGGTGAGCTTCATGACGACGACGCCGGTGGTGCGGCCGGGCTTGAGCGCGCTTACTTCCAGCATCGGATAGAGCGTGTCGCCGCAATAGACCGGCTTCAGGAAGCGCGAGGACTGCTCGAGGAAGCCGATCAGGGAATCGCCGACGACATGGGGAAAGATGCCGCCGCCCGCCGCGCCCTGGATCGCCACCTGCAGGCCGTGCGCCAGCAGGTCGCGATGGCCGCGCGCCTTGCAGTATTCGCGGTCGTAATGGATCGGATGGTTGTCGCCGCTCGCCGACTGGAAGGCGGCAAACAGGGCCTCGGTCTGGGTCCGCGAGTTGATATAGAACTTCTGCCCGACCTCGATGTCCTCGAACCAGTGCGTCGGTCCGAAGCGGTGGTCCTCGGGCTTGAAATGATCGGCCTCCGCCACGCGCTTTCTCCCTTTTGCGCCGGCACCATAGCCCGGCCGCTACGCCGGAGGAAACAAATCGCCGAGTTTGTCGAGCGTGGTTTCCAGATGATCGGGCCTGGCATCGTCGCGTGGTGGAAGCCCGACACGATTGTGCCAATAGACCGGCATGCCGACAGCCTTGGCGCCCGGCACGTCGGACGCCGATCCGGCAACGAACAGCGTCCGTTCGGGCGCCGTCCCCAGCGCTGCCAGCACAGCGCGGTAGGGTTCGGGACGCGGCTTGTAGAAGCCCACGCTCTCCGCCGTGGCCACGACCTTGAACGGCACGCCGACGCGCTCCGCCGCCTGCTGGCCCAGGCGGATCGAGCAGTTGGTCGCCACGGCCAACGGCACCGGCAGCTTCTGCAGGACGCCCCTCGCCTCGGGCCAAGGGGCGAGCTCTCCCCAGCGCCGCTCCAGCCCGTCGCCCAAGCTCGCGGGCAGGCCGACATCGCCGGCCGCCTCGCGGACCAGCGTTTCATAGGGTCTGTAGGCGCCGCAGCCGTAGGTGATCTCGAGATAGCGGCGGCGCCATCGCATACCGGCCTCGGGCGAGCCGGCGACGTCATTCCACAAGGTCCAGGAATCGAGCAGCGCCGTCAGCAGGTCGAAGACGACGGCGTCGTACCTCACGCCGCCGCCCTTCAAGCAGCTCGTGCCTTGCGAGCCATACCGTCGAACAGATCGAGCATGCGCTCGCGCCAGGCATGGACCGGATCGTCCTGCTCGAGCAGCACGAGCGGGCTCACGATGCGCGCCCAGAGGAATGCGCCGGCCAGCGCATAGTCTGGGAACGCCGCCTCCTTGCCCGACAGGAAAAGCTGCTCCCTCAGGACCCGGCGCGCGGGTTCGAGCGTCGTGCGGAAGGACGCGACACCCTTCTCACGGGCCTTGGCCTGGAACGAGGTGAAGTCCGTCGTGCCCAGCCGCTTGCCGCGCGATTCGGCGAAATACGGCTGATCGACCGGCCGCACCCGGTCGTAGAGGTCGCCCACGATGTTGGGAAACAACGCCGGATGCACGACGGTGTCGACCCAACCGGCAACGAAGCGCGCATAGGCCAGCGCCGTCTCATCCTTGAACAACGGCTTGTCGGGATAGGCCTGCTCGAGGTGGCCTGCGATCGCCCAGCTGTCCTTCACCACCTTGGTGCCGTCATGGATGACCG
The DNA here is from genome assembly GCA_963843185.1 of uncultured Alphaproteobacteria bacterium. GTDB lineage: Bacteria > Pseudomonadota > Alphaproteobacteria > Reyranellales > Reyranellaceae > Reyranella. Next base: position 4,759 of record CAWJJJ010000033.1, read on the forward strand.
GCACGGTCTGCGACTGGGCGAAGGCGATCTTCTGCTTTTCGGTGAAGCCGACGGGTTCGTCCCGCCAGTCGAGGCCCTTGTGCTTCAGCGCGAACTTGGCGCGCCAGCAGAAGGGGCTGGGCCGGCGATCTTCCTGAAAGACGAGATCGTAGAGCGTGATCATGCGGTCCTCACTTGCCGTCGAGCATGCGGATGATGCCGGAGAAGTCCTTGGCGCCGTTGCCGCTGTTGACGAACAGGTTGAAGAGCTGGGCCGCCTCCGCCCCCATCGGCGTGCTGGCGCCCGATGCCTGCGCCGCCTGCTGGGCGAGCTTCAGGTCCTTCAGCATGTTGTCCGCCGTGAAGCCCGCCTGGTAGTCGCGATTGGCGGGCGAGGTCGGCACCGGGCCCGGCACCGGCAGATAGTTGTTCACCGACCAGCAACCGCCGGACGACGTCGACACGACATCGAACAGCTTCTGCGCCTCAAGCCCCAGCCGCTTGCCGAGCAGGAAGCCTTCCGACACGGCGATCATGGTGATGCCCAGAATCATGTTGTTGCAGATCTTGGCCGCCTGGCCGTGCCGACAGCGCCGGTATGCACGATGTTCTTGCCCATCTTCTCGAGGATCGGCCGGGCCTTGGCGAAGGCGGCATCGCTGCCGCCGACCATGAAGGTGAGCGTGCCGGCAGTGGCACCGCCGACGCCGCCCGAGACCGGCGCATCGACCATGTCGAGCCCCGCCTGCTGCGCCAGTTGCCCGACATGCCGGGCGCTGTCGACATCGATGGTCGAGCAGTCGATCAGCAGCGTTCCCTTGGCGACGTTGGGCAGCACGTCCTTCTCATAGACGTCGCGCACATGCTTGCCGGCCGGCAGCATGGTGACGACGATCTCCGCGCTCTTCACCGCCTCGGCGGCGGAGGCGGCCTTGTGCGCGCCCTTGTCGACCGCCGCATCGAGAGCCGCGGCCGACAGGTCGAAGGCCATGACCTGGTGCTGCGCCTTCGCAAGGTTGGCGGCCATCGGGCCGCCCATGTTGCCGAGACCGATGAAGGCGATCTTCGCCATGTTTTGCTCCTCTTTCAGCGCTGATCAGTCGAAGAACAGGTCGTTGGCGACCGGATTGAAATGCAACTCGACCATCGGCCGCGTCACGCCCTCGATGGTGGGCGGGTTCCATTTCGGCTTCTGGTCCTTGTCGATCAGCAGCGCGCGCACACCCTCGAAGAAATCGTGGTCGGGTCGCATGGCGCGCTGCGACATGCGGTATTCGATGGTCATCGTGTCCTCGAACGAGCGGTTGGCGCAGCGCCTGAGCTGCTCCAGGGTGATGGCCATCGAGAGCGGCGAGAGCTTCATCAGGGCGGCGAGCTGCCTGGCGGCCCACTCGCCGGGATGCTTCCTGAGCTTGCCCTCGATCTCCGCCACCGACTCCGCCGAGAAGCAGCGGTCGATGTCGGGCATCAGGCCCGGCAGGGCGGGCACGCCGGGATCCGTGGCGAAGCGGGCGATCACGGCGTCGACCTTGCGCTCGGCGCCGGGCCCCGACAGGTCGGCCGCGCCGAGAGCGGCCTGCAGGTTGTTCATCTCGGCGCTCGGTACATGGGCGTCGACGATGCCGGCCCACAGCGCGTCCGCCGCCTTCAGGCGATGACTGGTGAGCGCCAGGAAGGTGCCCAGCGCGCCCGGCAGCCGCGTCAGGAAATAGCCGCCGCCGACATCGGGGAAAAGGCCGATGGTGGTCTCCGGCATGGCGAACAGGAATTTCTCGCTCGCCACCGAGTGCGAGCCGTGCGCGGAGAGGCCGACGCCGCCGCCCATGTCGATGCCGTCGATCAGCGAGATCCACGGCTTGGCGAAACGATAGATGCGGCGGTTGACGATGTATTCGTCGCGGAAGAAGTCGCGCCGCAGGGTGCCCGCGGGGTCGTCGCGCATCTCGCGATAGAGGCCGGTCACGTCGCCGCCGGCGCAGAAGGCGCGATCACCCGCGCCGCGCAACACCACGGCCTTGATCGCGGCGTCCTTCTCCCATCCGGGCAGGACCTTTTCCATCTCCAGGATCATGCCGTGCGTCAGGGCGTTCAGCGCCTTGGGCCGGTTGAGCGTGATCAGGCCCAGGCCGTTCTTCACCTCGAACAGAATCTCCGCGTCAGACATCCCTCATCCCATCAACAAACGCCGCGAAATGATCACGCGCATGATCTCGTTGGTGCCTTCGAGGATCTGGTGCACGCGCAGGTCGCGGAGATAGCGCTCGATGGGGAAGTCCTTCAAGTAGCCGTAGCCGCCATGCAATTGCAGCGCGTCGTTGACGATGCGGAAGCCGACATCGGTGGCGAAGCGCTTGCCCATCGCGGCGGCCTGCGTCGCCTCGGGCGACCTGGCGTCGAGCAGCACGGCCGCGCGCCAGATCAGCAGCCGCGCCGCGTCGAGGTCGGTCGCCATGTCGGCCAGCTTGAACTGGGTGGCCTGGAAGTCGGCGATCGCCTTGCCGAACTGCTTGCGCTCGACCACATAGCGCGACGCCGTCTCCAGGCAGGCCCGCGCGCCGCCCAGCGAGCAGGCGCCGATATTGATGCGGCCGCCGTCGAGGCCGGCCATGGCGATCTTGAAGCCGTGGCCCTCCGGCCCCAGGCGGTTGGCGACCGGCACCTTGCAGTTCTCGAAGATCACCGAAGCCGTCGGCTGGCTGTTCCAGCCGAGCTTCTGCTCCTGCTTGCCGAACGAAAGACCCGGCGTTCCGGCCTCGACGACAAGCGTCGAGATGCCGCCCGCCCCCTTCCCGCCGGTGCGCAGCATCACGACATAAATGTCGCTGCGTCCGCCGCCCGAGATGAAGGCTTTCGTGCCGTTCACGACGTAATGATCGCCCTGGAGCTCGGCGCGCGTGGTGAGCCCGGCCGCATCCGAGCCGGCGCCGGGCTCGGTGAGGCAGTAGCTGGCGAAATGCTCCATCGAGCAGAGCCTGGGCAGGAAGCGCCGGCGCTGCTCGTCGTCGCCGAAGCCGTCGATCATCCAGGCAGCCATGTTGTGGATCGAGATGTAGGCCGCCGTGCTGGGACAGGCCGCGGCCAGCTCCTCCATGATCAGCGCCGCATCCAGCCGCGACAGGCCGCTGCCGCCGACATCGTCCCGCACATAGATGCCGCCGAAGCCCAGGGCGGCCGCCTCGCGCAGCACCTCTTCGGGAAAGATCTTCTCGGCATCCCAGCGCGCGGCCTCGGGCAGCATGCGGGCGGTTGCGAACTGCCGTGCCGTGTCGCGGAACGCCTGCTGATCTTCGGTGAGGTTGAAGTCCATGCGCGCGGGATCATATCGGGGGGCCGACCGCAGTCAAACAAGCCGCATTGCAGGCGTTCGCGGTTCGCGTCATAACCCCGGGCCATGGCGAAACGCTTCTCGACCCTGGGCCGCTATCCGACCACGCGCCTGCGCCGCAACCGTCGCGAGGACTGGTCGCGCCGGCTGGTCGCCGAGCATAAGCTCTCGGTCGACGACCTGATCTGGCCGGTGTTCGTGCAGGAAGGCAAGAACCAGCGCACCCCGGTCGATTCGATGCCCGGCGTCGATCGCCTCTCCATCGATCTCCTGGCCGATGCCGTGAAGCAGGCGCGCGATCTCGGCATCCCCGCCATGGCGTTGTTTCCCGAAACCGATCCAAAATCCAAGACGCCGGACGGCCGCGAGGCCTACAACCCGGGCAACCTGGTGTGCCGTGGCATCGCCGCGGTGAAAAAAGCAGTGCCGGGCATCGGCGTGCTGTGCGACGTGGCGCTCGATCCGTTCAACAGCGACGGCCATGACGGCATCGTGCGCGACGGCTACGTGCAGAACGACGAGACCCTCGAGGCGCTGATAAAGCAGGCGCTCGTGCAGTCCGAAGCCGGGGCCGACATCCAGGCGCCGTCCGACATGATGGACGGCCGCATCGGCGCGATCCGCAAGGCGCTCGACGGCAAGGGCTTCATCCATGTGCAGATCATGTCCTACGCCGCCAAGTACGCCTCCGGCTTCTACAACCCGTTCCGCGACGCCATCGGCAGTTCCGGCGTGCTGAAAGGCGACAAGAAGACCTACCAGATGGACACCGCCAATTCCGACGAGGCGTTACGCGAGGTCGGCTTCGACATCGAGGAAGGTGCCGACATGGTGATGGTGAAGCCGGGCCTGCCCTACCTCGACATCGTTCGCCGCGTGAAGGACGCCTTCGGCGTGCCGACCTACGCCTACCAGGTGAGCGGCGAATACTCGATGCTGAGGGGCGCCGCCGACCGCGGCTGGCTCGACTGGGACAAGGTGCTGATCGAGACGCTGACCAGCTTCAAGCGCGCCGGCTGCGACGGCATCCTGACCTACGGCGCAGTGGACGCGGCCAAGCTCCTGAACGCCAGGAAATGATCGCCATCCGATGATCGAACGGCCGTCGGCGCGACTGATCCTGCTCGATCCGCAGGATCGACTGTTCCTGTTCAACGTCCACGACCCGGCGGTGTTCGATCCGGCCAATCCGCATTTCGATCCGTTCTGGGTGATGATCGGCGGCATGGTCGATCCCGGCGAGGATTTCGCCGAGGCCGCCGTGCGCGAGGCCGGCGAGGAGACCAAGCTGCCGGTATTGGGCACGCCGCACTGGGCGTGGACGCGCGAGCGCCGCATGAGCTGGCGCGGCAAGGACGTCCTGCACAAGGAACGCTTTTTCCTCGCCCGCACGGACCGCACCGAAGCCGACCTGTCGGGACTCGATGAGAAGGAACGGCGCTGGACACGCGGGCATCGCTGGTGGACCGCCGACGAGATCGCGGCCTCCACTGAGCGTTTCGAGCCGATCGATCTCGGGGCGCGGCTGAAGGTCCTGTTGCGCGACGGCCCGCCGGCCGAGCCGATCACCCTCGGCTAGCGTCCGTCCCTCTCCTTTTCACGCTTGCGCCGCTCCTGCTCGGCCGACGCGCCGCGATAGGCGCGCCACGCCAGGACGAGGGCCACCAGCGAGCAGGCGACACCCACGATCAGTGCGATGGGTTCGGTCTCAACCACGTTCGAAAAACCTCGCCACGGCCAGGTCGCTCCACGGCTGCCGACTGCCCGTGCCATGGAAGCCGACATGGCCGCCATGCTCGGGCAGAAGCGGCGTGAGCTGCGGGTTCGATGCCCAATCATAGTCCTTGTAGAGCACGCCCGGTACCCAGGGATCGTCGAGGGCAGCCAGCACCAAGGTCGGCGTGCGGATGCCGGCCATGAACCGCGTCGGCCGGCAGCGCTCGTAGTAATTCTCCGCGCTGGCGAAGCCGTAACGCGGCGCGATGAAGGTGTCGTCGTAGTCCCATACAGTATGCGACGCCATGATGGCGGCGCGCTCGACGGCCGAGACGACGGCACCCTCGCCGGTCGCCTCGACCTTCATCGTGTCCAGGATATAGCGGTGATAGATCCGGTTGCGCGGCCGCATCATGGAGCGACAGGTGTCGGCAAGGTCGATCGGCGCGCAGACGCTGGCAGCGGCCAGCAACGGCGATGCCGCGCCCTCTTCGCCGAGATATTTCAGCAGCATGGCGCCGCCCAGCGAGTAGCCCACCGCCACGAGCCCGTCGCGCGTCAGCTCGTCGGGCAGCACCGACAGCAGGGCGCGGAAGTCCTGGCTGCGTCCGGCGTAGTAATGCTGGCCACACACCGCGCGCGACGGTCCCGCTCCGCGCAGGTTGAGCCGCAGCACGCGGCCGCCGCGCTCGAGCAGCAACCGCGTCATGCTGAAGATGTAGAGACTGTCCTCGGAGCCTGTCAGGCCGTGGATCAGGATGGCAAGCGGGCTGCCGGCACGCCGCGTCGCCGGCCGGTCGAGGCTGGCCAGCAGGGTGTCGCCTGTGCCGTCGGGCAGCGGGAAGCAGACGCGTTCGGTGGTGTGCGGCGCGAGGGATGTCGAAACGCCACGCAGCCGGTTGGCGACGGTCTGCAGGTCGCCACCCCACCAGGGGAAGCGCTGCCGGAAGGACGGCAGGTCGGGGAGTGAAGCGAGGCTCACCCCTCCATGCTAGCAACCCGCGCCAGGAATTTCTCGACCGCGAGGTCGCACCACGGTCGCGCGCTCGACGCCGAATGAAAGCCGAGATGACCGCCGCCGTCCGGGATGACCGGCAGCAGCGAGGGATTGTCGGCCCAGTTGAAGTCGCGATAGTACTCGGCCGGAATCCACGGATCGTCGCCCGCGGCGATCACCATGGTCGGCACGCGGATCTCGGGCATGTAGTTCACCGGCGCACACAGGTCGTAGTAGTCGTCGGCATCGCGAAAGCCATAGCGCGGCGCGATGAAGCGGTCGTCGTAGTCGAACACGCTCCGTGCACCCCGGACGATTTCGCGCTCCTCGGGCGAGATCCGGGCGCCGTCGGCCAGCGCCTCCTTCTTGAGGTCGGCCAGAAGATAGTTGTGATAGAGCCAGTTGCGCGGCCGCATCATGTGCTGGCTGGTGCGCTTGAGGTCGATCGGCGCGCAGACGGTGGCCGCCGCGCGCAACGGCGAGAACGAGCCCTCCTCGCCGAGATATTTCAGCAGCATGGCGCCGCCCAGCGAGTAGCCGACCACGACAATACCGTTGTCCATCAGCTCGTCGGGCAGTTGCTGCAGCACGCGGCGGAAATCCGAGGTGCGGCCGATATGGTAATGCTCCTGGCAATACGGCCGCGAGGCGCCGCAGCCGCGCAGGTTCAGGCGCAGCACGCGGTAGCCGCACTCCAGCAGGTGGCGCGCGGCATTCACCATGTAGGAGCTGTTCTCGCAGCCGTTCAGACCGTGAATCAGGATCGCCAGCGGACGATCCGCCTGCGGTTCCGCCGGCCGGTCGAGCATGCCGACCAGGATGTCACCGCTGTTGTCCGCCATGCAGAAACACATCCGCTCGCTGGTGTGCGGCGACAGATCCGACCCCGACACGCTGTTGAGCCGGATGGCGATGGTCTGCAAGTCCGCGCCCCACCACGGAAAACGGGGGCGAAACGGCGGCAAATCGAGGGAATCGATGGACGGGGGCACGGCTAGTTCGTATTCACAGCTTCCTTGGCATGAAAACGCAGGCTTCTTCCCAGAGTTCCGCCTTGCTGGGCGTCATCTGTGCCGTGAGCGCCGCGATCGTTTTCAGCACGGCCGGTGTCATCGTGCGCCACGTCGGCCTGCCGGCCTGGGATGTCTCCTTCTGGCGTTCGGCTTTCCTGGTTGCCACGATGTTGCCACTGCTTTTCTGGCAACGGCGCGGCGTCCTGATCGACGTCCGCAACGCCGGTCCCGCACTGCTGCTGAGCGCGCTCCTGCTGGCAGGCAGCTTCGTCGCCTTCATCCTGGCACTCGGCCTGGCGCCGGTCGCCAACGTGCTGCTGATGTTCGGTGCCACGCCCTTCATCACGGCCCTGCTGGCACGCCTTTTCCTCGGCGAACCACTGCATGGTCACACCATCCTCGCCATGGCCGTCGCGGCGGTCGGGCTGGCGCTCAGCGTCGCGGGCTCCTTGCAGGCGGGTGCCCTCGCCGGCATGGCGGTGGCCTTCATCGTCGTGCTGTGCATGAGCGGCAACTATGTCGTCGTGCGCCATCGCCGCGACGTCGGCATGGCGCCTGCGATCTGGCTGGCCGGCGTGATCTCCGTCCTGGTCGCCCTGCCCTTCGCCGAGCCCGCAAACGTCACATGGTCGCAGGTCCCGTGGCTGCTGGCGCTCAGCCCAGGCCAGCTCGTCGGCGGCCTGCTGCTCTACATGGCCAGCCTGAAACGCATTCCTGCTGCCCGCGCGGCTCTGCTGGGCCTGCTCGAGCTGGTGCTGGGCCCGATCTGGGTGTGGCTATTCGATGGCGAGAAGCCGGACGACCTCACTTTGCTGGGCGGCGTCATCGTGATCGGCGCCGCCGCGGCAAACGTGTGGCTGGATTCACGACGAGCCACTGGCTAAGAACCGGACATGACCCAGAACTTGCAAGGCCCGCTCTCGGGCATCGTCGTCATCGATCTGTCGCGCATCCTGGCCGGCCCTTACTGCACCCTGCTGATGGCCGAAATGGGCGCGCGGGTGATCAAGGTCGAACCGCCCAAGGGCGGCGATGACGCCCGCGCCTACGGACCCTTCGTCAAGGGCAAGTCGACCTACTTCGCCTCGGTCAACCGCGGCAAGGAAAGCATCGCGCTCGATCTCAAGGCCGATGCCGACCGCAAGATCTTCGAGAAGCTGCTCGAGAAGGCCGACGTGGTGGTCGAGAACTTCCGGCCCGGCACGATGGAGAAGCTGGGCTACGGCTGGGAGAGCCTGCACCAGAAGTATCCCAAGCTGATCTACGCCTCGGCTTCGGGCTTCGGCCATACCGGCCCCAACTCCAAGGACCCCGCCTACGACATGGTCATGCAGGGCATGGGCGGCATCATGAGCATCACCGGCAACGAGGGCCAGCCGCCCGCGCGGGTCGGCATGTCGATCGGCGATATCGGCGCGGGCCTCTATACCGCGGTCGCGGTCAACGCCGCCCTCGTCCATCGGCTCAAGACCGGCGAATCGACCAAGGTCGATATCGGCATGTTCGACTGCCAGCTGGCGCTCCTGGAAAACGCCATCATGCGCTACACGGTCGAGGGCGAGGTGCCCGGCCCGCTCGGCGCGCGCCATCCCACGATCACGCCCTTCCAGGCCTTCCGCACCGCCGACGGCGCCATCATCATCGCTGCAGGCAATGACGGGCTCTTCGCCAAGACCTGCGAAGCGCTGGGCCGTCCCGCCATGGCGGCCGACCCCGAATACAAGACCAATGCGCTCCGCCAGAAGAATCACGGCCGGCTCGAGCGCGAGCTGGAGGCGGTGCTGAAGGGCAACACGACGGCGCACTGGATCGCGGTCGTGTCCAAGGCCGGCGTGCCGTGCGGGCCGATCAACAACATCGCCCAGGCGCTCGAGCACCCGCAGGTGGCGGCGCGCAACATGCTGGTCGAGGTTCCCGACGGCAGCGGCGGCACGCTGAGGCTCGCCGGCAATCCGCTGAAGATGTCGGCCTTCGCCGATCCGGCGACGCGACGGCCCGCGCCCGACCTCGACAGCGACCGCGACGCCATCCTCTCCTATCTCGCCGGCTAATCCGTGACACGGCTCGCCCGGCTCGGAGCCGGCCTGGCGAAATTCCTGGCCGGCACGGCGCTTGCGATCCTGGTGTTCCTCGTCGGCGCCTTCTTCCAGGTGCGCGGCGCGCTGCCGCCCTACAGCGGCCATGTCGAGGCCGCGGGCCTGAAGGCCCCGGTCGAGATCCTGCGCGACAAGAACGCCGTGCCGCACATCATCGCGGGCTCGATCGAGGACGCGGTCTTCGGCTTGGGCTATGTGCACGCCCAGGACCGCTTCTGGCAGATGGAGCTGATGCGTCGGCTGGGCCAGGGCCGGCTCTCGGAACTGTTGCCGCCGCGGCTGATCGGCGAGGGCCTGATCGACACCGACCGCACCATGCGCGGCCTCGGCCTCCATCGCCGGGCGGCCGAGAGCGTGAACGCCCTGTCGCCCGGCATGCGGACCATCCTCGAGTCCTATGCCGCCGGCGTGAACGCCTGGCTGGACAGGGACGATCAGCAGTACGGCCTCGAGCTCACCATGATCAAGCTCCTCTCCGCCGGTCGCTACCGGCCCGAGCCGTGGCGGCCGGCCAATTCGCTGGTGTGGGGCAAGCTGATGGCGCTGACCCTCGACGGCAACTGGCGCGCCGAGCTGCTGCGGCTCAGGCTGGCGCGCAAGATCGGCGTAGACGGCGTGAAATTCCTGATCGAGCCGCCGGGCGACAGCCGCGATTCGACGCTCTCGCTGGTGAACGAGGCGCTGAACGGGCTCGACCTCGACCGGCTCTACCGCGCCACCGACAATATCGCCACGCGCAAGCGCGAGGCGTCGAACGAGTGGGTGCTGTCGGGCGCCCATTCGGTGTCGGGCAAGCCGCTGCTCGCCAATGACCCTCATCTCGATCTCACCTTTCCCGGAACCTGGTATCTCGCGCGCCTCGTCGGACCGGGCTTCGACATCCGCGGCGCCACCTCGCCCGGCTCGCCTGGCGTCGTGCTCGGCCACAACGGCACGATCGGCTGGGGCTTCACCACCACCAACCTCGACAGCCAGGACCTGTTCGTCGAGAAAATCGATCCGACCGACCCCAACCGCTACATCACGCCCGACGGCGCGCGTCCGTTCGGCGTGCGCGAGGAGACCATCAACGTGCTGTGGGGCTCGCCGGTCCAGCTCCGCCTGCGCGAGACGCGACACGGCGCGGTGATCGACGACTTCATCCGTCGCGCCGACGATCTCACGCCGCAGGGCCAGGTGCTGGCGCTGCAGGCGACCGCGCTCGACACGTCGGATACCTCGGTCGAGGGCTTCATGCGGCTCGGGCTCGCCCAGAACTGGGACGAGTTCCTCGCGGCGGCGCGCAAGATCGTCTCGCCGATGCAGAACATCGTCTACGCCGACACGGCGGGAAACGTCGGCCTGGTGGCGCCGGCGCGCGTGCCGATCCGCCGCAAGGGCGACGGCTCGATGCCGGTGCCGGGCTGGACGTCGGAATACGACTGGGCGGGCTTCGTGCCGTTCGACGAGTTGCCGCGGATCTACAATCCGGCGAACGGCATCATCGTCAACGCCAACGGCCGCCTGGTGCCCGACGACTATCGCTACTTCATCAGCCGCGACTGGGCCGAGCCCTATCGCCAGCGCCGCGCCAACCAGCTTCTGCGCGAGGTCGAGCGCCACCCGGTCTATGGCATGATCGTCATGCAAGCCGACAATCTTGCGGCCGATGCCGCCGAGATGCTGCCGGTGCTGCTGAAGGGCAGGCCCCGCAACGCGCGCGCCGCCCGCGTGCACGAGCTGATGAGCCGGTGGAATCGCTTCATGCTGGCGAGCCGGCCCGAACCCCTGATCTACACCGCCTGGCTGTGGGAGCTTCAGCGCGGCCTCCTGGCCGACGAGTTGGGCGACGACCTTTTCTACGCGTTGGCCGCGCCCAACGTGCCGCTGATGCTGCGCATCATCCGCGATAAGCCCGGCTGGTGCGACGACGGCGGCACGCGCCAGACCGAAACCTGCGAGGACATCATCGCGCGCTCGCTCGAACGCGCGCTCGACGGGATCGCGCGCCGGCAGGGGCCCGACATCGACAAATGGCAATGGGGCCGCGAGCATTTCGCCGTGCATCGTCATCCGCTGTTCGATTCAGTGCCGCTGCTGCGCGACCTCGCCTCGGTGCGCTTTCCCTCGGACGGCAGCGGGCAAACGCTCAATGTCGCCCTGCCCTCCTACCGCGGCAGCCGGCCGTTCGACGCCGTGCTCGGCGCCGGCTATCGCGGCGTCTACGACCTCAGCGACCTCGACAACAGCCGATTCGCCATACCGCTCGGCCAGTCGGGCAACATGCTCTCGCCGTGGGCACGCAACTTCGTCGACCGCTGGCAGACCCTGAACTACATCGAGATCACCGGCACCCGCGCCGAGGCGGCGCGCACCGCCGTGGGCACGATCACGCTGTCGCCGCCGGCGCATTAGTCGCTGGCGGCGCGTCCTGCCTATTCCGGCTTGTCGCCCGCCAGGGTGATGCGATGCATGACCCTTCGGAAGCCGTGATAGTCGTTGATCGGGTTGTGCATGGCGCAGCGGTTGTCCCAGAACGCCAGGGAGCCCACCTCCCAGCGGAAGCGGCAGGTGAATTCCGGCCGGCTCTGGTGCTCCCAGAGGAATTCCAGCAACGGCAGGCTCTCCTTTTCCGTCCAGCCCTTGATGTGTGCGGTGTGGGCCCTGGAGGTGTAAAGCGCCTTGCGTCCGGTCTCGGGGTGAGTGCGCACGATCGGATGCTCGGCACTCAGCACCTTGGGCTCCGCGCCGGCAGCCTTCATGCGGTCCTCGCGAGTCTTGGTCACGTCGGCCTTGATTGAGGAGCTCGCGCCGATCAGTCCGCCGAGCGTCGCTTTCAACCCGTCCGACAGCGCCTCGTAAGCGAGGTACTGGTTGGCGAACATCGTGTCGCCGCCGAACGGCGGCACCTCGCGCGCCAGCAACATGCTGCCCATCGGCGGCGCCTCCAGGTAGGTCGTGTCGGAGTGCCAGATGCCGCCGAAATTGTTGCGCTCATGCTCGAGCTTGACCACCGGCGTGATCAGTTGCGATTCGGGCAGGCCCTTGAGTTGGGGATATTCGCTCGGCTCGCCGAACTTCCGGGCAAAGGCCAGCTGCTGGTGCGGCGTGGCCTTCTGGTCGCGCAGGAAGATCACGAGATGATCGAGGAAGGCCTGGCGCATTTCGCCCACGATGTCGGGGGCGAGGTCGCGCGAGATATCGACGCCGTGGATCTCGGCGCCCAGCGCGCCGGCAATCGGCCGAACCTCGATATGGCGGTAGTTGCGCATGTCCTATTCCTTTGCCCACGGCGGCGCAGATTTCGCCTTGAACGCCTTGATCCCATCCGACGCCTGCGGCCGGCGCAGCAGGCCAACCAGGCTGTCCGCTGCATCGTCGAGCACAGCGCGATCATCCTCCGTGGCGCAACCCAGCACCAGACGTTTGACGGTCGCCAGCGCCTGCGGCTCGAGCGTCAGGATTTCGTCGACCAGTGACTTGAGGGTCCGGTTGAGCTCGGCGGTGCTGGCGCAGAGATGGCGGCCGATACCCAGCCGATGGGCCTCCGCTGCATCGATCACGCGGCCGGTGACGGCCAGGTCGCGCGCCGCCCCTTCGCCGATGCGCCGCACCACGAACGGGATGATCTGCGAGGGAATGAAGCCCACCTTGGGCTCCGGTACGCCGAACCGGGCGCTCTCATGCAGGATCACCACGTCGGAGCAGCACGCCATGCCGAAACCGCCGCCGACCGCCGAGCCTTCGACGATCGAGATGGTGGCCTGCGGCAGATTGTTCAGCGCCAGCAACGCCTCGCCGAACTGGCGGTAGGCCGGCACCAGCGGGTCGGCCGCGCCATTGGCCGGCTTTGGCGGCATGTCGGCCATGGCGTCGAGGTCGCCGCCGGCGCAGAAATGCCCGCCCGCGCCGCGCAGCACCAGCAGACGGCAGTTCGGATCGTCGCGCACGCGGCCGAACGCATCTTCCAGCTCCAGCATCATGGCGTGAGTGAGCGCGTTGCGCCGCTCCGGCCGGTTGAGCACCAGCCGCGCCACGGCGCCGTCGCGCTCGAGCTTGATGTTGGCGTAATTCCGTCCGGCCATGGGCAAAGTCTTAGCGGGCGCGTATCCTGCCAACAAGATGATGCGTCTGGTGGTTCCGCTGCTCGCGACGATGCTGACGGTCTTCCCGGCATCGGCGCAGGACTGGGGTCAGGTGGCGACGCCCACGACCGGCCCATCGCAGTCGATCGGCTTCTACACGGCGGGCTGCCTGCAGGGTGCGCAGGCGCTGCCGCTTGACGGGCCGGGCTACGAGGCGATCCGCATCAGCCGCAACCGCTACTGGGGCCAGCCCGTCACCCTCGACTTCATCAAGACGCTGGCGGAGAAGGTGCGCGCCGCCGGCCAGGCGCCTCTCTATATCGGCGATATCGGCCAGCCGCGCGGCGGGCCGGCGCCGTCGGGCCATGCCTCCCACCAGACCGGCCTCGACGCCGACATCTGGTTCGAGCGCCAGCCGGGAGCACGGCGCGCGCCGGCCGACCGCGAGAATCCCCGGCTGCGCTCGCTGGTGCGCGCCGACGACAATGGCATCGACGACACGGTCTTCACCCAGCAGCACGTCACCCTGCTGCGGCTGGCGGCCGAAATGCCCCATCTCGACCGCATCTTCGTCAACAAGTGGATCAAGCAGCGGCTTTGCCAGACGGTCACCGGCAACCGCTCATGGCTCAACAAGCTCGTGGTGTGGGTCGGCCATGACGAGCATTTCCACGTCAGGCTCCACTGTCCGCCCGGCAACCCGCAATGCCAGCCGCAGGCCGGCTATTACGCCGACGACGGCTGCGGCGAGCCGCTCGATCTCTGGTTCACGCGCCCGCCTGTGAAGTTGCCTCCGCCCGGTACGCCGCAGGCGCCCTATCGGCCGAAGCTGCCGGCGGCGTGCGCGGCCGTGCTGAAGGCGCGGTAGTCAGGATTTGGCGCAGCGATCCGCCCGGGTGTGCGCCTCGCCATCCAGCCAATCCAGGCCCCCGACATTGCCGGGGCGTCGCCAGATCACCTGGCTGCCACTGCCGGCTTTGCGAACGGTGTAGGCAGACCCGGCTTGTGGCGCATCTGTGGGCGTGAAGGCAATCACGGCAACGCCGTCCTGGGGGAGGTCGGGCCGAGAAACGGCGAACGCGCCGGCGGGCTTTGCCGACAGGCAACCGACCATGGCATCGAACGACACGGCGTAACCCGCCGACCAGACAGGTGGCAGCGGTGGGCGGCGCCGTGCTGGCGCATGCGGCAGCGCCAAGCGCGATCGACAGAGACGCCAGGATAACCTTCACCATCATGCTCTCCCCTTAACCTAGACATCGACATCGACGACCACGGGCACGTGATCGCTGAGGCCCGAACCACACCAGGTCTCGAACGTGCCGATGCTCAGTTCCCGCACCTTATCGATCCACGTCGTCGGCATGAACACATAGTCGATGTGATAGGTCGGGCCGTCCTTGGTACGGTCGCGCTAATAAAGCGTGGGCTCGGTCTCCGCACCGTGCGCCTCGCCGCGGATGGCGTGGTAGGCACTGACCAGGTCGAAGCTTTCCTCGAGGATCCTCACCTTCGTCGAGTGGTTGATGCGCCAGCCGGGCCTGTCCCAGATCGTGTTGCTGTTGAGGTCTCCCGCAATCACCGCCGGCCGCTCGCCAAGAAAGCGCTTGTAGCGTGACAGCGCCCGTCGCAGCGGACCGAGCTGGTGCTTGCGAATGCTGCCGGCGTTGGCGTTCTGCGCCCAGACAGCCAGCAGGTTGCATTCGGTCGGCCCGCCGATATGGACCGGCGCGATGTAGCGCAACGCGGGGTGATAGGACTCCGCCAGCCGAACCGCGTAGCCGTTGAAGGCGAACACCGCGAGGCCCTTGTGCGGATTGCGGCCGATCCACACGGGCTCGCTCTGCATCCAGGCCGACCTCGATCGTGTCCGCAGGCGTTCCGGCTCGGCGCATTCGCAGACGATGGCGATGTCGGGCGCCAGATCGAGCAGCACGTCGACCTTGCGGTCGAGCGCCATGTTGCAGTTCCAGGCGACGATCCTCATGGCGCCGCAGTCTAGCGCCTATTCGCCCTGCCCCAGCAAGGTGCCGGCGCGGCGCGACAGGCGGAAGAACCACTGGAAGATCTGGAAGCCGACCACCAGATAAACGGCCGACAGGCCGAAGGCGATACCCAGCATGTCCCAGTGCACGGTCTTCTCGGCCAGGATGGCGCGCATGCCCTCGAAGACATAGGCCGTCGGCAGGCACCACGAAATAGCCTGCAGCCAGTGCGGCAGCACAGTCACCGGATAGTAGACGCCGCTCACCGGCATCAGGATGAAGACGGCGGCCCAGGCGAAGCTTTCCGCGCTCTGGCCGACCCGCATGATCATCCCCGACATGGCCAGCCCGATCGACCAGGAGAACATTTGCAGGATGGCGAAGAAGGCGACAAGCGGCAGGCCAAGGCTGTAGATCGAGAAGCCGAAGAACGCCCAGGCCATCAACGAAACCGGGATCAGGCCCAGCAGCGTCCGCAGTAAGGCAGCGATGATGATGCCGGTCGCCATCTCCCACGAGCGGATCGGACTCACGAACAGGTGGCCGAGGTTGCGCGACCACATCTCCTCGAGGAAGGCGATGGAGAGCGAGAGGTTGCCGCGCACCACCACCTCCCACAGCAGCAGCCCCGACAGCAGCACGCCGGCCGCCTGGGCCACGAACGAGGCCTGCGGCAGCAGGTACTGGGTCATGAATCCCCACATCACCATCTGCACGGCGGGCCAGTAGATCGAATCGACCAGCCGCATGACCGAGCTGCGCCAGATGTAGACATGACGCATCACCAGGGCATAGATCCGTTCCGCCGAGCCACTCACGCCGCCGCCTCCTTCTTGCCGAGCGCATCGAGCCCGCGGCCGCGGCCGCGCGCCATGTCGAGAAACACCTCCTCCATGTCCTCGCGGCCGAAGCGCTCGATCAGTTCGCGCGGGCTACCGCGCTCGAAGACTCGGCCGGCCTGCAGCAGGATCACGTCGTCGCACAACCGCTCGACCTCACTCATATTGTGCGACGCGAGCATGATCGTGGCGTGCGTCTCGTGCTGATAGTCCTTGAGGAAGCCACGCACCCAATCGGCGGTGTCGGGATCGAGCGAGGCGGTCGGCTCGTCGAGCAGCAGCACCTCAGGCCGGTTGATCAGCGCCTTGGCGAGCGCCACCCGCGTCTTCTGCCCGGCCGACAGCTTGCCGGCCTGACGATCGAGGAATGGCGCGACCTGCATGTGCTCGGCGATCTCCTCGATGCGTCGCGCGACGTTCTTCACGCCGTAGAGCCGGCCGTAGAACAACAGGTTCTGGCGCACCGTCAGCCGGTGCGGCAGGTCGACATAGGGCGACGAGAAGTTCATGCGCGGCAAGGCGGCATAGCGGCGCTTCAGCATGTCGACGCCCAGCACGCTAATCGCCCCGCCGGTGGGCTCGAGCAGCCCCAGCAGCATGGCGATGGTCGTGGTCTTGCCGGCACCGTTGCCGCCCAGCAGCCCGAGCACCGCGCCGCGCGGCACCGAGAAGGTCAGATCGTCGACCGCGACGATCTCGCCGTACACCTTGCGCAGGTGCCGGACATCGATGGAGGGGCTATCGGGCATGGCCGCATCATAGCGCCTTCAGCGCGTCTTCGATGCGGTCGAGGCCCTTGCTCAGTCGCTCTGCCCCCGAGGCGAAGCAGAGGCGCACATTGCCCTGGCCGCCCGGACCGAACGCCTCGCCCGGGGCCAGGCCCACCTTGTAGTCCTTCGCCAGTTTCTTGCAGAAGGCCATGGTGTCCTGGATGCCGTCGATCGAGAAGAAGGCGTAGAACGCCGCCTCCGGTCGCGCGATGGTGATGCGCGACTGGGCCGACAGCCGCTGGAACACCAGCTCGCCGCCGGCGCGGCAGCGCTCGACCATCTCCCTGACGAAGCCGTCGCCCTTCTCGAGGGCCGCGACGGCGCCCCTCTGCAGGAAGGCCGGCGCCCCCGACGTGTTGATCTGCACCAGCTTGGCGAACTGATCGCCCAAAGCAGCGGGGTGCGTCAGCCAGCCCAGCCGCCAGCCGGTCATGGCCCACGGCTTGGAGAAGGAGTTGAGCACGATCAGCGGATCGTCCGGGCCGGCGTGCTCCAGGAAAGACGGAGCGACCGGGCGCGTATAGATCAGCCGCGCATAGACTTCGTCGGCCATGATCCAGATGCCGCGCCTCCTGGCGAAGTCGAGCAGCGCGCGCTGCTCGTCGGACGTCATCGTCCAGCCCGTGGGATTGCCGGGCGAGTTGACGAAGATCGCGCGCGTGCGATCGTCGACCGCGTCGAACACCTTCTGCAGGTCGAGCTTCCAGCCGCCGTCCGGCTTGCGATCGAGCGCCACGTATTTGGGCTCGCCGCGCACCAGCCGGGTGGCCGAGGTGATGTTCGGCCAGATCGGCGAGACGATCACGATGTTGTCACCCGGATCGAGCAGGAGCTGGCAGCACAGAAGGATCGCCTGCATGCCGCCGGTCGTTACCGAGAGGCGGTCGACGGGACACTTGATGCCGTAGAGCCGTTCGGTATAGGCCGAAAGCGCCGCGCGCAGCTCGGGGATGCCGCGCTGCCAGGTGTAGAACGTCTCGCCGGCCTGCAAACCCTTGGCCGCCGCGTCGCGCACGAAGTCGGGCGTCACCAGGTCGCCCTCGCCGAACCACAGCGGCACGACGTCGGGATCGCCGAACACCGACATCGACACTTCGGCGATGCCGGTTTCGGCGAGATCGACGGCTATGGTACCGCTGAGCGACGCGCCAAGGCCCGGCGGCTGGAAACGGGTTTGGTTTTGCATGGCTTGGACGTAGCGCATCGGCCCAAAATTCGCCAGCCGGCGCCTACCCCGAGGAATGTTGCCGGTCAGGCCAAGCCTGACTTATCACTCTCGAGATGGCACAATGAGGAAGGGAGTCGAGCGATGAAACGCCTTGCTCTTGCGTTGTCGATGACCGGCCTGGTCGCCGGCTGCGCCGTACCGGCCGGGAACATGGGTGGGCTCCAGGCCGGCATGAACCACGACCAGGTGCGGTCCATCATGGGCCAGCCCCAGGCGGTCGCCCATTCACCCGGCAGGGAGTGCGACTACTTCGTGCTGCTCAAGGATTTCTGGAGCCGCGTGCCGTGGTCGCTCTCCGACCGCTATTACGTCTGCTACGACGACGGAAAGGTCGAATCGTTCGGCAAGCTCGACGGCCCGACCTCGGGATGACAGGACAGGTAGCTGCGGGATAGGGTGCAGTGAGGGAGCGCTCATGACAGTCGACGCCAAAGAAGCGATGCTGAAGACTTGGCTTGCCGAACAATATAGCAGCGAATACGCCGACGGCCGCCGCTGCGACGAGCTCGGCTACCTGCAATGCAAGCTGATCCTGAAGCCCGATCGCTTCACCTCGGCCCACGTCTTCAAGGAATATGCCGAGCATCGTGCAGCGCGCCGCGGAGGCGACCGGCATCGGTTACCGTCACACGCCGAAATCGCAGCAGCGGCCCGAGGTACGCGAGGTGCTGTTCCTCGATACCGGCGGCTTCCACCTCTACAACAACGCCTTCATCGTGCGCCGGCGCATCGCCTATGAGGATGGCTTCGCGATCGGCGATCCGGAGATCGTCTTCAAGTATCGCAGCGACGATATGAGCCAAGGCCCAGGCGATCGACGTACGGCCGCACATCGACGGCAAATACAAGATCAAGTTCAAGCTCGAGGTCATGCCGCTCAAGGAGCGGATCGGCGGCATGCGGCGGCTGCTTTCGCACAACGTCGAGTTCGGCCTCAGCCAGGCGCCGCAGGCGGAACGCATCGTGATGGCGTCGCTCGGCCATATGTCGCTGCCCGAACTCGCCCGTATCTTCCCGCCGCTGGCCACGATCTCGTGCGACGGGCCGGACGACGTCTCGCTGGTCAACCAGACCATCGTCGAGGAGCTTCTGCAGGACATCTGCGAGCTCGATTTCGGCCATCATACCGCAGCCACTGCCAATCTCGGCCTGTGGCGCGCGCGAGGCGACCATCACGCCTTCGTCGGCGAGTTCGCCTTCCAGCTCCGCTTCGCCGGTCCCGACGGCATCAGTCACAAGTCGCTCAACGCCTGCGAGCGCTTCTTCCTGGAGCTGCAGCAGGTTTCCGCCGACTGGCTGGCGCTCACCACCACCAAGACGGGCGCGGTCTACCGCCTAAGGGGCAACCCTCCTCAGGCGCACGAATGAACGAGGCACCGGCGGCGCCACCGCCCTCCCTTTGGCAGATCTTCTGGGTCTTCCTGGTGATGGGGGCCACCAGCCTGGGCGGCGGCGTGATCGGCTACCTGCGCACCGGCCTGGTCGTCCGCCAGCGCTGGCTCGACGATATGACCTTTGTCGAGCTTCTGTCGATCAGCCAGACCCTGCCAGGGCTCAACGCCACGAATATGGCGATCCTTGCCGGGGATCGCCTGCGCGGCGCCTGCGGCGCGGTCCTGGCGATGCTGGGGATGTGCCTGCCCGGCGCCACACTCATGACGGCCGCAGCTTTCGCCTACGGGATCGGTGGTGACAGCCCCTGGATAAGGGCCTTCCTGCGCGGCATCGCCGCCGGCGCGGTCGGTCTCATCCTGGTCGTGATGGTGCAGCTTGGCGCGAAGGTGCTCAAGACCCCCTTCGACTACCTGTTCGTTTTGGCGACCGCCGCCGCCGTCGCAGGCTTCGGCGTGCAAGTGCCCTATGCCCTGGTGATCGCCGGCACCATCGCCATCTGGTGGCATCGTCCGCGCAAGAGAGACACCAAATGAAGCAGCTCGGCGACATCGCCGGTGTCTTCGCCTACCTCTCGCTGCTCACCGTCGGCGGCGGCATGGCGGCATTCCCCGAGCTCAAGACCCTGTCGGTCGACACCTACCACTGGTTAACCTTCCGCGAGCTCCTGCACTTCTACAGCTTGGGCCAGCTCTCGCCCGGCCCCAACATGATGATGGTGGCGTCGATCGGCGCGGTGGTCGCGGGCCTGCCCGGCGCCGCCGTGGCACTC
This sequence comes from uncultured Alphaproteobacteria bacterium, assembly GCA_963843185.1. GTDB lineage: Bacteria > Pseudomonadota > Alphaproteobacteria > Reyranellales > Reyranellaceae > Reyranella. The sequence continues at coordinate 24,935 of CAWJJJ010000033.1, forward strand.
GTCGCCTTCTTCCTGCCGACCGGAATCCTCACCTTCGCGATCGGCCGGCTGTGGATCCACCTCGCCAGCTGGCGCTGGCGGCCGGCGATCCAGGCGGGCCTGGGGGCGGTCGCAGTCGGGCTGGTGCTAGCCGGCGCCATCATCATGGGCCGTGGGGCGCTTACCAACGTGCTCTATATCGCCCTCACGGCAATCGTGTTCTTTCTGCTGCTGAAGACCAAGATCAATCCCGCCTACCCGATCGTGGCATCGGGCCTGATCGGTATGCTGGCATACTGGCTCGACGGTATCGCCTAGCGCTCCGCAATCTTCTTTTTGCGTGCAGCAACGCTGTCGGCACCACAGGATGTGCGCGGCACGCCAATCGCCACCACCCGTCCATCCGGGGCGGTAAAGCATCCGCCCTTCCACTCGCCAGCAAAGGTGTCGCCCTCAAGCTTGAGCACGCCCTGACCCTGCGGCACGTCGTCGGCGTAGGTGCCGTCGAAATCGGACGGAGTCGTTCCACACATAGTGGCCTTCGCCGTCGCGCTATGCCGTCGCGGTAGGTACCCTCGAATCGGTCGATCGGCTGGCCGTGCTCGGACCACTCAGCCTTGCCGCTTCCTTCGGGCAAGCCGGCCTGGCACGTTCCGCTCCATGTCACCTTGTCCTGCGGTTCGGGATGCCAATCCCACATCCGGCAGCCGCTCTCGGTGTCCAAAAGCCACGTACCGGTGTCGCACGGCTGGGTCCAGCTGATCTGCAGGGAATCGGGCTCACCCGGCGGGCAAATCGGCTTGGCAGGCGTCAATGCAACGTGTTGCGCCAGCACAGGCCCGACGGCCAGGAGGAGGGCTGAGGTAAGGATGACAGGCAGGAAACGCATTGAAGCCCCCGACCACCTTTGGTGGCGTTATGGGAACAACGCCGAAACAAGCCGGCGAGTTGCCGGGAACTGGACCTGAATCGTGAGGTCGCAAAGTCGTAAACGCGGCATTGATGGGGCAAAACGAGCAAGCCGTAGGTGACAAAACGCACGTCCGTAAAACGTATGTATTTTGTGGATTTAAGGCTCTTGCCGATTCATGCGGCAGCGGACCTTGCTGAAGACCCGGACACGACCGCTACCGGCGCGAAGGCGGACGATGCTATCCTCTACCGATGGGCATCCTGATCCTCGGCCTCGTCCTCTTTCTCGGCATCCACACCCTCACCACGATGCGCGTGACGCGTGCGGCCATGGTCGGCCGGCTGGGCGAAGGCCCCTACAAGGGTCTCTACTCGGTGGTCTCCGCCATCGGCCTGGTGCTGATCGTCTGGGGCTTCGGTCGCTACCGCAGCGCAGGCTACATCCAGGTGTGGGATCCGCCGTTCGCGATCTTCCATCCCATCGCCCTGGTGCTCCTGTGGTTCGCCTTCGTGGCGTTGGTCGCGGCCTACGCGCCGCCCAGCCGCATCAAGTCAATGCTGCGCCATCCCATGCTGGTGGCGGTGAAGGCGTGGGCTCTGTCGCATCTGCTGGTCAACGGCGATCTCGGCTCGATGCTGCTGTTCGGCGCCCTGCTCGCCTGGGCCGTCTACGACCGCATCGCCGTGAAGCGTCGCGGCGATGAAGGCGCGCCGCCGGTCGCATCCTTCGGCCGCAACGACGCGATCGTGATCGCCATCGGCACCGTGGCCTATTTCGCGATGATGTGGCTGCACGAATTGCTGATCGGCGTCACCGCCGTCTAACTCGCGGCAGACAATTGCAGCACGGCTGATACGCCGTGACCATTCACGCGAGCGAGCGGGCTCATCACAAAGTCGCCGTATTGTTGCGCAGGATTGCGCTCGTTCGTCAGTCCTAAAGTTGGAGTACGCGTAAAATGAAACGTCCCCTCATCGTTTTCGTTCTCGTTATCGCCGCCGCGTTCACGCAAGCCGAGGCGCGCTCGCCGATCGGCGGCGCAACCATGCCGCGCGATCCGCTGCAGGCTGCCCCGTTGGGCCCGCGCAGCGAACCCACCGTGACCGTGGCCCAGGCGGTTGCGCGTACGCAGATCGAGAAGAACGGCTACTCGGGCGTGCGCAACCTCTCGCGCACCGCCGACGGCACTTGGCGCGCTGTGGCACGCAACGCCAGCAACACCCCCGTCGTCGTCGCGCTCGACAGCCAGGGCAAGGTGAGCGAAACGCACTAGAGCTCCCCGACAGTCACGAAAAACCGGCCCGCTCCGTCTCCAACGGAGCGGGCTTTTCGTTGCCGTCCTGCCAAACTGCCCGCCCAAGGGACACAGGGCAGCGGAAGAAGTATCCGAAATACGGACTGCTCCATGCGTGCCAACGTCGGCGATCCAGGATCGAGCGAACGTGGTCGTGATTCCGATCACGCGGAGGTACCATGCGCTGCTCGGGTGAGGAGGCGTTCGAATGACCGATGACTACCAGCGCCGCAGCTATGGCGAGATTTCCGTGGGGACCGGCGAGAAGCCGGGCATCGTCGTGGTCGATTTCCAGCTCGGCTTCACCGACCCGCAATACCCGCTGGGCGGCGCGCCGCTGGTCCTGCGCGCGGTCGAGAACACGGCCAGGCTCCTGAAGGTCGCGCGCCGGGTGGGTGTGCCGGTGGCGGTGTGCAACACCGCCTACATGAACGAGCGCGAGATGCCGTACTGGAAGATCACGGCGGTCAAGCAGACCTTCCTGCACGACCATCCGAGCACGGCGCTCGATCCGCGCATCTACGAGCCCTCCTACGATCTCAAGGTGACCAAGAAGGGCCCGTCGATCTTCTTCGAGACCGGCGTCGCCAACTATTTCATGAAGGAGCGCGTCGACACCATGATCGTGACCGGCTGCAACACGTCGGGCTGCATCCGCGGCACGGCGCTCGACAGCTTCAGCCACCGCTTCCGCACCCTGGTGCCGGAGGATTGCGTCGGCGACATCGAGGAGCAGCCGCACAAGGACAATCTGCGCGACATAGGCCGGCGTTATGTCGACGTCACCGATCTCGCCTTCTGCGTCGACTATCTGGAGCGATGGGGCACGCGCAACAGCGCCTGAACTACCCGGCGCTCGCGCAGACATCGACCCATTCAGCCTCGACCAGTTCGGCCATGCGCAGGGGATTGATGCGCAAGGCGCTGTGGGTCGAGCCGGCGGCCGGCACCACTTCGTCGAAAGCCTTGAGCGAGACGTCGCAATAGACCGGCAAGGCCGTGGCGAGCCCAAACGGAGAGACGCCGCCGACCGGATGGCCGGTGAGCGCCACGACCTCCGCCGGCGTGAGCAGGCGCGGCTTGCCGCCGAACGCCGCCTTGGCCTTCTTGTTGTCCAGCCGGGCCTCGCCGCTCGTGACGAGCAGCAGATTGCGTTCCCTGACGCGGAGCGACAGGGTCTTGGCGATCTGGCGCCGGCTTCACGCCATGGCCTGCCGCCGCAAGCGCCACCGTGGCGGTGCTGCCATCCAACTCGACGATGGCGATGTCAGGGGCTCGCGTCGCCAGAAAGGCGCGAACAGACTCGAGGCTCATTCTCAAGGATCTCCTGAGCTTCACGATACGACAGGGCCGTCGACCGACATGGACAAGACAGGCCCCGCCGGCGCAGCGTTCTACCAGAAGGAGACGATCATGCTTCAAAAAGTTGCCGGCTGCCTCGCATTGCCGGTCCTCGCGGCAGGCGCTGCCTGTGCCCAGGCCCCGGCTCCGATCAACACCGTCCGGTACTCCTGCGAGCAGGGAAAATCCCTGGTCGCCGCGTATTTCGAGGGGGCCACGCGCACGGCGCCGAATGGCATGCCAATTCCCGGTGGGCGCGTGGTCCTGACCCTGGCCGATGGCAAGCAGCTCGACCTGCCGCAGACCCTGTCGGGATCGGGCATCCGCTACGCCAATGCCGACGAGTCGTTCGTTTTCTGGAGCAAGGGCAACACGGCGTTCGTCGAGGAAGGCCCGGGCCATGCGCAGACCTACAAAGGCTGCGTGGGGGAGAAAAAGGCCGCTCGATAATACCCGGGGCAGGCGTAGACTGCATTGTTCAATGGGGTCGGTTCGGGGGAGCAGGACCATGCGGGGGGCGATTCCTGGGGCACTGATGCCCGCGGCATCATGGCCGGCGGAGGCGCAGGGCTACCGACAGGTCAGTCAATGGTGCAACGGCCAGTCGGCCGCCGCCAAGACCCGCAAGCCCGCTCTCTCCGACGCTGTTGCCTGCTCAGGGGTGAAATAGATGCGCGCCACCATCGTCATCGCATCGATGTTGCTGGCCGCCGGCAGCGTGCCGGCGACGGCGCAGAATTACGACCAGCTCCGCAAGTGGTGCTACGGCGAGGCCACCCCCGCGCAGACGGTCCAGGGCTGCGACGCCGTCATCAAGACAAACCGCGAGACGCCGGCTGATCTCGGCGCGGCATTCTTCAATCGCGGCCTCACCTATCACGGCAAGGGCCAGTACGATCGCGCGATCCAGGACTACAGCCAGGCGCTCAAGCTGCGGCCGAATTACCCCGACGCGCTCTACCAACGCGGCCTCGCCTACCGCCGCTCGGGCGAGAACGACCGGGCGATGCAGGACTATGACCAGGCGCTGCAGCTCAGACCCGATTTTGTCGACGCGCTCAACTCGCGCTGCTATCTGAAGGCGATCATCGGCCAGCTCCAACCCGCGCTGCAGGACTGCAACGAGGCGCTGCGCCTCAACCCGAAGAATCAATTTGCCTTTGACAGCCGCGCCTTCGCCTATCTCAAGCTCGGTATGCTCGACGCTGCCATCTCCGACTACAGCATGGCGCTGCAGATCGAGCCGGGCCGCCCCTACTCGCTGTTCGGGCGCGGCGTGGCGCGGCGCAAGAGGGGCGATGCCGGCGGCAATTCCGACATCGCGGCGGCCAAGGCCAAGGTGCCGGGCATCGCCGACGAATTCGCCAAGTACGGCGTGCGCGTCGACTAGCCCGCGGCGCCCGCGTCGATCGGCTGCGTCCGAATCACCTCCAGCGGATGGTCGATCAGCGGCTGCACCCGTTCCACGAAGCGCAGGGTGTGCGGCAGCCCGGCATGGCTGTCGAATGCCGCCTCGTCGATCCAGCGCGAATGGATGAAGAACAGCCGCGGATCCCGGACTGACCGATAAGCCGCGATCGCGAGGCAGCCCGGTTCGGCGCGCGACGGGATGACCGTGTCGCGCAGGGCTGCCGCGACCGCCTCCTCCTGGCCCTGGCGGGCATGGAAGCGGGCGAAGATGAAGAGCTCCATTGCACGGCCTCTTTGTGCGGCAGGATCAACTTTTGCCGATCAGTCTGGAATGAAACCGGCCATAGGAGAAATAGACGACCAGCCCGATCATGAGCCAAGCCACGAGACGCAACCAGGTGACCGGCGTCAGGCCCGACATAAGGCCGAGGCACGACAGGATGCCCAGGATCGGCAACCAGGGCACCTGGGGCACGCGAAACGGCCGGTACGTCAGCGGCTCGGCCGACCTCAGGTAGATGACCGCGGCACAGACCAGGATGAAGGCGAACAGCGTGCCCACTCCCACCAGCTCGCTGAGGAGATCGATCGGCGCCACGGCGGCCACGACGGCTACGATGCCGCCGATGACGAGCTGACTGACGTAGGGTGTCTTGAGCCTCGAATGGACGCGGGCGAACAGCGGCGGCAGGAGCCCGTCCGCCGCCATGGCGGCGAAGATCCGGCTCTGGCCATAGAGCAGGACGAGAATGACGGTCGTGAGCCCGATCAGCGCGCCCAGCTCGACGAACAGTGAGAACCATGCGAGTCCGATGGCGCGCACCGCCTTGGCGATGGGATCGGCCACGTTGAGCTCGGAATACGGCACCAGGCCGGTCAGGACCGTGGCGACGGCGATGTAGAGGATGGTCGAGACGGCGAGGGCGCCCAGGATGCCGATCGGCATGTCGCGCTGCGGCCGCCGCGCCTCCTGTGCGCAGTTGGAAACGGCATCGAAGCCGATATAGGCGAAGAACACGATCGAGGCGCCGCGCAGGATACCACTCAGACCAAACGAGCCGAACTCGCCGGCATTGGGCGGAATGAAAGGATGCCAGTTGGCGGGCTTCACATAGGCCGCGCCCAGCGCAATGAATGCCAGCACGACGGTCACCTTCACGGTCACCATGATATTATTGAGGCGTGCCGACTCCCGGGTACCCATCACCAGCAGCGCCGTGATCAGCACGACGATGGCGGCGGCCGGCAAGTTGACGATCGCTGTCGCGGTGGTGCCGTCGGCCAGCGTGACGGCCTGCCCCGTCGCCGCCGCCCAGCGCGGCGGAAAGCTGAGACCGGCGAGTCCCAGCACGCTGTTGAAGTAGCCCGACCAACCGACCGCGACCGCAGCCCCGCCCATGGAATATTCCAGGACCAGGTCCCAGCCGATGACCCAGGCGGCAAGCTCGCCGAGGGTGGCGTAGGTGTAGGTGTAGCTGCTGCCCGACACCGGCAGGAACGCGGCAAGCTCGGCGTAGCACAAGCCGACCAACCCGCAGGCGATGGCGGCAAGGACGAAGGACAGTGTGATGGCGGGCCCGGCGTAGAGGGCCGCGGCCGTGCCGGTCAGGACGAAGATCCCGGCGCCGATGATGGCGCCTACGCCCATGGCGCCGATGCTGAAAGGACCGAGGACCTTCGACAGCCGCTGCAGAGACGCGTCCTGCGCAGCCACGATGTCGGCAACCGGCTTGCGCGCCATGACGCTTTTGAGATCCATGGGCTTCCCCCTGCGACCTTGTGCGGCCCGCAGCCGGGCATGGCAACGCATCCACGCTGATCCCGGCTTCGATTTTTCGCCGCCCGACGCGTCGGCCCGTAGGGAATATGGCCCCTTATCAACGGCTTGGCGGCCTCGAGCGTTAGATCGGCCCAAGGTTGCATCGTCTTTGTCACGCAACACCCTCCCGAGGCCGGGCGTTCAATCTTCGTCCATCAACAGAAAAGAAGAGGATGAGAGATGATCCGCACGACCCTCGCGACCCTCGCCCTGATAACCGCGGCAGGCGTGGCCCACGCCCAGATGCAAGCCCCCAACACGCCGGCCGGCCGCGCCATGGATTCGATGCCGGGCGGCACCAGCAATCCCAATACCGGGCTGCCGAAGACTTCGTCCAACGCGTCGGCGGCCGAGGCCGCCGCCAAGGCGCAGCTCGAGGCGCGCGGCTACACCGGCGTGAAGAGCCTGACCCGCGATCCGGCCGGCAACTGGGCGGCCAAGGCGATGCGCGACAACGTCGAGGTCGCCGTGGTCCTCGAGCCGAGCGGCAATATCAGGGAGCAGTAAGCCGAAAGGCTGCTGCGCCCGGCCTGGCGGGACGGTTTACTCCTCGTTTGCGTCCCGCCAGCGCTGGCTCTCATACTTGTGGTTGGACTTGGCAGCGGCTCCGGATCCACCATATCCGGAGCATGCGCGTTCATCCGACTTTCGCTCTTGTTTTCGTGATCATCGCCACGCCGGCGCTCGCCCAGTACGCCCCCGGCTCCATCGGCAATGGCGGCCGCATGCCTGAAACGATGTCGCCCGGCGCCCTGCCCCCGCCGCCGACCCTCGCGGCCCCCTCGACTCCCATCGCGCCGCCGTCGGCGTCCTACGGCGGGCGTTATCCCAATACCGAAACGCTTTCCAGGGATCGCGTCGAATCGCAAGGCTATCGCGTGCAGCGCATCACCCCGAACAACGACGGCTCGTGGAAAGCCGACGTGAGCCGCGATCCCGTGCCGACGCGGCCGCAGGGCGTGCCGAGCAAGGTCACCATCTTCCCCGATGGGCGGGTCCTCGAGGAACGCGAGCCCCTGGGCGTCAACCCTCCCCGTCCGTAGCGATGCGCTCGAGCACAGGCAGCAGATAGCGGCGGAACTGAAGCGGGCTTTCCGACATCGGAAAGTGGCCCAGCCCCTGCATCACCTCGAAGTGCCGAGCCTTCACCAGACGCGCCAGCTCCGCCGTCAGCTGCGGCGTGGCCGACAGGTCGTACTCGCCGGTCAGCAGATAGAGCGGGCATTTCGCGGGGTCGAGCGAGGCGAGCGGCGCATTGCGAAGGTCGCCGTCGGTGAAATAGTAGTGCAGGTCGCCCATGAAGACAGCGGGCCCGCCCTGCATGTAATGCCACAAGGTCTCCCACTTCTCGGCGGCGGGCGATGTCGGCGAGATCAGGCAGGCGACCGTGCCGGCCGCCGCCTCCTGGCCATGCACGTCGGGACGGAACAGCACGCCGAGATCGCGCAGCCGGGTGTCGGCGCCGGCTTCGGCATGCGTCGCCGACTGCAGGCCGATCGCGGCACGGAAGTGATCGCCATGACGCAGCGCCAGATGCAACACGGCGCGGCCGCCGATCGAGCAGCCCATCACGACCGGCCGATCCAGGCCGAGGGCGCGCGACACGGCCATCACGGTGTCGACATAGAGGTCGGTGGTGAGGCGATAGGCCTCGCTCTCGAAGCCCGGCGGCGGCGAGGATTTGCCGTGCCACGGCAGGTCGAAGGCGACCACGCGATAGCGCCGGGTGATCTCCGGATCGTTCAGCAGCGCGCGGTACTGCCGGCCGTCGGCACCGGCAGTGTGCAGGCAGAGCAGCGGAATGCCCTCCCCCGCCTCCTCGAAATAGATGCGGTGCGGGCGGCCGTTGAAATCGAGGCGCAGATAGCGCCCGACCACCGGCTCGATGACGGGCGCGCCGATCGCAGCGGGAGGTTGCGCCGCGGACGGCGGACGAAGGGCCGCGAAGAGCTGCTCGAGGAACAGGAGATTGCGGCCATAGGCCACCATGTCGCCCTCGACCCGGAGATGACCCACGCGCTGCATGGCGACCAGGCTCTGGAAGCCGACGGCGGGCACGGGCTTGGCAAACTCGGCCCAGGCTTCAGGCGGTGCGGCGAGGCTGAAGGCAGAGCCAAAGGCGGCGGCGGGTCCAACGACGACGCGCTCGCCGACCTGCACGGACGTCGCCTCGCCGCCGCTCAGCACCGTGAGCGAGAGGTTGGCGAGCCTCGCCCGCCGCTGCAGGGCCTCGTTGCCGTCGAGCGCCTGCGCCAGACGAGTGAACGCGACCATGCCTCAATTGCCCGGCTTGATGTTGGCGTCCTGGATGACCCGGCGCCATTTCGGGATGTCGGCGGCGATGGCAGCGCGCGTCTCCTCGCCCGTGCTGCCCACCGTGTCGAGGCCGAGATTGGCGAACTTCTTCTGCATTTCGGGATCGGCCAGCACCTTGAGCGATTCGGCGCGCACCTTGTCGAGGATGGGCTGCGGCGTGCCGGCGGGCGCCAGCAGGGCGAACCACGACGTCGCCTCGAAGCCCGGGAACCCCGCCTCGACCATGGTCGGCAGGTCGGGCGCGTTGGATGAACGCTTGAGCGAGGTGATGGCGATGCCGCGCACCCGGCCGTCGCGCACCAGCGGCAGGCTGGCGCCGGCGTTCTGGATGCCGACCGGCACCACGCCGCCCATGACATCGGCCAGGTTGGCGCCGCGGTACGGGATGTGCTCCATCTTGATGCCGGCAAGATGGCAGAACAGCTCGCCGGCCACGTGCTGCGGCGTGCCGACGCCCGGCGTGCCGTACGACAGCTTGCCGGGATTGGCCTTGGCATAGGCGATCAGGTCGGCGATCGACTTCACCGGCAGGTCGTTGTTGACGAAGAAGATCGACGGCATGGAGAGCGAGGTCGAGATCGGCGCGAAATCCTTCAGCGGATCGAACGGCAGGGGCTGCAGGCTGGGCAGGATGGTGATCGCGGCGTTGCCCGACCACATCAGCGTGTAGCCGTCGGGGGCCGCCTTGGCGACCCTGTCGGTGCCGATGGCGCCGGAGTTGCCGGCAATGTTCTCGACCACGATCGGCTGGCCCCATGCCTCGCCAAACTTCTGGCCGAACATGCGGGCGGTGACATCGGTGGCGCTGCCCGCGGTGAAGCCGACGACGAGCTTGACCGGCTTCTCCGGCCACTTGGTCTGCGCCATGACCGGAGAGACGGCGAGCGCGAGCACAAGCGCCGCCAGCCAGCGAACGATACGATTCATTTGTTTCCTCCCGTTGACGGAAGGCTATGGGATTTGCAGGACGGGGCGCAACCGTCCGGTTTCGCTATTGCGGAGTCGTCGACAGGTTCTTGTCGCAGAACTTGTCGTTGTCCTTGGTCACCCAGAGCGGCCGCTTGCCGGGGTCTTCGGTGCAGGTCGTGACCGAGGCCTGGCGAATGCAGAAGGTGGCGCCGACGGAGAAGAGCTGGCCGTTCCAGAAGCAATAGGCCTTCATGTCCTCGGCGCTGAGGCCCCTGTAGCTGACGGCATTTCGCGGCGTCTGTGTCGGCTCCTGGGCTGCCGCGACTGCGGGAAGCAGGAAGCCCACGCCAACGAGCAGGATCGTGAAGGTGCGCATTGTCATTTCCCCCTTGCCAGACGCTAGGGGAACGTTGGCACGGGTTGCAACCGATAATCCGCCCTGCGGTCCGCCCTATCCCCTGCCCGCCAGCGCCCGGTTTTCCAGCCGGCTCAGCAGGCGAACCAGCGGCCACAGCAGCAGGAAATAGATGACGGCCGCCACGACGATGGGCGTCGGGTTGTAGGTGAGACTCTGCGCCTGGCGTGCCTGGTAGAGGAGCTCAGGCACGGCGACCACGCTGCCGAGCGAAGTGAGCTTCACGACCTCGAGCGTATTGGACAGCAGATCGGGCAGCACGTTGCGCACCGCCTGGGGCAGCACGATCCAGGTCATGGCCTGCAGGCGGGAAAGACCGGTCGAGCGCCCGGCTTCGACCTGGCCGGCCGGAACCGATTCGATGCCGGCGCGGAAGATCTCGCCGTAATAGGCGCCGGTGTTGAGGAAGAAGGCGATGGCCACGCAGGCGAAACCGCCCAGCTCCAGCCCGGCAAAAGGCAGGCCGGCAAAGAGCAGGATCAGAAGGACCAGGGGCGGGAAGGCGCGGAAGAAATCGACCCAAGCCATGAGCGGCCAGCGCACCAGCGGATGGCGGGCGGTCGCCAGCAACGCCAGGATCAGGCCGCCCAACAGGCCGAGCGGCACCACGATCAGCGACAGCAGGACGGTGTTGAGCAGGCCCGCCAGCAGGATCGGCCAGGCGGCGGCGATGATCTCGGGGTTGAGGAAGGTCTGGATCATCGCTTCCACGCAAACTTTGTCTCGATCCAGCGCGCCGCCACGACGACCGGCAGGAACAGCACGAGGTAGGCCGCCGCCCCCATCATCAGCGGCGAGGGATTGTAGGAGTTGGACATCGCCGAGCTCGCCTCGCCCAGGATCTCGGTGACGGCGACGACGGTGCCGAGGGCGGTTCCCTTGGTGATGGCGATGGTGCGGTTGGTGAGCGGCGGGATGGTGAGGCGAAGCGCCTGCGGCAGCACGACATTCATCAGGGTCTGGCCGAACGACAGGCCGGTCGAACGCGAGGCCTCCCACTGTCCCTTGTGCACCGAGGTGATGCCGGCCCAGAAGATCTCCTCGGAGAAGGCCATCAGCACGAAGGCGAGCGACAGCCAGGTCGAGACGAAGCCGGACGGCGAAATGTCGATGGCCGGCAGGCCGAAATACATCAGCACGATGATGACCAGCGGCGGCAGCGCGCGGAACAGGTCGACCACGAAGATGATCAGCCAGTTGAGCGGCCGGACCGCGAGGCTGCGCAGCAGGGCGAGCGCCAGGCCCGCCAGCAGGCCGCTCGCGACGATCAGCAGCGCCAGCTCGATGGTGACGACCACGCCGGACAGGATGTCCGGCAGGTACTTCCACATCACCTTGGCGTTGAAGAACGTGTCGGTGAACCGATCCCAGGCGCTCATGTCTTGGGACCGCGGGCCTCCAGGCCCGCCTCATGAGCGGGCCTGGAGGCCCGCGGTCCGGCTGAGTGCGACATACCTAATGCCGCTGGATCTGGCCGATGAAGGCGCGCGTGCGCTCCTGCGTCGGGTTCTCGAAGATCGCGGCGGGCGGCCCCTGCTCCACGATCAGCCCGTCATCCATGAACACCACGCGGTCGGCGGCGTTGCGGGCAAAGCCCATCTCGTGGCTGACCACGATCATGGTCATGCCGCTTTCGCGGAGGCTGCGCATGACTTCCAGCACCGAACCGACCAGCTCCGGGTCGAGCGCGCTCGTCGGCTCGTCGAACAGCATCACCCGGGGTTCGAGCGCAATCGAGCGGGCGATGGCGACGCGCTGCTGCTGGCCGCCCGAGAGCTGGCCCGGCGTGTGGTTGGCGCGGTCGGCCAGCCCGACCCGCTCGAGCGCGGCGCGGCCCAGTTGGTCGGCCTCGCCGCGCGACTTGCCCGCCACCTTGCGCAGCGCCAGCGTGACGTTGCCGAGCGCCGTCATGTGCGGATAGAGATTGAAGGACTGGAACACCATGCCGATGCGCTGGCGGGCATGGTTGATGTCGGTTCGGGCATCCAGCATGTCGATGCCGTCGACCACCACCGAGCCGGAGGACGGCTCCTCCAGCCGGTTCAGGCAGCGCAGCAGGGTCGACTTTCCCGAGCCGGACGGCCCGATGACGAATACCAGTTCGCGCTCGGCGACCTCGAGATCGACGCCCTTCAGGACATGAAGGGCGCCGAAATGCTTGTGGATCGCCCGCGCTTCGACGATCGGCCTCATCACCCGCAATGCAGCTCGTGCGGCGTCGGATCGTAGCCCGGCATGCCCGGCACGCCGTAGCCCGGCGTGATCACCACGGCGAGGTCGTCGGCTTCCGGCTTCTTGCCGAACCACTTCTCGGCGAGCTTGGCGATGGTGCCGTCCTTCTTCATGCAATCGAGCGCATCCTGCAGCTCGGCCCGCAATTTGGGATTGTTCTTCGGCACCGGCGCCGCCCAATGGGCACGCGTGTCCTTCAACTCGAGGTCGGCGATGAACTGCGGGTTCTTCGAGGCGGCGTAGACGATGGTCGTGTTGCCGCCGAGCGTGGCGTAGGCGCGGCCCGACAGGACGGCCTGCGTGGCGTCCGGCTGGGTATCGTAGACCTGCACCGTGAAGCCGTACTTCTCGCCCATCTTCTTGGAGAGCGTCTCGTAGGGCGTACCCTTGTTGACGGCGACCGACTTGCCCTTGAGGTCCTCCCAGCCCTTGATCGGCGCGGAGCCCTTCTTGATGCCGAACTGGAAGGCCGTCCACAGATAGCCCGCGGTGAACAGCATGTTCTCCGCCCGCTCCTTGGTCACGGTCGTCGGCGCGGCGATGAAGTCGTAGCGACCCGACTGCATGCCGGGAATCAGGGTCGAGAAGCTCACCGCGTCGATGGTGATGTCGCGGTGCATGCGCTTGGCGGCCTCGGTGAAGAGATCGATCTGGAAGCCCTCGACGCCGCCGCCGAGCTTGGGCATGGCATGCGGTGCGAAGGTGCCGTCGACACCGGTCTTGAGCGGCGGCAGCTTGGTCTGTGCGAGCGCCGGAACTCGCGACCAGAAGCGCCGCGATCGCGATCGCAGAAAAACGACGTTGCAGCATTTTCAGTGCCTTCCCTTGAAAAATCCCCAGGTGCCGACGTTAGATCAGGCATTGTTGAATAGCAATTTAGGGGCCATCCTAGCCTTCATGTCCGACCGCATTCTTGTCATCAATCCCAACTCCACCGAGACCGTCACCAAGGGCATCGACGCGGCGATGGAGCCGCTCCGCATGCCGGGCGGCCCGGCCATCGAGTGCGTGACCCTGAAAGAGGGCCCGCCCGGCATCGAGAACCAGGCCCATGTCGAGCAGGTTGTCGGCCCGATCGGCGACATGGTGAAGAAGCGCGACAACGACTGCTCGGCCTTCGTCATCGCCTGCTACTCCGATCCTGGTCTGCATGCTGCGCGCGAGATCACGACCAAGCCGGTGCTGGGCATCGCCGAGTGCGGCATCCTGACCGCGCTCACGCTCGGTCAGCGCTTCGGCGTGATCTCCATCCTGCGGAAATCGATTCCGCGCCACCTGCGCTATGTCGGCCAGATGGGACTTAACGACCGCATGGCGGGCGATCGCGCGATCGGCCTGGGCGTCGTCGAGCTCAGCAACGAGGCGACCACCTTCGCCCGCATGGCCGAGGTCGCCGCCGAGCTGCGCGACGAGGACGGCGCCGACGTGCTGGTCATGGGCTGCGCCGGCATGGCGCGCTACCGCAATCGCCTGCAACGCCATGTCGGCCTGCCGGTGGTCGAGCCCAGCCAGGCCGCGGTGTCGATGGCGATCGGCCGGTCGCGGCTCGGCTGGTCGGCGTGAGGCACGTCCCGTCATTCGCTGTTCGGACCTTCTGACGAATTATCGGTAATTCCGGTATTCCCGCCGGTCCTTTCACGTGTTCGCCAAGGCCGGATTGACATGCCAGCGCCGGGCTGGACGGCCGGGGCCGTCCTGGGTCTCGCGCGCCGGGCGCACGATGCCGAGCGCATGCAGCCGATGGAGCACCTGGTCGGCGCCGAAGGCATCGACGGACCGCGCCAATGCATCGCGCCTGATGTCCTCACGCGCGACCACCTTGACGCGGCCTTCCTTGAGCCAACGTGCGACACGCTTCACGCGATGGCCGGAGTTGGTCGGCGCCGCGTGGTCGAGCACGGCGCGCGCATGCGGCCGAAAATACTTGCTCCACAGCGCCGCGGCGGCCTCGACCTGCTCGCGGCCGATATGGCCCGGCGGGCCCGGCGCATCGCTGCCCGACCAGGCGAGCAACTCCAGCGCGCCGGCCAGCCGCGCCACGGTCGATCGCCCCTTGCCGAGCCAGGCCGCCTCCAGCCCCTCCGTCCCGCGCCGGTCGGCGTGCAGGCCGGCCAGGAAGCCGTCGAAGGCTTCCACGCCGCGCTGGTCGAAGGAGAGCACCAGCGGATCCTCCGGCGTGCGCGCCAGGCGGCCAAGCCGCCGAAGCATCTTCAGCGCATCGTCATCCGCAGCGATCCTGCCGTTTGCCAGCGGGCAATGAGGCCGCGGACCGGGCCAGGCGTAAAGAAAACGCGCCGCCAGCCCGTCATCGCCCTCCTCCAATGTCTCCTTCAGCGTGTCCGGCCGCGTCGTGGCGAGGATGCTGACCGGAAACCTTTCGAGCTGCAGCGATGACTTGTCCGCCCGGCGTTTGAGCGTGACGCTGCCGGCGTTCCAGGCCTCCAGCCATCGGGCGCGATCGCTGCCATCGTTTCCTGTTTCGCCGAGCTGGGCGAGCCCGGCCGGTTCATCGCGCCACAGGATCACGCCGCGCGGATTGCCCGAGACGATTTCAGCGATGGCTTGCAGAGCCGTGTCGGCGACGATGACCTGCGAACGCACGAAAGCGTCGTGTGCGCCAGCCTGCTTGGCGCGTTCGGCATGGGCCTCCCGCCGCGCGTCGTCATCGTGCACCCGACGCTCCGCCTCGATCGAGCCAAGCAGCCTGCGCATCGAGGCGAGCGCGCCCGACTTGCCGCTCGACGGCTCGCCGACCACCGCCTGCCACAGCACCATCGGCTCCGACCAGACGGGCGTGATGCGCACCGCCACGCCCGCGCCGCAGAGGCCGGCAAGAGCCGCCAGCACCGCCTGAATCACATAATCAGCGGGAGCGCCTGCCGACGAGGCCGTGTCGCTCACCCAGTCGCGCCAGGGCTGGGCCAGGAGATCGAGCGGAAAAGGCGGAACCGCGCCGCGCTTGTCCTCCAGGATGCTGATATCCAGTTCGGGCCAATCTTCGGGTTGTTGTGCGCCAATGAACAGGAAACTCGACACGCGCCGGTCCTCCGTTGTTTGCCAGAGAGGACGTTCATAAAGCGGACTTTAGTATTATGCAAGTATAAAATAAGCTATACTTTAGGTGACCTAAAGTGACTTCCCGTCGCCTCGACCGAGGCCCGCAGGGCCGAGTCGAGAGACCTTCTCCCGACCACAAGCGGCTTCATTGTAGAGAAAAGGTCTCTCTGCTCCGCGTGGAGTTTACCCCGAGGTATTCGAGGGGCGCTCCGCTCGAGACGACGAAATTCTTCGTTGCCCTCAGCCCGATTCGCGCCCGTCGTCGACGGCACGAGGCTGCGATAGAGCATGGCGTAACGCTCGGCCGGCCGCCGCCAACCGACGTCACGCGTCATGGCGCGACGCTGCACCTGCCGCCACTCGGCAGGCTGTGCGAACAAGTCGAACGCGCGGGAAAGAGCCAGGCGAAGGGCATTCCCGGCAGGCGGCGCGAACTGAAATCCAGTGGCAACGCCGTCGCGCAGCGCCGCCTCGCTGGCGTCGATCACCGTGTCGGCGAGCCCGCCAACGCGCGACACGATCGGCAGCGCTCCATAACGCTGCGCATAGAGCTGGGTGAGGCCGCAAG
>CAWJJJ010000034.1:0-47343 GCA_963843185.1 uncultured Alphaproteobacteria bacterium
TCAGGTGTCGGCGATGCGCTGGCCCGTCTGCGAATCGAACAGGTGCAGGTGGCCGGGCTCGGCCTTGAAGTGGCGCTTCTCGCCCGGTTGAGCCCTGACATGGCCGCCCTGGCGCACCGTCACCAGCTCGCGCGCCTCGCCGAAGCGGCCGTGCAGCAGCGTGTCGGCGCCCAGCGGCTCGGCGAGTTCGACCTCGAACTCGAGCGGTCCGTCGGCGGCCGGATGCAGATGCTCGGGCCGGATGCCGAGCGCGACCGGCGTGCCGGCAGCCGCCGAGGTCGTCCGGCCGAGCGGCAGGGTGACGCGCGTGGCACCGGTCCCGGCAAGATCGATCGACCGCGGATCGCCGTCGACACCTTGCCGGCGAGGAAGTTCATCGGCGGCGAGCCGACGAAGCTCGCGACGAAGATGCTGGCGGGACGGTCGTAGAGCTCCAGCGGCGGGGCGAACTGCTGAGCGATGCGGCCCTTGTTGAGGAGCATCACGCAGATCCGAACATCGTCAGCGCCTCGACCTGGTCGTGGGTGACGTAGACCGAGGTCACGCGAAGCCGTTGCTGCAGGAGGCGGATCTCCGCAAGAGACGCATCTGAACGCGCAGCTTGGCGTCGAGGTTGGAAAGCGGCTCGTCGAACAGGAACACCTTGGGCTGGCGCACGATGGCGCGACCCATGGCGACGCGCTGGCGCTGGCCGCCGGAGAGCTGGCGGGGCTTGCGGTCGAGATAGTCGGTGGGGGAGGTTGAGAAGCGTGGCGGCGGTCGCCTCGATCCGCCGCGCCCGGCTTGGCCTTGTCGAGGCCGGAGAGCTCGAGCGGGAAGTCGATGTTCTCGCGCACGCTCATGTGCGGGTAGAGCGCGTAGGTCTGGAAGACCATCGCGATGTCGCGCTCCTTGGGGCGAGCGGTCGAGCACGCTTTGCCGTCGATCAGGACGTCGCCGGAGGTACGCCTCCTCGAGGCCGGCGAGGATGCGCAGGAACGTCGACTTGCCGCAGCCCGAATTCGCCGAGGACGGCGACGAACTCGCCGTCGGCGATCTCGGCGTCCAGCCCGTGCAGGACCTCGAGCTTGTTCGTAGCTCTTCTTGACGCCGCGCAGGTGGACTTGCGCCATGGCCTGTTTCTCCGTCTCGCCTACTTCTCGGTTTCGACCAGGCCGCGCACGAACTGGCGCTGCATGAAGACCACGACCAGCACCGGCGGCAGCATGGCGAGCATCGCCATGGCCATCAGCAGGTTCCAGCTCGGCGTCGCATCGACGACGTTGGCCTGGCGCGAGACGCTCATGACCACGGTGTAGAAGCTTTCCTTGGTCGTGATCAGCAGCGGCCACAGGTACTGGTTCCAGCCGTAGATGAACTGGATCACGAACAGGGCCGCGATCGTGGTGCGGCTCATCGGCAGCAGGATGTCCCAGAAGAAGCGCATCGGCGAGGCGCC
The DNA here is from genome assembly GCA_963843185.1 of uncultured Alphaproteobacteria bacterium. Taxonomy (GTDB): domain Bacteria; phylum Pseudomonadota; class Alphaproteobacteria; order Reyranellales; family Reyranellaceae; genus Reyranella. The sequence goes on from CAWJJJ010000034.1 coordinate 1,439, forward strand.
GTCGACGCGGGCGGCCTCGGCCAGCTCGTCGGGTACGCTCAGGAAGAACTGCCGGAACAGGAACGTCGCCGTGGCCGAGGCGATCAGCGGGATGATCAGGCCGGGGTAGGAATTGAGCATGCCGAGGCTCGCCACCACGCCGTAGGTCGGCACGATGCGCACCTCGACGGGCAGCATCAGGGTGACGAAGATCGCCCAGAAGAAGGTCATGCGGAACGGGAAGCGAAAATAGACGATGGCGAAGGCGGAGATGATGGAGATCGCGATCTTCCCCAAAGCCACGCCCAAGGGCCATGATCATGCTGTTCATTAGCGCGAGCCAGATCGGCGTGCCGCCGAAGCCCGGAGAGAACTCGCGGTCAGGATTTGCGTGTAGTTCTCGATCAGGTCCGGGCCGGGCAGCAGGGGCACCGGCGAACGCAGCATGGTTGCCTGGTCGTGGGTCGAGGCGACGAAGGTCATCCACACCGGGAAGACGATGATGAGCACGCCCAGGATGAGCACGGCGTGGCTCAGCCAGGTCAGAAAAGGCCGGTTCTCGACCATCAGTAATGGACCCTGCGCTCGATGAAGCGGAACTGCACGAAGGCGAGCACGATGACCACGATCATCAGGATCACCGACTGCGCCGAGGACCCGCCGAGGTCCTGGCCGCGGAAGCCGTCGTTGTAGACCTTGTAGACCAGGATGTTGGTCGCCTGGCCCGGCCCGCCCTTCGTGAGCGCATCGACCACGCCGAAGGTCCCGAAGAAGGCATAGAGAATGTTGATCACCAGCAGGAAGAAGCCGGTCGGCGAGAGCAGCGGGAACATGATGTCCCAGAAGCGCCGGCCCGGCCCCGCCCCGTCGATGGCGGCGGCCTCGATCAGCGAGCGCGGGACCGACTGCAGCCCGGCCAGGAAGAACAGGAAATTGTAGCTGACCTGGTTCCACACCGCGGCGATCACGACCAGCAGTAGCGCCGGGTTTCCATTGCTCACATAGTTGAACTCGATGCCGATGGCCTGGAGCATCCAGGCGACGCACGCTGACCGAGGGGTTGAACAGGAAGCCCCACAGCACGCCCGCCACCGCCGGGGCCACCGCATAGGGCCAGACCAGCAGGAAATTGTAGACGCCTGCTCTGCCATTAACGCGGTCGGCCATCACCGCCAGCAGGAGCGAGACCGCGAGCCCGATCGAGGCGACCAGGGCGCTGAACACCAGGGTGAGCCGCGCCGAGGCGTAGTAGTTGCTGTCGTGGAAGAGCTGGGCGAAGTTTTCGAACCAGACGAACTTCGAGTTGCCGCCGATTTCAGTCCTCGATCAGCACCGACTGCCAGATCGCCTTGGCCGGACGGCCAGAAGAAGAAGACCAGGGTGATGATGATCTGCGGCGCCACCAGAAGGTAGGGCAGCCACCGCTCGTTGAAGGTGACGCGCTTTTCCATGGCTAAGAAGCGTCACACCCGTCATGCGCCCTCTCCCCCGCGATGGCGCGGGCGGAGAGGGCTTGTTGAGAGGCAAGGGTCGATAATCGAAAGCCTACTTGTTGGCGGCTTCGAACTTGCGCAGCAGCTCGTTGCCACGCTTCACCGCCTCGTCGAGCGCGGCCTTGGCGTCCTTCTTGCCGGACCACACGGCTTCGAGCTCCTCGTCGACGACGTCGCGGATCTGCACGAAGTTGCCGATGCGCAGGCCCTTGGAGTTTTCCGTCGGCGGATTGAGCGTGAGCTCCTGCACGGCGATGTCACGCCCCGGGAACTTCTTGTAGAAGCCTGCTTTCTCGGTGATTTCGGTGGCCGCCAGGGTGATCGGCACATAGCCGGTTTCCTGATGCCATTTGGCCTGCACCGGCGCGCTCGACAGATAGCTCAGGAACTTGGCGACACCCTTGTACTCGTCCTTCGGCCTGCCCTGCAGCACCCACAGCGTGGCGCCGCCGATGATCGAGTTCTGCGGCTTGGCCGCCACGTCGGGCGAATAGGGCATCATGGCGATGCCGAACTTGTCGGTGCCCAGCGCCTTGTCGATCGCCGAGGCGGTGGCCGACGAGGCGATATGGAATACGCAGTCACCCGAGGTGAACAGCGCCGTCGACTTGCCCTCGCGGCCACCGTAGACGAAGGTCTTGTCCTTGCTCCAGTCGGCCAGCATCTGGATGAACTTCACGCGCGGCGCGTCGTTGAACTTCAATTCGATGTCGGTGCCGCCGAAGCCGTTGGCCTTGGTGGCGTAGGGCAAATTGTGCCAGGCGCCGTAGTTCTCGATCATCGTCCAGGTCTGCCATTGCGGCGTGAACCCGCACTTGGCGCCGGCGGCGACCGCCTTCTTGGCCATCTCGCCCAGTTCCGGCCAGGTCTTGGGCGGCTTGTTGGGATCGTAGCCCGCCTTGGCCAGAAGCTCCTTGTTCCAGTAGAGCACCGGGGTCGAGGAGTTGAAGGGCATGGAGAGCAGCTTGCCGTCGGTCGTCGAGTAGTAGCCGTAGACCGGGGCGATAAAGGCCTTGGGATCGAACGGCTCCTTGGCGTCGGCCATGAGCTGGTAGACCGGATAGATCGCGCCCTTGGCGGCCATCATGTTGGCGGTGCCGACTTCAAAGACCTGCACGATGTGCGGCGCCTGCTTGGCGCGGAAGGCGGCGATCGCGGCGGTCAGGGTCTCGGTGTAGGACCCCTTGTAGACCGGCACGACCTTGTATTCGGTCTGGGACTTGTTGAAGCCGGCGGCGAGCTCGTTGACCACCTCGCCGAGGTTGCCGCCCATGGCGTGCCACCACTGGATTTCGGTCTGCGCCGAGGCGCCGTGCGCACTTACGAGAACGGCCGCCGCTGCGACGGACGATAGGAGAATCCGCGTCATCTGAAAAAACCTCCCTGAAAACCCCGCCGATGTATCGACGGGCCGCAAGACTGCGATGTGTCTATTTTGTTGCGGTCTGATGACAGTCCACCAAGCCTGTGTAGAGAAGGCAACCCCTTAAATGACTCCGATTTCAGGCGAGCGCGGCCAGGATGACGTCCGGCGCGTCGGTGATGACGCAATCCACGCCCATGCCGACCAGCGCCCGCGCCACGGCCGGGTCGTCGATGGTGTAGACACCGAGGGCAAAACCGGCCTGCTTGATGGCGCACGCCCACGGCGCCGTGAGCTTCTTGCCATCGGTGTTGACGCCCATGGCCGCCACCGCTTCGGCGCGCGCCTGCCAGTCGGCCACGAATTCGCCGATCAGGATGGCCCGGGCAATCTCGGGCGCAGCCTTGTAGGCGGCGGCAAGCGAGGCGTCCTTGAAGCTCGACAGCAGCGGCGGCGGCAGATGGGCCGGCCAGCAGCGCCGCAGCGTCTCGACCACGGCGCGCCCGGTTTCGGCCTCGAAGCCGGCGCTGGGCTTGATCTCGACGTTGCAGCCCAGCCCCAGCTCGCCCCAGCAGGCGATCGCCTCCTCGAAGGTCGGCACGTCGCGCGGCAACTCGGCGCGCGGCATCTCGGCGACCAGACGGTCGATGCCCATGGTGCGTTTCAGCGAATCATCGTGCATCACGATCGGCACGCCATCGGCGGTCAACATGATGTCGGTTTCGACCCAGGTGGCGCCGCGCCGGCGGGCCTCGCGGAAGGAGTCCAGCGTGTTTTCCAGGGCATAGGCCGCCGCCCCGCGATGGCCGATGACTTTAGGCAGTTGCAGCATTCGCCAATTCAACGCTAACTCGGGCTGCCGCAATAGACGAATGCCACGCCCCGTGTCGACCTTTCCCGATCAATTCCGGCTCAATGGCCGCACCGCCCTGGTCACCGGCTCCGGCCGTGGTCTGGGCTGGGAGATGGCGCAGGGACTGGCCCAGGCCGGCGCCCGGGTGCTGCTGCACGGACGCTCGGCGGAGCGCCTGGCGCCGCGGCTGGACACGCTCCGCACCGCGGGCTTTGCCGCCAATGCCCTGGCCTTCGACGTTGCCGACCGCGCGGCGATGCGGTCGGCGATCGCCGGCGCCGGCCCGATCGACGTGCTGATCTACAATGTCGGCGAGCGCGACCGCCGGCCGTTCGCCGACATCGAGCCCGACGCCTTCGCCCGCCTGATCGATGTCGACCTGGCCGCCGCCCATGCCCTCATCAAGCTGGTCGTGCCCGGCATGATCGAGCGCGGCTGGGGCCGCCTCATCATGGTGACCTCGATCGTGGCCGACCTCGCCGTGCCCGGCGCGTCGTCCTACATCGCCGCCAAGGGCGGCCTGTCGGCGCTGGCCCGCGCGCTGGCCGCCGAGCTGGGCGGCAAAGGCATCACGTCGAACGCGCTCTCGCCCGGTTTCTTCGCCACCGAGACCAACAGCCAGATGATCGCTTCGCCGGCGGGCGAACGCCATCGCGACCGCTGCCCGGCCAAGCGCTGGGCCGAACCGTGGGAAATCGCGGGTGCGGCGATCTTCCTCGCCTCGCCGGCGGCAGCCTACGTCAACGGCCACACGCTCACCGTCGACGGCGGCGTATCGGCAACGTACATGAGCTGAAAACGAACCCTGCGCGGCGGGAGCGTATTGGCTGTCGTCGCGGAGCCACGGTGAATTGACAATCGGGCTCGTGCCGACATAGCTGCAATACAAGACCGGCGGTGAGGGGGACGCGGATGCGGTACATTAGTCTGGCAGGATTCCTGTTTGCCTTCTGGATTGCCCTGTCCGGGCACTACACGCCGATGCTGGTCACGGCCGGCGCGGCGAGCGCGGTGATCTGCGTTCTCGCCGCGATCCGCATGCATGTCGCCGACGCCGAAGGGCACCCGATCGAGTTGTTGTGGCGGGCATTGACCTATATTCCCTGGCTGCTGGTCGAGATCGCCAAATCGACATGGGCGGTGACGAAAGTCATCCTGCATCCGAACCTTCCGATCTCGCCCACGATGACTGTTGTCAGGGCGGGCCAGAAGACCACGGTCGGGGTCGTGACCTACGCCAACTCGATCACGCTCACGCCCGGTACGATCACGGTCGGAGTGGACGGCAACGATCTCGTCGTCCATGCGCTGGTGAAGGAAGGCGCGCTCGATCTCGAGGCCGGCGGGATGGATCGCCGGGTCAGCCAATTCGAAGGCATCGCATGATGTTCGTTGCCGCTGCCGCCGCCATTCTCGTCGCGCTTGCCCTCGTGATCACGCGCGCCATCAAGGGACCGACGGTGTTCGACCGCGTGCTCGCCGGCAATTCGGTCGGGTCGCTCGCGATCATGCTCCTCGCGGTCGTCGGCTTCCTGTCCGGCCGCCCCGAGTTCCTCGACATCGGACTGACCTACGGACTGCTCAATCTGATCGGCACGCTCGCGGTCCTGAAGTTCTTCCGCCACGGCGATCTCGCCCACGACGCGACGGACGGTGCCGGGTCATGACGCTCGCAATCGAGATCGCAAGCTGGGCGCTCATTCTGCTCGGATCGTTCTTTACGATCGTCGGTGCGCTCGGGCTCGTTCGCATGCCTGACGTCTTCACCCGCATGCATGCGGCCAGCGTCATCGACACGCTCGGCGTCGGGCTTCTGCTCCTTGGCCTGTCGCTGCAGGCAGGCTTCAGCCTGGTGACGCTCAAGCTGTTCTTTCTCCTGGCGCTGTTCTTCATCACCGGTCCCGTCGTGACCCATGCGCTGGCGCAGGCGTGCCTGCATGAAGGCGTCAAGCCCATGCTGACGGAAGATCGCCGTCGGCCTGTCGGACCGGGATCGACGAAGGCGGATGCAGATGAGGGGAGGCCGACATAGAAGCCGTTCTCAACATGGCGCTGTTGACTCTGCTCGCCGTCGTCACGGTCGCCATCGTCTACCAGCGCAGCCTGTTCGGCGTCGTCATCCTGGCCAGCATCTACAGCTTCCTGATGGCGACCCTGCTGGTGGTGCTCGACGCCGTGGACGTGGCGATGACCGAGGCCTCGGTCGGCGCCGGTGTATCGACGGTAATTCTCCTTGCCACCCTGCATCTCATCAAGACGACGGAAATGAGCTCGATCCGGAGACACACACTACCCTTGTTCGTCGCGATCGGCACGGGCGCCGCCCTCGTCTGGGGGACCAATGTCCTGCCGCCGTTCGGCAGCCCGGACGGAGCGATCCATCACCACGTCGCCCCGCGCTACATTGCCGATACGATCCGGGAGACGAAGGTGCCCAACGTGGTGACGTCGGTCCTGGCCGACTATCGCGGCTATGACACGCTTGGCGAGACGACGGTGATCTTCACGGCCGGCATCGGCGTGATGCTGCTGCTGCGCGGCATACGCCGGAGAGGCCGTCTCGAGGAAGAGAAGACGCCGAAATGAGCCTCGATCTCATCCTGAGGATCGGCACCAAGCTCGTCCTGCCGTTCATCCTGCTGTTCGCCCTGTACGTCCAGTTCCATGGCGACTACGGCCCGGGCGGCGGCTTCCAGGCCGGCGTCATCACCGCCGGCATGGTCATCCTTCTGGCGATCACCTTCGGGCTCAAGGCGGCGCAACGTGTTGCCCCCAAGGGCCTCGTCGAGCGGATGATCCCGCTCGGCGTCCTGATCTACGCCGGCACCGGCGTCGCCGGGCTGATCCTCGGGCAGAACTTCCTGGACTATTCCGTCCTCGCCCACGATCCCAGCGACGGCCACGAGCTCGGCATATTTCTGGTCGAGGCGGGCGTCCTGGTCACCGTCGCCGGCACCATGACCGCCATGTTCTATGCCTTCGTCGAGCGGGGCCGTTGATGCCGGCCGTGGCGGAGTTCGTCGAGCACTACAACTACGCGATCACCATCTTCCTGATGATGGCGGGCCTCTACATTGTCGTGGCACGCGGCAACATGGTGAAGAAGCTCGTCGGACTGTCGATCTTCCAGACCTCCGTCTATCTCCTCTACATCGAGCCGGCCAAGATCCTGGGGGGTACCGCGCCCATCATCGACCCCGCGTTCACCATCTACTCCAACCCCCTGCCGCACGTGCTCATCCTGACAGCCATCGTCGTCGGCGTCGCCACGCTGGCGCTCGGCCTCGCGCTGGTCGTCCGCATCAACGAGGCCTACGGCACCACCGAAGAAGACGAAATCCTGGAAAAGGACCGCGAGACATGAATGCGGTCTGGCCGCACCTCCCGGTCCTGCAGGTCGTCATCCCCCTCTTCGGAGCGCTGCTGGCCGGATTGCTGCGTCGCGGCGCAGCGGCATTTGCGCTCGCCGCGGCGGTGAGCTGGATCGTGTTGCTGATCGCCGGCGCACTGATGTGGCAGGTGCTGCAGTCGGGGCCGATCTCCTACCATATCGGCGGCTGGGCGCCGCCGTGGGGCATCGAGTACCGCGTCGACGTGCTGAACGCCTTCGTGCTCGTTCTGGTGACCGCCGTCGGCGCGGTGGCCATACCCTTCGCACGGCTCTCCGTCGCCTTTGAGGTCGGGGCAGACCGCGAAGCGTGGCTCTACTGCATGTACCTGCTGTGTCTCACCGGACTGCTCGGCATCACGGTGACCGGCGACGCCTTCAACGCCTTCGTCTTCCTGGAAATCTCCTCGCTGTCGACCTACGTGCTGATCGCGCTCGGGCATGATCGGCGCGCCCTGCTGGCGTCGTTCCAATACCTGATCATGGGGACCATCGGGGCGACCTTCTACGTGATCGGCATCGGGCTGCTCTATCTCGTCACCGGCACCCTCAACATGGCCGATCTGGCGGTGCGCCTGGGGCCCGCCTGGGGCGAAAATTCACGCGCCATCGTCGCCGCCCTGGCGTTCGTGACCGTGGGCATAAGCCTGAAGCTCGCACTCTTCCCGCTCCACGTCTGGCTGCCCAACGCCTATGCCTACGCGCCATCGTGGGTGACGGCCATCCTGTCGGCCACGGCGACCAAGGTCGCCATCTATCTCCTGATGCGGTTCTACTTCTCGATCTTCGGCGTCGCGATCGACTTTCATGCTTTGCCGATCAGCGACGTGATCGTGGTGCTTTCGCTCGCCGCCATGCTCATTGCCTCGTTCATCGCGGTGTTCCAGAACAACCTCAAGCGGATGCTGGCCTATTCGTCCGTCGCCCAGATCGGTTACATCACGCTCGGCATCGGGCTCGCCAACCAGGCCTCGCTGACCGGCTCCATCGTCCACATCGCCAATCACGCCGTCATGAAGGCAGCCCTGTTTCTGGCGGTCGGCGCGATCTTCTATCGCGCCCACACCGTGCGGCTGAGCGAACTCGCGGGCATCGGCCGCAAGATGCCGCTCACCGTCGCGGCGTTCACGATCGCCGGCTTCGGCCTCATCGGAACGCCGGGAACGAGCGGCTTCATCTCCAAGTGGTATCTGCTCGTCGGCGCGCTCGACGAGGCGCGCTGGCTCCCGGTCGTGGCGATCGTCGCGAGTTCGCTGATCGCGCTTGTCTATATCGGACGGGTCCTCGAGCTCGCCTGGATGCGAGCGCCGTCGGCGCAGGTCGCCGAGGCTCGCGATCCGCCCTTGTCCATGCTGCTGCCGATCGTCGTGCTCGCCGCCGCGACGATCTACTTCGGCATCGACACCGACTGGACCGCAGCGATCGCCGCGAAGGCAGCCGCGATGCTGCTCGGAGGATTGCGGTGAGCGTCCTCTTGTCGCCCGAGCGGCTCGTTCTTGCGGCGGTGTTGCTGGCTTTCGTGGGCGCACTGATCCTTCCGCTCGTTCGCAAGCTGCCGAACCTGCGCGAGACGGTGACGCTCGCCACGGCGGGCGCGCTTTGCGTCTCGGTCGCGAGCCTGCTCGGGCCGGTGCTCGGCGGCGCGCGGCCCGAAGTGTCGCTCGTCGAAGTGGTGCCGGGGATAGCGCTCGCCTTCAAGGTCGAGCCCCTCGGGCTGCTGTTCGCGCTCGTCGCGTCGTCGCTGTGGATCGTGAACTCGATCTATTCGATCGGCTACATGCGGGCCAACAAGGAGCCGCGCCAGACGCTGTTCTACGTCTGCTTCGCCGTGGCGCTCGGCAGCGCGATCGGCGTCGCTTTCGCCAAGAACCTGTTCACGTTGTTCCTGTTCTACGAGGTCTTGACGATTTCGACTTACCCGCTGGTCGTGCACAAGGCCGACGCGGAGGCGGTTCGTGCCGGACGGGTCTATCTCCTCATCCTGCTCGGCAGCTCGCTCCTGTTGTTCCTGCCGGCGATCGTCGCCACCTGGGTGCTGGCGGGCACGCTCGATTTCACGCCCGGCGGCATTCTCGCCGGCAAGGCTGGCGCGCCGGCCATCATCCTGCTGCTCGCGCTCTATGTCTTCGGCATCGGCAAGGCGGCGGTGATGCCGATGCATCGCTGGTTGCCGGCGGCCATGGTGGCGCCCACCCCGGTCAGCGCCCTGCTGCACGCCGTGGCCGTGGTCAAGGCCGGCGTCTTTACCATCCTGAAAGTGCTGGTCCTCATCTTCGGCATCGAAACTCTCGAAACAGTGGGCCTGTCCGCCTGGCTGACGGCCCTCGCCGGCACGACGATTCTGATCGCCTCGATCGTGGCGCTCAAGCAGGACAACCTCAAACGTCGGCTCGCCTATTCGACCATCTCGCAGCTCTCGTATGTCGTGCTCGGCGCCGCCATCCTGGCGCCGATCTCGGTGGTCGGCGCCGCCCTGCACATCGCCGCCCATGCCGTCGGCAAGATCACCCTGTTCTTCGCCGCCGGCTCGATCTACACCGCCGCGCACATGAGCAAGGTGAGCGAACTCGACGGCATCGGCCACCGGATGCCGTGGACCATGGGCGCCTTCGCGGTCGGCGCGCTCAGCATGATCGGGGTTCCGCCGACGGCCGGCTTCCTCAGCAAATGGTTCATCCTCAGCGGGGCAATGCAGACCGCCAACTGGCTCGCGGTCGGGATCATCGTCGTCAGCACGTTGCTGAACGCCGCCTACTTCCTGCCGATCGTCTATCGAGCCTTCTTCCGTGAACCGCGAGTTGCGACCGGCGGCCATGGCCACGCAACCGCCGAGGCGCCGTTGCCGATGGTGCTCGCGCTGACCGCGACGTCCGTCCTCACCGTCGTCTTGTTCTTCTGGCCCGAGATTCCCTTTACGCTGGCACAGCTGATGATTGGACGGTGACGCCATGGAAGACCACTGGCTCGTGCGCGCAACCACCATCAGGTGGCTTTGGATCGGCTTCGCCGTCGTCCTGGTGGCCGTCGTGCTGGCGGATTTCGCCATCGAGCAACACCCCTACTTCGGCCTCGACGGAACGTTCGGCTTCGGCGCGTGGTTCGGCTTCGCAAGCTGCGTCGTCATGATCGTCTTCGCGAAAGCGCTCGGCGCCCTGCTGAAGCGGCGGGACACCTATTATGACGACTAGTCTTATGCTTCCTCCGGCTGTCGTGCTGATCGGCGGCGGACTGGTCCTGCCGCTGCTGCACGGATGGCTTCGTCGCGCAGCGCTTCTCGCCCTGCCGCTCGCGACACTCTATCTGGTCTGGCAGGTCCCCGACGGCATCGTTCTTACCGCGCCGTTCCTCGGCTATGAACTCGCGCTCGTCAAAGGCGATGCCCTTTCCCGTCTTTTCGCGACCGTGTTTGCGGTGATGGCCTTCGCCGGCGCGCTGTTCGCACTCAATCAGAAGCGCGTGGTCGAGCTTTCGGCGGCCTTCTGCTACGCCGGCAGCGCGATCGGCGTCGTGTTCGCGGGAGACCTGGTTACCGTTTTCATCTTCTGGGAGGTGATGGCGATCGCCTCCACCGTGGTCATTTGGAGCGCGGGACCCTCGGCTCGCGCCGCCGGGCTGAGATACGCCACCATCCATCTGCTCGGCGGCGTTCTGCTGATGGCGGGAATCGCCGGCGAAATCGCGGCAACCGGATCGCTCGAATTCGGCCGGATGGCGCTCGACACGCTTCCGCGCTGGCTCATCCTGGCAGGATTTCTCATCAATGCCGGCGCGCCGCCGCTCTCGGCCTGGCTGCCGGATGCCTATGTGGAAAGTTCCTGGAGCGGCATGGTCTTCCTGTCGGCGTTCACCACGAAGACCGCCGTCTACGTGCTCCTGCGCGGGTTCCCGGGCACCGAGCTGCTGATCTATCTCGGGCTGTTCATGGTGTTCTACGGAATCGTCTACGCGATCCTGGAGAACGACATGCGCCGCATCCTGGCCTACAGCATCGTCAATCAAGTGGGCTTCATGGTGACCGGCATTGGCATCGGCACCGAGATGGCGCTCAACGGGGCGGCCGCCCACGCGTTCGCCCACATCATCTACAAGGCCCTGCTGCTGATGTCGGCCGGCTCGGTTCTCCACATGACCGGCAAGCGCAAATGCACGGATCTCGGCGGGCTGTTCCGCACCATGCCCCTCACCACCGTCTGCGGCATCGTCGGCGCGCTCTCGATCTCCGCCTTCCCGCTCACGTCCGGCTTCGTGACCAAGTCGATGATCTCGGAGGCGGCCGGCATCGAGCACCTCGAGGTGGTGTGGTACCTGCTCGCCGCCGCATCGGCCGGCGTCTTCCTCCACGCCGGCGTGAAATTTCCCTGGTTCGTGTTCTTCCAGAAGGATTTGGGGCTGCGGCCGCCCGACCCGCCCTGGAACATGCGAGCCGCCATGGTGCTGTTTGCCGCGCTCTGCCTCGGCATCGGCATGGTGCCGGGCCCGCTTTACGCGATACTGCCCTTCACGGTCGACTTCGTGCCCTATACCGCGCCCCACGTCGTCTTTCAGCTCCAGCTCCTGCTGTTCTCCGGCCTCGCCTTCTTCCTGTTGCTCGGCTGGCTGCAGCGCACGAGAACCATCACGCTCGACGTGGACTGGTTCTATCGCAAGCTGGGTGTCGCGCTCGCCCGATACCTCGACCGCTCAGTGCAGGCCATCTGGGCCGATCTCGCGAGCGCGGCGACGCGCGGCGGCCGGGGCGTGGTCGGATGGGTGCACCGACATCACGGCGCCGGCGGCATCATGGCCCGTACCTGGCCAACCGGCCTCATGGCATTTTGGGCCACTGTCATGCTGGCCGCTTACCTGCTCGTGTCATATTGGTGAATCGCCCGCCGAACAGCAGCGCTCCAAGCGAAATCGGACGGCAGGAGCAGTGCTCAAACCGGCCACGAACACGTGACGGACTTGTCAGACCACGCGGAAGTTCTTGAACTGCCAGGGGTCGGCCTTGTCGAGATCTTCCGGGAACAGCAGGCCGCGCTCCAGGAGCGGCGTCCAGTCGCTGTACTTTCCGACCACCGGTCCGAGATAGGGCCTGCAGATCTCGAGGTTGCGCGCGAAATCCATCTCGTCGGCCTCGACGATGCCGCGGTCGGGATTCTCCAGCGCCCAGATGATGCCCGACAGGACGGGCGCGCAGACCTGGATGGAGGTCGCGTTGTTGTAGGGCGTGAGCTTGCGCGTCTCGTGGATGTCGAGCTGCGAGCCGTACCAGTAGGCGCCCTTCTTGTGGCCCATCAGCAGCACGCCAAGCTCGTCGCGGCCGGAGGTGATCTCCTCGACGATCAGGCGCTGGCGCTTCTGCTGGTGCAGGTTCTTCCCGGCGATCTCGTGCATCGACATGATCGCCTGGTCGCACGGATGGTAGGCATAGTGCACGGTCGGCCGATAGGCCACGCGGCGGCCTTCCCGCAGGGTGAAGTAGTCGGCGATCGAGATCGACTCGTTGTGGGTGATGATGAAGCCGTGGAACGGCCCCTCGAGCGGCGTCCAGGTGCGCACGCGGGTGAGCAGGCCGGGCCGGTTCAGGTAGATCGCGGCATCGCAGCCGAACGTGTGGCGCCGGCCGTCAGCCGGCAGCGCCTTCTCGTGCGTGCCCCAGCCCATCTCGGCGGGCTGGCCGCCCTCCGAGACGAAGCCGTCGATTGACCAGGTATTGACGAACTCGCCCACTTCCTTCGGCCGAGGCGAGACCTGGGTGTCACGCTCGGCGATGTGGATCACTTTGATGCCGAGCCTGCGGGCAAGCCTGCCCCAGCCCTCGCGCGTGGTGGGCGCCTTGGCCTTCACGCCGGTGTCCCTGGCCACGTTCATCACCGCCTGCTTCACGAAGTGCGAGACCAGGCCCGGGTTGGCGCCATGGGCGATCACCGCCGTCGGCCCGCCGCGGTACCGGGGCACGAGCTTCAGCATGGTGTCGCGCAGCGCATAGTTGGAGCGCCGCGACACCGACAGGGTGGGGTCGGTGTAGCCGCCCGGCCACGGCTCGATGCAGGTGTCGATGTAGAGCGCGCCCTTCTCCTGGCAGAGTTCGACCAGCGCCGTCGAAGCGACCTCGACCGAGAGGTTGACCAGGAAGTCGCCCTTGCCCAGGCGGCCGGCCAGCATCTGGCGGTAGTTGGCGCGCGTCAGGCGCTTTTCGATGAACTCGACGCCGTAGCGCTTGGTCTCGGGCAGGCCGCCGCGGTCGTCCTCGGCGATGATGGTGATCTGGCTGGGCTTTATGCCGATATGGCGAAAGATCAGCGGCAGCACGCCCTGGCCGATCGAGCCGAAGCCGATCATGACCATGCGGCCCTTGAAATCGACGTACTTCCTGCGCGTGATCTTCTTCGCCATTTCAACGTCCCCGCCTTGCCTGTGGGTGGTCGATAAACGGCGACGGGGCCTTTCTCAAGGCCCCGTCGGTTCGTTGCGGTGTGGAGAAACGAGTTAGATGCAGATCGCCTTGAGCGGCGGGAAGCCGTTGAAGGCGACCGACGAGTAGGTCGTCGTATAGGCGCCGGTCGAGAGGATCTCGACCTTGTCGCCGGGCTTCAGCGACAGCGGCAGCTTGTACTCGGTCTTCTCGTACAGGATGTCGGCCGAATCGCAGGTCGGGCCGGCCAGCACCACCGGGCCGACGCGCGTGCCGTCGCGGCCCGTGCGCAGCCGGTACTTGATGCTCTCGCCCATGGTCTCGGCCAGCCCGCTGAATTTGCCGATGTCGAGATAGACCCAGCGCTTGCGGTCGTTGGCCGACTTGCGCGAGACCAGCACGATCTCGCTCTGGATCACGCCCGCGTCACCCACCATGGAGCGGCCGGGCTCGATGATGACCTCAGGCATGCGGTTGCCGAAGTGACGCACCAGCGCGCGGCCGACCGCCTCGCAGTAGGCCTCGATGCTGTTGACCTCTGCGCGATAGCGCGCCGGAAAGCCGCCGCCCAGGTTGACCATGCGGAGGTCCACGCCCTCTTCGGCGAGGGCGAAGAACATCTGCGAGACCTGGCCCAACGCCTTGTCCCACTGCTCGAGGTCGGTCTGCTGGCTGCCGACATGGAAGGAGATGCCGTAGGCATCGAGCCCCCAGTCCTTCGCCTTGCGCAGCAGGTCCTTGGCCATCTCCGGCGCGCAGCCGAACTTCCTGCTGAGCGGCCATTCGGCGCCGCCGCAATCGACCAGGACGCGGCAGAACACCCGCGCGCCAGGCGCCACGCGGGCGAGCTTCTGCAGCTCGGCCTCGCTGTCGAAGGCGAACAGCCGCACGCCCTGCTGGTAGGCCCAGGCGATGTCCTTTTCCTTCTTGATCGTGTTGCCGAAGGAGATGCGGTCCATGGCGACGCCGGTGGCCTGGACGAGCTCGATCTCGCCCCGGCTCGCGGTGTCGAACTTCGAGCCGGCCGTGGCCAGGCGCGCCAGGATCTGCGCCGCCGGATTGGCCTTCACGGCATAGAAGATGTGGGCCGCGGGCAGCAGCTCGCGCATGCGCCGGAAGTTGTTCTCGACCACGTCGAGATCGACCACCAGGCACGGCGTCTCGGGCTGCTGCTCTCGGAGATAACGAAAAATACGCTCGGTCATCGCTGGGGGGTTCCCCGTCAATTAGTCAGACTGGTTCGGTGGAAAAGGTCGAACGGGACGGACGGTGCCAAAAAGGCAGCGTGCGTCAGCCGATACTCGACGGGGTCAGGGTCCGCAGAAGCGGAAGATCGAACGAGGCGGCCCGGTCGGAACTCGCCGGGCAATCGACATAATAGCGGGGGCGACGCCCCGCGCGGTAAGCAAACATATCAGAAGCTCCTTCCCGGACCCGGCTCGAAGCCGGCACTGCCAAAAAGAACACTTTCCGTCGTTGCGTAACCACAAAGGGCCAGCGGCACGTGCGTGGGCGTCTTGAAATGGTAAATACAACTAATCGACGCGGTTACAAGCTGATTCTTCCCTGCTTGGGAAATTCTTTGGGGTCTTGTGTTCAAAAAAACACACAAGCGTGTCAGGCGCGAGGCAGCGGCGAGCCCGGCAGCCGGATCGAGGCGGCGAGCACCGTGGCCGGCACCAGGGCCGCAGCCGAGAGGATCAGCGAGACCTGCGTGCCGAACTGCGTGGCGATCTTGCCCCAGAAGAGCGAGCCCACGACCATGGCGCCGAAAAACACCATCTGGTGTACCGCCATGCCTCTTGCCCGCATGAAGTTGGGGAGGATCGACTGGACGGCGGTGGTGTTGTTGGCAATCACCGTGATCCAGCAGGCGCCCAGGACGGTGATGCAACCGCCGACCACATAGGGCGTCATGGCGAGTGCGGCGATCAGCGTGGCGGCAGCGTGCAGCCCCATGGCCCAGATGTTGGCGCGGTCGGGGCTCAGCAGCCGGTTCAGGGTCGGCATCAGGATGGCGCCGCCCACCGCGCCGACTCCGAACACGGCATAGAGGACGCCGAAGGAAAACTCGTCGAGGCCGAGCTCGAAGCGGCCGATCACCGGCAGCAGCGTGCTGATGGCGATGCCCGGGACGAAGAAGCAGAGGCCGCGGGCGAACACGGCCTTGAGCTCGGCCGAGGCGCGGACGAAGGCGATGCCCGTCCGCGCCGCCTCGACGAAGCCCTCGCGGCGCTGGCTGGCCCGCGCCTCGGCCGAGCGCCGCCAGCGCGACATGGCGAAGATGACGCCGATATAGGTGACGGCGTTGATGGCGAAGAGCAGGAAGACGCCGACCAGGCCGAGCAGGATCTGGCCCAGCACCGGCCCCACGGTGCGGGCGAGGTTGAAGCCCGCGCTGTTGAGGGCGATCGCCGGCCGCAGCATCGGGCCGGAGACGATCTCGGGCACCACGGCGTGCCAGGCGGGCGCGTTCATGGCGTTGCCCAGGCCCATGCAAAAGGCCAGCGCCAGGAGGTTCCAGTGGGTCAGCTGGCCAAGATAGGCCAGCACCGCCAGGGTCGCGGCCACACCCATCATCCAGACCTGGCAGCCGATGATGTATCGGCGGCGGTCGAAGCGGTCGGCCAGGATGCCGGCCAGGAAGCAGAACAGGAACATCGGCAGCGTGCCGGCCGCCGCCAGCAGGGCAACGAAGATCGGCTCCTGCGTCAGGCTGGTCATCTCCCAGGCCGCGCCCGTTGTCTGCATCCAGCCGCCGACGTTGGACAGGACGTTGGCAATCCACAACGTCAGGAAGGCGCGGTTGGCGAAGGGGGCGAAGGCCGAGTGCGGCCGGGTGGCCTCGCGCTGAGGCGGTGCGTTCACAACGCCTTCTCGTAGAGGCGATGGGTCTTGTAATGCACCCCGCCCACCGAGCGGATGATGTTGTTGGTCGCCTTGTTGTCCTCGAGGATCCAGCCCAGCTCGGCGCTGGTCTTGCCCAGCCGCTTGCCGTTCTGGCGAAGCTGGTCGATGGCCATCATCGCCAGCCCCGCCCCCATCAGCGGATGGTTGCGGAACTTCTTCTTGACCCCCATCAACGGCACCCGCGTGCTGCCGACGCCGGCGATCTTCAGCCGCCACAGCAGCTTGGCGAGGTTGAGCGGATCCAGCCGGCCGTTGAAGTCCTCGATCGCCTCGTTGAGGTTGGTGAGCGCCACGATGAAGGCCACCGCCTCGTCGTCGACCTCCACGAACACGGCGAGGTCGGGCACGATCACCGGCCCGAACGCCTTGGAGGCGTGGTCGATCTCTGCCTGGGTGAAGGGCACGAAGCCCCAATTATCGCTCCAGGCGTCGTTGAAGATGCCGACCAGGGTGCGCACCTCGGCATCGAACAACTTCATGTTGGCGGTGCGCACCTTGACCCGGCCCGCCATGCCGGCCCGCGCCATCAGCTTGGCGCCGATCGTCTCGGGCGCGTTCTGGACGTCGTAGTCGTAGGAGAAGAGGTCTTTGATCTTGGCGTAGCCGCAGGCCTCGACCCGGGCGCCAGCATAGGGCGGATCGTAGGGCACCAGCAGCATCGGGCGGCTGTCGAAGCCCCACACCAGGAGTCCCACCTCCTCGTTGACCGACAGGCTGAAGGGGCCGGTCGCCCGCTTCATGCCCTTGCCTCTGAGCCAGCCCTCGGCGGCGGCGAACAGGGCGGCGAAGATCGCCGGGTCATCCTCCGCCGCCACGCAGCCGAAATGGCCGGTATCGTCGGCATAGCGCTCGAGATAGGCACGGTCGATCTGGGCCGTGATGCGGCCGACCACCCGCCCGGCCCGGCGCGCCAGGAAGAACTGCACCTCGACATGGCCGAACAGCGGGTTCTTGCCGGGCGTGAAGGCTTCCTTCCGCTCCACGTTCAAGTGGGCGACGTAGCCCTTGTGGCCGGCATAGAGCCGCTTGGGCAGGTTGATGAAGGCTTTGAGGTCGGCTTTGCCGGCGACCGGCGACACGACGATGTCAGGAGAGGCCATTGTCTCAGGCTACCACGGCGGGGGCCCGGCCGCTGTGGAACACGAGGTCGCCATCGGGCTCGCAGCCCGCACCGTCCTTGCGCAGGGCGCGCAATTCGACACCGATCCGCCAGCCCTCGTTCTCGCGCTCGATGCGAATCAAGTGATAGCGCGCACGGCCGTACTTGCTGTCCGGCGCCGCGGAAGCCGAGGTGACGCCGATCACGGGCACCGGCCCGTCCGGTCCGGCGATGCGCGCCACTTCGCTCCTGTGATTGTGGCCATGCAGCACGAGCTCGCAGCCGACGCGGCGGATCATCGCCTGGAAGGCGGCGGCGTCGGTCAGGCGCTTGAAGCGCTTCTCGGTGGTGAGCGGCGGATGATGGATCAGCACGACGCGGCACAGACCCTCGCGCCCGAGGTCGGCCAACACCCGCTCGGCCGCGGCGATCTGCGCCTCGCCCAGGGTGCCGGTGGCGAACAATGGCGGCTTGGGCACGCCGCTCGACAGGCCGACCAGCGCCAGCGGCCCGCGCCGGCGCAGGGTCGGGAAGACGTCGAAGCTGCTCGCCGGCGGCTGGCCGTCGCCCGCCATGTAGGCGCCCCACAGGCCCAGGCTCTCGGGCCAGGCCGTGGCGACATAGACGTCGTGGTTGCCGGGGATGACGGTGACGTCGCGCGCTCCGCCCAGGGCGGCAAGCCACTTGGCGGCGCGGCTGAACTCCGTGGGTAGCGAGATGTTTATCAGGTCGCCGGTAAGCGCGATGTGGTCGGGCTTTTGCGCCTTGATGTCGGCCACGATGCCGGCCAGCGCCTCGGGAACATGGACATGCACGCGATGGCGCCACCAATTGAAGTACCCGGTCGCACGCTTGCCCAGGAGCTCGAGCGCATCCGCGCGCGGCATCGGCAGGTGCGGATCGGAGAGATGCGCCAAGGTGAATGATGCCGGCCGCGTCGTCGTGCTGTAGTCGTTGCTGGCGGGAATGCCTTCCTCCGTGGAATCAGCGATTTGAGACTTTATCGGAATTTCCGGTATTTGCGGTATCTCCGACGATCGTCAAACGATCGGGCCTGGCGATGAGCCACATGAGGGCACCCACAAGGGCTCCGATGGGACCTATTGGCCACAATGCATCCAGGAGCGTCGCGAGTTGTGTCAAACGCGGCAGGAAAAACAGCGGAATGAATGTGACGAGAAGGTACCAAGTCGCGGTTGCGACCATGAATCCCGCGATCGGCGCAATCCAAAACGCCGTCCACTTTCTGTTTCGCAGGAACAAATAGGTCGGCAGACCCACAAACAAGGTGCCGGCATAGGCGACGGCAATGACAACCAAGCCCGCCAACACGTCGAGGCTCGAGCTTGGTACATTTGGACCAAGATAGGAGGCAGCAAAAAGAAGCGGAACCGCGAGAGGCGCAATCAGAAAGGCGATGATAGATCGAAGCATCTGGTTTCTATATGGATGGACGTATCAACTCTTTGAGTTGTTACTTGCGGCCCCTCACAATTTCGTTGGCTGGAAGATTGAACAAGGTCGTCTCCAGCGTCATGATAAGTAAAACTGGAGTAACATTAATTAAAAGTCAAAGTGACACTTATGGCGCGCAAAGGGCTCAAATTCACGGCTCGAGCACCTTCACTCCACGGGCTCGTCGGCTGTGGATCGGCGAATGATTGCGGCCTACCGGCCGCCGGCGACTCGCAGCTTCGGCGGCGGAAGGACGCCCATCTGCCGGCCGATGCCGGTCATGACCTCGATCATGT
Organism: uncultured Alphaproteobacteria bacterium; assembly: GCA_963843185.1. Classification (GTDB taxonomy): domain Bacteria; phylum Pseudomonadota; class Alphaproteobacteria; order Reyranellales; family Reyranellaceae; genus Reyranella. The sequence goes on from CAWJJJ010000034.1 coordinate 20,672, forward strand.
GCTCGAGCTGCTCATGGGTGTGGACGGCGCAGAGCGAGCAGCGCAGCAGCGACACGCCGTTGGGCGTGGCGGGAGGCACGGCGACGTTCACGTAGATGCCGGCATCGAGCATGGCGCGCCAGAAGCCGATGGCGGTCTCGCGGTCGGGCAGGTGGACGCCCACCACCGGGCCGTGCTCGGGGCCCAGCGTGAAGCCCTGCTGCTTCAGGCCGTCATAGAGCGTGGCGACGTTCTCCCAGAGCTGCTGGCGCAGCTCGGGCCGGGCCTGGACGACGCGCAGCGCCTGGCGGACCGAGGCCACGATCGAGGGCGGCAGCGAGGCGGTGAACATGTAGGAGCGCACGGTGACGCGCAGGATGTCGAAGTCGGGATCGTCCGACACGCAGTAGCCGCCGATGGCGCCCAGGGTCTTGGAGAAGGTGCCGACGATGAAGTGGCAGTCGTCCAGCACGCCCGCCGATTCGCAGAGGCCGCGGCCGTTCTCGCCCAGCGCGCCCAGCGAATGGGCCTCGTCGACCAGCACGTAGGCGCCGTACTTCTTGCAGACGTCGATGAATTCCCTGAGCGGCGCGCTGTCGCCCAGCATCGAGTAGATGCCTTCCAGCACCACCACGCCGGTTGCCGGGCTTGTCGCCCAGCCGGCGCAGGCGGGCCTCCAGGCTCGACGGATCGTTGTGCTTGAAGCGGATCACCTCGGCCTGGGTCATCTTGCAGGCGTCGTAGATCGAGGCGTGGCTGTCGGCGTCGATCAGCAGGAAGTCGCCCTGGCCGGCCAGGGTGGAGATGACGCCGAGGTTGGCCTGGTAGCCGGTCGTGAAGACCATGCAGTGCTTCTTGCCGTAGAACTGGGCGATCTCCTGCTCCAGCGCCACGTGCTCGGTGTAGCTGCCGTTGGCGATGCGCGAGCCGGTCGTGCCGGTGCCCTCGGCGCGGATCGCCTCGATGGCCGCTTCCATGCAGGACGGATCGAAGGTCAGGCCGAAATAGTTGTTGGTGCCGACCAGCAGGGTTTCGCGGCCGTTGATGATGGCCTCGGTCGGCGACAGCACCCGCTCCATGCGGATCTGGAACGGGTCGTATCCCGTGGTGCGGACGTCGCGATAGGCCTCGAGCAGGCCGGCATGGCGGTCGAACAGGCCCATGCTGCAGCCTAGCCGCGGGCGCGCAGATCCTGGATCGTGTCGGCCAGCTGGTCGACGGTGTGGATCTCGGCGATGACGCTCATCGGGATGGAGACGTCGAAGCGGTCCTCGAGCTCCATGACCATGTCCATGATCGCCAGCGAATCGATGGTCAGGTCCTTGGCGATCACGGTCGCCCCGGTGATCGGCTTCTCGCCGGCCTGGTAGGGCTCGAGATGAATGCAGATTTCCCGCACGACATCGACGCGCGAAATCTCACGCGTCAGGGTGAACGTGTCGGCCATGCCGTCGTTTTCGACGGTCAATTCGTGGGCGGTGCGCAAGTGCATCTCTCCAGTCCCGGGGTCAGGCAGGGACATGTGACAGAAACGGCGATTCCTTGTGAAATAACAAATTGTTACGCAGTGTTTCACACCATCTAGAGCCATCCGTGCCGGCGATACCACAAGACCGTGTCGGCGAACCCGCTGGCAGGTCGTAACGCGCCTGGAAGCCAATCGCTGCCGCCAGCCGCCGGTCATGGATCGTCCAGTCGCGGTGAAAAATCTCGTTCACCTTGCCCGGGGTCAGGATCGGCACAGGACCGCCCAGCGACTGGCCTAGGGCGTTCAATTGGGCAACGCCCTCCATGGCGATCCGCGGCAGGACCAGCGGCCAAGCGCGCCGGCCCAGCGCCGATCCGGCGGCGGCGGCCATGTCGCCGTAGGCGTACCCCCCTTCCCGCCCGTCATCGATCTCGTAGACCGAGGCGGCCGGCGGCCGCTCCGCCGCCAGCGCCAGCGCCTCGGCGAGATCCGTCGCCATGGATCAGCGACAGCCGGGCCTCGGGCAGCCAGGGCCGGGGGGCGAAGCCGCGGGCGACGGCGCGGAAATAGGCCAGCGTCTCGCGATCGCCGGGGCCGTAGACCGCCGGCGCCCGGACCGCCAGCCAGGGCCCGGACGCGGCCGGCCACGACCTCCTCGGCGGCGCGCTTGCTGGCGGCATAGGGCGAGAGAAGCGGCTCGCGCGCCGCCAGCGACGACGAGCAGGACGAACCTCGTCTCGGGCGCGAGCGCCGAGAGAAGCGCCGTGCCGTCGCGGTTGACCGCCATGAAGTCGGAGGGTCTCTGCGCCTTGATCAGGCCGGCGGCATGAATGACCGTGTCGGCGCCGGCGACCAGGCGCTTCAGCGCCGCCTCGTCCGCGAGGTCGCCCCAGCACCATGTCGGCCTCGATGCCGGCGAGCGACGGCAGCGGCGACCAGCGGCGGACCAGCAGGCGGAGCTTCCAGCCGCGCCGGGCGAGGGCTGCGACGAGGTGGGGTCCGATGAAGCCGGTGGCGCCGGTGATCGCGACCAGCCTGCTCACGCCCTCCATCTCAGGCCACTCGCCTCAGGCCGCTTCGATCTTGGGCGCGTAGAGGCCGGCCAGGTAATTGGCCTTGGTGCGCGCCCGCGACAGCTTGCCCGACGAGGTCGTGGGCAGGCCGAGGGTCGGCGGCACCAGGACGACGTCGCAATCGACCGCCACCGTCTCCCGCACCGCGCCCGCCACGTCGCGCGCCAGCGCCTGGCGTGCCTCCTCGCCCGAGACGCGCGCCAGCACCGCCACGACGACCCGCTCGCCGTCGCCGGTATCGACGGAGAACGCCGCCGAATCGCCGTTCTTCACGACGCGCCGCGCCTCGATCGCCCATTCGATGTCCTGCGGCCAGACATTGCGGCCGTTGACGATGATCAGGTCCTTGGCCCGGCCGGTGACCACGATCTCGCCGTCCAGCATGTAGCCGAGATCGCCGGTATCGAGCCAACCGTCGTCCGACAGCACCTCGTGCGTGGCCTCGGGCTCGCCGAAATAGCCCGGCATGATGCTCGGCCCCTGGACGAAGATGCGTCCCACCTCGCGGTCGGCCAGAACGCGGCCGTCCGCGCCGCGCACTTCCAGGCGATGGCCCGGCAACACCTTGCCGCACAGCACGAAGCGGCGGGCGTGCACGTCGTCCGTGGGATCGGCGGCCGGCACGGCGCGCTGGCCCTCGGCCAGGGCCGCGCGGTCGATCACGTCGGTGCGCACGCCCGTGCCATGCGGACTGAAGGTGATGGCGAGGCAGACCTCGGCCATGCCGTAGCTCGGGATGAAGGCCTTGCGATTGAAGCCCGCCGCCTTCGAACGTCTCGGCGAAGCGGTCGAGCACGTCCGGCCGGATCATGTCGCCACCGATGCCGGCGTGGCGCCAGCTCGACAGGTCGAGGTCGGCCGCCACCTGGTTGGCGGCGCGGCGCGTGGCGAGGTCGTAGCCGAAGCTCGGGCTGTAGGCGATGGTGCCGCGATTGCGCGAGATCAGGTTGAGCCACTGCGTCGGCCGGCGCGCGAAGTCGCGCGGCGTCAGATAGTCGATCGAGAGCTGGCTCGAGAGCGGCGCCATCAGGAAGCCGATCAGGCCCATGTCGTGATAGAGCGGCAGCCAGCTCGCGGCGCGGTCGCCTACAACCACGTCGAGGCCGGCCGGCCCGGTCATGCCGGCAAGATTGGCCATCAGGGCGCGCTGCGTGATCTGCACGCCGTGCGGATGGCGCGTGCTGCCCGAGGAGAACTGGATGTAGCAGAGGTCGGCCGGCCCGAGCGGGCGGAGATCGACCGGTTTCTCCGGCAGCGCGTCGATCGCCGCCAGGCCGCCATGCAGGCGGACGGCAGGGAAATTCGCCGGCGGCATCGGCCAGGAAGCCGGCAAGGTCGTCGATACCCACCGCCGCCACGGCGCCCGACGCGGCGAGCTGGCGGCGCAGCTGGTCGAGATAGGCGTCCTTGCCGCCGATCCCGAGGGGAATCGAGACGGGCACCGGCAGCAGGCCGGCATACTGGGCGCCGAAGAAGAGCTCGAAGAAGCCCGGCCAGGTGTCGGCCGTGATCAGGATGCGCTCGCCGGCCGCAAATCCCGCGCCGATCAGCCGGCGGGCCACGACATGGGCGCGGTCGCGGATCTCACGCCACGCCAAGGCCGAGAGAATCTCGCCCCTGACACTATAAAAGGTGATCCCGGTCTGCCCGCGGGCCGCATAGTCCAGCATCTCGGGCACCGACCGGAAGCCGGCGCGACGCAAGGCAAGCTGGGAATTGCGGGTGGGCAGCGGGTTCATCGGAAGGCCGGGTGTCCTACATCAAGCTCCTCTCCCCCGCTAGGGGAGAGGCTAGGCGAGGGGGGTTGCAGGAGTTGTTGAAACCCCCTCACCCAGCCTCTCCCCCTAGCGGGGGAGAGGAATTTGAGGGGATGTGGCGAGACGGTGGGCCAAGTTGACACACCCCGACCCCGGTAAGATAGTGCCGGCTCCCCGCTCAACCCCGGTAAATCCGTTCCGGAGCCGTGGTCGAAGAGCGGGTTATTTCTTTTGTGGAGGGTCTCGTGATTACGGCTGTTATGCCGACGTACGGTCGCAAGGACGTCGTGTTCGAACGCGGAGAGGGCAACTATCTCTACGCGACGGACGGCCGACGTTACTTGGACTTTACCTCCGGCATCGCCGTGAACGCGCTGGGCCACTGCCACCCCTACCTGGTCAAGGCCCTGACCGAGCAGGGCCAGAAGCTGTGGCACACCTCCAACCTGTTCCGCATCGGCAACGGCGAGAAGCTGGCTCAAGCGGCTGGTCGAGAACTCGTTCGCCGACACCATGTTCTTCTGCAACTCGGGTGCGGAGGCGATCGAGGGCGGCATCAAGCTGATTCGCAAGTATCAGTTCATGAACGGCAAGCCCAAGCGCTACAAGATCATCTGCTTCCAGGCGGCCTTCCACGGCCGCCTGCTGAACGCGCTCGCCGCCACCGGCAACGAGAAGTATCTCGAGGGCTTCGGCCCGCCGGCGCCCGGCTACAAGCACGCGCCGCTCAACAACACCAACGTCGTGCGCGACATGATCGACGACGAGACCGCCGGCATCCTGGTCGAGCCGATCCAGGGCGAGGGCGGCATCCGCGCCACGACCACGCAGTTCCTGAAGGACCTGCGCTCGATCTGCGACGAGTTCGGCCTGCTGCTGTTCTACGACGAGATCCACACGGGTTTCGGCCGGACCGGCAAGATGTGGGGCTACGACTGGTCGGGCGTTAAGCCCGACGTCGCGGCGATCGCCAAGGGCATGGGCGGCGGCTTCCCGATCGGCGCCTTCATGGCGACCGAGAAGGCGGCTGTCGGCATGGTGCCGGGCACGCATGGCTCGACCTATGGCGGCAATCCGCTGGCCACCGGCGTCGCCAACGCCGTGCTCGACGTCATCCTGGCGCCAGGCTTCATCGACGGCGTGCGCGAGCGCGGCGAATATCTGAAGGGCCAGCTCGAAAGCCTGGTGAAGAAGCATCCCAAGGTCTACGTCGAGCAGCGCGGCAGCGGCTTCCTGCAAGGCGTGCAATGCGCCGCCGTCGGTGCCGGCGGGCGACATGGTCAACCGCCTGCAGTCGCTCGGCATGCTGGTGCCGCCGGCCGGCGAGAACGTGATCCGCATCTTCCCGGCGCTGATCGCCGACAAGGCGGCGATCGACGAGGGCATCGCCATCCTGGAGAAGGCCGCGCAGTCATTCGAGGCCGCAGCTCAGGGTGCCAACAAGGCGGCCGAGTAGGCGCCATGGCGACACCGAAGCACTTCCTCGACCTCGACCAGGTCGATCCTAAAACGCTTCGCCAGATCCTCGATCGCGGCAAGGCGATGAAAAAGGCGCGCTCCAACGGCGGACACGACAAGCCGTTGGGCGGCAAGACGCTCGCCATGATCTTCGAGAAGCCTTCGACCCGCACCCGCGTGTCGTTCGAGGTCGGCATGCGCGAGCTGGGCGGCCAGACCATCATGCTGGGCCGCGGCGACACGCAGCTCGGCCGCGGCGAGACGATCGCCGACACCGCGCGGGTGCTGAGCCGCTACGTCGACATCATCATGATGCGCACCACCGTCGAGGAAAAACTCCTCGAGATGGCCAAGTACGCGACCGTGCCGGTGATCAACGGCCTCACCGACAAGACCCACCCCTGCCAGCTGATGGCCGACGTGATGACCTATGAGGAGCATCGCGGGCCCATCCAGGGCAAGGCGATCGCCTGGTCGGGCGATGGCAACAACATGGCGACGAGCTGGATCCATGCCGCCGTGCAGTTCGACTTCGAGCTGCGCGTGGCCTGCCCGCCCGAGCTCCGTGCCGCCGTCCGACGTGCTGGCGTGGGCCGAGAAGTCCAAGGGCCGCATCACGATCGGCCACGATCCCGAGGCGATCGTGCGCAATGCCGACTGCGTCGTCACCGACACCTGGGTGTCGATGGGCGATGAGGATCCGCAGAGCCCGAGCGCGGCGCGCCGGCACAATCTGCTGCGCGGCTACCAGGTCGACCAGCGCCTGATGAAGCAGGCCAAGACGGACGCGGTCTTCATGCACTGCCTGCCGGCGCATCGCGGCGAGGAAGTCACCGCCGACGTGATCGACGGGCCGCAGTCGGTGGTGTTCGACGAGGCCGAGAACCGCCTGCACGCGCAGAAGAGCATCCTCGCCTGGTGCCTCTCATGAGGATCGCTTTGTGAGCGGCTCGTCGGAAGTTCCAGCCACTTCCGACCCGAAAGCGACCGACTGGGACCGCGCCCTGCCCTTCCAGCTCGACGCGCTGGGCGTGCGTGGCCGGCTGGTGCGGCTCGGGCCGTCACTCGACGCCATCATCGAGCGCCACGGCTATCCGCTTGCCGTGGCGCGGCCGCTCGCCGAGGCGATGGCGCTGTGCGCCGCGCTCGCCACGTCGCTGAAATACGACGGCATCTTCACCCTGCAGATCAGCGGCGACGGGCCGATCCGGCTGCTCGTCACCGACCTCACGACCGCCGGCGCGCTGCGCGGCTATGCGCAGTTCGATTCCTGGAAGCTCGCCGTCGCCCTGGGCGGCCTGCTCCGACGCGCCGGACGGCTACGTGCCGCAGCTGTTCGGCCACGGCCGGCTCGCCTTCACGGTCGACCAGGGCCAGCACACCCAGCGCTACCAGGGAGTGGTGCCGCTGGAGGGCGCCACGCTCGCCGACTGCGCCCACACCTATTTCCGCCAGTCCGAGCAGCTGCCGACCGGCATCAAGATCGTGGCCCGGCGCGACGAGCGGGACGACGGCAGCCCATTGGCGCGGCGCGGCGCTGATGGTGCAGCAGATGCCGGAGTTCGACGCCGGCCGCATCGATGTCGACCCCGAGCAGCGCGAGGACGACTGGCGCAAGGCAGTGATCCTGATGGCCTCGGCCACGGAAGCCGAGATGCTCGACCCCGAAACTGCCGGGCGCCGAACTGCCTGCGGCGCCTGTTCCACGCCGAGCAGCTGCGCGTGTTCGAGCGCCGGGTGTTCGACGCCCGCTGCCGCTGCAGCCGCGAGCGCATCGACCGCGTGCTGCGCTCGACTGAAGCGCGAGGAGCTGTCCGATCTGCGCGACCCGAGCGGTCGCGTCGTCGTCAAATGCGAGTTCTGCTCGACCGAATACGGCTACGACGACGGCGATCTCGACCGGATCTACGCCTCGGCGGCGTAAAAATCCGGAATGGCACGGGGCGTGCAACGCACACCTCGAGGAGACGCCATGAGACAGACAGCCCGTTCGACCGCCCTGGCACTCGTCCTTTCGCTGATGGCCGGTGCCGCCGTTGCCCAGAGCCATCTGCGCATCGGCTTGGGCGACGATCCGGACGGACTCGATCCCAGCCTGTCGCGCTTCTACACCACGCGAATCGTCTTTGCCGCACTCTGCGACAAGCTGTTCGACCTCGACGAGAAGGCCAATATCGTGCCGCAGCTCGCGCTGGGTCAGGAGACCTCGGCCGACGGCAAGACGGTCACGATCAAGCTGCGTCCCGGCGTGAAGTTCCACGACGGCGAGCCGTTCAATGCCGAAGCCGCCAAGTACAGTCTCGAGCGCCATCTCAACATGAAAGGCTCGTTTCGCAAGCCCGAACTTGCCGCCATCGACAGCATCGAGGCTGTCGATCCACTGACCGTCAAGCTCAACCTCAAGCAGCCCTTCTCGCCGCTGCTCGCCCAGCTCACCGATCGCGCCGGCATGATGGTGTCACCCAAGGCAGCCGAGGCCGCCGGCGACAAGTTCGCGCTCAGGCCCGTCTGCGCCGGCCCGTACAAGTTCGTCGAGCGCGTCCCTCAGGATCGCATCGTGCTCGAGAAGTTCGCCGACTACTGGAACAAGGACCACGTCTTCGTCGACAAGATCACCTACCTGCCGATCGTCGACAGCACCGTGCGGCTGGCCAACCTCAGGTCGGGCGGGCTGGACATGATGGAGCGCGTTCTCGCGACCGACATCAAGACGGTGCGCGACGACCCCAAGCTGAGGCTCAGCAAGGCGGTGTCTCTCGGCTTCTTTGCCCTTCTGATCAACGTCGCCAACGGGCCCAAGGCCGACAATCCGCTGGGCAGGGATGCCCGCGTGCGCCGCGCCTTCGAGCTTTCGATCGACCGCGAGGCCTTGAACCAGGTGGTGTTCAACGGCGAGTTCATGCCGGGCAATCAGTGGGTCAACCCGCAGAGTCCGTATTACCAGCAGGCCTTCCCCATCCCCAAACGCGACATCGCCAAGGCCCAGGCCTTGATGAAGGAGGCGGGCGTCACGGGACGGCTTTCGATCGATTTCATGGTCGGCAACAGCCCGGAGACCCGCGCCGTCGCCGAGGTCCTGCAGTCGATGACGGCCGAGGCGGGCTTCGACCTGAAGATACGCGTGGTCGAGGCGGCGACGGCGCTCAAGGCAGCCGAGGACGGCGATTTCCAGCTCTACGAAAACAACTGGAGCGGCCGCATCGACCCCGACGGCAATACGGTGCTCTACCAGACCTGCGGCTCGCCGCTGAACACCGGACGCTACTGCGACAAGGAGGTCGATGCCTGGCACCGCGAGGCCCGGGCCGCTAGCGTCTTGGCCACCCGCAAAGCGGTCTACGAGAAGATCACCGCCAAGTTCCTGGCCGAGGGATGGATGATCTATCTCTTCCATCCGCAATACCTGATCGCCCACACCGCGCGACTGGAGAATTTCAAGCCGATGCCCGACGGGCTGATCCGCGTGATGGACCTGCGGCTGAAATAGCGCTGGGGCCCAGTGGCGCAATCTTTCTTAGTGCAAGGAATGACGCGCGACTGGAGTTGCGCGCCCCCAGCATCTAGTCGCGACAGGCCCACTCCAGCATGCGCCGCATGAAGCCCTCGCAGGCCTCGATCTGCGAGGCGAGCAGGTATTCGTTGGGCTGATGCGCCTGGGCGATGTCGCCCGGGCCGCACACCACCGTCGGCACGCCCAGCATCTTGCGGAAGATGCCGGCCTCGGTGCCGTACACCACGCTGCCCACCGTGTTCGAACCCGACCAGGTTCCGGCCAGGGTCTTGGCCTCGTCATTGCCCTCGGACGAAAAGGCCGGAGTCGAGGAACGCAGCACCGTGCCGATCGTGGCCGCCGGATGCTTGGCCTTCATCCTGGGCAGCAGCTCGGTTTCCAGCCATTCGATGGCGCGCTTGCCGAGCCCGTCGATCGGCTGGCCGGGCAGCTCGCGATAGCCCCACAACACCTCGCATTCGCGGGCCAGGATGTTGCCGGCCGTGCCGCCCATGATGGTGCCGACATTGAAGGTCGCGGCCGCCGGCATGAATTCGCTGTCCTTGGGCGCCTTGGCCTCGAGCTCGTCCTGCACCTGGTTGAGGTAGTGGATGAACTCGCCGGCGAAATGGATGGCGCTGACGCCGAGATGGGTCATCGAGGAGTGCGCCTCGAAGCCGGTGAACTTGGTGATGTAGATCTGCGCGCCCTTGTGGGCGTGGACCACCGTCATCATGGTCGGCTCGCCGATGATGATGGCGCGCGGGCGCGGCACCTCGCTCGCCATGCGGGCAGCCAGGTCATGGGCGCCGATGCAGCCGACCTCCTCGTCGTAGGACAGCGCAAAATGGATCGGCCGCTTGAGCGGCGCCTTCTTGAACTCCGGCAGCATGGCGAGGCCGATGGCGTAGAACGCCTTCATGTCGCAGGTGCCGCGGCCGTAATACTTGCCGTCCTTGAGCGTGAGCGTCCACGGATCGGTGTCCCACGGCTGGCCGTCGACCGGCACGACGTCGGTGTGGCCGCTCAGCACCACGCCGTCCTTCACGTTGGGCCCGACGGTCGCGAACAGGTTGGCCTTGGTGCCGTCCTCGCTCGGCACCAGCTTGGACTCGATGCCGTGTCCCTTGAGGTAACCTTGAACGTACTCGATCAACGCCAGATTGGAATTGCGCGACGTGGTGTCGAACGCCACGAGACGGCGCAGCATTTCGACGGAACCGACGATCTCTCCTGCCATGATACCCTTTGTTCTACCCAGATGCCCTGGTTCCTAGATGGACGTACGACCGATCATGGTCAGGAATTCGCGGCGCGTCTCGCCGTTGTCGCGGAAGGCGCCCAGCATGCGGCTGGTCACCATGGTGACGTCGGACTTGTGCACGCCGCGCGTGGTCATGCACTGGTGCGCCGCCTCGATGACGACGGCGACGCCGCGCGGCTGCAGCACTTCCTGCAGCGTGTTGGCAATCTGCGCCGTGAGCTTCTCCTGGATCTGCAGGCGGTGGGCGTAGGCGTCGACCACGCGGGCGAGCTTGCTGATGCCGACGACGCGCTTGTCGGGCAGGTAGCCGACATGGACCTTGCCGATGATCGGCACCATGTGGTGCTCGCAGTGCGATTCCAGACGGATGTCGCGCAGCACCACGACCTCGTCGTAGCCCTCGACCTCCTCGAAGGTCCGCTGCAGCATGTCGCGCGGATCCTGGTCGTAGCCGGCGAAGAATTCCTCGTAGGAGCGCACGACGCGATCGGGCGTGCCGGCCAGGCCCTCGCGCGCGGGATCGTCGCCCGACCAGCGGATCAGCGTGCGCACCGCTTCCTCCGCCTCCTCGCGCGAGGGGCGCGTGAGGCCGGTGGCGAGCGAGACCATCGCGCCCTTCTTCAGAATCCTGTTCATGTCGTTCCCCTCAGTTGAGCCGCCGCTCGGAGCCGGGCGTGTCGAGTGAAAAGGTCGGGATCTCGATGTCGAAGTTCTCGCCGGACTCGCTCACCATCTGATACGTGCCGCCCATGAAGCCGGATGGCGTGGAGAGCGGTGTGTGCGAAGTGTACTCGAACACGTCGCCCGAGCGCAGCATCGGCGTCTTGCCGACCACGCCGGGCCCCCTGACATCCTGCGATCGGCCGAGCGCGTCGGTGATTTTCCAGTGGCGGCTGCGCAGCTGCACCGAGACATCGCCCTTGTTCTCGATGCGGACCTGATAGGCCCACACGAACTGGGATTTGGCCGGATCGGACTGGTCAGGCAGATATTGCGGCCTGACGGTGACCTGAATGGCACGGGTTGTGGCTGTGTACATCGCGCGAGGTGTCCCTGAAGGCCCCTGACATGGGATTTTCCCGCCAAAAGGTCAAATCGGGCAAGGGGCTGCATCCGTCGGGCAAAACAACCGCATGCCGACGAACCGGGCGCATTCCAGTGCGCTGCGTTCTAGATCGGGAAGATCAGGCAGGTCGTCGTGCCGTGCGCGAGCAGCTTGCCGGCGCCATCAAAGAGCTTGCCCTCCGACGTGGCGATGCGCGAGCCGACATTGATGGTGGCCCTCGACTCGGACCGGGCCGGTCTTGTCGGTCATGGCGCGCACGAAGTTCACCTTGATCTCGACCGTGGTGTAGCCGATGCCCGCCTTGAGCGTGGTGTGGATGCAGCAGCCCATCACCGAATCGAGCAGGGTGGCGGCGATGCCGCCATGCACCGTGCCCAGCGGATTGTAGTGCTCGAACACCGGCGTGTAGGTGAATACGACCCGCCCCAGCTCGACCTCCGTCACCTTGAAGCCCAGCACCTTGGAGATCGGCGGTGCCGGAAAACGGCCCTCCATCAGGCCCTTGAACAAGGTCAGTCCATCCATGGTGCGGGCCTGTTCCAGCGGCACCACGCCAAAACCCGCGTCTGCGCTCATCGTCGTCTCCGTCCGCTATTTGCGTGCATATACACATTAAGCCTTTGCCGGCGCAAGCGATGGCGCTAGTCTCGACTCATGTCGGCCCCCGCCCCGCTCCGTCTGTCGCCCGCCGAATGCACCTGCTTTCGCATGCGCGGCGCGGCGCGGCGCGTGACCCAGATCTACAGCCGGCATCTGGCGCCCACCGGTCTCAAGATCTCGCAATTCTCGCTGCTGGGTTTCGTGGCCGCCGAGGGGCCGATCACGATCGGCCGCCTGTCCGACCTGCTGGCGACCGACCGCACGACGCTCACGCGCAACCTGCGGCCCCTGCTCCAGGGCGGCCTGATCGAACGCGCGACATCCGGCGACAAGCGCCGCCACGAGCTGGTGGCGACACAGGCCGGCCGCGCCCTGTTCAAGCGCGCCCTGCCGCTGTGGGCGGCAGCCGAACAGGAAGTGCGCGCGGCGATGGGGCCCCAACTCACCGCCGACCTGCACGGCGCTCTCGATCGTTCGATGGAAAAGCTCGCCGCGCTTTGACGTGGGCCCAAAGCCCACGTCAGGACGACAGAAAGCCTTCAGACGTTGGCGTCGAAGAAGCCGTATTCCAGTTCCATGGCGCGGCGATAGTTGGCGCGCACCGGTGCGCTGTCGGTGGCGTGCCTGTCGAGCAGCGCCTCGAGCCGCACGGCCAGCGCCTCGAAGCCGGGATCGGCGTAGGTCTTGATCCACTCGTCGTAGAGCGGCGCCACCTCCCGCGCCGCCAGCGACCGGCCGAGATAGGCGTAGAGCCGCATGCAGGGTGTCATCGCCGCGATCGTCTCGCCCAGTTTGCCGCGCTCGGCGGTCTCGAGCAGGAAGCCCGTATAGGCGGCGGTCGCGGCGATCGGCTGCACGCCGGTGAGCTCGACCTGCCAGCGCTGGGCGTAGCTCTTGTGCAGCTCGAGTTCCTCGCGCACGCCCGCGATCAGGTCGGCGAAGCTCTCGATGTCCTCGCGCGCGGTGCTGTAGGCCAGGCAGAAGGCATAGGCGCGCGCGAAGGCTTCGAGGAAATAGGCATCCTGCGCCACGTAGCCCTTGAAGCTCTTGATCGGCAGCGATGCCGTCGGCCAGCCCGCGCACGAAGCCGTGCGCCAGGATGCGCTCGGCCAAGTCGGAATTTGCCTCCCACAGGCTCCTGGCGAGAGACATGGCGGCGCGTCAGCCGCCGAGCGCCTGCACCAGGTCGGCGATGATGTCCTCGACGTCCTCCAGGCCGACCGAGATGCGCACGGTGCCGTCGCCGATGCCGAGCTTGGCGCGTTCCTCGGCGCCGATGCGCATGTGAGTCGTGGTCGCCGGATGGGTGACCAGGCTCTTGGCATCGCCCAGGTTGTTGGAGATGTCGATCAGCTGCAGGCGGTTCAGCGTCTCGAACGCGGCCCACTTGCCGGCCTTGAGGTCGAACGTGACGACGCCGCCTGCGCCCGACATCTGCTTCATGGCGAGCTTGTGCTGGGGATGGTCGCTGCGGCCGGGATAGAGCACACGGGAGATGGCGGGATGGCCCGCCAGGGCGTCGGCCACGCGCGCGGCATTGGCGCAATGGCGGTCGATGCGCAGGCCCAGCGTCTCCAGGCCCTTGACCAGCACCCAGGCGTTGAACGGGCTGAGCGATGGGCCGGTGTTGCGGATGATCGGCTGCAGCTTCTCGAGGATGAACTCCTTGGAGCCCAGGATCGCGCCGCCCAGGGTCCGGCCCTGGCCGTCGATGTACTTGGTGGCGGAGTGCACGACGATGTCGGCACCCCATTCGAGCGGCCGCTGCAGCATCGGCGTGGCGAAGGCGTTGTCGAGGACGACCTTGGCGCCGGCCTTGTGCGCCAGGTCGCACACCGCCTTGATGTCGACGATGTCGAGCATCGGGTTGGACGGCGATTTCGAACAGCACGGCCTGCGTCGGCTTCGACAGCGCCTTCTCCCAGGCCTTCAGGTCGCCGCCGTCGACGAACTCGCCCTCGATGCCGTACTTGGGCAGGAGGTCGGCCACGATGTAGTGGCACGAGCCGAAGAGCTGGCGCGCCGCGACGATGCGGTCGCCCGACTTGAGCAGCGCCAGCAGCGTGAAGAACACCGCCGACATGCCGGTCGAGGTGGCGCGGCAGGCCTCGGCGCCTTCGAGCGCCGCCAGCCGGTTCTCGAACATGGTGACGGTGGGATTGCCGAAGCGCGAATACTGGTAGTGGCTGCTCTCGCCCTTGAAGGTGGCCTCGGCCTCCTCGGCGCTCGAATAGGCATAGCCCGATGTCAGGAACAGCGCCTCCGACGTCTCGTCGAAGTTGCTGCGCAACTGGCCGCCGCGCACGGCGCGCGTCTGCGGCCGCCACGCCGATTGATCGGCACGTGCCTTCTTGTTCGGGATCGATCCGTCCATTGCCCTCTCCTCACGTCCGCGTCCCAAAGACGCGCAACGAAAAAGCCCCCGACCTGGAAGGGCGGGGGCTTTTGCGAGCACCTCCGACCTTTTAGCGATTTTTAACGTGGTCGCAAGCCGGTCGGCTCAAATCTCCACGAGGCCGTCTTATAGTAGCGATGGCGCGCGAGGGCAAGCGTGGTCTTGTAACGCACGGCCTGATTAGCTAAGTTAGCTACGATGAAATATGTCAACACGCATGAGGCCAAGACGCAGCTTTCCAAGCTGATCGCCGCCGCACGCGCCGGCGAGGAAATCGTCATCTGCCAGGCCGGCAAGCCCGTCGCGCGCCTGGCAGCCTACGAGCCACGGAAGAAGCCTCGGCTCGGGCTGCTCAAGGACGAGATCAAGGTACAGCCGGGCTGGGATTCGCCGGAGCTCGATGCCGAGATCGAGGCGATGTTCGACGAGGCGCTGAACGAGCCCGTCGACCCTTGAGGCTTCTGTTCGATTCGCACGCCTTGCTTTGGGCGTTGTGGAATCCGGCGATGTTGTCTGCGCCGGCGCGGCGCGCTTTGCAACGTTCCGACAATGAGCGGGTTGCCAGCGTCGTCTCGCTTTGGGAGCTCGAAATAAAGGCGTCGGTTGGCAAGCTCTCGCTGCCCGACGACCTCACCATCGCCTTCGCGGGCATGGCGACATCGCTGCTGCCGATAGAAGTTGCTCACCTTCGGCGGTTGCGCGACCTGCCCTTTCATCATCGCGACCCGTTCGACCGTATGCTGATCGCCCAGGCCATGGAAGAGGACCTGACGATCGTGACACGCGATCGCAGCTTCAAAGCCTATGGCGTGCCGGTGCTGACGGCCTGAGGCCGTCAGTGCTTCTGCCTCGC
Source organism: uncultured Alphaproteobacteria bacterium (assembly GCA_963843185.1). GTDB lineage: Bacteria > Pseudomonadota > Alphaproteobacteria > Reyranellales > Reyranellaceae > Reyranella. Next base: position 36,075 of record CAWJJJ010000034.1, read on the forward strand.
CAGCGCCTGCTCGCGGAGCTTGGTCAACGTGATGCGCGAGGTGAGCGCCTCGGGGTCGGTCTTGACATGGATGATCGCAGGCTTGGCTGCCGCGACCGCGCGCTCGAAGGCCGCGGCGAAGTCCTCGGTCTTCTCGACCGTCTCGCCATGGCCGCCGAAGGCGCGGGCGTAGGCGGCGAAGTCGGGGTTCTTGAGCTCGGTGCCGTAGACGCGCGTCGGATACTCACGCTCCTGGTGCATGCGGATCGTGCCGTACATGCCGTTGTCGACCACCGCGATCACCACGTTGGCGCCGTGCTGGACCGCCGTCGCGAACTCCTGGCCGTTCATCAGGAAGCAGCCGTCGCCGGCCAGCGACACGACCATGCGGCTGGGCTGGGCGATCTTGGCCGCCACTGCCGCCGGCACGCCGTAGCCCATCGCCCCGCTGGTCGGCGCGAGCTGTGTCTTGAAGCCGCGATACTGGAAGAAGCGGTGCAGGAAGGCCGCGTAGTTGCCGGCGCCGTTGGTGACAATCGCATCGTCGGGCAGGCGCTTGTTCAGCCAGGCGATGACCTCGCCCATGTTCACCGCACCGGGCAGCGGCCCGGGCTTGATGTTGTCGAGATATTCGGCATGGCCCTCGGCCACGCCAGCCTTCCAGCGCTTGCCGTCGACCGGCTTCATCGCCTTGGCGGCGGCGGCGAAGTTCGCCATGCCGCTGTTGATCGGCAGCGTCGCCTGATAGACGCGGCCCAGCTCCTCGGCGCCGGCATGGACATGCACCAGCTTCTGCCTGGGCACCGGCAGATCGAACAGCGTGTAGCCGCCGGTCGTCGCCTCGCCGAGACGCGGACCGACGGCGACGATGAGGTCGCAGGCCTTGAGACGCTTGCCCAAGCGCCGGCCCGACGCCGACACCCAGGTCGCCGACATAGTTGGGATGGCGGTTGTCGAACAGGTCCTGGTTGCGGAACGAGGCACAGACCGGCAGGTCGTTGGCCTCGACGAAGGCGCGGATATCGGCGCAGGCCTGTGCGCTCCAGCCGCCGCCGCCCACGATCACCATCGGCCGCTCCGCCGCGTCGAGCAGGGTGCGCAGCGTCGCCATGTCGTCCGGCGCGGGCGCGCCGCGGGCGATCTTGTAGGGGCCGGCATCGGCCACCTCGACCTCGTCGACCAGCATGTCCTCGGGCAGGGCGACCACGACCGGACCCGGCCGGCCATTCAGCGCCGTGTGGAATGCCTGGCTGATCAACTCGGGTATGCGCCGCGCATCCTCGATCTGGACGACCCATTTGGCCATCTGGCCGAACATGCGGCGGTAGTCGATCTCCTGGAAGGCCTCGCGGTCGGCGGCCTCGCGCGCCACCTGGCCGACCAGCAGGATCATCGGCGTCGAATCCTGGAAGCCGGTATGCAATCCGATGCTGGCATTGGTGGCGCCCGGCCCGCGGGTCACAAAACAGACGCCGGGCTTGCCGGTCAGCTTGCCGTAGGCCTCCGCCATGTTGGCCGCGCCGCCTTCCTGGCGGCAGATGACGTAGCGGATCGAGTTGCGCTGGGCGTAGAGCGCGTCGAGCGCGGCGAGGTAGCTCTCGCCCGGAACGCCGAAGATCGTGTCGGTGCCGTGAATGCGCAGCTGGTCGATCAGGACCTGCGCGCCACTGCGGCGCGTATGCGAGGTCGTCATGTTTTTTCCCTTACTTCGTGGGTGAGAAGGACGTCGGCACCAATATCTTGTTGTTCATGTGCTTCATGAACTCTCGGCTCTTCTGCAAATAAGCCTGCCAGGCCGGGTCGGCGGCCATCGCGGCGCGGCGCTTGGCGCGGTCGGCGACATCTTCGTACGCCCAGATATGCACGATCTCGTTGACGTTGCCGACCTCGGTGGTGAAAAAACCGACAAGATTGCCAAGATGCTTCCTCTGCACCGGCCAGCCCTCATTTTCGTAGAGCGCGAGAAAGTCGCGCAGTCTCCCGGGCTGCAGCTCGTAGGTGCGATGGTCGACGATCATGGCGTTCCTCCAATTTCCGTGGCGATTGTGTGACTTGCCCCGAGCGATCTCAACCCTCGCGGCGGCGGTGGACTCAAGCGGTGAATCAGCGCATAAGTGCTGCATTGCGACACGAGCCGACGAGCATCATCACGAGTCTCGGTACAGTCGCGGAGCGCGATACCGGTCAACGTCTTTCCGTGAGCTTCTTGGTCATCTGTCAAATGTCATTGAAACGCTTGGACCCAGCAGTCCAGCAAGCGCGCGCCGGACTCCGCTCTACCCGTCCTCCAGCCCCGAGCCTTGAATGAGTCGCAAATTGTTTGTGGGCAATCTGCCCTATTCGGTCACGTCTGAGCGTCTGCAAGAAGCCTTCTCTCAGTTCGGCACCGTGAGTTCTTCGAAAGTGATCGTGGATCGCGAAACCGGCCGCAGCCGCGGCTTCGCCTTCCTCGAGATGGAAACCGATGACCAGGGCGCCGCGGCCATGCAGGCCATGAACGGCGCGTTGCTGGATGGCCGGTCGATCGCGGTCCGTGAAGCCGTCGAGCGCCAGCCCGGCGGCGGTGGCGGCGGCGGAGGATTTGGCGGCGGCGGCGGTGGTGGCGGCCGCGATGGCGGCGGGTTCCGTCCGCGCGGCCCGCGTCCGCCCTATGGCGGCGGCGGTGGTGATCGCGGCGGCGGTGGCGGCTACGGCGGCGGCGGCGGTGGCGGTGGCTATCGCGGCGGCGGTGGCGGCGATCGCGGGGCGGCGGCGGTTACGGCGGTGGCGGCGGCGGCGGTTATCGCGGCGCGCCCTCCGGCCCTGGCGGTGGTTCTGGCGACGGCGGCCCGATGCGCGACCGGCGTGCCGATTTCTCCGGCGCGCCTCCGCCGGCAGGTGGTTTTGACGGCGGTGGCGCCGAAGTCACCCGGCCGGCGCGCCGGCATCAGGGCGGTGCGCCCGACCGCCCGCGGCGGGAACGTGATTACGAACCGCGCAAGCGCGGGTTCGACGACGATCAATAGGCCGCGAGCGACGGCCGACCGAAACGCCGGAGGGTTTCCCTCCGGCGTTTTTGTTTGCGCGACCGATGCCGGTGGTATGCTCGCTCATGGCCTTCGCAGGAGACGGACATGAAGCGACGGACAGCGCTTGTGGGCTCCTTGGCGGCATTGACCGCCGCGACGTCGGCCCGGGCGGCCGATCTGCCGGTCGACCTGCAGCTCGTTCTGGCAGTCGACGTGTCGCGATCGATCGACGAGGTCGAGGCCGAACTGCAGCGCCGCGGCTATATCGACGCGCTTACCAATGATCGCGTCATCGACGCCATCCTGTCGGGCGAGAACAAGCGCATCGCGCTCTGCTACGTCGAATGGGCGGGCACGCACTACCAGATGGTGGTGATCGACTGGACGGTGATCGACAGCGGCCCAGCCGCGCGACGGTTTGCCGAGAAGCTCGCCGAGGCGCCGCGCACGTCGCAGAGCTGGACCGCCGTCGGTGCGGCGCTGGCTCATGCCGCGCAACGCTTCGAGAATTCCGGATTCATCTCGAAGCGTCGCGTCATCGACATTTCCGGCGACGGCCGCACCAACGACGGACCGCCTGCCGAGCTGGTGCGCGACAAGCTGGTGGCGCAGGGCATCGTGATCAACGGCCTGCCGGTGATGATGAACCGTACCAACTTCGGCCGCCCGCCCGACCTCACGCTCGACAAGTACTACGAGGAGAACGTCATCGGTGGGCCGGGCTCGTTCGTCATCGTGGCCGGAAATTTCGACCAGTTCGGCCGCGCCGTGCGCAACAAGCTGGTGCGCGAAGTGTCCTCCACTGGCGCTACGTTCCCGCCAACACCTGCCTGAGGCGTTCGAACGGCGCGATATCGCGCGCAAGCTGCACGGGCATGCCAAGGTGGCCGAGCGGATACCTGAAGATGTTTTGCTCCGGCAGCTCCCATCGCCGCGCCACGGCCAGGCCGGCATCGTAGGGCACCCACCGGTCGGTCTCGCCGAGCACCGAGACGATATGCGAGGGTGGCAGCGACGGTGTCTGGCTCGGATCGACGAGGCGCGAAAGCTGGGCCAGCCTCTCGCGCGACCAGCCGGCCGCCGCGCAGGGCGCGATCGAGGCCGAGCGTCACGGCCAGTTCGCCGTCGAACGTCACGTCCTCGATGCGCCCGGAGTGGCTGATCAGCATGATCGCGTCCGGCCGCGCGTCCGACGGCCAAAAACGGCAGCGGCTGGCGACCTGCTGGGCGACGAACGACGTCATCGAAATGCCGGCCAGCGCCACCCTGCCGCGAAACCGGCGGCGACACCACGCGACCAGCAGCGCCGACTCGATCGCCTGACCGGCGATGAGGTCGATCGAACTCGTCGGCCCGGCGGCAAAGAACGGCTCCCCGCCATAGCGTCCGGGCATCGCGCGCAGGCCGTGATAGGGAGAAATGGGCTCCATCACACGCCAGCCCATGACCGGCCAGCCGCGCGGCAGGATCCATGGCGATCGAGAGAAGCTCGAACTCAAGACAAAGGCCGCTGCCCTGGATCAGCGTGGCGTGCGGCACGGCGTCGGCCGGTTCGACGACGCGGGCATACAGCATCTCGCTGCCGGGCCGTTCGCGCAGCCGCGCCGCCGGTGTCGGCGCACGGAGCCAATATTCGCGCATGCCGTTCTTCAGGACCGGCGGCGAGACAGTGATCGCTCGCACGTCGATCGGAACGTCATAAAGATCATCGGGCCGATCCATCGCCGCGCCGAGGTCGCGTTGCACCTGAGCCGGCTGGTCGATCTGCCATCGCGCCGCCGGCGGACGGCGCGGAAACAGCAGCGGATAGAAGGCCGCGCGGCACGCCAGATGACGCGTGGCGGCGATCCTGCGCTGTCGGTCGAGCAGGCGCAGGAGATCTTCAGGTTCCGTCCCCTTTTCGCTGAACATCGCCGTTTCCCAGGCAGCCCTCGCCGCCTCGGCGGCCTTTCGCAGGCGGGCGGTGTGCGCCAGGACGCCGCGCAGGTACGGGTCGGGCCAGAAGCCCGCCATCGGCGCGCCAACCTCCTCGCAAAAGCGGCCGACGTCGTCGTCAGCGGCATTGGCCGCCGCCCAGAGGCGCGACAACGGAAAGTACCAGCGTCGCAGCCCGAACAACCCGGCCCGATCGACCCAAGGTCTGGCCAGCAATGCGCCCAGCGGCGAGCGAAACAGCAGATTCACGGCTCGCCTCCCGGCGGCGGCGAATTTGCTTGGCCGCGATACGCGCTTGGCCGCATCATCCGCGCCACGACGCACCTTGCCAATGGAGCTCTTTCGATGCTGGCCAATGACCCAGTAACCCAGGCGCGGATCGACCTCACGACGGCGCTCCGGTCGGCGGCGCGGCATGGCCTGAACGAGGGCGTGTGCAATCACTTCAGCATGACCGTGCCCGGCCGCGAAGAGCTGTTCCTGGTCAATCCGCAGGGCCTGCACTGGTCGGAGATCGCGCCGTCCGATCTGGTGATGGCCGACGGCGACGGCAACATCGTCGAGGGCAAGTACCCGGTCGAGGCGACCGCCTTTTTCATCCATGCCCGCATCCATGCCGGCAACCCGCGCGCCAAGGTCGTGCTCCATACCCACATGCCCTACGCCACGGCGCTCACCTCGATCCGCGACGGGCGGATCGAGATGTGCACCCAGAACGCGTTCCGCTACTGGAACCGCATCGCCTACGACGAGGTCTATGCCGGCGTCGCATTGTCCTCGCAGGAAGGTGATCGCATGTGCCGTGCCATGGGCGACAAGGACATCCTGTTCCTGCGCAATCACGGCATCATCGTCGCCGGTCCTACCGTCGCCCAGGCCTACGATGACCTCTACTATCTCGAGCGCACGGCTATGGTGCAGGTGCTGGCGATGCAGACCGGCCGGCCGCTGCACAATGTCGACGCGGCGCTGGCCGAGCACACCGCCGGCCAGATCGCGGGCGAGGCGCAGCAGGCCTTCCTGCATTTCGAATTGCTGAAGCGCATGCTCGACCGGGACGAACCCGGCTGGCGCAAACTGACGGCCTAGGAGGAACAAGATGCACTTCGCGGCACACATCGCGGCCATCCTCACGGCCTTTTCGGCGATCATCCTGGCGCTGCCCGTCCTGGCGCAAAGCATGGTCCCGGGCGTGGGCCAGGGCCCCAAGCTCGGCGAGCTGGAGGTCAAGGCCTACGAGAAAATCCCCAAGGCCAAGGTCGCGGTGCAGCTCACCTCCGACAACCACCTGTCGCGCGAGCTGCGTCGCCAGGTGATGGTCCGCCTGTCTCAGCGCGGCAACGAGGTGGGCTTCAGCGGCGGCAACGTCATGCGCATGGACGTGAGCTTCTTCGACCTGCTGGGCGGCAGCGGCCGCAGCACCGGCACGATCGGCGGCCAGCCCGAATATGCCGAGCCCGGCTCCAATCCACGCATGGCGCTGCCCAGCAATCCGATCAGGCGGCGTGACGGGCTGACGCCGCCGACGGCCGGCCCGACGCTGCGCATCACGCTCACGCTCTACGCGCTGAACACCGGCAAGGTGCTGTGGACGGCGACGGGATCCTGCACGACGCAGGCCGAAAAGGCCCAGCGCGCCGGAGAGGCGATCATCAACCACATGTTCGACAACGCCGACAAGAACAGCGTCGGCGACGCCGGCTGCCCGTTGTAACTGGAGGATATCGTCTCATGCCGCGTCTGGCCCCGCTCGACCTCAACAAGCTCACGCCCGAACAGAAGAAGGTGGCCGACGCGATCGTATCCGGCCCGCGCGGCGGCCTGCGCGGCCCCTTCGAGCCCTGGCTGCGCAGCCCAAGCCTGGCCGACCGCGCGCAGAAGCTCGGCGAATATTGCCGCTTCAACAACTCGATGCCGAGGGACCTGTCCGAGCTGGCGATCTGCCTCGTCGGCCGCCACTTCAAGGCGCAGTACGAATTCTACGCCCATGCGCGGCTGGCCAAGGAAGCCGGGCTGGCGCCCGCCATCATCGAGGCGGTGCGCACGCGCCAGACGCCGCCCTTCACGCGCGACGTCGAGAGGATCGTCTACGATTTCGTCACCGAATATCTCGACACCAATCGCGTCTCCGCGGCCAACTACAAGCGCGCCGTCGACGCGTTCGGCGAGCAGGGCGTCGTCGATCTGGTCGGCGTGTGCGGCTACTACATGCTGGTGTCGATGACGCTCAACGTCTTCGAGATGGCGCTGCCGCCGGGCGAGCCGGAACCCCTCGCTTAGGGGCCGCTCGCCTAGGCCCTACTCCTCGAAGATCGCCACGGCGCGCGTCCAGCCGGCCGAGGCGCCGCGGATCTTGTGCGGGAAGCAGGAAATGGTGAAGCCGTGGCCCGGCAGCGCCTCGAGATTGTGCAGCTTCTCGAGATGGCAGTAGCCGATGTCGCGGCCCGCTTTGTGGCCTTCCCAGATGATCGACGGATCGTGGTCCTTCGCCCATTTCTGGGCGGTGAAATAGAACGGCGCATCCCAGCTCCAGGCGTCGGTGCCGGTGAGGCGGATGCCCTTCTCGAGCAGGAACATGGTGGCGTCGTAGCCCATGCCGCAGCCCGAATTCACGTAGTCGGGATTGCCGTAGCGCGAGCCGGCGCGCGTGTTGACCACGACGATCTCGAGCGGCTTCAGCTCGTGGCCGATGCGCAAGAGCTCCTCCTCGACTTCCTTGGCGGTGATGACGTGGCCGTCGGGCTTGGCGCGGAAGTCGAGCTTCACGCCGGGCTGGAAGCACCAGTCGAGCGGCACCTCGTCGATGGTGATGGCGCGCTCGCCCTTGTTCATCGTCGGATGGAAATGATAGGGCGCGTCGAGATGCGTGCCGTTGTGCGTCGACAGATTGACGTTCTCGACCGCCCAGCCCTGGCCGTCCGGCAGGTCTTCCTTCTTGAGACCGGGGAAGAAGCTCGCGATCTGGCCGGCCGTCTTGTCATGCGTGTGATACTGGATCTTCGGCCCGAACGGCACCGGATCGGAGATCACGTCGTTTTCGAGATAGATCGACAGGTCGACGAAACGCCGCGGCATGGCCTCACGGACCGTTCAGCGAATTCAGGATCGCCTTGGTGAGCAGCTTGCCGATGCATTTCTGGCCGAAGTCGTTGAGATGCAGCCCGTCGAGCTGGACGAACTGCGCATAGGGCATGCCGTCTTCGTACCAGCCGTGCATGATGTCGTAGCGGCGGAACAGGCCGGCGCCGTACTCCTTGGCCGCGGCGGCCATGATCTTCTCGTAGGCCTCCTTGTCGGGCGCGGCGACGACAGCGGGCACGTATTGCAGGTTCATCAGCACGAAGTCGGCGCCCAGCGATTGGCCGAGCGCCAGGCCCTTGCGCAGATAGACTTCGAACTTGTCGAGCGGCATCTGGCGGATGGCGGCGTTGGTGCCGGTCTGCCAGACCACGAGGGACGCGGGATTGCCCTGCATGTCGGCGCGCATGCGCGCGGCCATCTCCTCGACGTCCTGGCCGCCGATGCCGCGGTTGATGACGTCGACGTCGACGCCGGGCAGCGCCTTGTCGAGGCCCATCTTGAGCTGCGCCGGATAGGCGAAGGCGGGATTGGATACGCCGTAGCCCGAGGTCGAGGACGAACCCAGCGCGACGATGCGCAGCTGCTTGCGCTCGGCGATCGACTTGCGCGCGGCGTCGAGCGGCGTGCCGAGCTCGAGCAATTCGGGCGTGGCGCGACAATGGGTCATCGATTGCGGCGACGCGGCCGCCGGCAGGAATAGCCACCACAGAGGCCGCCAGCCAGAGCCAGGCACGATTCACGGCACGGCTCCCGCGCTGTCGACGTCTTTCTCGGTCCAGCCGGTCCCCCGCTCTTGAACCAGGCCGCGACATAGGCGACCGCGCACATGACGACGATGCCTGCGACGCTCACCGAAATCTGCGACAGGAGCGACTCTTCGAATTGACTGACGATCACCTGTCCGGACAACGCAAGAAAGGTGCCCAGGCAGAATATAAGCAACGACTGCTCGCCGCATCTGCGAAGTGGCTCGAAAATCCGCCACGTGAGGAAGGCCGAATTGGACGGGACAAGCCGCCGGACCAGCCAGGCGACCGCCAGGAAGTGCATAAACCGCAGGATATCGATGTTGGTCTTGTCGATCGGGTAGATCAGCCGGGCGACCCAGTCCGGTACCAGCCGCTCCAGCGGATTGTAGTGCCAGGACAGGGCGATAAAGGCGGCAAACAGGAGATAAAGGACGGCAAGGACGGTCAGCGGCCAGGCGGAAGCGGTCGAGCCAGGCGAGCTGCGGGCCGAGCACGGCGCAGGCCGCGCCGCCATAGAACACGACCTGCCAGGCCATCGGATTGAAGTACCAGACCTTCTCGTCGGGGTAGGCGGGCAGGTTCCAGTTGTAGTGGCAGGTCGCGGCATAAAGGGCGAGCGAGGCCGCGATCACGGCCAACGGCCAGCGCACGACCGCCGGCAGGACGAATGGGAAGGCCGCCAGCAGGACGATATAGAGCGGCAGTACGTCGAGATTGACCGGCCGGAACTTGAGCAGGGCCGCCTCGAGAATGGCCTGGTAGGGGTTCTGGCCCAGGCCGAGAAGCTGCATCTCCTCGATCAGCGCGGGCGTGTCGTGGGCGATCGAGACCCAGGCGATCTGCGCGGAGAAGGCCACGAACAGCAGGATGTGGGCGACGTAGAGCTGCCAGACGCGCCGGTAGATGCGCGCCGCGGCGCGCAGCCAGCCCTCGCGCTCCATCATGCGGGCATAGGCGATCACCGCGGTGTAGCCCGAGATGAAGACGAAGATCTCGGTGGCGTCGCTGAAGCCGTAGTTGCGCACGGTCAGCCAGCTCATGACGTTGGTCGGGATGTGGTCGAGAAAGATGAACCACAGCGCCAGGCCGCGGAACAGGTCGAGCCGGATGTCGCGAGCGGAAGCGAGAAGGGCAGGACGGCCATGGTCTGCCATTGGTATCCCAGCCGCATCGCCTAGGCTACGCTGGCGGCGAAGAGGAAGGATGACCAAGACGCAGTTGCTGCTCGTGCCGGGCATGTTGTGCTCGCCGCGCCTGTTCGCCGCCCAGGTGGCGGCGCTGGTCGACGTGGCCGAGATCGTCGTGCCCGACTGGCGCATCGCGCCGCTCGGCATCTGGGAAGCTGGAAAGCGCCGCGGGCTGGGTGGTCGACCAGATGCCGGCGGAAATTCGCGCTGGCTGGCCTCTCGCTGGGCGGCATGCTGGCGGTCGAGATCATGCAGCTTGCCCCCGAGCGCGTAACCAGGCTCGCCCTGCTCGACACCGGCATGCGCGGCCAGAACGAAGCGGAGCGGGCCATCCGCGCGGCCCGCATCCGGCTCACCGAGCAGGGCCATTTCGAGCTGGTGCTCGGCCTGCAGCTCGCGCGCTTCATCCCGGCCTATCGCCTGCCCGACCAGGCGCTGATCGACGAGGTGGTGGCCATGTGCGGCGAGATCGGCGTCGAGATCTACAGGCGGCAGGAGGCGCTGGCGGCGATCCGCGCCGACCGCCGGCCGGACCTGCCGCGCATCGCCTGCCCGACCGTGATCAGTGTGCGGCCGCGACGACGCCGCGACGCCGCTCTTCCTGTCGGAGGAGATCGCCGCCGCGATCGCGGGCAGCGAGCTCATGGTGGTCGAGCAGTGCGGGCACCTCGTCACACTGGAGAAGCCCGCCGAGACGAACGCGGTGCTGACGAGGTGGCTCGGCCCTCCTACAGGATGACCTTCTTGTCCCGCAGCGCGGCGATCTCGCTCGCCTGCAGCCCCGCCACCTCGCTGAGCACCTGATCGGTGTGCTCGCCGAGCGCCGGCGGCGGATGGCTGTCGTCGACCGGCGTGTCGGAGAAACGGTAGTTCGAGCCGATGATCGGCACCGGCCCGGCCGTGCTGTGCTGGTAGGTCTTCAGCATGCCGCGGCGCTTGACCTCGGGCTCGTCGAGCGCCTCCTTCATGGTGCGGATCGGCCCGGCCGGCAGGTGCCTGAGCTTGTGCGCCCAGCTCTCCTTGGTGTCGGTCTTGAGCACGTCCTCGATCAGCCGCGTCAGCTCGGGCTTGTTGGCGACCCGGTCGGCGAGGTTGGCAAAGCGCGGATCGGTCGCCCATTCGGGATGGCCGAGCACCCGACAGGTCTCGACGAACAGCTTCTGGTTGGCGACCGCCATGTAGATCTTGCCGTTCTTGGTCTGGAAGCTGTTGTTGGGCGCCGAGGCGAAATGGCCGTTGCCGGCGCGCCGCGGCTCCTCGCCGCCGATCAGGTAGTGCGAGCCCATGTTGCCCAGCGCCACCAGCGCGGTGTCGTAGAGCGCCAGGTCGA
>CAWJJJ010000035.1:0-41856 GCA_963843185.1 uncultured Alphaproteobacteria bacterium
AACGGCCATTGCGCCTTGTCGACCTTGGTGTAGGGCAGAAGCGACCAGTCGGGCACCAGGGCGCCGGGGGCCGCGACATAGACGACTTCGCTGGCGATCGGCGCGTAGGCGGCATGGAAATGCTGCATCGACTTCACCACCACGACTTTCTTGGTCGAAGGATCGACACCGAGCTTGGTGAAGCAGTCGAGACTGTGGCACTGCGAACGCTTGGTGTTGACGATCACCGTCACGCCGTCGATCTGCAGCGCCGCCGCGTCGCCGATCGGGCTGGCGCCCTTGCGCTGGCCGCCGAACTCGATGGTGACGTCCTTCTCGATCTTCAGCACCCTGGCGCGGGCATCGATCGGCGGGCCGGACTGCGGGCCGAGCTTGCCGCCGAGACGGATGTCGAGCTCCGCGCCTTCGCCCACCTCGAAGGCAAGCTTCACCGCGCCGGGATCCCAGAACATGGCGATGGCGGCGTCGTCACCTGCCTGTCGAGCAGCGCGCTCAGGATGAAGGTCGAATCCGAGGCGGCGCCGCCGCCGGCGTTGTCCGACACGTCGGCCAGCACCATGGGCTTGGGCAGGTTGTGCGAGGTCACCCGTGCCATGGCGGCGTCGAGCGTGACGTAGGGCGGCTGGGTGGCGGCGCGCATGGCGAAGAATTCCTCGCCAGCTCGCGCGCGATCCTTTCCGCCTTGGCCCTGTCGCCGTCGGTGATGGCGATGACCTTGCTGCCCATTTCCTTAATGTCGGACCAGGGGAAGCCGTGGGCGATGGAGAGCGACAGCACGCCGTCCTTGCCCTCCATCGCGAAGAGCTTGTCGACGAAGCCGCGCATCGGCTGGCGCGTGGTGTGGAACACGCCGATCATGCGGCAGTCCCAGGCCGCCATGACCGGCTTGGTGCGGCCCTCGATGGCGCCTTCCATGACGGTGAAGAGATCGTCGGCGCGGTCGGGCACGTCGATATGCGGATATTCCTTGAACAGCACCAGCGCGGTGGCGTCGCGCAAGGTGCCCTCGCCGATGTTGCAGTGGAGATCGAGCTCGGCGCCGACGGGAATGTCCGGTCCGACGACCCGGCGCACGGGGGCGAGGATGTCGCTTTCGCAGTCGTCGTAGCCCTCGGCCACCATGGCGCCGTGCATGGAGAGCAGCACGCCATCGACCGGCATCGCCGCCTTGAGGTCGGCCACGATCTCGTCGCGGAAGGCCTCGTAGACCTTCTTCACCGTCTTGCCGGCGGGCTGGGCGAAGGCGCACAGGCTCTCGACCACCTGCCAGCCCTTGGCCTCGGCGCGGCCGCGCCAGACGGCGAGCGGCGCCCCGAACATCGGCACGTTCCTGCCGTAGCTGCCTTTGCGGAAGAGGCAGGTCTCCTCGAAAAGCTGGTGGCCGGTGGGAATGGAGGCGAAGGTGTTGGTCTCGGTGCCGAGGCAGGCGGTAAAGATTTTTTTCATGGCCGCGATCTTGGGGAGCGGTCGGGTGCCGCAAGCGCGCTCCCGGCACTAAGCCGCGAGCGCCCTGTCCATCAGAGCGGCTTCGGCGCTTCCGAGATCGGCCGTCCCGAACTGCGCAAACTTCATGCCGCCGAGCCGCGTGTCGCCGTAGAGCGTGGCGAAATCGGAGTTCGCCTCGGCCAGGGCCGCCAGCGCTGCGATCCTGGCCAGGCCTTCGCACAGGAAACGTGCGCGCCGCTCGGCATCGCCCGAGCGCAGCACGGCGCCGAGCGTTTCGGCGAGCGGGCGCACATCGAAAGCAGCCGACGCCGTCTTCGCCAGGGCGCCCAGCGTCGCCATCGCCTGCTCGGGATGGCGGCCGGCGGCGCGCAGCACGTCGAGCGCCATGACGTTGCCCGAGCCTTCCCAGATGGCGTTGAGCGGCGATTCGCGGAAGTAGCGCGCCAGCGGCAGGTCCTCGGTGTAGCCGTTGCCGCCCAGGCACTCGAGCGCCTCATAGACGAGCTGCGGCGTGGTCTTGCACACCAGGAACTTCACGGCCGGAGTCAGCAGCCGCACGTAGGCCGCCTCGGCCGGATCGGTGGCGGCGCGCTCGGAGGCGCGGCACAGGCGGAACACCAGCGCCACCTGCGCCTCGAGCTCGAGGGCGAGGTCGGCCGCGGTGGCGCGCATCGAGGGCTGGTCGGCCAGGCGGCGCTGGAAGACCGATCGGTGGCGGATGTGGCTCAGCGCCTGGCTGAGCGCGATGCGCATCTGGCCGGCCGAGGCGATGGCGCAGTCGAGCCGTGTCAAATTCACCATCTCGATGATGGTGCGCACGCCCGCGCCCGCGGCGCCCACGCGCTCGGCATAGGCGCCGTGGAATTCGACCTCCGAGGAGGCATTCGACTTGTTGCCGAGCTTGTTCTTCAGGCGTTGGAAGCGGATCGCGTTCTGGCTGCCGTCGGGCCGGTAGCGTGGCATCAGATAGCAGGTGAGGCCTTCCGGCGCCTGGGCCAGCACCAGGAAGGCATCGCACATCGGCGCCGACATGAACCATTTGTGGCCGGTGATCTCGACATGATCGCCATGCGAAGCGGCCTGGGTGATGTTGGCGCGCACGTCGGTGCCGCCCTGGCGCTCGGTCATGCCCATGCCCAGGGTCACGCCGTTCTTCTCCCACCACGGCAGCGGGCGCGGATCGTAGGTGCGGGTCTGGATCCTGGGCAGCCACTTCGCGAGCAGCGCCGGCTCGGAGCGCAGCGCGCCGATGCAGGCGTGCGTCATGGTGATGGGGCACATATGGCCGGCTTCCGCCTGCGTCGCGAGATAGAGCCGCACCGCGCGGGTCGAGACGGGTGCCTGCCCGTCGCTGCCGTCGTGCGCCGAGGCGTGGATGCCGTGGCCGATGCTCTTGGCCATCAAGGCGTGATAGGCAGGATGGAATTCGACGAAATCGATGCGGTTGCCCTTGCCGTCCATGATGTGGAGCCTGGGCGGGTTCTCGTTGGCGACCCGGCCGAGATCGAGCGTTTCGGCCGCGCCGTAATCCTTGCCGCAGGCCGACAGGCCGGCGAGATCGAGCCCGGCGCGCGCCGCAGCATCCGCCAGCGGCCGGTCGGCGCTGAACAGGTCGACGTCGCCGAAAGCCGGCGACTGGTTGAACGAGGCGTCTTCGAGCAGGCCGGATGACATCGGGCAAGTTTACTGTCGTCCTGAGCGTAAGCGAAGGACCTCATCGCCGCTTGCCGCGGGCATGAGATTCTTCGCTGCGCTCAGGATGACAGAAAATGGCAGGCTGGTGACGCCCGTCAGCCGCCGCCTTCGTACTTGAACGAGAGCTTCACCTTGGTGCGGTAGGCGGTGACCTTGCCTTTTTCGATCACGAGATCCTGCTCGAGGACCTCGGCGACGCGCAGGTCGCGCAGCGACTTCGCCGCACGATCCACGGCGGCCTTGGCCGCCTTTTCCCAGGATTCGCTGCTGGTGCCGACCAGCTCGACGACCTTGTAGACGCTCTCCGCCATATGAGCCTCCCTGGACACGGTTTCACCGTTCTGTGCGGTGCCGGGTCAGGGGGAGGCTCGGCAGCGACTGCCTCGCGGGCTTTTCCTTGGTCGAGGCAAAAGCCTAGCACGCTCCGGCGGATGGGCTCAAATCACCCCCCTCAAATCATGCGGCGGCGAACTTGCCGAACTCCCAGTCGCGGCCGGGCGCGGCGGCGAACAGCGCCTTGGTGTAGTCGTCGCGCGGCGCGCCGAAGACCTGCTCGGCCGAGCCGTATTCGACGACGCGGCCCTTGCTCATGACGGCGACGTAGTCGCAGATCTGGGCGGCGACGCGCAGATCGTGGGTGATGAACAGCACGGCGAGGTTGAGCCGCTGGCGGATCTCGTCGAGCAGCTCGAGCACCTGCTTCTGCACCGAGACGTCGAGCGCCGACACCGCCTCGTCGGCGATCAGCAGCTCGGGCTCCATGGCAAGCGCGCGGGCGATGCAGATGCGCTGGCGCTGGCCGCCCGAGAACTGGTGCGGATAGCGGTCGAGCGAATTGGGATCGAGCCGCACGGTCTCCATCAGCTTCCTGGCCCGCGCGAGGGCTTCGTCGCGCTTGAGGCCGAAATTCATCGGCCCCTCGATGATGGATTCGCCGATCGTGATGCGCGGGTTCATCGAGCGATAGGGATCCTGGAAGACGATCTGCACCCGCCGGCGATGAGGCCTGAGCTTGCCGGCCGGCATGGTGGCGATCTCGGTGTCGCCCAGGAAAATCTTGCCGTCGGTCGGGTCGATCAGCCGGGCGATGCAGCGCGCCACGGTCGACTTGCCCGAGCCCGATTCGCCGACGATGCCCAGCGTTTCGCCGCGGCGGATGTCGAGGTCGACATCGACCGCGGCCTTCACGACCCTGGCCTTCTGGAAGAAGGCGTTTCCGCTGTAGGTCTTGCCGAGCTTCTCGGTGCGCAGCACGGTGATGCCGTTCTTGCGCACGCCGCGGTGCACGGGATGGATCGACGGCACCGAGGAGATCAGCATCTTGGTATAGCTGTGCTCGGGCCGCGACAGGATCTGCTCGGTCGGGCCCATCTCGACCAGCTCGCCCCAGCGCAGCACGGCGACGCGATGGGCGATCTCGGCGACCACGCCGAAATCGTGGGTGATGAACAGCACGCCGGTGCCCTGGCCTTCCTGCAGCTCGGCGATCAGCTTCAGGATCTCGGCCTGGGTCGTGACGTCGAGCGCCGTGGTCGGCTCGTCGGCGATCAGCAGCACGGGATCGAGCACCAGCGCCATGGCGATCATGATGCGCTGGCGCTGGCCGCCCGAGAGCTGGTGCGGGTAGGAGGCGTAGACGCGCTCCGGTTCCGGCAGCTTCACGCGACGCAGGATGGCGATGATCTTGGCCTTGCGCTGGGCGGCGTCCAGCTTGGTGTGGGTTTCCAGCACCTCGTCGATCTGCAGGCCGCAGGTCATGACCGGATTGAGCGCGGTCATCGGCTCCTGGAAGATCATCGACATGCGGGTGCAGCGCAGTTCGCGCAGCCTGCTCTCGCCGGCAGCCAGCACGTTCTCGCCCTCGAGCAGGATCTCGCCCGAGGTCGGCTTCAGCGCCTTGGCCAGGAGGCCCATGACGGTGAAGGCGATCACCGATTTGCCCGAGCCCGATTCGCCCACCAGGCAGACGATCTCGCCGGGATTGACCGAGAAGCTCACCTTTTCGACGGCATGGACGCGGTCGGCGCCCGCGGGCAGCGCCACCGAGAGGTTGCGGACCTCGAGAACGGGTCTTTTTGCTTCACTCATCGCCACACCAGCCGACACGTCATCATGCCCCGCATCACACGCTCTTGCTCATCTTCGGATCCAGCGTGTCGCGCAGCCCGTCGCCCATGATGTTGATCGCCAAGACGGTGAGAGCGAGGAAAATGCCGGGAAAGAGGATGTTGTGCGGGAACACGCGGAACAGCGTGCGGCCCTCGGCCATGATGTTGCCCCAGCTCGGGATCTCCGGCGGGATGCCGATGCCCAGGAAGGACAGGATCGCCTCGGTGATGATTGCGGCGGCGGCGATGAACGTGCCCTGCACGATCAGGGGCGCGATGGTGTTGGGCAGGATATGGCGAAGCATCAGCGTCCAGGTCGGCGTGCCGACCGAGATGGCGCCCTCGACATAGGGTTCCTCGCGGACGGTCAGCACCACCGAGCGCACCAGGCGGACGACGCGCGGGACGTCAGGTACGACGATAGCGAAGATCACGGTAATGAGGCCGGCGCGCCAGATCGAGACCAGGGCGATGGCGAGCAATATGCCCGGGATGGCCATCAACCCGTCCATGATGCGCATGATGATGCCGTCGGCCCACCGGATATAGCCGGACACCAGACCGATCATGAGGCCGATCGCCACGGAAATGGCGGCGACCGCCACGCCGATCGCCAGCGACACGCGCGTGCCGTAGAGGACGCGGCTGTAGACGTCGCGACCGAGGCTGTCGGTGCCCATGAGGGCGACACGCTTGGTGGTCTGCCCGTCATCGAGCCTGTAGGTGATTTCGGTGCCCGGAGTCTTGTTGCGGGAAGCCGGGTTGATGCGTGTCGGATCCACCGTGCCGAGGTAGGGCGCCAGGATGGCGATCGCCAGCATGACCAGCAGGATGACGCCGCCGAAGATGACGGCGGGATTGTGCAGTGCCAGCAGCCACAGGCTCTTGCGCTTGGCCGACGCCGCCGAAATCGAGGCGGAGTCGACGACTTCTTCGGTTATCGCGCTCAATAGCGGATCCTCGGGTCGAAGATGGTGTAGCTGATGTCGATCAGCAGGTTGATCAGGACGTAGACGACGGAGAACAGCAGGATGACGGCCTGGATCGTCGGGAAATCGCGGCTCAGCACCGCCTCGACGGTGAGACGTCCGAGGCCGGGCAGGCCGTAGACGCTTTCCGTCACGACCGCGCCGCCGATCAGCAGCGCGATGCCGATGCCGATCACGGTCAGGATCGGCACGGCGGCGTTGCGCAACGCGTGCCGCATCAGCACGACCCGGTTGGACAGGCCCTTGGCGCGGGCGGTGCGGATATAGTCCTCGTTCAGCACTTCCAGGACGCTGGCACGCGTGATGCGGGCGATCAGCGCGACATAGATCACCGCCAGCGTCACGCTCGGCAGCACCATGCGCTCGAGGAAGCCCCAGAAATCGACGCCGATGCGGATATAGCCCTGCACCGGCAACCAGCCGAGTTCGATGGCGAAAACGTAGATCAGGCAATAGCCGATGACGAACACCGGCACCGAGAAGCCCAGCACCGAAAAGCCCATGACGAAGCGGTCGAGCAGCGATCCGTGCCGGTAGGCGGCCAGCACGCCGAGCGGCACGGCGGTGACCACTGCGAGGACCAGCGTGCACACGGCCAAGGCGAGCGTGGGTTCGACACGCTGGGCGATGAGCTCGGCCACGGTCTTCTTGAAGAAGAAGCTCTCGCCGAAATTGCCCTGCAGGATGTTGCCGATCCAGATGGCGAACTGCGTCCAGATCGGTTCGTTGAGCCCGAGCGCTGCGCGGATCGCGTCGATCTGGTCGGATGTCGCATTATCGCCTGCGATGACCGCGGCGGGGTCGCCCGGCGTCAGCCGCAGCATGAGAAAGACGAAGACGGCGACCACCGCGAGGACCGGGATGATCGCAACGAGGCGGCGGGCAACAAAATCGAGCATGGCTTCCCAATCGGAGCGGCATCCCGGGCGGCATCACCGCCCGGGACGTCGCGTCGTTACTTCTTCTCGACGTTCCACATGACCGGCACCGGCGCCTTGAGCCAGCCGGAGACGTTGGAACGGGTGGCGCCGGGCCCATACCACTGGCCGAGCCAGCCATACTGCGCATTGGTGAGCGCGCGCGTCTGAATCGCGCCGGCAAGGGCCTTGCCCTTGGCCGGATCGGTCTCTCGGGCGTACTGGTCGCGCAGCTTCTCCATCTCCGGGTCGTCCGGCCAGCCGAACCACGCCTTGGCGCCGTTGGCGGCCATGTACGAATCGGCGATCGGATTCAGTACGTCGGCCGCCACCGAATAGGTGTGGAAGATGTTCCAGCCGCCCTTGTCGGCCGGCTCCTTCTTGGTGCGGCGTGTGACCAGCGTCTGCCAGTCCATCGACTGCATGTCGACCTTGAAGCCGCCGCGCTCGAGCAGGGACTTGGTCACCGGCGCCATGTTGGTCAGCACCGGCAGGGTGGTCGACTGCATCAGCACGATCGGCGTACCGTCGTAGCCGGCTTCCTTCAGCAGCGCCTTGGACTTCTCGAAGTCGGCCTTCACCAGCATGCCGTTGGGCGCCTCGAAGGCGTTGGGCGTGCCGCAGACGAACGCGGCGCTGCAGACCTTGTAGTAGTCCTTCTCGCCGACCGTCGCCTTGAGGTACTCCTCCTGCTGCATGCAGTAGAGCGCGGCCAGGCGCATCTTCGGATTGTCGAACGGCTTGTTCACCCAGTTGAAGCGGATGACGAACTGGTGTCCGAGCGGATTCCAGTCGACGAGCGTGACGCCCTTCTCCTTCTTCAGGATGGGGATCAGGTCGTGCGGCAGCTGCTCAACCACGTCGATCTCGCCGGCGACGATGGCATTCACCTGCTGCTGCGTGTCGGGCATCTCGATGACCTCGACCCGATCGACCTTGACGACCTTGCCGCCGGCCAGGCCGGAGGGCGGCTCCGCGCGCGGCTTGTACTTCGTGTTCTTGGCGTAGACGTGCCGCTCGCCGGGCTTGGACTCGGCTTCGACGTAGATGAAGGGGCCCGAACCGATGTGGCTGTCGATCTGCTTGAACGGATCGGTCGCGGCGACGGCCTTGGGCATCATGAAGGGCACGTTCGAGCTCGGCTTGCCGAGCGTGTCGAGCACCAGGCCGTAGGGCTCCTTGAGCTGCATGGTGAAGGTCTTGGCGTCGACCGCCTTGAACTCCTTGACGAAGTCCATGAGCTTCTGGGCCATCGTGTCGCGCTTGCCCCAGCGCTCGAGCGAGGCGACGCAGTCTTCCGCCGTGACCGGCTTGTCGTCGTGCCAGGCCAGCCCGTCGCGCAGGGTGAAGGTCCACAGTGTCTTGTCGGGCGAGACGGTGTACTTGTCGACCATCTGCGGCTTGAAGGCGTTGGTCTCGTCCATCGCAAACAGCGTGTCGTAGATCATGTAGCCGTGGTCACGCGTGACGTAGGCGGTCGTCCAGATCGGGTCGAGGATGGTCAGGTTGCCGTTTTTCACATAGCGCAACACGCTCGGCGCGGCCGCCGCCGGCCGCGCCATCGTCACCGCCGCCGCGCCGGCCGTCAGAGCCGCGAATTCACGCCGTCCAATTGTCGGTTTCATTTGAGCCTCCGGTTTTTTCCCCATGGAAGAAGGCGGCTTCCCTATCCGCCTTCATCGATGGGCACGCGGAGCGCGAGCGCCCCGCGTGCATCGAACGCTACTTCTTCGTCATGTTCCAAAAGACGGGGACCGGCGCCGTCATCATACCTGTGACGTTCGAACGCTGAGCGGCCGGCTGATACCACTGGCCGAGATTGACGTGCGTCGGGTGATCTACCCAGTACTTTTGCAGGTTCTCGACGGTTTCCTTCTGCTTGGCCGGATCGCTTTCATGGGCGAACTGGTCACGGAACTTCTCGATGGTCGCATCACACGGCCAGCCGAACATCGCCTTGTCGCACGAGGCGTTGAAGAAGCCCGCCATCACAGGATTGAGGATGTCGGCCGCGACCCACGCGGTCAGGAAGGCGTTCCAGCCGCCCTTGTCCGGCGGATCCTTCTTGGCGCGGCGGGCGACCAGCGTCTGCCAGTCCATCGACTGCATGTCGACCTTGAAGCCGGCGCGTTCGAGTTGCGCCTTGGCGACCGGCGCGAGGTTGGTCAGCACCGGCAGGTCGGTCGACTGCATCAGAACGACCGGCGTGCCGTCGTAGCCGGCCTCCTTGAGAAGCTCCTTGGCCTTGGCGGCATTGCCGTTCAGCACATCGGCCATGCCGGCGTCGCTGGCCAGCGGAGTGCCGCAGATGAAGGGCGCCTTGCACACCTTGTACCACTTCGGGTCGCCGATCGTGGCCTTGAGGAAGTCCTCCTGGGCGAAGGCGACGAACACCGCGTGGCGGATCTTCGGGTTGTCGAAGGGCTTGAACAGGCTGTTGAAACGGAAGGTGTACTGCAGGCCCGCCGGATTGTAGTTGACCAGCTTGATGTTCTTGTCGGACGCCAGCAGCGGCAGCAGGTCGTGCCCGGGCGATTCGATCATGTCGATCTCGCCGTTCTGGATGGCGGCGACCTGGGTCTGCGCGTCGGGCATGGCGATCCACTCGACCCGGTCGATCTTGACGACCTTGCCGCCAGCCAGGCCCGAGGGGGGCTCGCTGCGCGGCTTGTATTTCGGATTCTTGAGGAAGACCGTCTTCTCGCCCGGCTTCCACTCGTCGGCCTTGAAGATGAACGGGCCGGAGCCGATCACGTCCTCGACCTTGATCTGCGTGCTGGGGTCGGTAGCGGCGACGCGCGCCGGCATCATGAAGGGCACGTTGGAGCTGGGCTTGCCGAGCGACTGCAGCACCAGGCCGTAAGGCTCCTTCATCTTCATCTTGAAGGTCTTGGGGTCGACGACCTCCAAGCCGGCGACCGAGCCCATCATCTTCTGGCCCATCGAATCCTTGGCCGCCCAGCGCTTGATCGAGGCGACGCAGTCCTCAGAGGTGACGGGCTTGCCGTCGGTCCATTCGAGGCCGTCACGCAGGGTGAAGGTCCAGGTGAGCTTGTCTGCCGAGACGTCGTACTTGTCGACCATCTGGGGCTTGACCTCGAACTTCTCGTCCATGGCGAAAAGCGTGTCCCACACCATGTAGCCGAAATTGCGCTGGATGTAGGCGGTGGTCCAGATCGGGTCGAGGATCTTGACGTCGGAATGCATCACGACCTTGAGCGTCTGCGCCTCGGCCGGCACGGCGCCCAACAGGCCTGCGACACTTGCAGCCGCGATAAACGTCGCGACCGACTTCCTGAAATCGAGCATAAGCTACGGTCTCCCTATTGCGCGGGCTTCTCTGCAAGAATCGAGCCGCTGTCGGGCAACAGTAACAGCCGAATGCCCCCCTCTGACAAGCCGATTTAGGTCGCACAGGGCGTGCTTAGCGCGGCCGATTGATCGCCTTTTCAAGCAGTTGAAGCACGCCCTCGGAAGCCGCGGTTGCGATAATGTCGCCGAAACCGGCCCAGGAGCCCTTGGCGGCGGCAAGCGGCACCGGATTGGCCTGCTCGATGTCGCCGACATTCTTGCCCGCCGGATCCTTCAGGACCCACTTTATGGCGAGCTTGGCGGTGCGATCGTCGATCGGCGTCAGGTCCACCGTGCCGACCACGGTGAAGACGCCGGCGCTGGCGGCATCGACGATGACGATCTTGCTCGATCCCAGGGCGCGACGCATGCCCGAGTAGAGCTGCCGGTTGCCGTCGGACGGGGCGCCGGTCACCGGCGCCACCAGCACCTTGACCTGCTGCTCGTGCTGCGCAGGCGGCGTCGGCGCCGAGCCGGGGACGTTGGCCGACGCCATCGCCGGCGCGAGGTCGGGCGGCGGTTCGAGCGGCACGCTGACGCCGGCCGCGACCTGGCCCGGCGACCGCGGCTGGAAGGTGGGCGGCCGGCCGATCAGGGTCGCGACCCGCGGGGCGGCCTGCTGGGCGATGCGCGACACGAGTCGCTCGCTTGCCTCGGCATAATCCTCCGGCCGCGTCCGCGTCTTGCTCGTCGCGGGTTCCGCCGATTTCGGCGCACCTTCGATGCGCCAGTCGATCTGGACCTCGATGCCCTGTTCGGCGTCGTGCGTGCTCATCGTGCCGTTCACCTGGATCGGCGCCGACGCCGGCTGAACGGCGGCCACCACGCCGTACGACTGCAGCTCGATCGCCAGCGCCGCCGCCACGCGCTGAGCCATTTCCGGCGGCATGTTCCTGGGCGGGCCGATCGCCAGCTCGGTCTTGTCCTGCGGCATGCGTCGCGCCGGCGCGTCGGAATCGTCGTGCTCGAAGGGCCGTGGCGGCGGCGCGCACGCCGCCATCGCCAGCGCCAGGAGGCAGAGCAGCGTCACGGCAGGGCGCCTCATAGCAAGGCAGCTCATAGCAAGGCACACGTCGCGATCACTCCGAGCAGACAGCAGAACATCAGGATGATCAGGTAGGGCACGTCAGCTTCTGAGCGCGATCGCCGACAGTCCCCGGCCGTAATCGCGCACGCCTTCCAGCGTGTTGCGCCGATAGCTGAAGAAATCCTCGCCGGCCGCCAGCGTGTCGTGTCCGGTCGCGTTCACCGTGATGCCGGCCAGTGCCATGCGGTGCGCGAGATAGGCCGCGAGGTCGAACAGAAAGTGGCCGGTGCGAGGGGCCGGTCGAAAGAACGCGACGTTGGCTTCGTCCTGCGCCAGGAACGGCGCGGGGAATTCGGGCCCGACCTCGTAGGACTCGCGGCCGATGCAGGGCCCAATCGCCGCGCGAATCCCGTCGCGTTTTGCGCCCAGCCTTTCCATGGCCGCGACCGTGGCATCGACGACGCCACCCAGCGCGCCTTTCCAGCCGGCATGGGCAGCGCCGATCACGCCCGCGCCGGCATCGGCCAGAAGCACCGGGGCGCAGTCGGCGGCCAGCACGCCCAGCACGACGCCCGGCCGATCCGTCACCAGCGCGTCGGCCTTGGGCGCGCCGGGCGAGGTCCAGCGCCGCTCGGCCACGGTCAGCACGTCGGTCGAGTGGATCTGATGGACGGTGAGGAGATCGGACTCGGCGAGATCGAAACGGGCGGCCACGCGGCGGCGGTTCTCGCGCACATTGTCGGGCTGATCGCCCGAGCCATAGCCACAGTTGAGCGACGCGTAGAGGCCGGCGCTCACGCCACCGCGGCGAGTGAAGAAGCGGTGCTGCACGCCGTCGAGGTCGGCAAGCATTGGGGCCTGGATCATGTCGTGTCCGAGGGGCTGTCCGAAAAGCCGGCCGGCGCGGCGCTTCTGTTGTCGCCCACGGCCAAAACGCGGAAGAGGGTGCCCATTTGGCCGGGGTCGATCAAGCGCGCCAGTGCCGCGTCGAGGGCGGCGCGCTCAGCCTCGCTGGCACGCACTTTCAGCGTCTCGGCGCGCCGGGCGATGTCCAGGCGGCGCAGGAAATCGCCCTGGCCGACCGGACCGAAGGTCGGCATGCCGGTGGCTGTGGCAAGTGCTGCGAAATCGACGTGAGCGCTGAGGTCGGTTTCGCCGGGACGGTCGAGGATGCCGGCGCCGCGATGGCTGCGCACGGCCTGCAGCGATGCGCCGTGCGCGCCGCTGTCGTGACCATAGTCGATGATCAGGGCCGAGCCGCCATCGCGCTCGAGGCGCGCGCCGATCGCAGTGGCGAGGGAACGACCGGCCTCGCAGATTTCCGCCAGAGCGCCGGTCGGCGCGTCAGGCAGCACCGATGCATACGGCGTGAGTCCCGGTGCCAGGGCAAAGCGCAGCGTCTCGCCGTCGGGCGCCACTCCGACCATGCGTTCGGCCCAGCCGCTCGGCGTCTTCTCGAACTGACGCACCGGCAGGGCATCGAAGAACTCGTTGGCGACCAGCAACGTCGGGCCCTGCGGCACGTCGTCGAAGCGCGCGTGCCAGGCCGGCTTGAAGTCGGCAAGCGCCGTGTCCTGCAGCGCCTGCAGTCGTTCGTTGATCTCGACAAGATGAAGATCGATCGCGGCATGGAAGCCCGCCACGCGTCGCGTGGCACGCAGCGCATCGGCCATCAAGGTGCCGCGGCCCGGGCCCAGTTCGACCAGTCGCACCGGCGCTGGCCGGCCCATCGCCAGCCAGCGCTCGGCCAGCCAGGCGCCCAAAAGCTCGCCGAACATCTGGGAGATTTCCGGCGCCGTCGTGAAGTCGCCGGCGGCGCCCACCGGCAGGACCGTGCGGTAGTAGCCAAGACGGGGATGGCCCAGCGCCTCGGCCATGAAGTCGGCGATCGAGATCGGGCCGGTGAGCGCGATGCGGCGGGCGATCAGGCGGCCGAGCTCACTGGGCACGATTCGTTGTCATGGCAGGGCGGGTCGCCGATAGGCCCGGACGATCAGCCAGCCGCCGAAGGCGAGGAGGGGAACCGACAGCAGCATGCCCATGGTGAGCGGCCCCCAGAGGTAGCCGAGATGGGCATCGGGCTCGCGGAACAGCTCGCCCACGATGCGGGCCACGCCGTAGCCGAAGCAGAACACGCCGGTCAGCAGGCCCGGCCGGCGGCGGCCGTCGCTCAGGCGCCACACGGCGACAACGACCAGGGTGAGCAGCACACCTTCGAAGAAGGCCTGGTAGAGCTGGCTGGGATGGCGCGGGAGCGGGCCGCCGCGCGGAAAAATCATGGCCCACGGCACGTCGGTGACCCTGCCCCACAGCTCGCCATTGATGAAGTTGGCCAGGCGTCCGAAGAACAGGCCGATCGGCGCCACGATCGCCACCAGGTCCGACAGCATGAAGGGATCGGTCTTGTTGCGCATCGAGAAGAGCAGGATGGCGACGACGACGCCCAGCAGCCCGCCATGAAACGACATGCCGCCTTCCCACAGGGTCAGGATGGCAAGCGGATTGGCAGCGTAGAACAGCGGCTTGTAGAACAGCACGTAGCCCAGCCGGCCGCCGAAGATGACGCCGAGCGCCGCCCACAGCAGGAAGTCGTCGATCTTGACGGGCGAGAGGAGCCTGGGTGGCTGCTCACAGACCCGTCGCATGATCTGCCAGCCGATGACGAGGCCTGCGATGTAGGCAAGCGCATACCAGCGGATGGCGAACGGCCCGAGCTGGATCAGCACCGGGTCGATCTCGGGGTAGGGGATCAGGAGGATATTCATTGGCGAGGGTTATAGCCGGGCAATCGGGGCCACAGAAATGGTCGCGGCGCCGGCCTGGGGGACCGGCGCCGCTAGGACTATCCGAACGAGAGAGATTTTATGGTTTTCTTAGGAGAGGGGGCGTCGGATGGTCCTTTTCCGGATCAGGCTTCGCCGACCGTCTCGAGAATTGAGGCGGTGAGCGCGTCGGCGGGCGTCTTGCCGGCCCATACGACATACTGAAAGGCAGGGTAGAAGCGCTCGCTTTCGGTGATCGCCACCTCGACGAGGTCGTTTAGCTGCTCTGCCATCAGGCCGGAGGTCCCGCGCAGCGGGATGGCATGGCGGTACATCGGCAGGCCTTCTTCGGTCCACAGATCGAAGTGCCCCATCCACATTTTCTCGTTGATCAGCGCCAGCAGCACATGGATTTCGTTGTGGCGTTCCGTCGGGATGCGGACGTCGTAGGCGCAGGTAAAGTGCAGCGCCTCGACATCCTCGCGCCAGCTGAAGAACATGCGGTAATCGCACCACCGGCCGGCGACCTCGACGGCGATCTCGCGGTCGGATGTCCGATCGAACGGCCAATCGTTGGCGGAGACGACCTTCTCGATCATCTCGAGCGGGTTGAGATCGGCTTTCCGTCTGATCCGCTCGTGTCGAGATAACGCCATCGGACCCACTCCCCAACCATTCCGCCGTGCGGTTCCTCATGAACCATTCTTAGGGCGGGTGGCCGATATATCGTGGTGAGCACCCAACAACCCACAAGCTGTAGCCTGCCATAAGGGTGAGTCCCGACGCAATAAGAAATCGGGCGGAAATCGGGGAAAGAGTCAGCGATTCCATAAATTTAATCCCCAGCGCTAAGATTCGAGTCGCAGAATTTCGCAGAACGAATCGGATAAACTTGCCGGTTTTCTGGGCAGATTCAGTCGCGAACCATGGATTTTCCTTATTTCGCAGCTTGGCACATGCCTTGCGTTCTCAGGCGTCACCTGCGCGGCGTTGCCGCTTCGGGCTCAATCCGCCGGCCGAGCTACGGGAGAAAACCATGAAACGGGCTGAAGCGACCGAGAAGATCCTGACCGCCAAGCGGATGAAGGAACTCACCTGGGCCGAGATCGCCAAGAAGATCGGCGGCGCCTCGCCCGTCGTGGTCACGGCCGCCTGCCTCGGCCAGATGAAGATGACCAAGGAGCAGGCGGCCAAGGCCGCCAGGCTGTTCGGCCTGGGCAAGGAAGAGACGCTGTTGCTGCAGGAAGTGCCCTATTGCGGTTCGCTGCCGGAGCTCCCGCCGACCGATCCGCTGATCTACCGCTTCTACGAGCTGGTGATGGTTTACGGCTCCACTTGGAAGGAACTGATCCAGGAGGAGTTCGGCGACGGCATCATGAGCGCCATCGACTTCGACATGACCGTGGAGCGCCAGCCCGACCAGAAGGGCGATCGGGTCAGGATCGGCATGTCGGGCAAGTTTTTGGGATACAAATCTTACTGACCTCGCGTCGCCCCAAGCCAAGCCGAGGGCTTCACGCAGCCTTCGGCCCTGGTCAGAACGATGGGTTCTATTCCGCCGCCAGCTTGCGCGCAGCCCGCGGGTCGCGCGTCAGCAGGCCATCGGCCAAGTCGCGATCGATCAGGGCGTCGGGGCGTTGGGCGATATGGCCGAAGCCGCCGCCGCCGCCCACGAACATCTCGACGACATCGCCCTTGGCGAGATCGACGGCGGCCTTGCTCTTGAGCTCCTCGACGGTGCCGTCGGCGCGGAAGATGCGGCAGTAGCCGCGCTGGCCGGGCTCGCCGCCCTGCAGGCCTTCGGGCGCGAGACGGAAGCGGTCGGAGTAGATGGCGAGCTGCACGTCGTCCTTCAGGATCTCGCAGCGCCGGGTGAAGCCCGCGCCGCCGCGACGCGCGCCCAGACCGAAGGAGTTGGGCGCCAGCTCGTAGCCGACGATGCGGAAGAAATCGTAGTCGATGTCGAGCGATTCGACCGGGGCGTTGGAGCAGTTGCTGAGCGGCGAGTCGACGGCGTCGCAGCCGTCGGCATCCTTCGAGGCGCCATAGCCGCCGCCGAAAATCTCAAGATAGACACTGTAGCCGTTCTCGCCCAGCCGCGAGAGGCAGAAGGCGGTCGTGCAGTCGAAGCCGGTGGCGATCACCTTGTCGGGCAGCGCCTGGGCCATCGCCTTCATGACGGCGTTGAACACGCGGTAGGCCGGGATCATGCGCGCGCGCACCGGCGCCGGCGGCCGCGGATTGAGCAGCGAGCCGTAAGGCACCTTGATCCTGATCGGCCGCGCCATGCCCTCGTTGTAGGGAATGTCGGGGCTGGTCAGCACCGACTTCACGCAGGAAAGCGCCGCCGACAGCGTGCTGGAGTAGGGGCAGTTGAGGTTGCGCTTGACCTGCGGGCAGGTGCCCTCGAAGTCGATCTCGACCGAATCCTCGGCGATGGTGACCTTGGCCTTGACCACGAGCGGCTCGTCGGTGAGCCCGTCGTCGTCGACCGCATCCTCGCCGTAGAAGGTGCCCTTGGGCGCCTGGGCGATGGCGGCGCGCACGCGGCGCTCGGAGTAGTCCTGCATCTCCTTCATCGCCGCTTCGACCTTGTCGGCGCCGTAGCGCTCGCAAAGCTGCTTGACGCGCAGCACGCCGATGGCATTGGCGGCAAACTGGGCGTTGAAGTCGCCGATGGTGAGGTCGGGCACGCGCACGTTGGCGGTGACCAGGCGCTCGAAGGAGCCGCCGTTCCAGTCGTGCTCGAAACTGTAGCGCGAGGGCGGGAAGCGAATGCCCTCCTGATAGACATCCGAGGCATGGATGTTGAGGCCGGGCGCGCCTCCGCCGAGATCGAGATGGTGCGCCACCGAGGCGCCGAAGCCGACGATCCGGCCGCCGACGAAGATCGGCGTGAAGATGAAGACGTCGGGGATGTGCTGGCCGCCCTCGAACGGATCGTTGTTGATCAGGAAGTCACCTTCCTTCAGCGTCTCGACGGGATGGCGCCTGAGGCAGGCACGCAGGGTCTCGCCGATCGGCCCCAGCTGCATCGGAATGAGTTCCGCCTGGGCCACGGTATTGCCGTGACGGTCCATCAAGCCGGCCGAGCCGTCGCGCGCCTCGCGCAGGATCGTCGAGTAGGCCGACCGGATCAGCTTCACACCCATCTCGCGTGCCGAGGCGATCAGGGCCTGGCTGATCACGGCGTAGTCGATGGGACTGAGTTCGGTCATTGCGATCTCCGCAGGATCAGATTGTCGGCCGCATCCAGCGCCGCTGTCCAGCCGGGCGGCACCCAGGTCGTGGCGGTGTAGCCGTCGATGACGGCGGGCCCTTCGATCGTCTGGCCGGCCGCGAGCGCCTCGGCGGCATAGCGGTTGCCGTCCAGCCAGGCCTCGCCGTGGAAGATCCGGGTGTTTTCCGGCGCCCGGGCCGGCAGCATCTCGCGGTCGAGCCGCGGCGCGGCGCCGATCGGCAGGGTCGCGCCGACGCGCAGGGTCACGATTTCGACCGGGCGGTCGAGCGTGGCGCCATGCATGAAGGTGCGGTGATGGGCGTCGGCGAACAGCTCGGCGAGATAGGCCGCGTCGAGCGCGCCCAGCCGGCCGGCGGGAATCTCGACGCCGACCTCGAAGGCCTGGCCGACGAAGCGCATGTCGAGCGTGTGGATGTAGACGAGGTCGCCGGGCAGCTTCATGTCCGCGAACTGCGCGGCGAGCCGGGCGCGCATCTCGCCGAAAACGCGCCCCGCCTCCAGGGCCGCCGCATCGTCGAGCTTCATCTTGCGCGTGACGGCGTCGAACTTGGTGTAGTCCGAGGCGACCAGGCCGTAGGCCGAGATGACGCCGGCATTGGGTGGCACGACGATGGTCGAGATGCCGAGCTCCTCGGCGATGCGCGCGGCATGCAGCGGTCCCGCGCCGCCGAACGGTACCAGCGCATAGTCGCGCGGATCGCGGCCGCGCTCTGTCGAGACGAGCTGGATGGCGCGCACGATGTTGGCATCGGCGAGCTGCAAGGCCGATGACGCTGCCTGCTCGATGCTGAGACCGAAGCGTGCCGCCAGCGGCTCGAAGGCGCGCCGCGCCGCCGCGCCATCGAGGCTCATGGCGCCGCCCAGGAACGCGCCGGGCCGGATGGTGCCGATCACGATGTGCGCGTCGGTCGTGGCTGGATCGGTGCCGCCCTTGCCGTAGCAGGCCGGTCCGGGATCGGCGCCGGCGCTTTGCGGACCGACCCGCAGCATGCCGCCGTCATCGACCCAGGCGATCGACCCGCCGCCCGCGCCGACCGAAACGATGTCGAGAACAGGCGTGCGGATCGGCAGTCCGTCGATCTCGCTCTCGGAGGCGAGCGAGGGGCGGCCATCCTGCACCAGGCAGACGTCGGTCGAGGTGCCGCCCATGTCGAAGGTGATGAGGTCCGCGAAGCCCGAGCGCGCCGCTTGCCGCGTCGCGCCGACCACGCCCGCGGCCGGTCCGGAATAGAGCGCGGTGATGGCGCTCTGGCGCATCGCCTCGGCGGGCAGCCGCCCGCCGTTGGATTGCATCACCGTGAAGCGGCCCGTGAAGCCGGATTCCGCCAGCTTGGCTCTCGAAGCGGTGCAGGTAGCCGTCGATCACCGGCTGGACGTAGGCCGACAGGAGGGTCGTCGAGGCGCGTTCGAATTCGCGGAACTCGCGCGCCACCTGATGGCTGCAGGTCACCAGCACGCCGGGCAGCGCCTCGGCGATCAACGCCGCCAGCCGCTTCTCGTGCTCGGGATTGGCGTAGGCATTGAGCAGGCAGATCGCCACCGCGCGATAGCCGCCGTCCTTGAGCGCCGGGATCAGTCGACCTTTGACCGCCGCTTCGTCGAGCGGCGTCTCGATCGAGCCATCGGCCTGGAGCCGCTCCGTCGCCTCGAAGCAATCCTTGCGGCGCACCGGCGGCGCGGGCTTGGCGTAGA
Source organism: uncultured Alphaproteobacteria bacterium (assembly GCA_963843185.1). Taxonomy (GTDB): domain Bacteria; phylum Pseudomonadota; class Alphaproteobacteria; order Reyranellales; family Reyranellaceae; genus Reyranella. Next base: position 19,229 of record CAWJJJ010000035.1, read on the forward strand.
ACAGGTCGTAGATGTTTCGCCGGTCGTGGCGCTGCATGAACAGGAGGTCGCGAAAGCCCGCGGTGGCGACGAAGGCCACTGCTGCACCCTTGCGCTCCAGCACCGCGTTGGTGGCGACTGTCGAGCCGTGGCCGAGATCCTCGATGCGCGAGAGGTCGATGCCCGAGGCGGTGAGGGCTGCGAACGCGCCGACGTCGGGACTTCTGGGCGTGCTCGGCACCTTGGTGACGACGACTCGCCCGCCTTCGACGGCCACGAGGTCGGTGAAGGTGCCGCCGACCTCGACGCCTACGCGCATCGGATCTAGCGGCCTTCCAGCTTGGCCTGCAGCTCGGCGATCTGCTTCTTCAGCTCCTCGTTCTCCTCGCGCGCCTTGGCCGCCATGGCCTTCACCGCTTCGAACTCGTCGCGGCGGGGAATATCCATGCCGTCCAGGATCTTGGCGATCTGGTCGCGCACGCGGGCCTCGACCTCGTCCTTGACGCCGCTGAGCGCGCCCATGGCGCCGTTGGCCATCTTGGTGAGGTCGTCGATGAAGGGATTACGGGTCTGCATGGCTTGTCGGCTCCTGATGCGGTTAGAGTATGGGCGGCTGGTAGCATCCGGCAGCAAGAACGCCGGAGGAAGCCGTGGGTCTGGTCAAAGTCGATTCGAGCGAAGGCATCACCACCATCACCATGACGCGGGCCGACAAGCGCAATGCGCTCAGCCAGGCCCTGTGCGACGAGCTCTACGAGGCCTATCGCGGCTTCGAGGCGGGCGGCGACCAGGTCGCCGTCCTGCAGGCCGACGGGCCGGCCTTCTGCGTCGGCGCCGACCTCAAGGAGCCGCCGTCCGCGATGTGGAAGGCGGTGCCGCATGTCAGCCACAAGCTCACCAAGCCGGTGATTGCCGTCACCCAGGGCTGGGTGATCGGCGGCGCCATCTGCATGGTCATGACCTGCGACCTGATGGTCTCGGCCGACACCACCAAGTTCATGTACCCGGAGGCCAAAGTCGGCGTGTTCGGCGGACTGATGCCGGGCATCGTCTCGCGCATGCCGCACAAGGTCGCCATGGAGCTTCTGCTCCTGGGCGAGGAGATCTCGGTGAAGCGCGCCTACGACGTGGGCTTCGTCAACAAGGTCGTGCCGCTCGGCGAGGAGCGCGCGGAAGCGCAGCGCATGGCCAAGATCATCGCCGGGTCGGCGCCGCTGGTGATCCGCACCCTGCGCGACTTCGCCAACCAGACCCTGCCGCGCGGCCCGGCCGAGATTTTCGTGCCGGAGCGCTACAAGCTCGAGACCATCGCCGGCAGCGAGGACCGCAAGGAGGGCGCCGCCGCCTTTCGCGAGAAGCGCGCCGCGCGAGTTCAAGGGGCGGTAGGAAGGGCACCATGGGCAAGCTGCTGCTGGTCGGCTGCGGCAAGATGGGCGGCGCCATGCTGGAAGGCTGGCTGGCGCTGGGTCTTGCGGCGTCCGATGCGATCGTCGCCGAGCCTGTCGAGGCGATCCGGCCGAGGAAACCGGGCCTGCGTGTCGTCGCTTCGACGTCGGAGCTGGGCGAGAGGCCGGAAATCGTCGTCCTGGCGGTCAAGCCGCAGTCGATGGATGCGGTCCTGCCCGACCTCAAGCGCTTCGCCGACGAAGGCGCGGTGTTCCTGTCGATCGCCGCCGGCAAGACGCTGAAGTACTTCGCCACCCATCTCGGCGCGACGGCCAAGATGGTGCGGTCAATGCCCAACACGCCGGCGGCAGTGCGCCGGGGGATCACCGTCGCGACCGCGTCCAAAGGCGTCTCGGCGGCGGAGAAGAAGCGTTGCCACGAACTGCTGGAAGCCGTCGGCCAGGTGCTGTGGGTCGACGACGAGGCTTTGCTGGATCCGGTGACCGCGCTGTCGGGCAGCGGGCCGGCCTATGTCTTCCTCCTGGTCGAGGCGATGGCCGCGGCCGGCGCCAAGCTCGGCCTGGCGCCCGACATGGCCATGCAGCTTGCGCGCGCCACCGTCGCCGGCAGCGGCGAACTGCTCAAGCAATCCGTCGAACCGGCGTCACAGTTGCGCGTTAACGTCACCAGCCCCGGCGGCACGACGGCCGAGGCGCTGAAGGTCTTGATGGCAGCGGACGGCATCCAGCCCGTGTTCGACAAGGCGCTGGCGGCGGCCTCGCGGCGATCGAAGGAGCTTGCGGGATGAAGCCGGCGAACGAAGCGGCCCTCGACGCCTTTCTCGGCCTGATCGCCGAAAAGGGTTTTGCCGACGTGGCGCTGCGCGATGTCGCCGAGGCTGCCGGCCTCAGCCTGGCCGATCTCTACCGGCTCTATCCCGACAAGGTGGCGCTGGCCGGCGCCTTCATGGCGAAGATCGACGCCGAAGTTCTGGCCGGCACGCCCGGCCGCAGCGATCCCGAGGAGACGGCGCGCGATCGACTGTTCGACGCGATGATGCGCCGCTACGACGCGCTTCGGCCGCACCGCGCAGCGTTGGGCGCGATCCGGCGTGCCGCCACGCGCGATCCCCTGCTGGCGCTCGCCCTGGGCCCGGCGCTGCGCCGGTCGATGGCGGTCATGCTGGAAGCAGCCTCCCTGCCGAGTGAGGGCCTCACTGGTGCGCTGCGGCAAAACGGCCTTTTGGCCATTCACTATGCGGTTTCCCGGACTTACGACCGTGATGAGACGGCCGACTTGTCGAAGACCATGGCGGCTTTGGATAGCCGCCTGAAAATGGCCGAGAGATGGTCTCAATTATTTGAGAAATATGTGAAATCTGACAATTCCAAGAAGCCCGAGCCAAGTGTGAATTCACCCGCTACGTGAGGATTTTGTGCAGCGCACAAAATCCCTCCTTGACTTGTTGCGGCGCAAGCATAAATTGAGGTTCGTTGTGCACCGCAGCAAAGCGGTGCGGACCCAGTTCAAACGCGTTTTCGCCCTCCCAGGAGACTCCCATGTACGCCAATGGCGCTTTCAAGAATCCGTTCGCCGATTTCGACTTCAGCAAGATTGCCGGCGAGTTCAAGTTCCCGACCATGAACGTCGAGTCCATCGTCGAGACCACCCGCAAGAACTTCGCCGCTCTTACCACCGCCAACTCGTCGGCCGTCGAGTCGATGAAGGCGATTGCCCAGCGTCAGGGCGACATGGTGCGCGCCGCGATGGAAGACTTCTCCAAGCACGGCAGCGACGTGCTCGCCGCCGCGACCGTCGAGGAGAAGGCCGCCAAGCAGATCGATTTCGTGAAGAAGAGCTACGAGGCCGCCATCGCCAACACCAAGGAGCTGGCCGATCTCTACAGCAAGAGCCAGACCGAGGCCCTGTCGGCGCTCAGCGCACGCGTCTCGGAGCTGACCGACGAGGTCAAGGCCGCGATCGCCAAGAAGTAATTCGTCAGCCTTGTGCCGACCGGAAAAGGGGCCGTATCGCGGCCCCTTTTTTGTTACGCTGCACTCATCATGGATCCCATCACCTACGACGATTTCACCAAGGTCGACATCCGCGTCGGCACGATCCTCGAGGCGGCGCCTCTGGAAGGCGCGCGCAAGCCGGCTTTCACGCTATCGATCGATTTCGGGCCCGAGATTGGCGTCAAGAAGTCCTCGGCCCAGCTCACCGTCCACTATGCGCCCGGCAGCCTGGTCGGCCGGCAGGTCGCGGCCGTGGTCAACTTTCCGCCGCGCCAGATCGGCAAGTTCATGTCGCAGGTGTTGACGCTCGGGTTTCCAGATGGTGACGGTGCCGTCGTGCTGATCGTGCCCGACAAGAAGGTTCCGAACGGCGGACGCCTGTTCTAGCGCGACCCCCTTCCAGAGGAGGTGCGCTAGAAGACCTTGTGGATCCAGCCATGCGGGTCGGCCGTGCGACCGCGCTGGATGCCGACCAGGGCCGCTTTCAATTCCTCGGTCTTGGTGCCGGGGCCGCCATTGCCGATCTTGAACTCGCCGTCCTTGCTGCGGACCGTGCCGATCGGCGTGACGACGGCCGCCGTGCCGCAGGCGAAGGCCTCGCGGAGTCGGCCGCTGCCGGCGTCGGTGCGCCATTGATCGATCGAATAGCGGTCCTCGCGCACCTTGATGCCCTTGTCCCTGGCGAGCGTGAGCAGGGACGCGCGCGTGATGCCGGGCAGGATCGTGCCGCCGAGCGGTGGCGTCGTCATCGACCCGTCGTCGAAGACGAAGAAGATGTTCATGCCGCCCAGCTCTTCGATCCAGCGCTGCTCGACGGCGTCGAGGAACACGACCTGGTCGCAGCCGTGGTGGGTCGCTTCGGCCTGGGCCAGCAGGCTGGCGGCGTAGTTGCCGCCGCATTTCGCGGCACCCGTGCCGCCCGGCGCCGCGCGCGTGTAGTCGGGCGAAACCCAGACCGAAACCGCCGGGGCATCGGTCTTGAAGTAGGCGCCGACCGATGAGGCGATGACGATGAACAGGTAGTCGGACGACGGCTTGACCCCCAGGAAGATTTCGTTGGCGAACATGAAGGGCCGCAGATAGAGGCTGCCGTCGCCGTCCGGAATCCAGTCGCGGTCGATGTCGACCAGCCTGTCGCATGCCTCGAGGAACAACTCCTCCGGCAGGATCGGCATGGCCAGCCGCTCGGCCGACTTCTGGAAACGCCGCGCGTTCTCCTGCGGCCGGAACAGGGTCGCGCCGCCATCGGCGGTGCGATAGGCCTTGAGCCCTTCGAAGACTTCCTGCGCGTAGTGCAGGACGGCCGAGGCCGGATCCATCGGGATCGGCGCCCGCGGCTCGATGCGAGCGTCGTGCCAGCCCTGGGACTCGTGGTAGCGGATGGTCACCATGTGATCGGAGAAGACCCGGCCGAAGCCCGGATTCTTCAGCAGCGCGGCGCGTTGATCGGCCGGGACCGGCGACGGATGGGGATGGCGAACGAATTGAAGCGACTGTGTCTTGGACATTTCTCTCTCGGATGCTTGCCTCACTGTACCACAGGCGGCCACGGCGCAAGCCGCCCTCCGCTGGCTCTTCCGCTCCGCCCCCGGGCCTCGACTTTCCGTTGGGTGACTTTAGCCGGTCAGACGGGAATTCTCACCACGACCCGCAGGCCGCCCAGCGGCGATGGTGCGAGCGCCACGTCACCGCCGTGGCTGCGCGCCACGTCGCGTGCGATGGTGAGGCCCAGGCCCACGCCGCCGGTGTCGACGTTGCGCGATTCGTCGAGGCGGAAGAAGGGCCGGAACACGTCCTCATACTTGTCGGGCGGGATGCCGGGACCGTCGTCGTCGATGGCGATCTCGACGGAAGTGCGACCGCGGATGGCTTGGAGCCGCACCTTGGTGCCGTAGCGCAGCGCGTTGGAGACGAGGTTGGTCAGACAGCGCTTGATCGCGAGCGCACGCAGCTCGACGTTCATGTCGCCCTGCCAGCCGACCTCGACATTGGCGTTGTCGCGCCGCGCACCGGCAGCCACCTCCTCCAGGATGTCGGCGAGGTCGACGGGCGCCGGATCCTCGTCGCCCTCGCCGCGGGCGAAGGCGAGATAACCCTCGATCATGCGCTCCATGTCGGCGACGTCGTCGGCCAGTTCCTTGGTTTCCGGCGAGTCGGGCAGCAGCGCCAGCGACAGCTTCATGCGGGTGAGCGGCGTGCGCAGGTCGTGGCTGACGCCAGCCAGCATCTCGGTGCGTTGCTGGATCGAGCGGCGCAGGCGGATGCGCATCGTCTGGAAAGCGGTCGCCGCATTGCGCACTTCGCGGGTGCCGCCGGAAAAGGCGAAGTCCGGCACGTCGCGTCCCTTGCCAAGCGCATCCGCCGCGACGCCGAGATGCTCGATCGGCACCAACTCGCGGTGCATGAACCAGATGGCGAGGCCGAACAGCACCAGCGAGAGACCGACCTGCGCCAGCACGTAGGCGAAGCTCGAGCCGAAGGTGAGGCGCACGTGCGGTACCAGCACCTCCATGACGTCGCCGTCGCTGAGCTGGATCTCGATCAGCATCTGGCCGCCGCCGACGTTGTTGTCGATGTAGTAGGGCCGCTTGAGGTCGGCATTGAGCGCGCCCTGGACCTCGCGGGCGGCGATATCGAAGTACTCCGGCTCCCGGAACGGCCGCACGATGCCCTTGCGGAAGCTGACGTAGAGCAGCAGGTCCTGAGCGGCGTGGCTGATGATCCAGGCGCGATGCACATCGTCGGGAAAATCCGATCGCAGCGTGATCAGCATGTGCAGGTCGCGCACCAGAAGCTGCGCCAGGCGGTTGGTCACGTTGTCGCCGCGCTGGCTGTAGAACCACCAGGCCGACAGCGCCTGCAGAAGCAGCATGGGCACGACGATGATGATCAGCGCCCGCGCAAACAGCGTCTGCGGCGAATGCCGGTCAGCAAAGTTGGCGATGCGTTCGAAGATGTCGCGGGCTCCGCCGAGCGTCATGCGTCGACCAGCCGGTAGCCCTGGCCACGAACGGTGCGCAGATAGCGCGGAAAGGTCGGATCGGGCTCGATCTTGCGGCGAAGCCGGGTGACCTGCACGTCGATGGCGCGTTCATTGACGGCAGCGCCGATGCTCTTGCACAGCGTTTCCCGACTCAGCACTTCGCCGAGACGGCCGGTCAGCGCGCGCAGCAACGCCGTCTCGGCGTCGGTGAGCGGCACGCGCCTGCCCTTTTGCGCGAGCTCACCCAGTTCGAGGTCGAACTGGAAGGGGCCAAAATTCACCCGACGCGCGGGCTCCGCTGCCGCCTCGGCTGCTGGCTTGTTGCGGCGCAGCACGTTCTGGATGCGCAACAGGAGCTCGCGCGGCTCGAACGGCTTGCCGAGATAATCGTCGACGCCCGTCTCGAGGCCGGCGATACGGTCCTTGGTGTCGCCCATGGCGGTCAGCATCAGGATCGGCACGTCGTCGGTGCGGCGCAGCTGGGCGGCGAAATCGAGGCCGGTCTCGCCGGGCATCATGACGTCGAGGACGATCAGGTCGAAGTCGAGCAACTCGAGGCGCTGGCGGGCCTCGGCGGCGTGGCTGGCGGCGGTGACGCGAAAGCCGTTGCGCGAGAGAAACGACTTCAGGAGCTCGCGCAGGCGCGTGTCGTCGTCGACGACAAGGATGTGCGGCTTGTCGGCCGAGGCGTCCATGATGCTCACCGCCCGCCGCCGCGCACCCGCTTGTCGACGATGGCGCGTTCGGCCGGGTCGAGCAACCCGAGCAGGACTTTGCGGAAGCCCTCGACCAATTCGGCGCCGGTCTCGCGGTAGGCGCGCGCAAAGCGCTGGCTCTGGCGATCGGTCAGGTCGCGCTCGAGCTTCGTGCCCTTCTCGGTGAGCCACAGCCGGCGCTCGCGCCGGTCGCGCGCGCCGCTCTTCTGCTCGACATAGCCCTGTTCGATCAGATCCTTCAGCACCCGCGAGATCGACTGCTTGGTCACTTTCAGGATCGACAGAAGGTGGCCCACCGTCTGGCCGGAATGGCGGCCGATGAAATAGAGCGCGCGGTGATGGGCGCGGCCCAGCTGGTAGCGCTTGAGCTGCTGGTCCAATTCGAACGTGAAATCGCGGTAGGCGTAGAACATGAGCTCTATGCCCTGGCGCAATTCCTCGTCGCGCAGGAACAACGGATTAGCGGGAGATCTGGATTCCACCATGCGGGCAACAAATGGTCGGGCTGTGCCAATTCTTCATAGGCTTGAAGCGACTATAGAGGGCGCACGTTGCGTTGACACCCCATCCGGTGAGTGGGATCGGTCCCTGCAAGTTCACGCCGGGAATGCGCAGACACCCGCCGCCGCGTAGGATCAGGGCGGGGCTCCGGGAAGGGGAATTCCATCATGTTGACCGTCCATCATCTGGGTAAATCACAGTCCGAGCGGATCGTCTGGCTCTGCGAGGAACTCGGCATCCCTTACGAATTGAAGCTCTATGAGCGTGATCGCGTCACCCGGCTCGCGCCGCCTGAATACAAGGCGCTGCATCCCCTCGGCGCCGCGCCGGTGATCACCGATGGCGACGTGGTTCTCGCTGAATCGGCCGCCATCATCGAATACATCATCGCCAAGCACGGCAAAGGCCGCCTCGTCCTGGCCGCAGACCATCCCGATTTTGCCGAGTTTCTCTACTGGTTCCATTTCGCCAACGGCACGCTGCAGCCGGCCACCGGCCGGAACATGATTCTTGGTCGTTTGAATTTACCCGCGGACAACCCGATGCTTGGCGCCATGAAGGGTCGCCTCGACCTCGCGCTCGGTCTGGTCGAGGCGCGCCTCGGCAAGGCGGACTATTTCGCCGGGCCCGAGCTCACGACGGCGGACATCATGATCGTGTTCACGCTGACGACCATGCGCCTTTTCCTGCCCTTCGACCTCGCTTCCTATCCCGCGATCCTTGCCTACCTGCAGCGCATCGGCAGGCGCGACGCCTATCAGCGGGCGATGCGAAAGGGCGACGCCGACATGGCTCCCCTCCTGACCTGATCCATATTATGCAGGTGTATTGACAAGGTCAGTATTACTGACCTATTTATGCGGAAGATTGCTTTTGGATGGTCCCAAAAGACTTGTTTGGGATCATCAGGAAGGAGATTTCGCAATGTCCTTAACAATGGATGACCGTGACGGCTTCATTTGGCTCGACGGCAAACTGGTGCCGTGGCGCGACGGCCGCGTGCATGTGCTGACCCATGCGTTGCACTACGGCTCGGCGGTGTTCGAGGGTGAGCGCATCTATGAGGGCCGTATCTTCCGCCTGGCCGCCCACAGTGCACGGCTGATCAACTCCGCTCGCCTGCTCGACTACGAGATCCCGTGGACGCGCCAGCAGATCGAGGAGGCGACGCGGGCCGTGGTCAAGGCAAACGGCCTGCAGGCTGGTTACATCCGTCCCATTGCCTGGCGCGGTTCGGAAGTGTTGGGCGTGTCGGGTATCGGCACGACGGTACATCTCGCCATCGCGCCGTGGGCCCAGGAGGGCCGGCTGTCCGTGCAGGCGCGCGATTCGGGCATCAACGTCACCATGGCGAAGTATCGCCGCCCCTCGGCCGACTTCGCGCCCGGCGAGGCCAAGGTTGCCGGCCTCTACATCGTCTGCGGCATCGAGAAGGACCGCGCGCTGAAAGCGGGCTTCGACGATGCCCTGATGCTCGACTGGAAAGGCGACTTGGCCGAATCGACCGGCGCCAACATCTTCCTGGTGATCGACGACAAGCTTGTGACGCCGACGCCGGAGAACTTCCTCGACGGCATCACCCGCCGCGCCGTGATGGGGCTGGCTCATAAACGCGGCTGGGCGATCGAGGAGCGCAGGGTGCGGCCGGAGGAGCTCGCCAAGGCCAGCGAGGTATTCCTGTGCGGCACGGCTGCCGAGATCGTGCCGGTGGGCTCGATCGACGGGCACCACTACCAGGCAGGCCCGGTCGCCCGCGCCTTGATGGCGGATTTCCAGAAGCTGGTGCGCGAGCCCGACTGCGAGGGTTTCGGCGAAGCCACGCATCTCGCGCCGCCCGGTACGCCGCTGGCGGCTTGACAGCGGGGGCGCTCTCACCTTTGCTTCGATGACGTCCGAGGGGTGTCCGGTTTCCGCGAGGAGCCCGGGCTGAGACAGCCGATGGGGCTGAACCCTTTGAACCTGATCCGGGTCATGCCGGCGAAGGAACGGGAGTTCATCGATTGGCCAAGTCATCCGTCATAGTCATTGGCGCCGGCGTTGCGGGCCTCGCTTGCGCCTTCGAGCTTGCCGAACGCGGGTTTCGTGTCGAGGTGGTCGAGCGCGGCCGCGCGCTGGGCGATGGATGCTGCTCGTGGATGGCGGGCGGCATGCTGGCGCCGTGGTGCGAACGGGCCACCACCGAGCCCGAAGTCGCGGCCTGGGGCGCCCCGTCGATCGCCTGGTGGGCCGATCGCTTCCCCGGCACGGTGCAAAACGGCAGCCTGGTCGTCGCCCAGCCGCGCGATGCGCCGGACCTCGCGCGGTTCGCCGCGCGCACCGAGCGCTTCGACTGGATCGACGCCGACCGCATCGCCGCCCTCGAGCCCGATCTGGCCGGTCGCTTCCATCGCGGGCTGTTCTTCCCCGGCGAAGCCCACCTCGACCCGCGACGGGCGCTCGTGGCGCTGGCCGAGACGCTCCGGAACCGCGGCGTTGCCGTCCGTTTCGGCGTTGAGCTCGAGCCCCGGAGCGCCGATGCCGATGTCGTCGTCGATTGCCGCGGGTTTGCCGCCCGCGACGCGTTGCCCGACCTGCGTGGCGTGCGCGGCGAAATGATCGTCGTGCGTTCACCCGACGTGTCGCTGGTACGGCCGGTGCGCATGCTGCATCCGCGCCTGCCGCTCTACATCGTGCCGCGCGGCGACGGGCTCTTCATGATCGGCGCCACCATGATCGAGAGCGAGCGTCGCGGACCGGTCAGCGTGCGTTCCGCGGTCGAGCTCCTGAATGCGGCCTATGCTCTGCATCCGGCGTTCGGCGAGGCCGAGATCGTCGAGCTCGGCGCCGACCTGCGTCCGGCCTTTCCCGACAACCTGCCGCAGGTGCGGCGCGCAGGCCGCGTGCTCTTTGCCAACGGCCTGTTCCGTCACGGCTTCCTGCTGGCGCCGGCGCTTGCCCGGATGGTGGCGGATGCCGTGCTCGATCCCGCGTTTCAATCGGAGACCAGCCATGCGGATCTTTCTCAACGACGACGTGCATGACGTCGAGCCCGGCACGCTGGCCGCGGCACTGGAATCGCTGGGCTTCGGCGGCCGCAAGATCGCCACGGCGGTGAACGGCCGCTTCGTCGCCGCTTCTGTGCGGCCCGCGACGGCGCTGGCCGAGGGTGATCGCATCGAGGTCGTGGCGCCGATGCAGGGAGGCTAGTCCATGTTCTACGGCGTCGAACTCTCTTCGCGCCTGCTGCTGGGCACGGCGCGCTATCCATCGCCCGCGCTGCTCGAACGCGCCGTCAAGGCGTCGGGCACGGAAGTCGTCACGGTCTCGTTGCGCCGTGAGGGCGGCGCCGGCCGCGCCGGGCAAAGCTTTTGGTCGTTCGTCCAGTCGCTCGGCCTGCGGGTGCTGCCCAACACGGCGGGCTGCCATTCGGTGAAGGAGGCGGTGACCACCGCCCACATGGCGCGCGAGTTGTTCGACACCAGATGGATCAAGCTCGAGGTGATCGGCGATGACGACACATTGCAGCCCGACGTCTTCGGGCTGGTCGAGGCCGCACGCATCCTCTCCAATGACGGCTTCGAGGTCTTTCCTTACACGACCGAAGACATCGTCGTGGCCGACCGCCTGATCGAGGCGGGCTGCAAGGTGTTGATGCCCTGGGGGGCGCCGATCGGCTCGGCGCGGGGCCTCAACAATGTCTATGGCCTGCGCGCGCTCCGCGCGCACTTCCCTGAGGTACCGCTGGTGGTCGACGCCGGCCTGGGCGTGCCCTCGCACGCCGCCGCAGCCATGGAGCTGGGCTACGACGCCGTTCTGCTCAATACCGCCATCGCCGAGGCGGGCGATCCCGTCGAGATGGCGCGCGCCTTCGCCCTTGCCGTCGAAGCCGGCCGCGCCGCCCATCTCGCCCGGCCGCTCGAGCCGCGCGACATGGCGGTGCCTTCGACGCCGGTGATCGGCAGGGCCGTGCTGGGAGAGTGAGCATGCTCGACCCGTTCTATCCCGTCGTTCCGGATTCGAGCTGGGTGGCGCGTCTGGTTCCGGCCGGGGCGCGCTTGATCCAGCTTCGCATCAAGGAGCAGCCCGCGGGCGAGGTCCGCCGCCAAATCAAGGAAGCCAAGGCGGCATGCGCGGCCGAGGGCGCCCAGCTCATCGTCAACGACTACTGGCAGGCGGCAATCGATGAAGGCTGCGACTTCGTCCATCTTGGCCAGGAAGATCTTGTGGACGCCGACGTGAAAGCCCTGCGCCGCGCCGGCGTCCGCATCGGCGTCAGCACGCACGATCACGCCGAACTGGAGAAGGGCCTTGCCGTCGATCCCGACTATGTGGCGCTCGGCCCCATCTATCCGACCCTGCTGAAGCAGATGCCGTGGGCGCCCCAGGGCACGGCGCGACTCGCCGAGTGGAAGCGCCTGATCGGTGCCCGGCCACTGGTCGCTATCGGCGGGCTGACCCTGGAGCGCGCGCTCCTCTGCCTCGCCTCGGGCGCTGACATCGCCGCCGTCGTGGGCGACATCGTCAACCACCGCGATCCCATCGCCCAGACCAAGGCCTGGCTCGCGGCGACAAGGGGAAAGCCATGAGCGAACGCTACGCCCGTCAGGAGGTGCTCCCCGAGGTCGGCGCCGCCGGTCAGGCGCGCCTCGCCGCCGCCTCGGTGCTCGTGGTCGGCGCCGGCGGGCTGGGGTGCCCGGTGCTGCAGTATCTCGCCGGCGCCGGCGTCGGCCGGCTGACCATCGCCGATCATGATCGTGTCGAGGAGACCAACCTTCATCGCCAGCCGCTCTATGCGATGACCGACATCGGCAAGCTCAAGGCGGAGGCAGCCTGCGTCGCCCTTGGGCGGTTCAATCCGGAGGTCGCGGTCGAGGCGGTCGCCGAACGCCTGACGCCGCAGAATGCGGCCAGGCTCGTCGGCAGCGCCGATCTCGTTGTCGATGCTGCCGACAGTTTCGCCGTCACCTACATCCTGAGCGATGCCTGCCTTGTTGCCGGCAAGCCGCTGGTCAGCGCCTCGGTCATCGGCATGACCGGCTATGCCGGTGCCTTCTGCGGCGGCGGTCCGAGCTATCGCGCGGTCTTCCCGGACGTTGTTGCCGAGGGCGGCACCTGCGCCACCGTTGGCGTGCTCGGCACGGCCGTCGCGGTGCTGGGCGGGCTGCAGGCCCATCTCGCGCTGCATCTCCTTCTTGGGCTCGAGCCCAGCGTCCTGGCCCGGGTGATCACCTTCGACGCAAGGCGCATCGCGTTCGGCGGCTTCGGCTTTGCCGGCAGCCCCGAGCCGGAGCGCTTCGTTCCCTTCATCGCGCCGGCGGCCGTGACGCCCGACGATCTCGTGGTCGACCTGCGCAGCCTCGAGGAGGCGCCTCGATCGCCCTTCGCCGGCGCCCGGCGCCTCGACGTATCGGGCATAGAGGCGCTTGTCACGGAACCAGCACCGTCCCGGCGCATTGTCCTGTGTTGCCGCAGCGGCCAGCGAGCGCTCGCCGCCGCCGATCGGTTGCGCGAGCGGGGCCTTGCCAATCTGGCGCTGGTCGCATTGGGTTAGCTGTCCCACGGAGGGTCGTCATGACACAGCACACCACGGACAAGAACGTCCTCGGCCATATAGAGAAGCTGGTGGATGAAGAAAAGAAGCTCTACGCCCGCGGCGAGATCTCGGATGCCGAGCGCGACCGCTTGAGCAAGATCAACGTCGAGCTCGATCGTTGCTGGGATCTGTTGCGCCAGCGCCGCGCGCTGCGTGAATTCGGCCGCAATCCGGACGAAGCCGAAGTCCGTCCGGCGAAGGTGGTCGAGAACTACAAAGGCTAGAGCAGATTCCGATTAGGTTGACTATAACCTGAGTTACGGAAGTAGTTTGCGCATTCGCTTGGTTTGAATCGAGTTAGGAGCTCGCCGACGGCGTGCCACAAGGCGTCGAGAGATCGGGCAGCAGCTTTGCGGAGCAAGGCCTTGAGCTTGGCGAAGAGCTGCTCGATTGGATTGAGATCGGGACTGTAGGGCGGCAGGTAGAGGAGTGTTGCGCCGGCCCGTTCGATGGCGGCGCGCACCGGGCCACCCTTGTGGGAGCCGAGATTGTCCATGATGACGACGTCGCCGGCCACCAAGGTCGGGACAAGGAACTGCTCGACGTAGGCCTGGAACGTCAGCCCGTTGATCGGGCCGTCGATCACGCAGGGAGCAGTGACGGCGTCGCAGCGCAGGGCGGCCAGGAAGGTGCTGGTTTGCCAATGGCCGTGCGGCACGGCGCCGATCGCTCGCTGGCCGAGCGGCGCACGACCATAGGTCCGTGCCATGTTGGTCTTGATCCAGGTCTCGTCGATGAAGACCAGGCGATGAGGGTTCAGTCGCGGCTGGTCCTCGCGCCACGCCGTGCGCGCAGCGGCGACATCCGGGCGATCCTGCTCGGCGGCATGGAGTGTCTTTTTTTGAGCGTCAGTCCCAACGCCTCCAGATAGCGATGGATCGAGGTCCGGCCCACCACCACACCAGCGGCCGCCAACCGATCGCGCAGTTCTTCGAGCGTCAGGTCGGACTGGGCCGCCACCAGATCGCGCACCAGCTTCTCATGTCGGGCCAGCGCAAACGGCTTGTGGCCGCCCATCGCCCCGGGCTCAACGCTGCCACTGTGCTTCCAACGCCTTACCAGCTTGATCGCACAGCTCTCGCTCACCGCGAACCGGCTGGCGGCCGCTCGCCGGGATAGGCCGCCTTCAACTGCCGCGACTATCCGTTCTCGTAAATCCAGGGAAAGTGGTCGTGCCATCCAGGCTGGCCTCCTCCGTCCAGCCCTAAGCTTAAATCACATCTCAAGCTCAAACGGAATCCCCTCCCGAATCCTTCAGAACGGAAAACGCTCTAGCCCGGCGTAGCGCCCTGCGTATTGACGTAGACGGCGTAAAGCGACTGGCTCGCCGCCATGAACAGGCGGTTCCGCTTGGGACCGCCGAAGCAGATGTTGGCGCAGACCTCCGGCAGGCGGATGCGGCCGATCAGCTTGCCTTCCGCCGTCCACACCGTGACGCCGTTGTAGCCCACGGCGCGGCCGGCATTGCTCGATGCCCACACGTTGCCGAACACGTCGCAGCGCACGCCGTCTGGCCCGCATTTGATGCCGTCGACCATGAAGTCGCTGAACAGCTTGCGGTTGGAGAGCTTGTTGTCGGCCGCGACGTCGAAGACATACACGTCGCCCTTGCCGCCCGGACCGGTGTCGCCCGGTCCCTTGCCGGTGCTGACGACATAGAGCTTCTTGTAGTCGGGCGAGAAACAGAGGCCGTTGGGATCGGGAACCTGCTCCTCGGGCACTACCAAGTCGACCTTGCCACTGGGATCGACGCGGTAGCAGTTCGTCGGCAGCTCGCGCTTGAGCAGACCAACTCCGGCCGCCTGGCCCAGCGTCGGATTGAGCTTGCCTGCGGCGTTGCTTGGGCCACCGGCGGCATCGGGTGCGCCTTCGTAGAGTTGCCCGCCATAGGGCGGATCGGTGAACCAGTAGCTGCCGTCGGGATGGGGGACGACATCGTTGGGCGAGTTCAGCCGCTTGCCGTTGTAGGAATCGGCCAGCACGGTCACGGAGCCGTTCAGCTCATAGCGGACGACACGCCGGGTCAGGTGTTCGCACGACAGCTGGCGGCCCTGGAAGTCGAACGAGTTGCCGTTGCTGTTGTTCGAGGGATTGCGGAAGACGCTCACCCGGCCGTCATCCTCGAGCCACCGCAGTTGCCGGTTGTTGGGAATGTCGCTCCACATGAGGTAGCGGCCCTGCGCGTTCCATGCCGGCCCTTCCGACCACAAGGCGCCGGTCCACAGCCGCTGGATCGCGCTGTTGGGTTGCGCGAGGGAATTGAACGACGGGTCGACCGACAGGATGTCGGGGTCGGTGAAGTAGGTCGTCGGCGCGCCGCGCGGGCTGAAGTCGCGCGGCGGCGTGGTGATGGTGGAAGGCGGCGCGACGGGCGCCGGTTGCGCCTGGGCGAAGGCCCGTCCGGCGACGACGGTTGTTGCGGCCGCGCCGGCCGCGCCGACCAGCGTGCGACGAGACATCGTCGCTGAACGCTTGGCCTCGAATCTCTCCGATATGCTCATGGCGTTTCTCCCTCCGGTTGTATTCTTGGTTCGATTCTTATCAAAACCGCGAACAACGGTGAAGGAGCCGGCGCGCATATCTTGGCAGGGTTGCGCGAAGCTACCGGCGGTTCTTTTCCCAACGGGCGGCGGCTGCGTCGTCGCCTTCATGGGAGCCGACCCATTTCTCGCCGGCCGGCGTTTCTTCGAGCTTCCAGAACGGCGCCTTGGTCTTGAGCCAGTCGACCAGGAATTCGCAGGCCTCGAAGGCGGCTTCGCGGTGCGGCGAACCGACGGCGACCAGCACGATGCGATCGCCCGCCTCCAGCCTGCCGTGGCGATGCACGATCAGCGTCGCCTCCAGCGGCCAGCGGCGATGGGCTTCGGCCTCGATCTCCTCCAGCGCCTTCTCGGTCATGCCAGGGTAGTGCTCGAGCGTGAGCGCGTCGATGCGCTCGCGATGCAGGCCTTCGCGGACATGCATCTCGCGCACCAGGCCCACGAACACGGCGAGTCCGCCGATCCGCCTGTTGTCCCGGGTCAGACGGTCGAGCTCGTCACCCGTGTCGAAATCGGCCTCCTGGACACGCACGGTCATGGTGTCGGCCGGCCCCTTCAGCCACCCGTGAAGGGCGGAAAGAAGGCGACCTCGCGGGCACCGGCAAGCGGGGCGTCGAACGTCGCCGTACGCTGGTCGATCGCTGCGCCGAACGCCGCGCCTTCGGCCAGCGCCTCGGCGTGACCGGCACTGCGGCCGCGCAGCCAGGCAACGAGGTCGCCCACCGTCTTCACCTCGGCGGGCGGCGCCACGTCTTCGTCGGGCACCCCGACGGTGCGCTTCATCCAGGCGAAATAGCGGACTCTCATGGCGGACCGCCTTCCGCCATATGGCGCAGGCCAGTGCGCAGATAGTCGTAGCCGGTGATCAGCGTGAGGGCCGCCGCGACCCAGATAAGCCCCAGGCCGATCTCGCCCACGATCGGCGGTACCGCATCGCCCAGCAGGAGGAAGGCGATCGCCACCATCTGGGTGCCGGTCTTCCACTTGGCGAGCTGGCTCACCGGCACACCGACCCGGAGTTCGGCCAGGAATTCGCGCAGGCCGGAAACCAGGATCTCGCGCGCCAGGATGATCAATGCCGCCAGAACGTGCACGCCGCGCAGTTGATCGCTCTTCACCAGCATCACCAGCGCCGCGGCCACCAGCAGCTTGTCGGCGATGGGATCGAGGAAACGGCCGAACCGCGAGATCTGATGGTAGCGACGCGCGAAATAGCCGTCGAACCAGTCGGTGACGCAGGCGATGACGAAAATCCCTGCCGACAGCCACTGCGCCCAGCCATGGTCGAGCCAGAAGCAGGCAACGACCAACGGAATCGCCGCGATGCGCGACAGCGTGAGCAGGTTGGGAAGGTTGAACATTGTCGTTGCGACCTTAACGGCCGCCCCGGAAGTGGTCATGGATTTTCTGGGCGAGGGCGCCCGAGATGCCCGGCACCGCCTTGATGTCCTCGAGCGTCGCCACCGCCACTGCACGGGCACTGCCGAAATGATGCAGCAGGGCGCGCTTGCGCCCGGCGCCGATGCCCGGCACCTCGTCGAGCGCCGAGCGCGTGATGTCGGCCGAGCGCCGTGCACGGTGCGTGCCGATGGCGAAGCGGTGCGCCTCGTCGCGCAGCCGTTGCAGGAAATAGAGCACCGGGTCGCGCGGCTCGAGCGAGAAGGGCGGCTTGCCGGGAACGAAGAAGCGTTCGCGCCCGGCGTCGCGGTCGGGGCCCTTGGCGATGCCGACGGCGGCAATGTCCTCCAGGCCAAGTTCGGTCAGCACCTGGCGCGCCACCTCGAGCTGGCCCTGGCCGCCGTCGATCAGGACCAGGTCGGGCCAATGCTCCTCGCCGCGTTCGGGATCCTCGCGCAGCGCGCGGCCGAAACGGCGTGTCAGCACTTCGCGCATCATGGCGAAGTCGTCGCCCGCGGCGCCCTCGGTCTTGATGTTGAACTTGCGGTAGGCGTTCTTGGTGAAACCCTCCGGCCCGGCCACCACCATGGCGCCGATCGGCGCGCTGCCCTGGATGTGGCTGTTGTCGTAGATCTCGATGCGCTCGGGCGGCGCATCGAGGCCGAACACCCGCGCCACGCCCTCGAGCAGCTGGCGTTGTGTGCCGCGCTCGGCCATGCGCCGGGCGAGCGCTTCGCGGGCATTCAGCACCGCCTGGTCAAGCGCATCCTTCTGGTCGCCGCGCTTGGGATGGCGGATCTCGACCTTGTGGCCCGCGGTCATGGCGAGCGCGCGTTCCAGCAGCTCGCGCTCGGCGACGTCGTGGCTGACGAGGATCAGGCGCGGCGCTTCCCGCGAACTCGTAGAACTGGCCGATGAAGGCCGACAGCACGGCGGGCTCGTCGAGGTCGCGGGCATGGGCGGGGAAATAGGCGCGGTTGCCGAGGTTCTGGCCGGCGCGCAGGAAGAACACCTGCACGCAGACCTGCCCCCCTTGGGCATGGGCGGCGAAGATGTCGGCCTCGTCGATCGAGGGCAGGGCAATCGACTGGTGCGACTGGATGTGGGCCAGTGCCCGGATGCGGTCGCGCAGCACCGCCGCGCGCTCGAACTCGAGGCCGGACGAGGCCTGCTCCATGCGCTGCGACAGCGCCTGCTGGACCTCGCGGTTGCGCCCGCCGAGGAAGCCGCGCACCTCCTCGACGATGGCGCCGTACTCGACCTTGTCGATGCGGCCGACACAGGGCGCCGTGCAGCGCTTGATCTGGTATTGCAGGCAGGGCCGGGTGCGCGTGGCGAACACGCCGTCCGAGCAGGAGCGCAGCGGGAAGGCGCGCTGCAGCGCATAGAGCGTGCGGTTGACCGCGGTGGCCGAGGCGAAGGGGCCGAAATATTCGTTGGCGGGCTGGCGTACGCCGCGGTGCTTGGCGAGCTGCGGCCACTCGGTGTCGCGGCGGATGACGATGTAGGGAAACGACTTGTCGTCGCGCAGCAGCACGTTGAAGCGCGGCCGGAAGCGCTTGATCAGGTTGTTCTCGAGCAGCAGCGCCTCGGCCTCGCTGCCGGTGACCGAGAACTCCATGGTCCGGGTCGCCGACACCATGCGCATCAGGCGCGTCGCCAGGCGCGTCGGCTGGGTGTAGGAGCCCACCCGGCTCCGAAGCGAGCGCGCCTTGCCGACGTAGAGGACCTCGCCGTCGCCGGCGATCATGCGATAGACGCCGGGCTTGCGCGGCAGGGTATGCACGAACTCGCCGATGATCCGCATGCCGTCGGCCAGGGAGCCTTCGGCAAACGAGCCCTCGCTCGGTTTTTGGTCGATGTCGATTTCGTCGCTCACGGGGTCCTGCCGAAGGGCGCGCACAATGGCTACGCCGATGGCCGTCGACAAGACAGGGGGCCTGTGTGTGGGGAAGTCTGTGAACAAGCCCGGTGTCAGGTCGCCGTCGCGCCGGCGTCACTGTATTGACTCAATGTAGGCACGGTGGCAGCCGGCCGCCAACATGGGCCTAAGGGCTTGCCCAGGCTGGCTTATTTATGCTGGGGACGGGCGTGACAAAGCGCTGGCCGCGGCAGACGTTCCCGATTCGGTCCGTTCGTCTGCCGCGCTTCGATGTGTGGATAAGATCGGTCGCTTTACAGCACCGACAGCATGCGGCCGACCAGGGGATGGCGGACCACGTCCTTGTCGGTGAGGCGCACAACGGCCACGTCCTCGAGGCCCTCCAGTTTCTTGCCGATGGTGCCCAAGCCGGACAGCTCGGGCAACAGGTCGGTCTGGTCGGGATCGCCGGTCATCACCATGGTGGAATGCCAGCCCAGCCGGGTCAGCAGCATCTTGAGCTGGCCGTAGGTGCAGTTCTGCGCCTCGTCGATCAGAACGAAGCTGTTGTTCAGGGTGCGGCCGCGCATGAAGGCCACCGGGGCGATCTCGATCGTGCCGTCATCGAGGTGCTGGCGCAGGCGTTTGGCGCCCAGCCGGTCGTTCAGGGCGTCCCACAGGGGACGGAGATAGGGATCGAGCTTTTCCCGCATGTCGCCGGGCAGGAAGCCGAGATTCTCGCCCGCTTCGACCGCCGGCCGCGACAGCACGATGCGTGAGACCAAGCCGCCATCGAGCGCTTCGACCGCGGCAGAGATCGCCAGGTAGGTTTTGCCGGTGCCGGCCGGCCCCAGCGCCACGGTGAGCGGTTTGGCTTCTATGGCCTCCATCAGTATGCGTTGATTGTCGCTCCTCGGTCGGATTTTTCGGACGTAGCTCTGATCGCGGTCGTTGGCCGGAGTGTGATCGAAGACGAGATTGTGAATACGGGCGCTATCGATGGCGTGCAGCTTGGCGCGGCGTGTGGCGCGTTTTGCCATATTCGTACTCCGGAGGCTTGGTCAGAGGAGCGGGAACCGGTCGCCAAAATGCAAAACGCCCCCGCAAGCGGAGGCGTCGACGATCGGTGGTTGAGCGGAAGGTGAGGCTCACAGGGCACGCGGCGGGCGTTCCACCGGTGGTCCGGATTCCGTCGGGGCACAGCGTCCTCGGACGGATAAGCACCTCCTTCAGCTACCGGAAGAAGCCTACGCCTGTTGGGATCACCCGGCCACCATATTTATGGTCTGTTACTGAAATTTAACGCTACGGGAGGGGTTGCCGGCTATAGGCCAGTCGACCGGCGACGTAAGTGGCCTGCACGGCGCGGTCGTCGCCCAGGGTCATCTGGATGAAGAGCTGCTCGGCCAGGTCCCGGGCGTACTTCATCCGGAAATCGATCAGCGGCGTGGAGTGCATGTCGAGCACCACGAGGTCGGCTTCCATGCCCGGGGCGATGCTGCCGATCCGGTCGTCGAGGTAGAGGGCGCGCGCCGAGCCACGGGTGGCAAGATAGTAGGCGTGGCCGGCCGCCAGCGCCGCGCGGTTGAGCTGGGCGGCTTTGTATGCCCCACCAAGCGTAGCCAGGATGGAGAACGACGTGCCGGCGCCGATGTCGGTGCCCAGCCCCACCCGGACCGGCCTCTCGCTCTTGAGCGCGCGCGCGAGATTGAAGGCGCCACTGCCCAGGAAGAAATTCGACGTCGGGCAATGGGCAATGGCCGCGCCGCTTGCGTGCAGGCGCTGCAGCTCCGCCTCGTCCAGCCAGATGCCGTGCCCGAACACCGCACGCTGGCCGCACAGCCCGTGGTGATCGTAGACATCGAGATAGTTGCGACGGTCGGGAAAGAGTTCCTTGATCCAGGCGACCTCGTCTTCGGTTTCGGCGATGTGGGTCTGCATCAGGCAGTCGCGGTGCGCCCGCCACAGCGCGCCGGCCGCGGACAGTTGCTCGGGCGAACTGGTGCCGGCGAAGCGCGGCGTGATGGCATAGAGCAGCCGGCCGCGGCCATGCCATTTGGCGATCAGCGCCTGGGACTCGTCGTAGCCCGACTGTGCCGTGTCGCAAAGCGCCTGCGGTGCGTTGCGGTCCATCAGAACCTTGCCGGCGGCCAGCCTGAGGCCAAGCTTTTCGGCCTCCTCGAAAAGCGCGTCGACCGACTGCGGATGGACGGTGCAATAGACGCAGCTCGTGGTGATGCCATTGCGCAAATTCTCGCGCAGAAAGACCCGGGCGACGTCGCGCGCGAATTCCTTGTCGACGTACTTCAGCTCGGTCGGGAAGGTATATCGGTTCAGCCAATCGAGCAGTTGCGCGCCGTGCGCGGCGATCATCAGCATCTTGGGAAAATGCACGTGGCTGTCGATGAAGCCGGCGGAGATCAGCGCGTCGGGGCCGAAGTCTCGGATTTCGGTGCCGGGTGGCAGCAGCGGGGCGATTTGCCCGGCCGGGCCGACATGACTGATGTGCCCATCCTGCATTGCGACGATGGCGTCGGGCTCGTGGACCATGGTCTTTCTCGAGCCCGTCGCGAAACGGATCACCGGTGAAGGTCAGCACAGGGCCGCGCACGGCGGTCGAACGGGACGAGGTCGAAGACATCGCATTCGACGTTCGCACCGAACAACTCGACGGGAAGGTCTCGCGAACCGTTCAAGCCGGACCGCGCGGCGCCTGGCCCGCGACCTGCCTCAGGCCATCACCAGGAAGACGATCCGCGTCTCGTGTCCCAGCATCTGCGGGACGATGGACGGGTCGTCGAACTCGATCTCGACTTCGACCAGGTGGACGCTTCCATCGCCCATGTCCGCCTGGCTGCGCTTCAGGCGCTTCACCAGGGACGGCGCGCGCGACACCTGGCCTTTGTAGACGATTGGACTGCCGCGGAACGTGATCTCGACCCTGGCGCCGGCCACGAGACGGTCGAGATGCAGCTCGTCGACGTCGGCCAGGACGCGCAATTGGCGCATGTCGACGATCTTGGCAATGCCCACAGCCGAAACGCCCTCGCCCTGGCGCGGAAAATTTGGACCACGACGGCGTCCATGGGCAAGCGAACCAGTGCGTCCTCGCGGTTGCTGCGGCATTTCGACGCGGCCTCCGCCTGGGCGATGTCGATTTTGTTCGCCGCCAAGTCGGCCTCAGCATTGCTTCTGAAGGTGCAAGGCGACGTTCTGGCTCTCCAGGCCCCGTTCGGCAAAATCCAGCTGCATTTCCTTCTGGTCGTTCGGAGTGCTGGAGCGCTTCAGCTGAAGAACCTGCAGGCCTCTTCCTATGATCGTCGTCTTGGTCGTGGCTCTTGCATGCCAATTCGCGTGACGCGCGTTCCCGTCGTCAGGGTTTCACGCACGTGCTTCAGCTTCTCGAGATTTGCCTCGGCGGTCCGGACGGCGAGTCGGCTTGGGGATAGCCCGACAGCACGGCGATGATCTCGTCGCGTTTGACCGTCTGGCCTTCCTTGATGCGCAGCTCGAGCAGCGTGGCGCCGCCCAACGGATTCCCGGCCACGACCACCGTCCCGCCCGGAGCCTCGGTATAGCCGCGCGCGATCAGCGGACCGATCGGCCGGATGGCATCCTGGGCGTTGGTGATATGCCAGCCGGGGCCAATCCACATGGTGAGGGCAACGATGACGATG
>CAWJJJ010000036.1:0-274955 GCA_963843185.1 uncultured Alphaproteobacteria bacterium
GTCGGAGGATCCGACACGTCGCTAGAGCGTTTTCCGTTCTGAAGGATTTGGGAGGGCATTCCGTTTGAGCTTGAGATGTGATTTAAGCTTAGGGCTGGACGGAGGAGGCCAGCCTGGATGGCACGACCACTTTCCCTGGATTTACGAGAACGGATAGTCGCGGCAGTTGAAGGCGGCCTATCCCGGCGAGCGGCCGCCAGCCGGTTCGCGGTGAGCGAGAGCTGTGCGATCAAGCTGGTAAGGCGTTGGAAGCACAGTGGCAGCGTTGAGCCCGGGGCGATGGGCGGCCACAAGCCGTTTGCGCTGGCCCGACATGAGAAGCTGGTGCGCGATCTGGTGGCGGCCCAGTCCGACCTGACGCTCGAAGAACTGCGCGATCGGTTGGCGGCCGCTGGTGTGGTGGTGGGCCGGACCTCGATCCATCGCTATCTGGAGGCGTTGGGACTGACGCTCAAAAAAAGACACTCCATGCCGCCGAGCAGGATCGCCCGGATGTCGCCGCTGCGCGCACGGCGTGGCGCGAGGACCAGCCGCGACTGAACCCTCATCGCCTGGTCTTCATCGACGAGACCTGGATCAAGACCAACATGGCACGGACCTATGGTCGTGCGCCGCTCGGCCAGCGAGCGATCGGCGCCGTGCCGCACGGCCATTGGCAAACCAGCACCTTCCTGGCCGCCCTGCGCTGCGACGCCGTCACTGCTCCCTGCGTGATCGACGGCCCGATCAACGGGCTGACGTTCCAGGCCTACGTCGAGCAGTTCCTCGTCCCGACCTTGGTGGCCGGCGACGTCGTCATCATGGACAATCTCGGCTCCCACAAGGGTGGCCCGGTGCGCGCCGCCATCGAACGGGCCGGCGCAACACTCCTCTACCTGCCGCCCTACAGTCCCGATCTCAATCCAATCGAGCAGCTCTTCGCCAAGCTCAAGGCCCTGCTCCGCAAAGCTGCTGCCCGATCTCTCGACGCCTTGTGGCACGCCGTCGGCGAGCTCCTAACTCGATTCAAACCAAGCGAATGCGCAAACTACTTCCGTAACTCAGGTTATAGTCCACCTAATCGGAATCTGCTCTAGCGGCTCCCCGACGCAGGCAAGCCGCTCCCTGTGTGACATTCGGCATAGAACCGTACTCCCGCAGCGCGTAGGAAGGGCATGTACGATCCTGTGGCCGGATGTTGGTCGCACGTGGGCTTTCACCGGCCGCAAGGCCTGCCTAGGGAGCGTGCGATGACCGACACGGCTGCAGAAGTCAGGGATATCCTGGCCTTTCACCTTGGTGCTGAGGAAGGGCTGCTCACCGACGCCGCCGGCTGGCCGAAGATTTGGGCGCCGACCGGCTCGACCTCGTCGAGATCGCCATGTCGTGCGAAAAGCGGTTCGTCATTGACATTCCGAACCATGTCGCGAGCCGGCTGGCGACCGTGGGCGACGCGGTCCGGCTCGTCCAGGCGCAGGTCGCAGCGACGATGGATGCGACCATGGGCACGAGCCCTGCCCGCCGTCTGCTGCGCTCGCGCCTCGACGTCGGCGTGGCGATGCGTGCCATTCTGGTACTAGGGTGAAAACCCAATAAATCTGTTGAGGTTAGAATCGGTTGCCGATTCTCTGCGGTCAAGAGGAGCAGAGAAGATGCGGAGTAACTTGTTCTGGCTGAGCGACGAGCAGTGGGGGGCATCGCGCCGCTGCTACCGACGGACGTGCGGGGCAAAGATCGCGCAGATGATCGGCGGGTTATCAGCGGCATCCTGCATGTGCTGAGGAGCGGCTGCCGATGGTGCGATTGTCCGCCCGAGTACGGCCCGCCGACGACGATCTACAATCGCTTCGTGCGCTGGGCGCGGCGCGGCGTGTGGGAGAGGCTGTTCTGCGCGCTTGCCCAGCGCGGTCGATCGACCGAGACGCAGATGATCGATTCGACGCACATCAAGGCGCACCGCTCGGCCTCGGGCGGAAAAGGGGGGAGCAGAAACAGGCGATTGGCCGCTCTCGCGGAGGGCGCAACACGAAGATCCACGCAATCGCAGATGCTAAAGGCCGTCTTCTTTCCATCCTCCTGAGCGGCGGTGAGGCGCACGATTGTCCGCCCGCCCAGCGTCTGATCCGTCGTACCAGGGCGGCCACCAAGCTGCTCGGTGACAAGGCCTACGACAGTGCCGAACTGCGGCAATGGCTGAAAGAGCGCGGCACCAAGCCGGTCGTTCCCAACAGGTCGAACCGCAAGCAGCCCTTCAGCTTCGACAAGAAATCCTACAAGCAACGACACCGCATCGAGAACGCCTTCTGCCGGCTCAAGGACTTCCGACGTCTCGCAACCCGCTACCACAGGTTGGCCCGAAACTTCCTTGCCTCCGTATGCCTCGTCGCTGCTATCGTATCGTGGATTTTATGAGTCTGGGCCCTAGTCGTCGCCGGCCTGGTCGCCTTCGTCATGCAGTCGGCCGTCGCGGTGGCCGAAACCGGCTATGCCGCGGTGTAGCGACCCGGCAGCGGTGCGCAATGGTGGAAGTCGGGGAAGACCGTCGACGAGCTCAAGGCGCAGGACCAGACCTACTTCAACCAGGGGCTTCGCATCACCGCGCTGGAGATCGACAACGGCAAGTTCGCGGCGGTGTGGCGGCCCGGCGACACGCTTTTGCAGCCGTTTCGCGAATGGCACTGCACATGCGAATGACACTGGCTTGCCATCGCACGCAGTGACAGGGCCATTCACTCATCGACCAGTCTGCCTATCCGAACTTCCTGCAACGATTAGCTGTTTGCAACTGTGAAGGCGCTCGACACGCTCGCACATTTAGATTTCCGCCGATTGGTATATCACAGAAATGATTTTAGCGTGCCTCGCGCCAAAAAAATCTGGAATAGTTCCTCGTCTTATTTATGGCACTCGACCGGAGTGAACGCGACTTCAACTGTCCATTGCATCTATCCAAGCAAAGGGATTGTTGAATGTTCGCGCGCTCACTTCTCGTCATTGCATTAGCTGCACCTGTCGCCGTTCTTCCGTTTGCCGCCCTGAGCGCGCGAGCGGAAGGCGGCTTGGTGATTAAAAAAGCCAAAGTCGGGCAACATGCAAAGACCGATTGGAGTTTCTCCTACCCCTTACGTCCTCCGCTTCCGATTCCAGGGAATGTAAAGCTGGCGGCGGCGGCTCCGGTGGTGGTTCCGGCGGCGGTTCCGGGGCGGGGGTCCGGTGGTCTGGGGGCTCGGCGGTGGTTCCGGCGGCGGCGGTTCTGGAGGCGGTTCCGGCGGCGGCGGTTCTGGAGGCGGTTCTGGCGGCGGGGGATCCGGTGGTGGTTCCGGCGGCGGGGGATCCGGTGGTGGTTCCGGCGGCGGCTCCGGCGGCGGGGGATCCGGTGGTTCCGGCGGCGGCGGCTCCGGTGGTGGTTCTGGCGGCGGGGGATCCGGCAGTGGTTCCGGCGGCGGTGGTTCCGGCGGCGGCGGTTCTGGCGGCGGCGGCTCCGGTGGTGGTTCTGGCGGCGGTGGCTCCGGCGGTGGTTCCGGGAGCGGCGGATCCGGTGGTGGTTCCGGCGGTGGTGCCGGTTCGGGTGGCGGCGCCGGAGCAGGCGGTGGTGCCGGTTCGGGTGGCGGCGCCGGAGCAGGCGGTGGTGCCGGTTCGGGTGGCGGCGCCGGTGCTGGCGCTGCAGGCGGTGGCGCTGCTGCGAGCGGTGGCGCCGGTGCGAGCGGCGGCGCTGGCGCAAGCAGCGATGGCGCCGGTCCCTCGGGCGGCCTCGCCGAGAGTGTTGGTGTAAGCACCAACAATGCTGCGGCCGATTGGAAACCTGCGGTCCCGACGGCCCTCGCCGGGAGTGGCCGTGGCGGAGTCGATCTGGGTCGCTATCGTTCCGAAACGGATAGTGGCGCAACGCTCGAGGCGAAGCCTGCTTTTGACCCGGACGCATTCGGCAGCGTTGCCGATTGTTTGACGGCCGCGCATTCGGCGCATGTGTCACTCGGCGTTTGCAAGTAGCGCCGAGCAGAAGACGACGTTGAGTGCCGGCGAATCTAGGCCGCCGGCACCGGACGCAGACTCGAATGTTTATCCCTCCGCCCTTTTTGCTCATCGATCCAGGCGGCCGGCCTTGTCACGTTGCTGAACGAGGAACGCAAAGAGGCTGCGTGCCGTAGGTCTTCAAGCCTCAGGCCATCGCCGCACGCCAAGTATCCATCGCCGCGGCGCGGAAGCCTCGGTGCGTCGACGCTGAGATCAGATGACGTTGGACGTTGAAGGTGTTGTAGACAG
This sequence comes from uncultured Alphaproteobacteria bacterium, assembly GCA_963843185.1. Taxonomy (GTDB): domain Bacteria; phylum Pseudomonadota; class Alphaproteobacteria; order Reyranellales; family Reyranellaceae; genus Reyranella. The sequence continues at coordinate 4,243 of CAWJJJ010000036.1, forward strand.
CTACATGGGTTGAAAGAAATCGTTGGGCTGATCCTCGGCTCTTAAAGCCCTGCATCTTGCGTTCTCGTCGCCGGGTTGGCTGATGCAAGTTTTCAACTCGGTTGTTGCGCCATCGACCGCGTTCGTGGTGCTTCTCGATGCCGAGGTCGCGGGCAGCGGCGCCATATGACCGCAGGTCATCGGTGATCAATCGATCGAGAACGAAACCGTATTTCGTCAACAGCTTTCGCATGATTTTCACTGCGGCATGCTCGTCCCCGTTTCGACTGGACCAGCACATCGAGAATCTCGCCCTCGGCATCGACGGCGCGCCACAGGTAATCGCCCGCTAAGAAGCCGGATGGAGTGCTGGGCGAGCTGCCAGGGCGACCCTCAAGATCGACAGGATTAGGCACAAAAGCATCCTGAGCCGGACGAGGATGCGCCTGAAGGTATCTGGCGGCGGTGAGGATGGCGTTTGCGGCATCGCCGGTATGGCCCTTGAGGTAACAGCGGCCGAGGTGACCTTGCTCCTTCATATGGCCGATGAGAGGCTCGATGGCGAAGCGCCGACGCAGCTCTCGCTTGATGATGCCGAAGACGCCGCGCTTCTGGCCGGAGATGAACACCCTTCGCGGCTTGGGCGCGTCGTGACCGCGGTATCCCTTGTCGACGTAGGGCCGTTCGATCTCGCGTCCGGTGAGGCGCTGGGTGTCCTCGCGGGCGGCGCGCAAGGTGTGGCCGTCATAGGGATTGCCCGGCAACGCCTTGGCCTGCAGCACGAACTGGCCGCCCGGGGCACAGGCGTTGGTGGTGACGACCGAGACCTTGACGCCGAACTCGTAGGGCGCACGGGCCTTGCCCTTGCCGATGCACTCGCCCTCAGGGGCGTGGAAGGAATAGAGCTTCCAGTCGCGCTGGCGCTGGTGTTGGGAGCGGATCTGGGAGGCCCGCGAGTGTGGGCTCTCGAAGGCCGCCTCGACGGGCTCGTGGCCTGCGATCCTACGCCGGATATCGCGGATCAGCCGACCCAGGCGGGTGCGCAGGAAGCGCACTTGTCGATGGTGGCGGTTGAACTGCTTGGCGTGGGCATAACGCCCCGCCATCATCGCCGCTTGCTTGGCGACGCGGACGCAGGATTGCCTCAGTCGCACGTCGTGGTGGCGGGCCAGGCGATTGAGGCCCTTGATCGCGGCGTGGAGAAGCTTGGCGTCGGTCGGGAAGGTGATGTTCTTGGGCTGCACCGTGGTGTCGACGGTGACCCGCGCCAGGTCCCTGGTCCGCAGCGCGCCGCTGTCGTCTGCCACCCGCAGGCTCTCGGTTAGTGGAATGAATCTAACACTTGGTGCCCGCGCCGGACAGCGGCGATGATCTTGTTTGGGTCGGCGGTCCAGATGAAGAGTTTTGGATCATTGTTGGTCTCGGAGACGAAGCGATTGATGGCGGCCTGAAGATCGGGGAGGGAGCGGAAGACGCCGCGTTTGAGACGCCGACGTGAGAGCTTTGCGAAGAAGCCGTCGACGGCGTTGAGCCATGACGCCGAGGTTGGCGTGAAGTGGAAGGTCCAGCGGGGATGGCGGGCCAGCCATTGGCGCACCTTGGGATGCTTGTGGGTGGCGTAGTTGTCGACAATGGCGTGGATCGCCGTTCGGGTCGACACGCTGGCCTCGACGGTATTGAGGAAGCGGATGAACTCCTGGGGTCGATGGCGTTGCATGTTACGACCGATGGCAGTGCCGTCGAGGACGTTGAGGGCAGCAAACAGCGTCGTCGTGCCGTGACGCTTGTAGTCGTGGGTCATCGTCCCGGCGCGGCCCGGCTTCATGGGCAAGCCCGGTTGAGTGCGGTCGAGTGCCTGGATCTGGCTCTTCTCGTCGACGGAGAGGACGACGGCATGAGCGGGTGGATCGACGTAGAGACCGACGATGTCGCGCAGCTTGGCGACAGCCGATCCATGACACCCAAGACTGCCTCCCAAAAGCAGTCTTAAAATCACAACTCCCGACAAATGGGAATCCTAGAGCGTGATGAGTTAAATCTAAGTCGGTTTGGGATTCCCAAGGAGGTCATCTTCTGATTCAAGATGCTGGCTGGGTAGGAGGCCAGCATCGATGGCAGGACCCTATTCCTCGGATCTTCGCGAGCGGGTGGTTGAGGCGGTCGAGCGGGAGGGCTTGTTTCGGCGACAGGCGGCGGCGCGCTTTGGCGTCGGCATCAAGACGGCGATCGACTGGGTCCGGCGGTTCCGGGAGACCGGCAGCGTGGCGGCCCTGCCGATGGGTGGGCAGCGGCCGAAGAAGATTGCCGGTGAGTATCGTGATTGGTTGGTGCGGCGATGCCGGGCCGGCGACTTCACCCTGCGCAGCCTGGTCGCCGAGCTGGGCGATCGAGGGCTGCAGGTCGACTATCATACCATGTGGACGTTCGTGCACGCCGAGGGGCTCAGTCATAAAAAAAGACGCTGATCGCCAGCGAGCGTGATCAGCCCGACGTCGCCTGGCGCCGCGCCCAGTGGAAAGCCTATCAGGACCGCATCGATCCCGCCCGGTTGGTGTTCATCGACGAGACCTGGACCAAGACCAATATGGCGACGTTGTTCGGGTGGGCGCCCCGCGGCCAGCGCCTCGCGGCCATGGTGCCCCATCGTCCCCTCCCTCGCCGCTCTGCGGCATGACCGCTTCACCGCACCATGGCTCATCGACGGCCCAATCAACGGCCACAGCCTCCTGACCTACATCGACCAGGTCCTCGCCCCGACCCTCCAGCCGGGCGACATCTCGTCATGGACAATCTGGGTTCGCACAAGGGCAAAGCCGTACGGCGCGCACTTCGCGCCGTCAGCGCAAAGCTCTTCTTCTTGCCCAAATACTCGCCCGATCTGAACCCCATCGAGATGTTCTTCGCCAAACTCAAGCACTGGCTGCGAAAAGCCGCCAGAAGACCACCCGACGCCATCTAGCACGCCATCGCTCGAATCTTGCCAGACGTCTCACCTCACGAATGCGCAAACTTCTTCGCTCACGCAAACTACGGCAGACATCATCCCATCACGCTCTAAGAGTCCACAGAACCTAGACAACTACCGTCCCGCGTGAGGAGAAACGGATGGCAGGTTGGTTGTTCTGCCTCACCTTATTCGGTTTTTCCGAAAGTATGTGCGGAGTTGTTGGAGCTGAGCGCAGGATTGGACAGCACGCGGTCGCCCGGCTGAAGTCGAGACAGCAAAATCCAGCTCGGCGTCGTCGCGGCGCGGCGGAAGTGTTCGGCGAGGTAGCTACCATAGTGGCGCAACAGCGCCGAAGTCCAAGTGGCGTCCGGTGGTATCTTCGGGACGAGGACGTACTCGACGTCGCCCAGGTACTCTTCGGCGGCGCGCAGGGGCGCCCCCCAACCCGACCACAGGTTAGCGCCGCGCGGCGGTGGAAGGCCGAGCATGAAAGGCAGCGGATTGATCGTTTCAAAAAGGGCAATTGCGCGTGGCCCCCCCCGCTGGCTGGCGAGCAAGTCGGCTGCGTCCAGCATCAGCTCGACGTACTCGTACTGGGAGTACCGCCAACGAGGCGTCAGCGCTCCCGCCTGGGGTTGCAATGGGGGCGCGATCAGCCCGCGCGAGAAGCCCGCGAACGCACCGCGCTCGCCGGCCGGGACGGCCAGCCCACGCAAGTTGGTGCGATCAACCACGTAGAGATCTTGGACGTGGCTGGCCCTGGCATGATAACCGGCGAGGGTCGCTGCCATTGCGCCGATTGAGAACACGGGAAAGACCATGAGCGCAAGCAGCAGCGGCGCGACCTCGCGGGCCGGCCGGCCGGCGAAGCGCGTGCGCAGCCGCTCGTAGAGCATGAGGACGATCACGATGGTCGGGGGCAACCCAGCAGATTGCGAGTTCTGCGATAGCAGGAACAGCGCGACGACGAACAGGAAGGCGATCGACAGGGGAAAGCGCATGGGCGCCTGGCGAGACCACCACATTCCGCAGGCTACTGCGAGGCAGGCAATGTAGGATACGTACTCGCCGACGGCGGCAAAGAAATTCCCCAGGTGCAGCGAAAGGCTGCTGCGGATGGCGCCGTCTCGGGCCGCGTCAAGTATGTCGGCGAGATAGGGATGGCTGTAGGGGGCGATGGCGTTGAGGACAGCGAGTGCGCCGACGACGAACCATCCCAGCCACTGCCGGCGGACATGAGGGTGGAGTAAAGCGGCGAAGGCCACGAGCGCCAGCCCCGCCGCGAAGTAGGTGATCTTGAGATAGAACATCGCCACGAGCAGCAGCCCCCCCACAACGATGTCGGCCCAGTCGCCGCCGCGCCCGTGCGGGGGCACGAGTACAATCAGGGCCAGGATACTGAACGCGCTCCAGCAATACCGATTGTAGGACATGGCGAAGGTGTATTGGTACGCCTTCTCGCCGACATTGGCGGGCATAAGGGCGAGCAGGCAGACGAATACCACGAAGAGTGCGGCGGGTATCAACGGCAGGCGTCGCCAAGCGGCCAGGAACGAGGCCGCGAACAGAACCGCCACCACGATTCCCACGTTGACCAGAAAGGCCGAGGGGCCCGGGCCAACTAAATGGAAGCCAATCGCGGTCAGGATGAAGTTGAGTTCCCCGACCGGATCGTGAAAGTCAACATGGGCCACTTGGCCCATATAAACGTGCCAGGCGCCTGACAAGTTGAAGAGCAAATCCCACGTCATCGCGCTCGAGAATACGTGGGGCGGCGACATCAGAGCCCATGCCGCAACCAGCGCCGGCAGGCCGGTCAGCGCCAGCAGAATAGCGCGCGATGGGCAGGCATCGCGGATCGACGCAACGAGAGCACGTCGTCCCGTGAAACGCAACCACGCAAAAGCCGATCCGTCAGCGGGAATCGCCACAAGTCTCAGCCCGCGCTCGTGGCGGCGCCCGACGTCTTGCCAAGCAAGCGGCGCGGCGACGCATTAATGGCGTCTATCACCTCAAGTCTCCCATCTCTCCATCGCGCCTTGCCGACCGGACGATACCCCTACCGCCGGAAAGCCAACCGCTTTCCACACACAAGAGGAGAATGACATGACTCCGTGCTGCCAGGAGTGGAATCTTTGTGACGAAGAAGGAGCTACCCGCCAGCGGTAAGGAATGATTCAGATGCGCAGAACCATCCAGTGGTTTGGTTACGGGGACTGGGCGTTCGTCTTGTGACCTCCTGCACGTTCGCGAGAGGAATTTCGTGGCGGAGCCGTGTGACAGCATCTGCTGCGTGTCACGTTTACGATTCCGACTAGAATTGCGCTGCGGGTCCAAAAGTGAATGACCCGCTCGATGCACGGTGGCCCGTCACCCGGCGGCCCGAAGTGTAAGTCGTCCGTGAACAACGGCTAAGCGGTTGAAGGCGAATCTGCCTTCGATGTAGGGGCCGGTTTTGGATTGCAAGGTTTGATGGCCCGAGGATCCAGAAGCTTACGATTTCGCTTTCGGGATTCCCTCAGCCGGTGAGCCGTGATTCGATGCTGCATCGGAGGAAGACGATGCGGCCGAAGAAGCACGAGGCGACAAGGGAAGGCAATCTGTTCCGGGCTCGGCTCGACCATATCATCAACATGAAGCACGAGCTGGTGCAGCTCGCCGACAAGATCGACTGGACGTGGATCGACACAGAGATCGCGCCGCTCTACAACGACAAGGGCCGACCCGGCATCGAGAGCTGCTTCGTGGTCGGCTGCTGCTCCTAAAGCACATGTTCGGGCTGTCCGACGAAGGCGTCTGTGAGCGCTGGGTCTACGATCCGTACTTCCAGCACTTCACTGGGGAGACGTTCTTCCAGCGCACCTTTCCGCACGAGCGCTCCGACCTCAGCCACTGGAGGAAGCGCCTGGGCGACAAGCTGGACCTGCTGCTGGCCGAGAGCCTGCGGGTGGCACACGACAGCGGCGCGCTGCCGCGGTCACGACGCGCCCAAGCCGCGAAGGGTGTTCATCTCCGGTCAGAAGCGCGGCGTCTTCGGCATCATCAAGCGAGAGCTGCGTCGGCGCTCCGCCATCGAGCCTCTCATCGGCCATATGAAGGAGCAAGGTCACCTCGGCCGTTGTTACCTCAAGGGCCATACCGGCGATGCCGCAAACGCCATCCTCACCGCCGCCGGATACAACTTCAGGCGCATCCTCGCCTGGCTCAGGATGCTTTTGCGCCCAATCCTGCTCGCCTTGATGGTCGGCCATCTTGGCCAAACCGCACTCAATCCGGCTTCTTAACGATCGACAGTGTAACCGGAATGCTTTCAGGCATGGTATACATCCCAGGCAATAAAGAACCGAAGAAGATTGCCACGCTCCTACGCTTGATGTGGGAACTCGCCAAAAACGTGTAGAGAGGTGGCTCGGTTTGTTTGAACAGTTTCCCGGGCATTCTAAGTGGAGCCTCTGCCGGGGTTAGGCCGCCGCGAGTAGCGGCAGCCGGTTGAAGTACGCCCGATCCGGCGGTTGCCGGTCAAGAGAAGGCGATGTAAGGCGATGTATCTGCCGAGTGAGCCGCGTGCGTCGCTCACCGTGTCGTAGGCGCGCAGGTAGACCTCCTCGTATTTGATCGTTCGCCACAGCCGCTCGACGAAACAGCCGCTCGACGAACACGTTGTCACGCCACGCCCCTTTGCCGTCCATGCTAATCGCGATCCCCTTGGCGAGCAGCGCGCCGGTGAACTCGGCACTGGTGAACTGACTGCCCTGATCGGTGTTGAAGATCTCCGGTGTGCCGTAACGCGACAGAGCTTCCTCCAGTGCCTCGACGCAGAACGCCGCCTCCATCGTGATCGACAGCCGCCATGCCAGAACCCGGCGGCTGAACCAGTCGACAACGGCCGCCAGATACACGAAGCCGCGCGCCATCGGGATATACGTGATGTCCATGGCCCACACCTGGTCGGGCCGTGTGACCGCCAGTTTGCGCAGCAGATACGGGTAAATCTTGTGCCCGGGTGCCGGTTTGGACGTGCTCGGCCGGCGATACAGCGCCTCGATCCCCATGCGCTTCATCAGCGTTGCGACGTGCAGGCGCCCGACCGCGAAGCCTTCGCCAGCCAGCAGGTCGCGCAGCATCCGGCTGCCGGCGAACGGGAAGTTCAGGTGCAGTTCGTCGATCCGGCGCTTGACGACGAGATCGGACGCCGCAACCGGATGCGGCAGGTAATAGACGCTGCCCCGGCTGATGCCCAATGCCAGAGCCTGCCGGGCCACCGGCAGATCGTGCGATCGATCGATCGCTTTGCGCTCAGAACTCCGGCCTTGCCGAGCGCTCCTTCCAAAAAATCGTTCTCCAGTGTCAGCTCCCCGATCTTGCCATGCAGAGCCTTCAGGTCGACCGCCGGTTCACGATGTCGGGCTCCGCATCGAACACTCCGGCAGCGCCCTCCAAAAGCTGCGCTTTCCATTGCGTGATCTGATTCGGATGAACGTCAAATCGTTGCGCAAGGTCCGACAGCGTCATCTCGCCCTTCAACGTCGCCAACGCCACTCTCGCCTTGAAGGCCGCTGTGTGGTTCCGCCGTGTCCGTCTGCCCATGATAGCTCCTGATCCTCGGCCATCCTGGCCGTCGTCAGACAGAAACTCCACTTAGCCCACTGTGCAGATTTCCCGAGCCACTTCTTAGAATTAGCCCCACGGCCGTTTTTCTGTCTGAAGGAGTCAAGTGAGCCCTCGACTGGTAGGTGGGGACTTCCGCGGCCAAAACGCTCCAGTAAGTCAGATTTTGACTCTGGTGGCCTTATCCATCGAGACTATCCCGACAAGACATCGCTCCCAGCACGATGTTGCGACGAGATATTTGGCAAGGATCGAGTAACGTTCAGGCGCAATAACGCTCTGTGTTGCCAAATAATTCCTGGAGCCGGCGCGGAGCGACATCAACACGGCGCCGTTCCTGCTCGATATCGGCGATTCGCGCCGAACATTGGCCGGCTGGCTCGTTTGTCAGACAAGGCGGAGTTGAGGGCGATTTCAGGGTGGTTTGGTCGGGACCGAAAACGCCCATGTAGGGAGCGAAAAGCTCTCCGTTGTTTGCCTGCTCTTCAACCACCGGAGTTTCCGAGATTCTGGCTCCAGTCGCAGCGATGCCGAGGGAGCAAAGGACCCCTCCGGCGAGGATGTTGTTTACTATCATCATTGGACTTGCGAGATCTTCCCCATCGCCCCAAATCTAGAGCCGTCGCATCGCAACGGACATGATGTTGGCTGCGGTTTCAGGCTTGATGGTGCTCCGGCAAACCTGACGTTTTCCTTACGAAAAGAAGCATAGACAGCTCAGGCCTGTTTATCTAGGCGGACGAACCGTGCGATTCGGGTGCTGCGAGTGTGTGCCGATCCAGTAGTGATCAGCTGCATCTGCATTCTGGACGATGGCGAGGACATCGCTGTTGTCCAGATTTAGGCGGCGCCAAGGAAAATGACGCTCGTCAACACATCTATTGTGGTACTTTATCATTCGCGCGGCGTCTCACTGTGGAGTGCCCTTGTCTTTTTCCGGTTCGTCCCTGGCTGGCTCGGTCGATATGCCCGGCAAACGTAGAAGCCGGGCAATTAAAAAGCGCCGTTGATCGACCGTCCAATCGACAGCCTCGCAAAGCACTACCTCACTGGTTTCGGTGTCCTTTATCTCGATCAAGTAGCGGTTGTGACCTGAGCCCCAGAAACTCCTCCAGGTTGAGGTAGAATCCGTCTTCGAGAGGAGACGGCGATGAAGAAGGCGCGGTTCACGGAAGAGCAGATCATCGGGATCTTGCGGGAGCACGAGGCTGGTACGGCGACATTGGATGTCTGCCGCAAGCACGGGATCAGCAGCGCGACGTTCTACAAGTGGAAGGCCAAGTACGGCGGGCTTGAGGTGTCGGAGGCCAAGCGGCTGCGGTCGCTGGAGGACGAGAACCGCCGGCTGAAGAAGCTGCTGGCCGAGGCAATGCTGGACAACGCGATGCTGAAGGATATCGCGACAAAAAAATGGTGACGCCCGCAGCCAGGCGGGAGGCCGTGGCGCACCTGTGTAGCGTGCATGGGGTGAGCCAGCGGCGGGCGTGCCGAACGATCGGGGCGGAACGAACCTCGATCCGCTATCGGCATCGGCGTGTGGACGATGGCGCGATGCGGTCGCGTCTGCGGGAACTGGCAGCGGTACGCCGCCGCTTCGGCTGGCGACGGCTGCATGTGCTGCTGTCGCGCGAGGGTGTGCGCGTGAACCACAAGAAGCTGCGGCGGCTTTACAACGGCTGCAGGTTCGCCGGCGTGGCGGACGCAAGCGGGCCTTGGGCACCCGGGCGCCGATGGTGCTGCCGCAGGGTCCGAACCAACGCTGGTCACTCGACTTCGTCAGCGACACGCTGACCGACGGCAGGCGGTTCCGCATCCTGGCGATGGTCGACGACTATACCCGGGAGTACCTCTGCCTGGTGGCTGACACTTCCTTGTCCGGGCTGCGGGTCGTGCGCGAGCTGGATGCGCTGATTGCCCGGCGCGGTCGACCTCTGGGCTGCGTCTCCGACAACGGAACTGAGCTGACCAGCATGGCGATCCTGCGTTGGTCGCAGACGAGCGGCGTGGACTGGCACTACATCGCACCTGGCAAGCCGACGCAGAACGCCTTCATCGAGAGCTTCAACGGTCGGCTACGCGACGAGCTGTTGAACGAGACGCTGTTCACCTCGCTTGCTCACGCACGCGCTGCCCTCGAGGAATGGCGCCGCGACTACAACACCGAACGACCGCACAGCGCGCTCGGCAATCTGACGCCGGTCGCCTACGCGGCTCGCAACGCCTCTGTTCCGCAACAGCCTGGGGCGCTGCGCTCAACCACGGGCTTCGCGCCCCAGGCTGTTGCAACACCGGGCCGGACAGGCCCAAATGACGAACGGATTCTACTGCCGGCTGGATGAAACTTGGGGCGCAGGTCAGTTGGTTTGACGCACGATTTACCTCAGGCCCGCAGAATGTCACGATTCGATCACGGAATGCCCTTCCTCGAGCAAACGATGTCGTGTCATTTTTGAGGTGCGTAGTTGGGTCGCCAGTGGGCAGGTATTGATGGACCAATTGTTGCGTGCATGGACCATGAGTGGCGGTTTTGCGCTTTTTTTGCGGAGATTCTTCCAACGGGTGAGGAGGAGTGATACACATGCAAGGAACTCCCAAGCAAAGTGCCGCAAGCGTGCCCACCTATGTCGGCAGAACGGGCGGCATTCGCATTCTTTTCGTCGAAGACGACGAGTACTACCGCGAGTCCCTTGTCGCCGAGCTGTCGGAACGCGGCTTTGTGGTCCTGGGCTTTGCCGATGCCACCTCGCTTCTTGGCTCGCTCGATAGCGCCGTTGAGGCCGACGTAATCATCCTCGAATGGAAGTTACCGAAGACATTCGGCATCGACTTGTTACCCCAGTTGCGCCGTCGTGGCGTGGATTTGCCGATCGTGTTCCTGACCGGTAACGCCTTGCCCGCCGAAGAAAGCCTGGCTTTTGACAGGGGAGCGACCGACTTTATCGACAAAGCGCGCGGCGTAGAGGTGCTGATCAGGCGCCTCAAGGCCATAGTCAAAGCACGCAAGCCTACCGCCGATCTCCAGGGCGAGCGGTCGATGGTGTGTGGCAAGCTTTCCCTCCGGCTGAATGTCAGCCGAGCCTATTGGAACGGAGTGGATCTCGGCCTCACCGTTGGCGAGTACAACATTGTCCAACTGCTGGCTTCAAACGTGGGTCGGTACGTAACTTACCGTGTGATCTATGACTGTCTGCACTACGAAGGATTCGTTGCCGGGACTGGGAATGACGGGTATCGGGCGAATGTGCGCTCCGCGGTCAAGCGTATTCGGAACAAGCTTCGCGACTTCGACCCAACCTTCGACCAGATCGAAAACTACGCCGGCTTCGGATACTGTTGGAAGAAGCCAGCCTAAATCGACTGGTGGCTCGGCCCTTAGTCGAGGGCTGCCAACTCGTCAGCAAGCTAATCGCGCAACGAGATGAGCACTTGATGGGTGTGCTCTAAAGTTCCGATCGAGTGCACTGCCTCCGTCGTATCCTCGCCATGCCGCGCAAGATTTCTTAGCGTCGCTGATGGGCGATATCTTCTGCAGTTGCCACGCATGTCTCGCTCGACCTGGGCCAAATTTCGCTCAATCGTTGCGCGGTCTCTTCCGTAGCGTAACACCGTTCCCTGCTAGGTTCTGTTGACAGTCAGGGGAATCACAGCTCAACTCGACTTGTAATTCAAGACTGCAGATTCGGAGGAGCAGTCTTGGCGCAGAAAGTACGGCTGGTTCTAAGCGGGCAGCAGTGGAAGCGGATCGAGAAGCTGTGTGTTGGCAAGGCCGGGGACCCCGGCGGGACGGGGGCCAACAACAGAATGTTCGTCGAAGCGGTGCTGTGGATCGCCCGCACCGGCTCGCCGTGGCGCGATCTACTGGAGACCTTTGGCAAGTGGAACAGCGTCTTCGTCCGCTTCAACCGGTGGAGTGAAGGCGGTGTCTGGCAGCGCATCTTCGCCGCGCTGTCGGACGATCCGGACTTCGAATACCTGATCGTGGATTCGACCATCGTGCGGGCTCACCAGCATGCGGCTGGCGCAAAAGGGGGGGCCTCGGGATCAGGCGATCGGACGCAGTCGCGGTGGCCTGACCAGCAAGATCCACCTCGCTGTACGCGGGCTCGGCCTGCCGGTACGCCTCATCCTAACGCCAGGCCAGCGCAACGACGCCAAGGCACTGATCGACGGCCTGCCGGCGCAATGGGTTCTTGGCGATACCGCCTTCGACGCCGATCACTTCCGCGCTGCCATCGACGCCCAGCCCGTCATCCCTTCCCATCGCTCGCGGGCCCAAAAACTGCCTCTCGACGAGACCATCTACAAGGAAAGGCATCTGGTTGAATGCTGCTTCAACAAGCTCAAGCACTTCCGTCGGGGGGCAACCCGATACGAGAAGACTGCCAGGAACTTTCCTCGCCATCATCACTCTCGCCGCTATCGCTCTGTGGCTCCGATGACTGTCAACACGACCTAGCAGTCTGCTGAAAAACCTGTCCGGCATCAGGGCCACTGATACAGATTTAGGGTCTTGAGGAGGGGAGGATTTCCGTCTCATCGTCATCCTGAGGGGAACGAGATGAGACAGAAATCCGCTACGCCCAACTCACCGTCCGAGCGTCTTGTGAAGAACATCCGGCGGGCGACGCGCAAGCAGTATTCGGCTGAAGAGAAGATCCGGATTGTCCTGGACGGCCTTCGGGGCGAATCCAGCATTGCCGAGCTGTGTCGCCGGGAGGGTATCGCCGAGGGTCTTTATTACAGCTGGTCGAAGGAGTTCCTCGAGGCCGGCAAACGTCGTCTGGCGGGCGACACGGCACGAGCGGCCACGAGCGGCGAGGTGACGGACCTTCGCCGTGAGGCGCGGGTGCTGAAGGAGGTCGTTGCCGAGCAGGCACTGGAACTGCGTCTGCTCAAAAAAGCATGATCGCGGATGGGGGAGACGGGGAATGAGATACCCTGGTTCCGAGAAACTGGAGATCATCGGCCTGGTCGAGCACTCTCACCTGCCGGTCCGACGAACCCTGGCCACGCTCGGTATCCTGCCGATGACGTTTTACCGGTGGTATGCCCGCCTGCAGGCGGGCGGGCCCGAGGCACTGGAAGACAAGCCGTCCCGGCCCAGGCGGGTGTGGAACAAGATCCCGGAAGAGGTCCGGGAGCAGATCGTCGAACTGGCCCTGGACGAGCCGGAACTGTCGCCGCGGGAAGTGGCGACGCGCTTCACCGATGTGAATAAGTACTTTGTGTCGGAGGCATCGGTTTATCGGCTGCTCAAGGCTCACGACCTGATCACGAGCCCGGCCTTCATCGTCGTGAAAGCTGCTGACGAGTTCAAGGACAAGACGACGGCGCCCAACCAGCTTTGGCAGACCGACTTCACTTATCTCAAGGTGATCGGCTGGGGTTGGTTCTACCTGTCGACGATCCTCGACGACTTCTCGCGTTACATCATCGCCTGGAAGCTGTGCACGACGATGAAAGCCCAGGATGTGACGGAGACCCTGGAACTCGCGCTCAAGGCATCAGGCTGCGAGAGCGCCAAGGTCGCACAGCGACCACGGCTGCTGAGCGACAACGGTTCCTCTTACATCGCCGGCGATCTGGCGGAATGGCTCAGGGACCGCGGCATCAGGCACATCCGGGGCGCTCCCTTCCATCCCCAGACCCAGGGCAAGATCGAGCGCTGGCACCAGACGTTGAAGAACCGCATTCTGCTCGAGAACTACTATCTGCCGGGCGATCTCGAGGCCCAGATCAACGCCTTCGTCGATCACTACAACAACCATCGTTACCACGAGGCCATCGGCAATCTGACACCTGCCGATGTCTACTTCGGCCGTGGCAATACCATCCTGCTGGAACGAGAAAGGATCAAACGACAGACCATCCAAAGCAGACGCTTGATGCACTCCAGAAAAGCAGCCTAACCTGTTCAACAGATGCGCCGCATCCTCTCTTCAAATGGACCCGATCCGTATCAATTGATCTGACGACGGACAAAAAACCTAACGGCATCCGGTCGGAGCGACTGCTGATGGAGCAACTCGACTACAACCTGCTGTTCCGCTGGTTCGTCGGGCTGTCGCCCGACGATCGGGTGTGGGACGCGACCACCTTCACCAAGAACCGCGAGCGCCTTCAGCAGGACGAGGTGTTCGACAAGTTCATGGTCAAGCTGCTGGGCCAAAGGGACAGAGTCCATCGCTGACATTGAAGGGGCAAATTAAGCCCGACGGTACCGCTTCGCTCAGTGCGGAAGGTATCTCGGCGGATTCGGATCACAATATTGGCTTTGCTCCGCCCCAAACCAGGATCTCGTTTCGCGCCATGGCAAAGTTCGAACCAACGGCAGGCACGGGCAGCCGGGTAGGTGTTCGCACCTGCAAATTCACGTTTAACAAGCACTAAAAAGCCGAGGGTCGCATGGAGCTAGTGCCCGCCGCTATCATGTAGGTAACCTGGCGCTTTGGTGTGCCCGACAGCTCTAAACCGACATTCCCCGGATGAACCCTTGGAACGGTGCGAACGCTAGCATTCTGCCGGGTTCTAAGTAAGACCGTCAGCGGCCGCTCCAATTCCTGGCGCTCCCGCCGCGTCGAACGTCCAAAATGACGTCTGATCCATCCATTTGGCCCTTTCCCTCGCCATTCGGACGCACTCCTCCCGTGGTGATGACCCATCCGCCCCGTTCAGCCCCACGCTGGGGCCGGTCGTGGTCGCAGTCGGTCGATCAGTCGTAGAATTTGCTCGAACAGTTCTCTCGGTACCGCGACCTCGGCCATCTGGAAGACGGCGTACCGGGCATGGCGCACGACCTTGGCACCAATCTTGATCAGCTTCTCCCGCAGGCTGGTCAGCGACCACTGCGCGACCGCCTCGGGCAGGGCCAGCGTCCGCATGAAGTTGGCGAGATTGTGGGCCAGCGCGTGCAACTGAAGACGCACCGCATTGGCGGCGAACGAGCAGCATGACAGACGCGTCCACTTGATCGCGTTCTTGCCTTCTTTGATCCATTGCTCACACGTCCCGCGCTTGTTGTAGAAGGCGACGACCCGCTCCACCGGACGTGACAGGTTGGTGACGATGAAGCCGACGCGGGGATAAAGCTCGCCGGGATGCCACTCGACCTTGGCAACGACGCGGCGTGGCATCGTCCAGCTTTGCGCCTGATAGCTGAAGCTGGCGTAGTATCGCCGGGCCGTGATTGGGGGGCGACCAACAGGGCGCTTGAGCAGATAGCCGATACGCTCCTGCAGAATGGGATTGGCCGGCAGCCGGATCGTGTACTTGTAGCCTTCGGCCTCCAGGAACTCGTAGACCTCGGGGTTGGCAAAGGCGGCATCGGCGCGGAAGTAGCGGCGGAGGTCGCGCTCCCGGTAGTGGGCCACGACCGGTTCGAGCAAACTGTTCCAACCGTCCGCCGAGTGAACGTTGCCGGGACGCAGCGCGCACCGTTCGAGGTCACCGAACTGGTTGAACACGAACAGCGGATGGTAGCAGGTGCAGGCGAAGTGACCGTTGTAGGCGGTGCCTTCCTGATCGCCGTAGGTCGGGCTGACACTCGAATCCATATCGAGCACGATCGACCGCAGCGAGCGCCGACCATGAACACAGTTGATCCATCGCCCGGGCAGATCGGTGAGCGCGGTTAGGTTCTCGTCACTCGCCAGCCACTCGGTCTCGAACCGCCCCATCTGGCTGGTCGAGGCCCCATCGCGTACGACCGCCTTGCCGCCGATGATCCAGCGCATCGCGGGATCACGTCCCAGCCGGTCGGCGTCATTGACGTCCTCGTATCCGGCAAGCCGACCGAACACCGACTGGCGCAGCATGCCCACCAGATCATGGCGACCGTTCCGGCCCGTGCGACCGTCAACCAAGTGCTGCTCCGCGATGGCCATCAGGCCGAGCGCGTCATCAAGCTCGCGATAGGCCAGCAGTCCGGCATCAGAGGTGACGCTCGAACCGTGAAACTCCAGCTTGAGACGGTGGTCGAAATTGAGCCGGAGGGCATCGGATTCGGCTTCACCCGTTGGCTGCGCCATCATCGCCCTCGATCCAATGAAACAAGATGCTGAAGCCTACAGCTCAAATGGAATCGGCGCGGGCCAGTTCAATGGTTCATCTGGGAAATACGGGCTAAAGGCAACAGACGCCGCGAAGCTCGTTGTATACGGCTCCTGAAGCCCCGTGCCTTGAGCTTCTGCTCCGTCTCTGCCGAGCGGTAGGCGCTGTCGGCGTAGACGTCCCTCGATGTATTGCCCCGGGTCAGAAGCTCGTCGAGCTTCTGGCTGTCGTGCTCGCTGGCATCGCTAACCCTGTAGTCTCGGATCAACTTGTGCCGGGCATCGGCGTTCACATGGTTCTTGTAGCCGAAGTAGCTGCGCCCATGCTTCTTCGTCCAGCGCGCATCCTTGTCCTTCTGCCGGTTCTTCGATGGACGCTTCTTCCAGTCCTCAGGGGTGGTGCCGGTTTTGACCTGCTCGTTCTCGTCGCGGCTGTTGCGCCGCCAAGGCCGCCACGATCGTCGCATCAACCATCTGCCCACCGCGCGCGATGTAGCCCTTGGCTTCGAGATGCTGGCCGAAACGCTCGAACAACTTGTCGATCAGGCCAGCCCGAGCCAGCTTCTCGCGGAAGAGCCACAGAGTCGTGCCGTCCGGAATGCTGCCCTCAAAGCCCAGCCCAAGAAAGCGGGTAAACGAAAGCCGGTCGCGAATCTGGTATTCGATCCGATCGTCTGACAGATTGTACAGCGACTGCAAGACCAGCATCCGGAACAGCATCAGCGCGTCGATAGGCTTGCGCCCAGCCGGGCTTTTCTTCGCTTCATCGGCCGTCAATACCACCGCCTCGATGTCGGCCCGAAACATCTCCCATGGCACCAACTTGGAGATCGCTTCCAGTGGATCGCCCTTCAACGACAGCATCGACAAACGGTTGTCCGCATCGAAAAAGCCCATCTGCGACATACCTAACCCCCGCCAATTCAACACGTCTGGCACAAGATTCGCACACGTCAGAACACAAGGCTATTTTTCGAGGTGCCCTAATGAATAAAGAGAAGAAGACATAATGGCTGTAGATGAACTGGCCGCCGGACCAGTCAAACGCTAAGGCGTTCTCGTTGCACTTCCCAAGGCTTTTCTGGCGGCAGCCTGCATCGCAGTCTTGTTCTGGGCATTCTTTAATACAAGGCTTACCGCGACGCCCGGATTGGAGTCGCTACATCGAATTCGGTTGTGGATGGAATTCAATTCCATCGCCTTCATGGTGTTGTTCGTTCCCTGCACCGTCGCGCTTTATGCCGTGACGCGCGGCGCCAGGCCACCAACTGGGTGCTGGCCGTGGCGAGCCTCGGAATCTACGCCACCGTCGGCGCGATCTATTTGATCTCGCTTTTGTTCACATGTCTGTTCGACTACCTCGTCGGGGCCTTTCTTGCCCGCTCGGCGGACGGCCGAGTTCGAGCTGAGCGTCGCGATAACGCAGCTTGCCCTGCCCCTGCCGCCAAGCATCTCATTCTACACCTTCCACACCATCAGCTACACAACCGACATCTACCAGCGAAAATTCAAGCCAACGGGCAAATTCGTCGATTACGTGACCTTCGTTGCCTTCTTAGCGCAGCTGATCGCCGGCCCGATCGCACACGCTTCCGAGTTGTTGCCGCAGGTCGCGGCGCGCAGGCCGGCCGTTTTTCTGGAAGAGTGCGAGCGGGCTTTCACGTTGATCGCCTGGGAGCTCTTCAAGCAGACTTGCGTCGCCGGCAATCTCGGTCTAATTGTCGTCCAGACCAGCTTAGCCCTTCACCAGAAGGCTGAGAGCCTCGGCATACATCTACATGTATGCCTTTGCCGGCCAGATTTATTGTGACGCTTGTAGACTTCATCGGTCATGCGGCCCGAGGTCGCCGCGCGCAGCAGGCGAACATAGATGTCGTTCAGCTCGGCCGTGTCGTTAGCTGGCCGCGCCTTGTCGCTCACCGTGGTCTTCTTCTTGCCGAGGAAGTCGGCAAGCTTCTGGATCTCAGCCTGCACCGAATGGTCGGCCTCGGCGTTGGGGTCGCTCAGCAGCACGGCCACCTTGAAGTCGCGCAGCTTCTTTTTCTTCGGCCGAGGAAGCGAGAGCGTCCAGCCGCGGCCGTCGATCGCGTCTGGCCCGGCCATTGCGTCCATGGCGATCTCGAGATACTCGGCGCCGCGCGCCAGCGGGCCGACCACGCCGATATCGCCGTAGGCGACGTTGCCCGCCAGCGCATGGCTCTTGGGGCTGACCACGCCCCAGGTCGGGTGTCCCACACGCCGCAACAATGCGCCGGGTTGCGGATCGAGGCGCCGATGTCGCTGCCCGCCTCGACGCCGGTGAGGCCCGTGGCCAGCGCCGCGCCGGCGCCGCCCGACGAGCCGCCCGGCGTGCGCGACAGGTCCCACGGAATGTTGGTCGAGCCGTAGACCTCGTTGTAGCTCTGCCAGTCGGCGAGATTGAGCGGCACGTTGGTCTTGCCGAACAGGGTTACTCCGGCATCTATCATGCGCTGGGCCACAAGCGAGTTCTGCTTGGCGACGGTATCCTTGAAGGCGGGACGCCCCAGGTCGTGGGCAGGCCGGCGACGTCGAACATTCCTTGATGGTCATCGGCACACCGTGCAGCGGCCCCAGCTTCTTTCCCGCCTTCACCGCCTTGTCGGCCGCCTTGGCCCGCTTGCGTGCGCCCTCGATGTCGGTGGCGGTGATGGCGTTGAGCTCGGGATTGTAGGCTTCGACCCGCTTAAGATAGAGGTCGAGGAGTTCGAGGCAGCCGATCTTAGAAATCCGCTGTGAAGAAACTCCCTGCGCGTTACCACCGCTTCGCCCTGCCGCTCGGCACCAGTTTTTTCATGACTTTCCTGGTGTCCGGCCTCGCCACCTATCGGGTGCTGGGCTGGGACAAGGCCATGGTCGAGTTCTGGATGACCTCGTGGATGATCTCCTGGGCGATCGCTGCTCCGACGATGTACTTCGCCATGCCACTGGTGCGCCGCGCTTTGGCCCGCGTCATCGAGGCGGAGGAGGCCGGCGCTTCACCCGGGCCGTCGGTTCGGCGACCAGCGGATCGTCGGGCCAGTAGTGGCGCGGGTAGCGGCCCTTGAGTTCGCCCTTCACTGCCTTGTAGCCGGTGGCCCAAAAGCTCGCGAGATCGCGCGTCACCTGCACCGGCCGCCGCGCCGGCGACAGCAGATGGATGGTGAGCGGCACCTTGCTACCGCCGACCCGCGGCGTGTCGACGAGCCCGAACATCTCCTGCAGGCGCACCGAAAGCGTGGGCTCGACGGGGTTGGCGTAGTCGACCGCTACGCGCGAGCCGCTCGGCACCTCGATATGGGTCGGCGCCAGCCGGTCGAGCTCGCGCCGCTTGTCCCACGGCACCAGCGCCTTCAAGGCGGCTCCGAGATCGAGGCGCGCAAGATGATCGCGGCGCGAGATGCCGTCGAGGAACGGCGCCAGCCAGCCTCCGAGCGAGGCGAGCAGCGCCGAATCCGACAGGTCGGGCCAGCTCTCATCCAGCCGGCGCATAAAGGCGACCCTGTCGCGCCATCTCGCCAGCTCGTCCGACCACGGCAACGCCGCCAGGCCGAGCTGGCGGACGCCGTCGATCATCGCCGCCGTGAGTTTCCCGGCCGTCCGGTTTGGCGAGCGGCTTGTCCTCGAGCACCAGTGCGCCCAGGCGCCGGCGCCGTCGCGCCAGCACCGCGCCGTCGTGTTCGCCCCACTGCACCGCCTCTTCGCCGGCGATGCGCCCGGCATAAAGCTCCTCGATCTCGGCCGCCGTGATGGGAGCGGCGAGGAAGATGCGCAAATCCTGGGCCGAGCCATCGAGGTCAGCCACGACCAGGAACTCTTCGTTGGCCATCGCATCGCCCTCGGGCAGCGCGGCACCACGGCCGCCCGACAGCAGATAGCGGCCGGCGGTACCCGGCCGGCGGCGGCCGATACGGTCGGGATAGGCGAGCGCTAGTAGCGCGCCGGTCATCGAGATGTCGGGTGTCTCGTTCCTGGCGTCGCGCGGCATCAGCCGACGCGCCGACTCCTGAATGAGCCGCAGCGCGCCGTCGCGCTTGCCGCTCAGGGCGATGTCGACCCGATGGCGCAGGTCGACGTCGCGCTGTCCGGGCGGCAGGCGCAGGAAATCGCGCTCGCCCAGGATGGCGACAAGGAGCGCGGCGAGCCGTCCTTGTCCCAGCGCACGGCCCTTGAGGATGAGATGCGCCAGCCGTGGATGCTGGCCGAGCCGCGCCATCGCCCGGCCGTGCGGCGTGATCGCGCCGGCCGGATCGACGGCGCCGAGATCGAGCAGCAGCGCGCGCGCCGTGGCCAGCGCGGCGGCGGGCGGCGGCGTCAGCCACGGCACGCTCGCGGCATCGCTGGTGCCCCACGCCGCCAGCTCCAGCGCCAGCGGCGCCAGGTCGGCATCGAGGATCTCGGGCGGCGTGAAAGGCAACAGGCCGCGCTGCGCCTCTTCGGTCCACAGGCGGTAGCAAATGCCGGCTTCGAGCCGGCCGGCGCGTCCGCGGCGCTGGTCGGCCGAGGCCTGGCTGACGCGGATCGTCTCCAGGCGAGTCATGCCCGAGCGCGGCGAGAAGCGCGGCATCCGCATCAGGCCCGAATCGACCACGATGCGCACGCCCTCGATGGTGAGGCTGGTCTCGGCGATCGAGGTCGCCAGCACGACTTTGCGCCGGCCGGCCGGCGAGGGCGCGATGGCGCGGTCCTGCTCGGCGGGCGAGAGATCGCCGTAGAGCGGCGCCAGGTCGACTTCGCGGCCGAGGCCTTGCAGCCGTTCCTCGACGCGGCGGATCTCGCCCACGCCGGGCAGGAAGACGAGCGCGCTGCCGCTTTCCTCGCCCAGCGCGCGGCGCACCACGGAGGCCACGGCATCCCCGATGCGGCCGGCGGGCTCGCGGTCGAGATAGCGCGTGTCGACGGCGAACATGCGGCCCGCCGATTGGATCACCGGCGCGCCACCCAGCCTTTCCGACACGGGCCCGGGATCGAGGGTCGCCGACATGGCGATCACCCGCAGATCCTCGCGCAGCGCCGTCTGCGCCTCGCGCACCAGGGCAAAGGAAAGGTCGGTCTCGAGCCCGCGCTCGTGCAGCTCGTCGAAGATCACGCAGCCCACGCCGTCCAGCGCGGGATCGTCCTGCAGCAGGCGGAGGAACAGGCCGTCGGTCACGACCTCGATACGCGTGCGCGGGCCGACCTTGCTGTCGAAGCGCACGCGGTAGCCGACCGTCTCGCCCACCTGCTCGCCCAGGGTGGTCGCCATGCGTCGGGCGGCGGCGCGGGCGGCAAGCCGCCGCGGCTCCTGCATGACGATCTTGCGGTCCCCGAGCCACGGCGCCTCGAGCAGCGCCAGCGGCACGCGCGTCGTCTTGCCGGCGCCCGGCGGGGCGACCAGCACGGCGCCGGTGCGGTCGTCCAGCGCCTCCTTCAGGCGCGGCAGGGCCTCGTCGACGGGGAGGGAGTCCATCGCGGCGGCTTATAGCGGCGGCAGACGGTGAGGTCGATCAGTGGTCGACTGTAGTCGAAGATGTTCGGATGGACGGCATTCAACCGCCATCTTCATAGGCGAGTTCTCGCTCGCGTTCCCAGGAAGCGTGGCGAAGATGCGGCTGCAAGCCCTTGCCCTTGAAGCTGGCGCGGCGCAGCTTGAAGGGCACGCCGGGCTTGGCTTCCGCGACGACACGATGCAGACCGCGCTCGATCAACATTCCGAGAGTCAAGCCTTTGCGCGCCGCTAGTTTGCGGGCCTCACGTAGCAGCGGGCCGGATATTTCGACCGTCATCATCATAGTTCGCTGTCCATATGGGCGGCAAGGTATTGAGGTCCCATGGTGGGCCGCCGCTAGTGGCGGGACAAGGCATGGAGCCCCTATGATTACCCAAAAGATCGGGAGAAACGCCGTGCTGAAACTGACCTTTTGCCTGCGCCGGCTGGCGCCGCTCAGTCTCGCGGAGTTCCAGGACTACTGGCTGCACAAGCACGGGCCGCTGGTCCGCCGCCTGCAGCCCGCGTTGCGCATGGTGCGCTACGTCCAGCTTCATCGCCTGCCCGGCGACCTCGCCGACGGCATGCGGCGCGTGCGCGGCGCGCCCGAGCCCTATGACGGCGTGGCCGAGCTGTGGTGGGAGGGCGAGGAGACCTATCGCGCCGCGCGTCGCGATCCGCAAGCGCGCGAGGCCGGCCGGCTGCTGCTCGAGGACGAGGCGAAGTTCATCGATCCGCCGCGCTCGCCGCTCTGGCTCAATCATGAGCATGTGGTCCACGCCGGCCCGGACAATCAGCCATGATCAACCGGCTGATACTCGCCTTGTGTGCCGCCATTCGTTTCGACAGATCGGCGCTTGCGCACGACACGGTGCGCTGGAAGCAAACCGCCGCGGCCGCCAACATCAAGCTCGAGTGAACGCCATGGATGCCAGCAACGAGGCCCGCCATTCGGCGGCGCATTATTTCCTCGAAGGCCTGAACGAGATCGGCTTCGACTACCTGTTCTGCAATTTCGGCACCGACCACGCACCGCTGATCGAGGCCATGGCCGCGTTCAAGCGCGCCGACCGCAGGATGCCGGCCACCATCCTCTGTCCGCACGAGAATACCGCCGTGCACATGGCGGCGGGCTACGCCATCGCCACCGGGCGCGGCCAGGGCGTCATGGTCCACGTCGATGCCGGCACCGCCAACTCGGCGATGGCGCTGCACAATCTCTGCCGCGCCCGCATCCCCGTGCTGCTGATGGCCGGCAAGGCGCCTTTCACCACGCGCGGCGAGCTTTTAGGCACGCGCGACACCTACGTGCATTTCGTGCAGGAGCCGTTCGACCAGGCCAGCGTCGTTCGGCCCTACACCAAGTGGGAATACAATCTGCCGTCCGGCGTGATCGCCAAGGAGGCGCTGCGCCGCGCCCACACCGTGATGCAGAGCGACCCGCGCGGGCCGGTCTATCTCACGTTCCCGCGCGAGACCCTCACCGAGCTGTGGTCCGAGGGCCAGATCCGCTCCTATCCGGCGGAGCGCTTCGGCCCGGTTGCGGCGGGCGCCGCCGATTCCAGGTCGATCGACGCCATCGTCACCAAGCTGCTCGCGGCCGAGCGGCCTCTGCTGATCTCGTCCTATGCCGGCCGCAACCATGCCACCGTGCCATTGCTCGACGAGCTGGCGCGCTTCGCCGGCATCCGCGTGGTCGAGTTCAATCCGCTCTACCTCAACCTGCCGCACGATTCGCCCTGCCACGGCGGCTTCACCCCGGGCAAGACACTCGCCGAGGCCGATGTCGGCCTGCTGGTCGATGTCGACGTGCCGTGGATCCCGAGCGACATGCCGGACAATCCCGCGACCTGGTGGGCGCATATCGATGTCGACGCCGAGAAGCGCAATTTTCCGATGTGGACGTTCCCCGGCAACCTGCGCCTGCCGGGCGACAGCCATCGCATCCTCACCGACCTCCTGGCAGCGCTGAAGGCCAAGGCCGATGCCGGCTTCAAGGCGCGCGCTGCCGAGCGCGTCAAACGTTACGCAGCGGAGGGCAAGACGCGGCGCGAGCAGGCGGCGAAGATGGCGGCCACGCCCGGCACCGTCGGCCAGATCAACCCGCATTTCCTCTGCGCCGCGCTCGCCAAGGCGCTGAAGCCGTCCGACATCGTGCTGAACGAGGCGATCCGCAACGGACCGGTGGTGGCTCAGCAGATGCCGCGCACCGAGCCCGGCACGCTGGTCGGCCTGGCCGGCGGCGGGTTGGGATTCTCCGGCGGCATGGCGTTGGGTCTCAAGCTCGCCATGCCCGAACGCACCGTCGTGCAAGTCGCGGGCGACGGCACCTTCTACTTCTCCAACCCGCAATCGACGCTCGCCGTGTCGCGCCACTACAAGCTGCCGATCCTGACCGTCGTGCTCGACAATTCCGGCTGGGCCGCGGTGAAGGAGGCGACCTTGCGCGTCTATCCCGACGGCGAGGCCAAGGCCGGCGGCGAGTTCGGCGCCACCCTCGCGCCCGACATGGATTTCGCCAAGGTCGCCGAAGCCGCTGGCGCGCACGGCGAGCTGGTCAGCGACCCAGCCGCCGTCGTAGGCGCCATTGCGCGTTGCCTCGCCGCCGTGCAAAGCGGACGCTCGGCGGTGCTTCATGCGAAGGTGACTAAGCTTTGATCCTGTCATCCTGAGCGCAGCGAAGGATCTCATGGCGTTTCAAGCGGCGATGAGATCCTTCGCTGCGCTCAGGATGACAGCGGTTTCCCAATCGAGATGGTACGACGCTAAAACGGAATCGCCACCAGCGTGTCGAAGCGGCGGCCGTCGCACACCACGATGCGCTCGGAAAAGCGCAACGCGCCCGATTCGTCGGGCTTCACCTTGTCGCGGTAGCAGCCGGTCGCGAACACATCCATCTCGCCCTCGCGCATGATGCGCACGATCAGGAACGGCGTCTCGACATCGGCCGTGCCGTTGGCCTGGCCCAGCACGGACGGCAGGCCGACGATATGGCGATAGCGCTGGCGCTCGTAGATATTGACCTTGCGCAGCGAGGAGATGCGGTCCTCCAGCATGCCGCGCGTGTCGGCGTAGATCAGGCCGCCCTCAAGGCCCTGCGCCACATTCTCCGCCGTCGTCAGCTTGTAGAGGCAGGGATCGTGGAACAGCTTTGGCCATTCCTCGAATTGCTCGGTGTCGATGACGCGCGCATAGACGGCGTTCAGCTCGACCAGGCGTGCGACATCCATTTCGGCCGCTCTCAGTAGCCCATGTGGCGGCGATAGGCCTTCCAGAAGCCGCGCACCGAGGCCTCGGTGGCACGCGTCGCCTGGCTTTCGGCGGTGCTGCCGCCCATCTCGATGACGGAGACCTGGTCGGCCGCCGCGGCGGTGCCGCGCTGCACGAAGCCGCCGACGCAGCCGTCTTCCATGGAAATGAAGCCCGCCGGGCCGACCAGGTTCTGCTGCTTCAGCCGCCGCCGGTTCATCTCGGGCGAGTCGTCGGCGAAGCCGAAATAGGTCCACACCAGGTCCATCTTGCCGACGCCGCGCGGCACGACGTGGCGCACCGCCAGGCAATTGTGGATCTGCTGCAGGATGAAGCCGGGGAAGACCGACAGGATCTGCAGCTGGATGTGGTCGCCGAACTCTTCGACCGAGCTCGAGCACGCTGGGATCGGCCAGCGCGAAGCGGTCGTCCTGGTCGCTGCGGATCTGCTGGTCCTTGTAGGCCGTGGCGTTGGCGCCTTCGGGGATGGCGATGGTGTAGCTCGAATGGTTGCCGCCGTCGGGGCTGACCAGCACGCCGCCGCCCTGGGTCAGGCGCGAGATGCGGAAGGTCGCCAGGAAGGTATGCAGACAGGCTCGCGTGATAGGTGTCCTTGACGTTCTCGACATAGAGCTTCCAGTTGTTGGGCAGCGGCTGCACGAAGCGGCCCATGACGCGGATCGGCCGGTTGAGCACGCGCTTCAGGCGGCCCAGCACCTCGCTGCCGATATACTCCTCGATCGGCGGCGTGTCGGGCGAGAGGGTGGCGAACACCAGGCCGCACAGCGTCGTCGTCCTGCAGTTTGCGCGGGCTGAAATCCTCGCGGCAGAAATCCTTGGGCATGCCGCCCAGGCCGTTGATGCCGCGCTCGAAGGCGATGCCGCGCAGGTTGCCGGCAAGGTCGTAGCTCCAGGCGTGATAGATGCACTTGAAGTTGTTCTGGACGTTGCCGCCGTCGTCGAAGGCGATCAGCGCGCCGCGATGGGCGCAGCGGTTCTCGAAGCAGTTGATCGAGCCGTCGGCGTCGCGCACCACGATCACCGGCAGCGCGCCGACATGGTTGGTGCGGTAGTCGCCCTTGTCGGGAATGTCGGCCTCGAGGCAGACGAAATTCCAGGTGGCCGCCTCGAACAGGCGCTGCATCTCGCGCTTGTAGTTGGCCTCGTCCTGGTAGACCCAGTAGGGCACGCGGGCCAGGGAGTCCTCGGGCCAGGGACCGTGCGGCGTGCTGCCCGGCAGGTCGAGGGCGGTCTCTTCGTGTCGGATGTCCATGCGAACCTCCTGTCACTCCAGCGTTACATTGGCCGACTTGATGACGCTACGCCAGCGCGCTTCCTCGGCCTTGATGAAAGCGGCGGTCGCCGCGGCGGTGCCGCCCTGCGGCTCGACGCCCAGCTGGGGACGCGGCTGCGCACGTCGGGCATCTTGAGCGCGGCTTCGGTGTCTGCGTTGACCTTCTGCACGATAGCGTCCGGCATGCCGGGCGCGCGATCCATCCCCAATTCCTTGTCTTGCCGGCTATGTTAGCCCATCTCAGGACCAGCGACATGCCGCCGTTCGATAGTTTTGCCCGATCTCTCCAGCCGCAAAGTCCACTGCGCGCGGCCATCACCGCCGCATGGCGCCGGCCCGAGCCCATATGCGTGCCGCCGCTGCTGGAACTGGCCAACCTGCCGCCGGCGCAGACTGCGCGCTCCCGCGCATTGGCGACCCGACTGGTCGAGGCGCTACGGGCCAAGACGCCCCCGGGCGGCGTCGAGGGGCTGATCCACGAATATGCGCTGTCGAGCCAGGAGGGCGTGGCGTTGATGTGCCTGGCCGAGGCGCTGCTGCGCATTCCCGACGACGACACGCGCGATGCCCTGATTCGCGACAAGATCGGCGGCGGCGACTGGCGCGCCCATCTCGGCCAAAGCCCATCGCTGTTCGTAAATGCCGCGACCTGGGGCCTCCTGCTGACCGGCCGGCTGACCGCGACCAGCAGCGAGCAGAGTTTGTCGGCGGCATTGACGCGCCTGATCGCGCGCGGCGGCGAGCCGCTGATCCGCACCGGCGTCAATCTCACCATGCGCCTGATGGGCGAGCGCTTCGTTGCCGGCCAGACCATCGAGGAGGCGCTCGACAACGATCGCGCGCGAGAAGAGCAGGGCTTTCGCCACTCCTACGACATGCTGGGCGAGGCCGCCGTCACGACGGCGCAGGCCGAGCACTACATGGAGGCCTACCGCCACGCCATTCACGCCATCGGAACCGCCAACCAGGGACGCGGCATCTACGAAGGTTCGGGAATCTCGATCAAGCTGTCGGCGCTGCATCCGCGCTACGGTCGGGCCCAGCTCGAGCGCGTGCAGACCGAGCTCTATCCGCGCTTCAGGTCGCTGGCCGTGCTGGCGCGGCACTACGATATCGGACTCAACATCGACGCCGAGGAAGCCGACCGGCTGGAGATCTCGCTCGACCTGCTGGAGCGGCTCTGCTTCGAGCCCGAACTCGAAGGCTGGAATGGCATCGGCTTCGTGGTCCAGGCCTACCAGAAGCGAGCGCTCTTCACGATCGACTTCCTGATCGACCTCGCCCGCCGCAGCCGGCGGCGGCTGATGGTGCGGCTGGTCAAGGGCGCCTACTGGGACAGCGAAATCAAGCGCGCGCAGCTCGACGGGCTGGAAGGCTTCCCGGTTTTCACGCGGCGCATCCATACCGACGTCTCCTACCTCGCCTGCGCGCGCCGGCTCCTGGCCGCGCCCGACGCCGCCTTTCCCCAGTTCGCGACCCACAACGCGCTGACGCTCGCCACCATCCACGCCATGGCCGGCGAGAATTTCTATGCCGGCCAGTACGAATTCCAGTGCCTGCACGGCATGGGCGAGCCGCTCTACGAGGAGGTCGTCGGACCGGGCAAGCTCAACCGGCCGTGCCGCATCTATGCACCGGTCGGTACGCACGAGACCCTGCTCGCCTATCTGGTGCGTCGCCTGCTCGAGAACGGCGCCAATACCTCGTTCGTCAACCAGATCGCCGATCCACAGGTCACGCTCGATACCTTGCTGGCCGATCCGGTCGAGCGCGCCCGCGCCCTGCGGCCGGTCGGCGCGCCGCATCCCAAGATCGCCTTGCCGCGTGACCTGTTCGGGGCACGCAAGAACTCGCGCGGCCTCGATCTCGCCAATGAGCAGGTGCTGGAAGCTCTCGCCGAAACCTTGCAGGCGGGCGGCGCGCTTTCCGCCGTGCCGCTGCTGGCCGACGGCGCGCGCGAGGGCATCGCCCGGGACGTGACCAATCCCGCCGATCGTCGCGATGTCGTGGGCAGGGTGATCGAGGCCACGCCGGAAGTGGTCGATTCAGCCTGCGCGCTCGCCCGGCCGTGGCGGGCGCCGCCGCCGGCGCGGGCGGCGATCCTGCGCCGGGCCGCCGACCTGATGGAGACGCGTCTCGAGAGCCTGATCGGCCCGATCGTGCGCGAGGCCGGCAAGACGTTCGGCAACGCCGTCGGCGAGGTGAGGGAGGCCGTCGATTTCCTGCGCTACTACGCGCGCTGCGTCGAAGGGTTCTCCAACGACACGCACCGGCCGCTGGGCTTGCTCGCCTGCATCAGCCCCTGGAACTTCCCGCTGTCGATCTTCGCCGGCCAGGTCGCCGGAGCGCTGGCGGCCGGCAATGCGGTGATCGCCAAGCCGGCCGAGGAGACGCCGCTGATCGCCGCGCTTGCCGTCGCCCTGCTGCACGAAGCCGGCGTGCCCCGCGCGGTGCTGCAGTTTCTGCCGGGCGACGGCAAGGTCGGCGGGCGGCTGGTCGGCAATCCTGCGGTCGCGGGCGTGGTGTTCACCGGCTCGACCGAGGTGGCGCGCTCGATCAACCGGCAGCTTGCCCAGCGCCTGTGCCCGGACGGAAGGCTGCCAATCCTGATCGCCGAGACCGGCGGTCAGAACGCGCTGGTGGTCAATTCCTCCGCCTTGCCCGAGCAGCTTGTGCAGGACGCCCTGACCTCGGCCTTCGACTCTGCGGGGCAGCGCTGCTCGGCGCTGCGCGTGCTCTGTCTGCAGGACGACATCGCCGATCGCGTGATGCCCCTGCTGGAAGGCGCGATGGCCGAGCTCGGCGTCGGCAATCCGGATCGCCTGGCGGCCGATCTCGGTCCGGTGATCACGGAGGAGGCGCAGCAGCGGCTGCTCGACCACATCGCCCGCATGCGCGCGGCCGGCCATGCCGTTCATCAGGCGACGCTGCCCGGCGAAACGAAGCACGGCACCTTCGTGCCACCGACCCTGATCGAAATCGGCGCCGTCTCGGACCTGCCGGGCGAGGTATTCGGGCCGGTGCTGCATGTGCTGCGCTATTCTCGCGAAGACATGACGGCGGTGGTGCAAGCGGTTAACGAGACCGGTTTCGGCCTGACGTTCGGCGTGCACAGCCGCATCGACGAGACAATCGAGCGCGCAACGGCGGCCAGCGCTGCCGGCAACCAGTACGTCAACCGCAACATGATCGGCGCCGTCGTGGGCGTTCAGCCGTTCGGCGGCCACGGGCTGTCGGGCACCGGCCCAAAGGCAGGCGGACCGCTCTATGTCCGTCGCCTGCTGTCGCAACGCCCACCGCTCGACCCGTCGTCGCTGGCCGGCGAACTTCCGGCCCGGTGGGCGAGCGCAACGTCTATGCACTCCGGCCCAAGGGCGCGATCCTGTGCGTCGCGCGCGATCTGGAGAAGCGCAGGGCCCAGCATGAGCTGGTCCAGGCGACCGGCAATCGAGTCGCTGCCGCCGAGTCTGGATCGGGACGTCGCGGCCGTGCTGTTCGCCGGCAGCCACGGAAGACCTTATTGCCCTCAATCGCCGCCTGGCGGAGCGGCCGGGCCGCATCGTGGCGGTCCATGTCGAGCCCTATCCGCGCGACCTCCTGTTCGACGAGGTATCGCTCAGCGTCAACACCGCGGCCGCGGGTGGCAATGCCAGCCTGATGGCGATCGGCTAGAGATCAGGATCAGTAGAGGCCGTAGCGCTCCGGTTTGCGGTTTTCCCGCGCGCACACCATTTGGGTGGCCGTTTCCGCCGGCAGCTTGATGCGCTCCTCCTCGCACTTGTCGTAGGAGAAGGGCCCGCCGAAATACTTCGGTCCGCCGAGCACGGTCATGTAGGGTTTTTCAAGGTACCAGCCGGGGGCGGTCCAGGCCTGGTTGACGCCCGGCCCGCAGGCGCCGATGCCCAGGGCCAGTGACAGGGCCGCGACGCAAACCGCTGGCGGGCGAATCGACGGGAACGACATCTCTCTATCCATCTCCCCAGGTGGCAGAGGCAAAGTACAGGGGCTTTTGCGCCGCAACAATCGCTTTCGCCCGGCCGCCCTGCCGGGCTAATAATGATCGTGACACATGTATACTGGGGGAATGCTGCGCCGGACCGGACAGCAGGACAGAGTTTGATGGATTTGCCGGAGAAACAGGGACTTTACGACCCACGCAACGAGCACGACTCGTGCGGCGTCGGCTTCGTGGCCGACATCAAGGGCCGGAAGTCGCACGCCATCGTGCACCAGGGGCTTTCCATCCTCGTCAATCTCGACCACCGGGGCGCCGTCGGCGCCGACCCGCTGGTGGGCGACGGGGCCGGCTGCATGATCCAGATCCCCGACGCCCTGCTGCGCGACTGGGCGCGCCAGTCGGCCGTCGACCTGCCGCCGCCCGGCGACTACGCCGTCGCCATGTGCTTCCTGCCGCAGGACGAGAAGGCGCGGAACTTCGCCGTCAAGCGGCTCGAGCATTTCATCAAGGTCGAGAAGCAGAAGCTGGTCGGCTGGCGCGACGTGCCGACCGACACGACCGGCCTCGGCAAGGCGGTGATCGAGCGCATGCCGGTGATCCGCATGGCGATCGTCGGCCGCGGCGCCAAGCTCGCCGACCAGGACGCCTTCGAGCGCAAGATCCTCGCCATCCGCAAGCAGACCCAGAACCCGCTGGTCGAGCTCGAGAAGAAGCACAAGCTGCCCGGCCTGTCGCAGCTCTACATGCCGTCCTTTTCCTCGCGCACCGTGGTCTACAAGGGCCTGCTGCTGGCGCCGCAGGTCGAGAGCTTCTACGCCGACCTGCGCAATCCGCTCACCGAGTCGGCGCTCTGCCTGGTCCATCAGCGCTTCTCGACCAACACCTTCCCGTCGTGGCGGCTGGCGCATCCCTACCGCTTCATCGCCCACAACGGCGAGATCAACACGGTGCGCGGCAACGTCAACTGGATGTATGCCCGCCGGCGCACGATGGAATCCGATCTGATCGGCGCCGACCTCGACAAGATGTGGCCGATCATTCCGCACGGCCAGTCGGACACCGCCTGCGTCGACAACGCCCTCGAGCTGCTGGTCGCCGGCGGCTACTCGCTGTCGCACGCCATGATGATGCTCATTCCCGAGGCGTGGGCCGGCAATCCGCTGATGGATGCCAAGCGCAAGGCCTTCTACGAGTATCACGCCGCCCTGATGGAGCCGTGGGACGGGCCGGCCTGCATCGCCTTCACCGACGGCCGCCAGATCGGCGCCACCCTCGACCGCAACGGCCTGCGTCCGGCTCGCTTCCTGGTCACCGACGACGACAAGGTCGTCATGGCGTCCGAAGTCGGGCGTGCTGCCGATCCCCGACGAGAAGATCGTGCGCAAGTGGCGGCTGCAGCCGGGCAAGATGCTGCTGATCGACCTCGAGCAGGGCCGCATCGTCGAGGACGAGGAGCTGAAGCGCAGCCTGGCCGAGGCCGAGCCCTACGAGGAGTGGCTGAAGGAGACGCAGCACAAGCTCGAGGAGCTGTCCGACATTCCCGACGCGCCGCTGCCCGCGCCGTCGAACGATCCGACCACGCTGCTCGATCGCCAGCAGGCCTTCGGCTACACCCAGGAGGACATACAGTTCTTCCTCGAGCCGATGAGCAAGGAGCCGGACGACCCGATCGGCTCGATGGGCACCGACACGCCCATCGCCGTGCTCTCGAAGAAGCCCAAGCTGCTCTACAACTACTTCAAGCAGAACTTCGCCCAGGTCACCAACCCGCCGATCGATCCGATCCGCGAGGAGCTGGTGATGTCGCTGGTGTCGATGATCGGGCCGCGTCCCAACCTGCTCGGCCGCCAGGCCGGCACGCACAAGCGGCTGGAAGTCTCGCAGCCGGTGCTGACCAACGGCGAGCTGGAGAAGATCCGCTCGATCGAGGACCTGCTCGACGGCTCGTTCCGCACCGCCACCATCGACACGACCTGGCCGGCGATCGAGGGCGCGGCCGGCCTGGAAAAGGCGCTCGACCGCATCTGCGCCGAATCGACGGACTGCGTGCTGGCCGACCGCAACATCCTGATCCTGTCGGATCGCGCCGTGTCGGCCGAGCGCGTGCCGATCCCGGCGCTGCTCGCCACCGCCGCCGTGCACCACTACCTGATCCGCCGCGGCCTGCGCACCCAGACCGGCCTGGTCGTCGAATCGGGCGAGGTGCGCGAGGTCCATCATTTCTGCTGCCTCGCGGGCTACGGCGCCGAGGCGATCAATCCTTACCTCGCCTTCGAGACGCTGGAGCAGCTCCGCGTGCAGAACGGCCTGCCGCAGAAGGCCTACGAGGTGCAGAAGAACTACATCAAGGCGGTCGGCAAGGGACTGCTGAAGGTCATGTCCAAGATGGGCATCTCGACCTACCAGTCCTACTGCGGCGCGCAGATTTTCGACGCGGTCGGCCTGCATTCCGGGTTCGTCGAGAAGTACTTCACCGGCACCGCCACCACCATCGAGGGCGCGGGCTGGCAGGAGATCGCCGAGGAGACGGTGCGCCGCCACCGCGACGCCTACGGCGACAATCCGATCTATCGCACCATGCTCGATGCCGGCGGCGACTACGCCTTCCGCCTGCGCGGCGAGGACCATGCCTGGACGCCCGAATCGGTCGCCCGGCTGCAGCACGCCGTGCGCGGCAATTCGCTCGGACGAGTACAAGGCCTTTGCCGACGACGATCAACGAGCAGAGCGAGCGGCTGCTGACCATCCGCGGCCTGATGCAGTTCAAGTGGGCCGACACCCCGATCCCGGTCGAGGAGGTCGAGCCCGCCGCCCAGATCGTCAAGCGCTTCGCCACCGGCGCCATGAGCTTCGGCTCGATCAGCCGCGAGGCCCACACCACGCTGGCCATCGCCATGAACCGGATCGGCGGCAAGTCGAACACCGGCGAGGGCGGCGAGGAGGCGGACCGCTTCAAGCCGCTGCCCAACGGCGATTCGATGCGCTCGGCCATCAAGCAGGTGGCGTCGGGCCGCTTCGGCGTCACGGCCGAATACCTGGTCAATGCCGACGACCTGCAGATCAAGATGGCGCAGGGCGCCAAGCCGGGCGAGGGCGGCCAGCTCCCAGGCCACAAGGTCGACGAGAACATCGCCCGCGTCCGCCACTCGACCCCCGGCGTCGGGCTGATCTCGCCGCCGCCGCACCACGACATCTATTCGATCGAGGATCTGGCGCAGCTCATCCACGACCTCAAGAACGTCAATCCCGAGGCGCGCGTCTCGGTGAAGCTGGTCTCCGAGGTCGGCGTCGGCACGGTGGCGGCGGGCGTCAGCAAGGCGCGCGCCGATCACGTCACCATCTCGGG
This sequence comes from uncultured Alphaproteobacteria bacterium, assembly GCA_963843185.1. Classification (GTDB taxonomy): domain Bacteria; phylum Pseudomonadota; class Alphaproteobacteria; order Reyranellales; family Reyranellaceae; genus Reyranella. The sequence goes on from CAWJJJ010000036.1 coordinate 37,136, forward strand.
CTTCGAGGGCGGCACCGGCGCCTCGCCGCTCACCTCGCTCACACATGCCGGCTCGCCGTGGGAGATCGGCCTGGCCGAGACCCAGCAGACCCTGGTGCTGAACGGGCTGCGCGGCCGCATCGCCGTTCAGGTCGACGGCGGACTGCGCACCGGCCGCGACGTCGCCATCGGCGCGCTGCTGGGCGCCGACGAGTTCGGCTTCGCCACGGCGCCGCTGATCGCGGCGGGCTGCATCATGATGCGCAAGTGCCATCTCAACACCTGCCCGGTCGGCGTGGCGACCCAGGACCCGGTGCTGCGCAAGCGCTTCACCGGCCAGCCCGAGCACGTCATCAACTATTTCTTCTTCGTTGCCGAGGAGCTGCGCGAGATCATGGCGCAGCTCGGCTTCCGCTCGCTGAACGAGATGATCGGCCGGGTCGACCGGCTCGACATGCAGCGCGCCCTCCATCACTGGAAGGCGGGCGGCGTCGACCTCTCGAAGCTGCTGTATGTCGCGCCGGCGCGCCCGGGCGTGGCAATCTGGAACTCCGAGCGGCAGGACCACGGGCTCGACAAGGCGCTCGACCACAGGCTGATCGAGGCGGCGCAGCCGGCGCTGGACAACGGCCAGCCGGTCCTGGTCGAGCTGCCGATCGGCAACGTCAACCGTACCGCGGGCGCCATGCTGTCGGGCGAGGTCGCCCGGCGCACCGGCCATGCCGGCCTCGCCGAGGACACGATTTCGGTGAAGTTCACCGGCACGGCGGGGCAGAGCTTCGGCGCCTTCCTGGCGCGTGGCGTGTCGCTCGAACTCTCGGGCGATGCCAACGACTATGTCGGGAAGGGCCTGTCGGGCGGCCGCGTCGTCGTGCGCCAGCCCAAAGGCTGCCGCCGCGATCCGCTGCACAACATCATCGTCGGCAACACCGTGCTCTACGGTGCCATCGGCGGGGAGGCTTATTTCGAGGGCGTTGCGGGCGAGCGCTTTGCCGTGCGCAATTCTGGTGCCGTATCGGTCGTCGAGGGCACCGGCGACCACGGCTGCGAATACATGACCGGCGGCGTCGTGGTCGTGCTGGGCGACACCGGGCGCAACTTCGCGGCCGGCATGTCGGGCGGCATCGCGTACGTCTACGACCCCAAGGCGCGCTTCAAGGATTTGTGCAATCCGGCGATGGTCGAGCTCGAGCCGGTCGGCGCAGCGTCCGGTGACAAGGACGATCCGGCGCGGCCGCACCAGCGGGCGCCCGACGTCGAGAACAACGGCATGGGTGACATGCTGCGCTTCGACGCCGAGCGCCTGCGCATCCTGGTCGAGCGCCATCACCTGCACACCGGCAGTGCGCGGGCCCGCGAGCTGCTCGAGGACTGGGACAATGCACTCAGGAGCTTCATCAAGGTGATGCCCAGGGACTACAAGCGCGCGATGCTGCAGGCGCGCGACCGCACGACGGCCAAGGCCGTGGCGGCGGAGTAGTACGTATGGGTCTCCCCACCGGCTTTCTGGAAATCGAGCGCAAGGAACGGCCCTACGAGAAGGTCGAGAAGCGCCTCAAGAGCTGGAAGGAATTCATCCTGCCGTTACCGGCGGCCGAGGTGTCGCGCCAAGGCGCGCGCTGCATGGATTGCGGCATCCCGTTCTGTCACAACGGCTGTCCGGTCAACAACGTGATCCCCGACTGGAACGAGCTGGTGCGTCGCGATCGCTGGCAGGACGCGCTCGACGTGCTGCACTCGACCAACAATTTCCCGGAATTCACCGGCCGCATCTGCCCGGCACCCTGCGAGGCGGCCTGCACGCTCAACATCGACGACAACCCGGTCACCATCAAGTCGATCGAATGCTCGATCGTCGACCGTGGCTGGGAAGAGGGCTGGGTCGTCCCGTTGGCGCCGGTTGGTAAGACCGGCAAGCGGGTGGCGGTGGTCGGCTCCGGCCCGGCCGGCATGGCCTGCGCCCAGCAGCTGGCGCGCGCCGGTCATTCGGTGACATTGTTCGAGAAGTCCGACCGCATCGGCGGGCTGCTGCGCTACGGCATTCCCGATTTCAAGATGGAGAAGCGGCTGATCGACCGGCGCATGCGCCAGATGGAGGCCGAGGGCGTCGAGTTCCGCACCGGGGTTGAAGTCGGCGCCACGCTCGCCATCAAGTCGCTGCTCGAGGGCTACGATGCCGTGGCGCTGACCGGCGGCGCCGAATGGCCGCGCGACCTCGAGGTGCCGGGCCGCGATCTCGCGGGCATCCATTTCGCCATGGACTTCCTGGTGCAGCAGAACAAGCGGGTCGCCGGCGACGACGAGGCACGGGCCGCGCCCAGGGGCACGCTCACCGCCAGGGACAAGCATGTCATCGTGATCGGCGGCGGCGATACCGGCTCGGACTGCGTCGGCACCTCGAACCGCCAGGGCGCCGCCTCGGTGACCCAGCTCGAGGTCATGCCGCGACCGCCGGATCACGAGGATAAGCCGCTGGTTTGGCCGGATTGGCCCTTGAAGATGCGTACATCGTCCTCACATGAAGAGGGTGTCGAACGCGACTTTGCCGTGCTGACCAAACGCGCGCTCGGCAAGGGTGGCAAAATTCACGCGCTCGAGTGCGTGCGCATCGACTGGGCCAGGAACGCCGACGGCCGCATGGCCATGGTCGAGGTCGAGGGCGGCAGGTTCGAGCTCAAGGCCGACCTGGTGTTGCTGGCGATGGGTTTCCTGGGGCCGCGCAAGTCCGGGATGGTCGAGCAGGCGGGCGCCGCGCTCGATTCGCGCGGCAATGTCGCGGCCAACGTCAAGGACTACAAGACGTCTGTACCCAAGCTGTTCGCCGCCGGTGACATGCGGCGCGGCCAGTCACTGGTCGTCTGGGCGATCCGCGAGGGTCGCCAATGCGCGCGCTCGATCGACGAGAGCCTGATGGGGTCGACGACCCTGCCGCGCTGATTCTCTACCGGGGCTCCCCCGGGCGACGCTTTCGTACTTTGCTTTATCGACAACGCAGCCGGGCCACGCGATGGCAACGGCGAAAGGGCAGTCATGGCAGCCAATAAGAAGAATATGGAAAAGAAGAATCCCGAGAAGGCAAATCCCGAGAAGAAGAACAACGACAAGAAGATCCTGGCGTTCGTCGAGCGTTGCGACAATGCGGGCGAGCTCGAATCGCTCATCAAGAACGCCACCAAACTCGGCAATGCGCCGGTTGCCGAAGCCGCCTTCCGGAAGCGGATCTCGCTCGTCCCGGCCGAACAGCCCGGTTCGGTGGAGCACGATTTCTGGCAGACGGTGCAGGCCTTCGAGCACGCCCTCTCCGAGGAGCGCGGCAAGACCACACGCCTTTTCCGCACCCGCCAGAAGGTCGCCAAAGTGGGCGTCGTGCAGACGCTTCGCGAATGGGCGCCCGGCGGCCAGGAGACCGCGGGTTTCAAGATGCTGCTCGAACGCGGCATGCCGGAATTCACCGGCGAGGCGACCACATTGCGCCATCCCGAGCTGTTCGAGGCGCCTGTCCTCGAGGCGGCGCAGCAGAGGCTGCGGGTGGCGGGCGTCGACTTGACGTCGCTGCGCTAGACACCGGCGGCTTCGATCAGCGCCAGATAGAGCGTCATCGGGAAGCCGCCGAGGCCGCGATCGGCATGATCGCGGGCTTCGGCGTCGATTCCGACGTGCTCGCGCTCGAGGCCATGGTGGCGCGCCTGCGCAAGAAGGCGTGACGCGGCAGGCAGCTCACCACACGCCGGTCTTCAAGGTCGTCGGCGCGTAATCGCCGAAGCGCCAAGCGAAGGGGAAGGCGGCGCGGCGCCGCCAGGCGCGTTCGACCTCGACGCGCCACACACGCTCGGTGCCCGCTGGGCCGGCCCCGGACTCCAGGTCGGGATGCCAGTCGATCGTCACCCGGCCCTGAAGCTGCAGCAGGTCGCCCGAGGCGAAGTCGATGAAGATCAGCCCGGCGCGCGGGTCGCCCAGAAGATTGCCGAGCGTGTTGTAGAAGCGGTTGCCGCGGAAGTCGGGGATGGCGAGCGTGTCGCCCTGCACGCCGACGAAACCCGGACGGCCGCCGCGATGCGACATGTCGAGGCCGCCCTGGGCGCCGACCTCCGGCCGCGACCGGCTGGCGACGAAGAAGGTGTCAGACGAGGCGATCATCGACCGCGCTGCGTCGTCGAGTCCGTCCAGGCTCTCGGTCGGCGCGGGTGGCACGGCACGTGGCGTGGGCGCGCGCGTCTGGATATACTGCGCGCAATTGCCGAAGCTTTGGACGATGCGCACCGTGAGGCCGTCGTCGACGGCTGTCAGGCGGCCATTGGCGCGGTTGCGCCGCCGCGTCGAGAAATCGAGACCGATCAGGCCGATCCCGGCGCCGGCGGTGAAGCCCGGAGCCGCCGGATCGCCGGCCGCGGGAAGGGCGGCAATGCGCAGCGTGGCGGGATCGGGCGACTGCACGAAGCCCCTCTCGCCGGTCAGCACCGAGGCCATGGGCCAGCCGCGCTCGTCGAGCGTGCCCGCGAACAGATAAGGCAGCAGGGCGAAGAAGGTGCGGTGCTGGTCGGGCATGAACGGCCAGATGGCCGCCTGCGGCATCTGCTGGCCGGTCAGCATCTGCGCCGCCAGCTCGTCGCGGTGGAAGGAGAGGAAGCCGGGCACGCCATCCTGCGGGCTCATGCCAAGCCCTCCGGCTTCTCGGGAAGCTGTTGCTTGGGATCATACCAGGACGCCGCGTCCGATCGCCAGATATGGACCTGCGGCCGGTCGGTGATCTTCGTGCCGAGGCAGCCCAGCCGCAGCATCACGGTGGGTTGCGCCGTGCGCTCGGCCATGACGTGCGAACCGCACCTGACGCAGAAGCGGCGGAACTTGCCTGGCGAGGATTCGAAGGCGCCGAACGCCTTCCGGCCGCGCACCCAGCGGAATTTTTCGCGCGGCACGGCGGTCACCGAGGAGAAGGCCGCGCCATGCGTCTTGCGGCAGGTCCGGCAATGGCAGTGCACGATGCGCTCGAGGGGCGCGTCGACCTCGTAGGCGACGGCACCGCAGAGACAGCTTCCGGTCAGCATCGGAGTCCCTCTATTTGTTCCGACTTGAAGGTAGGTTCGGACGATTGCGTCGATAAGCTGAACTCGATACAAATCACCCTTCCATTTTATGGAATAATAGATGGATCGGCTGGACGAGCTCGCGGTCTTCGTGCGCATCGTGGAGGAGGGCAGCCTGGTGCGCGCCGCCGCTCGCTTGCGTCGCTCGCCGCCTGCCGTCACCCGCGCGCTGGCAGCACTCGAGGATCGCATCGGCGTCCGCTTGGTCGATCGCACGACGCGTCGCCTGGCGCCGACCGAGGGGGGTCGCACCCTCTACGACAAGGCGCGCACCCTGGTGGCCGATTACGAGGCCGCCACCGCGGGCGCGCCCGGTGCACCGGTGCAGGGCCTGCTCCGCATCACCGCGCCGGTGCAGTTCGGCCGCCGCCACATCGCGCCCATCGTGGCCCGCTTCCTCGACGCCCACGACGGTGTCGAGGTCGAGCTGCTGCTGAACGACCGCAACATCGACCTGATCGAGGAGGGGATCGACGTTGCGCTGCGTATCGGCGCGCTGGCCGATTCGACCCTGTCGGCGCGGCCGGTCGGCCAGGTGCGGCGGCTATGGGTGGCGAGCCCGGCCTATCTCGCGCGCCGCGGCACGCCGCGCATGCCGGGCGAGCTGGTGCGCCACGAGGCGCTGCTGGGCACGCTGCGCGGCAATACCGAGTGGGCTTTCTCCGGTGCGCGCCGGGGCGCCGCGCCGCGGCTGACGGGCAGGCTCAGGGTCGACGATGTCGAGACCCGTCTGCGCGCGGCGCGCGACGGCCGCGGCATCGCCCAGCTTCTATCCTATCAGGTGGCCGACGATCTCGCGGCCGGCAAGCTGGTGCGGCTGCTGCAGTCCTTCGAACGGCCGCCGCTGCCGGTGCAGCTCGTGAGCAAGGGCCGCGCCCATCGCGCGCCCAAGATCGATGCTTTCCTCGACTTCGCGACGCGCCGGCTCGTCGCCCTGCCGGTGCTAGCCGGAGAGAGCCGCAGGTAGGGGTTCGGGCCGGACGCCACAACGTCCGGCGAGAAACGCGCCGATCGCCAGGGTCTGGATGACAGCCGCGGCGATGAACACCCATGTCGCCTCGGCCGCCGACAGGGCGCGGATCGCGCCGAACGCGGCGGGCGCGAAGGCATAGGTTCCCTGGCCGATGGCGACGATCAGCGGCACCACGCGCTGGACGTCGGCTTTGGCGAACTCGACTTGGGCGATCAGCGGCGGCAACGACGTGGTGTTGCCGATGCCCGCGCCGAACAGCAGGACGCCCGCGACCAGCAGCACGACGTCGCTGCCGGCGGCCAGGATCAGGGCGACCGACCCGGCGATCTGCACCGCATGGCTGGCGCAGGCGATCAGTCGCCGGTCGCTGCCCGCCGGCATCAACCAGCCGACCAGGCTCCGGCCGGCGATCGCGCTCGCCGTCGCCAGCCCCATCAGGATGCCCGTGGTCTGCTCGCCCAGTGCGGGCGCCAGCAACGAGAAGAGATGGGCGATCAGCCCGATCTGCGCGAACAGCCCCAACGCCATGGCCGCCGCCAGCGTGAGGAAGGCCCTATCGCGCCACAGCAGGCCGCCCGGCAAGGCGCGCGTCGTCGAGACGGCGGCAACCGTCGGCTCCCCCGCGGGTTCGCCGTCCGGCACCTGGCCGGTGGTTTCCGGCGTGCGCGAAAAGACCAGATCGGCCAGCAGCCAGACCGTCACCAGCATGACGGCACCGATCGCGGCGGCAGCCAGGGGGAAGCCAAGGCCTGCGATGGCGACCACCCACAAGGGCGAGAATACCACGCCGCCGATGCTGGCGCCGTTGTAGGCCATCGACAGCGCCGCCGGCCGCTTGCGCACGAACCACGGGGCGATGATGGCGTTGACCGCGGCCGCGCCCATCGCCACCCAACCGGCGCCGCTCAGCAGCGTCGCCAGCAGGAGCTGCCACGGCTCGCCGGCCACCGCCCAGCCGAGCACGCCCAGCGCCAGCAGGCAGGCGCCGGCCTTGGTCACAATCGGCAGGCCGAAGCGCCGATAGAGCCTCGGCAGGTTGGCCACGACGATGGCGCCGGTCAGGAAGTGCAGGGTCACGGCGGAGGAGACCAGCACGATCGACCAGTGCCGCGCCTCCTGCACGGCATGCAGATAGACCGGCGGTCCGTAGAAGCCCAGACCCCAGCCGAACACGGCAAGCACGAAGGCGCCGACGACGACACGCCATCCGAAGAAGGGCGCAGCAGTTGTGGTGGTAATCATCGGCAGACCATGCCGCGCGGCTGCGGGCCGTCGTTGCGGTCCCGGCCGAAGCGACGCTTCTCGTGGATCGTGTTCAAGCCGCGCGCACATCGCGACAGGTCGACGCGAGGTGAAGCTCGACGAGCGGCTGCAGAAGATGCCAAGGTGATGCGGTTCGACATCAAGTGCAGGACCTATGGCAGGTTCGGGATGCTGGTCGAGGCCTGACGCGCGGGGCGGCCTCGTTCAAACGGAGCGAGAACCTAAAACGCCCTTACAACCTTGATGTTTGCCGACATTGTATTAGCCTCGGTGTCTCTTTTCGGAGGTGCAGTGACAGCAAGCGCGCAGGAAGAAGCCAGCGAAAGCCTCATCGAAAGGCGCCGGCTCGGTTGTCCTCGGTTCGTTGCGGCGTTCTCATGTCGATGGCGAGTGCGCCGCACCGGCAATGCCACCGCAGCTTAGCGATGCTGCATTGCCAAGCTCTCGCCGGGCGCCTGAGACGGCTGCTGCTCAATCTGCGTCAGGAGGAGCAGGGGACAGCAAGGGCGGCGTCATCCTTGTTGCGGATCATGACTCCCATGTCATGCATGGCAGCCACAACAGCTTTGGCAGCCACGGCCAGCACACCAGTACGACAACCCGATAACCGTTCGTGCGCGTCGCCCTGATCGGCCGATGACCGGAAAAGCCTCACTGCGGACCTGCAAGCGCGTCGTTGACGATGGAGCCGGCCGTTGGTTTCCGCACGGTGCAGTGGAGCCCGCGCCGATTCCGCTCGACACATTTTTGTTCAAGGTCGCAAGCCGCTGCAATCTCGCCTGTACCTACTGCTACGTCTACGAGCTCGAGGATCAAGGATGGCGGTCTCAACCGCGCTTCATGTCGGCGGCGACCCACAAGGCGGCGCTCGAACGTATCCGAGATCACGTCATCGCTCACGCTCTGCCCGGCGTGACTGTCATTTTCCACGGCGGGGAACCTTTGCTGGTCGGGCCGCATGGTCTGGACGAGCTGGCTTCGCGGACGCGCGATCGACTGGGCTCTGTCACCGAAGTGCGGCTTGGCCTGCAGACCAACGGCACGCTGTTCGACGAACATTCTGGAAGTGGTGCTCCGCCATGGAATGCGCGTCGGATTGAGCATCGATGGACCGCCACGGCATCACGACCGGTTCCGCTCCCATCCCAATGGTCGGGGCTCCAGCCAGCTCGTCGAGAGGTCGGCCCTGTTACTGCGAGACAACCCTGACGCCTTCGGCGGCATCCTGTGCGTCGTCAACCTCGACATAGAGCCAGCCGAGGTGTGGGACTATCTCTGCACCCTGCAGCCCAAATCGATCGACTTGCTGCTGCCGCTCGCGACCTACGACCACCCGCCGCCCGGCATGGCTTCGCCAGGCGAGGCGGTCGCCTACGGCGAATGGCTCGTTCGTTTCCTGGAACTCTGGTATCGGGCCGGCGAAGACCGCCCGGACGTAAGATATTTCTCGTCGATCATGCGTCTGCTGCTGGGTCGCTTGAGCCTGGTGGAATCCATCGGCATTGGCCTTTCGACGCTGGTTGTCATCGAATCGAACGGCGACCTCGAGGCGGTGGATTGCTCAAGGCCTGTTATCACGGCGCCGCATCGACCGGGCTCACGGTTTTCGACAATTCCTTCGATGACGCGCTGAAAGCGGCGCCGATCCTGTCCCGTCAGATGGGTGCGTCCGCGCTTTGCGAGACGTGCCGCAGTTGTGCCTATCTGAAGGCATGCGGTGGCGGCTACCAGCCGCATCGGTATTCCAAGCTGCGCGGCTTTCGAGAATCCGTCGGTTTATTGCGCGGCGCTCAAGATGCTCATCAACAGAATTGCCATGTTGATGGCTGAGAGCCTAGCGCCGCGCGCCTGTGCGATCCTCGTCAAGACCTTGGCAGATGCCGGGTCCGATCGCCAAGCCGTTTAGCTTCGCCGGCCAGCCGGACGACTTCGAGAGCCTTCATCTCGGACCGTTCTGGCAACGCCGAATGGCGGAGCTCAACGCCCTGTGCCGCATCGTCAAATTGGAGAGCCCTAAGCTTGCCTCCGATTGCGAACTGGACGCCGCCTGGCGCAAGCTTCGCGAGGCCGGCCCGCGTGCTTTGTCCGTGTTGCGCAGCCCGGGATTGCTGCTGTGGATCAACGTCTGCCGATACCTGGTGCTGCGAAGCATCCATCGTTCGCTTCCCGTCGGGCATGTCCGGGATCATTTGCTCGACATTCATCGCTTTGCCTTCGCCGCGGCTTGTGCCGACGGCAGGCCATGGACGGCGAGCGTCGGGGTGGATGGGGACGGGCGGGTCGTTCTGCCGGGACTTGGCCTGTTCCTGTCGATCGGCCGCGCACATGCCGGCGAACGGCTGCGTCTGGAGACGAACGGCAGGGCGGTAACCGCCATCTGGAAGCGGCGCCGGGTTTCGGTTGCCCTGACGGCCACGAGATCGCTCGTCGGTGCCGCGAGGGAACCGCGCTGGGAGGCGATGCCGCGGCTGGCCTGGGGACTCTTGCTGGACGGGTCGGCGGAGATGTCGCGTCCCCACTGCCTCAACAATCCAGCTTGGCGAGTGCGTTATCCGGATCCCGACGAGGTGGATCGCTGGCTGTCGTGCGCCGGCGACGCAGGTGAACTGATCGCGCTTGCGGCAGCCGATTTCTGGATTCCCGCGCAGCGCGTGCTGGCATCGATCGTGCCCCTGGAATCGCCGCCGCTGACCAACCTGAGCGGCACCTGCGCCGACGTCCTGGGATGCATCTGTACCTCGCTGTCGGTCAACCCGGCGATATTGGCCGAAACCCTGGTTCACGAGGCGGCGCATACCACACTGCATGTCTTGAGTGACGCGACGGCCTACTGGCGGGTGATCGATAGCGCCCAGCCTTACCGCTCGCCGTGGCGCAAGGACCTTCGTCCGATCTCGGGAATGCTGCACGGCATCTTTGCGTTTCTCGCTGTCGCCGGCTTCTGGGCCAACCTGCGGCAGTGCGGCGCGGCCAACCAGTTCGATGGCCTCGCGCGCTTTCGGCTGAGGACGGTGACCCGGCAGGTCCAGGTGGCCATCGCGGAAGTAAAGGCCGCGACGGAGCTGACGGACGCGGGTCGGGACCTGCTGGCTGCCGCCGATCACCTGAACCAGAAGCTGTGCGAGGCGTCTCGCGCTTATGCGCCGACGCCGCAAGAGGAGAAGGAGATCGAGGAGCGACTTGTGCGCCACGAGGTGGCGCTCGCCACGCCGCAACGCGCGGCCGGGCAGGCGAAGACGCCGCGCATCGACGCCGCGTGGTCGCGGCAACTGGCGATGCCGATGCCGCCACCCATCAACCATCGCGCGCTCCGGCTCGTACGACGCGAAATGGTTTCGGACGGGGTCCATCGCGCCGTGCTGAAGGGTGACGCGGTGGTCACCGACTGGGAGGATCTGTTGCAAACCACCGTGGAATCCGGATCCGAGCCCGAATCCGCGGCGTTGATGCGCGGATCCATATGCTATGGCCGCGGCGACTTTGTCGCGGCCGTCATGGCCTACGCTGACTATGTCGAACGCCGTTGGTCCGACATGGACGCGTGGCGCCTGCTTGGCGCAGCATTGCGACGAGCCGGGCATCCAACTGCCGCCCTGGCCATCGCGTTCGATGTCGATAAGCTTCAAGGGCGAACGGCCGACGGGTTTCGTGAGCAGTTCGGGCTGCAGTGGCCTTTTCATCTGCATCGGATCGCGATCCATGACGCCTGATGCTTCGACCGTTGCGGGCGAAAGCCTAGTGGATCTGTTTCAGGCGTTGCGACCGCGCAACGAGTTGTCGACGTACCACGATCTTGCGTTGGGACCCGGCCTCTTTCCGCAGTTTGCCGCCGTCGTCGCCCGCCTTCGCCCGGGCATGGACTGCTGGATTCCGTTCGAGAACCTCGACCGGTTCAAACGGTTCATCGAAAAGCTGGACCTGGCGATGAGCATGGATTGTGCGTTTCGTGCGCTGCCCGAGCACGCGCGAGATGACATCGTGGGCGTCGAGACGCTGTGCACCACTCATGCCCTGGGCATCCGCATCGAGGATGCCGTCGCCGGCGACGGCGTCCACGTCTTCGTCGGTGCTTCCAGCGACGTTGTGAAGGAGATGCATGGCTGCGGCTGGTATCCGGTCGTGGCTGGCGGTCGGCTTTTCCACAAGCCGTTCGTCGACCATTTCGCGTTCGGCCGGCTACTGGGGTATCCGCGGTGCTGCATCGAGTTCTTCGAGAGAAGCAACGACTGGAATCGCACCAACTCCTATGCTGAGGCATATCTTGGTACCAGGAAACGATACGACCATCTGACGAATTGCTTCGGCAAGAACCTTGGCTATAGCCTGAACTTTCACATCCCTTGCCGCTTCGACTGCCCGAGGACGATTTGATTCTCCCGGGACCTGGCGGGGTTCTTGGAGCGTGTGGAGCCGGAATATCTGCATACTTGTCGCGCCCTGTTGCACAAACCGGTGCTCTCATTGAACGAGCGGGAGATTGCAGTATTGGACGGCACGAAGGTCGGCGAAGGGCGCTTCAAGTATAGCAGCGCACGCAATCTGTTCTCCATGCCCGCGCACGTATTGAGCGCCCTGGACAAAGGCAACATCGTCGAGATCCGCGGCCGGTTCGTGCTGGTGTTTCGCAATGCTGATCTGATCGACACGTTCGAATGCCGGTGCGACGAATACGGGCCGCATGTTCCGCTCCTGATCGACTGGGCATGAAGGCGCTCGCGCGGCAAGAATTCTCGAAGTTGCACGCGATCCCGACGACGGAGCGCGCGACCAGCGGTACCGGCTCAAGATGCTGGTCGTAGCCCGACCGATCGCGCTACAAGGCGGCATGATCGAGATCACGCCGCTTCGCGAGGCCGACCGACCGGCCTGGCAGCCGCTCGCCGTGGGCTACAACACCTTCTACGAGCGGGTGTTGCCCGACGCCGACTATGACCGCGCCTGGCGCCGGCTGATGAAGGGCGAGGAGATGCACGGCCTTGCCGCGCGCCTCGACGGAAGGCTGGTCGGCATCGCGCATTACCTGTTCCATGCCGGCATCTGGCTCGACGATGTCTGCTACCTTGCCGATCTGTTCGTCGACGAGACGGTGCGCGGCCAGGGTGCTGCACGGGCGCTGATCGAGGGTGTCGCGGCGGCGGCGCGTTCCCGCCGCTGCCCGCGTTTCTACTGGCTCACCAAGCAGGACAATGCCCGTGCCCGCCTGCTCTACGACAAGGTGGCGCGCTTCGTGGGCTTCATCCGCTACGACTATCCGATGGGATAGGCGCGGTCAGCGCGTCCCCAACCGAGATCCGAGAACGACAATGGCGCCGCGTCAGGCCGTGCTGGGCATGGAGAATGCCAGTTTCTACTACGGGGCGAGCCGCGTCTTCGAGGGCGTGTCGTTCCTGCTCGATGACGCGCGCACGGCACTGGTCGGCGAGAACGGCGCCGGCAAGTCGACCCTGCTGAAATGCCTGACCGGTGCGCTCGAGTTGAATGGCGGCCAGGTGATCCGCTCGCGCGGCCTGCGCCTGGGCAGCCTGCCGCAGGACATTCCCGCGGGGCTCGCGGACCGGCCGGTGCGCGACGTCCTGGCCGACGCCCTGGAACGCGCCGGCCATGGCGGCGAGGACTGGCGCATCGACGTGCTGCTGGACGAGATCGGCGTCGCGCCGGAGATCGCCGACAGCCAGGTTCGGCACGCTGTCGGGCGGCTGGCAGCGCCTGATGCTGATCGCTTCGGCGGCCCGGCTGGAAGAGCCAGATCTTTTGATCCTGGACGAGCCGACCAACCATCTCGACCTCGCCAACATCAACACGCTGGAGCGCTGGCTGACAGTCGACTTCAAGGTGCCGATGCTGATCGTGTCGCACGATCGCGAATGCCTCGACCGGGTGACCGAGCGCACGCTGTTCCTGCGCTCCGACGGCGTGCATGCCTTCAAGACGCGATTTTCGGTGGCGCGCGAGGAACTGCTGCGCCGCGACGCCGCCGCGGCGGCGCGCGCCCGGCTGGAAGACAAGGAGATCAAGCGGCTCGAGCAGGCGGCGGCGCGCTACAAGGTCTGGGCGGTCAAGAACCCCGACCTCAACAAGCGCAAGAACGCGGTCGAGACGCGCATCGCCCGCATCGAGGCCGAGCGGACACAGACCTACATCGACGCGCGAGCGCCGCCTGGAACTCGCCGACGGCGAGATCGACGCCCGGGTGGCGCTGCGCATCGCCGGCCTCGACGTCACCGTGCCCGGCGGTGCGCGCAAGCTGCTTGCCATCGATCGCCTGGTCGTCGCCGCCGGCGACAGGGTGGCGGTGCTGGGCGCCAACGGGGCGGGCAAGTCGACCCTGCTGTCGACGCTCGCCGCCGCCTACGACCCGGACCAGGAGCATTACGACAGCCAGGCCGCGATCCGCTTCAACCCGTCCTGCCGGCTGGTCTATTTCGACCAGTCGATGCGCGACCTGCCGCTCAGGACGACGATACTCGACTATGTGGTGGGTGCGGAGGGGGCGAGCGAAAAGGACGCCATCCGCCTGCTCGCCCAGGCGGGCTTCGCCTTCGCCCGCATCCGCCAGCCGATCGGCGTGCTGAGCCATGGCGAGCGCGCCCGCCTGGTCTTCCTGCGCATGAGGCTGCTGCGGCCCAACATCTACCTGCTGGACGAGCCGACCAACCATCTCGACATCGAGGGCCAGGAGGCGCTCGAGGCCGAGCTCGAGCAGACCGAGGTCTCCTGCCTGTTCGTCTCGCACGACCGCTACTTCACCCGTACGGCCGCGACGCGCTTCCTGGAGATCCGCAAAGGCCGGCTGGTCGAGGTCGAAAGCGCCGACGCGTTCTTCGACGCCCAGCGCTGACGGAAGAGTCAGTCCGGCGTGACGCCGAAGCGGCGCTGCCAGAACTCGCGGCTGCGCCGCTCGCCCACGTCGCAGCCGAGCTCGTACTCGGGGTGCACGAACTTGGTGTAGTCGTCCTCGCCGCGCACCGCGCGCCGGTTGGTGTTGCTTTGCGCAAGCCGGGTGCCGTCGCGCAGGCTGCCGCGATCGCCGGTGTCGAAGTCGCGGCGCGGTCCGACGTCCGCCACTTCCTGCAGCAGCTTCTTGCGCACGGCGCGGGGGAAGTCGTCGAAGTCGTGCGCCACCTCGACGAAGGAGCGCGGCCCGCCGGTAACGCAGGCCAGGTAGTATTTGTCTAGGTCGGACTCGCTCGGGAAGCCGAACGGGTTCGGCCGGTCGTTCATGATCGGCAGGCCGTTGATGACGATGCGCTCCTTCAGCGCCTCGTGGCGCATGTCGGTGACCAGCCCGCCGTCGTTGTTCGAGCCGTCACCCGAGATGTCGAGCACCTTGCGCACGGCCTCGTGGGGGCTGCGGCCGAACAGCGGGATGGCATAGCGGATGGCGCCGCTGATCGAGGTGCGGCGCGCGATCGAGATCGGCGCCGCCTCCAGGCGGTTGGCGAAGGCCCCGATCGAGGCCTCGGAGTCGAGCAGGGTCCAGTCGATCAGCAGCCGCTGCACCCAGGCGTCCGACCATTCGAAGTAGGCGACGGCGATGCGGCCGTTGGCGCCGCCCAGGATCGCCTTGACGATCACCGGGTCGCGGAAGGCCTGGACATAGCCCTGGCGCTGCAGCTTGGCCTCGTCGGGGTCGATGCTGCCCGAGATGTCGATGGCCATCGCCAGCGCCAGGTCGACTTCCTGTCTTGTCCTGCGCGGTCGCGGGGAGCGCGAGCAGGAGGGTAAGCAGGACCAACAGCATACGCATGGCCGGCCTCCAACCAACGTTGTCATGCTGAGCGAAGCGAAGCACCTTTCGTGCCGCCGAAAGATCCTTCGCCTGACGGCTCAGGACGCTGACGCGGAAGTGTACCGCCCGTCGGAAGCCGCTGTCAGCCGCGCTCTGGACGGCCCGCGCCATCGGCCGCTAGCCTGTGGGGGACGAACCGGCGGAGGAAGCCCATGGACCTAGCGCTCAGCCCCGAAGACGAAGCCTTCCGCACAGAGGTCCGCCGCTTCCTTGACGACAATCTGAGCGAGGATCTGCGCGAGGCCGGGCGCAAGACCGGCGGTGTTTTTGCCGACATTGCAGCCGGTGTGCGCTGGCACAAGGTGCTGGCTCAGCGCGGCTGGTCGGCGCCGACCTGGCCCCAGGAATATGGCGGCACCGGCTGGACCGCCACCCAGCGCTACATCTTCGCGCGCGAATGCACGGCGGTCGACGCGCCGCGCATCTTCGCCATGGGCATCCGCATGGTCGGGCCGGTGATCATGAAATACGGCACGCCCGAGCAGAAGGCGAAGTACCTGCCGGCCATCGTGTCCGGCGACATCATGTTCTGCCAGGGCTATTCCGAGCCCGGCTCGGGCTCCGACCTCGCCAGCCTCAAGACCCGCGCGGTGAAGGACGGCGAGGACTACGTCATCAACGGCAGCAAGATCTGGACGACCGGCGCCCATGTCGCCGACCACATGTTCTGCCTGGTGCGGACCTCGACCGAGGGCAAGCCGCAGGACGGCATCTCCTTCGTGCTGATCGATTCGATGAAGACGCCCGGCCTCAGCGTGGCGCCGATCCTGACGCTCGCCGGCGACCACGAGGTCAACCAGGTGTTCTTCGACAATGTGCGCACGCCGATCGCCAACCGCATCGGGCCGGAGAATGCCGGCTGGACGGTGGCCAAGTACCTGCTCGAATTCGAGCGCGGTGGCGACGCCTACACCCCCAACCTCTATGCCCGCGTCGAGGACATCCGTCGCATCGCCCGGGAGGAGGCAGCCGACGGATCCGGTCCGCTGATCGGCGAGCGCGGCTTTGCCGAGCGCCTGGCCGAGGCCGAGATCGAGGTCCAGGCGCTGGAGATGATCGAGATGCAGGTCCTGTCCGACCTCAGCCGCGGCAGGAATCCCGGCGCGGTCTCCTCGGCGATGAAGATCCGCGGCAGCGAGACTCTGCAGAAGCTCGACCATCTCGGTGTCGAGGCGCTGGCCTGGTACGCCGCGCCCTTCGAGCCCGAGGCGCGCATGCTGGGCCACAACCAGGCCACGGTGACGCCGGACTATGGTATCACGGCCATGCCGCTCTACCTCAACAACCGGGCCTCGACGATCTATGCCGGCTCCAACGAGATCCAGCGCAACATCATCGCCAAGGCGATGCTGGATGGCGACTCTGCTGGACGGCGGCCTTCGCGCGAGTCGCATCGCGACTCCGCCGATGGACGTTGAATACCGATGGATCGGCCCCTCCTGCCGCGGACGATCGTTGGATACGTGATCCAGAAGTCGGGTATTCACCAGATTGGACTCGCGGCGCTGTCGGCGGGGGTGTTCGGGTTGAGCGCCGTGCCGCTCGACCTGCAGCGGCGCATCGTCAACGACGCCATCAAGGATGGCGCAACCCGCACCATCCTGTGGCTGGCCGCGGCCTATGCCGGGGTCGCCTTGCTCGAGCAGAGCCTGAAGCTGGCGCTTAACATCTATCGCGGCTGGGTGAGCGAGGATGCGGTGCGCACGCTCCGGCGAACGCTCCACGATGCCGGTTTCCAAGCTGGCCCGGACGCCGGCCCTGGCGATGCCGAGGAGGCCGGGACCCACACCGCCATGGTGGTGTCCGAAGCCGAACCGATCGGCGGCTTCGTCGGCATGGCGATCTCCGAGCCGCTGCTGCAGGCCGGCATCCTGCTGAGCGTGATCGGCTACATGACCTATCTCGAGCCGTGGACCCTCGTTCTGTGCGTGGCGTTCCTGCTGCCGCAGATGCTGTTCGTTCCGCCGCTGCAGCAGGCCATCAACCGCCGCGCCGGGGAGCGCATCACAACGCTGCGTCACCTGGGCGGTGGCATCGTCGACACCGGCATCCCGGCGGAGGAGGGTATCGAGCGGGTCTTCATCCTCAACATGGGCATCTACAAGCTCAAATACTCGATGAACCTGGCGATGAACCTGATGTACGCGATTGCCGTCGCCGTGGCGCTGGGCGTGGGCGGCTGGTTCGCCGTATCGGGCCGCACCGATGTCGGCACGGTCGTGGCGGTGGTCTCGGGGCTCGGCAAGCTCAACGACCCGTGGGGCGACCTCGTGAACTGGGCCCGCGAATTGTCGGTCGACAGCGTCAAGTACCGGCTTTTTGCCGACGCCGTGAACCGGCAGGGCCTTGCAACCGCCTGAACAAACACGACATTCTGCGTCATGACCGATCCCTATACCGTCCTTGGCGTGGCCAAGACCGCCTCGGACGACGACATCCGCAAGGCCTTCCGCAAGCTCGCCAAGAAGCACCACCCCGACCTCAACCCCGGCGACAAGGCGGCCGAGGCCAAGTTCAAGGAAATCTCGCAGGCCAACGAGATTTTGTCCGATGCCGACAAGCGCCGCCGCTTCGATGCCGGCGAGATCGACGCCACGGGCCAGGAAATGCCGCCGCGCGGCTTCTACCGCGACCAGGCGGGCGGCATGGGCGGCGCCAAGTACGAGCGCGGCGGCGGCCACGAATCCTTCGTCGACATGGGCGGCGTCTTTTCCGAGATGTTCGGCCAGCGCGGCGGGCAGCGGGGCGGCGGCTTCGCGTTCGGCGACGGCGAGGGCTTCGACATGGGTGGCCTGCCGGTCACCTACAGCCTGCGCGTGCCGTTCCTGGTGGCGGCGCGCGGCGGCAAGCAGCGGGTCAACCTGCCCGACGGCAAGACGCTCGACATCGACATCCCCGAGGGTGCGGTCACTGGCCAGACCCTGCGCTTGAAGGGCCAGGGCATGCCCGGCACCAAGGGCCGGCCGGCGGGCGACGCCTATGTCGAGATCCATGTCGAGCCGCACGCCTTCTTCGAGCCGCGCGACAACGACATCCATGTCGAGCTGCCGGTGACGCCGACCGAAGCCGTGCTGGGCGGCCGGATCCGCGTGCCGACAGTGGGCGGGCCCGTCATGCTGAACGTGCCGGCGGGCTCCAACACGGGCACGTCGCTCAGGCTCAAGGGCCGCGGCCTGCTCGACCGCAAGTCGGGCCAGCGCGGCGACCAGTACGTCAAGCTCAAGATCGTGATGCCCGAGCAGCCCGACGGCGCGTTGAAGGAGTTCCTGGAGAAATGGGAGGCGGGCCGCGCCTACGACCCGCGCAAGGCGATGGAGCAGTTCACATGACCACCCTCGACGAGCTGCTGCGCGTGCACGGCCGTCTCACGACCGTCCATGTCGAGCGCTGGGTGCAGCGCGGCCTGCTGCGCCCGACCGCCGAGGGCGACGCCTGGGTCTTCGAGACCGTCGACGTGGCGCGCGCGCGGCTGCTGGCCGAGCTTGTCGACGAGTTGGGCTTCGACGACGAAGCGGTCGAGACCGTGATCGACCTCGTCGACCAGGTCCACACGCTCCGCCACCAGCTCGAGCAGCTCGGCCAGGCGATCGGCCGCCAGCCGGCCGAAACCCGCGAGGCGATCGCGAAGGCGCTGAGGGATTTGCGCTAGAACCGTGCTGGCGCGTCTTTGTTTGCACCAGAAGAGGATCGCGCGACTGCGCTGCGCGCCTCATCGATGCTTTGGATGAAGGCGCTGTTTGCCGAGCAGCGGGACGTGCTTGCCGGTAATAGGTGAGGCGCCACAGCGAGAGAACTCGGTGCACCGCGTGTTGATCATCCACGCCGATGGCGTCGACGCCGGCGTTCGCCTGGGTCGTCATCGCTGCCGGCCTCCATGTCGGCGGACGCGAGCGCGCCGGCAGTCATGCAGGGCTGACGGCCGGTGATCAGCCGCCCACAAGCCGCCGCCACGCAGCGGCAATGGCTGACGTGGCCGCGGGATCGGCGATCATCGCGAGGTGGCCCTCGTTCGGTACGACGGTCACGCCGATGCGGGGATTGACCGCCTGCATCAACGGCTTGAACTCTGCGGCTTTGAACAGCTCGTCATTGGCGCCGACCACGATCTCGGTCGGCGCCTTGATATGGGCCAGCGCTGCGCGCCAGTCGCGGCCGAGCTGCAGGCTGGCGATCAGCCGGAAGGAATAGACCGGCGTGCGGTTGTTGTCGGCCTTTGCTGCTGTGGCGAAATGGACAACTGGCAGTCCTTGAAACCACGGCAGGCCGAATCCGTCGAGCAGCGACAGCGCCACGATGCGCGGCACCGCCACGCCGGCCCAGCCGCCCGAGTTGGGCTTGTCGGTGGGCGAGTCCTGCGCGATGTACGGCGAGATGGCGAGATAGTCGTCGAACAGGCCCGCCTGCGGGCCGCCCGCGATACGCAACACGAAGCCGCCGCCGGAGGAGAAGCCGACCAGCGTGCGGTGCACGCCTGGCTTGTCGATTCCGAGGCCTTTGACGAGATCTGCCAAGTCGTCGTCGAGCTGCCCACGATAGGAGACGTCGCCGTTCGTCGTGCCGCTGCCGCCGTGGCCGCGCAGGCTGATGGCGTAGACCATGGCGCCGGCCGCCTGCAGCGCTTGGGCGAGCTTGAGCATCTCCACGCCGGAGCCGGTGGACCCATGCACCAGCACGACGGCTCGATCGGCGCGGCCGGGATAGAGCCGGTAGTTGAGCGGTGCGCCGTCGCGCGCCTTCAGGCTCTGCGCCTTGGGAAGCTCGGCGAAGTTCCACTGGGCAATGCCGGGAATGGAATTGCCGGCGGCCAGCACCGGCGGGGTGGCGGGCGAGTCGAAGGCGATGACGGCGGCGAAGGCGCCGACGACGATCAGAACGAGAGCGCCCGTTGCGAGCGATATCCGCCGAAGCATAAGTCGATACTCGCAGCGGCAAGGCGGCCGATCCACCGTCGTTTCGCGGAAGGGTGCGGCTTTTCGCGATCTGCCCAGGCGACGTTCACGAAGCGCGAATTGCCCGCCACACCTTGTGTGCCGTGAGCGGCATGTCGAGATGGCGCACGCCGAGCGGGCGCAAGGCATCCAGCACGGCGTTGGCGAGCGCCGCCGGGGCGCCGTTGGTCGGCAGCTCGCCGACGCCCTTCAGGCCGAGAAAGTTGTTGGGCGAGGGCGTGACGATGGTCTCCACCCGGAGATCGGGCACGTCATCGGCACGCGGCAGGGCATAGTCCATCAGGGTGCCGCTCAATAGCTGGCCAGTCTCCTCGTCGTAGACGGCCTCCTCCATAAGGGCGTTGCCAAGCCCGTGCACGATGCCGCCGTGCATCTGGCCGGCCACCAGGCGCGGGTTCACCACGACCCCGCAATCGGCGACCGCAACCAGGCGATCGACGCGCACGCCGCCGGTCTCGGGATCGACCTCGACTTCGCAGACCATGACGCCGGTGGGGAAGGACTCGATCTTGTCGCCGAACAGCGCATCGCCCGCGAACGGCTTCCTGGCCGCCAGCTCGAACAGGCCGATGCGCCGGTCGGTGCCGACGACTTCGAAGGTGCCGTCGCGATAGGCGATGTCGGCCGGCGCCGTCTCGAGCCGCTCGGCGGCCAGGTCGCGGCCGCGCTGGATCACGACATCGGCCGCGCGGCGCAGCGTCGTGCCGCTGATGATGGTCGAGGAAGAGCCGCCGGTGCCGCCGCCGTGCGGGATGGTGCGGGTGTCGCCCTGGCGGACCTCGATGCGCTCGACCGGCACGCCCAGCGACTCGGACAGGATCTGCGCAAACACCGTCTCGTGGCCCTGGCCCTGGCTCTGCGTGCCGACGCTCGCCACCAGCCGGTCGGGCCCGACCTCCACGACGACATGCTCGTCGGCGATGCCGCCGGTGCCGTGGAGATGGCAGGACAGGCCGAGGCCGCGCCGTTTGCCCGTCGCTTCGCTGGCGGCGCGGCGCTCGGCGAAGCCCGCTTCGTCGGCCGCCTTGAGCGCCGTTTCGAACAGCCTGACGCAGTCCGCGGCATCGTAGGTGTAGCCGCTCGCCGCGGCATAGGGCATTTCGTCGGCATGCAGCAGGTTGAGGCGGCGCAGGTCGGCCGGCGGTGCGGCCGGTCTCGTGCGCGGCGATGTCGACCAGCCGCTCGAGCAGGAACAGCGCCTCGGGCTTGCCGGCGCCGCGGATGGCATCGACCGGCACGGTGTTGCTGAAGGCGCAGTCGAAGTCGATGCGGATTGCCGGTATGCGGTAAAGGCCGGAGATCACCTTGGCCAGGCCCGTGGTCGGGATGGTCGGGGCGAACATCGAGACATAGGCGCCGTAATTTGCCTGAGCCTTGACTCGGAGCGCGAGGAACTTGCCCGTCGCATCGAGCGCCAGCTCGGCGCTCGCCACGAGATCTCGGGCGTGGCTGTCGGCTTGCGCCAGCTCGGCGCGCTCGCAGGTCCAGCGCAGGCCGCGCTTGAGCTTGCGGGTCGCCCAGGCGACCAGGGTGGACTCGGCATAGATCGGATATTTGGGCCCGAAGCCGCCGCCGACATCCTCGGTGACCAGCCGCAGCTTGTCCTTCGCGACGTTCAGCACCTGCTCGCACATCAGCCGATGCGGGATCTGCACACCCTGCGAGGAGAAGGTGACGGTGACGACGTCGTCGGCAAGATCGTAGGCCGACCAGGCCGCGCGCGTCTCCATGTAGTGCACGATCTGGCGCGGCGAGCGGATCGAGAGCGCCGAGACATGGGCGGCACGTGCGAAGGCTGCATCGGTCGCTTCGGCATCGCCCTTGCCCCAACGGCACATCAGGTTGCCCGGCACGTCGTCGTGCACCAGCGGCGCGTCCGGCGCCAGCGCCTGCGCCGCCGTGACCACGGCCGGCAGCATCGCGTAGTCGATCTCGAGCGCTTCCGCGGCATCGCGCGCCTGGTCGAGCGTCATGGCCACGACCATGGCCACGATGTCGCCGACATGGCGCACCTTGCCGGCCGGCATCGGCAGATGGAGCGGCTCGCGGTGGCGGTTGCCCGCGGCGTCCTTGATTTCGCTGATGGCGGGCAGGTGACCGACCTTGTCGGCCAGAAGATCCTCGGCGGTGTAGACCGCCACGACGCCGGGCGCGGCCACGGCGGCCGACGTGTCGATGCCAGCCAGCCGCGCATGGGCATGCGGCGAGCGCACGAACAGCACCGCCAGTGCATCGGCGGGCGCGGTATTGTCGGCATAGCGGCCACGCCCGGTCACGAAGCGCAGGTCTTCGCGGCGCAGGATCGGCTGGCCGAGTTTCAGAGGGACATTCATCGGATTGGTCTTAGGCGACACTTGCAGCCGAGCCAAGAGCATGGCACTCGATCACCGGTCGACAGGAGATTCCGTGCCTATGGACTACGCCCTGGTTCTGATCAGCGTTTTCGCGATTTTCATCCCGGCTCTCATCCTTCCGGGGCCGGATTTCGTCGCCGTCGTTCGCTCGTCGATGACCCGCGGCACGCGCGCCGGCCTGCTGACGACGCTCGGCGTGTCGTCGGGCCTGTGCCTTTACGCGACGCTCAGCGTGGTGGGCCTGTCGGCGATCCTGGCGGAGTACCAATGGCTCACCTGGGCGGTGCGAGTCCTGGGCGGATCCTATCTCGTCTTTCTGGGCATCAAGCTGCTCAGGGCGAGACCCCAGGCGATCGAGCTGGAACAGGCGACGCGGCCCGCCGGGAGTCGCGCGATCCTGTTCGGCTTCCTGGTAACGCTCACCAATCCGAAAGCGATTGTCCTGTTCGCCAGCGTCTTTGCGACGGCCGTCACCGCGTCGACGCCGCTCTGGCTGATGGGCCTGATGATCGGCCTTGTGACGGCCTCGTCGCTGATCTGGTATTCCTGCGTCAGCCTCTTCATGTCTTCCGGTCCCGTAATCCGTCGCTTTCAGAAGGCCAGGCACTGGATCGAGCGGGCGGCAGGTGTGTGTTTCATCGGTCTCGGCGGCAAGGTCCTGGCCGACGCCGGAACCCCCATATCGCCCTGACAGGCGCGCTCCGAGCAATGATCAGGCCGCGAGCGCGTCGCTGATCACCTTCAGCGCGGTGTCGATGTCGGCGCGGTTAACGTCGAGATGGGTGACGGCGCGGATGCGCGTGGCGGTGTTGGCGCCGATGCCAACGCCGCGCTCCTTGCAGGCCTCGACCAGGCGGGCCGAGGTCCAGCCGGGCTTCTTGACCTCGAAGAACACCAGGTTGGTCTCCATGCGCGGCACGTCGATCTCGATGCCCTTGATGCCGGCGAGCCCCTCGGAGAGGCGGCGCGCATTAGTCGTGGTCCTCGGCCAGGCGGTCCCAGTTGTGGTCCAGCGCATAGAGCGCCGCCGCCGCGATGACGCCGGACTGGCGCATCGAGCCGCCCAGCATCTGCTTCTGGCGCCACGACTCCCGGATGAATTCCTTCGAGCCGGCGAGGCTGGCGCCAACCGGCGCGCCCAGGCCCTTGGTGTAGTCGAGCCACAGCGAGTTCGACGCAGGCGGCGTAGTCGCTGGCCTTGATACCCGACTTCACCGAGGCGTTGCACAGGCGCGCGCCGTCCATGTGCAGCGCGACGCCGGCGTCGCGCGCCACCTGGGCCACGCCCTGCATGGTGGCGAGCGGCCAGACCGTGCCGAAGCCGCCGTTGGACGTGTTCTCGATCGAGACCAGCCGCGAGCGCGGGGCATTACGGCTGTTGGGATCGCGCAGGGCGGCCTTCACCTGCTCGCCGGTGAACACGCCGTTCGGGCCCTCGATCGCCCGGATCATGACGCCGGAATTGGCCGCCGGCCCGCCGGTCTCGGCATTGATGATGTGGGCGGTCCGGTCGGCGATCACCTCGTCGCCCAGCCGGCAATGGACGCGGATGGCGATCTGGTTGGCCATGGTGCCGCTCGGCAGGAAAACGGCGTCCTCCTTGCCCAGAAGCTCGCAGACCCGATCGCGCAGCCGATTGACGGTGGGATCCTCCATCTTCTGCTCGTCGCCGACCTCGGCGTCGGCCATGGCCTTTCGCATGCCGGGCGAGGGCCTGGTCTTGGTGTCGCTGTAAAGATCGATGAAACGGTTTTGCATGGCGTGTCGTGTTCTCCTGCGCCACCATAGTGACGGGCGGCGCGAAGCGCTACCCGTCACCCCGAGCGAAGCCGAGGGAAGACGCCATGAAATTCACCTGGTTCCACCTGATGCCCTGGCCGCACATGCCGGACGATTTCCGGCAGAAGCACCGTTCGGTGTGGGTCGACCTGCCCAGCCGGATGTACGAGCCGGAGCTGGGGCACGGCATCTATCACCAGTATCTCGATCAGCTCGAATTCGCCGAGTCCGTGGGCTTCGACGGCATCGGCGTGAACGAGCACCACGCCAACGCCTATGGCCTGATGCCGTCGCCCAACCTCATGGCGGCGACCCTGACACGGCGCACCTCGAAGGCGGCGCTGGTCGTGCTCGGCAATTCGATCGCGCTCTACAATCCGCCGATCCGGGTGGCCGAGGAATTCGCCATGCTCGACGTGCTGTCGGGCGGGCGGCTGGTCGCGGGCTTCCCGGTCGGCACCTCGATGGACACCAACTACGCCTACGGCACGATCCCGGCGCTGACGCGCGAGAAATACGCCGAGGCGCACGATCTGATCCGCAAGGCCTGGGCGGCCGACGAGCCGTTCGCCTTCAACGGCCGCTACACCAAGCTGCGCTACGTCAATTGCTGGCCCAAGCCGATCCAGAAGCCGGCGCCACCGATCTTCATACCCGGCGGCGGCTCGGTCGAGACCTACGACTTCTGCATCGACAACACCTATTCGTATTCCTACCTGAGCTACTCCGGCTACTTGCGCGCCAAGCTGCTGATGGAGGGCTACTGGAAGCGCATCGAGGAGCGCAAGGTCGACGAATCGCCCTACCGCGCCGGCTTTGCCCAGGTGATCTGCGTCGCCGATACCGATGCCGAGGCGGAGAAGCTTTACGGTCCGCATATGAATTACTTCTACAATCGCTGCCTGCACGTCTATCCGGGCTTCGCCGACGCGCCGGGCTACCGCACGGTCAAGACCATCCAGACCGGCGCGCTGTCGCAGTTCACCGCCGCCGCGGCGCGGGATTACCCCAACATGACCTGGAAGGACCTGATAGACGGCCGCTACGTCATCGCCGGCTCGCCCGAGACGGTGCGCCAGCAGATGGAGGAGCTGATCAAGAGCCTGCGGGTCGGCAACGTCTTCTGCCTGCTCCATGTCGGCAACATGCCCGACGACAAGGTGCGTCATTCGACGCGGCTGTTCGCCGAGAAAGTGATCCCGCACCTGCGCAATTTGTGGCCCGAGTGGAACAACCACGACGACCGGTTCTGGATCCATCCGATGCGCGAGCGCCTGCCGATGAAAGTCGCTGCAGAATGAAATCCCGCTTCCTCACGCTCAAACCCTCGGGCGCTCGTATCGAAGTCGTCGAAGCCGGCCCCTCCGGCAAAAAGGACGGCCGAGACCTCCTCTATCTCCACGGTGCAGGCGGCCACATGCCGGGCGATCCGCTGATCGCGGCGCTGGCCACCAAGTACCGGGTCGTGGCGCCGCTGCTGCCGGGCTACGGCCGGTCCACGGGCGAGGACGCGCTGCGCGACATGCTCGACGTCACCCTGCACGCGCTCGACGTGCTGGAGGCGCTCAAGCTCAGGAAACCCATCATCGTCGGCCATTCGATGGGCGGCATGATCGCGGCCGAAATGGCGGCGATCGCCCATAGCGAAATCACCCGCCTCTGCCTGCTGGCGCCGGCCGGCCTGTGGCTCGACGAGCAGCCGGTGGCCGATATCTTCTCCAAGCTGCCCTACGAACTGCCCGGCCTGCTGTTCCACGACGCCGTGGCCGGCCAGAAGCTGCTGGCCTCGGGCGGCAACATGGAAGACCCCGAATTCCTGAAACAGTTCCTGGTCATGAACGCCCGGCGGCTCGGCATGGCGGGCAAGCTGCTTTTTCCCATCCCCGACCGCGGCCTGGCGCAGCGCCTCTACCGCATCACCGCCAGAACGCTGATTGTGTGGGGCCGCGAGGATGTGCTGATTCCGCCGGCCTATGGCAATGCCTTCAAAAAGGCGATTTCCAAATCGAAATTGATTGGAATTGCCAGAGCCGGGCACGCGGTCGGACAGGAGAAGCCGGCGGCGGTGCTCAAGGCGATCAGGGATCATTTCTGACGGGTGAGGATTGCGATGAGCAGGGTTGTTGTTCTCGCCGGCGCCATGGCGGGTCTTCTGTTCGCCACGGCGGCGCAGGCCGAGCCGGTCGTCTACACCTGGACCGGTTATGGCGCGAACGTTGCCGGGAGCTCCAAGTGCCCGACCTACAAGATGACGATCGACGTCACGGTCGACGGCGACTCGGTGAAGGGCGTGTTCCAGCAGGAGAACCGGACCGAGCGGCACTTCGAGACGACCCTGGGCAAGAACGGCGCCATCAAGACGGCGGCAATGGTCGGCGGCAACAACATGATGGACGTCATCGGCCAGATCAAGGAAGGCGATTCCAAGATCAAGCTCGACGGCTACTGCAAGTTCGAGGGCCCGCTCACCAAGAAGTAGGCAGGATCCGCTCGGCGCAGAAAACGCGCACCGGGATTCGTCGACAGTTCAGCCCTTGTCGACTTGATTGCAAGGGTGGAACGAATGCGTGTGGGACTTCTCGCTGACATGGCTGCCGCCGTCGCATTGCTGGCGTCGGCCTGTGCGCAGGCGCCGGTCAATCCGATCCCCGAACCCGCTCGACGGAGCGTGACGTCCATCTCCGGTGACGTCTCCGGCCTCAAGCACTCCGACACGTCGAAGCTCGGTGCGCGCGGCAGCTCCGAGGGCGCGCAGCTGGGCGCCCAGCAAGGCGCATCGATCCTGCCCGGAGGCGGCGGCATCCTGGGACTGGCGGTCATGGGCGTCGGCGCCATCGTCGGCGGCGTCAAGGGCGCCAACGAGGCGCAGCGCGAGGACGTGGTCGACCAGACGCGCGTCTTCCTGCGCACGGCGATCGAGGGGACCGACTTCACCGAGCTGC
This sequence comes from uncultured Alphaproteobacteria bacterium, assembly GCA_963843185.1. Taxonomy (GTDB): domain Bacteria; phylum Pseudomonadota; class Alphaproteobacteria; order Reyranellales; family Reyranellaceae; genus Reyranella. The sequence goes on from CAWJJJ010000036.1 coordinate 64,248, forward strand.
TGCGCGCCCGCCTGGCGGCCTCGAAGGCCGCCGGCGACGTCGAGATCGTCAACATGACCTCGGAAGCGAGCCCGCTGGCGGCCCAGGCCAACGCCGCGGCGACTCCGGACCACTTTCTCGCCATCGAATACCGGCTGGGCCTGCAACGCGAGCACCTGGTCAATCCCGAGGTCGGCATCATCGTGCTGGTCCGGGCGCAGGTGAGGGACCCTCGGGTCAATCAACAGGTCCACCAGGCGACCTGGGCTTACTGCGGCCAGCGCTACCATTTCGTGCAGATGGCCGCCAACAACGCCGCCGTCCTGCGCGCCCAGATCGACCAGGCCGCCGCCGTGCTGGCCGAGGCGATCCCCTACGACCTCTACGTCAACAAGCAGCCGCGGTATCTGCGGACGAACAATCCGCCCTGCATGGATTTCAGCGATCTGCCGAGCGGCGTCGGGCGGTGAACCGTGCCTCTTCGGTGATCGGCCAACCTGTGCCGATCACAGCCGCGGGAGCTCAGTTTCCGCGGCGGTTCATGACGAGGCTTTGGACGCAACTCAGGGCCGCCCAAGTTATGAGGAATGCGATGCACTCCAGAGAGAAGCTGTGGAACTTGTAGAACAATTCGGCGATCACGAAGGCAACGACGAAGGGAACGAGCTCCCGCTTCATCGCCACTTGAATCCCGAGAGTTTGGATCAGCGAGTACAAAGCTTCCTCCCCTGTGTATGCCTCCTAGGGTTGCAGTATTGCGTGCTTTATATCTTCACCACAAGATAATTCAAGGTTGCAGCGCCTGTTGACCCGCCGGGAGCGCAGGCGCGTAGTCGGCCTGCGGCGGAGGGATGATCGAGCATGATTTACCCGGAGCCCATTCCGTTGGGCGTCTGCGATCCTCAGGGCCGCGTTGGCGCCGTTGCGCGCAGTCAGGTCGACATCGATGTCATCGATCTCGTCAGCGGCGGGGTCCTTCAAAGGCTCTCGGCGGCCGGCACTGCCCTGATGATCGACAATGGATGTCTGATTGGATGGCACAGCGAGACTGACAACCATCGACTGCGCCTTTTCCGCCTGCCGCTGTCGCCATCCGGTGGTGAGAGTGAATGGTCGCCGGTCATCGACCTGCCCGCATGGCTGGGACCACGCGCGACGGAAGATACCGACTTTGGCTGCAAGTTCGGTCGTGACGGCAACACCTACACGCTGTTCTGGAGGGCTCGCCGATTTTATCGCGGCGGCGTGCGGCCTTCGCCCGAGCGGCAGGCCGAGATCGCCGGGCAGGTCGCCGTCGAGCGCATCGATTTCGACGTCGTCACGCTGATGGTGCTGCGTCGGCGCCCAGAGGACGGCTTCGCGGACGACGCCAGCCGTGCACGGCGCGGCGAGGAGCTCGCGCGCCAAGCCAGTGGCATGGTCTATCGACAAGCCGGCGAGTTGCTTAACGCTCCTTGGATGACGTCAGAGGGCGAGCGATATCTTCGCGGGCTCGGCGCCTCCGGCTCGGACTTGCAACTCGTTTCATTGGCGCGCGGTGACGTTCTCACTGCCGGTTCCATTGTCAGCATCAGGACTGTCGAGCCCGAGAATATGCTGCCGGAGCTGTCACTCGACGGACGACATGTGGCCGTCGTCGAGCAGACGCCGGGTGGCATGGTCTGGAGCCTCTACAGCACATTGACCGGCGTGCGAGCCGGGCGTTTCCCTTACAGCGATGGCTTCCAGTCATTTCGCGTCTTCGATCGGCGCTTGATTTATCTCGAACAGAGATCGCCAAGCGACAGCGACATTGCGATCAAGACGACCAGGACGCTGCATGCGATGGCCATGGACAGCGGCGACTTTCTTTGGTCGCACGAGCTGGAGTTGGTTGTTAGTCGCAACCGCAGGTTTTGGCCGCCGTGACTGCAAGGCGAGGTTGCAACGCCGATCAACTTGAAGTAGAGGAGACTTCGAACCTACACATCCGCACACAGATGCCGGGGGAGGGATGGGCGAATGGTCGATATCTCCAGCGCCGAGAATCCGCGGGACTATGGGCTCACCGAGGAGCAGGCCCACAGAATATCGCTGCGATACCAGTTCTCACCCGCCCAGTTCAGGCAGCAGGAGGAGCAGCTTCAGCAGCGCATCCTGCGCCGCATCCAGTTCGGCGATCTGCCGCGCCAGCGCGCTGAGTTCGCCGCGCAGTTCCTCCGTGGCGATGACAACGAGATCGCGCCGGACGGATATTCGAAGGCCGCCGATCGATTGAGCGAGATGCGGGCCCTCCAACTGGACCGTTCGCGGGGCCGTGTTGCCGGGATGGGAGTTGGTCAGCGGCTCATGGGCGTACCCTTCATCCTTGAGGAAGACGCCGGCCTTGCGCCTGACAATACGGGCTGGAAGGCGCTTGGTCCGGGCAACGTCGGCGGACGCATCCGCTCGATCCTGATCGTTCCGGCCAAGCCCCCGTCCACATCCCAGACCATCTATATCGGCAGTGTGAGCGGCGGCGTCTGGATCACGACCGACGGCGGCGCGACCTGGCAGCCGGGCGACGATCTCATGGCCAATCTCGCCGTCTGCTCGATGGCCATGGTGTCCAACGCCTCAACGACGACGATCTATGCCGGTACGGGCGAGGGCTTCAACGGCGTAACCCCCGGCAATGGCATCTTCAAGACGACCGACGGCTGGACCTGGCAGCAAATGGACAGCACCAAGGTCAAGGATACCAATCTCGACTTCCGATGGGTCAACGCTCTCGCCGCCAATCGCGACGGAAGCGTCCTCCTTGCCGGAACCGCGACCGGGATTTTCCGGTCCACGGACAGTGGGATGACTTGGAGCAAGCGGCAACCGGCCGTTGTTGTTGGCAACATCCTCTTCGATCCCACCAACGACACGAAGTGCGTAGCCGGTATGCTCAACGGCGGCGGCATTTGCTACAGCACGGATAGCGGCTCGACTTGGCAGCAGGCGACGAAGCCGACAAGTAGCCCTCCCGCGCAGATCGGCAGAATCCAGGTATGCTATGCTGCTAAGGACAGCAGCGTCGTCTATGCCTCGGTAGAGATTACGGGGCCGACGGCCGGGTCTCAGATTTGGAGGTCCGCCAACGGCGGGCAATCCTTCACGAAGAAGGGCAGCACGACGAACTATCTCGCCGGCCAGGGCGACTACGACAACATCATCTGGGCGGGCGATCCGATGGACTCGACTTTCGTCATCGTGGGCGGCCAGGACCTGTACAAAAGCCCCGACAGCGGCGACACACTTTCCAAGATCAGCGCCTGGCAGCGTGCACCGAACTCTGCGCACGCGGACCATCACGTGATTGTTGCCGATCCCGGGTATGACGGAACGTCCAACAAGACGGTCTATTTCGGCAACGACGGCGGTCTCTACAAGACGACCGATGTCAAGACCGTCGGCACCAACCCGGATCAAACGAATGGCTGGACCAGCCTCAACGCCAAGCTGCCCATCACTCAGTGCTATTCTCTCGCCGGCAAATTCAGCACGGATAGAGGTGTGACGACGATCGCGAGCATCGTCGGCGGTACACAGGACAATGGGACCCTGAAGTACACACCCGCCGGCGGCCCCAATGCCTGGACTGCCTGGTCCGGAGGAGATGGCGGCTATGTCGCTTCTGATCCGGCCAGCAGCAGCAACTACTATGGTGAGCACACCTACCTCCAGGTCTTTCGCTCGACCCCTACGGCGGCTTACGAGGACATCTTCGGGCAATACTGGAACGGGTCGGCTTGGGTCTGGAAGCTGGGCACCTTGACCCTCACCGACGCAAGGAACGGGACTGCACCGTTCATCGCGCCACTGATGCTCGCGCCCGGCAACTCGAATGTCCTGTACGCTGGCGGCGCGTCGCTATGGCGGACCCTCAATCCCCAACAGGCAAATAGCCCGACGGCGGGGCCGAATTGGTCGGCGGTCAAGGCTCCGGTCACCGGGGCAATGGTGTCGGCGATCGGCGTTGCCGCCGGTGCCACCAGCGCCGGTAGGGTCATGGTTGGGTATTCCAATGGAGCGATCTACAAGACCTCGGACATCTCGAACCCGAATGCCTGGTATCGCACGGACCCCGGCATCGGTGCTAACCGGATGTGTACCTCGCTGCTAGTCGACAAGGACAACGACAACAAATTCTTTGCGACCTTTGGCGGCTTCCAGACCGGCAATATCTGGACCACAACAGACAGCGGCGCCCATTGGACAAACATCGGGGCCGCGCTGCCACCGGCGCCGATCTATTGCGTCGCCATTCATCCGACGAAATCGCAATGGCTCTATATCGGAACCGAAACCGGAATCTTCGCGTCCGAGGATAGCGGGCAGAATTGGACGCCAGTCAACGAAGGGCCCACGAACTGCCGCGTCTACCAATTCGCCTGGATGGGCAATACTCTGTGCTGCGCCTCGCATGGCCGCGGCATGTTCTCGATCGACCTGACGGTCCGGCAGCAGGCCAGCCTGGTCCTGACAGGCGACGACACAGGCGCGCTGACCGCCTCCGACGCCGGGACCGGGGCGTTGGTCTCGAGCTACGTGATGCCGTCCTCGCAGGTCACCGCCGCCCCTCTGGTCGACGGCTCTGCGGTCTATTGCGGCTACGCGCAGTCCCCCATCGTCGCGAAGTTCGGCGATGTCCGGAATCTCAGCGCACCGCAGGCATGGAAGGTGACATTCCAGGATGGAATTGCGGTCAACGCCACGCCATGCTTGGTCAAGGGCCTCTATCCGGGTGACGCCGACGTGCTTTACGTCGTCGCGGCCGATGGTGTGCTCCACGCACTCAATGCCGCGACCGGCGGTTCACTCTGGGCTCTCCAGGTCGTGCCGTCTGGCGACGTGGGCGCGGGCGTGCACGTCTACTCCAACCAGATCATGAACCAGTGGATTTATGTCGCGACCGACAAGGGCATGTATGCCGTCAACACCCAGACGCGTTCGCTTGGCTGGAGCAAATCCTATGTCTGTAGCGCAGCGCCATTGCTGGCGGCGAACACCGTGTTCGTGCCAACGCAGGACGGCACCCTCTATTCGTTGCAGGCGCGCAGCGGCGTTGGAAATTGGCAATACGACACCGGCCGTCACAATGTCTCGACTCCGGTTTGGATCCTGGGCAGCGTCATTGTCGGCAACCAGTACGGTGGGGTGATCGGTCTCGACTACAATGCGGGCACCGACCAATTCTTCGAGAGCTTCGCCGAGGCCGAGATCGACGCGATTACCGCCGACGGCAAGCAATTCTACTTCGCCGCCACGAGTGCGCAGTCCAATAGCCTTTACGCCTACCAGCTCAACATCAGTGCGTCGGCGCCGCGTACCGTCAGTCAGCTCTGGGCTGTCACGCTGCCGTCTCGCGTCGAAAGCGCCCCTCAGGTGATCGGCCCGACGCTCTACCTCACCACCGCGAACTCCAAGTTGCGTGCCTTCGTGACCACCGGTAGCCCCCTTTGGGAGCAAAGCCTGTCAGGCGTGGCCCTGAGCGGACCCGACCTCGTTTACAGTTGAAGCTTGCGCCGGCCGCAAAGTAGCTCCGCCCCGCCGACTTGTTGTTGTCTTGCAATCATGGTGGGCGGCGACGCCCGGCAAGGCTAACCTGCCGCGACTGATCGAGCGGGGAAGAGACATGAAAATCACGAAACTCGTCGTCGCCATGCTTGTCGTGGCGGCGATCCAGCTCGGCCACTCGCGCGCAAGGGCCGCCGACGGGTTCGACGTCGTGGCGCTGGGGGCGCTGGGGGGCATCGAGGACGGCAACCTCAGCGCCTGGCTGGTCCATCCGCACGGCGACGACCGCGCCGTGACCTGCGATGCCGGCGCGCTGGTGAATAGGCCCCGCAGCTCAAGAAGTATGCCCTCTCGGATCTCTCGCCCGGCGTTGCAACGCCGCTCAAGGACACGGCCATGACCGTGACCGCCTTTCCGCTCAGCCATGGCGGCATGGAATTCGACGGCGTTCCTGCTCGAGAGCGACGGCGATGCCTTGTTGTGCTTCGGCGACACCGGGCCCGACACGGTGGAGAAGGGCACGCGCCTGCACGATGTCTGGGCGGCAGTGGCCGATCGAGCGAAGCAGAAACACCTGAAAGCCATCGTGATCGAATCGTCCTACACCAGCGACCGGCCGGACAACCTGCTGTTCGGCCATTTGACGCCGCGCTGGGTACTGGAATCGTTGCGTGAGCTCGACAAGCTGGCCGGCGGCAACGCGCTCAAGGGCCTGCCGGTGGTCGTGAGCCACATCAAGTATTCGCTGACCCGCGAGCAGCCGCAGAAGCAGATGCTGCAGGAGCTGGAGGCCCGCAACGACCTCGGCGTGCGCTTCGTCATTCCCGAGCAGGGCAGCCGGTGGCACTTCCAGTGACTGCCATCGACAATTGGGGCTGGCGAGCCCGCATCGGGCTGTTCATCGTCGGCAACGAGGCCGTGCCGGAAGCCGAATGGTGGGCCATGGCCCCGCCCGACGTATCGGTTCATGCCGCTCGCGTGACGGCGCGGGCGCCCTGGGCGCGTTGGCGTGACGACGGGCAAGGCGTCGAGCCCGAGGAAGATCTGCTTCGCGGCTGCCGTCAGTTCGCTTCAATGCGGTTGTCGGCGGTCGTGGTCGCGCACAGCTCGAGTAGCCTGCTCGGCGGCAAGGGCTGGGACGAGGCCACTGTGGCCGCGCTCTCCCCCTTGCTCGGCGCCGGTGCGGTCGTCACCACGAACGGCCTCGATACTCAGGCGGCGCTGCGAGCCTCGGGCGTTAAACGGCCCTTCCTGGTCCTGCCGCCCTGGTTCAACGACCAGACAGTGGCTGCGGGCCTGCGCTACTACACAGCTCACGGGCTCGAGCCGGCAGACCACCTTCGCTACGACCCCGGCCGCAAGTGGCGCGATCTGCCGCCGGCCGAGCTCGTCGGCCAGGGGCTGGGCTTCGAGCAGGAGGTCGAGCCGCTCTACGCACAGATCAAGGCAGCCTGTCCTGTCGGCGCCGACGGCGTGCTGATCGCCGGTACGGGCTTTCGCTGCGTGGCCATCCTCGAGGCGCTCGAGCAGGACTTGAAGCGACCGGTGCTGTCGGCCAACCAGGCGAGCCTCTGGCACTGCCTGCGATCGGCGGCCGTGCGGACGCCGATCGCCGGCTATGGAAGCCTGCTTCGGCTGTGACTAGGCCGTGAGCAGCGCGTCATAACCCTGGCGGTTGAATTGCAGCAGGCAGAAGCCGTGGCCGAACGGATCAGCCAGCATGGCGATCCGGCCGTACGCCGTGTCCTTGGCTGGCGCCTCGAGCTTTGCGCCGGCGCCGACGGCCCGTTCGACGGCTGCGTCGACGTCGTCGACGACGATGTCGGCATGAATCGGCGTCCAGTGCCGGCCATAGCGGCGCAAATCGCCACCCGCGCCCACGGTGCCTGCCTGCTTCGCCAGGAGATAGACCGTTGCCGGCCATCCCAGGAGCTCGACGAAATCCGCGCCGAAGCGGCGACCGACCTTCAGACCGAAAGCCGCCGTGTAGAAGCGCACGCCCGATTCGACATCGGGCACATCGATATTGAGCAGCAGTGTCATCGAAACCTCACGGATGGGGTGCAGCATTTTTTCACACGCGCGCAGGAGGCGCTCGCGGTTTATGGACCTCAAGGCTAACCTGCCCGTGCCTGCCGTCATGCGTCGCCGCCCCGGAGCTGAAGATGAGATCCGCAAGACTTGCCGTTGTCGTCCTCGCTGCTGCGGCGTTCCTGCCCGGCGCACCCAAGGCGAGCGCCGCCGACGGCTTCGACCTGGTGGCGCTGGGCGCCCTGGGCGGAATCGAGGACGGCAACCTCAGCGCCTGGCTGATCCATCCGCACGATGACGACCGTGCCGTGACCTGCGACGCCGGCACCCTGGTGAACGGCCTGCGCGTCGCCGACGAGAAAGGTGCGTTCGACGGCATCACGGTGCCGGCCGATGCGGCGCTGAGCCGGGTAGGCTACGTGCTCACGACCAGGATCAAGGGCTACCTGATCAGCCACGCCCATCTCGACCACGTGGCCGGCCTGGCCATTGCCTCGCCCGATGACAGCAAGAAGCCGATCTATGTCCTGCCGTCGGTCGGCGCCGATCTGATCGAAACCTACTTCAATTGGAAGGCGTGGCCCAACTTCACCGATCGCGGAAAGGCGCCACAGCTCAAGAAGTACGCCCTCTCGGACCTCGCGCCCGGTGTTACGACGCCGCTCAAGGACACGGCCATGACCGTGACCGCCTTTCCGCTCAGTCATGGTGGCGTCGAGTTCGACGGCTTTCCTGCTCGAGAGCGACGGTGAGGGCATCCTGTGCTTCGGCGACACGGGACCCGACGCGGTGGAGAAGGGCACGAAGCTGCACGACGTCTGGACCGCTGTGGCCGAACGGGTGAAGCAGAAGCGCCTGAAGGCCATCGTGATCGAGTCTTCCTACACCAGCGATCGGCCGGACAACCTGCTGTTCGGCCACATGACGCCGCGCTGGCTGCTGGAAGGGCTGCGCGAACTAGACAAGCAGGCCGGCGGCAACGCGCTCAAGGGCCTGCCGGTGGTCGTGAGCCACATCAAGTATTCGCTGACAAAGGACCAGCCGCGGAAGCAGATGCTGCAGGAGCTGGAAGCCGGCAACGACCTTGGCGTGCGCTTCGTGATTCCCGAGCAGGGGACCCGCTGGCACTTCAGGTAAGCGTGAATCCTCAGGGCTCCATGACGATGGCCACACGCCCCGTTACGGAGCGTTCAAGCAGCGCCTGCATCGCCTTGGCAGCTTCTTCCAGCCGGAAGGTGCGGTCGACATGCGGCCGGCAGAGCCCTGTTTCGCACCAGCCACGGATGCGCTCCATCAGCGCAAAGGTGCGCGGGCCCTCTTCGACGCGCGCATCATGCGGGCTCCAGCCGACGTAGTAGCCGTAGTTGAAACCGGTCACGGCGATGGTCTTGATCAGCAGGATGTTGGCCGGGATCTGCGGGATGGTGCCGCCGGCGAAGCCGATCGGGCAGATGCGGCCTTCGACCGCCATGCAGCGCAGCGACTGGGCGAAGACCTCGCCGCCCACCGGATCGAAGACGCGATCAACGCCGCGGCCGGCGGTGAGCTTCAGCACCTCTTCACGGAAGTCGCCTGCGGCGTAGTCGATGACATGATCGGCGCCGTGCGCCCTGGCGAAGGCCGCCTTGCGTGGCCCGCCCGCGGTGGCGATCACCGTGGCGCCCAAAATCTTGCCGATCTCGACCGCGGCCATGCCGACGCCGCCGGCCGCGGCGTGGACCAGCAGCGTCTGGCCCTTCTGCACGTCGAGCGCCATGGGCCAGGTGAGCGCGCCGGCCGAGGTCGGATAGGAAATCGCGAGCTGGATGGCCTCGACGAAGCCCGTAGTCCTGGGCTTGGGGAAGACATTGACCTCGTGTGCCGTCACCTCCTCGGCAAGCCCGCCCCAGTCGAGCACGGCCACGACCTCGTCGCCGACCTTGAGACGCCTGCAGGCCGGGTCGACCTCGGTGACCACGCCCGAGGCCTCGGTGCCCGGCGCGAAGGGGAAGGGCGGACGCCGCTGGTACTTGCCGGCGATCACCAGCGTCGTGGCGAAGCTCACGCCCGCGGCCTTGATCCTGATGCGCACCTGGCCCGCCTTGAGCGGTGCCGGCTCGACGTCTTCCAGCTGCAAATCCTCGGGGCCGCCCCAGCGGCGGCAGATCATCGCTTTCATATCGTCACGGCCAGGCTCTTCACGCCACGCAGGATGAGGGAATCGTGCCACTCCGGCTCAGCCCCGCAAAGCCGGATGTGTGGCAGGCGCTCGGCAAGACGGATGGCCGCGATCTCGGCCTCGAGCCGGGCGAGCGGCGCGCCCAGGCAGAAATGGATGCCATGGCCGAAGGTCAAGTGCGGGTTCTGCGCCCGGCCGATGTCGAAGCGCTCGGGATCGTCGAACGCCTCGGGGTCGCGGTTGGCGGAGTTCATGAAGGCGAAGACCCTCTGGCCTTCGCGGATGGTCTTGCCGGCCATCTCGAAATCGGCGGCGGCAACCCGCGCCAGCGCGCCCGACGGCCCGTCGTAGCGCAGGAATTCCTCGACCGCGGTCGCGGCCAGCGACGGCCGGGCGACCAGCCGCTGCCATTCGCCGCGATGCTTCATGGAATGGAGGAAGCCGTTGCCGATCAGGTTGGTCGTGGTCTCGTGGCCGGCGAACAGCAGCAGGATACAGGTGCCGATGATCTCGTCGGTGCTGAGCGCGTCGCGGTCGTCGCGCGCCAGCACGAGCTGGCTGATCATGTCGTCGGTGGGCGCGGCCGTGCGCGCCTCGACGAGGGTGCGGAAGTAGCCCGACATGGCCCTGGCGCCGGCTTCGGCGCGCAGGTACTTGTTGCCTGCGACCTGGGCGGTGCCGATGAACAGCGCGATGTCGTCGGACCAGGCCTTGACCCGATCGAGGTCGGCGCGCGGCACGCCCAAGAGGTCCATGATCACCGAGGCGGGCAGGGGATAAGCGAAGTCGGCGATGTAGTCGACCGCCTCGCCGCGCCGCGCCTTGGCCAGCATGCCGTCGATCAGGTGGGCGACGATGTCCTCGATGTTGGCCCTGAGGTTGGCGACGGCCGTGGGCGTGAACGCCTTGGTGAACAGGCGGCGCAGGCGGGTGTGGTCGGGCGGGTCGCGGAACACCATCCAGTGGTTGAGATAGCGCACCAGGCTGTCGATCGAGCCGCGCCGGTATTCCGCATTGGCCTTGAAAAAAGGCGTCAGCCGGTCGGCCGAGATCTGCCGATTGTTGAGCGCCACCTGCCTCACATCGGCGTAACGCGTCACGATCCACGCCTTCATGGCGGACGACCAGTGCACCGGATCCTCGGCCCGCAAGCGCGCGAACTCGGGGAAGGGATCGGCGTTGGTCGCGGGATTGCCGAGATCGAAGACGTAGGACATGGCGAAAGCTAGCGCCGGCCTTCTTACCAAACAAGTGTTTGGTCGATATACTGGCGGCATGTCGCGCAAGAAGCTGCTCGCCGTTTCAGCCCGTCTCTTCGCCAAGGGCGGCTTCGAGGCGACGTCGATGCGCGACATCGCCGGCGAGGCCGGCATGCTGGCCGGGTCGATGTACTATCATTTCCCGTCCAAGAACGACCTGATCGCCGCGGTCTACCAGGCCGGCGTGGCGGAGATCGGCGCCGCGGTCGACCGCGCGGTGGCAAGGGCGCGCGGCCCGTGGCCGCGGCTGGAGGCGGCGTGCGCGGCGCATCTCGTCTCCCTGCTCTCCGGCCGGGCCCATGCCGCGGTCATGACCGCCGATCTCGGGCGCCTCGACCGGCGCCTGCGCCGGCGGCTGGTGATCCTGCGCGACGGCTACGAGAAGCGCTTCGTCGACCTGGTGGCGGCGCTGCCGCTGGCCTCCGGCACCGACCGCACCCTGTGGCGCCTGCAGCTCCTGGGCGCGCTCAACTGGACGCCGAGCTGGTACCGGCCGAATGGCAAGTCGCCGCCCGCCATCGCCCGGTCTATCGTGATGGCGCTGCGATGACTGGGCCTGCGATGACCGTCGAGATCAAGTATCTTGGACCGGGCGACGAGCACGTGCTCGAGCGCATCGCGCCCGACGTGTTCGACAACGCCGTCGACCGCGCCACCCTCGCACACTATCTCGGCACGCCGGGCCATCATCTCATCGTGGCCGTCGCCGAGGGCGAGATCGTGGGCCAGGTCGCGGCCGTGGTGCATCACCATCCCGATCTGCGACCGACCGAGCTCTACATCGACGAGGTGGCGGTGACGCCGGCCTTCCAGCGCCTGGGTATCGCCAGCCGCATGCTCGAGACCGCCTTCGCGCTCGGCCGCGAGCTGGGCTGTGCCGAGGTCTGGGTCGGCACCGAGCCCGACAACCTGCCGGCCAAGGCGCTCTACGAACGCAAGAGTCTGCCCGTCGAGCCCTTCGTGATGTACGTCTTCAAGCTCTAGGTCGCGGGTCCCGAGAACAGCAGCAGGTTGCCGTCGGGATCGCGCACGATGAAAGTGCGGGCTCCCCACGGCTCCTTCTTGAGCGTCTGGTTGAAGTCGACGCCGGCAGCCTGATACTGCCGGAAGAGCTGCTTGATCTCCGCGGCGCTTTCGACGGTCATCGAGGCCGACAGCAGGCTCTCGCGCTCGCGGATGTCGCCGACGAAGACCGGCTCGCAGACCAGGCGGAGATTGAGCCGTGTCCTGTCGCGCTTTACTTGGCCGTAGAAGGGCGGATCGCCGTAGGTGAAGACCACGGCAAAGCCGAGCTTTGCGGTGAAGAAATCGCAAGACCCCTTGATGTCGGCGACATAGAGCTGCGCCTCGACGTCGCTCAGTACGGGCGTCGGGACGGTTGAATTGGCGGTGTCGGTCATGGCTTGCACTCCTGCCTTGAGCGCCTGCCAGCTCTCGAATCCGGATTGACGGGCCACGAGCTCCTGGGCGTCCAGAAGCTTGAAGTCGTGGTCCAGTACCTCGCGGTCCGTCAGGCCGCGGAAGCGCGGCAGCACGGCGCGGATCTGGGCGGCCACCGGATGGTAGCCGTCACGATGCCAGCGCAGATAAAGCTTGGCCTGCTTCCTGAGGTTTTCGAGATTCGGCATGGGCGCAACTACGGTTTCACATCGTAGGTGGGCATAGCCCCTTCGGCGTCAGCCGATGCGCCCTACAGCAGCGCGACAAGGATGACTCCCGGCGTCGCGCGCTGTCAACTGCCGCCGGTCAGCCGAGTGCCTCGACACCAAGCGCCTTGCCGAAGCGGCGGGCGCACTCCAGCGCATCGCCATATTTGCGGTGGCGCGCGGTGTGTTGGGCGGCAGCGAGCAGCAGGCGGCCGCGATGCGGGTTCCGGTTCTTGGCGAAATCCTCCAGCATGCACAACGCGATCTCCTGGTTGTGCGGGTCGTTGCCCAGCCGCGAGCAGGCAAGCGCCAGTGCCCGCATCAGCGGCGCGGTGTCCTGGCCGCTGTCGAGATGGGCCTGCACCCAGCCCAGCGCCTGCGGCGCGTTCAAGGCCACGCAGGCGGCCTCGACCTTGGCCGCCATCTCGTCGGCACCAAGCTTGCCGGCATTGGCCGGCTTCTCGAGGTGCGGCGGCGTGAGGTCGCCGGTCAGCTTCTGGTGCCAGGCGGCCTGGTTGAGATAGGCGGCGGCGAGATAGAGCAGTTTCAGCCGTTGCGGATGCTCGAACTTGTCCCAGAACCAGCCCAGCGTGTTGCAGTACTCGTAGCAATGCTGCGGCAGGGAGAAATTCAACTCTCCGTGGGTCTCGATCGCGACCTCGGCCGCGCCGACCTGGATGGCGTCGAGGATCGAGCGTGCGCTCTTGCCGGCCTTGAGGAGCGCCGTCAGGTGCTCGAGGTAGGCAGGCTCCGGCTCGCGCAGCACGACCTCGAGCAGGGCGTCGGTCTCGGCGGCGTCGAGCGGAGCCTTGTTGTTGGCGAGGATGGCGCGCTCCTGCTCGGTCGTGCCGCTGTAGGGCACGGCATGCAGGGTCTGGCCCTCGAGGTAGATCGTGATCGCGTTGCTCGCCGCCTCGTAGAGCGAGTACCAGCGCGGGCCGACTGCGATGTCGAGTGCGCCGGCATAGAGCACGTCGTGCGCGCTCTCCCAGCCGATCGCCTCGCCCAGCTCGACGGTGGCGCGGGCGCGGAAGGATTTGTGACCGGTCGTGTAGGAGCGATTATGGAAGGAGCGGTCCTGCACGTCGATCAGGCCGGCGAAGCAGAGCTCGGCCAGCGCCGCGCGGCGCTCGGCGGGATTCTGCATCAGGCCGAGGAACACCCGGTAGGCGTCGATCACCTGGCCGCGATGGACCAAGGTCATCCACTGTCCCAGCCGCTCCTGCAAAGGACCGTCGAGCGCCAGCGGCTGCTGGTCGGGCCAGTGCACGACCGGCGCCGGCGGCGGGCCGTCGGGCATCTGGAAGCCGCGCGCATAGTGGCCGGGCGCCTTGGCGACCTTCTGGTTCCAGATGTCGAGGCCGGTCGGGATGTACCAGATGGTCTGCGCCATCGGCAGGCCGGACGCGCCGCCCGGCAGCATCTTCGACAGATTGAGCGCCGCGCGCGCGCTGAGCAGGCAATGGTCGTTGTTGACGAAGTTCACGTACCCGTCGTCCAGGCGCTCGTGATAGGGCACGTGGGTGTAGGGGCCATGGATGCGCACCGCCTCGCGCAGCATCTCGGTGAGCGGCCGGCCCTCGCGGACCAGGTCGTAATAGACCTCGCTTGCGCCCTTCTGGTCGCGAGCCATGACGCGCTCTTCAAGCGCTGCATAGCGTGGATCGGGACGCGTACTCGCAGCGGTGACAGAGTCAGGCGGCATTGCGATCTCCGGCGGCAACCTCCGACGAGGCTGGCATTAAACGCCTGTAGGGCCGGCCTTCCAAGTCGCCAATTCCGCAGAAACACACAGCGTGGCACAGTGCGCGTTCCCCGACCCAGGAGCGCCGCCATGAGCCAGACTGTTGCCGAAGTCGTCGTCGAAACCCTGCAGGCCGCCGGCGTCAAGCATTGCTGGGGCGTGCCGGGCGACACGCTGAACTACGTCACGGACGCGATCCGGCGCAGCGGCATCACCTGGGTCCATGTGCGCCACGAGGAAGTCGGCGGCTTCGCGGCCGGCGCGGAGGCGCTGCTGACCGGCAACCTCACGGCCTGCGCCGGCTCGTGCGGGCCGGGCAGCCTGCATTTCATCAACGGCCTGTTCGAATCCCACCGCAACCGCGCGCCGGTCGTGCTGATCGCCAGCCAGATCACCAGCGAGGAACGTGACTTCGATTTCCCGCAGGAGGTCGACTTCAAATCGATCTACAAGAGCTGCAGCGTGTTCTGCAGCGAGATCCGCTCGCCCGCCCAGGCCCGGCGCAAGACGGCAATGGCGGCCCAGGCAGCCCTTGCAAAGCGCGGCGTTGCAGTGCTGATCCTGCCAGTCGACATCTCGAAGGCCACGGCGCCCGACGAGCCGGCCTTCGCCGTCCATCGCGCCACGCCGCTCCTGCGGCCGGGCGATGCCGAGCTCGACCGGATGGCCGAGATCCTGAACGCCGGCAAGAAGGTAGCGATCTATGGCGGCTCGGGCTGCCAGGAAGCCCATGACGAGATCGTGGCGCTGGCCGAGCGGTTGCAGGCGCCGGTCGCCCACACCTCGCGCGCCAAGGACTTCCTCGAATACGACAATCCCTTCAACGTCGGCATGACCGGCATGCTGGGCACGGCGGGCGGCTATCACACGGTGAAGAGCTGCGACACGCTGCTGCTGCTGGGCTGCGACTTCGCGTGGCGCCAGTTCTATCCCGACAAGGCGCGCATCATCCAGGTCGACAGCGATCCCACTCATCTTGGCCGGCGCCATCCCGTGGAGCTGGGCGTCGTCGGCGACATCAAGGCGACGACGGCGGCCTTGCTGTCGCGTCTGGCGGCGCGCAGCGACCGCGCGTTCCTCGACGATTGCCTGGCACGGCATGGCAAGGGGATCGAGACGCTCGACAAGCGCGCGACGCCCACCGAGCGGGGCAAGATCCATCCGCAATATCTCGCCAGGCTGATCGACCGGCATGCCGACCCGGATGCCATCTTCACGGCCGACGGCGGCACGCCCACGGTCTGGCTTCTGCGCCATGTCCAGGCGAACGGCCGGCGCCGCACCGTCATCAGCCTGACCCATGGCACCATGGCCAATGCCATGCCCCAGGCGCTCGGGGCCAAGCGGGCCTTTCCCGGCCGTCAGGTGATCTCGTTCAGCGGCGATGGCGGTCTGGCGATGCTGATGGGCGACCTGCTGACCGCCATCCAGGAGAAGATCCCGATCAAGATCGTGGTGTTCAACAACGGGGCGCTGGGACTGGTCGAACTGGAGATGAAGGTCGAGGGTCTGCTCGATTCCTATACCAACCTGGTGAATCCCGATTTCTCCCGCGTCGCCGAGGCGATCGGCTTCCATGGCCGCCGGGTCGAGCACGCCCAGGACCTCGACGCCGCAGTGCGCGACTGGCTCGCCCAGCCCGGGCCGGCGCTGCTCGACGTCGTCACCAGTCGCATGGAGCTGGTCAGGCCGCCTTCCGTCGGCCACGAGCAGCTTTTCGGCACGGCGCTCTATTCCGGCAAAGCCCTGCTGTCCGGCCGCGCCGGCAACGTCTGGGACCTCGTGACCGATAATCTTTAGGGAAGAGTCTATTTCGCCCACGGCCCGAAGGGCGGCATGTCCTTGCTGGGCTTCAACGGAAACACCGGCGCACGCTTCTCGAAGAACGACTTGATGCCCTCCTGCGCGTCGGCGCCCGCAGCGAGGTAGCCGACGCATTGCAGGTCGAGCGTGACCGCATCCAGTGGATCCTGCGCGCCCAGCATGCTCCACATCAGCCGGCGGTTGACCGCGGCGGCCACTGACGAAGAGGAGCTGGCGGCGAACTTCCTGGCCAGCGCCTGCGCCGCCGGCAAAAGCTCGTCGGGCGCGTGGATCGAGCGCACCAGGCCGCCTTTCAAGGCCTCCTCGGCGCCGAACAGCTCGGCCGTCATCACCCATTCCTGGGCCCGCTGCATGCCGACCAGCCGCGGCAGGAACCAGCAGGAGCCGGCTTCCATCGCCATGCCGCGCTTGTTGAACACGAAGCCGATCCGGCCGGCGCTCGAGATCATGCGAACGTCCATCGGCAGGCACATGGTGATGCCGACGCCCACGGCGGCGCCATTGATTGCGGCCACGATCGGCTTCAGGCAATTGAAGATCGCCAGCGTGATCGAATCGCCCGCCTCGCGCTTCTGCGGCTTGCTGCCGTCGTTCCACACCTGGAAGGCGGCGCTGCCGCCCGAGATGTCGGCGCCGGCGCAGAAGGCGCGGCCAGCACCTGTCACGACGATGGCGCGCACCTCGTCCATCGCATTCACGCGACTGAAGAAGTCGATCAAGTCCCGGCTCATGGCCGTGTTGAAGGCGTTGAGCTTGTCCGGCCAATTCAGCGTGACGGTAATCACGCCGTCCGAAAGATCGGTGAGCAAAGTCTCGTATTTCATGGCTTTTCGCCCTTCCTGGATCGTTCCGCCCAGCGAGGCGGAATGTCGTTGCGCGACTGCGTGGTTTGGGAAACATTCGCCGCAACGCCTGCGATTCGCAATCCCGGAGGAAGTCGATGTCTCACCTGCTGAAATCCGTCGAAGACGGCGTGATGAAGATCACACTCAACCGTCCCGAGGCGATGAACGCCCTGTCGCGCGACATGATGATGGGCCTGACCGACGCGCTGAACGAGGCGGCGGGCTCGCGCGAGATCGGTTGCGTCGTGGTGCGCGGCGCGGGTGACAAGGCGTTCTGCGCCGGCGGCGACGTGAAGTCGATGGCGGCGGGCCGCGACCAGGACAAGACCTACGAGGACAAGGTCCATGGCATCCGCGTCCGCATGCAGGTCTCCGAGCTGTTGCACGAGATGGGAAAGCCGACCATCGCCATGGTGAACGGCGTGGCGGCGGGCGCTGGCCTGTCGCTGGCGCTGGCGGCCGACATGCGTTTCGCCAGCAAGAGCGCGCGCATGACGACGGCCTTCGCCAAGGTGGGCTTCTCGGGCGATTTCGGCTCGCACTATTTCCTGCACAAGCTGGTGGGCACCGCCAAGGCGCGCGAGCTCTATTTCACCGCCGAGATCCTGAACGCCGACCAGATCGAGAGACTGGGGCTCGCCAACCGAGTCGTCGACGATGCCAACCTCGAGAGCGAGACCATGGGCTTCGCCAAGAAACTCGCCGCCGGCCCGCGCGTGGCGTGGTGGCACGTCAAGAAGAACATGAAGGTGGCCGAGGAGGGCTCGCTCTCCGAGGCGCTCGATTCGGAAGCCGCGCGCATGATCCGCACCGGCGAGACCGAGGACCACAAAGAAGCCGCCCGCGCCTTCGTTGAGAAGCGCGCGCCCGTCTTCAAGGGTTACTGAGCCTCATTGCTGGGAGCGCGCCACTTCTGTAACGGGCCTTGAGAAGTCAATCCCTGTTGAGGTCTGGTGCCGCCGCCGGGTACTTGCTTCTGTCCGTGGTCGGCGCGGTGGCCGCCCCATGATGAGATTCGTAAGAACCAGGTCGGTCCATCTCCGTGGCGCAGTCACCCTTTGGAGAATGCTGCTGCGCGCTCCTCGGCCTGACCTGATCGCCGTCCCGGCGACGGCACCTTGCCTCGAGCGGTTGATGGCAGGCCCGCTCGACCTGTCGGTTGCCTTCTGTAACGGGCCTTGAGAAGTCAATCCCTGTTGAGGTCTGGTGCCGCCGCCGGGTACTTGCTTCTGTCCGTGGTCGGCGCGGTGGCCGCCCCATGATGAGATTCGTAAGAACCAGGTCGGTCCATCTCCGTGGCGCAGTCACCCTTTGGAGAATGCTGCTGCGCGCTCCTCGGCCTGACCTGATCGCCGTCCCGGCGACGGCACCTTGCCTCGAGCGGTTGATGGCAGGCCCGCTCGACCTGTCGGTTGCCTCCTTGGTGTCAGGCTGCGGCGCCGCCGCCAGCCTTGGTTGGATCGAAAGGTGTCCAGTCCATCCACATGCGGTGCAGGATGACGGCGAGCTTGCGCGCCAGAGCGACCTTGGCCTTTTTCTTGCCGGCCCGCTTGGCGATAGCGAGGGCCCAGCGCTTGAGAGCGCCGGCATCCTTGACCGGCTTGGTCAGGATGATGTGCGCCGCCTCGTACAGGGCGCTGCGCACCGTGCCGTCGCCGATCTTGGAGATGCGGCCAGTGATGTCGATCTGCCCCGACTGGTATCGCTTGGGCGTCATTCCGAAGTGCGGCCCCAGGCTGCTCGACGATCGGAACCGTTCGGGCACATCGATCGCCGCCACGTAGGTCAGGCCGACGATGCTGCCCACGCCGGGGGCCGTCATCATGAGCTTGACCCGATCGTCATGGCGTGCGGTCGACCGCACGCGCTTCTCCAGCGTCGCCAGTTCGCGGGCCAACGTGGTACGCGCCGCCAGCAAGGCATCGGCCACTGCTTGAAGCGTCGGCTGGCCGTCGACCAATGTGCGCACGCGGCCCTCGAAGCCGCGGGCCGTCGTCTGACCCACCTTGGCCCCGAAGTTCCTCAGGATCCCCCGCAGGCTCATCTCGATGGCATGCAGCTTCTCCTGCAGCAACTTGCGCGCCACCAGCAGCGCCCGCATCTCCTGCGCCGGCAACGACTTGCAATGCACCGGCCGATACCAGCCCAGACGCATCAGCTGCGCGATCCCGCGCGCATCCTTGCGGTCGGTCTTGACCGACATAACCTTGAACGCTGCTCGTACGTGCCGGGTCTCCAGGAGCTCAACCTTCAGGCCGGCCTGGCTCAGCCCGGCGTGGAGCCATTGCGACAAGGGACCAGCCTCCAGGCCTATCAGCACCACCTTGGGGCCCGGATTGACCAGCCACCCAATCAACGCCTCGGGCTCACTGGCAACCTTGCCCTCGCGCACGATCAGCCCACGCTCATCAACCACGCAGACGCTGGCGCTTTCCAAAGACACGTCGATTCCGGCATAGTAATTCATGGTCGTCCTTCCTTGATGCTTTGGAGCAGGCGAAAGCCCGACTCCGTTCACACCATCACTGTGAGGAACGACCACCTACTACGCCAACCGCGCTCGCCCGTTACCCCATCTCCGTGGCGCTCTTCTCATGAATCATGACGCGCCACGGAGTGGCGCGCTCCCAGCAAAGAAGTGAGACGCTTCACCGCGCCCGCCACGCCTTCGGGCATGGCCACGATCGCGGCGATCAGCAGCACGGCATAGAGCAGGGCGGAGAGGCCCTTCCCGAGGCCCGCCGTGACGTCGGGGAAGAACTGCAGGAATAGGCCGCCCACGATGGCGCCGCCCAGCGAGTGCATGCCGCCGATCACCAGGCCGAACAACATCTGGACCGAGAGCGCGAAATTGTAGCCGGTCGGGCCGACGAAGCCGAACTGGAAGGCCGACAGGCATCCCGCGAGAGCGAGATACGCTCCGGCGATGCCCGACGCCATGGCACGGACATGGACCACGCGGATGCCCTGGGCGGCGGCGGCGAGGTCGTGGTCGCGCGCCGCGAGGAGCGCGCGGCCCGAGCGGCTGGCGATCAGGTTGCGCGCCAGCCACAGGCCGGTACCGAGCAGCGTCAGGGCCATCAGGAAGGCCCATCGGTCGTTGCTCAGGCCGGCGGGCGTCGTCGGGAAGTCGAGATAGAGGCCCTGCACGCCGCCGGTCCAGCCCTCGATCGGCCGCCAGCGCAGGAGCTGGGGGAAGGCGATGGCGAAGGCGTAGCTCATCAGCGCCTGGGTCCATAGGCTGTGACCGCCCGCGACACGGCCCAATCCGTAGCCGGCCGCGAACCCCGTGATCAGCGCCAGCGGCAGTCCCCAGTAGACAGAAAGCGATGTGTGGGCGCCCAACATGGCGGCGCCGTAGCCGCCGATGCCGAACAAGGCGGCCTGGGCGAAGGAGAACTGGCCGCTGATGCCGCACAGAATCACCAACCCGACCAGGGCGATGGCCCAAATCGTGGCCTGGGTGAAGCGGAAGACGATGAAATCCGGGAAGCAAAACGAGAGCGCGGCCGCCGCCACGAAGCCCATGGTCCACACGGTCCGCATGGCGCTACGATAGACCGTACGAACAGGAAATGGGAGGGAACGATGCGAGCTCCGGCAGTGCGTCTTCGTCTGCAAAGATCTCGAAAGCTCCCGCGAGGAACTGTGCGACATCCTCGGCATCGAGGTCGCCTATCGCGATCCCGGCGTCGCCAAATGGGGCCTGGTCAACGTCGTCTGCCCGACCGGCCACGACTTCCTCGAGATCGTGACGCCCTTCCAGGAGGGCACATCGGCGGGCCGCTACATCGAGCGCCGCAAGGGCGACGGCGGCTACATGGTGATCATCCAGGTCGCCGACGCCGCCGCCGAGCGCAAGCGCGTCACCGGCCTCGGCGTCCGCGCGGTGCTGCAGAAGGACATGCCGGAATACCAGTACACGCACTTCCATCCCTCGGACACGTCGGGCGTGCTGCTGTCGCTCGATACGACCGTCGCGCCGGCGGGCGTCGATCCCGCGCTGTGGTGGCCGCCGGCCGAGAAGGACTGGCTGAGGCATTCGCGCTCGGACGTGACCAACGGGCTGGCCGGCGTCGAGATCCAGGACGACGATCCGGACAAGGCGGCCGCGACCTGTGGTCGAAGATCCTCAATCGTCCGGTCGAGGACGACATCATCCGCCTCGACGACGACGGCGAGATCCGCTTCGTGCCCGATCGCCGATGGACCGCGGGCCGGGCGTGTCGGCCTACGACGTCAAGGTGGTCGACCGCGAGCGCGTGCTGGCCGCCGCCGAGAAACGCGGCAAGAAGCACGGACCGACCCAGATCGAGGTCTGCGGCTGCCGGATCAACCTGGTATGAAACCGCTGCTGGTCATCGGCAGCTATCTCTCGCCCTATGTGCGCAAGGTCCTGGCGTGCCTCGAGATCAAGGGCATCGCCTACGAGGTCGATCACATCGTGCCGTTCTTCGGCGACGACCGCTTCTCGCGGCTGAGCCCGCTGCGGCGCATCCCGGTTCTGGTCGATGGCGACCTGGTGTTGAGCGATTCCTCGGTGATCTGCCAGTACCTCGAGGACAAGCAGCCCGCGCCGGCGCTGCTGCCGGCCGACATCCGCGACCGCGCGCGGGCGCGCTGGCTGGAGGAGTTCGCCGACACGCGCATGGGCGATGTCTTCATCTGGCGGCTGTTCAACCAGATCGCCATCCGCCCCTCGGTGTGGGGCGAGAAGGGCGACCGCGATCTGGTCGACCGGACCTTGAAGGAAGACGTGCCAGATGTGCTCGACTATCTCGAAGCCGAGGCGCCGGCCGAAGGCTTCCGCTTCGGCGCGATCTCAGTCGCCGACATCGCCGTCGCCTGCCTTCTTCCGCAATGCCGGCTGGGTGCGCTTTCGGATCGATGAGGCCCGCTGGCCGCGTGCCGCCGCCTGGATGGCGCGCACGCTGGCCGTCGCCGCCTTCGCCAAGCTCGCGAAGATCGAGGACGCCATCCTGCGCACGCCGATCGCCGAGCAGCGCAACGCGTTGAAGGCATTGGGCGCCCCGGTCAGTGCCGAGACCTACGGCACCACGGCGCCACGCCGCGGCATCATGCCCATCTAGGGCCGTGCGGCGCGTCCACCCCTTCGTCTACGGCCATGTCCTGGGCGCGCTGATCGTCGGCGCCGTGTCGGCGGCGCCTTCCTCGACTGGCAGGCCGTCATCGTCCTTCGCGAGCCTGCTTGCCGCCAACGCCGTCATCGGCTCCCTGGTCTGCTGGTGGCGGCCGGGCTTCGAAGCCGCCGGCTGGAAGCTCTGGCTCGCGGCTACTTTTGCCAATCCGCTGATGCTGGCCGCCATCGCCTTCTCGATCGATCAGTATGAATGCCTGGTCGGCCAGCGCACCGGCTGGAACTGCCTGTTCTCCGACGTGGGCCCGCTCACGGTGATGGCCTGCCTGCCGTCGCCGCTGATCGGTCTTGCCGTCCGGTGGTGGTGGGGGCGACGCGCGACGTCCGCCTGATCAGGCGGCGATCGCCTTGGCCAGCTGTCCGCGGATCATCTCCTCGGCCTCGCGCGACGATACGCTCGACCAGCTCCTTGCAGGTCGGCACGTCCTTGATCAGGCCCATCACCGTGCCGGCCGACCAGATGCCGTGCTCCATGTCGCCGGTCTCGTAGACGACCCGGCCCTTGGCGCCCGCGACGATCGGGCCGATCTCCTGGATGGTCTTGCCCTCGTGCTCCATCTCGATCGCCTTCTTGGCGACCGAGTTGCCGTAGACGCGGCTGGTGTTGCGCATGGTGCGGAAGATCAGCGACGTCGAGCGCTCGTCGCTCGTCGACCAGCGCCTTCTTCACGTTGTCGTGGATCGGCGCTTCCTTGGTCGCCATGAAGCGCGTGCCCATGTTGATGCCCTCGCAGCCCAGCGCCAGCGCCGCCACCAGGCCGCGCGCGTCGCCGAAGCCGCCCGAGGCGAGCATCGGGATCTTGATGACGTTGGCCGCCGCCGGCAGCAGCACGAGGTTGGGCACATCGTCCTCGCCGGGATGGCCGGCGCATTCGAAGCCGTCCATCGAGATCGCGTCGACGCCGACCTTCTCGGCCGAGATGCCGTGGCGCACCGAGGTGCATTTGTGGATCACCTTGATGCCGGCTTCCTTGAGCTTGGGCAGGAACGGCTTGGGGTTGTTGCCCGCCGTCTCGACGATCTTGACGCCGGAATCGATGATGGCGTCGATGTATTCGCCGTAGGGCCGCGGCACCAGGGTCGGCAGGATGGTGAGGTTCACGCCGAACGGCTGGTCGGTCATCTCGCGGCAGCGCTTGATCTCCTTGCGCAGATCCTCGGGCGTCGGCTGGGTGAGGCCGGTCAGGATGCCGAGCGCGCCGGCATTGGACACGGCCGAGGCGAGCTCGGCGCGGCCGACCCACTGCATGCCGCCCTGCACGATCGGGTGCTTGATGCCGAACATCTCGGTGAAGCGCGTCTTGATCATCTGCTGGTTTCCCCCTGGTCGGAGCCAGCATTAGCGGACCTGGCCGGAGCGCACTAGACCCTGGAACGGCCTTCCGCAGCGCGGATAACCGGCGATGAACTATCGGGAGTTGAGCCAGGCCAGCACATCTTCGCGCGTCGGTGCCCGCTTTTGCAGAAGGTCGGCGAAGGACGCGACGACGTCGATATGGCCGACGCCGGGATAGAGCTTGAGCTCGACCGGCGCGCCGGCCTCTCGCCAGGCCGCTGCGAGGTGCTCGCTGTTGCGCGGATAGACGGTGTCGTCGGCGGTGCCGTGGATGAGCAGCGCCGGCGGCAGCGGCGCCTTGGCGAAGGTGATGGCTTCCATGTCGGGATCGTTCGCGCTGCCGAAGATGTCGATCAGCTTGGCCGAGGTGAGCGGCAGGAAGTCGTAGGGACCGGAAAGGCCGATCACGCCCGCCAGCTTCATGCGATCGACGCCGGCGGCCGCGAGATAGGGCGTGTTGGCCGCCAGCAGCAGGGCGATATGGGCGCCGGCCGAATGGCCCATGACGAAGAGCTTGTCGGCAGCCGACGCGGTCCGACGGTCCAGCGCGCGGCCTGCGGCGCCATCCTCGACGAAGGCGGGAAAGCGCACTTCGGGATAGAGGCGGTAGTCGGGAATGATCGACGGTGTAGCCGTTGGCTGCGAGCGCCTGGCCGACGAACAGGTAATCGCTCTTGCTGCCGGAGTCCCACGAGCCGCCATAGAAGAAGATCACCGCCTTGCCGTCGGCGCGCGGCTTGTCGGGCCGGTAGAGGTCGAGCTTCTGGCGCGGATCGGAGCCATAGGCGATGTCGGCCTCGCGCGTGTAGCCGCCGCGCGGCACGGTGGCGTTCAAGAGCGCCGCGGGCGAGCATCCGCCGAGCAGGCCCGCGAGGCTGGCGAGAAGGCCGCGACGGGCCAAGCTCATGCCGTCCAGCTCATGTAGAGCCGCGATGTCGCGCACCTGCTCGGCCAGCGCCAGCGAGGCGGTGAGGCCGGGCAATTCGATGCCGAAGAGATTGATGAGGCCCGGCACGCCGTGCTCGGCCGGTCCCTGGACGGTGAAGTCCTGGGCCGGCGCGCCCGGCGGCACGATCTTGGGCCGGATGCCGGCATAGCCCGGCTGCAGCGCGCCGTCCTTGAGCGCCGGGCCAGTAGCGGCGCACGGCGGCATAGAACTTGTCGGCGCGATGCGGGTCGACGGTGTAGTCGATGCCCGTCGATCCATTCGACGTCGGGGCCGAACTTCGCCTGGCCGCCGAGGTCGACGGTGATGTGCACGCCGAGCCCGCCCGGCACGGGGACGGGATAGATCAGGCGCGAGAAGGGTGAGCGGCCGGCCAAGGTGAAATAGTTTCCTTTGGCGTAATACGCGGTCGGGATGCGGTCGGATGGCAGGCCGGCGATTTTTCTCGCCAGCGTCGGCGCATGCAGGCCGGCCGAGTTGACCAGCAGCCGGCAACGCAGGTTCATCGGCTCGGTTCCGCCGACCTCGAGCTCGATGCCCGCCGTCGACGACGCGGCCCTGCATCGACCGGGCTGTGGAAGGCGAACATGGCGCCGTGGCTCTCGGCGTCGCCCTGCAGCGCCAGCATGTAGGAGTGGCTGTCGACGATGCCGGTGGCGGGCGAGAGCAGCGCTGCCGTGCACTGCAGGTTGGGCTCCATCGCCATCGCCTCGGCGGCGCTCAGGAGCCGCATGCCCTCGACGCCGTTGGCCTCGGCGCGGCCCTTGATCTCGGCGAGCATCTCGCTTTCGGCGTCGTTGGTGGCGACGATCAGCTTGCCGCAATTCAGATGCGGCACGCCGTGCTCGGCGCAATAGGCATAGAGCAGGCGGCGTCCGGCGACGCAGGTCTCGCGCCATCAGGCTGCCCTTGGGATAGTAGATGCCGGCGTGGATGACCTCGGAATTGCGCGAGCTGGTCTCGGTGCCGATGCCTTCGGCGGCCTCCACGACGATGACCTCACGGCCGGCAAGGGCAAGGGCGCGGGCCACGGCAAGGCCGACCACGCCTGCGCCGATCACAACGCAGTCGACCGGTTTCGAACGGGGACGAATTCATGGGCGCATGCTAGAACCCGCCGTTCTTTTAGTCACGACAGGCGGATTTCGCAGCATGAAGGGCGCGCTGGTCACCGGGGCGGGAGTGCGGGTCGGCCGCGCGCTGGCGCATGGCGCTGGCGGCCGACGGCTTCTTCGTGTTCGTGCACTACAACCGCTCGGCCGCCGACGCGCGCCGGACGGTGGCGGCGATCGCCGCGGCGGGCGGCAAGGCCAAGGCAGTGCGGGCCGATCTGTCCTCGGCGCGACAGGCCGAGGCGCTGGTCGGCAAATGCCGCGCCCGCGGCGTGCGGCTCACCTGCCTGGTGAACAGCGCCTCGTTGTTCAAGCTCGACCGCGCGCCGACGGCCAACGCGGCCGACTTCGACCTGCACATGGCGATCAATCTCCGGGCGCCGATGCTGCTCGCCCAGGCGCTGGCGCGGCAACTGCCGGCGGGCGAGACCGGCGTGATCGTGAACATGCTCGACCAGAAGCTTTTCAACCTCAATCCCGACTTCCTGACCTATACGCTGTCCAAAATCGGCCTGCAGGGCCTGACCACCTTGCTGGCTCAATCCTTCGCGCCACGGCTCGGGTGGCCGGGATTGCGCCGGGCCTGACCTTGCGCAGCGGCAGCCAGACCGACGCGCGCTTCGCCCAGCAGCACACCGACAATCCGTCTGGGTATCGGCGTCACCACCGACGATCTGGCACGCGCGCTGCGCTTCATCGTGGCGACGCCGACTTTCACCGGCGACACGCTGATCGTCGACAGCGGCGAGCATCTGAGCGGGCGGCCGCGCGATATCGCCTTTGACCAGAAAAAGAAGAAATGACATGGACCGCCGTATCTTCATCCGCGACTTTCGCCTCCAGGTCTCGATCGGCATTCACGATTTCGAGAGCAAGGGCCGCAGACCGTCGTGGTGAACGTCGATCTTCTGCTGGGGCCGGCCGACAAGGCGCACGGCGACAGGATTGCCAACGTGCTCAACTACGACACCGTGCATGACGGCATCGTGGCGCTGGCCAGGAGCCGGCATTTCAACCTGCAGGAGACGCTGGTCGACGCCATCCTCGACCTCTGCCTGGCGCAGCCCGGCGTGGTCGAGGCCCGCGTCTCGACCGAGAAACCCGACGTCTACGTCGATTGCCGCGTCGGCTACGAGGCGGTGCGCCGCCGTTGAACCCCCATCGCGGTCCTATGCTGGTGGCCTTTGCCGCGATGATTTTCGTCGGCGCGAGCTGGGGCGCCAACCTGCCCGTCACCAAGGTGATGCTGTCGCATTTCGACCTGATGCCGATGGCGGCGCTGCGCACGGTCGCGGCGACCGCGGCGCTGGCGCTGCTGCTGGGGCTGGTCGAGGGCAGGGCGGCATTGCGGATCGATCTCGGGCTCGTGCGCTTCCTCTCGTTGGGTCTGATGATGGCGAGCTTCTTTGCCTTCTATGCGCTGGGCATCTACTACAGCAATCCGATCACGGCGGCGGCCGTGCAGGTGGCCGGGCCGCTGGTCGCGGCGACGACGGTGTGGCTGGTCACGGGCCAGCGCTTCGACCGCGGCTTCGGCGTCGCCCTGGCGCTGACCGTGCTGGGCGGGTTGATCCTGTCGTCGAGCAGCCTGTTCGGCCGCGGGCCGGTGACGTTCGGCGGCGGCGAGATCATCGTCCTGCTCAGCAATGCCCTGTGGACGCTCTACGCCATCAAGGCGCAGGCCTGGTTCGACCGCGCGAGCCAGCTGCATCGCGCCTACGTCGCCTCGCTGTCGGCGATGGGCTGGCTGATCCTGTGCAGCCTGGTTCTGGTGGCCTGCGGGCTTGCGCGTTCGCCGTTCGATGTCGCCGACGGCTGGATCTGGACGCAGCTCGTCACGGTCGCGATCCTGGCGAGCGGCCTGGGCGGCTATCTGTGGAACATCGGCGCCAGCCGGCTCGGCGTCGCCATCGCCTCGCTTTGGGTCAACCTCGTGCCGTTTTTCGCCGTATTGTGGTCCATGGTGTATGGCTTCGTTCCCAACACCTATCAGATCGTGGGTGGCCTCGTGGCCTTGAGCGGCGTGGTCTACATGCAATGGCGCAAACTGCAGACGACGCAACGCTGAGCTAGGTTTTTTCCGACCATGACCGAACCCGTCCTCAAGACACGCAATTGCCGCTGGATCGCCGTCCCCGGCGCCGCCGATGCCCGCGGCCGCATCAACTTCCTCGAGGCTGGGAAGGCCCTGCCGTTCCGCCCGCAACGGCTGTTCTGGCTGCACCATATCGCGCCCGGCCAGTGGCGCGGCCGGCATGGTCATCGCGAGTCGGAGCTGGTGCTGGTGGCGATCAACGGTGGCTGCCAGGTCCATCTCGACGACGGCAGGGTGAAGGAACGGCTGAGCCTCGACGATCCGGCCAGGGCGCTCTACGTCGGAACCTGGGTGTGGCACGAGCTCACCGACTTCGCGGCCGGCTCGGCGGTGCTGGTGATCGCCTCGACGCTCTACGACGAGGCCGAATATCTGCGCGACTACGACGTCTTCATGCGCGAAGCGGCGGTGAGACCATGATCCCGTTTCTCGACATGAAGGCGGTCTATGCCGAGCTGAAGCCCGAGCTCGACGCCGCCTACGCCCGCGTCATGGAATCGGGCTGGTTCGTGCTCGGCAAGGAGGTCGAGGCCTTCGAGGCCGAGTACGCCGCCTTCTGCGGCACGAGGCACTGCGTCGGCGTGGGCAACGGCCTGGAGGCGATGGAGTTGGTGCTGCGGGCCTGGGACCTCGGGCCCGGTGACGAGGTGATCGTGCCCTCCAACACCTACATCGCCACCTGGCTCGCGGTGACGGCGCTGGGCGCCAGGGTCGTGCCGGTCGAGCCGACGCCGGCCGGGCCCAACATCGATCCCGATCGTATCGCCGCGGCGATCACGTCACGCACCAGAGCGATCCTGCCGGTCCATCTCTATGGCGAGCCGGCCGACATGGACGCGATCGTGGCGTTGGCCCGCAAGCACGGTGCTCAAGGTTCTCGAGGACGTGGCGCAGGCGCAGGGCGCCAAGGTGCGCGGCCGGCGGACCGGGGCGCTCGGGCGACGCCGGCGCGCACAGCTTCTTTCCGACCAAGAATTTCGGCGCCTTCGGCGACGGCGGCGCGGTCACCACCGACGATGCCGGGCTGGCCGAGCGGCTGCGCGCCCTGCGCAACTACGGCAGCCGGGTGAAGTACGTGAACATCGAACGCGGCTTCAATTCGCGGCTCGACGAGCTGCAGGCGGCCTTCCTGCGCGCCAAGCTGCCCCGGCTCGATGCCTGGAACGAGCATCGCCGGCGCCTCGCGGCGCGCTACGACGACAGGCTTTCCGGCATCCCGGGCCTCGGCCTGCCGCGCGCGCCGCAATGGGCCGAACCGGTGTGGCATCTCTACGTCGTGCGCGTCATGGGTGGAGCGGGACGTCGCGCCGAGCTGATGGCGGCGCTCGACGAAGGCCGGCATCGGCTCGCTGATCCACTACCCTATCCCGCCGCACCTGCAGCAGGCCTATGCCGATCTCGGCTGGCCTGCGGGCTCGTTTCCGCTGGCCGAGACCCTAGCCGAGACTGTGCTCAGCCTGCCGATGGGCGCCCATATGCCCGAGACAGCCGTCGACGAAGTGGCGGCTGTTGTCGCGGCGACACTGCGCGCCTAAGGCTCCGGCACGGCGGTGTTTTACGGCCCGGTCCGCTCCGGCCCGTCGTGAATGCCTTGGTAATTCCGATAGTAATCGGCCTGGGACGCATAGACATTCGAGCGTTGATAGTTGGGCGGCGGAACGCTGTAGGCCGGGGCCGGCGTGCTGTAGTAGACCGTCGGGCCCGGATAATAGGCCGCTTGCGAATAGCCGTAGCCGTTGCTGCTGTAGCGTGGATAGGTTTGCGGCTGGGCGCAGCCGGCCGCAGTCCCGGCGAGCGCCACTATGGCTGCGATGGAATGGACGGATCTCATGGCGGTCTCCTTTCGATGCTGTGACAACCCGCAGACCGGGCCTGCGGTTCCCGCCTGCCACAAATCGGTCCTCGTTATGGGTGGCGACGTCTGGCAAGAGCGGCTTTAACTATCCGCCTGGCAGACGGGATGGGAGAGATCGGATCATGAAAATCGGCGCGGTCATGTTCTTCACGACGGATTCCATGCAACCCGCTCCGCTGGCGCGCGCACTGGAGGAACGCGGCTTCGAATCCCTGTGGGTACCGGAACACACGCACATTCCGTCCTCCCTCAAGTCGGCCTATCCGGCGAGCGGCGGCCTGGTCCGGGCCTATTATGAGCTCTTGGATCCGTTCCTGGCGCTCAACGCCGCCGCCACGGTGACCACGAAGCTCAAGATCGGCACCGGCATCGCCCTGGTGATCCAGCGCGATCCGATCGTCACCGCCAAGCTCGTCTCCACCATCGACCAGCTCTCGAATGGCCGCTTCCTGTTCGGGGTCGGCAACGGCTGGAACCAGGACGAGATCGAGAACCACGGCACCGCCTTCAAGACGCGCCACAAGCTGGCGCGCGAGCGGATCGAGGCGATGAAGGCGATCTGGACCGGGGAGGAGCCCGAGTATCACGGCGAGTTCGTCAATTTCGACAAGATGAAGCAGTGGCCCAAGCCCCGGCAGAAGCCGCACCCGCCGATCATCGTCGGCGGCGGGTTTCCCCATGGCGCGCGACGCGCGATCCGCTACGGCGACGGCTGGATACCGCGCGACGACTGGGTCGAGAAGGACGGCATGGAGATCATCGACCGGTTCCGCAAGATGGCGACCGAAGCCGGCCGCGATCCCGCGACCCTGCCCGTCAGCGTTTTCCGGCTGCCGGACAATATCGAGCGGCTGCGGCTGTGCGAGAAGCTCGGCATCGACCGCGTGGTCTTCTCGCTGCCGGCGGCGACGGAAGACAAGATCATGCCCATTCTCGACCGCTGGGCCGAGTTGATGCGGCAACTGGGCGACTGAGGCGTCAGCTCTGCAGCCCGAGCCGCTCGCCGCGATAGGCGCCGCTCATCACGCGCTCCCACCAGCCGCGATTGTCGAGGTACCAGCGCACGGTCTGGCGCAGGCCGTCCTCGAAATTGTGCCGCGGCCGCCAGCCGAGCTCGCTGCGGATCTTGCCGGCATCGATGGCATAGCGTGCATCGTGGCCGGGCCGGTCGGTGACGAACTGGATCAGCTTCTCGTGCGGGCGGGTCATGCTGTTGGGCAGCATCTCGTCGAGCAGGGCGCAGATCGCGCGCACCACGTCGATGTTCCGCCGCTCGCTGTCGCCGCCGACATTGTAGGTCTCGCCCGGCCGGCCCCGGCGCAGCACGAGCGTCAGCGCCTCGGCGTGGTCCTCGACATGCAGCCAGTCGCGCACGTTCTCGCCGCGCCCGTAGACCGGCAGGCTCTCGCCGCGCAGGGCGCGGATGATCACGAGCGGGATCAGCTTCTCGGGAAAATGATAGGGCCCGTAGTTGTTGGAGCAGTTGGTGGCGAGCGTCGGCAGGCCGTGGGTGTGGTGCCAGGCGCGCACCAGGTGGTCGGAGGCGGCCTTGCTGGCGGCGTAGGGCGAGTTCGGTGCGTAGGGCGTGGTCTCGCTGAACTTGCCGGTCGGGCCCAGCGAGCCGAACACCTCGTCGGTCGAGATGTGCTGGAAGCGGAAGCTCGCGCGGGCATCGGCGTCGAGTGTGCGCCAGTAGGCGAGCGCGGCCTCGAGCAGGATGTAGGTGCCGCCGACATTGGTCTCGATGAAGGGCGCAGCGCCGTCGATCGAGCGGTCGACATGGCTCTCGGCCGCGAGGTGCAGCACCGCGTCGGGCCGGAAGCCCTGGAAGATGTCGTCGATGGCAACGCGATCGCAGATGTTGGCCTTGAAGTGGGTGTGGCGGTTGCTGTCGCGCGCCTCGGCCAGCGATTCGAGGTTGCCGGCGTAGGTCAGCTTGTCGACGTTGGCCACGGTCCAGTCGGTGTCGCGGATGATGTGGCGGACCACGGCCGAGCCGATGAATCCCGCGCCGCCGGTGACCAGGATTTTCACGATGGGGTTCTAGAGCGATTTCGCTGCGAAGGAAATCCTCCCCGCGCAGGACGCGGGGAGGAAAAGAATATCAATGATGCAGAATCTGGCCGAGGAACAGCTTGGTGCGCTCGTTCCTGGGGTTGGCGAAGAACTCCTCGGGCTCGTTCTGCTCGACGATCTCGCCGCGGTCCATGAAGATCACGCGGTCGGCCACGGCGCGGGCGAAGCCCATCTCGTGGGTGACGCAGAGCATGGTCATGCCCTCGCCCGCCAGCTCGACCATGACGTCGAGCACTTCCTTGACCATCTCGGGGTCGAGCGCCGAGGTCGGCTCGTCGAACAGCATGATCTTGGGCCGCATGCAGAGCGCGCGGGCGATCGCCACGCGCTGCTGCTGGCCGCCCGAGAGCTGGCCGGGATATTTCAGCGCCTGCTCGGGGATGCGCACGCGCGTCAGGAGGCTCATGGCGATCTCCTCGGCCTCCTTCTTGGGCGTCTTCTTCACCCAGATCGGCGCCAGGGTCAGGTTCTCGAGGATGGTGAGGTGCGGGAAGAGGTTGAACGACTGGAACACCATGCCGACTTCGCGGCGGATCGCCTCGATGTTCTTGACGTCGTTGGAGAGCGTCACGCCGTCGACGATGATGTCGCCGGCCTGGTGCTCCTCCAGGCGGTTGATGCAGCGGATCAGGGTCGACTTGCCCGAGCCGGACGGCCCGCAGATGACGATCTTCTCGCCTTCCTTGACGTCGAGGTTGATGTCGGTCAGCACGTGGAACTGGCCGAACCACTTGTTGACGCCCCTGAGCGTGATCACCGACGGGGCGTTGCTGAGGTCGTGCGCTGCTGCTGTGGCGGCCATGGTCCCGTTCTCCTCGCCGCGCCTAGCGGCGCGTTCCCTTGTTGAGCTCGACCTCGAGGTACTTGCTGTAGCGCGACATCGAGAAGCAGAAGCAGAAATAGACGAAGGCGGCAAACAGGTAGACCTCGCCGGGGAAGCCCGCCCAATTGGGGTCGACCAGCGCCTGGTTGGCGCTGTTGAGGAAGTCGAAGATGCCGATGATCAGCACCAGCGAGGTGTCCTTGAAGAAGCCGATGAAGGTGTTGATCAGCGGCGGGATCACCACGCGCAGCGCCTGCGGCAGGATGATCAGCGTGGTCTTCTGCACGTAGTTGAGGCCCATCGCGTCGGCCGCCTCGAACTGGCCCTTGGGCAGCGACTGCAGGCCGCCGCGGATGATCTCGGCGATGTAGGCGCCGGCGAACAGGATGACCGCGACCTGGGCGCGCAGGAACTTGTCGATGGTCACGCCGCTCGGCAGGAACAGCGGCAGCATGACCGAGGCCATGATCAGCAGGCTGATCAGCGGCACGCCGCGGATCAGCTCGATGAAGCCCACGCACAGGCCCTTGATCAGCGGCAGGTGCGAGCGCCG
Organism: uncultured Alphaproteobacteria bacterium; assembly: GCA_963843185.1. Classification (GTDB taxonomy): domain Bacteria; phylum Pseudomonadota; class Alphaproteobacteria; order Reyranellales; family Reyranellaceae; genus Reyranella. The sequence continues at coordinate 97,211 of CAWJJJ010000036.1, forward strand.
GCCGAGCGCCAGCAGGATGCCGTAGGGAAAGGCGAAGACCAGGCCGTAGGTGGCGAGGATCAGGGTCACCGGCAGGCCGCCCCACAGGCCGGTCTCGACGTAGCTGAGCGGCGCGATGGCAAGGCTCCAGGCCGGCAGGATACCCAGAATGCGCAGCGCCAGGCCGATCGTGCCGATGGCCGCCAGCACCCGATAGGCGTTGATCTCGCTCGGCGCCGCGAGCGCCTTGCGCATGACCATGCCGGCGCCGCCCACGACCAGGGCCACGAACAGGATCAGGCTGAGCGGAATGTCGATCTGGCCGAACATCAGCAGGAAGGTGACGAACGAGCCCACGCTCCAGATGATCAGCAACCGCCAGGGATTCCACATGCGCCGGTCGGCGGTCAGGATCAGCATCGCCAGCATGGCGATGACGGCGAACAGCGGCCGCCAGTGCTGCTCGTAGGGGAAGGTGCCGAAGAAGATGAAGCGGAACTTCTCGCGGATCAGCGCCCAGCAGGCGCCGCCGCCCCGGCATTCGCTGCCGGTCGAAGCCGTGAAGGTGGCGGTGAAGACCGCCCAGTTGAGGAACCACGACAGGATCCAGCCGATGGCCACGACCAGCACCACCGTGGTGATGCCGTTCAGCCAGCTCGAGAACAGGTGCTTGCGGGCCCAGCCCCACGGGCCGGTCTCGTCGATGGGAGGGGCGAGCTGGCGGCGCTCGCCGGTGGGCAGGGCGTCGGTCATGGCCTAGCGCTCCTTCATGGCGATGCGCTTGTTGTACCAGTTCATGAAGGCCGAGATCGACAGGCTGACCGAGAGGTAGGCGGCCATGATCAGCAGCACGTTCTCGATCGCCTGGCCGGTCTGGTTGATGGTGACGTTGATCGAGGCCACCAGGTCGGGATAGCCGATGGCGATGGCCAGCGAACTGTTTTTGGTGATGTTGAGATACTGGCTGGTCATCGGCGGCACGATCACGCGCAGCGCCTGGGGCAGCAGCACCAGCCGCATCACCTGGCCGCGCGACAGGCCGAGCGCGGAGGCCGCCTCGCTCTGGCCCTTGTGCAGCGCGAGAATGCCCGAGCGCACGATCTCGGCCACGAAGGCCGAGGTGTAGAGCACCAGCCCGACCAGCAGCGCCGTGAACTCCGGCTGGATGACGGTGCCACCCTCGAAGTTGAAGCCCTTGAGCGCGGGCCAGCTCAGGTGATACGGCGCGCCGCCGGCGAGCCAGATAAGGAACGGCACGCCGAGCGCCACGCCGAAGCCGGCAGAGATCGACGGGAAGGGCTGGCCGGTCGCCTCCTGGCGCTTCTTCGCCCAGCGGTGCAGCATCCAGGCGCCGGCGATGCCGATCAGCAGGCCAACGCCCATCCATTTGTGGATCGGATCGGCCAGCGGCACCGGAAAGTAGAGGCCGCGGTTGGAAAGGAAGACCGAGCCGAGCACGCTGATCGCCTGGCGCGGGCCGGGAAATGCTTCGCTGATCAGCTTGTAGAACAGGAACAGCCAGAGCAGCAGCGGCACGTTGCGGAAGACCTCGACGTACCATTCGCAGATCTTGGTCAGCAGCCAGTTGTTCGATAGCCGGCCGACGCCCAGCAGCGTGCCGAGGATGGTCGCCAGGATGACGCCGAGGACGGAGACCTTCAGCGTATTGAGCAGGCCAACGAAGATGGCGCGGGCGTAGGTGCTGGCCGGCGAATACGAGATCATCGTATCGCCGATCTCGAAGCCCGCCTCGCGCTCGAGATACTGGAAGCCGCTGGCGATCTTCTGGCGGGCGAGATTTTCGACGGTGTTGGAGACGAGATACCAGGCGAGGAAGCCGACGGCGCCGACCACGACGATCTGGAAGACCCAGCCGCGGATGACCGGATCGTTCCAGGGCGCCACCTTCACGCGCGGCACGGAGCCCAATGTCTCGACTGCCATACGCTATTCCCCCTGTGGACCGCGGTTTGGCCGCGCGTCCCTCTCGATCGATATTGCCGTCAGTGTAAAAGGGAATCGCGCACTTGCAACCATGCCGCTCCCTCGGAACACGTCCGGTGGCCGGCTTAGCGGATGGGCGGGGCGTATTGCAGGCCGCCCTTGGTCCACAGGTTGTTGAGGCCGCGGTCGATCTTGAGGATCGAGCCCGAGCCGACATTGCGCTCGAAGCTCTCGCCGTAGTTCCCGACCTGCTTGACGATGTTGTAGACCCACTTCTCGTCGACGCCGAGCGCCTTGCCCATGCCCGGCGTGACGCCGAGGATGCGCTTGATGCTCGGATTGTCGCTCTTCAGCATCTCGTCGACGGTCTTCGACGAGATGCCATATTCTTCGGCCTCGAGCATGGCGTACTGGCTCCAGCGCACGATGTCGGCGAACTGGTTGTCGCCATGGCGCACGGCCGGGGCCAGCGGCTCCTTGGAGATGATTTCCGGCAGGATGATGAAGTCTTCGGCCTTCGCCGGCGGCGGCACGTTGGCCGCCCGCGTCGCGTAGAGGCTCGACGAGTCGTTGGTATAGACGTCGCAGCGTCCGGAAAAGAAGGCGGCGCGCACTTCGTCGACCTTCTCGATGACGACGGGCTTGAAGGTCATCTTGTTGGCGCGGAAGTAGTCGGCGAGGTTGAGCTCCGTGGTGGTTCCGGGCGCCACGCAAACGGTGGCGCCGTTCAGCTCTTTGGCGCTCTTCACGCCAAGCTTTTTGTTCACCAGGAAGCCCTGGCCGTCATAGTAGGTGATGGCGGTGAAATCGAGCCCGAGAGCCGAATCGCGCGTCAGCGTTATGGTCGTGTTGTTGGACAGCATGTCGACCTCGCCCGACTGCAGCGCGGTGAAGCGCTGCTGGGAGGAGAGCGGCACGTATTTGACCTTTTCCGAATCGCCGAAGATGGCGGCCGAAACGGCGCGGCAGACGTCGACGTCCAGTCCCACCCATTTGCCCTGGCTGTCGGCCAGCATGAAGCCGGCTGTGCCCTGGCCGACCCCGCAGATCAGCGCACCGCGCGCCTTGATGGCGTCGAGGTCCTTGCCGGCCATGGCGCCGGTCGACACGAAGATCGCGGCCAGACCAGCCGCTGCTGCCACTGTGGTCTTGTGCATCATTGCCTCCCTTTGGGTTCCCCGAGTGAAGTTTCACCTTACCCGGGCAAGCAAGCAACAGGCCAAATGAAAACCGCCGCCCTTTCGGCGGCGGCTCTCTTCCCCTCGTTCCTACGAGGGGAGGTGCCCGCGTAAGCGGGCGGAGGGGTCATGCGCGTCAATAGTCAAAGAGCATGACGCCTCCGGCACAGGCGCTGTAAACAGCGCCGATGCGGCCACCTCCCAGCTTCGCTGGGGAGGGAGTCCTGTTACCGGATCGGGGGGGAGTATTGCAGGCCGCCCTTGGTCCACAGGTTGTTGAGGCCACGGTCGATCTTGAGCGGCGAGCCCATGCCCACATTGCGGTCGAAGCTCTCGCCGTAGTTCCCGACCTGCTTGACGATGTTGTAGACCCACTTCTCGTCGACGCCGAGCGCCTTGCCCATGCCCGGCGTGACGCCGAGGATGCGCTTGATGCTCGGATTGTCGCTCTTCAGCATCTCGTCGACGGTCTTCGACGAGATGCCGGCCTCCTCGGCCTCGAGCATGGCGTACTGGCTCCAGCGCACGATGTCGGCGAACTGGTTGTCGCCATGGCGCACGGCCGGGGCCAGCGGCTCCTTGGAGATGATCTCCGGCAGGATGATGTAGTCGTCCGGGTTGGGCGAGTTGGCGGCGCGGGTCGAATAGAGGCCCGAGGCGTCGGTCGTGTAGACGTCGCAGCGTCCGGAGAAGAAAGCCGCACGCACTTCCTCGACCTTCTCGATGACGACCGGCTTGAAGCTCATCTTGTTGGCGCGGAAGTAGTCGGCGAGGTTGAGCTCGGTCGTGGTGCCCGGTTGCACGCAGATCGTGGCGCCGTTCAGTTCCTTGGCGCTCTTCACGCCGAGCTTCTTGTTCACCATGAAGCCCTGACCGTCATAGTAGTCGACGGCAGTGAAATCGAGGCCGAGCGCTGTGTCGCGGGTCAAGGTGATGGTCGTGTTGCGCGCCAGTACGTCGACCTCGCCCGACTGCAGGGCGGTGAAGCGTTGCTGGGCGGTGAGCGGCACGTACTTGACCTTCTCCGAGTCGCCGAAGACTGCAGCGGCCACGGCGCGACAGACGTCGACATCGAGGCCGGTCCACTTGCCCTGGCTGTCGGCCTGGGCGAAGCCAGCCACGCCGGTGTTGACGCCGCAGATGAGCTGTCCGCGCGCCTTGACGGCGTCGAGATCCTTGCCGGCATGCGCGGTGCCCGCGACTCCGGCCAGAGTGGCCGCGACGACGCCGGCGGCCGTGTACTTGTTGAACATAAAGTTCTTCCCTTCGTGGTTGCCTCTGACGTCCGTCGGCCACCTGGGGTAGCCGTTCGGCGACGATGGCGCACTTCCTAAGCGATCAAACGGTCGCGCGCAACGGCGCGTCGGCGTCCAGCCAGAGGCAGATTAGAGGCGGTCGAGACTTTTTGGCGTAAACGGGTTAGTCGTCCATGGCTCGGCACCCTGACCACCTTGACCACCGTGCAGGAAGCGGAAGAGGCGGGTGAACCCCTGGTCGCTGCTGCTGCTAGCGGCGGCCTTGCGCAGGTCCTGTTGCCACTGGCGAAAGACGACCAGCGACTCGCCGGCCAGCACGCTGTTGCCACCCTTCTCCGAGAGGTAGGGCGCCGGGTCGACGAACTGGCCGTTCACGATCACCGAGAAATGCAGATGCGGCCCGGTCGAGCGGCCGGTCGAGCCGATATAGCCGATAAGGTCGCCCTTGCGGACGTGGGTGCCCGGGCCCATGCCGTCGGCGAAACGCGACATGTGCGCGTAAAGCGTCTCGAAGTTTTCGGCGTGGCTGATCTTCACGGTGCGGCCGTAGTTGAAGTACCAGCCTTGGTGGTTGATCACGCCGTCGCCGGCGGCAAAGATCGGCTGGCCGACCTTGCCTTCGAAATCGATTCCGTTGTGAAAGCCGCCGCCGCTCGAGCGGCCATAGTAGCGGCGCGTGCCGAAGGGCGAGGAGATGCGCGAATCGGGCCGTGGTTCGGTCAACGCCGTGCCGCCGAGGCGCCGGCCCTGGTCGTCGAACCAGCCTTCCGGCTGGTTGGGCGGCGCGAACCACCAGAAGGAATGCTTGCCCTGTCCCTCGCTGACGCTCGCCGCGAGAATGCGCGGGGCGCCATCGACGGTGCGGCCTTTCAGGACATCGATCTTTGCGGCGGCGGGCGCAAAGCCCGCCAGAGCCCGAGTTAGCTCCTTGAGGGTGGCCGCACTGGCGCCGAGCGGCGCCAGGTTGGCCTCCAGGGTGGAGCTGCTGACTTTCACGATGCCGACCGACCCTGCGACCAGCGAGCGCGCGCCCGGTCCGGCCGCTGCGATTGAGGTGGGGACGGACGAGACGTGCTCGTCGTCGTTTTCGGTGGCGTTGGGGGCGAGCTTGAAGCCGAAGGTGCCATCGCTGCTGCGGTGCAGTTCGACGGCGAGGGACTTGGCGGAATAAAGCTGCAGGGAGACCAGACGTTTGGGCTGGTTGGCGCCCTGCGACTCCAGGACGGCTCGCCCGGAACTCGCAGCCTTGGTGTCGAGCTGGCCCATGGCCTTGCTGACGGCGTCGGCTGCGGCCTGGGCGTCGGCCGGATCGATCTGGAGGCTGGCGAGCTGGGCGGCGACCGATCCGTCGGTGCCGATGGCGAAGGGCTGGACGTCTTCGTTGGACGCCGGCCTGGCGGGGGCTTTGAGGGAGTGCTTGCTGGGCGCCTTGACCTGGGCCATTGACCCGGCGGCGTTAAGGAGCTGGAAGGCGGTAAGTGCGACGGTTGCGGCAATCAGGTTTCGGACGATTCGCCAGCGCTGTGCGCGTTGGTCTCGCGTCTTGAACGCCATCGGCCTCTCCCGGTCCATTGAACACAAACGACTTGTCGAAAAGGCCAATCAGCGATTTCACCGGCGTCTCCCCGTCGGTTCCCCACGCTTTTTGCCCTGCTTCGGACCGATACTGGCCACGGAGTATCCACAAGTCCACAAAAAGTTGCAAAAATGCAACACCCATGAAATGGGCTTAATAGGTTGTATACGAACGACTTTTTGACTCAGCGGCGATGGCGATCTCGAAAGGTCACAGCGGGCATGGAGTCGTTGCGCGCCGAATTGCGCAGGGCCGGATAGCGCGCCAGCAGACCGGCCGCCTCGGCCATTTCCTCGACGTCGTTGAACATCGGAACGCCGGCACGCTCCATAGTGGTGAACCACTCGGCCTTGCCGGGCAGGGTTCCCATCATGCTGTGCAGCAGCGGCAGCCGCGCCGTCGCGGCGAGTTCCGCCAGCCGGTCAATGACGGGTGCCGCCTCTACCATGAACGGCACGACGTGAATCATCATCACCACGTCGTAGGCTGAGGCGGCATGGGTCATGGCCGCCTCGAAGGCTAGTCCAAAGCGGTCCTCCCGGGCGTCCGCGAGCAGGTCGATCGGGTTGGCGACCGAGGCTTCCGGAGGCAGCCGCTGGCGCAAAACCTCGGCCATGGCGGTCGGCAGGGCGCCGAGCACCAGGCCTTCGACCGAGGCGCGATCGGCGCAGAGCACGCCCGGACCACCCGAGTTGGACAGGATGAGTGCCCGTTTGCCAAGGCCCTGCGGGAAGCGGCCGAACGCCTTGGCGGCGACCAGCAGCCGACGCAGGCTGTCGACCCGGACGATGCCGCAGGAGGCACAGAAGGCCTCGATGGCGGCATCGTCGTTGGCGATTGCGCCGGTATGCGCCGACGCGGCCCGGCCGCCGATTTCGGTGCGCCCGCCGAACAGGGCGATCACGGGTTTCCTGGCCGCGACCGCACGCGCCACCGCGCGGAAACGCTCATGGTCCTCGATCGATTCAACGTAGAGAAGCGCCGCTCCGATCTCCGGCCGGTCGCCCAGCCAGGCAAGATAGTCCTCGACACCGAGATGCACGGCGTTGCCGACCGACACCACCGTCATGAGCGGCAAGGCACGCGCATTGGCCTTGTCGATGAATTCCTCGGCGAGCGCGCCCGACTGCGAGATGAAGGCAAGGCCGTTGCCGGCCCCGGCCGCGGCGCCAGGTGGGAGGTCGCGCAGGAAGGTCGCGGCGAACCGCCAGGCAGGATCGAGATGGATGATGCCGGCGCAGTTGGGGCCGGCCACGGTGACACCACGCGCGGCCGCGAGCTTCAGGAGATCGTTGTTGCGCTGCACGCCGACGGGGCCGGCCTCGGCGAAGCCGCCGGGCAGGATGAGCAGGTTCTTGATGCCGCGGTCGGCCGCTTCGCCCACGGCTTCGAGGATGGCGTCGGGGCGGATGACGATGACGGCCAGCTCGACCGGCGGATCGATCGCGCCGATCGATGTCACCGCTTCGTAACCGAATATCGTGCCGCCCCTGGGATTGACCGGCACCACGCGTCCGGCATAACCGGCCTGTCGCAGGAGCTGCATGATGGCGCCCCCCGACGAGGTGGCGCGCTCGCCGGCGCCGACGACCGCGATGCTGCGGGGCGCGAAGAACGGCGAGAGGTCGCGGGCGGGAACGCTCATGGCGCGCCGTTGCAGCACAGGCGGAGAGGGAGAACAAGATGGCCGATCCGATAGAGCTTCTCATCCAGGGCCGCGCCCACGAGCTTGGGCCTGGTTTCGCGGTGCGTCGGGTGCTGCCCAGTGCCAAGCGGCGCATGGTCGGGCCGTTCATCTTCCTCGACCATTTCGGGCCCATGGTCGTGCCGCCGGGCGGCGATGGCATGGCGGTGCGGCCGCATCCCCATATCGGTCTCGCCACCGTGACCTACCTGTTCGACGGCGGCATCTTCCATCGCGACAGCCTGGGTTACGCCCAGGCGATCCGGCCGGGCGACGTCAACTGGATGACCGCCGGCGCCGGCATCGCCCACAGCGAGCGCACCGAGCCGGAGATGCGCCGCACCGGCTTTCGCATGCACGGCATCCAGACCTGGGTGGCGCTGCCCAGGAGCCATGAGGAGACCGCGCCGTCCTTCGAGCATGTCGAGGCGGCGAAGCTGCCGGCGTGGCAGGAGGGCGGCGCGTCGCTCAGGCTGATCGTCGGCACCTATGCCGGCCGTACCGCGCCGACGACGCACTTCTCGCCGATTTTCTATCTCGGCGTGGAGCTGGAAGCGGGCGCCAAGGCCACCGTCTCGCCGGAACATGCCGAGCGCGCCGTCTATGTCGCCGAAGGCGACGCCGCACTCGGCGATCGCCTGCTGGGTGTGGGCGATCTCGCGGTGCTGCGCGCCGGGCAGCCGGCCGAGATCGTGGCCGGCGCCGCGGGCGTCAAGGTGATGTTGCTGGGCGGCGCGCCGATGGATGGGCCGCGACATATCTGGTGGAACTTCGTGTCGTCGAGCAAGGAGCGCATCGAGCAGGCCAAGGCCGACTGGCGCGAAGGCCGCTTCGCCAGGGTGCCGGGCGACCCGGAATTCATCCCGCTGCCGGAGAAGTAACCAATCTCCTCCCAACGCAGGGGGAGGAGCGTCAGGTGGGGCAGATATAGCCCACGCCGCTGGGGCTCTTGAAGCAACCGACCGATTCCGGCAGCAGCAGCTTCGGCAGGTAGAGCACCACATCGGGGAACAGCACCGTGAAGGCGATGGTGACGATGAAAACGACGTAGATCGGCAGCGAGGCGTACATCGCCCGCGCGAAGCTGATGCCGACGAATTTCGACGCGACCAGCAGCGACAGGCCGTAAGGCGGGGTGATCAGGCCGAACACCAGGGTGGTGATGATGACCACGCCCATGTGCACGGGATTGATGCCCCCGAGTTCGGTGAGCTTGTTGATGATCGGCATGAAGATGATGATGGCCGGGATGGCGTCGACAAAATCGCCGATGATCACGAACAGCAGCACCAGCATCAGCAGGATCATGCCGGCGCTGGTGCCGGCATGGTCGGCGATCCACGCCGCCACGATGTCCGGGCCGCGCAGGTAGCCCAGCATCCAGCCGAATGCCGATGCGCTCGCCACCGCCGCCAGCGGGATGGCATAGAGCATCCCGGTATACATGAAATCGCGCAACAGATGGCGCAGGTGGCCGCGATTCAGGAGCGGGATCAGCACCACCAGGATGTAGACCGAGGCGATCATGCCGGCCTCGGTCGGGGTGAACCATCCTGTCAGGATGCCTCCCATGATGATGACCGGGATCATCAGCGGCAGCGACGAGCCCCTGAGCGCGTCGGCGAACTCGCCGAAGCTTGCCATCTTCTTCTTTACGCCGACTGGCCCGAAGAAATGCGAGTAGACCATCAATCCGATGCCGATCAGCACGCCGGGCACGATACCGCCCAGGAAGAGCCCGCCGATCGAGACGTTCCCCGTGGCGCCGTAGACCACCGCCATGATGCTGGGCGGGATCAGGTTGGCCATGGTCGAGGCGCAGGCGATCAGGGCCGCGGTGAAGGCACGGTCGTAGCCCTCGCGGTCCATTTCCGGCGCCACGGTGCGGCTCAGCACCGCCACGTCGGCGGTCGACGAGCCGGAGATGCCGGCGAAGAACATGCTGAACAGCGTCACGACCTGGGCAAGGCCGCCCCGCAAGTGACCGACCATGGTCTGTGCCAGCCTCACCATGCGCTGGGTCACGTTGGCCGAGGTCATGAGCTCGCCGACCAGCAGGAAGAACGGCACCGCGAGCAGGGTCTCCGAATCGATGCCGTGGAACATCTGTCCGACCATCGATTGCAGGCTGATCTGGGTGAAGGCGGTCGCCACCATCACGCCAGCCATGAGCGCGAAGGCGACCGGCACGCCCATGTAACCCAAGCCGAGGAACAGGAAGGCCATCAGGAAAAGGACGGCGCCGTTGCTCATTCGACGAACTCGGTGAAATCGGCGGTGTCCTCGGGTCCCTCGAAGCCGTGCCGCCAGCCGTTGATGAGCTGTTCGAGGGCGAACAGCGCGATCAGGGCACCCGAGAGCGGCACACTTGCGGTGTAGTAGGTGAGCGGGATCAACGAGGGCATGCGAAAGCTGCCGAGGTCGAGGATGGCGTTCTTGTAGCCGAACCAGACCATGGCGAGCGCCACGCCCAGCACGACGATGCGGTTGAAGCTCTCCATGAAGGTGCGCTTGGGACCCGTCAGGCGCTTGGTGATCTCGACCAGGTAGAGATGATCGTTGCGCCGCGCCGCCGCCGCCATGCCGATGAACACGCCCCAGGCGAAAAAGCCCGTCGTGACCTGCTGCAGCCACAGCCACGGCGCGCGGATCTCACGCGTCACCACGTCGAGGAACACCGAGCTGGTGAAGCCTATGATCAACGCGCCGCACAGGATCATCAGCGCGGCTTCGAGCGGGTCGAGCGCCGCCCACTTGAGGTGGCGATGGCGCTGGAGGACGAGTGAACGGCTACTCACGATGACGCTTGCTTGGCAGCTCCCGCGGCTCCGCTCACTTCACGTTGCGCACGAGCTCGAGGATCGCCACCGCATGGGGCCCGAGTTCCTTGGCGAGGCTGTCCTGGATCGGCTTGGCGTCGGCGGCGAACCCCGTCTTGTCGACATTGTCGACGACCTTCACGCCCATCTTCTTCAGCTTCTCGGCCGAATCCTTCTCGAGCTGGAGCGCCTTGGCGGGCTCGAGCTTGCTCACCTCGTCGGCGGCCGCCTGGACCCACTTCTTCTGCTCGTCGCTCAGGCTGTTCCAGGTCTTCTCGCTGACCCAGATGCAGTTGTTGTTGGCCTCGTGCTCGGTCATCGACAGGATCGGCGCCACCTCATAGTGCTTGTTGGCGAGATAGACGTTGACGCCGTTCTCCGCGATGTTGACCACGCCGGTCTGCAGCGAGGTGTAGACCTCGCCGAACGGCATGTGCACCGTCTGCGCACCGTAGGCCGGGAAGTGCGTGTCCTCGGTCTTGGTCGCCTGGACGCGGACCTTCTGGCCCTTCATGTCGGCAACCGAGGTGATCTCCTTCTTGGAGTACATGTTGCGCATGCCCATGGTCATGAGGCCGAGCACATGGGCGCCCTGCACCGTGTCCGTGATCATCTTGCGGAACGCCGCCGAAACGGCGGGGTCGGCGATCACGCGCGTGAGATGGCCCTGGTCGCGAAAGATGAAATGCAGCGAGAAGACGCCGGCTTCAGGCGCCAGGGTCGAGGCGTTGGCCGTCGAGGTGATGACGAAGTCGATGTCGCCGGCCCGCATCTTCTGCAGCATCTGCGGCTCCTGGCCGAGCTGCGCGCCGGGAAACTGGTTGATGCTGAACTTGCCGCCGCTCAGCTCCTTGAGCTTGGCGTCGAAGATGTTCGCGGCGATGCCGTAGGCCGTGGTGTTGGGCTGATCGTAGGCGAAGCTGAACTGGCGGTTTTGCGCGGAGGCCGAGCCGGCAATGGCGGCGACGACCGATACGGTGGCGACGGATAGCGCCGTGCGGCGCAGAAGTGCCTTGGACATCGTCTTTCTCCCTTCGATCCGCCCGGCCTTGCTTGGCCGTGACGTGGGCCCCGGTAAGCCGGGTCGCCCGTTTCGATAGGCAGAGTGGCATTTGGGAGGTTGTGCGACAACTCCCAATCGAAGATCGCTACTGTCTATGCAACGGAAGCGAAGTCGATGCGCATGGCGCTCTCCGTCAGACGGCGGATGGCGGCGTCCAGGTCGTCTCTTCGTCGAGCGGATACACCGGCCGCGGCAGCTTGCTCCAGGTGAAGTTCGCCAGCACCGGCGACGTCAGGCCCGGGCAGTCGACCTCGTAGATCTGGTCGGGCTTGAAGAACTCGTCGAAGCCGCCGCGGAAATGGCCACGGCTCTTGACCACGACGACCCGCGCCTGGGCGATGTCGAGGCCGAACATCTCGAACTGCCGCGGGTCCATGCACTGGCAGCGATGGCTGATCACGACCAGCTGGATGCCGCCGAGGTCGAGCAGCGCCGACGGTCCCATGTCGGACGACACGTTCCTGAGGACGCCGCGGCGGCCGACATAGCGGCCATCCGACAGCTTGGCCACCTTGGCCTCGCAATCGAACGGCAGTGAGAATTCCTGGTGTTCCTGGCTGTTGAACGAGGCGGTGAAGATGGCGCCTTCGCCCAGCTCGTGCGCCTTGGCGGCGACCGCGGCGTCGTTGAACACGCCGAACAGGACGTGCTGGGCGCCGGCGCTTTTCAGCGCCCGCAGGAGATAGGTCGTGTTGCCGCGGCCGCCGCCGCCGGGATTGTCGGCGACATCGGCCAGGATGATCGGCTTGCGGCGCCGGTCGCGTCCGACCGAGGCGGCGAGCTGGACCGCGTCGCCGAGCGACATCATTGCCCGCTTGAAACGTTCCTTCATGCCCCAGGCGCGTTTGGCGATGTCGAGCGAAAGGCTCGCGGCGGCCTGACGGTTGGCGTTGCGCGCCGTCACCACCGCGGTGAGGCCGTTCTTGGGGCTGTCGCTGTAGGCGAAGCCCGCCATCACCGAGACGTTCAGGATGTCGCCGCCCAGCTTGGTCTGGCCGTACTTGATCAGGTCGGCGTAGGGGCCCTTGGCGGTCAGCAGCGCGATCTGCGGCGGCACCAGCGGCACCTTCACCATGGTGATGGCCGTGCGCGCGCCGGCCAGGCATTCGCGCATGTGCATTGCCGCCTCGACGCCACGCTCGTAGATGTCGGTATGCGGGTTCTCGAGGTAACCCACGAACACCGACAGATTGTCGATCATCTTGTGCGAGACGTTGGCGTGCAGGTCGAACACGGCGACGACGGGAATATCGGGACCGACGACTCCGCGCACGACTTCGAAAAGATCGCCGTCCGGATCGTCCGTACCTTCGGCCAGCGCCGCGCCATGGGCGGAGATGAACACGGCATCGAGCGGCCCGGCCGCCTTGAGGCCCGCCTCGATGTCTCTCAGGAAGTTACGGAAGAAGCTCTCCTCGACCGGGCCGCCGGGCTGGGCCAGCGACACGCGCAACGGTACCGGCGTCCACTGTCCCGTGCGGTCCATCTCGGTGAAGAAGCCCGGCAGGTCAGGCATGGTGATGGAGGCGCCCGACCGCGCCTCGCTCACGATCTGGTTGCCGCGGATGTCGACGTCCTGCTCGAAGTCCGCCGCGGTGGTGACCGGCGCGAACCGGTTGCACTCGATGGCGAAGCCGAGCACGGCGATCCGCGGATTGTCCTTCGACAACGTCTCCTCCTGCTTATCGATTTGTCATGGCGGCCGCCTGCTGTTCCGCGAGCTGTTTCAGCGCTGGCGGGCCAGAAACGCCTCGACCAGAGCGTTGAACGTAGCGGCCTGCTCGAAATATGGCGAGTGGCCGGCATGGGGGATCAGATGTGCTTCGCCGCACGGCAGGGCTGCCGCGATGGCGCTTGCCAGGAAGGGCGGGAAGACCACGTCCTCGCCGCCGGCGATCAACAGCGTCGGCACCTGGAAATCCTTCAGATCGGACAATTTGCGCCGTGCCGTGCGACGCAGGCCCGCACGCACCTTCTCCTTGTCGGGAATGCCCGCCATGTCGTCGATGCTGCGATAGAGAAGGTGCAAGGCGGGCGAACGCTCCGCCGCCGGCGCGCCCATCGCCGGATGAATGCCCTTCGCCGCACCCGCCGCGATCTTTGCCTCCGCGTCCTTGAGCCAGGCGTCGTATTCGGCGCCGCCCGAAGGATCGCAGCCCCGGCGGTCGAGCGTGCCGGAGGTCGAACTCAGCACCAGCGCCTTGACCTTTGCCGGATGGGCGATGGCGTAGTCCAGCATCGTCCAGCCGCCCATCGACTGGGCGACGAGGCGCACCTCGGGGAATTTCAGGTGATCGATCAGCGCGGCGAGATCGCCCGCGTAGTCGCCCGCATCCGGCCCGCCGGGAACCGGGTCCGACGGCGCGAAGCCGCGATGGGCGAAGGCGACGCAGGTGTAGCGCGGCGCGAAGTGCGCGACCTGCTGCCACCAGCTCAGGTGATTGCCGCCCAGCCCGTGGGCGAACAGCAAGGCCGGCCCGCTGCCGGCACACTTCATAATAGAGATTGCCGAACGGCCGTTGCAGCCGGCCGACGGTACGGGCCGGCGCCGTATAAGAAGTCATGGAAACAGAAGTCCTCTCAGAAGAGGACCAGCGTAGAGCCCACGACGCCCAGCGGCCAGCGCCCCGCGGCGAACAGACGAAACTTGCTTTCGAAGGGCGAGGCGGCGTCTTCGGCCAGCCTTGCCAGCGCCAGCAGATACACGGCCTGCGCGGCAGCGCCCGCCGCGACATGGATCGAGGCCGCGGCCGCGTGCCCCATGCGCGCCGCCGCGGTGGCGGCCTTGCCGTGCACGAGATCGCCCGTCTCGCTGGTGAGGTCGGTGAGCGCCGTCCACAGGGCGCGTTCCGGATAGCGCGTTTCGGCCTTGGCCAGCAGCGCGCGGCGCAGGACCTCTTCGCGATCCCACCAGGCCGGCGACCAGTCGGGCGCCTTCAGCACCCGCTCGGCCTCCGGCCAGTCGTGTGCCTGGCCGAGAACCATCGCGCCCAGGCCCAGCGTCCGGGCGTAGGCATCGGCGTCGGCACGGTCGCCGTCGGTCAGTTCGTCGCCCAGGGCGGCGAACCAGGCCGCCGCACGCACTTCGCCCTTGAGGCGTTCGAGCAGCGCCCGCGGCAGGGCGACGACCTGGCTCACGCCGCCTGCCGGACCTCCGGCAGCGTAAGGCCGTATTTGCTGGCGACCTCGGTCGCGCGCTTCATGAAGTCCTGGCGCATCTCGTCGTTGGTGCGCTGCTTGATGTTCCACTTGCGGAAGATCTCGTTGTTGCGCGACTTCGAGCCGCCGAAGAAGGACGGCAGGTAGGGGAAGTATTCGTCGATCGCCGCCTGCAGCGTGGCCTTGCCTTGCGGGGTCTTGATCAGCTCGGCGGTGAAGTCCTCGCCGAACTGCGCGTGGAAGCGCTCCTCCGGCATCGTCGCGCGCGCGAGATTGCGCAGCGGATGGAAGGTGCAGTGGAGAAGGTCCTCGACCTGCAGGATCTCGGCGAGGTCGGCCAGGAGCTTGATGGCGACGAACTCCTCCCAGGTCTTGAGCGGGAATTCGAAGATCGACAGCGGCCGCTTGCCGGCGCCCGGCATCATGCGCTCCTCGGCAATGCCCATCTGCGTGCCGAGCTGCTTGAAGCGCACGTGATGGCCGTACTCCTCCATCGCCACACGGCAGGTCAGCCACTTGGCGTAGGGCGTCGGCGCATAGGCGATCGCCGGCTCGTCGAACACCTGCGCGCCGTAGAGCTCGTTGATGGCGTGGCTGATCACCAGCTTGGCCACGGCCTCGCGATATTCTTCGGGCGCGGCTCTTCAGCTCCTCGACGGTCTTGACGACGATGGGCTCGCTCATGGGAGGTCTCCTCAAACGAGGGGTTCGGTGTTGAAGGCTTCGAGATCGGTGGTGAGGTCGGTGAACTTGGCGCCGAGCTTGGCGCTGATCTCCTCGGCCAGCGTGGCCGTCGCTCCGGCCTCGAGCCTGGCGACCGGCCGCGGCTGGCCGAACAGGAAGACCTCGCGGCCGCGCACGCCCAGCAGCTGTCCGGTGATGCCCTTGCCGGCCGGCGAGCAGAGCGCCGTCACCAGGTTGGCGACGTGGTGCGCGCCGATCTTGAGCGCGCGCTCCTTGTAGGTCTTCTGGGCCTCGTTGGCCGGCTGGATGATGTCGGTGACGCGGGTGCGCGCGAACGGCGCCACGGCATTGGCCGTGATCTGCGCGCGGGCGAGATCCATCGCCGTCACGCGCGTCAGGCCGAACAGGCCCGCCTTGGCGCTGGCATAGGCTGCCTGGCCGAGATTTCCATAAAGGCCGGCCGAGGAAACGATGTTGACGATGCGGCCCCAGTCGTACCCTCCGGCACCGCCGCGGCCCGACTTGCCCTGCTCGCGCATCACTCCCGACGCCGCATTGATCAGGTAGAAGGCGGCGGAGAGATTGTTGTGGATCACCGCATCCCAGTCGCGCGGATCGGCGCGGAAGACGAAGGCGTCGCGCAGGATGGCGGCATTGTTCACCACGATGTCGATGCCGCCGAAATTTTTGACTGCCAGCTCGACGAGGTGCTTGGCGACGCCGGGCGAGGCCACGCTGTCGCTGAAGGCGAGCGCATTCTTGCCCAGCGCTGTCGGCCGTCTCGCGCGCCACCTCGGGATCGCCGCCGTCGCCGGCGATCGAGGCGCCGTTGTCGGCCACGATCACCTGGGCGCCTTCCGCCACCAGCGCCTCGGCGATGGCGCGGCCGATGCCGCGGCCGGCGCCGGTGACGATCGCTGCGCGCCCTTCGAGAAGTCCTGTCATAGTTCCGCTCCCGTCTTCTTGCCGGCACTGGCCATCTCGGCCGCCGTGTAGAACGCATCGGCATGGATATCGCTACGCCGCATGCCGCGCTGCTCGAACAATTTGGTCGCCGCCTCGACCATGACCGGCGGGCCGGCGAGATAGGCCTTGCAGCCGTCGAACTCGTCGAAGTCGGCGGCCACCGCCTCGTGCACCAGGCCGTGGCGGACGTTCGCGCCGTCGCCCTCGCTCAGCACCGGCATGAAGTGCAGGTTCTTGTGCTTCAGGGCCAGCGCCGCGAAATGGTCGTGCAGGTAGAGGTCGCGCTCGGTGCGGACGCCGAAATAGAAGTAGATGTGCTGCGGCAGCGACTGCTGCAGCGCCCGCTCGACGACCGACTTGATCGGCGCCATGCCCGAGCCGCCGGCGACGGCGATGATCGGACCGCGATGGCCCTCGCGCAGGTAGGAGGGGCCGAACGGGCCCTCGACCCGCACGGGATCGCCGACCTTGAGCTTCTCGGCGACATGCATGCTGGTGGCGCCGCCCGCGGTCTGCCGCACGTGGAACTCGAGCACCGGGTCGCCCGGCACGTTGGCCATGGAATAGTCGCGCGGCGGACAGCCCTCGAAGGTCACCGAGGCGAACTGGCCGGCCGAGAAGTCGAACGGCCCGCCCGAGACGATCGCCAGGCGGATGCGCTTGATGTCGTGCGTGGCGTCGTCGAGCCCGACCACCTTGCAGTCGAGCAGGCGGCGCGGGTGGACGATCAGCTCGTCCTCCTCGAGCCAGGCCACCTCGCTGTCCTCCCACGGCACGGCGCGGCAGGCGAGGATGAGGCCGCGCGCTTTCTCCTCGTCGGAGAGGGCGAATTCCGAGTAGCCTTCCATCGACACCTCGCCCTTGACGAGGTGCGACTTGCAGGCCCCGCAGTTGCCCGACTGGCAGCCGAACGGGTAGGAGATGCCGGCATCGAGGGCTGCCGCCAGGATGGTGGCGCCGGTCGGCACCTCGATGGTGCGGTCGGCCTGGGCGATGCGGACTTTGAAGCTCATTGGCTCGCTACGCGAATTTGTTTGATCCCCAAACAATCTCCGTTTACCACTCCGGTCATGGGCCGTCCACCCGCCAAACCCCTCGCCGCCGCCCTCGACCGCGGCCTGCTGCCGTCGCTGCTGGGCTACATGCTGCGCCGCACCCAGTCGGCGGTGTTCGACGATTTCGCCGCGACCTTCGCCAGGGCGGGCGAGGCGCTGACACCGGGCGAGTTCGGCCTGCTGGTGCTGGTCGACCGCAATGCGGGCCTGAGCCAGATGGCGCTGGCGCGGGCGCTGGGCATCGACCGCTCGACCCTGGTGCCCATCCTCGACCGGCTGCAGGCCCGCGGCCTGCTGCTGCGCCACCGCTCGCCGACCGACGGGCGCACCCATGCGCTGGCGCTGACGCCGGTGGGCGAGAAGGCGCTGGCGCGTTTTGCCCGCCTGGTGCGGACGCACGAGAAGCGCATCGCCTCCCGCCTTTCGTCGGCCGAAATCCGGATCCTGATCGACCTGCTCGAGAAGGTGCACGGCGGCGCGCGGTCGCTATAGTCCGCGCCGCATGAGCGCAACGCATCCGGATTTCGTCGGCGTCGACGTGGCGTCCCTGAGCGACGCCGACGCGCTGCGCCATCTCAAGGCCCATGCCGCCGAGCCGACACGCCTGCTGAACGGCGAGATTCTCGACCTCGATTCGCAACGCGGCACCTGTCGCTACCGCTTCGAGATCGTGCCGGCCTTCTGCCATTCCCAGGGCCGGATCTGCCAGGGCGGTTTCCTCACCGGCATGGTCGACGTCGCCATGGCCAATGCCGCCATGGCCAGGAGCAGGTTCGCCTTCGCCGTGCCGACGCTCGAGATCAAGATCAGCTTTCTCGAGGCGGTCGGTCCCGGCAGCGTGATCGCCGAGGGCCGGGTGCTGCGCTGGGGCGGATCGGTCGGCTTTCTCGACGGCGATATCAAGGACGACAAGGGCCGGCTGATCGTGCATGCCACGTCGACGGTCAAGATCGTGCGGCCCAGGCCGAAGACCTGACCTGATCCTATTCGGCGGCGATGGGTGGCCCGGTCGGAACGAGGTTCGTGTCTTTTAGGTTCGTCGCCTGCGTTTTTGCTTGCCGACGGCTTCGCTCGCCGTCGGACCGTCGGCGAGGGCTTCCTGGAGCTCGGCCAGCAGCGCGAGCAACGCCTCGCAGCGGTCGGCGCCGAAGCGGCGGGCAATGTCGCGGTGGATGCCGTCGAGGAACGGCGCCACGCGCGTCACCATGGCCGACGCCTTGGGCGACAGCGAGACAAGGCTCTGGCGCGAATCGGTCTTGCCCGGGCGTCGCCTGATGTGATCCGTCGCCTCGAGGTCCTTGAGGATGCGCGACAGGCTGGGCGCCAGGAGGTAACTGCGCCTGGCCAGCTCGGTGGCGTCCATCTCGCCCTCGAGGTAGAGCGCGCGGATCACGCGCCACTGCGGCTCGGTGACCCCGCCCTTGCGATGGTGCGGCCTGAAATACGCCATCACGGCCTCTCGCGCGCGCAGCAGGGCGGTCGGCATCGAATGCCGGTCGTCCATGATCCGCGGCCGCGTGAAAGCGGCGGCGAGCTTGGCGGTTCCGCGCTCAGGCATCGTTAACACGTTAAATATCGACCGGCCGGCCTGTCAAGGTGCCGGTGTGTTTGCTCCGTCCTGGAAGCGGCCCAGCCAGTGCCCGGCGATCTGACGGCGCGTGGCGAACCAGGCGCCGCCCTTCTTCTTCATGTGCGACACGATGCGGTCGAGGGCGGCGATGCGGCCGGGCCGGCCGATCATGCGCAGGTGCAGGCCGATCGACATCATCTTGGGATGTTGCTCGCCTTCCGCCCACAGCGTGTCGAAGGCATCGGTCGTGTAGTCGGCGAAGTCGCGCGCCGTCACGAAGCGATGGAAACCCTGGTGGTAGTGCATGTCGTTGGTGTCGAAGGCGTAGGGCAGCACGAGGTGGCGCTTGCCGGAAACCTCGACGAAGAACGGCAGGTCGTCGGAATAGTCGTCGCTGTCATAGAGGAAGCCGCCTTCCTCGACGAGCAGCCGGCGCGTGTTGGGCGAAGGCGTCGAGCGGGTGTGCCAGCCGACCGGCCGCGTGCCGGCGATCTCGGTCAGCACCTTGACCGTTCGGGCGATCGCCTGGCGCTCCTCGGCTTCGGCCATGTGGGCATGCTTCTCCCAGCGCCAGCCGTGGCAGGCGATCTCGTGGCCGCGCTTCACCGCATCCTCGATCAGCCAGGGCGACAGTTCGGCCGCCCTGCCGCAGGCGCTGACGGTCGCGGCAACGCCCAGCCGCTCCAGCGCATCGGCGATCCGCCACCACGCCGCCTTGGTGCCGTACTCGAAGTGCAATTCCATGCAGCGGTCGGCAACGCCCGTGACTTCGTCGCTGACCTCGTAGACCTTCTCGTTCACCGCATCGCCCGAGGACAGCGACATCTCCGCGCCTTCCTCGAAGTTGATGACGAACGACACGGCGACCCGCGCGCCGCCCGGCCACTCGGGATCGGGCGGCGTGCGGCCGTAGCCCCTGAGGTCACGAGTTCACGATGGCCGATCACGTTGGCGAGGGCCGTGGCAAGACCCTTGGAGTCCTTCGCGGCCGGCCGGCGATAGGTTCCGGCGATGGCCTTGCGCGGCCCGAGGCGAACCAGGCCCTCGGCCATGGTGACGGCGGCCTGGATGCCGTCGACGACCGGCACGGCGATGCGGTCCTTCACCTTGCCGGCCATGCCTGCGAGCGGCGCGCCGGCCAGGATGACGACGTCGGCGGCATCGTTGCTGACCGTGCGGTTGGCGAGCTCGACCAGCACCTGCTCCTTTTCATCCTGCACGTCGTCGATCGAGCGGAAGGCCTCGTCGAGCGTGCGGATGGCGGCGCAGCGCCCCGACAGGCCATGCCAGTCCACGATCTCGGCGAACCACGGTTCGAGCGCCTTGGCGAAGCTCACGATGGCGAAGCTGCGCCCCAGGGTGCAGGCCACCAGCATCGCCGCCTCGGCCATGCCCACGACGGGAAAATCGAACAGCTCGCGCGCGCCCGCCCAGGCCGGGATCGCCGAAGGCCGCGACGATGGCGGCGTCGATCTCGCCGCGCCGTTCCGCCAGCATCTCGAGCGCCGCGACCGCGCCGATGGCGGCCTCGGCGCGCGTGGCGATGTAGGGCACGCCGCGCGGCGCGGTCATGGGCAGCAGTTCGGTGCCCGGGCTGGCCACCAGCTTGCCGGCGGCGACCAGCCGGTCGGTGACGCCGGTTGAGGTATTGGGATTGGCGACCAGGATTTTCATGTGACCGGTTTCATGGTGACGTCGGGCGCAAGTTTCGTGCCGTCACGCGCCGCCCTTGAGGCGCGCCACTTCCTCTTCGAGCTCCTTGATCCGCTGCGCCAGCCTGTCGACGGCGGGCGCGATCTCGGCCTCGCTGTAGCGCGGCACGATGTGCTGGCGGCAATTGGCATCCCAGGCCTCCAGGGTGAAGACGATCGCCCGCTCGGGCCGTGCCTTGTAGGCCGGATCGACCAGCCGCTCCATCAGCGCGAGGTCGCCTTCGACCACGCGGGCGCGGCCCCACAGCTTGACCCTCTGCTGGGTGGCGAAATGCAGGATGAAGATGAGGGCGCGGTCGTTTTCCTTGAGATGGCCGAGCGTTATGTACTGCCGGTTGCCGGCGAAGTCGGCGAAGGCCAGCATGTGCGTGCCGATCGGCTTCAGGAAGCCCGGCGGCCCGCCGCGGTGCTGGACGTAGGGCCTGCCGTCGGCGCTCGCCGTGGCAAGGAAGAAGGTGTCGATGACCGCCAGGAACTGGCGCAGATCGTCGGTGATCTCGGAACTGAATTCGCGCCCCTCGAACTGGGCGCGCGACCCCAGACGCGTCTGCTCCGCCTTCACCGCGGGCGAGAACATCGCGTCTTCGGGCGCAGTCATCCCTGCTCCTCCATCGCTACTCCAGTCTCTTGCCGAGCTGCCCCGCCACTTCCTGGATGAACTGCCAGGCGACGCGGCCCGAGCGCGCGCCGCGCGTCACCGACCATTCGACGGCCTGCTTGCGCAAGGTCTCGGCCGGCACGCCGAGCTTGTAGTAGGCGGCGTAGCCTTCGATCATGGCGAAGAACGTGTCCTGGTCGGCGTTGTGGAAGCCCAGCCACAGGCCGAAGCGGTCGGAAAGCGAGACCTTCTCTTCCACCGCCTCGGACGGATTGATCGCCGTCGAGCGCTCGTTCTCGATCATGTCGCGCGGCATCAGGTGGCGGCGGTTGGAGGTGGCGTAGAACACCACGTTGTCCGGCCTGCCCTCGATGCCGCCCTCGAGCACGGCCTTCAGCGACTTGTAGGCGGCGTCCTGGCCGTCGAACGAGAGGTCGTCGCAGAACACCAGGAAGCGGCGCGTCGAATTGCGGATCCTGGAGAGCAGCGCCGGCAGCGAGGGGATGTCTTCGCGGTGGATCTCGACCAGCGCCAGCGGGCCGGGCGGTCCACCCATCTCGCCGTTCACGTGGGCATGGACGGCCTTCACGATCGAGCTCTTGCCGGAGCCGCGCGAGCCCCACAGCAGCGCATTATTGGCCGGCAGGCTCCTGGCGAAGCGGCGCGTGTTCTCGAGCAGCGTCTCCTTTTGCCGGTCGACGCCCATCAACAGGTCGAGCTTGACCCGGTTGACCTTGGGCACGGCTTCGAGGCGGTGGCCGGCGGCATGCCAGACATAGGCTTCGGCGGCGGCGATGTCGGCGCTGGGCGGGGCGGGCGGGGCGAGCCGGTCGAACCCTTCTGCGATGCGTGAAAGTAGGGCTTTAAGGTCTTGATCCATCGTTGCCGGCGGCGTGAAAGGGGGCGACCATATCGCCCCGGCGCTTGCGTTGCAAAGCGGGGCCGGACCGCTATAGTCCGCGCGCTTTTTCGATGGCCGGAAGAATCAGGAGCAGAAGATGTTCATATCCCAGGCATGGGCCCAGGCAGCGGGCGGCGGCAGCGGGGATTTCCTCGTCCAGCTCTTCCCTCTCATCCTCATCTTCGTCGTCTTCTATTTCCTGCTGATCCGTCCGCAGCAGGCCAAGGTGAAGGCGCAGCGCGAGATGCTGTCCGGCGTCAAGCGCGGCGACCGCGTCGTCACCGGCGGCGGCATCATCGGCCTGGTCACCAAGGTGATCGCCGACAACGAGCTGCAGGTGGAACTCGCAGATGGCGTGCGGGTGCGCGTCGTCAAGCAGACCATCACCGACATCCTGACACGCGGCGAATCGGTGCGCGGCGCCAAGGATTCGGACGACGACGACAAGCCCATGTTGCCGCCCCCGGCGCCGGGCGGCGGCGAGAGGAAGAGCCTGCTGGGCAGCCTGTTCGGCGGCAAAAAGTAGCCGCAAACGACGCGTAGTAGTCCGGGATGCTCAATCTTCAGCGCTGGCAGTCCATCGCTGTCATCGCCTTCACGGCGCTGGCCGTGCTGTTCGCCCTGCCCAACATCCTGCCGGGCGGGCTGCTCGATCACCTGCCGAACTGGTATCAGCAGAGCCGCATCAATCTCGGCCTCGACCTGCGCGGCGGCGCCTATTTCCTGCTCGAAGCCGACCTGCGCTCGGTGCTGAACGAGCGTCTCACCAACCTCAGCGACTCGGTGCGCGGCGAACTGCGCAAGCAGCAGGTCCCCTACAAGGACGTCACTGTCGAATCGGGGCATGGACTGGTCGTGACCCTGCGCGACGAGGCGCTGCGTGCCAAGGCCCTCGAGGCGATCCACAACATCGATCCCTCGCTCGTCGTCTCGGGCAGCGGCGATGTGATCCGTCTTGCCTACTCGGACCAGGACCTCTTCAAGAAGAAGAAGGAAGTGATCGACCAGTCGATCGAGATCCTGCGCCGCCGGGTCGACGAGACCGGCACCATCGAGCCCACCATCGTGCGCCAGGGCGACGATCGCATCCTGCTGCAGATGCCGGGCATCAAGGACACCTCCGACCTCAAGCGCAAGATCAACCAGACCGCCAAGCTCACCTTCCATCTGGTGAACGAGGACGTGGCGGCGGCAGGCCACAACCTTCCGGCCACCCTGCCGCCCAGCACCTTCCTGGTGCCGACGCGCGAGGGCATGCAGCAGCTGCGCGCGACCAATCCCAAGGCCTGGGAGGAGATCCAGACCGCCAACCCGCGGATGACGGCGGAGCAGATCTGCCGGCGCTACCAGCCGCAGTGCCTGCCGGTGCTGAAGCGCGTGGTCGTGGGCGGCGAGGATCTCGACGACGCCAAGGCTACCTTCGAGAACCAGCAGGGCAGCCGCCCGATCATCAGCTTCACCTTCAACGCCGCCGGCGGCCGCGCCTTCTGCGCCGCCACCCGCGCCAACATCGGCAAGCGGCTGGCCATTCAGCTCGACAACGAGATCATCAGCGCGCCGGTCGTGCAGAGCGCGATCTGCGGTGGCAGCGGCATCATCACCGGCGTCTTCACCCCCCAGCAGACCCAGGAGCAGGCGCTGCTGCTGCGTTCGGGCGCGCTGCCGGCCACGCTCTCCATCATCCAGGAGAGCACGGTGGGCGCCGACCTCGGCGCCGACGCTATCCATGACGGCACGGTCGCCGCCCTGGTCGGCACGGCGCTGGTTATCCTCTTCATGCTGACCATGTACGGGCCGGTGTTCGGCGGCTTCGCCAGCCTCGCCATGATGGTGAACATGCTGCTGGTCTTCGCCGGCATGTCGGTCCTCGGCGCCTCGCTCACCCTGCCCGGCATCGCCGGCCTCGTGCTCACCGTCGGCATGTCCGTCGATTCCAACGTTCTCATCTACGAGCGCGTGCGCGAGGAGAAGGCCAATGGCCGCTCGCCGTTCAGCGCGCTGGCCACCGGCTACGAGCGGGCGCTGACCGCGGTCATCGATTCCAATCTGACGGCGCTCATCGCCGGCGTGCTGCTGTTCGGCTTCGGCTCCGGCCCGATCCGCGGCTTCGCCACCTCGCTCACGCTCGGCCTGCTCACCCATCTCTTCACCGCCACCATCTTCACCCGCATGTTGCTGTCGCTCTGGGTGCGCTGGCGGCGACCCACCGAACTGCCGATCTGAGGCGCCCGCCATGCTGTGGAAGCCGCACCACCTGATCCGCGCCCATACCAAGTTCGACTTCCTGGGCAAGCGCCGGATCGCGCTCGTGATCTCGACCGCCATCAACGTGCTGTCGCTGATCGGAGTTTTCACTCTGGGCCTCAACTTCGGCATCGACTTCGAAGGCGGCATCGCCATCCAGGTGCGCGCCAAGCAGGGCACGATCCATCTGGAAGAGCTGCGCTCGACCCTGAGCGCGCTGGGCGTCGGCGAGGTCTCGCTGCAGGAATTCGGCGATGCCAATACCGCCCTGATCCGCGTCCAGCGCCAGGAGGGCAACGCCCAGTGCGTGGCCAACGCCGACCGCGTGATGAAGCGCCGCGCCGGCGACGCCTGGACGGTCAGGCCCGGCGCCGCCGGCACCGGCGACGTCGAGTTCGCCTCGCCGGGCGCGCTCGATGGGGCCAGCTGGCGCGATGCGGTGAGCCGCCTCGGCCTCACCATCCAGGAACGCCAGCTGCCGCGCGGCTCGGTCAACACCGCCAAAATCGAGATGACGCCCGAGCAGCGCGCCGAATGGTGCCAGCAGGTCGCGATCAGGCTGGTCGAGGACACGATCGGCGATCGCTACGACATCCGCGGCACCGAGGCGGTCGGCCCCAAGGTCGGCGCCGAGCTGATGCATAGCGGCATCATCGCCGTGATCGCCACCCTGTGCGCGATCGCCGTCTATGTCTGGTTCCGCTTCGAATGGCAGTTCGGCGTCGGCGCCCTGATCGCCCTGCTGCATGACGTGTTCTCGACCGTCGGCCTCTTCGTCCTGCTGCAGCTCGATTTCAGCCTGACCGCGCTCGCCGCCCTGCTGACCATCGCCGGCTATTCGATCAACGACACGGTCGTGATCTTCGACCGCGTGCGCGAGAACATGCGCCGCTACAAGAAGATGGGCCTGATCGAGCTCTTGAACTTCAGCATCAACGAGACGCTGGCGCGAACGCTGATGACCTCGGGCACGGTGTTCGTGGCGGTGCTGGCGCTGGTGCTGTTCGGTGGGCCGGTGCTCTACAGCTTCTCGATCGCCATGTTGTGGGGCGTCATCGTCGGCACCTACTCCTCGATCTGGATCGCGTCGGCCAGCCTGGTCTACCTCAAGCTGCGGCCCGAGCAACTGCGGCAGGACGAGGACAAGGGCGAGAAGGCCAAGGCGTGAAACCGCCGTTGCCCGGCTCAAGCAGCGGAGGCCCTGGCGACAAGACCCTGCCGACGCCCGACCCGTCGCAGGTCCAGCTCATCCGCAGCTACGGCCCGGGCCATTTCCTGATCGGCGAGCGCGACTGGCGTTCGCCCGTCCTGGTGACGCCAACCGTCACCACCGCCTGGAGCGTGACCCGCGCCGAGGACCTCTCGCTCGAGAGCCTGGCGGCGCTCAGGGAGGCGCCGGTGCCGACCGAATTCCTGGTGCTGGGCTGCGGCCCGCGCGCGGTGTTCCTGCCGCCCGATCTCCGCGCCGCGATAAGGGCGGCCGGCATGGCGCTCGAGGTGGTCGACACAGGCGCGGCCTGCCGCCTCTACAACGTGCTGCTGGCCGAGAGCCGGCGCGTGGCGGCCGCGCTCATTCCGCTTTGAGCCGATCTCTCCCGCCCCTTCGCGGCCGCCGTGCAGGGGAGGGCGCAGTTTCAATCCGCCAGTCCACTTTGCCCTCGGCGTCGAGGAAGCCGAGCGCCACATGGCGCCGTCGTGGCGCCGCGCGGGGCCGCTCGCCGCGGGCCAGCGGCGGCAGCAACACGGCGGGATCGTGGTCGAACACGACGCGCTGGGTCGGCCGTGCGGTGCCGCCGGGACGCGGCCGCTTGAGCTCGATCATCGCCCGCTCGTAGCCCGCGACCTCCGCCAGATAGGGACGCCGGCACGCTCCGAGCAGATGGTCGCAGAATGCAAGCGCCTCGTCGGCGAGGTAGAAGCTCACCGGCGGCGCCTTGGCGCAGTACGCCTCCGCCTCGCGGGCAAAGCGCACGGGGCCGAGCAGGGCGCGCGTCAGGGGCAGGAGAGTCATCAGCTTGCCGAGCCGAAAGGAATCGATCAGCCGGGCCGTCAGGCCGAGGCCGGGCGCCGCGGCGATAGCCGCGAGCCGCCGGCGCTCGACCGCCGAGAGCCCGCTGCGCGGCACGGCGCCGCCGCGGCGCAGCCGGGCGCGGAAATCCCGGTCCGTGACCAGCCGGCCGAGCACGCGCTGGAATCGCGCCTGGGTCATGCGGCCAGCGGCTGGGCACGATGCTTCGCCCACAGGTCGCGCATGCGGCCGAGCTGGCGATCGAGCCCGTCCGCGCCCAGTTCGTCGAACCACGAGCCGAACAGCTCGAAGACCACGCCGCAAACGTTGCGGCAGCGCGGCAGGACTTCCTCGAGCAGGGTCCAGACCGGCTCGGGCGAAGCGCCCGAGTGGGCGTCGAGATAGAAGCCCTCGAACTCGAGCCCGCCGGCAATATGGATCTCGACGACGCGATCGAGCTCGAGGCGATCGAGGAAGGCCCGCGGGTCGACGCCCAGGTTGCGGCCGTTGGTATGGAGGTTGTGCAGGTCGAGCAGCAGCCCGCATCCGGTCGCCGCCGTCAGCGCGTTGAGGAAGCCGGCCTCGTCGTAGGTCGACTCCGGGTATTCGAAATAGGCGACGTTGTTCTCGATCAGGAACGGGGCGGCGATCCTGCGCTGCACGTCGCGGATGCGCCCGGCGACCAGCTCGAGCGTCTCGCGATCGAAGGTGACCGGCATGGTGAGATTGAGATTGATGTCCTGCGGGACTGCCCTCGGTGAGGTGGAAGGCGAGGTGATCGCTGTGCCAGGGGAAGGGCAGCCGGTCGAACCAGCGCGCCATCTGCGCGACATGCGCACGCTCGTAGCGGTGGGCGCTGCCGATCGACAGGCCGATGCTGTGCGGGATCACCGGCATGGCGCGCGCGACCTCGCCGATGAACGCGACGTCTTCCTCGATGTCGCGGTAGCGCGGCCGCGCGCCGCGGCCAAGATCGGTCCACAGGATGTCCGGTACGACCTCGAGGAAGTCGAAGCGATCGCGCCGCGAACGGATGTAGTCGCGTAACTGGACCTGGTAGCCGAGGCCGATGCCCAGCGGCTGAAGGCGCGTGAGATCCCGGCCCGCCGAGGCGGACGTGTCGACGACGGGCCGGGGTCCCGATCGCATCGCTGTCGCCCGCCGGTCAGCCGAAGCGCTGCGAGATGTCTTCGATGATGAACTTGTCGAGGCCGGAGCGGCAGGGATCGCAGCCGCCGACCCCCGGCACCTTCCAGACCTCGCGCAGGATCTTCACCATTTCGTCGAACCCGACATTGCCGACGGCAACACGCACTTCGCGTACTGCGACTTTTCGAGCGGTCGTCGTATTTTCGATCGCCATGTCCGATCTCCGTTCGTTGGCCTGACGGCGCGCTCCAGCCTTGGCCGGCGGAGGCCCCCTGTTCAGCTCTCCTCGGCGACGCCGTCCGGCAGGCATGGGGGTGCGAAGTCGAGGTGGCTAATACAACCATAGATGTCAATTGCCGACGGTGTGAAATGCCACACGCGTGGCGAAAACCCTGGCTTGAAGGCCCACGTGGGGCGGCGGCGATCGTTCCGGTATAGTCGGGGACCATGCCGCTCGACCTCTATCTCGCCTTCGTCCTGGCCTGCGTCGTGCTGATCGTGATCCCGGGTCCCAACGTGGCCCTGATCGTGGCCAACAGCGTGGCGCATGGCGCGCGCTTCGGCCTGCTCACCGTGGCCGGAACCAGCAGCGCCGTCGTGGTCCACCTCACCCTCACCGTGCTGGGCGCATCGGCGGTGCTGGCCTTGCTGGCGGCGAGCTTCGACTGGCTGCGCTGGCTGGGCGTCGCCTATCTGGTCTGGCTCGGCATCGCGGCCTGGCGCGCGCCCGCCATCGATCTCGCGCAGGTCCGCCCGCAGGCGCGCTCGGCGCGGCGCATCTTCGCCCGCGGCTTCCTGGTTGGGCTCACCAATCCCAAGACCCTGCTGTTCTACGGTGCCTTCCTGCCGCAGTTCATCGTGCCCGGCCCGACCGCATCGGACCAGCTCCTGCTGCTCGCCGCGACCTTCCTCGCGATCGCCGTCGTGCTCGATGGCGTCTGGGCGCTGCTCGCCGCCCGCCTGCGCGCGCTGCTGGTGGCGCATGTCCGGCTGCGCAACCGTCTCACCGGCGGCCTGCTGGTGGGCGCTGGCGTCGGGCTGGCCCTGGCGCGTCGGTCTTGAGACGAGGGGCCCGAACGAAGAACGCCGCCCCGCTGTCGGGTTCCTTAGACGAAAACGGGGCCCCGCGAGGCCCCGTTTCCTTGGCGTCGCCCGGATATCACACGGGCATGTTCTGCTGCGCCACCATGCAGTAGAGCATGGCGATCGAGAACATGGTGTTGAAGCGGCTGGCGTAGAGCGCGGGCTTGCCGGCGGCGGCCTTCTGCTCGGCGGTCGCCTCGACGAGGCCGAGGATCTTCTGCTGCGCCGGCCAGATGATGAACCACACATTGAAGGCCATGATCAGCGCCATCCACATGCCGATGCCGATCATGATGAAGCCCTTGTGCAGCAACAGCGCGTCCACGATGAAGCCCTGCATCCAGGCCAGCAGCAGGCCGGTGACCACCGTGGCGAGCGCACCCCAGCGAAAATAGAAGAGGACATTGGGGGCGATGAACTTGGTGATGGCGACCCGGCTCTCGACCGGCTGGATCGTCGGCATGGTCGGCACCTGCACGAAGTTCAGGTACCACAGCAGTCCGATCCAGAGCACGCCGCTGATCACGTGCAGCCAGCGCATCGCGAAGGTTGCCCAGGCATGGTCGATGTGGGTCATCTGTCCCGTGACCAGGCCGACGACGACGACGATGATGATGAGCAGCACGATGCCCGCGATGACAGTGCGCCCGGGTGATGTAAAGATCGCACCCATGTTAGGATTTCCCCTTATCTTGTTGAGGGGATTGGCGAATCCCCAATCCGCACATTGTAAGCGCATACCGGCGTGCGTTCAACGGTCGCACAGCTATGTTTATCCCCGATGACGAACGCCTACCGCGCGCCCGACCCGTCGCATCGCTACGTGCTCGAGCTCGTGCGCGGCGCCGATCGCGACCGCTTCCTCGCCGCGCTGTTTGCCCCTGAGCCGGCGCGGCGCGATCTGCTGGCGCTGCTGGCTTTCGACCACGAGCTCGCCCGCACCCGCGCGGTGACGCGCGAGCCCATGCTGGCGCGCATCCGACTTGAATGGTGGCGCGAGGCGGTGGCCGAGTTCGGCGGGGACGGGAAAGCCGCGCGCGCAACCGGTCGTCGAATCGCTCAGCGAAACCGTGCGGCGCCGCAAGCTCGCGCCCGCAAGCCTCGTGGCCCTGATCGACGCGCGCGAGGAGGAGATCGAGGGCCCGCTCGACGTGTTGCGCGCGGGCCATGCGCTGGCCGACCTGCAGCTCGCGGTGCTGGGCATCGACGATGCCGCGACTCGCCGGGCGGCACGCGCCGTCGGCGCGGCCCGGCTGATGGGCGAGGGGGCCGAGCGTGACGCGCTGCTCGCCGGGGCGCGCGCCCTGCGGGCCGAAATCGATCCGGCGGCGCTGCCCGTCCTGCTGCCGGCGCTGGCGCTCGGCCACGGCCTGAGCCCCTGGCGCAAGCCGCTCGCCTATTGGTGGGCGGCCCGGCGGGGCCGATACTAAGGCGATGTCGCAGCGCATCGACAAATCGTGGGTCGTCTTCCGCAGCATCGAGAACGGCGCGCACGATCGCTGTGTGGATCTTTTCCGCCGGCCCGACGGCAGTTTCGGATTCGAGGAGTTTCGTCGCGACGTCGAGGATGCCGGCGCCTGGACGCCGGTTGCGTACTATTCCGGCGCCGCCTATTGCTCGACGGACGACGCCTTGAGCGCCGCCGTCCGGGCGGTCGTCTGGCTGGCCGAGGCGCTCGAGGATCGATAACGACGAAGCGGAGGAAATGTGGCGCGCGCAAAGGCCAACGGCATCGAGATCGAATACGAAACCGCAGGCGACAAGAGAGATCCCGCGCTGCTGCTGGTCATGGGCCTGGGCGCGCAGCTCACCATCTGGCCGGACGCCCTGTTCGCGGGCCTGGCCAAGCGCGGCTTCTTCGTCATCCGCTTCGACAACCGCGACACTGGCCTGTCCACCGACTTCGGCGCCTGGGGCTTGCCCAACATTGCCGAGGCCATCGGCACGCTGATGAGCGGCAGGAAGGTCGAGGCGCCCTATCTCCTGAAGGACATGGCGGCCGACGCGGTCGGCCTCCTGGATGCGCTTGGCATCGACAGGGCGCACATGGTCGGCGCCTCGATGGGCGGCATGATCGTGCAGGTCGTCGCCGCCCAGTATCCCGCGCGCACGCGTTCGATGGTCTCGATCATGTCGACCAGCGGCCGGCCCGGTCTGCCGCCGGGCAAGCCGGAGGCGCTGGCCATGCTGACGGCGCAGCCCGAGGGACCGGCGCGCGCGCAGCTCGTGAAGCACGGCATGAAGCTCCGCCAGACCATCGCTGGTCCCGGCTATCCCATCCCCGAGGCCGAGCTGCGTGCCTTCGTCGAGAAGAGTGTCGACCGCCGCTGGTATCCGGAGGGCGGCGCCCGGCAATATCTCTCGATCATCGCCTCGGGCGATCGCGTCGAGCTCTTGAAGACGGTGAAGGTGCCGACCCTGGTGCTGCACGGCGACGACGATCCGCTGCTGCCCGTCGAGTGCGGCCGCGACGTCGCGAGGCTCGTGCCGGGTGCCGAGATCCAGACCTATCCCGGCTGGGGCCACGACCTGCCGGGCGGCATGATACCGACGCTGATCGAGCGCATAACGACGTTCTGCAAAGGCAAATAAATTAGGCGTAGCGACAACAAGATTGTCATCCCGAGGCCGAAGGCCGAGGGACCTTTCCTGATCCGCAGAAGGTCCCTCGCTACGCTCGGGATGACGACGTCATTGAGGAAACATCCATGAAATTCGGCATCTTCTACGAACACCAGCTCCCGCGTCCCTGGGGTCCGAACAGCGAGTACCAGCTGCTGCAGGACTCGCTGACCCAGATCGAGCTCGCCGACCGGCTGGGCTACGACTACGCCTGGGAGGTCGAGCATCACTTCCTCGAGGAGTATTCGCACTCCTCCGCGCCCGAGGTCTTCCTCGGCGCCGCCAGCCAGCGCACCAGGCGCATCCGCCTGGGGCATGGCGTGGTCCAGCTCACCACCAACCAGCCGCACCGCGTCGCCGAGCGCGTCGCGACCCTCGATCTCCTGTCGGGCGGCCGCGTCGATCTCGGCATGGGCGAGGCGGCGGGGCCGGCCGAGCTCCATCCCTTCAACATCCGCGTGCGCGACAAGCGCGAGCGCTGGGAGGAGGCGGTCAAGGCCATCGTGCCGATGTTCACCAAGGAGAGCTGGGAGTTCCACGGCGCGTATTACGACTTCGAGGCGCGCAACGTCATTCCCAAGCCTTACCAGAAGCCGCATCCGCCGCTGTGGGTCGCCTGCTCCAACATCCAGACCATCGGCAAGGCGGGTGAGTGGGGCATGGGCGCGCTGGGCTTCACCTTCGTCACGCCCGAGGCGGCGCGCGCCTGGGTGCACAAGTACTACAACAACCTCCTGAACAACTCGAACAAGCTCACCGACTACCCGAGCAATCCCAACGTGGCGATGGTCTCGGGCTTCATGTGCGCGGCGACCGACGAAGAGGCTGAGGCCAAGGCCGCCGGCTGGACCTTCTTCATCTTCGCGCTGTCGTATTACGGCCGGAAGGGCGTCGACGCGCCGGGCACGTCCGACCTCTGGAAGGAATACCAGGCCTGGAAGGGCGGCCCGGAGGAGAAGAAGGCGCTCGAACTCGGGCCTGATCGGCTCGCCCGAGACGATCCGCAAGAAGCTGCGCCAGTTCGGCCAGAGCCGGGTCGACCAGGTGATCCTGCTCAACCAGGCCGGCAAGACCAGCCACCAGGACATCTGCGAGTCGCTGGAGCTGTTCGCGAAGGAAGTGATGCCCGAGTTCCACGCCGCCGAGGCCGAGCATGTGGAGTGGAAGCGCAAGGTGCTTGCGCGCGAGATCGTGCTCGAGGACCTCGATGTCCAGAAGTACGACATCTACAGTCACCAGAACGAACACATCGTCCGCCTCACGCCCGAGCAGCTCAAGCAGAAGATGGCCGAGAAGGAAGCCGCGGCGAAGCGCGCGTGAACTCTTGCCGGACCGCGGGCCTCCAGGCCCGCTCATGATCGTGATGCGGGCCTGGAGGCCCGCGGTCCGGCATGAAGAAGATCCCCGTCCTGATCGCCGGCGGCGGGCCGGTCGGCATGACGTTGGCCCGCACGCTCTCCTTGTTCGGCGTGCGCTGCCTGCTGGTCGAGCGCAATCCCACGACCACGCGGCACCCGAAGATGGACATCACCAACGGCCGCTCGATGGAGCTGTTCCGCCGGCTGGGTCTTGTCGACAAGCTGCGCGCCGTCGGCGTGCCGGAGGAGAACAACTTCGACATCTCGTGGATCACGTCCCTTGCCCGGGAGCAGGGCGGCCGCGAGCTGCACCGCTTCCGTTATCCCAGCGTCGTCGAGAAACGCGCCGAGATCCTGGGCCGCAACGACGGCACCCAGCCGCGCGAGCCCGCCATGCGCGTGAGCCAGGTGGTGATCGAGCCCGTGCTGCGCGATGCCATTCTGAATGACCCGCTGATCGACGCGCGCTGGGGCGTGGCCTTCGAGGATTTCGAACAGGACGACACCGGCATCACCGCGACGCTCCATGTCACGGAGACCGGCGCGACCGAGACCGTGCGCTGCGACTTCCTCGCCGGCTGCGACGGCGGCTCCAGCACCGTGCGCGAGGGGCTCGGCATCGGGCTGGAGGGCCGCGCCCAGGTCGCGCACCGCTACATGATCCATTTCCGCTCCGATGCGCGCGACCTCCTGCAGGCCTTCGGCATCGCCTGGCACTACCAGCGGGCCACCGGCACGATCATCGCGCAGGACGACAGGGAGATCTGGACCCTGCAGACGCGCCTGCCGCCGGGCAGCGATCCCGCCGGCATCGACCCGCACAAGATGCTGGACGATTTCGCCGGCAGGAACTTCCCGCGAGAGATCCTGGTCGCCAATCCCTGGTTCACCCATCTCCTGCTGGCCGATCGCTACAGCGAAGGGCGCGTGTTCCTGGCAGGCGATGCCGCGCACCAGTACATCCCGACCGGCGGCTATGGCATGAACACCGGCATTGCCGACGCCGTCGATCTCGGCTGGAAGCTGGCGGCCGCGGTGAAGGGCTTCGCGGCGCCGGGCCTGCTCGCCTCCTACGAGCGCGAGCGGCGGCCGGTCGGCTATCGCAATCGCCTGGCGTCGGAGCGCCACACCGGCGTGCGCCTCGAGATCGCCGAGCTCTACCGGACGATCGGTGATCCCGCTGCGCTGGGCCGCGCCATCGCCGCCCTGGGCAACGCCGAGAACGAGAGCTGGGGCATCGAGTTCGGCTATCGCTATGACGGCGTCGAGGGCGACCCCGTGGTCTACCGGCCGACCACGGCGCCCGGCGCGCGCCTGCCCAGCACCTTCCTGCGCGACGGTTCGGCGCTCTACGACCGGCTCGGTCCCTGGTTCACCCTGCTGCGCTTCGGCGACGCCGATCCGTCGCCTTTGATCGATGCGGCGCCGGTGCCGCTTGAGACGGTGATCGTCGACGATCCGTCGATCGCGCCGATCTACGAGGCCAAGCTCGTGCTCGTCCGGCCGGACACCCATGTCGCCTGGCGCGGTAACGATTGCTCGAACGGGCGCGGCGTCTGGCGCAAGGTGTTAGCCTAGGTCAAGGATTGGTGCGGGGGAGACGGGCGAATGAAATCGGCATCTGCGTTTCTTGTGCTGTTGGCGGTCGCCATCGGCCTCCAGGCCCCCGTGGCACGCGCCCAGGACCGCATCGGCGTCATCCTCCTGCACGGCAAGCAGGGCACGCCGCAGCAGCAGGGGCTGGCCGCCATCGCCTCGTCGCTCGAGAGTGCGGGCGCCAAGGTCGTCGCACCGTCGATGCCGTGGTCCAGGGGCGCCTGGGAACATGTCAACGTCACGGTCGAGCAGGTCTTCGCCCAGCTCGACAGCCAGGTCGCGGCGCTGCGCAGCCAGGGCGCGGGTCGCATCGTGATCGGCGGCCACAGCCTCGGCGCCGACGTGGCGCTCGCCTATGCCGTGGCGCGCGGCAATCTCGCCGGTCTGGTCATGGCCGCGCCCGGCCACCAGCCCGGCCTCGCCTATCGCCGGAACGCCTCGATCCGCGCCGCGGTCGACCGCGCCCGCACGCTGGTCGAGCAGGGCCGCGGCAACGAGCCGTTCAGCGGGCCCGACAACAACCAGGGCACCACGTTCACCGTTTCCACGACGGCGGCGGTTTATTATTCATGGATGAATCCCAACGGGCTCGCGGCGATGGACGTGCAGGCGCCGCGCCTGCCCGCGACCACGCCGCTCCTGCTGGTGATCGGCCGCAAGGATCCTTTCTTCGAGCGCGCCGAGAGCCTGGTCTACAAGCCCGCCGCCAGGAATCCCTACAGCCAGTACGTCGTCGTCGAGGCCGACCACGCCCAGACCCCGTTCGCCGCGTCGAAGCGGATCACGGATTGGATCGTCGGCTTGCCGCGGTGAGGCCGGCATGCGGATCGCCATCATCGGCGGCGGCATCGGCGGCCTGTCGGCGGCCCTGCAGCTGCTGAAGGCCGGGCTCGACGTCCAGGTCTACGAGCAATCGCCGCGCATCGGCGAGATCGGCGCCGGCATCCAGATCAGCCCCAACGCCTCGCGCCTCTTGATCCGCCTCGGCCTCAAGCCGGCCCTGGATCGCGTCGGCGTGCGCCCGCTCGCTGTCCACCAGCGGCGCTGGGACGACGGCCGCACCCTGCAGCGTGCGCTGGTCGGACCGGAGGTCGAGGCGACGTTCGGCGCGCCCTACTATCACTTCCATCGCGGCGACCTGGCCGACCTTCTGGGCGCCGCCGTGCCGGCCGAACGGCTGCATGTCGGCCACCGGCTCGTCGGCCTCGAGCAGAAGGGCGAGCGGGTCGTGGCGCGCTTCGACAACGGCAGCGCCACCGAGGTCGATCTTGTGGTCGGCGCCGACGGCATCCATTCCCGCGTGCGCCATCTCACCTTCGGCGCGGAGAAGCCGCGCTTCACCGGCTGCGTCGCCTGGCGCGGGCTGGTGCCGGCCGAGCGCGTCGCCTCACTCGGCATCGAGGTCGCCTCGCACAACTGGATGGGGCCGGATGGGCACGTCGTGCACTACTGGGTCGCGTCGCGGCGGTTCATGAACGTGGTCTGTGTCACCGAGCACGGCACCTGGACGGATGAATCGTGGACCGCCCGAGGCGAGGTCGCCGACGCGCTGGCGCGCTACGAGGGCTGGCACCCCACCGTGCGCGGCCTGATCGAGGCCTTTCCCGAGACCTTCGTCTGGGCGCTGCACGACCGCCTGCCGCTGCCGCGCTGGAGCGACGGCCGGGTCACGCTGCTGGGCGACGCCTGCCACCCCATGCTGCCCTTCATGGCGCAGGGCGCGGCGCAATCGATCGAGGACGGCACGACGCTGGCCGCATTGCTCAAGGCGATGCCGGCCGACGTGCCGGGCGTGTTGGCGCGCTACGAGGCGCTGCGTAAGCCGCGCGCGACTCGCCTGCAAGAGGCGAGTGCGGCCAATCGCACGCGCTTCCATCTGCCGGATGGCCCCGAGCAGCAGAAGCGCGACGAGACGATGGCGACCTCGGGTGACCGCTCGATCGCCAATATCGGTTGGCTCTACATGCACGACGCAGCCGTGGTGGCTTAGCCAAATTAGTGACCGCAAGCGAGAGCCGATTGCCTTTCGTGTTAGCGCTTGAGTTTGTTTTCCATGCGTATCTTGTTGAGTAGACTTTCGCCTGAGATCAGCCGACCCTCAGCCCTCCACGTCCAATTCACCATTTCCATCCGTCGCGCGGCCCCGAACGCGCCGGTGCATGCGCGCAGGACGTGATCGGATCGCGGCGCGGGGGCGCCCCAGAATGCCATGATGCCGTCGCCGATAAACTTGTCGACAGTTCCGTGTTCGTCGGAGATCGCCCGAGATACCTCCTCGAAATAGGTGGCCATCTGACCGAGAAGCTCGTCCGGCGCCATTTGCTCCGCATGCGTCGAGAAGTTCTCCAGATTGGAAAAAACACCGTCAGAAAGCGCAGTTCGACGCCCAAAGCCAACGGAATTCCCGACTGGATGAGCTGCCTTACCACACCAATGGCACGAACGACGAGAACGATTGCAGCGAGTTGCGCAGCAGAGCCGCGGCCGACTGAAGTTGCGCGATTTCTCCGATGCGAGACTTTCGTGCCGGAGGGCTGACAAAAGACAGGCTCTCGATCGCTTTCAATTCTTGCGAACGGTCTCGATCGGTCGGGCGAGTCGCGCCGGCACGCAGTACATCAGCAACAACTCCAGCGCGGTGAGCACGACGATGATAACGACCATCTGCCGGTCGGTCGCCTCGAGTGCGCCGACGAAGTCCCCCGTCGGCGGCAAATTGATCACCTCCCCCGGCCGCCCGAAACTCTCCGGGATCCGGGTAAAGAACGCGCTCAATCCGCTCCGGTCATCGGTGAACGGAAAAGAAAATCGTTCTGGTTTGTTTGACTTTGCAGTCGGCACGCCTCGCGCACGTCATCGTTGGCAATGTTGTCGAGCTTCGCGACTTTCAACCGACCATCCACCATCCGAACACTTTTTGGCTGGTCGGAATCGGCAATGATTGTGCCATCGGTTGGATCTGCAATGATCGTCGTGCTGTGTGCGCTGGTGCGATGACTGAGGAGAAAATGCGACAGAATATCCAAAGTTATATTGGCGGTGGCGACGCCGATGAATTCACTGTTGCGCACGATCGGATATCTCACAAAGATTACCGGATAGCCCGTGGCCGGGTTGATTGTGGGCTCCGTGACGACAAGCGACCCCGACTCCTTTACCGCTTGGTAAGCCCGGCAGGGTTCTTATATTCATTGTCGTTCCGGACTCGTATTGACCGACGATATGAGGCCATGTGTCGACAAAAGTCCGATGTCGAGTGCGAGCCTCTCCGGCCGTGAAGTCATCGATGTGGCTGGTATGCCAGTTTTGCCGTGGCCGGAATCTGTGGATCGGAGCGTCGGCGATCATCGTCGACGCGGGTGACGACACGGTGGTAGCCGTCAGGCCTCCGCGAACCCCGAAGCGAGGGCTGTCTTCCTCCGTTGCGAACAATGCTCAGATGATCGTGAGCTTGCCGCACTCCGGAGAATCGCATTTCAGCGTCTGACGCAGCATCTGACCTGCGCCCCAAGTTTCATCCAGCCGGCAGTAGAATCCGTTCGTCATTTGGGCCTGTCCGGCCCGGTGTTGCAACAGCCTGGGGCGCGAAGCCCGTGGTTGAGCGCAGCGCCCCAGGCTGTTGCGGAACAGAGGCGTTGCGAGCCGCGTAGGCGACCGGCGTCAGATTGCCGAGCGCGCTGTGCGGTCGTTCGGTGTTGTAGTCGCGGCGCCATTCCTCGAGGGCAGCGCGTGCGTGAGCAAGCGAGGTGAACAGCGTCTCGTTCAACAGCTCGTCGCGTAGCCGACCGTTGAAGCTCTCGATGAAGGCGTTCTGCGTCGGCTTGCCAGGTGCGATGTAGTGCCAGTCCACGCCGCTCGTCTGCGACCAACGCAGGATCGCCATGCTGGTCAGCTCAGTTCCGTTGTCGGAGACGCAGCCCAGAGGTCGACCGCGCCGGGCAATCAGCGCATCCAGCTCGCGCACGACCCGCAGCCCGGACAAGGAAGTGTCGGCCACCAGGCAGAGGTACTCCCGGGTATAGTCGTCGACCATCGCCAGGATGCGGAACCGCCTGCCGTCGGTCAGCGTGTCGCTGACGAAGTCGAGTGACCAGCGTTGGTTCGGACCCTGCGGCAGCACCATCGGCGCCCGGGTGCCCAAGGCCCGCTTGCGTCCGCCACGCCGGCGAACCTGCAGCCGTTGTAAAGCCGCCGCAGCTTCTTGTGGTTCACGCGCACACCCTCGCGCGACAGCAGCACATGCAGCCGTCGCCAGCCGAAGCGGCGGCGTACCGCTGCCAGTTCCCGCAGACGCGACCGCATCGCGCCATCGTCCACACGCCGATGCCGATAGCGGATCGAGGTTCGTTCCGCCCCGATCGTTCGGCACGCCCGCCGCTGGCTCACCCCATGCACGCTACACAGGTGCGCCACGGCCTCCCGCCTGGCTGCGGGCGTCACCATTTTTTTGTCGCGATATCCTTCAGCATCGCGTTGTCCAGCATTGCCTCGGCCAGCAGCTTCTTCAGCCGGCGGTTCTCGTCCTCCAGCGACCGCAGCCGCTTGGCCTCCGACACCTCAAGCCCGCCGTACTTGGCCTTCCACTTGTAGAACGTCGCGCTGCTGATCCCGTGCTTGCGGCAGACATCCAATGTCGCCGTACCAGCCTCGTGCTCCCGCAAGATCCCGTCTTGGAAAGACAGTCTGGCGGCAACCGCGCGCAATTCGCCCAGCACACCCATCATAGTTTCGTTTCCCACAATCGTTTATCCCCGAGACATGTCATTGAGAAGGATCGAGTCAAACTTGTGGCAAACGACCGGCAGATCGTTGTGCTGCGTCCGGCTGACGCGAAGCAGCCACACTGCGAATTCAGTCGCGCGCGGCGGCTGCGAACACCATGGAGCGATGGCCCTGAAGCGGGTTCCGATAAGGCAAACTCATGTCATGCCGGACCGCGTATATGGACGGCTCCCTGCGTGCAAGAGGCAGTTTGAGTAGGAGTGGTCGAGGCGGGTGCGTTCGTATGTCCGGCCTGTTGATGGGGTCGCTCGGACCCGCTGGCCAAGATGGCATGCTCAACCCGAGTTCCAAACAGGCGAGCGATCTCGAGGGCCGTGCGGTCCGACGGAGTGTCGTCTCGGGTCTGGGATCGCCTGATCACACCGTCTCCTTTTGCTCGAGCAAGCCTCGGTCTCAGCGCGGGGCGGTGATCGCTGTCACGCTGAACTGGTCAGGCGGCGGCCGCGGCGGGAGCCGTCGCTCGTGCGCGGTCGTAACGTTGGCCGCTCGTCATGAGCTTCCAGGCGATGCGCGCGGTCTTGTTGGCGAGCGCCACGGCGGCGAGCTTGGGCGGCTTGCGCTTGAGCAGCACGGCCAGCCAGGGCGAGGGCGTGGTGCGACCGCGCCTGACCTGCTGGATGTAGGCCGTGGCGCCGGCCACCAGGGTGGCGCGCAAGGTCTCGTCGCTGGCCCGGGTGATGCCACCGAGCTTCTGCGTGCCGGCGGTTGAATGGTCTTTTGCCGTCAGACCGATCCAGGCGGCACACATGCGGCCGGAGCGGATGGCGTGCGGATCGTGGATCTTGATCGGCAGCAGGCAGGCGCCGATCGGTCCGATGCTCGGCACCTCGGCCAGGCGGCGGCTCACCTCGTTGGAGCGATGCCAGGCCCTCAGCGTGGCCTCGACCGCGGCGATCCGCGGTGCCAGCTCGGCGAGTTCCTGGCCGAGGGTCGCGAACATCTCTTGGCCAAGACCGGAAGGCTGTCATCGGCAGCGATGCGGGTCAGCAGGGGCTCGGCCTTGCTGAGCCCTTTGGCGGCAATCAGGCCGAACTCCGCGGCGTGGCCGCAGATCGAGTTGCTGAGCTGCGTGCGTGCCGGATCAGGCTCTGCCGCACGCCGAGCAGCATCTGAGCCGCCACCTGATCGGCCGTCTTGACCAGCACCAATCGACGCCCGGCTCATCGCCTCGCAGATCGCCTCGGCATCCGCCGTATCGTTCTTGCCGCGCGCCACGTAGGGTCTCACGTACTGCGGCGGGATCAGCACCACCGTGTGGCTGAGCCCCTGCAGCTCACCAGCCCAGTAATGGCCGCCGCCACACGCCTCCAGGCCGATCGACGTCGGCTCCAGCTTGCCCAGGAATGTCAGAACCTCCCGGCGCCGAAACTTGCGCCGCACTACCACCTCCTCCTGCTCGTCGACGCCATGCAGCTGAAAGATGCTCTTTGACCTGTCGATCCCAATGCGGGCTATTCTGATCATGGAGGGCTCCCTCGAATGAGTTGCGACAACCTCATTCTGGCACTTAATTGCCGTCGGGGGCCGTCCACCCCAACGGGCCTCCAGGCCCCCTCATGGCTCCCAGCAAAGACAAGGAGGCGGGCCTGGAGGCCTGCGGTCCGATGACATTTGATCGGAATCGGCTCTAGCGTCGCCACCAGCCGCGCTTGGGCTTCTCCGGCGGGGCCTCGATGACGGGCACGGGCGGCGGCTCGGGCTGCGGCGCCGAGGCGACGATGGCTGGCGCCGGAGGCGGCGGCGGCGCTGCCTCGATATTCACCGGCGGGCCGGGATCGTAGGGCGCGCGTTCCACCGGCATGTGCCCGCCCTCTATCCGGTCCACAGGCATCCGGTCCACAGGCATCCGGTCCACAGGCATCCGGTCGACCGGCATGTGGTCCATCGGCGCCGGCGCCCGGATCGTCTCGTCGCGCGGCTCGTCGTAGGGGAACTCGTGGGGACGCAGCTCTTCCCGGTGCGGCTCCCCGCGACGCTGCTCCTCGCCGCGATTTTCCCCGGCCGCGTAGTCGCGCGGCGCCCGGTCACCCCGAGGCTCGCCCGTCTCGCCGTCGCCGTTCTCGCGTCGCCGGCGACGTCCGCCGCGGCGTCCGCGCCGGCGACGGCCGTCGGCGCCCGCGCGATCGCCGCCGCGGCTCTCGCCGTTGGCGGCGCCATCGGCCCGTTCACTATCGGCCCGTTCGCTATCGGCCTGTTCACTATCGGCGCGTTCGCCATCGCCCCGTTCGCCGCCCGCCTCTTGGGGCTCATGATCGTCGTCCGCGGCGCCGTTCGGCCGGTGGTCGGGCGCGCGCTCGTGCTCTCCATCGGGCGAGCGATCTTCCGCCGAATAATCCTCGCCCGCGGCCTGCGGCGGACGATCGGCCATATCGCCGTCGCCACGGCCGCCGCGCCGGCGACGCCGCCGGCGCCGCCGGCGGGTGCCGTCGGGGCCTTCGGCCTCGTCATCGTCGCGTCGTGCCGGCCGATCGCCTGCCAGGGCTGGCTCGTGGTCCTCGACGGCGTCGGCTTCGTCGGTCAACGGCGTCTCGCCGGCAACCACGTCGTAGCTGGCGCGCGCCAGCTCGGGCCGGTCGCGTTCGTCGCGGCGGGCGCCGCCCCGCACGCGCTCGATCTCGCAGTCGGCGGCGTGCAGCTCGTCGTCGGCCTCGATGGTCACGATGAAGCCGTAGCGCTTCTCGATGTCGGAGATCGTGTGGCGCTTCTGGTTGAGCAGGTAGAGCGCCACGTTGGGCGGCACGCTGACCAGGATCTCGCCCGCCCGCCGCCGCACGCCTTCCTCCTCGATGGCGCGCAGCGCGTGCAGCGCCGCCGATTCGATCGACCGGATGCGGCCGGTGCCGGCGCAGTGCGGGCAGATCTCGGTCGAATGCTCGAGCAGGCTGGGCCGCAGCCGCTGGCGCGACATCTCGAGCAGGCCGAAGGCCGAGATGCGGCCGATCTGGATGCGGGCGCGGTCGTTGCGCATCGCGTCCTTGACCTTGTGCTCGACCTGGCGCTGGTGGCGCGTCTCCTCCATGTCGATGAAGTCGATCACGATCAGGCCGGCGAGGTCGCGCAGCCGGACCTGGCGGGCGACCTCCTCGGACGCCTCGATGTTGGTGCGCACCGCCGTTTCCTCGATGTTGCGCTCCTTGGTCGAGCGGCCCGAGTTGACGTCGATGGCGACCAGCGCCTCGGTCGGGTTGATGACGATGTAGCCGCCGCTCTTGAGCTGCACGACCGGCGAGTGCATGGCGTCGAACTGGCTTTCCACCTGGTAGCGGTGGAAGAGGGGGATGCCCTCCTTGTAGAGCTCGACCTTGCTGGCCTGGTGCGGCACGAGCTGGCGCATGAACTCCGACGCCGCCGTGAAGCCCGCCTCGCCCTCGACCAGGACCTGGGCGATGTCGGTGTCGTAGACGTCGCGCAGCGAGCGCTTGATGAGGTCGCCTTCCTCGTAGATCAGCGCCGGCGCCGTCGAGCGCATGGTGAGCTCGCGGATCGAATCCCACAGGCGCGACAGGTATTCGTAGTCGCGCTTGATGTCGATGGTGCTGCGCTCGAGCCCGGCGGTGCGCAGGATCACGCCCATGCCCTGCGGGACTTCGAGCTCGCCCAGGATCTCCTTCATCCGCTTGCGGTCGGCCGGATTGGAGATCTTGCGCGAGATGCCGCCGCCCCGCCCGGCATTGGGCATCAGCACGCAGTAGCGGCCGGCCAGCGACAGGTAGGTGGTGAGCGCCGCACCCTTGTTGCCGCGCTCCTCCTTGACGACCTGCACCAGCAGGATCTGCCGGCGCTTGATGACTTCTTGAATTTTGTACTGCCGGATCGGGTTGCGCCGGCGGCGCTCGCGCGTCTCGCGCTGCTCGATGGCGTCGTCGCCGCCCAGCGTCTCGACCGAGACCTCGGGCTGCGGCGCTTCGGCCAGGTCCGCGCCAGGCTCGGCCGACGGCGCGGTGGTCTCGCCGTCCAGCTCGCCCTCGCGGTTTTCCTCGCCCGCGCGGTTTTCGTTGGCACTCTCCGGGCTGCTGTCGGCCGGCGCCAGCGTCCCCATGCTCTCGTCGAGCGCCAGGCTGTCGGCCGGGCCTTCGATCCGCTCGCTGGCGATCTCGGCCGGCTGAGCGGCCGGCGCGGGCTCGGGCCCGGGTTCGGGCTCGGGAACGATCTCGACAGGGGCGGCCTGGACGGGCTCGGCGTCAGCGAGCGCCGTCTCGCCGGGCGCTGCCTCCGTGACCGGCACATCGCCGGACTCCTCGGTCGCCGCGATCTCCTCGGCCGCGACTTCGACGACCGGCTCCGCGTGGCGTTCGCGGCGCGCTTCCTCGATGTCGGTGCGGTCGATCCGGTTGCTGCGCCGGCGCGGCTCGTCGTCGTCGGCCTCGGCCGCCAGCCGCTGCTGCTCGGCGATCAGCCGTTCGCGGTCGGCGACGGGGATCTGATAGTAGTCGGGATGGATTTCGGAGAAGGCCAGGAAGCCGTGGCGGTTGCCGCCATATTCCACGAACGCCGCCTGCAGCGACGGTTCGATGCGAATGACCTTCGCCAGGTAGATGTTGCCCTTGAGGGGTTTGCGGCTCGCCGTCTCGAAATCGAACTCTTCCAGTCTCGTTCCATCGACCACGACCACCCGAGTCTCCTCGGGGTGGCTCGCATCGATGAGCATGCGCCTTGCCATGGGCTCGCTCCGAGGCGTTGGGTCCCTTACCGGCGCGAGCGACCGGCGGCCAAGCCGCCTCCGTGGTACGAGGGGGACGGTGCGCCATCGACCCGTCGAACGGCCATACATTGGCCAAGACGGGGAAGCATCGCGCCGCCGGACCACAACTGGGTCCTGCCGACCTCGGGTTTCCTATAGCCACCGCCTGCCTGACAGTCCTTCCGCAGGCCCGCCGCGCCCAAATTCCTTGTGTGGCGCCAACCCGGCCCGGTTCGGAGACTGCCGCCGGAGCGCGCCGGCCTCCGGAGAGGTGGGCGCTACGAACGACGGCGACTGCTCGCGGATCGCAACATACGGGGTTCCCCGGGGAGCGACAATCAAAACATTGCGTTGGATGAGTAATGGCCTTTAAGAGTCTGAAAAGACTTGAAATTATCGCTGTTTCTGTGTATCTGGATGAAGATATCAAAACAATGAATAGCTCCCTCTGACTAAACTGGCATTGCCATGTCCACTTTTCACCGCCGCGATTTGCTGGCAGCGATGGCTGGCCTGACGGCCTTTGGCCTGGGCACGGCGGGCGCCTGGGCGAAGCCCACCCGGCACCAGCCGGCCAGGAAGAAGTCGCTCGCCAAGCCCACGCCACCGATCCGTACCCGGCTGATCGCGCTCGACCCCGGCCATGGCGGA
Organism: uncultured Alphaproteobacteria bacterium; assembly: GCA_963843185.1. Taxonomy (GTDB): domain Bacteria; phylum Pseudomonadota; class Alphaproteobacteria; order Reyranellales; family Reyranellaceae; genus Reyranella. The sequence goes on from CAWJJJ010000036.1 coordinate 141,529, forward strand.
AAGGATTCCGGCGCGCTGGGCGTGCGCGGCACCCAGGAGAAGGTGGTCGTGCTGGCCATCGCCCGCGACCTGCGGAAGGAGCTGCTGGCCGGCGGCCGCTACCGCGTCATGCTGACCCGCAACGGCGACAGCTTCGTGCCGCTGCGCGAGCGGGTCGCCCGCGCCCAGGCGGCGAAAGCCGATCTGTTCCTGTCGCTGCACGCCGATTCGCATTCCGATTCCGACGTGCGCGGCGCCTCGGTCTACACCCTCTCCGAGGACGGCAGCGACCGCGAGGCCGCGGCGCTTGCGGCGCGCGAGAACCGCGCCGACACCGTCGTGGCCGGCGTGCGGCTGGCCAACCAGCCCGACAACGTGGCCCAGGCGCTGGTCGCCATGAGCCAGCGCAGCACGGTGAACGATTCGCGCCGACTGGCCGAGACCGTGGTGTTCACCTTCGGCCGGAACGGCGTGCGCCTGCTGCCGCGCACCCACCGCCAGGCGGGTTTCGCCGTGCTCACCTCGCCCGATATCCCCGCCGCCCTGGTCGAGCTGGGCTACCTGTCCAATCCGCAGGACGAGAAGCTTCTTACCGTGCGCCAGCACCAGATGGCCCTGGCCCGGGCGCTCCGCGCCTCGGTTGATGCCTATTTTGGGGCAGGTGCTGCCATAAGAAAGGCTTAACGGGAGCTTAGTCGTGCCTTCCCCGTTATAGGGGGCGATCGCTGGGGCACTCCCGTCGTCGACGAAAGTGCCCCATGATTGTCCCCTGAGACGGGATGAATGACGGCGGAAAGCCTTGTAGAGATCGACCGTGCTGAATTTCTTCAAAGTCCTGCTGGCCTTCGTGACGGCCGGCCTGATCGTCGGTACCGCCACCGTGGCCGGCCTGTTCTGGCATTTCAGCCACGGCCTGCCCGACCACAAGACGCTCGCCGACTACCAGCCGGCGACCGTTTCGCGGCTTTATGCCGCCGACGGCCGCCTGCTTGCCGAATATGCCCGCGAGAAGCGCGTGTTCGTGCCGGTGGCGGCCATGCCCAAGCGGCTGCTCGAGGCCTTCGTCGCGGCCGAGGACCAGCGCTTCTTCACCCATCCCGGCATCGACTTCATCGGCGTGGTGCGCGCCGTGATCGCCAACCTCTCCCATCCCGGCCAGCGGCCGGAAGGCGCCTCGGGCATCACCCAGCAGGTCGCCAAGAACTTCCTGCTCACCAACCAGGCCACCCTGGCGCGCAAGATCCGCGAGGCCATCCTCGCCTTCCGCATCGAGGACACCTATTCGAAGGAGCGCATCCTCGAGCTCTATCTCAACGAGATCTATCTCGGCTCGGGCAACTACGGCGTGGCCCAGGCGGCGATCAACTATTTCGACCGCTCGCTGGGCGAGCTCAGCCTGTCGCAGATCGCCTATCTCGCGGGCCTGCCCAAGGCGCCCAACCGCTACAACATCGTGCGCAACGAGAAAGAGGCCTACGCGCGGCGCGACTACGTGCTGGGCCGCATGCTGGACGACAGCTACATCACCGCGGCCGAGGCCCAGCAGGCCAGGGCCGAGAAGCTCCAGCTCCGCCGCCGCGGCCCGACCGAAATCGTGCAGGCCGATTTCTTCGCCGAGGAAGTGCGCCGCAACCTCCTGGCCGCCTACGGCGAGAAGGGCCTCTACGAGGGCGGCCTCACCGTCAGCACCACGCTCGATCCCGCCTTCCAGGCGGCGGCGGACAATGCGCTGCGCGCCGGCCTGATCGTCTACGACCGCCGCCACGGCTGGCGCGGCCCCTACGCCAAGATCGCCGACATGAGCGCGTGGGAGGAGGACTTCGCCCGCATCGCCCAGCGCCGGCCGCTGGCCGGCCCGGCCGGCTGGCAGCTCGCGGTGGTCACCAAGGTCGACCCCCAGTCGGTCAGCATCGCCGGCCTGCCCGACGACGGCGAGAATTCGGGCGCGAACGCGGGCGCCGGCTCGAACGCCGGCGCCAGCTCGGGCACGAACTCGGGGACTGGCACCGTGCCCTTCGCCGAGATGACCTGGGCGCGGCCGACGCTTGCCAACCAGACGGTCGGCGGCGCCCCGGGCCGTCCTGCCAACGTGGTGAGCGTGGGCGACGTGATCGTGGTCGAGAAGGTCGACAAGCCGGATGGCGCCAACGCCAAGCCCTATCCGCCGAAGACCTATGCGCTGCGCCAGGTGCCCAACGTCGAGGGCGGCGTGGTGGTGATGGACACCCAGACCGGCCGCGTGCTCGCCATGTCGGGCGGCTGGTCCTACGGCCGCAGCCAGTTCAACCGCGCCGTCCAGGCGTCGCGCCAGCCCGGCTCGGCGTTCAAGCCCTTCGTCTATCTCGCGGCGATGGATTCCGGCCTGACGCCGGCCTCCATCGGGCTCGACGAGGCCTTCAGCTACGATCCCGGCCGCGGCCAGCCGGTGTGGTCGCCCAAGAACTACGGCGGCGACTATATGGGCCCGATGACCCTGCAGCGCGCGCTCGAACTGTCGCGCAACCTCGTCACCGTGCGCGTCGCCCAGCAGGTCGGCATGAAGAAGGTGGCCGAGGTCGCCAAGGAATTCGGCGTCATCGACAATCTCGGCCTCTACCTGCCGCTGGCGCTGGGCGCCGGCGACACCACCCTGCTGCGCATGACCATGGCCTACGCCATGCTGGCCAACGGCGCGCTCGAGATCACGCCCAGCCTCGTCGACCGCGTGCAGGACAGGAACGGCAAGACGATCTACCGCCACGAGCCGCGCGCCTGCGTCGGCTGCGGCGAGCAGACCGGCCCCAAGCTCGTAGCCGCCCGAGATCGTCGATTCGCGCCAGCCTTTCCACGACCCGGCCTCGGTCTACCAGGTCGTGCACATGCTGCTGGGCGTCACGACGCGCGGCACGGCGGCCCAGCTCGCGGTGCTCGGCCGGCCGATCGCCGGCAAGACCGGCACGACCAACGACGCGCGCGACAACTGGTTCATGGGCGCGACGCCCGACATCACGGTCGGCATCTATGTCGGCTTCGACGAGCCGCGCACGCTCGGTGCCGGCAACCTCGAGACGGGCAGCGGCAACGCGGCACCGATCTACGCCCGCCTCGCCCGCGAGATCTTCAAGGACAAGCCGCCGACGCCGTTCCGCATCCCGCCCGGCCTGCGCCTGGTCAAGTGGAGCTACGAAGGCGGCACGATCGACGAGGTCTTCAAGCCCGGCACCGAGCCCGGCTCGGAAGGCTACAACCAGGTCATGATCGACGGCTCGACGGGCGTCGCCTCGGGCGGAGACGCCTCCGGCGGCAGCCCCCGTCGCCCGGGCCTTTCCGGCACGGGCGAGACGTACTAAACCGTCGCCCCGAGTTAAACCGTCACCCCCGAGCGTAGCCGAGGGGCCTCTTCTGACGGTCTGTGTTGCGATGAGAAGGTCCCTCCGCTCGTCGCTTCGCTCCTCGGTCGGGATGACGGAAGGATTAGGAGTTTTTCTACGATGCGCGCCGAAGCCCAAGCCATGGTGAACGAGATCGAGGAGTCCCTGGTGCTCCTCAGGAGGCGTCTTTGACTACGATCGTGCGGTCGTCCGTCTCGCCGAGCTGAACGCGCGCGCCGAGGATCCGGCGCTGTGGAACGATCCCAAGCAGGCCCAGTCGGTGATGCAGGAGCGCACCCGGCTCGAGGGCGCCATCGCCACCATCAAGCGCCTGCGCGCCGCGGTCGACGATAACGTCGGCCTGATCGAGATGGCCGAGGCCGAGAAAGACGAGGCGATGATCGCCGACGCCGAGCGCGGACTGGGCGAGGCGCGCGCCGAAGCGCGCCAAGGCCCGCCTCGAGACCCTGCTGTCGGGCGAGGCTGACGCCAACAACGCCTATGTCGAGATCAACGCCGGCGCCGGCGGCACCGAGGCCCAGGACTGGGCCGAGATGCTGGCCCGCATGTACACGCGCTGGGCCGAGCGCCGCGGCTTCAAGGTGAGCTGGCTCGAGGAGAGCGCCGGCGAAGAGGCCGGCATCAAGTCGTGCGCCTTCAAGGTCGAGGGCGCCAACGCCTATGGCTGGCTGAAAACCGAAAGTGGCGTGCACCGGCTGGTGCGCATCTCGCCGTTCGACGGCAATGCGCGGCGCCAGACCAGCTTCGCCTCGGTCTGGGTCTATCCCGAGGTCGACGACAACATCGAGATCGAGCTGATCGACAAGGAGCTGCGCGTCGACACCTATCGCGCCTCGGGCTCGGGCGGCCAGCACGTCAACAAGACCGACAGTGCGGTGCGCATCACCCATCTGCCCACCGGCATCGCCGTCGCCGTGCAGCAGGAACGCAGCCAGCACCAGAACCGCGCGAAGGCGATCCAGATGCTGAAGGCGCGCCTCTACGAGGTCGAGCTGCAGAAGCGCGAGGCCGAGCGGGCGGAGACCGAGGCCAGCAAGACCGACATCGGCTGGGGCCACCAGATCCGGTCGTACGTGCTGCAGCCGTATCAGATGGTGAAGGACCTGCGGACGAACGTGGAGCGCAGCGATCCGCAGAAGGTGCTGGACGGCGATCTCGACGAGTTCATGGCGGCGTCGCTGGCGGCGCGTGTCGGGGACAAAGAGGCTGCGTAGCGATGCCCAATATCGCCATGCCGCGCTCCGATACGCCTTTTCAGGCACTTCTTCAGGGGAGAGGCGGCCGAGACCAATTGACATTTGTCACGTCGAATTGGCAACGCCCGCCTATAGTCAGCGGGATTCGCACCTAAGCGACGGAAACTGACCACATCGACGCCACTGCGGGACAGGAAGATCTCCTTTCTCATTGGCGGAGTCGGATGTGGGCACGAGTTGGATCGCAATGGCATCCAACGGCGGCATGGGTTTCGGGAAGGCTATCTGGCAATGCTCGATCGCTGGTTTCTCCACGATGGCTTGCTGCTGGCGCCTCCTATCCAGCTCCACTACAGCGCCGCGCTTGTCGTTCTGTCCTACCTGGTGGCCGCTTTCGGGGCCTACACCTCATTTCAGCTGATCGAGCGCGTCCATGCTGCGCGGGCGGTGAGGACCCGGCGGATGTGGCTCGTGACGGCGGGCTTTGCGATGGGTTGCGGTATCTGGGCCATGCATTTCATCGCGATGCTCGCGGTCGTAATGCCGATGCATGTCGGTTACGACGTGTCGACCACCCTTGTTTCGGCAGCCTGCGCGGTGGCCGCGAGCTGCGCGGCGTTCAGCCTGATTGCGGATAATTTCAATCGGAGCCATCGGCTCCTGCTGGCCGGGCTGATACTCGGCGGCGGCATTGCGGCGATGCACTACATCGGCATGGCCGCGATGCAGATGCAGTCCCACATATATTATGACCCATGGCGTTTCGCCTTGTCGGCGGTGCTGGCCTTTGCCCTGTCGACGGCGGCACTGTTTGCGATTCGCAGCCTGTCGGGTCGCACTGACGCACGTCATCGTTGGGCCCGGCCGATCGGCGCCCTGGTGATGGGATTTGCCATTGTGCTCATGCACTACATGGGGATGTTTGCCACCTTCATGTATCCGGAATCGAACAACTCTGGCGCAGGGCTATCGGTCGATCCACCGCTATTGGCTGGTTTCATCGCCGTCATCACCTTGTTGATCCTGGGCTTGTCGGTGATCGCGGCGTTCATCAACGACGACCAGACGCGCGCCCGCGAAACGATCCGGCTGCACGGCGAACGGTACGCCACCATGTTGGCCACCACCATTGACGGATTTTGGGTTCTCGACGCGGATGGAAAATTTCTCGATGTGAACGACAGCTACTGCCGCATGGTTGGCTATTCGCGCGCGGAGATCCTGAATCTTTACATTCAGGATATCGAGTTCACGAAATCACCAGAGGAGACCGCCCGCCACATTGCGAAGGTCATGGACGCAGGCTTCGATCATTTTGAAGTACGACATCGGCGGAAGGAGGGCGCCGTCATTGACGTCGAGGGCAGCATTTCCTTCTGGCGGGAAACAGGTCAATTCATATGCTTCGGCCGGGACATCACCGAGCGAAAGCGGACCGAGGCTGAATTGCGGGCCAGTGAGACGAGATTCCGCGAGTTGTTTGAAACGACGCGTGACGCCATCGTGACTCTGGAGCCGTCGTCCGGCAGTTTCACCTCGGCAAATCTCAGCGCCGCGAGGCTCTTCGGGGAAAAGAGTACGGAAGACTTCGTCTCTCGAAAGCCCTGGGAATACTCACCCGAACGCCAGCCGGACGGCCGCGCGTCGGCCGAGAAGGCGCGCGAAATGATCGCAATAGCAATGGACAAGGGGAGCCACTTCTTCGAATGGATGCATAAACGGGATGACGGCGTGGAGTTTCCGGCGGATGTGCTCATGACCCGCGTAGTGAACGGAGAAGGGACATGTCTCTACGCAACCGTTCGCGACATCACCGAACGCAAGCGTGTCGACGCGGTGATCAGGACGATGGCTCGGCGGGATTCTCTGACCGGGCTGGCCAATCGCGCGGTGTTCGTGGAGACCTTGCAACAGGAAATCGCCCGTGCGCGACGGGGCGGTTCCGGCGTCGCCGTGCTCTATATCGACGTGGATCACTTCAAAGATGTCAACGACGTCATGGGGCATCCCATTGGCGATCTCCTGCTGCAACAGATTGCTCATCGGCTGGAAACTATTGGCTGTGAAGCAGACACCGTTGCGCAATTCGGCGGCGACGAATTTGCGATTATCGTGGCCGTCCACGAATCCTCGGACGCCGCTCTTGTGGCCGACAAGGTGCTGCAGGCAATCGCCGCACCCTTCTCGATCGGGGGCATCGACGTGCAAAGTGGCGCGAGTATCGGGATCGCCATCCACGGGCCCGACGCACCGGACGCGGAGACACTCCTGTCCCACGCCGATGTCGCATTGTATCGGGCCAAGGCCGAGGGACGTGGCACCTTCCGGTTCTTCACCGATGCGATGGACACGGAAGTGCGGGCGCGCGTGACGCTGGGTACCGACCTGCGCGAAGCGATCGCCTCTCGGCAACTCTTCCTCGTGTATCAGCCAAAGGTGGATCTCGAGACGAACCGCATCGTTGGCCTGGAGGCGCTCGTTCGGTGGCACCATCCAAAGCGCGGTCTGATCATGCCGGGAGAGTTCATCCAGGTTGCGGAGAAGACCGGGCTCATCACGATGCTCGGACATTGGGTTTTGCACGAGGCTTGCCGGCAAACCAAGGAGTGGCTGGACGTCGGGCTGGTGGTGCCGTTGATCTCGGTCAACGTTTCGGCCCTGCAATTCAAGACACCACTTGCACTGGAAGCCGACATTGCAAAAACCCTGGCGGAAACGTTGCTGCCACCCGAATTGCTCGAGCTTGAACTCACGGAAAGCGTTTACATGGAAGCGTCCCAGGACCATGACGACGTTCTTCTTCGGCTGCACGAAGCCGGCGTGCGCGTTGCGATCGACGATTTCGGGACAGGCTACTCCTCTCTCGACTATCTCAGCCGATTCCCGGCAAGTCGGGTCAAGATTGCACAGAGCTTCATGCCGGGTTTGACCGCGAGTTCGAAGAGCGCGGTGATCGTGCGGGCAGCTATCGGCCTGGCGCATGAATTGGGAATGGATGTCATCGTCGAGGGCGTCGAGACTGCTGCGCAATTGGAATTGATCAGGTTGTGGGGAGCCCACAAAATACAGGGCTACTACTTCTCCAAGCCGTTGTCGGTTAGCGATGCGGCATCGGTACTGCGCGCAGGCAAGATCCTTCCGAAGCAAACCTTCGTTGCCGGCACTTTGGCCTAGGGACACAGGGGCCATGCTGACGCCCGGCCATCGAGCTGAACAGCGCGCCGGCGAGGCGGGCGATGCCCGGTCGGGGTGACGGACCGTGTCGCTCTATCGCGGCGTTTTCGACATCGTGACGGCGAACGGCTCGGTCTTGATCGTGCCGAGGCTGGTCTTGAACGCGATGTGCAGGACCCAGCAGAGGCCGATCCCGTCGCCGGCCGGCAGGATGTCGATGGCGAAGGCGCCCGTGTCGTTCGCGGGAATCCGGTAGGGCGGGTTCAGGACCAGCGTCTGCGTTCCGGGCTTGAACTCGAGGCGCATCTTGTAGGTGTGGCTGGGCTCGACGATGCCGGGACCGCCTCCCGCGACCTGCTGCGTATGGCTCACGACGAAATCCGCCGCTGTGAACAGGGCATCGTGTTTGGCGTTGTTGGAGAAGGTGAAGGCGAGCTGCAGGGGCGAATTCGGATGGTGCTCCGAGCCGTCGAAGGTGCGCATGACCTTGTCCTGCAGCAGGCAGGGAATTCCCTTGCCGTCCCGGAACGGCGCGGTGTCCGAGGGCACGACATTCATCGCGCCGAGAACGAGCTGCGGGCTCGTTGCCTCCACGAACTTGCCGTAGAGATCGAACAGCATGCCGGCGCCTGTGGTGGCGATCACCACGACGAGCAATCCGATGGCGACGACCTTGTTGTTCTTGATCCTGTTGACCAGCGAATCATAGAACGTGGTCTTTTCGTCGCCGCTCATCTTCTCCCCTGGGCGGCAACCACTTCGCGCGTACCAGGCACAGGAAACGCGTGACCTGCACGTCCGGGCCGACCGCCTCGGCATTGGACCGACGGAGTATAAATCATTGCTGGGAGCGCGCCACTCCAGTGGCGCTTCTTTTCATGCTTTTTGGACTGCGAATACCCGCTCGCGGAAGATCATGAGGCGCCACTGGAGTGGCGCGCTCCCAGCTAAGAACGCACATCAACTCCAAGCTGCTTGAGGATTTCCGACTGCTCGCTCTCGCTGATCGTCAGCCCCGCATAGTCGGAGACGCTTCGAGGTAGCGCACCAAAACGCGGACAGGATGGCCGGCCCTGCGGCCGGCCATCCGTCATCTGCATTCGCCTAGCTGCGCGAATAGCTCCTGCCAGGCCAGCGATAGCCGGGCGCCGGGAGCGGCATCTGGGCCGTGATCAGGGAGTCCTCGAGCACCGGAATGCCGGCCTGGTAGTTGCCCGCCTCGCACTGGGCGATGGCCGCCGCTTCGACCATATCGACCTGGGAGTTGCGGTACTGACGCCACTTGTCCGTCAGGGCCTGGCAGTAAGCGCGCGGGTCCCTGAAGATGTCCGTGCTGACCTGGCCCTGGAAGCCGGCAAGCTCGACGCGCCGGTTCTGCGGCTCACGGATGCCGTCGCCCGTCGGGACGAGAAGGTTCGTTTCACCGCGGCCGGCGCTGTCGATCGAGGTCGACGGCACGCCGTTCTGGATCAGGGCACCCTTGACCGCGTCGGCGCGGCGCAGCGACAGCGACATGTTGTAACCCTTCGAACCCGAGGTGTCGGTATTGCCGATGTCGGCGATACGGGCACCGCCGTTGGCCTTATAGGCCGCGGTTGCCTGATCGATCGTGGACATCGCCTGGGGCGACAGGGTCGACTTGTCCCAGTCGAAGAACACCAGGTACGAAGGTGCCTGAGCCACCGACGCCTGAGGCGGCGGCGGCGGTGCGGTCGCCTGGGGCTGCGAGGCGCACGCGCCCAACAACAGGGCGCCGATGACGGCAATTTGCGGTTTGATCATGAAATGTCTCCTTTGAAGTGTTGGCCTCCCCCGTTTCTGTTAGTCGGATGCAGCCTTGCGCCTATTGCGGCGGGCTGTCTGGTCAATAGGCAACTCTTTCGTCTGTCTTGTGCAGGCGCGGCACGCCCGATCGAACGGCAGCCGTGATGAAGTCCTCAAACAACGGCGTGCAGGCCACCGCACCGGCGTCGACATCTGGCCCATGCCCTGGCCGTCGTCGGGAAAGAGGAAATAGGGCTGGGGCGCGCAACTCCAGTCGCGCGTCTTGGTCTTCCGGAGCGCCGGCCTCTGGCCCGCATCGGATGATGCTTGGCCCACTTCTCGTCGGCAATGAGCTTGCCGAGTCGCTCTGAAGGCGATGGCACATTCCACCGCCGCCTCATCCGTTTCGATGAGTTCTCGAGCACTCTCTGACTTGTTCGGACCTTGCCTAGTACCAGCGGCCACGACCGTAAAAGCCGCCGCCCAGAAGTATAACTACGACCAATATGATGAGTATCGTGGTGATATCCATGTCGCCTCCTATGAGTGCTCGCCAACGCGGTTGCTCGGACTGTGACGCACTCCAACTCCAAGCTAACGCGCGGAGCTCCTGTATGTTCCAGTCGATACGTCGCGCTGCCCACGGTCGGACGCACCTTCACGCCGGCGCTGAAGATCATGACGGCAAGCAGCGCCGTGTCGGACGCGCACGGCGCGCATCATGCGACGTCGAAGCAGTCGGTCGCCGGCCGGCTGTGCGGAAAGTCACAGTCACCAGCGACCGCTTTGCTAATCCTGACGGAGCAGCTTATGCCGTCCACGTCTCTCCACGAGGAAGCCGATGAACAGTGGTCCCAGGCTCGCGATCGGATCGATCGGAAGAGCCGTCCAGCGCGCCCAGACGATCCTCGTGATGATGAAGACGATGGGCTACGACCAGATCGACGGCGTGTTCGGGCCGCTGACGCAGACTGCCGTGATCTCCTTTCAGCAAGGTGCGGGACTGCCGCCCGACGGCATCATCGGCGAGAGCACCTGGCAGCGCATGCCGGCGGATCCCGATACGCCGCCCCTGAGGCCCGGCTCGAAGGGCCGCGCGGTCGTCGGCCTGCAGAAGGGGCTGCTCAGGTTTTCCGGCGCCGCCCCGACCGATCCCGGGCCGGCCGACGGCGATTTCGGGCCGCGCACCGAGGCCGCCGTAAAATCCTACCAGGAGCAGCATTCGCTGCCGGCCGACGGCGTGGTCGGTCCGCGGACATGGTGGGTGCCGGCGGGCGGCGCGGGGTCGACGCTCGCGTCGCTGTCGGGATTGACGACGGTATAGCGGAGGAACTCGATCATGGCCGAACCGGTTCTGAAGCGGGGCTCGAGCGACCCCGCGGTGCGCGACCTGCAGCAGGCTCTCAAGGCGCTGGGACACGATCCCGGCGCGATCGACGGCGTCTTCGGCGCGGGCACCGAACGCGCGGTGAAGGCGTTCCAGCAGGCGCGGGAAATCCCGGCCGACGAAATCGCGGGCCGCGTGACCTGGATCAACATCGACGAAGCCGACCAGAGCGAGCCGGTGCTGCGCCTGGGTTCGAGCGGCCTGCCGGTCCGCCGCCTGCAGAGCCGGATGAGCGCCGTCGGTTTCGACACTGGTGGGGTCGACGGACAATTCGGCGCCAGGACCGAATTGGCGGTGAAAAAGCTGCAGCAGCAATCCGACCTCGGCGTCGACGGCGTCGTCGGCGCGAAGACCTGGGCGATCGTCGACGCGCTGGAAAGCGAAGGCAACGCGAGCTGAGCGGCGGCGGAAGCAGGCTAGTTCGGGATGCCGATCAGGGCCCACACACCGGCCAGGGCGACGACGGCGCTGACGGCTGAAACGGCAAGGACCGTGATGATGCGGCCGCTGATGACGCCGCCTCGTGCCTCGACGGGTGTTCGGTCGCGCTCCATGGCGTCCTCCTGAAGTCTCATACATTGAGGGGTACGGAGGTGAACGCGCAAACGGCGTCAGGGTTCCCCGAACCGCCGGCCCTCACGCGTGACAGCAGTGCATGCACTGGGCAATTTCTGCATTTTTCCGGCGTCCCTACGGCGCGCAAGAATTATTTGATCGCGCGATCGCTTGACAACCGAGCGCAATGTTGTGGCCTATCCCTGCCGGCACCTTTTCCAGGGATTTGCACATGCCGGCAGGCACGCACCAAACGTTGGCAGCCCCCACGCGGCGACCAACGTTTCGGCCACCACTGTTTCCGCGAGCCTCAGGCCGCGGCTGCGCGCACCATGTCGGCGCATTTCTCGCCGATCATGATCGAGGGCGCGTTGGTGTTGCCGGCCACGATCGACGGCATGATCGAGGCGTCGGCGATCCTGAGCGCGCCGATGCCGTGGACGCGGAGCTGCGGGTCGACCACCGCGTCGGGCTCGCGGCCCATGCGGCAGGTGCCCACCGGGTGCAGGTTGGAGACGCCGCGGGCGCGGATGTCGGCCTTGAGCTCGGCCTCGCCCGCGACCGCGGCGCCGGGCAGTATCTCCTCCATGACGAAGGGCGCGAGCGCCGGCTGGCGCGCGATCTCGCGGCAGAGCCGCATGCCGTGGATCAGCGCCTCGAAATCGTAGGCGCTCTTCAGGAAATTGAACCTGATCTCCGGCGCCGCCAGCGGATCGGGCGATTTCAGCCGCACCGTGCCGCGGCCATCGGGCCGAAGATGGACCGGGCTCAGGCCAAACGCCGAGAAGGGCTGGGGCACGACGCCGTTGCGATCGCGGTCCTTCACCGCCCAGGCGAACATGTTGATCTGCAGGTCGGGGCGCTCCAGCCGCTTGTCGCTGCGCACCAGCGCGCCCACGAACAGGCCCATGCTGGCCAGCGGCCCGGTGCGGCCCAGCGCATATTGCGCCCCGGCCAGGATCCGGCGCGGCAGGCTCAGCACCAGGTCGTTCATGGTCACCGGCTGGGCGCAGCGATAGGCGACATAGGTGTTGAAGTGGTCGTGCAGGTGGCTGCCGACGCCCGGCATGTCGCGGATCACCGCGATGCCGTGCTGCTGCAGATGCGCGGCCGGGCCGAGGCCGGACAGCATCAGGAGCTGCGGCGAGCCGTAGACGCCGCCCGAGACGATCACCTCGCGCTTCGCCCGCGCCGTCACCAGGCCGTCCGGCGTGCGATACTCGACGCCCGTGGCGCGCCCGTTCTCGATCAGCACGCGCGTCGCATGCGCCCGCGTGGCGATCACCAGGTTCTTGCGCTGCTTGGCGCCGCCGAGATAGGCCCGCGCGCTCGACCAGCGCCGCGCCTTGTTGATCGTGGTCTGGTAGTAGCCGACGCCTTCCTGGGTGGCGCCGTTGAAGTCGGGATTGGCCGGGATGCCGGCCTCCACCGCGGCCTCGTGCAGGGCCTTGGCCAGGGTCGGCTGCCAGCGATGGTCGCTCACCTTGAGCGGCCCGCCGGTGCCGTGGAATTCGTCGCTGCCGCGCACATTGTCCTCGGCCCGCCTGAAGTAGGGCAGCACCGAATCGTAGTCCCAGCCCTCGCAGCCGCGCTGGCGCCATTCGTCGTAGTCGGCGGCATTGCCGCGCATATAGACCATGCCGTTGATCGAGCTGGTGCCGCCCAGCACCTTGCCGCGCGGCTGGTACATCACGCGGTTGTTCAGTTCGACCTCCGGCTCCGAGTCGAACATCCAGTTGACCTTCGGGTTGTTGAAGGTCTTGTGGTAGCCGAGCGGAATGTGGATCCACGGATAGGTGTCGGGCGGGCCCGCTTCGAGCAGGAGCACGGATGAGCGGCCGTCCTCGCTCAGCCGGCCGGCAACGGCGCAGCCGGCCGAACCGGCCCCGGTCACGATGTAATCGTACGAAGCCTCGCCTTGCACGCCGCTCCTCCGTGGTTTTCACGGAGCGTAAAGCGATTCGACCCGGCGCGCGACCGGGCTATTCCGCGAAGGAGAAGGCGCTAGCCGCGGCCGATCCCGCGGATCAGGCGCACGATCACCAGCAGGATGATCGCGCCCAGCGCCGAGAAAATGATGTCCGAGACGATGCCGCCGCCGATCGAGATGCCCAGGCGCGGGAACAGCCACGCTGCCACGAAGGCGCCGGCTATGCCGACCAGGAGATCGCCGATCAGGCCGAACCCGGTGCCGCGGACAACCTTGCCGGCCAGCCAGCCGGCGACGATGCCGACGAGGAGTATGATCAGGATGCTTTCGGTCGACATATTCATGGCACGGTTCTCCTCGGCAATGGTCGGGGAACGCTCGCCGGGGATCTCTACTCCAATTGTGCCGCCTTGGCTTGCGGCGGCTGGGGACGGTTTCAGGGTGCGGGCGGTCAGGGCTGCTTGAGGGTGTCGACCAGTCTCTTGCCCTCGGCGGCGTTGCCGATATCCGCGTTGCCGATCGCGCCGCGGACGAACGCCGCCGTGCCGTCCGACAGCACCCAGTTGAGCGGGACATCGCCCGCCTTGTCGCCCGGAAGATAGAAGTGGAAGAACGATTCCTTGCAATAGCCCAGCTTGGCCATGCGCAGCATGACTGCCGAGTGGCCGCCGCGGACGTTGTACAGGCCGAAAATCGGCGCGAGGAGCTGCAGCGGCGGCTTCACGGGGGAGGGCGCGCGCGGATCGTCCAGCCGGTCGTTGCACCGCACCACGTCTGTATCGGCGACTTTCGCGTCGCCGTCTGCGGTGGCCTGCACGATGATCGGCGCGACGATGCGGTTGCCGACGAATTTCCGCCCCTCCGTCCTTAGCCAGGCGGCGAGTTCGAGCGCGGTCTGCAATCCCTCATTCTCGAAGTAGCCGCCATCCATGATCTCCCGGGTCTCGCCGCGCAGGATATGGAATTGCTCGCGCAGGCCCGGCGGGCGGTTGGGGTCGGGCAGGGCGAGCAGTTCGCCGGACGGTTCGAGATAGGGAAAGCGCGCCGTGTTGTTGACGGCGGTGGAGATCGAGACGTCGGCATTCAGGGCAAACAGGGCATCCCGGGCGGCGTGGAAGGGCCAGACGGAGGGCTCGGGCGCAAACGGAACCGTGAGAAGGCGGCTGCCCGTGCCGGTCTCGGTTCCGTTGGCGATCCAGATCGGCATGCCGGCCCGGATGTTGTGCGGGCCGTCGTAGAACAACGACAGAAACGGCTGGTCGAAGAGGATGGTGCCCTTGGGGGCTGCTTCCTTCCAGATCCCCTCGAAGGCGCGCTCGATCCATTCGGCGCGGTCGCCGCCCTGCGGCTGGCGGCCGCTCACCGCGCGGGCCGCTGCGGCGAAGGGGCTGAGAAGGGCGCGCGGAACGTCGACGGCGATCGCCGCCACCAGCAGGGGGCCAAGCGCATCGTGCGCCAGCGGCATCGTGCCGAGCATTGCCACCCGCGCCTTGCGCTCGGCGGTCGAGCCCTGAGCGCAGCGTTGATCGGGCGGCAGGTCATGGAGCAGGGCCATGTAGGCCGCGACTCCCAGCGAGCCGCCGGAGACGCTGCTCACGGCAAACACGGCCGGTCCGGGTCCCGAGGGCGACGCCTCCTCGACCTTCTGGAGAACGCTCGCGGCCCACACCGCGGCCCGCGAGGCGCCGCCCGAAACGGCGACGATGATCGGGCGCACCGGCCCGTCCTTGGGTGCGCAGGCGGCGGCCCATGCCTTGAAGAGCACGCCCAGATCGTCGCGCTCTGCCACTAGCTTCGACGGCATCGCGCGAACCGTGTGGAGGCTGAACAGGTAGGGCGCGGCGCCGATCAGCACCATGAGCAGCAGGATGATCGGCGGTCGCGACAATCCCACCTGCTGTTCCTTGAACGTCCACGAGAACCGCAATCCGTCGAACAGGAAGGTGAGCACCGCCAGGGGACCGGTCATCAGCGCCAGGCAGACCAGGGCGGCGGAGGGACCGGGAAAGAGCGCGGCGATGCGGGTCGGCAGGCTGATCTGCTCGAAGCCCTGCCAGTCGACGAACGAGGCGACCGCGCCCACGACAAAGACCAGAAGGGCGCCGCCGACGATCACCGCCGCCAGCCATGGCTGACCGGGCGCGCGATTCGCCAGGAGCCGCAACCGAATGGGCAGGTGATGCCACCAGTCCCGCAGGCTCGAAGTGCTGCGTTCGGCCAGGCGCTGCTCCTGCGTCGCCGGCGGATGGATCCAGGTTCTTGCGGCGATGGCGCCAAACGCAATGACCCACACGGCGAGGATGGCCAGGTTCGGCAGGAATTGCGCGCGCGGGATCAGGAAGAGGCCAAGCCCCACCGACAGGCCGACGATCAGCCAGGGAACCGCGGCGAGGGCGAAGGGATTTATGCGCTTATCGGTCTCGACCAGGTTCGCCCGATCGGCCTTCGTGCCCACGACGTCGAACCGTGCGTCGATCAGGGTACGGGCCCAGTACCAGGCGCTGACCGACAGGGCGGCAAGCGATACCTGAAACCACAGGGCGGGCCAGAAGTGGAACCCGCCATTCGACAGCGCCGCCAGCATGTCGTTGGTCTGCGGCGGCACGATCAGGGCTATGGCCGCCAGCACCAGCACGGCAAGCGGTGCGCGGGCGGTGCGGAACAACGACACCCACGATACCGGACGTTCCTTGCTTGGCGCCGCAACCTTGCCGTCCTCAGGCGTGTCGACAGCCATAACTGCCCCTATCGTCCCCAAGCCAGTGTCGTGCCAACCGGGAGTAGAGTCCAGTCAAAATCTATCGGCAGGGTTGTATCGGTCCGCCCCACCAGCCGCCCCGGCGGGCGGCTGGCGTCGTCGTGCCTTTCGGCGTCAGTCGGCCGCTTTCGCCAGCGGCTCGGCCGCGTCCAGCGCCTCCAGCACCTTCGGCGGCGACATCGGCAGGCTGCTGAGGCGAAGGCCCAGGGCGCCGTGGACGGCGTTGGCGACCGCCGCCATCACCGGCACCAGCGGCACTTCGCCGACGCCGCGCACGCCCTGCGGATGCTTGGGGTTGGGGATCTCGATCATGACCGTATCGAGCATCGGCAGGTCGGAGGTGACGGGCATGCGGTAGTCGAGGAAGCCCGCGTTATCGAGCCGGCCGTTCTTGTCGTAGATGTACTCCTCGCTCAACGCCCAGCCGATGCCTTGGGCGACGCCGCCCTGCATCTGGCCCTCGACGTAGTCGGGATGGATCGCGCGGCCGACATCCTGGAAGGCGGTGTAGCGCGTGACCCAGACGCGGCCGGTGCCGCGGTCGACCTCGACGTCGCAGATATGCGTGCTGAAGCCGCCCTCGGCGCCCGTGGTGTTGGTCGAGGCGCCGGCCCCGATCGGCCCGCCGGTTTCGGTCGCCCGCGCGGCGAGCTGGGCCAGAGACAGCGGATCGAACTTGCCGGCATTGTCGCCGGCCGGCTTGGCCTCGCCGTTGTCCCAGTTGACGGCGTCGGGATCGATCTTCCAGATCTTGGCCGCGCGCTGGCGCAGCTGGGTGATGACCTGCTCCGCCGCTTGCGTGACCACCATGGCGGAGGCGAAGGTGACGCGGCTGCCGCCGGTCAGGTTCGAGAAGCCGATGCTGCTGGTGTCGCCGATCAGCACCTGCACCTTGTCGTGGTCGATGCCCAGGAGTTCGGCGGCGATGTTGGCCGTCGAGGCGCGCGAGCCGCCGATGTCGGGATGGCCGGTCATGACCACGACGGAGCCGTCTTCGTTGACGCTCACCTGGGCGCTCGAATTCGCCGCCGGCGTTGAACCAGTAGCCGCTCGCCACGCCGCGGCCCTGGTTGGGCTTGAGCGGCGCCTTGTAATGCGGATGGGCGAGCGCCTGCTTCAGCGTCTCCTGGTAGCCCATGACCGGATAGAGCGGACCATGTACCGCCTTGGTGCCCTGCTTGGCGGAGTTCTTGAGGCGGAGTTCGAGCGGATCCATGTGGAGCTTCTCGGCCAGCTCGTCGAGCACGCACTCGACGGCATAGGCGCCGATCGGCGCGCCCGGCGCGCGGTAGGCCGCGACCTTGGAGCGATTGGAGACGACGTCGTAGCCCACCGTGTGGGCGTTCTCGATGTCGTAGGGCCCGAAGGCGCAGCCGGCGGCGCCGCGGATCGGCGAGCCGGGGAAGGCGCCGGCCTGCAGCCAGTAGGTGCCCTGGGCGGCTGTGATCGTGCCGTCCTTCTTGGCGCCGATCTTGACGATGCTCTTCGAGCCCGAGGTCGGGCCGGAGGCACGGAACACTTCCTCGCGCGACATCACCATCTTGACGGGCTTGCCCGTCTTGCGGGCCAACATCAGCGCCAGCGGCTCGAGGTAGATGATGGTCTTGCCGCCGAAGCCGCCGCCGATCTCGGCGGGGATGGCGCGGATGTCGCTCTGGGTCATGCCCGTCAGCAGGGCCGACATGGCGCGGACCATGAACTGGCCCTGGCTCGAGCTCCAGATCGTGGCCTTGCCGTCGGTTACGCTCACCAGGCAGGCATGGGGCTCGATATAGCCCTGGTGCACGGCCTCGGTCTTGAAGCTGCGCTCGACGATCACGTCGGCCTGCTTGAAGCCGGCCTCGACATCGCCCTTCTTGTGCTCGAGCGTGCCGGCGATGTTGGAGGGCTTGTCCTGGAACTTGATATGGTCGTGCAGGATGGGCGCGCCGGGCTTGATCGCGTCCTCGACGTCGATCGCCCAGGGCAGCACCTCGTAGTCGACCTTGATCAGCTTCAGCGCTTCGGCGGCGATATTTTGCGATATGGCGGCGACGGCGGCCACCGGATGGCCGTGGAACAGCGCCTTGTCGCGCGCCATGACGTTGCGGCACATCCAGCGCATGTCCTGGATACCCAGCATCACCGGACCCTTGGCGATGGGGAAATCGACGATGTCCTTGGAGGTGATCACGGCGTGCACGCCGGGCAGCGCTTCGGCCTTCGAGGCATCGATCGACTTGATGCGCGCATGGGCGTGCGGGCTGCGCAACACCTTGCCCCAGATCATGCCGGGCATGTTGGTGTCGGCGGCGTAGGCCGCCCGTCCCGTGACCTTGTCGGCGCCGTCCGGCCGGGGGGTACGCTTGCCTATCCACTGATGGTTCGGATTGTCGACGGTCATGGTGTGCGTCCTTCGGTGAGGGTGGAGCGTAGGGTAGGGCAGGCCACGGGCTGGCGGCAAGTCGGCGAATCACGCGCTTTTGCCGTGCCGCGGGAGGGAGGGCCGCCGCAGGGCGGTGGATCTGAAGCGCCGCCAGGCGTCTTCTGTCGCGGGCCGGGTGCCGCCGCGCTGGGCCCAGTGAGAGAAATATGGCGGCAGCAGTTGGCGGCGCGGGGCGGGAGCCCAGCCCCCGCTTCAGCGTTATTCTCCGGTCATGCCGTCCACGGTGATCCGCTCCTTCCGCTACGACTCGCGACGCCGCGAGCTCAACGTCGTCTTCCAGACAGGCCGGCGCTATACTTACAGGCAGGTCCCGCCCGAGACCTATGCGGCGATGAAGGCATCGCCTTCCAAGGGCGCATTCTTCAACCGGTGCATCCGCGACAAGTTCACGTTCAGCCGGGATGGCTGGGACGACAGCAAGAGAGCAGGCAATGTGGTTCGTGTTTGAAGCCGAGTACGCGACCGAGAACGGGCGGGCCAACTGGAACAAGCCCGTGCCGGAAACCATGGCCTGGCACGGCCCCTACGAGACGGGCGCCGAGGCCGACGCGGTCGCCCGCGCCCGCATGTGGTCCAAGATCGACATCTACGCCCACAAGGCGCGCGCCGTGGACATGACGGTCAGGGACTGACCGCAAAGAGCGGAGGTGCATCGCGAAATCGCGCGCCCTCTCTCTCTTGATGCCCGGCGCGCCGCACCCTAGCCTCGCGCTCTTTCACGGGGGAGGGGCTTATGGCGACGATCGATTCCCAGGTTCATTGCTACGAGCGCAATCACCCCGGCCGCCCGTGGGTCGAGGTCCTGGCCGGCCCGCCCGAGGTCACCGGCGCCGACATGGTGAAGGCCATGGACGCCGTCGGAGTCGATGGCGCGCTGCTGACGTCGGTCTTCGCCATGTACCGCTATGACGCAAGCTACGCGCTCGCGGTCCATGCCGCTCATCCCGGCCGCTTCGGCCTGGTCAAGCCGGTCGATCCCAACGATCCCGCGGTGGCTGACACGATCGCCGACTGGGCGGCGATCGACGGCACCGTCGCCGTCCGCATCATGATGAATCCCAGCGTGTCGACCGACGCCGCCGATCCTGGCATCAACCGCGTGCTGGCCGCCGCGGCGAAGCATGACCTGCCGGTCAACCTGTTGTGCCGCGGCCGCCTCGAGCAGGTCGGTCTGCTCGCCAACCGCAATCCCGACACGACCCTGGTGGTCGACCATCTCGGGCTGCACCAGCCCTTCACGCCGCCGGCGCCGCCGGAGCCCTGGGCGGAGCTGCCGAGTCTTCTGGCGCTCGCCCCTCACAAGAACGTCGCGGTCAAGATCAGCGGCGCCTGCACGCTCTCGCACGAGAAGTTTCCCTACAAGGACATCTGGGATCCGCTCGGCCGCATCTTCGACGCGTTCGGTCTCGATCGTTGCATGTGGGGGACCGACTGGACGCGCGCCGTGGCCTTGCTGACCTACAAACAGGGCGTCGAGTCGTTTCGCGTCACCGACCGCCTGTCCGACAGCGACCGTGCCACTCTCATGGGCGGGGCCTTGCAGAAGGTCTACGGCTGGGCGCCGTCGAAGTGATTCGTGTCTACCGCGCGGCCTTCTTGAAGTAGACGCCCGATGGGGTGGCCGTGTCCGGCTTGTAGGCCTCCCACGTGGTGACGAGTCCTCCCGGCCCGCGCGCGATCGAGAACAGCGGCTGGTCGACGGCATACTGCCGATTGCCATACCTGTTCTCGAGCCGGCCGTCGGCGAAGCTCGCGAAGCGG
Source organism: uncultured Alphaproteobacteria bacterium (assembly GCA_963843185.1). Taxonomy (GTDB): domain Bacteria; phylum Pseudomonadota; class Alphaproteobacteria; order Reyranellales; family Reyranellaceae; genus Reyranella. Next base: position 161,829 of record CAWJJJ010000036.1, read on the forward strand.
ACCTCGAGCTTGTTGCCGTTGGGCGCGGCCTTGCAGCGGATGTTGGTGTCTGTCTGGAAACCTTCCGCGACGATGCGGCAGCTCGACGGGCCGACAATCAGGCGATGCTCGATGAATGGCACGGCGCCGCCGGGATCGCGGCCGAGCGACTCGGAATAGGCATAGGTGCCGTTCCAGTCCGTGACCGGCGGCGCGGCGAGGGCCGCGCTGCTCGCAAGGCCTACAAGCATGACAAAAAGACCGGCGATGGATGTCAACTTCACTTTCTGCTCCTTTCCGATGGGCCGTGCGACGGAGTCACGGTTCGACGCCGTCACGAATCTCGACGACCTTGAAATTCGCACCGCCCTTGGGGTCGGGCCACAAGCCCACGAGGAAAGCCCGCTTCACTTCGCACAGGTCGACCACCCACCGTTCGTAGACGTGGTCCGGCGAGGCGATCTGGTGCAGCGGTATGCGTGGACTGTAGCTCTTCGGTAGGATCGTGCTGTTGACCGCGGTGATTGTCCCGCATTTGTATCGTTGCGCCGAGTAACCGGCGACCATACCGAGGACGTCGACCTTCAATTGCGGCGTAGCCCGGCTCTGCCCGGCGAACCGCACCTCATCTGCATGCGCGACAAGAGCCGAGGCGAGCGACAGGCCCACTCCGAACGCGGCGACAGGCATCAACCTCAACGTCGTTCTCCCGTTTATCAAGAATTGGCAGCCGACACGAAACGAGGGTTTGGGCGAGCGGTTGCACAGGATTTGTGGCCCCGTCGACGAGCAATCGAGACGCGAAAGTGGTGTCGGTCACCGAGGAGCCGAGTGCCGAGTAAAGGATCCGCAGTGTGACAGGCGTCAGCTGCCCAAGGCTTGCGGGATACGCTTGTGCAGCAGCGTCTCCATCTGGAATCGATGGCCGATGCGAAAGAGCAGAGCCTCGTCATGCGGCCGCCCGACGAGCTGGAACGATGTCGGCATGCCGTCGGGCGTGAAGCCGCAGGTGACGCTGAGCGCCGGTAGCCCGAGGAAATTAATCGGACGGGTGTTGCGCGTCAGCGAGACCACCATGTCGAGATAGGCAGGGCCGTCGCGATAGGCGGTCTGGTCGAGGGTCGGCGTCGGCATTGGCAGGACCGCAGTATGCAGCGCATCGATTTCCGACATCACGTTTTCGAGGAAGTCTTCCAGCGCGTAGGCCCGGTACTGCAGGGCGTTGATGTAGTCGGTGGCCGGAATGAAAAAGCCCGCCTCCAGCCGTTTGCCGACCTCGTCCGAGTATCGCTCCGCCCGCGTGCGCTTCCAGGGCCGGTGATTGGCGGCGCCCTCGGCCTTCATCACCAGGGGATGGAGGCTCGATGCCAGTGCGACCGATTCGGGAATCTTGACCGGCACGATGACGGCGCCTGCCTCGCGCAGCACGTCAAGGCTCGCCGACACGGCTTTCTCGACCGCGGGATCGAGCCGTTCGTCGAAGTAGCCTTTGGCGACGCCGATGCGAAGGCCGGACAGGCTGCGCTCGATGCCGGCCTCATAGTCCGTCGCGGGCTCATCACGACCCGCCTCGCCGGCGATCGCCGTGAGCACGCGCGCGGCGTCGCGCGCAGTGCGCGTCAGTGGGCCGACGCAGTCCAGCGACCAGGACATCGCCATGCTGCCGCGCCGGCTGACCAGGCCGCTGGTCGGCAGGCAGCCCACGATGCCGTTGGCCGCCGCGGGGCAGCGGATCGACCCGCCAGTGTCCGAACCGAGCGACGCAAAGGCCATGCGCGCCGCGACCGCCACGCCCGAACCGCTCGACGAGCCGCACGGCACGCGGTCGTGGCCCCATGGATTGAGGGCGCGCGGCAGATTGGCGTTGTAGCCGTGCGGGCCCATGGCGAACTCGACCATCGCCAGCCCGCCGACTTCGATGGCGCCTGCGTCGTCGAGTTTCCGCAACGCAACCGATGTGGTCTTTGCCGGCTGATTGTCCGGTACCCGCGAGCCGAAGGTGGAGACACGGCCGGCGCGGTAATACATGTCCTTGTGCGCCATCGGGATGCCGTGCAACGGCCCCAGAGACTTGCCGGCCGCGCGGTCGGCGTCCAGCGCGATGGCGCGAGCGTTGGCGGCGTCGCGGTCCTGCCAGACGAAGGCGTGGTGGGTCTTCTCCAGCCGGTCGATCTGATCGAACGTAGCTTCGAGCAATTCTCCGGCGGAGATGTCGCCACCTCGGATCAGGTCGGCGGCCTCGCAAAGCGAGAGGCTGCAAAGGTCGGACGAAGTCATGGCGTGCCTCAGCGCCTGTGGCTGTCGAGCATTGCCTGGAAGTCCGCCGGATCGCGGTCGAAGTCGTGAACGGCGAGGGCTGCTTCGGCGGCGGCGCGAAGCTGGTTCAGCTCCACAGCGAGCTCCGGCCAACGCGTCGCGGCGATCGGTACGGCCTGGATTTCCTGATTGATCGCCTCGATCAGCCCGGGGCTCACGGCCATGGTATCCTCCTTCGTTGACGTGCCGAGACAAGCCATGCCTGCACGGGCCTGCTCAATAATCGAGCAAGCAAGATCCCTGCCGGTGATCACCCTCGTTGAAAGTGTGTGCCCGCGCCAAAGCGGAACAGCAGATGCCGGTACTTTTCTCTATCCGGTCATCAGGGCTTTGAGGTAGGCCTCCGCACCAGATTGGTCCGATGCTGAACCGGCGAAGCCGATATAGCCGTCGGGGCGGACAAGGAGGAGGTCGCGGGCGTCGGCCCGGCCGGAAGCGGGCGCCGCCTGCACCAGCTTGGGAAATTTTGTCGCCAGTCCGGCCGTGACATCGGCCGGGCCGATGGCTGTGAAGCGCGCCTTGCCCGGGTCTGGCGGCAGGCGCTCGGGCCAGCGTGCGCCGGCCTTCGTCCCGTGGGCACGATGCGCGCCTTCGGCCGTCAAGGGGCTCTTGGGGTAACCGATATCGAGCTCGGCCAGCATGTCGGCCACGCGGTGGCCCAGCTGGGGAAAGTCCAGCGCGAATTTGACCACGGTGTTGCGCAGGCCTTGCAGGATCGGATTGCGCATGACAGCCGCGTCCGTCAGACGGCTGGCGTTGCGCAGCACCATGTCGCCCACGGCGCTGCGCTCGACGGAGTAGCTGTCGAGGAGCGATGGCTTGCAGACACCGCCGATCACGAGCGACAGTTTCCAGGCGAGGTTGAAGGCGTCCTGCATGCCGGTGTTCATGCCTTGGCCGCCGGCCGGGCTGTGGATGTGGGCGGCGTCGCCGGCCACGAAGGCGCGGCCCTTGCCGTATGTCGCGACCTTGCGCTCGTTGATGCGGAACGCCGCGAGCCAGTAGGCGTCCTTGATGACGATGCCTTCCGTGCCGCGCAGCGTGATGAGGGCCTGGATCTCCGCCAGGGTCGGATCGGCATGATGGGCTTCGCCCTTGGCCGGTCCGAGGTCGGCGATGACCCGCCACCGTCCCGCGGTGATCGGGAAGAAGGCCAGGATGCCGTCGCTGTGCCAGAAGATGTGCAGGCGGTCCTGGGGCTCGAGGCCGCTGATATGGCCGTCGGCCAGATACCAGTCGCTGGGCTGGGTCGTGCCGTCGAAGGCGAGGCCGAGCCCGTGCCGCACGGTCGAATGGGCGCCGTCGCAGCCGGCCAGCCAGTCTGCCGTCAGAAGTCTCGCTCTCGCCATTCGCCTTGCGCAGCACGGCCTGAACCTGCTTGCCCTGATCGGTGAAGCTTTCCAGCGCCACGGTGCGCTCGACCTTGACGCCGCGCTTGGCGAGCTGCTCCTCGAGGACGCGCTCGGTGTCGCTCTGGGGGATCATCAGCGCGTAGGGGTAGGGGCTGTCGATACCGTCAAGGCTGATCCGCGCGATGACATCCTTGCCGTTGGACATCTGCGCGCCATGCGCCGGCATGCCGGCCGCCAGGAACGGCTCGACATAGCCCGCATGGTCGAACAGCTCCATCGTGCGGCTCCACAGCACCAGGGCTTTCGACTTGTCGGTCCTTTCGGCGCTCTTGTCGACGATTCGGACCGAAAGGCCGTAGCGCGTCAGCTCGTTCGCCAGGGTCAAGCCGATGGGGCCGGCGCCGGAAATGAGGACGTTTACTTTCGCCATCACTGCTCTCCACATTCCCTTCAGAGGAAACCTGCCTGTCGTCCTGACAGAAACTTCAAAGCGCCTTCAACGCCTCCAGCACCTCGTCGACATGGCCGGGCACCTTCACCTTGTGCCAGACCTTGGCGACGGTGCCGGTCTTGTCGATCAGGAAGGTGGCGCGCTCGATGCCCATGTACTTCCGGCCGTAGAGGCTCTTCTCGACCCAGGTGCCGTACTTCTCGCAGATCTTGCCGTCCTCGTCGGACACCAGCGGGAAGGTGAGCCCGTACTTCTTCTTGAACTTGTCGTGCTTCTCGACGCTGTCCTTGGAGACGCCGATCACCTGCGCCTTGACCTTGGCGAAGTTGGGCAGCGAATCGCGAAAGCCGCAGGCCTCGGCGGTGCAGCCCGACGTGTCGTCCTTGGGATAGAAATAGAGCACCACCGGCTTGCCGCGCAGGCCCGACAGTTTCAGCTTCTTGCCGCCGTCGGTGTTGGCGGTGAAATCGGGGGCCTTCTTGCCGACGTCGACGCTCATCCTTCGCTCCCTTTGCCTTCGCTTCGAGGCTGCCAGCCGGCGGCGCGCGCCGGCTCCTCGACGATGCGCTGGTATATAGCATGGGCGGTCGCGGTCTCCGCCAAGAGACGTGCGCGCAATTCGCCAAGGTCGGCCGCACCCTCGGTGGCGGCGATCAGGCGTCGCTGGCCCTCCGGTGCCTTGGTCTCGTCGAACGCCGCCTCGTCGCCGTTCAGGGTGAGCCTCAGCAGGCCCTGCACGTCGGAGAGGAGCGCGCGCGTGGCGCGCAGGCGCTCGGCGTCGCCCTGGTCGATGAACCCGGCCGCCGCCGCCCGCCGCAGCATCTCGGCGGGATGCGGATCGAGCAGGTCGGGCCGCGCAGCGGCATGGCGCAGCGCCAGGTACTGCGCCACGAAGTCGATATCGAACAGGCCGCCGGGCAGGTGCTTGAAGTCCCACGGACTCTTCGCCGGCATGTGGCGGGCGATGCGGTCGCGCATGTCGGCCACGTCGCGCACCAGCGCCGCGGGATCGCGCGGCCGGCAGAGCGCCGTCTTGACGATGTCGGCCAGCCTTTCGGCCAGGCCCGGTGGTCCGTGGATCACGCGCGCGCGGGTGAGCGCCATGTGCTCCCACGTCCAGGCCGATTGCGCATGATAGCTCTCAAAGCCCTCGAGCGAGTTGGCGAGCGGCCCGGCGCGGCCCGAGGGCCGCAGCCGCATGTCGACCTCGTAGAGGCCGCCCTCGTTGGTGTGCGCGGTGAGCGCCGTCACGATCTTGGCGCTGAGCCGCGTGTAATACTGGGTCGCCGGCAGCGGCTGCCGGCCGTCCGAGGCCTCGAGGCCGGGCGGGATGTCGTAGACGAAGATCAGGTCGAGGTCGGACGTGGCCGACATCTCGCGGCTGCCGAGCTTGCCCATGCCGAGCACCGCCAGCCTCTGGCCGCGAAACCCGCCATGCGTCTCGGCGAAGCGCCGCTCGACCCGGTCGCACAGCGCCGAAATCGTGGCGGCGGCGATGTCGGAGTAGGCGAGCCCCGCCTGGGCCGGGCGCACGATGTGCTTGAGCTGCTGCACGCCGACCTGGAAGCGCCGGTCGTTGGTCCAGCGTCGCGCGAAATCGAGGATGTCCTGCTCGTGCTCGACCCGCGCCAGGATGGCCGCGAGATCGGCGGCCATTTCCGACGCCGCGGGAAGGGGACGATAGAAGTCGGGCGACAGTACCGAATCGAGCAGGAGCGTGCGGCGCGCGAGCTGCGCGGCGAGGCCGGGCGCGCTGCCCATGATCGCCGCCACCAGTTCGAGCAGTGCGGGGTTGGCCTTGAACAGCGAGAAGAGCTGCACGCCTGCCGGCAGGTTGGCGAGGAAGAGATCGAAGTTCAGCAGCGCCTGGTCGGGCGCGGCGGTCGAGCCCAGCGCCTTCAGGAGCCCCGGCATCAGCTCTGTCAGAAGCTCGCGGGCGCGGGCCGTGGCGGTGGCGCGATAGCGGCCGTGATGCCAGCGCCGCACGATGCCGGCCGCCGCCGCCGGATCGCGGAAGCCCAAAGCGCGCAGGGTCTCGAGCGTGCCGGGATCGTCGTCGGTGCCGGTGAAGACCAGGTTGCCGCCCGGGCCGGCCAGGCTCGGCGCCTCCTCGAACAGCCGCGCATAGTGGCTTTCCACGCAGTGCAGCCGGTCGAGCAGGTCCTTCTGGAAGGATTGCGAATCGGGGTAGCCCAAAAAGGTGGCGATCGCGGCGACGCCCGCCTCGTCGGCCGGCAGGCTGTGGGTCTGGCGGTCGTCGACCATCTGCAGGCGATGCTCGACCTTGCGCAGGAAGCCGTAGGCCTCGATCAGCTCGTCGGCAGCGGCCGGCGCGACATGGCCCGCCGCGGCAAGCGCCCGCAGCGTCTCGCCGGTGGCGCGCAGCCGCAGCGAGGGATCGCGGCCGCCGAAGATCAGCTGCTGGGTCTGGGCGAAGAATTCGATCTCGCGGATGCCGCCGCGGCCCAGCTTCACGTTGTGGCCCAGCACCTTGACCGCGCCGCCGCCGCGATGGGCGTCGATCTGCCGCTTGATCGAATGGATGTCGTGGATCGCCGCGAAGTCGAGATGCTTGCGCCAGATATAGGGCCGCAGTTCGTCGAGGAAGGCGCAGCCCACGGCGCGGTTGCCTGCCACCGGGTGGGCCTTGATCATGGCGGCGCGCTCCCAGTTCTGGCCGACGCTCTCGTAGTAGAGCTCGGCCGCCTGGACCGACATGGCCAGCGGCGTCGAGCCCGGGTCGGGCCGCAGCCTGCAGATCGGTGCGGAAGATATAGCCGTCGGCCGAGGTCTCCGACATCAGCTGGACCAGCAGCCGGGCGCCGCGCACGAAATGGCGCGACACCTGCTCGTTGCCTCTGAGTGCCGGCGCGTCGCGGTCGTAGAGCAGGATCAGGTCGATGTCGCTCGAGTAGTTGAGCTCGTCGGCGCCGAGCTTGCCCATGCCGAGCACGGTGAGCCCCGCAGCCTCGGGATCGCGCGCCGATGGCGAGCTGCCCGTCGCGTGCAAGCTGCAGCAGGATGGAATCGGTGAGCGCGCCGAGGCAACCCGCGGCGAAGGCGCTCAACGCGCCGGTCACGGTGTCGAGCGCCCAGGCCTGGGCGATGTCGGCGACAGCGACATTCAGCGCCACGCGGCGCTTGAGCCGGCGCAGGCTTGTCGCCACCGAGGCGGGTGGCGCGCCGCCGCGCGCGGCGGCGCGCAAAGCGTCGAGCTCGGCCGAGAGATCGACCTGGATGGCGTCGGGCCCGCGATGCCACAGATCGGTCATAAAAGTCGGGTTCTGTAGTGCCGTCTCGGTCAGATACGGGCTGTTGCCGAACAGGGCGTCGAGCAACGCAACGCCCGCCGGATCCGTTGCCAACGCGTCGGGCTGCACGGCCTGTTCGTTCCATCGCATCCACGCCACATCCCGCCGCGCTGGGTCGTGCGGTCGCGGCAGGCGAGCGGTCGAAAGCCAAGACATGCGATGTACGGGTCGGGTAAGTTGTCGAAATCCGGAGGCACGCTCGCCCAAGCGTGTCGCCATCGTCAAGAAATTGAAAGTATCGGCTTTGGTCAGGCGAACTTTTCGGGTGTGCGCGCGCGTAACGGTCGGCGTTGTCCTCGCCGTGGCCGCCCTCGTCGTAGTTGCGGGACTACGCCTGATGGCAGGGCCTGTCGACCTCGACTTCCTGAAGGCGCGGATCGCCGAGGCGGCCGATGTGCCGGGCAACGACATAACGCCCGAAGTCGACCGCATTTCCCTGGAGTGGGGCGGGATCAGCCAGCCGTTTCGCCTGGTTTTCACCGGATTGCGCTTCATCGACGGCCGGAAGCAGGTGATTGCCACGGTGCCGAGCGCAGCGCTGACGTTCGATCCGCGCAGCGTGTTCCAGGGCATATTCCTGCCGACTTCGGTCATCATCGAGCGGCCGACCCTCGAGGCCGAGATCGACCGCGAAGGCGGCATGATGCGGCGTATCTTCGCCAATTCGGGGGCCGAATTCGCAGGGCGCGGCGGTCGAGCTGCTGGTCGAGCAACTGCTCGCCGAGCCCAACTACAATTCGCTGATCGGCCAGCTCGACTCTATCCAGATCGAGCAGGCGAAACTGACGCTGCACGACGTCAAGAGCGGGATCTCCTGGGTTGCCCCCGCGGCGCGCGGGCGGCTGAAGCGCGACGCGTCGGGCGTCATCATCTCGGCCAATGCGCGCTTCAGCAGCGGCGGCGATCCGATCGACGTTTCCCTGGGCGGCGTCTATGCGCGCGACCGCAGCCGCTTCGCGGTCGAGGCCAAGGTCGAGGGCATCAAGCCTTCGATGTTCGCCGATCTGTCGCCCGATGCCGTGCTGCTGCGCGGCGTCGACATCGCCTTGTCCGGCCGCTTGACGGTCGAGGGCGATGGCGACGGAAATATCCGCACGGTGGCGATCGATGTCACCGGCGGCAACGGACGCGTAACCTTGCCCGGCGTGCTGCCGGCATCGCATCAGGTGAAGTCGGTGAACGCCCGGGCGCTGATGGATGCGGCGTCTCACACGGCGAAGATCGAACGGATCGAGGTCGATTTCGGGGCCGCCACAGTGCGGGTCACGGGCACCGGGACCAAGACGCCGGAAGGGCAGAGGTTCGTCGGTCGTGCCGAGGTGCTCCACATCCCGGTCGACCATCTGGGCGACTACTGGCCGCTCGAATTCGCCGAGGGCGGCCGGCAGTGGGCGCTGGCCAATCTCAGCAACGGCGCGATCGACGTTGCCGCCGAGTTCGGGCTGAGCACGCCCGGCAACGACCTCGCGCAACTCAAGGTCGATCGCTTGGTCGGCCTGATCGATTATCGCGGCATGACCGTGCGCTACATGCCGCACATGCCCGAGCTGCAGGACGTGTCGGGTAAGGCGCGCTTCGAAGGCGACGCCTTGCATTTCGACGTTGCGGGCGGCACGGCCGTGGGCCTGCACGTGACCGGCGCCACGATCGACCTCACCGGGCTGGACGGTCCGGTGCAACGCGCCTCGATCCGCATGCCAATCGCCGGCTCGGCGCAGAACATCATCCGCTTCCTGGCGCGGCCCCAGCTCCACCTCCCGAAAGATGTGCTCTACGACTACCGGCGCCTGGGCGGCGAGGTCGCGATCGACCTGTCGCTCGGTTTCCCGCTGATCAATGCGCTCACCGTGGCGGAGCTCGACCTCAAGGCGGAAGCGGTTCTCTCCGGCTTTTCGCTGAAGGGCGCGCTGGGCGAAGTTGATCTCACGGACGCCGCGGCGCGCCTGAAGTACGAAAATTCCGAGTTCACCGTCAACGGCACCGGTAAGCTCGACGGGAACCTCGTCGAAATCGGTTGGCGCGAGCTGTTCGGTGCCAAGGCGGCCTTCCGTCGACGCTACGACCTCAAGGGCACGGTGCCGGCCTCGCTCGTCGCCAAGGCGGGATTTCCAACGCCCGAGCCCTACGTCACGGGACCGGTCGGCACGACACTCCATTATCAGGTGGCGACCAACGGCACCGGCGAGGTGGTCGGCCGCTTCGACATCAAGGCCGCCAAGGCCATGGTCCTGCCGCTCGGCTGGACCAAGGAGCCGGGCACCGACGGCCAGATGCACCTGGCGCTGAAGCTTGCGGCGGGCGGCAAGCTCGTCAGCGCCGATTTCGAGGGGCACGCCAATGGCCTGCTGGGCAAGGGCGTGGTGCGCTTCGCCGGCGACAATGTTCCGCAGCAGGTCACGCTGCAGCAGTTCAAGATCGGGCAGACCGATCTGGCGATCGACTGGAAGCGCACGGCCGAGGGCGTCGACCTGTCGCTGAAGGGGCCCTCGCTCGAATTGCCCCGGCTGCGCAACGCGCTGAAGGTCCGCGACGAGTATGCAGCCAAGGACCCGGCCGGCATTGCCGCTGCGGCGCGGGCACGAACCCGGATCACCCTGCAGCTCCAGCAGGTCCTGACCCAGCGCGGCACGCTGGGCTACGCCAACGGGCGCGCGGAGATGGCAGGCGATCGCATCGCCTCCGCCGACCTCACGATCGGCGGCGGCAAGGGCTCGACTTTCCGCATCACGCCGGCGGGCGCGGGGCGGACGCTGTTCTTCTACGTCGCCGATTTCGGGACGATGCTGAAGGAGGCAGGTTGGCTCGCCGGGCTTGTGAACGGCTACCTGCACATCGAAGGCCGATTCAACGACGCCGCGGCCGGCGGGCCGCTCGATGGCACGCTCAAGATGGGCCCCTTTCGCCTGGAGAACGTGGCGCCCAATGGCACGATCGGCACGCTCAACTCGACGATCGAGGGCCTAAGCCGGGCCGGCAATGCCCTGCAGCAGTTCGACAGCCTCGAGGCCAAGATCTTCAAGTTGGGCGATCGCATCCAGGTCAAGAACGGCCGCACCAGCGGCCAGTCGATCGGCCTCACCGCGCAGGGCGTGATCGACATCGGCAACGACACGGCCCAACTCGCCGGCGTGGTGGTTCCGGCCTTTGCACTCAACAACGCGCTGTCGAACGTGCCGCTTCTCGGCCCGCTGCTGACCGGCGGCAAGGACGGCGGCCTGTTCGCGATTTCATACAAGCTCCACGGCCCGCTGGACGACCTCAAGACCGACGTCAACATGATGTCCGCCGTGACGCCGGGCGCGCTGCGCGAGCTCTTCAACGCTCCGCCCGACGCCGTCCAGCCGCCGCCGCCGCCGGAGATCCGGCGCGCACCTTAGACGGCGCGCACCAGCACGTGCCGCTTGCGACCTGCCGACAGTTTCAGCGTGCCCGACGAATCAAGGTCGCTCTCGTGCACTGTCGCGGCGTCGCCGGCGATCGGCTTGTCATTCAACCGTCCGCCGCCGCCCTTGATCAGCTTGCGCGCCTCGGTGCGGCTTTCCGCCAGGCCGGCCTCGTGCAGCAGCTCGAAGGCAGAGATGCCGGCGGCCAGGCGCGCGCGGGGCACGTCGATGGTAGGCAGCGACTCGGCCTTGGCGCCTTCCTCAAAGGTGCGCCGCGCCGTCTCGGCGGCCAGCTCGGCCGCCGGCTTGCCATGCGCAAGCGCGGTGATCTCGGTGGCGAGGATCTTCTTGGCCTCGTTGATCTCCTGGCCTTTCAAGGTCTCCAGCCTGGCGATCTCGTCGAGCGGCAGATCGGTGAAGGTCCGCAGGAAGCGGCCGACATCGGCGTCCTCGCTGTTGCGCCAGTACTGCCAGAAATCGTACGGGCTCAGGCGATCGGGGTTGAGCCATACCGCGCCCGCCGCGCTCTTGCCCATCTTGGCGCCCGAGCTGGTGGCGAGCAGCGGCGAGGTCAGCGCGAACAGCTCGGCGCCCTCCATGCGGCGGCCGAGGTCGGCGCCCATGACGATGTTGCCCCACTGGTCCGAGCCGCCCATCTGCAGGATGCAGGTGTGGCGCTTGTGGAGCTCCACGAAGTCGTAGGACTGCAGGATCATGTAGTTGAATTCGAGGAAGGTGAGCGGCTGGTCGCGCTCGAGGCGGAGCTTCACCGAATCCATGGTCAGCATGCGGTTGACCGAGAAGTGCCGGCCGACGTCGCGCAGCAGCGGGATGTAGAGCAGCGTGTCGAGCCACTCGGCGTTGTTGGCCATCACCGCGTCGGTCGGGCCGGTCGCCGAACTCAGGTAGTTCGCGAAGCTCGTCCTGATGCTCGCCATGTTGGCGTCGATCTGCTGCGGCGTCAGGAGCTGGCGCGTCTCGTCGCGGCCCGACGGATCGCCGACCTTGGTCGTGCCGCCGCCCATCAGCGCGATCGGCTTGTGGCCGGTCTTCTGCCACCAGCGCAGCAGCATGATCTGGGTCAGGTGGCCGACATGCAGCGAATCGGCGGTGCAGTCGAAGCCGATATAGGCCGTGCGCGTGCCGCTCGACAGCAGCTCGTCGAGCCGCGCCGCGTCACTGCACTGATGCACCATGCCGCGCTCGTGCACGACCCGCATGAAATCCGACTTGAAGCCCGCCATCTCTCCGCCTGTCATCTCCGTGGGGCGATTGTCCGTGAAGGGCCGCGGGTGTAACACGAGGCCGCCCGCGCCTCAACGGATGCCCCCAAGCGTATGTCTTCGTCCTTCCTGCGTGCCCTCGGCCTGATGAGCGGTACCTCGGTCGACGGCGTCGACGTGGCGCTGATCGAGACCGACGGCGAGCGGATCCGGTCGTTCGGGCCCGTCCTCACCGTCGCCTATCCCGACGAGGTCCGTCGCGTGATCCGCGGGGCCTTCGGCGCCGAGAAGCCCGACGCGGCGACCGCGGCCGCCGAGCAGGCGGTGACGCCAGGCGCACCTCGAGGCCGTGCAGCGATGGTCCCAGGTCACCCATGACGTTGCGCTCTCGACGCATCGACGTCGTGGGCTTTCACGGCCAGACGATCACGCACCGCCCGGAAAGGCGCTTCACCTGGCAGATCGGCGACGGCGCCCGGCTCGCCCAGGCGCTCGGCGTGCGCGTGGTCAACGACCTGCGCAGCGCCGACGTGGCGGCGGGCGGGCAGGGCGCGCCGCTGGTGCCGGTCTATCATGCCGCCCTCGCGCGCGATCTCGCGCGGCCGCTCGCCGTGGTGAATGTCGGCGGCGTGGCGAACGTCACCTGGGTCGGCGCCGATGACGCGCTGCTGGCGTTCGATACCGGGTCCGGGCAATGCGCCGATCGACGACTGGTGCGCCCGGCGCGCCGGCCTGCGCTTCGACACGGACGGCGCGCTCGCTGCCGCGGGCAAGGTCGACCGCACGCGGCTCGAACGCTTTCAGCGAGCATCGCTACTTCGCGAAGAAGCCGCCCAAGTCGCTCGACCGCGGCGACTTCAACGAACTCGTGGGCCGAGGGATTGAGCGTCGCCGACGGCGCGGCGACGCTGACCCGCGGCACGGCGCGCGCCATCGCGCTCGCCGCCCGGCACTTCCCGGCGCCGGTGGCGCAGTGGGTGATCTGCGGCGGCGGCGCGCGCAATCCCACCTTGCTGAGGGCCATCGGCGAGGAGACGCGCGGCCAGGTGGTGACGGCCGACAGTCTGGGCTGGAACGGCGATGCGCTGGAGGCGCAGGCCTTCGGCTTCCTGGCGGTGCGCTCGCTTGCGCGGCCTGCCGATCAGTTTTCCCGGGACGACCGGCGCGCCGCGTCCGATGACGGGCGGCCGACTCAACGAGCCTTAAGGCTCCTTGTTGCTCGTCGCCCGGCCGGGCGGGTTGAGCAGGCTCTTGGCGACGTACTTGTCGACATCGACGGCGAGCTTGTCGAGCGAGTCGTGGAAGAAGTGGTTGGCGCCCTTGATGGTGCGCGATTCCACGGTGATGCCCTTCTGCAGGGAGAGCCGCGCCACAAGCTTCTGGATGTCGGCGAGCGGCACGACCTCGTCCTTCTCCGCGCCGACGATCAGGCCGGAGGACGGGCAGGGCGCCAGGAAGGCGAAATCGTAGGAGTTGGCCGGCGGCGCGACCGAGATGAAGCAGTCGATCTCGGGTCGGCGCATCAGGAGCTGCATGCCGATCCAGGCGCCGAACGAGTAGCCGGCGATCCAGCACGACTTGGCGTCGGCGTTCATGCTCTGCAGCCAGTCGAGTGCCGCCGCGGCGTCGCTCAGTTCGCCCATGCCGTTGTCGAAGCGGCCCTGGCTGCGGCCCGACGCCGCGCGTATTGAAGCGCAGCACCGAGAAGCCGCGATTCACGAAGACATGGAAGAGCGAGAAGACGACCTTGTGATTCATCGTCCCGCCATACTGCGGGTGGGGATGAAGAATCAGCGCGATGGGCGCATGTTCTTCCTTGCTCTGGTGATAGCGACCCTCTAGGCGACCCTCGGGGCCGGTAAACATCACATCAGGCATCTAAACTCCCGTCTTTCATCATTATTGGCCCGCCGGTCGGGTCCGGAGGAGCTTTTTTCAGGGGGAATCTTGATACTTGACCAACCTACTCGGATTTATTAAATCCTACCAGACTAGTTGGTTTTTCCCAGATCCCTGCGTGGGGGTCCGCAATATCGTAGCAAGGCCTTGGTTTTCAAGACCTTTAGGCATTTGCGCAAGATGGCCGGCAAGCGCCGGCGCGAGGAGGATGCTGTGAAGCTCAGCACCAAGGGCCGTTATGCCGTGATGGCGATGGTCGATTTGGCCCGTCATGCACAGGCCAAGCCGGTGTCTTTATCCGATATCGCCGCCCGGCAGGAAATCTCTTTGTCATATCTCGAGCAGCTCTTTGCCCGCCTGCGTCGCGCCGGCCTGGTGAAGAGCGTGCGCGGGCCAGGCGGCGGCTATCGCCTGGCCCACGGCTCCGCCGAGACGCGCGTCTCCGAGATAATCCTGGCGGTCGACGAGCCGATCAAGGCGACGCGCTGCACCGAGATGGGCGCCACCGGCTGCCGCGCCGACCGCAGCAAGTGCCTGACCCACGATCTGTGGGAGGAGCTCGGCAACCAGATCCACATGTTCTTGAGTTCGGTCACTCTGCTCGATGTGCTCGAGCGCAAGATCAGCACCCGCATTGTCGAGGCGCCGAGCCCGGCCAGTGCGGACTCTTCGATGGCCGCCGCAAGCTAGGGTTCGTCTCTCATGCCTGCGTTTGCGTACCTGGATCACAACGCGACGAGTCCGCTCCGACCGGCTTCGTTCGATGCCATGGTCGAGGCGTTGCGCGCCGGCGGCAATCCTTCGTCGGTGCATCGCGCCGGCCGCAAGGCACGCGGCTTGATCGATGCTGCCCGTCGCCAGGTGGCGGCACTGGCTGGCGCCCTGCCGGCGGAGATCGTGTTCACCTCGGGCGGCACCGAAGCCAACAACATGGCGCTGCGCGGCAGCGGCCGGCAGCGCGTGCTGGCCTCGGCCGTCGAGCATGACAGCGTGCTGAAGGCCGCCCCGGCGGCGGAGATCATTCCGGTCGATGCCAATGGTGTGGTCGATCTCGCGGCGCTGGAGTGGATGCTCGCGGCGTCGAGCGAGCCCGCGCTGGTGGCGGTCATGTTCGCCAACAATGAAACCGGCGTGCTGCAGCCCATCGCCGATGTAGTGCGCTTGGCGCGCAAGGCCGGGGCGCTCGTTCATTGCGATGCCGTGCAAGGCGCGGGCAAGGTGCGGATCGATCTGCACGGTCTTGGCGTCGACTATCTTGGCCTTTCCGCCCACAAGCTGGGCGGGCCGACCGGCGTGGGAGCCTTGCTGGTCCGGACGGGCGCGCCTTTTGCGCCGGATCGCCGTGGCGGCGGCCAGGAATCCAACCGTCGTGCCGGTACCGAGAATGTCGCCGGCATTGCGGGCTTCGGCGCTGCCGCGGACGCGGCGCGCATACAGCTTGCCGAAGACGGCCATGCGGTCGACGGGCTGCGCGATCGCCTGGAAGCTTCACTGCGCGCGATCGCGCCTGAGGCGCGCGTGTTCGGAGCGGGCGCCAGGCGTCTCGGCAATACGAGCTGCATTTCCATGCCGGGCGTGAAGGCCGAGACCCAAGTGATGGCGCTCGACCTCGCCGGGATCTGCGTGAGCGCGGGCGCGGCGTGTTCGTCTGGCAAGGTGCAGCGCTCGCCGGTGCTGGCCGCCATGGGCGTAGAAACTGCCGTGGCCGACATGGCGATCAGAATAAGTTGCGGCTGGAACACCGAAACCGACGATATCGAACGCTTGATCGCGGCATGGCGGGACCTATATATCCGAGTAACACAGTCGGATATACGCCAAGCCCGAGCAGCCTAGGAATTTCAAGGGGTTAGCATGACTGCCATTACCCAGATCCGGCGCAACGACCAGCCGATCTACCTCGACTACCAGGCCACGACGCCGATGGATCCGCGCGTCCTGGAAGCGATGATGCCGTACTTCACCCACAAGTTCGGCAATCCGCACTCGCGCAGTCACTCTTATGGCTGGGAAGCCGAGGAGGGAGTCGAGAAGGCGCGCGGGCAGCTCGCCAAGCTGATCGGCGCCGACGACAAGGAAGTGATCTTCACCTCGGGCGCCACCGAGTTCGAACAACCTCGCTATCCGCGGCGTCGCCGAGTTCTACAAGGACCGCAAGAACCACATCGTCACCACCGTGACGGAGCACAAGTGCGTGCTCGATACCTGCCGCCATCTCGAGCAGCAGGGTTTCGAAGTGACCTATCTGCCGGTGCAGCAGAACGGCCTGGTCGATCTCGAGCAACTGCGCGCAGCCGTCACCGAAAAGACCGTGGTCGTCTCGATCATGGCGGTGAACAACGAGATCGGCGTCATCCAGCCGCTGGCCGAGATCGGCAAGATCTGCCGCGAGAAGAAGGCCTTCTTCCACACCGACGCGGCCCAGGCCGCCGGCAAGATCCCGCTCGACGTCGAAGCGATGAACATCGACCTCATGAGCATCTCGGGCCACAAGATCTACGGTCCCAAGGGTATCGGCGCGCTCTACGTCCGTCGCAAGCCGCGCGTGCGGCTGGTGCCGCTGATCGTAGGCGGCGGCCAGGAGCGCGGCTTCCGGTCGGGCACGTTGCCGACCCCGCTCTGCGTCGGGCTGGGCGAGGCTGCCGAGATCGCCATGAAGGAGATGGATGCGGAGTCCAAGCGTCTCGCCAAGCTCCAGGCGCGCATGCTGAAGGGCCTGCAGTCGAAGCTCACCGACATCATCGTCAACGGCGACCTCGAACACCGTATTCCGGGCAACCTCAACATCAGCTTCGCCTATGTCGAGGGCGAGTCGCTGATGATGGGCATCAAGAACCTGTCGGTCTCGTCCGGCTCGGCCTGCACCTCGGCATCGCTCGAGCCCAGCTACGTGCTGCGCGCGTTGGGCGTCGAGGAGGAGATGGCGCATACGTCGCTGCGCATCGGGCTCGGCCGCTTCACCACCGAGCATGAAGTCGATACCGCGGTCGACGAGCTGGTGGAACACGTCAACAAATTGCGCGCGATGAGCCCGCTCTGGGAGATGGCCCAGGAAGGCATCGATATCAAGTCCATCGAGTGGGCCGCCCACTAACGGCTCGCCGGAATCTGAGGAGAATGTCATGGCCTACAGCGAAAAGCTGATCGACCACTACGAGAATCCCCGCAACATCGGGTCGCTCGACAAGAATTCCGAGGATGTCGGCACCGGCCTGGTCGGCGCGCCGGCCTGCGGCGACGTCATGAAGCTGCAGATCAAGGTCGGCCCCGACGGCCTGATCGAGGATGCCAAGTTCAAGACCTTCGGCTGCGGCTCGGCGATCGCCTCGAGCTCGCTCGTCACAGAGTGGGTCAAGGGCAAGACGATCGACGAGGCCGAGACGATCAAGAACACCGACATCGCCAAGCACCTGGCGCTGCCGCCGGTGAAGATCCACTGCTCGGTCCTGGCCGAAGACGCGATCAAGGCGGCGATCGCCGACTATCGCGCCAAGGCCGGCAAGAAGGACGAGACGCAAAACGCCGCGGAGTAGAGTTCGGAGCACTTTGTCATGAGCACGACCGAGACGACCCCACCACCGACGATCCCACCGGCGGCTCCGCCTGCGGCGCCGCGGGTGCGCCGTCCGCGCCCTCAACTGATGGCGGTGACGCCGGCTGCTGCCGAGCGCGTCAAGGCGCTGATCGAGAGCCGCGGCAAGCCGACCGCCGGCATCCGCATCGGCGTGCGCACCAAGGGCTGCTCGGGATTGAGCTACACACTCGAATTCGCCGACGCCCAGCAGCCGATGGATGAGGTGGTCGAGACGGCAGGCATCAAGCTCCTGGTCGATCCCAAGGCGTCGCTGTTCCTGATCGGCACCGAGATGGATTATGCCGAGGAGAAGCTGAAGTCGGGTTTCGTGTTCAAGAATCCCAACGAGAAGGGCCGCTGCGGCTGCGGCGAATCCTTCCACGTCTGAAGATAGGCTATGGATCATTTCGCGCGGCTGGGACTGCCGGCGGCGCTCGATCTGGAGCCCGCCGCGCTCGACCGGGGCTATTTCGCGTTGCAGCGGCAATGGCATCCTGATCGCTTCGTCGGTCGACCACCGGAAGAGCGCGCCAAGGCCTCGACCGAGGCTGCGGCGCTAAACGACGCCTACCGGACGCTCAAGGATCCGCTCTCCCGTGCCGTCTACTTCGCCCAGCTGAAGGGCGTGGAGCTGCCGGGCGACGGCAAGACGATCGACGACCCCGACCTCCTGATGGAAGCCATGGAGGCTCGCGAGGCGCTGCACGAAGCGGAGAGCGCCGCGGCCGTCGATACGCTTGCGGCGCAGGCACGGGCGGACATGCAGTCAGCACTTGCGAGTCTCGGTAGTTTGTTCTTGCGGGACGACAAGCCCGCCATCAGAAAGGCCCTCCTTCGCCTGCGCTACCTCGACAAATTCGCCGAGGAGGCGCGAGCGCGGCGCACCAATCTCGAACGAGTGAAGGCATGAGTCTGCTGGAGATCCACGAGCCCGGCGAAACACCCCTGCCGCATGCCGGCGAGGGCTCGCTTGCCGTCGGCATCGATCTCGGCACGACCAATTCGGTGGTCGCGATCGCCCGCGACGGCGTCCCGGCCGCGCTGCACGACGAGACCGGCAAGGCGCTGGTGCCGTCGGTCGTGGCCTATCCCGAAGCCGGCGGCGTGCTGGTGGGCGACGCCGCGCGCCGGCTGATGGCCGAGGAGCCGCGCAATGCCGTGGCCTCGATCAAACGCCTGATGGGGCGCGGGGCCGCCGACCTGCACGCGGTGGCGGGCGTGTTGCCCTACGAGATCGAGCCGGGCACCGGCCAGACCGACATGGTCAAACTGCGGATCGGCGGCAAGGCGCGCTCGCCGGTCGAGATCTCGGCCGAGATCCTGAAATCGCTGCGCGCACGCGCCGAAGCGGCCCTCGACAAGCCGGTCGAGCGCGCCGTCATCACCGTGCCGGCCTATTTCGACGATGCGGCGCGCACCGCGACGCGCGATGCCGCGAGGGTGGCGGGCCTCGAAGTGCTGCGCCTGGTGAACGAGCCGACGGCAGCCGCGCTGGCCTACGGCCTCGATAAGGGCTCGGAAGGTCTCTACGCCGTCTACGATCTGGGTGGCGGCACCTTCGACTTCTCGCTCCTCCGGCTGGAGAAGGGCGTGTTCCAGGTGCTGGCGACCGGCGGCGACACGGCGCTGGGCGGCGACGATTTCGATCGCGCCATCGCCGAGCGCATGCTGGCCGAACGCAAGAAGGACGGTTTGCCCGACCAGGTCGACGAGGCGGCGGTCAAGACCGCGCTGGCGCTCGGCCGGCAGATGAAGGAGCAGCTTTCCGACCGCGACCAGACGTCGGGCCGGCTGGAGATTACGGGCGTGCCGTCATTCCATGCGCTCGGACGGCCCGAGTTCGAGGCGATGATCGCCGCCTATATTGGCCGCACGCTCGATATCGCCCGCCACGTGCTGCTCGATGCCGGCATGACGGCTCCCGATATCGAGGGTGTCGTGCTGGTCGGCGGCTCGACGCGCGTGCCGCTGGTACGCGCCAAGGTGGCCGAGATGATAGGCAAGCCGCCGCTCATCGACATCGACCCGGACGAGGTGGTGGCGCTTGGCGCCGCACTTCAGGCCGAGGCTCTGACCGGCGGCGGCGACACCTTGCTGCTCGACGTCACGCCGCTGTCGCTGGGGCTGGAGACCATGGGCGGCATCGTCGAAAAGGTCGTGCCGCGCAACACGCCCATTCCGGTCCAGCTCGCACAGGATTTCACAACCTACCAGGATGGCCAGACCGCGATGGCGATCCATGTCGTGCAGGGCGAGCGCGAGATGGTTTCCGATTGCCGCAGCCTTGCCCGCTTCGAGCTTCTGGGCATTCCGCCGATGACGGCCGGCGCGGCGCGCATCCAGGTGAGCTTCGCCGTCGATGCCGACGGGCTTCTCACCGTGTCGGCCGAGGAGCGCACCACGGGCGTGGCGCAGCGCATCGAGGTCAAGCCGTCCTATGGGCTTTCGCACGAGGACATGGCCGACATGCTCTATGACAGCCTGGAGAATGCCGAGGCCGACATGACTGAGCGCCTGCTGACGGAGGCCAGGGTCGAGGCCAGGCGCAGCCTGCTGGCGCTCGATGCGGCGCTCGCCAAGGACGGACCATTGCTGGCCGCCGACGAGCGCACCGCGCTCGACACCGGCCGTGCCCGGCTCGAGATGGCCGTGGCCGGCGACAGCCGCGACGAGATCAACGCCGCCGCCGAGGCGCTGGAGACGCTCTCCAAGCCCTTCGCGGAGCGCCGCATGGATCGCGGCATACGCGAAGCCTTGTCCGGCCTGTCGGTGGGCGAACTGGAAAGCCGGGTCGGCGAGTGACGGAGTTGTTCTGAATGCCGAAGCTGACATTCATCCTCAAGGACGGGTCGCGCAAGGAAGTCGACGCGCCGCTGGGCCTGAGCGTGCTCGAGATCGCCCATCGCAACCACATCGACATCGAAGGCGCCTGCGAAGGCTCGCTCGCCTGCTCGACCTGCCACGTCGTCGTCGAAAAGGACTGGTTCGACAAGCTGGCGCCGGCCAGCGAGGACGAGGAGGACATGCTCGATCTTGCCTTTGGCCTTACCCACACCTCGCGGCTGGGCTGCCAGATCCGCATGACCGAGGCGCTCGACGGGCTGGTCGTCAAGCTGCCGGCGGCGACCCGCAACATGATGGTCGACAAGTAAGGAGGGCTCGATGGCGCGCAAGCTGCGCTGGACCGACGTTCACGATATCGCGATCGAGCTCGAGGAACGCCACGCCGACGTCGACAACGTAAATCTGCGGTTCACCGATCTGCACCGGTGGGTGATGGAATTGCCCGATTTCGAGGACGACCCCGGCCGTTCCAACGAGAAGATCCTGGAGGCGATCCAGGCCGCCTGGATCGAGGAGCGCGACTAGCGCCATGCCGAGAATCTGGACTGTTCTTTTCGCGCTATCGCTTGTTTTGGCGGCTGGCTTTGGACGCACGTCCAACGCCGGTAACGAGGCCGCGGTCCAGCACGACGGGCCGCGAGTCATCCTGGCCCAGAGCGACCCGGGCAAAAAGCTGCCGATGGCGCAGAAGCTTCGGTGGAGCGACGTTCACGATATCGCGGTGGAACTCGAGAAGCACCACCCCGAGGTCGACAACGTCAACCTCCGGTATAGGGACTTGCAGCGCTGGGTATTGGAATTGCCGGACTTCGCCGACGACCCGAAACGGGCAAACGAAGTGATTCTGGAGGCGATTCAGACCGCGTGGATCGAACTTCGCAGCTAGCTGCCGCAATTTGGTCGAAAATGCACTCGTACATAGGTGATGCCTGGGAGGGTATCATGAGAGGCGACTGGATCCGTGTTCTGCTGCTGCCGCTGCTGTTGGCAGCGGGCTTGGGCGCGTGCGCATCCAACGCCGTTCAGCCGGGTATCGTCTACACCTCTTCGGCCCAACCGTCGGGCGGCGGGACCTATGGCAGTGGCCCCTACAACGGGCCTGCGCCGAGCGGGCCCGTCGCGACGTCGCCGGCGCAAGGCAACAACTCCGGCGGCGCAATCGGCGGTAGCGGGCGGGTCGTCTCGATTCGAGAGGTCGGCCTGCAGGGCGCAGGCGGCGGAGGCGGCGGAGGCGGCGGCAATGGCGCCCTCATGGGCGGCTTGCTGGGGGCCGGCACCGGCGCCACGATTGGCGCCATCACCAGCCAGACCTTGGGAGGCGGCATTGTCGGCGCCCTGTTGGGCGCGGTAGGCGGCGCCATCGCGGGGACCATCGTCAGCGGCCCCAGCGGCCCGAACGTCTATGGCGGCCGCGGTATCGAGGTCACGGTGCAGCGCGACGACGGCCAGAAGGTCACGGTGGCGCAGCGCGACGACGGCGACGTGCAGCTTGGGGACAGGGTGCAGATCGTGCAGAACCAGAGAGGGGTCACGCAGGTTGTGCGTGATACGTCACGCAACCCCGACTGATCTGGCGCGTTTCATTAGATCGACAGCTTCACCGAAAGAGATATCCCGATGTTTGGCAAGCGGCTTCTCACTCTTCTCGTGCCCGTCGCCCTAGCGGCCAGCCTTGGCGCCTGCAACGAGAGCAGCGGCGCGGTCCAGCCCGGTGTCGTCAACACCTCGGCGTCCAGCGGTTATCGCGGCGACGCGGGGCGGGTGGTGTCAATCCGTGAAGTCCCGGTGCGCGGCAGCAGCGGCTCTGGCGTGAGTAACGGCACACTGGTCGGCGGTGGTCTGGGTGCCGCGGGCGGCGCGGCGATCGGCGCGGCCACGACCAACTCGGTGGGCGGCGCTGTGGTGGGCGGCCTACTCGGCGCCGTGGCGGGCGGCATTGCCGGCACGGCGATCGATCAGAATTCCTCCCGGCGCGGCATCGAGGTGACGGTCCAGCGGGACGACGGCCAGCAGGTCACTGTCGCCCAGTACGACGACGGCGACGTCCAGATGGGCGATCGCGTCGTGATCGTCTACGACCGCAACGGCGTGGCCAAGGTCGTCCGCGACACCGGCTATCGGCGCGACTGACCGCTTTCGGACCATCGCGATCGCCTTGCTGTTGGCGGTTGCAAGATCTCACATTGTCCAACTAGGGCCTGTCCTCAATTGAGCCAAATGATAGCAGCGGCGAGGTGGATAGCGGCGAGGAAGTTTTGAGCGGTCTTGTCGTATCGAGTGGCGATGGCTCGGAATTGCTTGAGCTTGCAGTAGAAGTTCTCGATGAGATGACGGTCCTTGTAGAGCTGCTTGTCGAACGGTCGTGGTGTCGTGCGGGTAGTCCTTGGTGGAATGACGGAGGTCTTGCCTGCGGCCGCCAGAGGTTTGATGACGCGTTCGTCGGCATCGAAGGCTTTGTCGGCCAGCAGAATGTCAGCTTTCACCTGAGGTAGCAGCGCATCGGCGCCTTGCAGGTCATGGGCCTGTCCCGGGGTCAAAAAGAAGCTGATGGGGTTGCCCAGGGCATCGACCAAGGTGTGGATTTTGGTGCTCAATCCACCTTTGCTGCGCCCGATCGCCTGGTCCGCGCCGTCTTTTTTTGGGCGCCAGCGCTGTGCTGGTGGGCCCGCACGATGGTGCTGTCGATCATGGCGTACTCGTTGTCGGCGTCGGCCGCCAGACACTCGAACATCTTCTTCCACACGCCGTTCTTGGCCCAGCGCGAGAAGCGCGTGTGGATCTTGATCGGATCGCCAAAGCGCTCCGGCAGATCGCGCCACGGAATGCCCGCTCGGTATCGGTAGAGCACGGCTTCCACGAACAGCCGATTGTTCTTGGCCGTAACGCCGACGTGGCCCTCACGCCCGGGCAGCAAGTCCTTGATCCGGTCCCACTGATCGTCTCGCAACCCATAACGACGCATCGGTCAGCTCCGGATTAGCTGACCGTCCATGAATCACATATGATTCCTCAGGGGAATCCCCCAATTGAGGACAGGCCCTAGTCTAGCCTTCAGTGCCGGATTCGACGGCCTTGGGGGGAAGATGCGTTGGGTGGTTCTGGTTCTTCTGGCGTTTGGCCTTTGCGCCTGCGGCCAGGCAGAAAGCTTGCACAGTCAGATCCTTTGGACGGGCGGAGTTGGTTACGACGTTCGGTCCACCACCAAATCGGGATCGCCGCCGACCTACGAGGCCTCGGCGGCCTACAACGACAGCCACAAGGGCGAACGCACCCAGATCACGCGCAACCTTCTGTACCGCGGCCTCAGCCGCGCCAAGGCCGACGGCTACGACTATGTGCTCGTGCAGGGGCCGGCCAACGGCAAGGTGACGTCGACGACCTCGCAATATGGCCGGGTCATCAGCACGGCCGAGTATCCTGCTTTCAAGTACAAGCTGACGGCGTACAAACGCGACGATGCCGCCCGGCCGCCGCAGGCACTCGAGGTCGACAAGGCGCTGGCGCAGCTGAAGCCGCAGGTTACCGACAGCTAGCCAGCGGCCCCTCGGGGGCGGCGCTCCGGCTGGCGAGCCCGTCCGGGTCGGCCTATATAGCCCCCGCCATGGCCCGGAACTCCCTCGATATCGACAAGGCGCCCGGCGACACCCGCGTGGTGGTCGCGATGTCGGGCGGCGTCGATTCGTCGGTGACGGCGGCGCTCCTGAAGGAGCAGGGCTACGACGTCGTGGGCGTCACCCTGCAGCTCTATGATCACGGCGTCGCCATGGGCAAGAGCGGCGCCTGCTGCGCCGGGCAGGACATAACCGACGCCCGCCAGGTCGCCGAGCGTCTCGGCATCCCGCACTACGTGCTCGACTATGAAAGCCGCTTCCGCAGCGAGGTGATGGAGTCGTTTGCCAACTCATACATGCGCGGCGAGACGCCGGTGCCCTGCATTGCCTGCAACCGCACGGTGAAGTTCCGCGACCTGCTCAAGACCGCGCGTGAGCTGGGCGCCGAGGCGCTGGCGACCGGCCACTATGTGCGCCGTGTGCTGGGCGAGGCCGGGCCCGAATTGCATCGCGGCGCCGATCCGGCGCGCGACCAGAGCTATTTCCTGTTCGGCACGACCCACGAGCAGCTCGACTTCCTGCGCTTTCCCCTCGGCCATTTGCCCAAGAGCGAGACGCGGACGCTAGCCGAGCGCTTCGATCTGCCGGTCGCCGAAAAGCCCGACAGCCAGGACATCTGCTTCGTGCCCAACGGCGACTACGCTTCGGTGGTGCAGAAACTCCGGCCCGGGGCGATCGAGGCGGGCGATATCGTCGACCTGCAGGGCAGGGTGGTCGGCCGCCATGACGGCATTGTGCGTTTCACGGTGGGCCAGCGCCGCGGCCTGGCGCTGGGCGGCCGCGACGGCACCGACAACGATCCGGTTTACGTCGTGCGGCTCGATCCCGAGACTCGCCGCGTCGTGGTCGGCCCGCGCGCCGCGCTGGGCCGCACCGAGATCACGCTCTACGACGTGAACTGGATCGGGCAGGAGATCGATGGCGCGCTGCCCGTGCAGGTCCGTGTGCGCTCCAGCCAGGCGTTGCGGCCGGCCGAGATCGCGCTTTCGGGCGCCGGCGCCGTCGTGCGCTTCGCCGAGCCAGAGATCGGCGTCTCGCCCGGACAGGCCTGCGTGATCTATGATGCCGCCACCGGCAGCCGCGTGCTGGGCGGAGGCTTCATAAGGCGCTTCGCATCGTGATGAAGTTCGATCATCTCAGCCTTCCGGTCAGCAGCCTCGACCGGTCGCGCGACTGGTACATCTCCACGCTCGGTCTCAAAGTCGAGTTCGAAGTGCCCGACCGGCGCACGGTGGCGCTGCAGGACGGCGAGGGCTTCGCGATCTTCCTGCAGGAAATGCCGAACGTCGCGCCCAACGGCGTGGCGCTGTGGTTCCAGGTCGACGATGTCGACGCGATCTTCGCGCAATGGACGGCACGCGGCGTTGCGTTCGCCCACGGCCCGCAGAAGAACTTCTGGGGTTATGGCCCCGAGCTGGCCGACCCGGATGGCTACGTCGTGCGCCTGTGGGACGCGCGCACGATGCGCGAGAAATAGGGCCTTCCGCGCCTTTCTTGACAGCCCGGCGCCCCGCCGCTTAATAGCGCCCACCCATGGCTGGGTAGCTCAGCTGGTTAGAGCACGGCACTCATAATGCCGGGGTCGGCGGTTCAAGTCCGCCCCCAGCTACCAAATTTGGCCCCCGGACTGGGGCCATGGAAAATCGATTTTGCTGGGTTTGTTAGACTCTTTCAAGCTCAGCAAGATCGATCCACCGGCCAAGCCGCAGGTATACGACATTGCCCTCGAAATAGCACACCAATCGCACACGGAATCCTGAGGGAGTCACTTCATCGGGGCTATCCGATCCGAGGAACAGCGCGATTGCCAGCGCGATCCCATATGGTCATGTGTGGATGCCCCCGTCGATGCAAGAGCTCTTTGACGGCGCAGGCGATGATCGGGTGCAGTCATGTGCCAGGCCTCGAAGTGCGGCTTTGCGACATGCCGCGGGCCGGTATGGAGATACGCAGACCAGGCGCAAATCAAAAAAGCGAGCGCTGAGCTCGTTGACCATAATTGCTTTTCCTGGTCTCGACCTGTCCGATCAGTTTGCCCTTACCGTTCCATGACCTCCCTCATCGCCGACGCACCAGCGTAAACGCCTGCCGATCAGGCCGGCGCCAACGCTGATCCTCGATAGTCTTCGCCCTTGCTAAGCATCGCCCAGGCCGAACGAGCCATCTTGTTGGCCAGGGCAATGGCCACCACCAATCGCGGCTTGTGGGCCAGCATTCGGGCCAGCCACGATCTCTTGGCCGCACCCTTGCGGACTGCCCATCTGACGGCGGTCATGGCGCCGATGATCAGGAGCCGGCGGATGTCGCGCTGCCCCATTTTTGACGTACGTCCCAGCCTCGGCTTTCCGCCCGTCGTGTGTTGCCGAGGAACCAGACCGAGCCAGGCAGCAAAGTCGCGGCCTCGCTTGAAGGTCGCCATCGGCGGCGCAAAGGCCTCGATGGCCGCGGCGGTGATCGGCCCCATCCCCGGCATGCTCTGAAGACGTTTTGCGGTCTCATTGTCCTTGGAGGATTGCCGCAATCTCTTGTCGAGCTCGGCGATTTCGGCATCAAGACGAGCAATGTGATCGAGGTATCGCTGGCCCAGTTCGCGCACGAGCGGATGGAGCGAGCCGGTGTCTTGCATTGCAGTCGCCAGCACCTTCACCTGGGCAAGCCCTTGGGCGGCGACAATCCCATGCTCCGCCAGATGGCCGCGCAGTGCGTTGACCAGCTGGGTTCGCTGCCGCACCAGCAGGTCGCGCGTCCGAAAGACCATTGATCGCGCCTGCTGCTCTTCCGTCTTTAACGCCACAAAGCGCATCGTTGGCCTGGAGGCCGCCTCGGCGATCGCTTCGGCGTCAGCCGCGTCGTTCTTCTGCCGACGTACAAACGGCTTGACGTAGATCGGTGGAACGAGCCGAACGTCGTGCCCGAGACCGCTGATCGCGCGTCCCCACCCGTGTGCCGTCGCGCACGCTTCCATCGCCACGATAGTCGGCGGCTGCTTTGCCAGGAAGCCGAGCAACTGTGCCCGCGACACCTTCTTGCGTAAGATCGGCAGGCCGTCCTTCGACGCCGCATGTACTTGGAAGACGCGCTTTGCCAAGTCGATCCCGATGATCGTAGCTTTCTCCATGGATGCCTTCTCCTCTGTGGCTGGTCATGCAACATCACCAGCGTGGCACACTTCGATGCCGTCGGAGGGGGCATCCACTCCATCAAAAAACTCGATCGGCCTACAAACAAGTCAGTTACCATCGAGAGGCAGCGTGATATCCCGGCGGTCAGACGGGAGAGACTGATCGGCTCGATCCGCAGAGAATGCCTCGATCACATCGTCGTCTTCGGCGGGCCCCACCTGCGGCAAATCCTTGCCGCCTAAGCCGTCTATTACAACGAACTGCGAACGCATCTGTCCCTGAGCAAGGATTCGCCGCGCCATCGGTCGGTCCGGCGCCTCGGCCAGCTCGCTGCTCAGCCAATCCTCGGCGGACTGCACTATGAATACTGTCGGAAGTAGTATTCAGCAGGGACAAGGCGCGTCGTTGCTCAGAGCCTGTACAGCCGGGCCGCGGTATCGTGAAACAGGCTGCGTCGCTCGAACTCGGAGAAATCCCGGGTGATCTCGCCGAACGAGCCCCAGATCCCGGCATAGCTCCCCATCAGGCCGTCGACCGGGAAGTTGCTGGCGAACATCGAGCGTTGCGGACCGAACAGCGCGATGGTTTGAAGCGCGATCGGCCTGATGCTGTCGGTCGTCCACCGCTTGCCCCTCCGGTTAGCTGGTCGTGTGCGGGGCCATTGCCAAAGCTGATGACCTGATGACCGACAATCGGCACATCCTTCGGTGGAAGCACCCGCCTGTCCGAGCGGTCCCGTCGAAACACTAACTTAAGGACCCGCTAAGCCATTGAAATCATTGACGACGAGAATCGGAAGCGTACTTAATTTTCAAATCCTCACTTGGCCGCCATTACCTCCTTTGCGAACAGTCTCTCCGGCTCCGGCCGGACCCGAAAACGCCCAATATTTGCGGGCGCTTTGGCACATACCTCCTGACTGCCAATCGCCATTTTGAGGCCTCTCTGGTCTCTCTGAGGCCGTTTCTCTCCAAAGCTCATAGACTCCGCGGATTTAGTACGGAATTTTTAGCCCATTGTTTCGACAGTCTTTTCTCGCGCCGCCGCGTTCGCTGTTTGTAATTAGCCTTTGGTCGTGCGGTGGAAACAGAAAAAATCCGCCGCGCCGTGCGGCGCTTCCAAAGACCACCAGATGGTGGCTCAGCTTCGACGACTGCCGCGAGGAATGGGTTTGGCCAGCGGTACATACCGAGCGCCAACTCGCGTGAACCGTTGGTCGCGGGCGGTAAAGCGGCTAACGATCTGGGCGAAACCGAGCCACCCGCCCGCGCCGCTGCCGGACGACGGATCGACCGACATCATCGCGCCGCTCAACGAGCGGAGGAGCCACCATGGTGCCGACTAAGCTGACACGCGTCGACGGTTCCCCGTAGCCGACCACCCCAATTCCCCGGAGTTTCCGCCTATCCGCGCGTAGCTCGCCCGGCTCTATCTCGCGCACAAGGCCCCCTGGACGCGACGGCGAGACGAACGACTAGTCGTGGCCAAGCGACACAGCGACGCTGATCAGGATAGGCGCCGCGTCGTCCCCGTATCATGCCAACTCAGGCACACGGTACAAAAGATTGGATAAAAACCCGACGGCTCTGTTCGCTTCGTCGTTGAAGAGCCTCAGTCCTTCCAGGGTATATATGTCCTTTCCTTTGTAGGTCACTTTGCTGGTTCTCTTGAACTCCCTCTTGTTCATTGGGAAGAAACTGTGAGCGACGGCGTTTCTAATCACGTTGGTGAGCGTGATAGTCTCATCTATCGGCTTCGGTATTCGATTGCACTCTTTCACCAATGCCAGCTTTCGCAGCAACGACATCCCTTCGAGAACATGATAATTGAAATGCTTAAACCTTTCTGTTTTCCAAAGTTGGAACAAGGTTTTTCCCGGACCAAAGAAATGCCTCGCAATCAGGTCAGACAACAGTTCATCAATCAAAACATATGAATACACAACGTCGGCTCGGATCAATCTGTCCTTGGCCAGATCGAGAATGACGTTCTTGGCGTCGTTGTCGTCGTGAGAATGCTCGACGTTCCAAAAATCCACGCCGGCGATCTTGCTGATCTCTTCAAGCTCTTTGACCTTTGCCTTCTGTCTTGGTGTAAGTGCCATTCGTCATCCTCTCCAACCTCGGCCGGACTTGCGTTGTCCAATATTCGCAGGGCCTTTTACCCTACGGAGTTGCTGCATGCTGGGCGCTAACACGGCGCAGCGGACGAACCCTGACGGGGCGTGACCGCGAGCCATTCATTCAATTTCGACCATCTCCGTCGGCCAGAGATATTCTTTACCGCTATGGCGACGGCTTTCCTCTGCCCAACGACAACGACCAAGCGTTTGCCACGAGTTCACAGCGGTATACAGCAGGTTCCGCTGCAGCATGGCGTAATGTGGGTCAAAAGTGGGATGACGACGGCAGGATATTCAGAGCCCTGGCTCTTGTGGATGGTCACCGCATAAGCCGGTACCAGAGTATCGAGTTCGCCAAAAGCAAACGTCACGAGGCGACCGTCGAAATTGGCGATCAGCTCGCCGGCATCGAAATCGACATTATTGATGTAGCCGATATCGTCGTTATAGACCTCCTTGTCGTAGTCATTCTCGATCTGCATGACCTTGTCGCCGGGTGCAAAGGTCCAGCCGAAGCGCTCGAATTTGCGTTCACCGGCGGGATTGAGAGCGGCCTGCAGTTCCATGTTTAACGAGCGGGCACCCACGCCGCCGCGGAGAGGTGGCTCGGTTTGTTTGAACAGTTTCGCGGGCTTTCTAAGTGGAGCCTCTGCCGGGGTTAGGCCGCCGCGAGTAGCAGCGGCCGGTTGAAGTACGCCCGATCCGGCGGTTGCCGGTCAAACTCGAATGCGGTCGACGCGAGTTGTAGAAGGCGATGTATCTGCCGAGTGAGCCGCGTGCGTCGCTCACCGTGTCGTAGGCGCGCAGGTAGACCTCCTCGTATTTGATCGTTCGCCACAGCCGCTCGACGAAACAGCCGCTCGACGAACACGTTGTCACGCCACGCCCCTTTGCCGTCCATGCTAATCGCGATCCCCTTGGCGAGCAGCGCGCCGGTGAACTCGGCACTGGTGAACTGACTGCCCTGATCGGTGTTGAAGATCTCCGGTGTGCCGTAACGCGACAGAGCTTCCTCCAGTGCCTCGACGCAGAACGCCGCCTCCATCGTGATCGACAGCCGCCATGCCAGAACCCGGCGGCTGAACCAGTCGACAACGGCCGCCAGATACACGAAGCCGCGCGCCATCGGGATATACGTGATGTCCATGGCCCACACCTGGTCGGGCCGTGTGACCGCCAGTTTGCGCAGCAGATACGGGTAAATCTTGTGCCCGGGTGCCGGTTTGGACGTGCTCGGCCGGCGATACAGCGCCTCGATCCCCATGCGCTTCATCAGCGTTGCGACGTGCAGGCGCCCGACCGCGAAGCCTTCGCCAGCCAGCAGGTCGCGCAGCATCCGGCTGCCGGCGAACGGGAAGTTCAGGTGCAGTTCGTCGATCCGGCGCATGACGACGAGATCGGACGCCGCAACCGGACGCGGCAGGTAATAGACGCTGCCCCGGCTGATGCCCAATGCCAGAGCCTGCCGGGCCACCGGCAGATCATGCGATCGATCGATCATCGCTTTGCGCTCACAACGCCCGCCTTGCCGAGCGCTCCTTCCAAAAAATCGTTCTCCAGTGTCAGCTCCCCAATCTCGGCATGCAGAGCCTTCAGGTCGACAGCCGGTTCACGACGTCGGGCTCCGTTATCGAACACACCGGCAGCGTCCTCCAAAAGCTGCGCTTTCCATTGCGTGATCTGATTCGGATGAACGTCAAATCGTTGCGCAAGGTCCGACAGCGTCATCTCGCCCTTCAACGCCGCCAACGCCACTCTCGCCTTGAAGGCCGCTGTGTGGTTCCGCCGTGTCCGTCTGCCCATGATAGCTCCTGATCCTCGGCCATCCTGGCCGTCGTCAGGCAGAAACTCCACTTAGCCCACTGTGCAGATTTCCCGAGCCACCTCTCGGTTCATGGGGCAGAGTACCTGGATGTCGCGGATGGGATCGAGGCCGAAGCGATGGGCAATGCGGGACTTTACCAATTCGATGATGCGCGGGACGGCGGTCTGGGGATCGTCGGCGGGCACGAAGTAGAAGTCGCTGTCGCCCTCGGGCCGAGAAAGATCAGGAATGATGCCCTGGTTTATTCTATGGGCGTTGGTGATGATCTTGCTCTGCGCTGCCTGCCGGAACACTTCGGTCAGGCGCACGACGGGAACCGCGCCAGAAGCAATGACGTCGACCAAAACCTGCCCCGAACCCACCGAGGGCAACTGGTCGATGTCGCCAACGATGAGGAGGGCGCTATTGTCGGGGACTGCCTTCAGTAGCGCCTGCATCAGCATGACGTCGACCATTGAGGTCTCGTCGACGACTAGCAGGTCGCACTCGAGCGGGTTATCGGCACTACGTTTGAAGCCGCCGCCCTTCGGGTCTGTCTCGAGTAGTCGATGAATCGTCTTGGCCTCAAGGCCAGTCGCGTCGGTCATGCGCTTGGCCGCGCGGCCGGTCGGGGCGCAGAGCAGCAGCTTGACGTTCTTCGCTGCGAGAATGCGCAGGATCGAGTTGACGATGGTCGTCTTGCCAACCCCTGGGCCACCGGTAATGACGAGCACTTTCGACAGTAAAGCCAGGCGGATCGCCTCGGCCTGGCTCTTGGCAAGCGTGAGGCCAGTTCTGGCCTCAATCCAGGGGAGGGCCTTTTGTGGGTCGATGTAGGGCCATGGCAGGGCGCCATTTGCAGAGTCGCGCCAATCGCTCTGCAATGACCTGCTCGGCGCGATAGAGGCCGCCCAGGAAGACGCAAGCAGTATCGCCGACGGTGTCGGCGATAACCGTTCCGTCGGCAAGCTCGAGGTCCAGGGCAGTCTGGACGAGTTCCTTCTGAACCCCCAATAGTTCAACGGTCGATGACAGAAGCTCGTTGGCCGGTAGGCCGCAGTGACCTTCATCCATTGCCTCGGTCAGCGCATAGGAAATGCCGGCACGCACCCGAATCATTGCCGTATTCTCGATGCCGAGCTTCATGGCGATTGCATCGGCCGTTTTGAACCCAATGCCACGGATGTCGCGCGCCAGCCGGTACGGGTTCTCGGTCATGACCTGGACGGCATCGGCACCATAGGTCTTGAAGATCCGGACAGCTCGAGCCGTTCCAACACCGTGGCTGTGCAGGAAAACCATGATTTCGCGGACGATCTTCTGATCTGCCCAGGCCTCGGTAATCCGCCTGGCGCGCACGGCACCAATGCCGGTGACCTCACGAAGCCGATCCGGCTCGGCCTCGATGTTGTCGAATACTTTCTCGCCAAAGGCCTTGACCATCTTCTTGGCGTAAACCGGCCCGATGCCGCGGATCATTCCCGAGCCCAGGTACTTCTCGATGCCATCAACTGAAGTCGGCTCGGAGGTGCGCATGAAGCGCGCCTTGAACTGCTGGCCATGGGTGCGGTCGTTGATCCATTCACCCGATGCGGTAACCCACTCGCCGGGAGATATGGTGGCGGCATGGCCGACGACCGTTACCAGATCCCGATGGCTGCGTGCCTTGATCCGCAGAACGCAGAAGCCACTGTCGGCATTGTGAAAGGTGACGCGCTCGACAAGGCCGGCGAGCACTTCATGGTTAGAGGGTTCCTGGTGGTGCTTCATCGTAGCTGCTTGGGTTGCCCTTCGGTCTAGGATATCACGATGGTTGGAATCGGATTGCGGTTGACGCCTTATGGACGACTTGTCGTCGAGAACCAGGATGATGCACCGGGAATCGACTCCGCCACGTCGATCCGCCTGACCGAGGCTTTTGCCCGGGGAACCGGGCATGGGCTGGTGCGGCTCGGCGCGGCTGAGGTCGGACAGACCTTGCCCCCGGTGTTCGTCTGGTGGCGCGACTTCGCGGCCCGCTACATCGGCTCGCTCTGCCTGCACGCGTCCGGCACGAAGGCAGAAGACAGCCGCAAGCCGCCCAGCGCGCCTGCGCCGACAGCGGCGGAACTTTCATCGCTAGAGTTGACCGCGCCGATGATGGCGGGGGCCGAGTATCTGACCCGGGATGTCCTGGCCGCGTTGTGGGACGAGATGGCGCGCGTGTTCGCGGCGTCCCTTGCCGACGCGGGAACCGACTTGCAGGCTTTCCTGACCGCCCTGAATCCGGCCTGGAACCTGGTCGGCCGGGTCCATTTCAACTTGGCGGAAAATCGCCGCGATCCCGACCGGCCCTTCGCCTTCATGGCGACCTACACCACCCGCCTCTCCGCCCAGGCCAGGGCGCAGCATGTTCCCCTTGGCCAGGCGCTGCGCGAATATGCTGGCTCGGCGAACCGCGACAAGTTGCTGTCCCTGCTTCTGCCGGTTCAACGCGCCGCCGAACACTGTGCCTGGTTGAAGCAGATGGTCGATGCCGGGGATATCTTCCATCCCCTGCGTTGGGCACCCGGCGACGC
The DNA here is from genome assembly GCA_963843185.1 of uncultured Alphaproteobacteria bacterium. Lineage (GTDB taxonomy): Bacteria > Pseudomonadota > Alphaproteobacteria > Reyranellales > Reyranellaceae > Reyranella. The sequence continues at coordinate 195,378 of CAWJJJ010000036.1, forward strand.
GTCGCGCCTGCTGCACAGCGTCCCCGAGCTCGAGCGGGCCGGGGTCGTCGTCCGCATGCCCGCGACCTGGCGCGCCAGCCGTCCCGCCCGGCCGCAAGTGACCGCAACAGTCGGCAGTAGCGCGCCATCGGCCGTCGGACTGGACGGGCTGCTGGATTTTCGCATGGACGTGATGCTGGAAGGCGAGCCGCTGACCAAGGTCGAGGTCGCGACTCTGCTCGCCGGCACCGAGGACCTCGTGCTGCTGCGCGGCAAATGGGTCGAGGTCGACCGTGCACGGATGGGACGCACGATGGAGCAGTTCCAGGCGGCCGAGCAACTTGCGGCCCGCGATGGCCTCAGCTTTGCCGAAGCGATGCGGATGCTGGCCGGCGCCGCCGTTACACGCGACGACGCAGCCGCGGCCGACACTGACTGGGCGCGTGTGATCGCCGGCCCCTGGCTGGAGCAGACGCTAAGAGCCCTGCGCGCGCCGGATGGCGAGGACGTCGATCCCGGATCGGCGCTGCGCGGGACGCTGCGCCCCTACCAGAAAGCAGGGACGCAATGGCTGCACTTGTTGGCGGGCCTTGGCCTCGGGGCCTGCCTGGCCGACGACATGGGCCTCGGCAAGACGATCCAGGTGCTGTCGCTGCTGCTGGTGGAAAAGGCCCGTGCCGCAGAGATTCCCCCGAACCTGTTGGTGGCGCCCGCCTCCCTGCTGGGGAACTGGGCCGCGGAGATCGAAAAATTTGCCCCCAGCCTGAAGGCTGTGATCGTGCATCCTTCGGCGATGCCGGCGGACCAGGTGAAGGCATTCACCGTCCAACGGGCGGCGGAACACGATCTGGTGATCACCAGCTATGGCTCGCTGCTGCGCATCCCGGTGTTCGCCGAGACGGACTGGCGGTTCGTCATCCTGGACGAGGCGCAGGCGATCAAGAATCCGAACGCCCGCCAGACCAGGGCGGCAAAGGCGCTGAAAGCCAGGGCGCGCATTGCGCTGACCGGAACGCCGGTCGAGAATCACCTGGGCGACCTGTGGTCGATCTTCGATTTCTTGAACCCGGGCCTGTTGGGCAATGCCAGGCAATTCGCGCGCTATGCGAAGGGGCTGGCCGAGCGGACCCACAATCCATACGGTCCGCTTCGCGAGCTGGTGCGACCCTACATCCTGCGCCGGATGAAAACCGACAAATCGATCATCGCCGACTTGCCCGACAAGACGGAGATCAAGGCGCTGTGCGAGCTGTCCCGCCGGCAGACGGCGTTGTACGGCCAGGCCGTCGAGGACCTTGCCAGGAGCCTCGACGGATCCGAAGGCATTCAGCGCAAGGGCATCGTGCTTGCGATGCTGATGCGGCTCAAGCAGATCTGCAACCATCCGTCGCAATGGCTGAACGACAATGCCTGGGCTGAGCAGGACAGTGGCAAGTGGACACGCCTGCGGGAAATCGCCGATGTCATTGCCGCCCGCCAGGAAAAGATGCTGGTGTTCACGCAGTTCCGCGAGATGACCGGACCGCTGGTCGCCTTCCTGGGGCAGGTTTTCGGCCGCCCCGGCCTCGTGCTGCACGGCGAGACCGCGGTGAAGAACCGCAAGGACCTGGTGCAGCGTTTCCAGGATGACGAGACCGTGCCCTTCTTCGTTCTGTCGTTAAAGGCCGGCGGTTCCGGGCTGACCCTGACCGCGGCATCCCACGTGGTGCATTTCGATCGCTGGTGGAATCCGGCGGTCGAGAACTCAGGCGACCGACCGGGCGTTCCGGATCGGCCAGAAAAGGAACGTCCTGGTGCACAAATTCGTCTGCCGTGGCACGGTGGAGGAGAAGATAGACGCCTTGATCGAGTTCGAAGAAAGGCCTATCGGACGAGCTTCTGGCAGGCGGCGACGAGATCAACCTGACCGAGATGACGAATGACGACATAATGCGAATGGTCAGTCTGGATCTGCGCAGCGCCATGAAGGAGTGACCCTGATGTCATGGGACTACGGGGGATGGGCAACCTATGTGTCGGTCGCCGCGCGCCGCCGCAAGGTCGAACGCGCGATCGAGAAGCTGCGCAAGCGGGGCGTCGTCGTCTCGCCCGTGAAGATCGAGGGGCGGACGATCGCCACGACGTTCTGGGGCAAGGCGTGGTGCGATAACCTGGAGAGCTATCGCGACTATGAGAACCGGCTGGAGCGTGGACGCACCTACGTGCGCAACGGCTCCGTGGTGGATCTGCAGATCGCTGCAGCGCGAGGTGACGGCGATGGTCAGCGGATCGCGCCTCTACACGGTCAAGGTCGGCATCGCGAACGTGGCCAAGGCGCGCTGGAAGGCGCTTTGCGCCGACTGTTCGGGGGGAATCGACTCCCTTGTGGAACTGCTGCAGGGGCGCTTTTCCAAAGCGGTGATGGCGCGCATCTGCCGTCAGGATACTGGCTTGTTTCCGCGCCCATCGGAAATTCGCTTCGCGTGCAGCTGCCCGGACTATGCGTCGATGTGCAAGCATGTCGCGGCCGTGCTCTACGGCGTCGGCGCGCGGCTCGACAGCAGTCCCGAATTGTTGTTTCGCTTGCGGGCGGTCGACGAGACCGATTTGCTGTCCAATCTCGATGCCGCGCTGCCGGACAGGCGGACGCAGCGCGACGGGACGAACACATTGAGCGGCGGCGATCTTGCCGCGCTGTTCGACCTCGACATGGCCGAGGGCGAGGCGCCGGCTGCCGTCCCGGCCGCCGCCGCATCGACCGGCAGGAAATCCGACAAAAGCGCCAAGGCCACGGCGTCGAAGCCCGCCAAGAGGAAAAGCAAGAGAGCACCGAACCAACTACCCTCGAGGAAGGCAACAAGTAAGGCAACCTCCCCGGACTAGGGAAACCCAAGCCCGCGATGCGCAATGGTGGCCAGGCGCTCAATTGGCTTGCAAGGGGAACGAAGGCCGCCTTCAATTGGCCTGCGACGGCATTGTGGACGTCACCCGAAATCACGATGCCACTCGTCGGCGCCTCGGCCTCCAGCCGTGCCGTCACGTTGACGCCATCGCCGTAGAGATCGTCGCCATAGACGATCAGGTCGCCGAGATGCAGCCCGATGCGGAAAACAATGGTGGTGTCCTCGGGTTGTTGGCTTCGGCCATTACCTGCTGGAACTCAATAGCGGCGCTAAGCGCATCAACAACGCTGGGAAACTCGATCAGCGCACCGTCCCCGTCAGTTTGACCAGCCGCCCGCCATGACGCGCCAGAACTGGCTCCAGCCGTTCCGTTCGATGGGCCTTCAGCCGGGCCAGGGTGCCGTTCTCATCCCGGCCCATCAGCCGCCAGTAGCCCACGACATCCGCCGGGGCGCCAGTCACCGTACAACCCGCTCGCCGGTCAAAGGTCTCCCTCACGGCACCTAGGTCTGGCGGATTGTAAGAGGGCTGGTCCGACTGGGGATGAGGAATGCCGCCGAGATAGTCAGCCTCGGTGGGTCTCCGGCCGGGGGCGAAAAAACTCAATAGTGGCTGACGTTCCCCAGCCTATCTCGATCAAGATCTTGACGTTGATTTAGCCAGCGTCAGGATTTCCGCGCTAGCATTTGAATAGAGCCTTTTCTCATAACCGGCTTGTGGAGCTCGGTGTAGGGCGGAGATGAACGCTTGTCGCTGTCCCACGCTGCAGGCATTGTTCGGTTCATGTCGGAAGTCGTGTCGCCATTCCCGACGACGTGGTTGACGTATCATCAGGTCGCCGAGCGACTAGGCCTGCGTAGTGCCAGCGCTGCGGCAGCGAGGGCCAGACGCGCGAAGTGGCCCAGGCGCATCCGAAATGACACGTTGGAAGCGGAAGTCTGCGTACCAGCCGAAGTGCTCGCCGCCGGACCGCGGAAGGTGCGAGAGCGACGCCAACCGGTTGATGCCGATACAGATGACCGAACGGCCGCCGAAGCCGTAGCGGCCGCGGTTGCCCCGCTGCAGACTATCGTTGAGACGTTGTCGGGGGAGCTGAAGGCATCCCGCGATTCCAATGACGCTCTACGTGAGCAACTCGCGAACGCCCAAGCCCAGGCTGCAGAACTGAAGGGTAAGGCTGAAGCACTTGAGGCCGCCCTGGAGCGTGAGGTTGTCGATCGTCGCGGCCTGCAACAGCAGGCGGATCATATTCGCCGGGAGCGCCAGGCGGCTCATGAGAGGGTTGTCCAAGCCCAGGCCCAGATCCTCGATGAACGACGTCGACTGCAGGCTACTGAAGATCTGGTGACGCGGCTTAAGCGCGAGTTGAAAGAGATGCAGCAGGCGAACGAACGTCGCCGCTGGTGGCAGTGGCGATGAACTTCGGCGCTGTGAAACCGCAAGATACCGCGGCGGCGCCTTCGCCATACTTGGCCAGAGTATGTGTCTCCTTCAGTCCTTGTTGAAAGCGGACGCGGATCGTAAATGGCACGCGGATCCAGATTGCCGCGCTTCGTTCAATTGCTGGATCGTGTTTTATCGGTACTCGGCCTCCGAGGGCGCGATCATCGTACCGCGGCCAACGACCGCCTTCTGGCCGACGAACCAGGCGGCCGGCAGGTTGCCCCAGGCGGGGTAGTGGGGCGCCGCGCGGTGTGCCTCGAGCGCGGCGTCGTCTCGGTAGACCTCGTAGAAGTAGATCGTGTTCGGGTCGCTGTCGTCCTGGAAGACGTCGAAGCGCAGGCAGCCGGGCTCGTCCTCGCGCGAGCCGCGCCCGTCCTCGAGCGCGCCCTTCAGGATCTGATCACGGTACTCCGGCTTTATGCGGACCGTCACGAACAGCGCTTTCATGGCAATCTCCTTCGGCTGTGTCTGGGCGATCCTAGCCGAAGCGGCGCAGTCCGGGCTAAGGGCCCCTATGTCTGATGATTGGCCGGGCGGCGGAGGGCGGCCTGGCATGACAGCGGGCCGGCTGTCAGCGGATAGCGGCTGAAGCCGGACGCTGGGCAGGAGGGGCGGACCCACGGCGGACGATTAGTGGATGATCCGCATCCTCCGGCTGTTGTGTCTCGGCTAGTTTGCTGGCAGCGCTTGGGGGCAGGCGCCGGATAGAGATGGTCGCAGCCACGATATCAGCACAAGCTAAATCTGAGATTGCACAGAAGATGGACCCTCAACCAGACGATGGCGGCGCGCACCGTTGTTGCACCGCAGCACGTTGACAGACTCCGGCGATGATATGCAGGTATTGGAGTTGCAGGCTCGGTGCCCGGCGCCTACCATCCCGTTTGATATCTCCCAAGTATAAGTCAACGAAGGCCGGGTTCCTTCCAGCAATGCCACCGCCGGGCACTTCTGTTATTTTGCGGTGTGCTAGTCGCCAAATGTGTCTGGTGCGAGGACAGCATGCATCTTTTGTTGGGCCAACGGGAAGATCCTTGCTGCGCCGGCGTTCGCGCCCGGCTTGAATCCCGCGGCCTGCCAGTGCGCATAGTCGCGTCACCGCTGCTGCCGCCGGCCCAGCTTAAGTGGCGCCTCGGCGCAGACGGCCTTTCGAGCAGCCTTTACGCGGACGTCCCGGACACTGCCATATCCGGGGTTCTTGTGCGCGACGCAGGCTGGCTTGACCCTGCTGACTGGGACGCGGCCGACCACGCCTACATGCAGGCCGAGGTTCGCGCCGTGAGCCTGGCCTGGCTCGCCGGCCTTGACTGCCCTGTCATCAACAGACCCGATGCAGCGCTCTGGTACCGTGCGAGCGCATCATTCCTAACTTGGCGCGCGACGCTGCGCGACTGCGGCCTACCGGTGCCCGAGGCCGTCGTCACCAACGATCCGGCCGAGGCACGCGCTTTCCGCTGTCGCTTAGCCTGGGACGGCGTTGCGGGAGCTGTCTACAGCCCCCTTACGGCGCCAGCAGGCTACTTGCTCGCCGACGACGATGCTTGGGACGGAGTTGCTGCTTTGCAGGTGCGGGCGCCCGTATGCCTGACAGAGCCGCATGGCGCCACCACACTCGCCTGCATGGTAGGCAATGCGGTTATCTGGGATCGTGCGGTTCCGCCCGAGGCCGTGGCTCTCGAGCCCGCGCTACTGCGCTTCGCCGCAGCGGCGCATCTTTCCTTTGTCGAGGTCGCCGTCGCCCCTATTCGCGGCGGCCTCGCGGTAGTTGCAGTCGATTTACTGCCGCGGCTCGAGCGCTACGCTTCACCCGCCCGTGCCTGCATCCTCGATGCCCTCGTCACCATTCTTACAATGGAAGGTACGGTCATGACGGCTGCTGCGCAATTCGTGTCATGATCCTGGTATGCGGCGGCTTAGCCGACGGTGTTACTGAGCTTGTCTGCTCACGGTTGCAGGACTGCGGCTATCCCTACCGCCTGCTTGACCTCGCGCGCTTCCCAGAGGAGTACCGGGTCTCGTGGCGATGGACGGACGGCGGCCCGGTCGGATCGATCGCCGCGGCGGACTGGCGCCTGGATCTCGACGCGATCAGCGGAGTTTATGTCCGGTTCCTCGGCCCCGAGGATCGCCCGGCGCTGCCTGGCCTCGATGCCGCCGACGCGGCCGCTCTGCGGGGCGAGGGTGACCTAAGTCTCATGACGCTTTTCGAGGACCTCCCGTGCCCGGTGGTCAACCGCATCGGCGGTGGTCTATCCAACAATTCTAAGCCGTATCAGGCGCTCCTCATCAGCAGGAGCGGCCTCAGCGTGCCACCAACACTCGTCACCAGTGATCCCGCTGCGGTCCGCGCCTTTCAGGCCGAGCACGGCGAGGTGATCTACAAGTCGGCCAGCGGCATCCGTTCGATCGTCCGCCGCCTGGGACCCGACCATCTCGCGCGCCTCAATCTTCTCCGCCACGGTCCGGCTCAGTTTCAAGCGTTCGTTCCCGGTCACAATGTCCGTGTGCACACCGTCGGCGCTCGCGTTTTCGCCACCCGGATCGAATCCGAGGCCGTGGACTACCGCTATGCCCATGCCGACGGCCTCACTGCCCAACTCGAGCCGGTCATCCTGCCGCCGACCGTGGAAGCGGCTTGCCTGCGCCTCGCTGAGACTTTCAATCTCCTCTTCGCCGGGATCGACCTGAAGCAGACACCCGAGGGTGAATTCTTTTGCTTCGAGGTCAATCCCTGCCCCGGCTTTCTCTACTACGAGCGCCATACCCGGCAGCCCATCAGCGCTGCGCTCGCCGATCTACTGCATCGCCCGGACCAGTCCATTCGCACCCGGGCCGGCGCCATGACGTAGAACTCGCAAGCGGTGAATCCGTTCAACCAAGGAGGAAGACCAAATGGCCGCCAAACCCAGCAAGCCGGGCAAGAAGCCCTTTATCGCCAAGGCAGACCGTCCGGAAGTCCGGCTTAAGTCTGATACTCCGCTCAGTAGTCTCACGGTGCGCGACCTCGCCACTCTTCTCGGCCAAGTCGGTGGCACAGGCAAGGATTTCTGGGACGGCAAGGATTGGCAGAAGGACGACTTCGACGGCGGAATCAAGTGGAAGGATGCCAAGGAAGGCAAGGAAACCAAGGAAGTGAAGGACAAGGACAAGGAGAGCAAGGAATTCAAGGACGGAAAGGAGAAGCGAGAGGTCAAGGAGATAAAGGCCGAAAAACTTGAGCTCGACGGCGGCGGCGTCTTCGAGCCGGCTTCGCAAGCAGACCCGCGAAATTCGAGCAAGTGATCCGCGCGCTCTCCGGCATGTCGGCCAAGGTCGACCAGCTCGCGGATCAGGTCGAGGGGCTGAAGAAGCGCAAGGGCTGATGGTCCAGCCGAGTACCGGCGTCAGAAGACTGCGCGCCGGAATGCGGTGACTAGGCTGGTCGCAATACTACCGGGCGCGTAGTGGGAACGGCTGCACGCGCCCTCACTTTGGCTGTTCGGGCAGTGCCCAGAGTAATCGCTGGCGAGCCCACTCACCGGGAAACGGTTGCATCAAGGTCGCCAGTATAAGCTTTGGATCGTGTATTCCATTCAGCACCAATTCGACAATGTCAGGAGCTAGCAGCGTCAACCGGAGGATGCGGCTCACGTAGGAAGGGTTGATCTTCTCGGCTTCAGCCAGCTCCTCGATGTTCCCGTAGGCGCCTGTCCATACCGAATACTCCGTCCACTGGCGCGAGGGGCGGGATCGGGTAGGCTGAGCCTCAATGTTCGAGTTTCTGAGCCTCGTCCTGCATGTCCTGGCCTCGCCATTCAAGACGCGGGCACGGCTGGAAGCGGAGATCGTGATGCTGCGGCATCAGTTAAACGTGCTCCGCCGGCGCGTTCGCTCGAAACCGAAGTTGTCCGTCGCCGACCGACTGCTCTTCGTCTGGCTCTATCGGTTGTTCCCGTCTGTGTTGAATGCCGTGGCCATTGTCCAGCCCGAGACGGTCATCCGTTGGCATCGGGCGGGCTTCCGCCTTTACTGGCGCTGGAAGTCGCGCTCGCGTGGTGGGCGGCCAAGAGTTCCACTGGAGATCCGGCGCCTGATCCGCGAGATGAGCCTGGCCAACCGACATTGGGGCGCTCCCCGCATCCACGGCGAACTGCTGAAGCTCGGGATAGATGTCGCGCAGTCGACGGTCGCCAAGTACATGGCGAAGGGCGGGCGAGGGCGGTCGCAGACCTGGAAGACTTTCCTCAGCAATCATGCGGCCGGTATCGGCGCGATGGACTTCCTGATCGTGCCGACGGCCGGCTTCAAGCTGCTCTTTGTCTTGGTCATTCTGAGGCATCAGCGCCGGCGGCTGATATCACTCGCGGTGACGACCAATCCGACGGCGGAATGGATCGCCCGTCAGATTACCGAGGCTTTCCCGTGGAACGAAGCGCCCGAAGTACCTCATCCGCGACCATGACGGGGCTTACGGCCACGCGGTTACCCGGCGCCTTGCAGCCATGGGCATCCGGGATCACCCGACGGCGCCACGGTCACCTTGGCAAAACGGGCATGCGGAGAGACTGATCGGTTCGATCCGCAGGGAATGCCTCGATCATATCGTCGTCTTCGGCGAGGCTCATCTGCGCCGGATTCTTGACGCTTATGCCGTCTACTACAACGAAGTCCGGACGCATCTGTCCTTGTTCAAAGATTCTCCGGTCCAACGGCCCGTGCAGCGGTGCGGCCAGATCAGCGCGCGGCCGATTCTCGGTGGACTTCATCATGAATACGCCCGGATGTAGTATTCAGCAGGTACACGGGCGCCAATTCTCTCTTTTGCCCCCTCCAGTACGCCACTTCGCCTATGCAATCGCCTCATCGGCGGGGGCGAAGTGATCGAGTAAGCAAGTCGAGACTGCATGCGGCAGTCCTGAGGAAACCCCATGCCGATCGTTCAAGCTGATCGTCTATCCCGTATCGGCGCAGCATTGCTGAAGGCTGCCGGCGCCTCTGATGAAGAGGCGGGCGCGGTCGCCGTCGGTTGCGTGAACGCCAACCTCGCTGGCCACGATTCACACGGCGTGATCGCAATCCCAACCTACATCGATCGCGTCAAGGCCGGCCACATTGTGCCAGGCGCGGAGTGGACCATTGTGCGGGAGTCGCCCACGACGACGGTGATCGATGGTCACTGGGGCTTTGGGTTCCACGTCAACGCAAAGGCGATGGCCCTCACAATTGAGAAGGCTAGGACTGCCAATGTCGCGGCCTGCACGGTGTTCCGTCAAAGCCACGTCGGCCGGCTCGCAGCCTATCCGATGATGGCAATGCGCGAGGGTATGATTGGGCTTGCCACCGCCGATTCGGGCCGGTCGCCAAAGCACGTCGCGCCATTCGGAGGACGGGAGCCGCGGCTCGGCACCAATCCAATTTCGATCGCGGTGCCCTCAGATCTTGAGGGTCCCTTTTATCTCGACATGGCGACCTCGGCGGTTGCCGCCGGAAAAGTTGCGCTTGCTGTCGCGCGCAACGAACAAATCCCAAAAGGCTGGATCATCGATACAGCCGGTCGTCACACAACGGACCCTGAGGATTATCGCAAAGGCGGCGCGCTGCTGCCGCTTGGCGGCACCGAGGGCTATAAGGGAAGCGGGCTCGCCGCGATGGTGGAGGTGCTGTGCGGATTGTTGACGGGTCTGGGCTTTGGCGTCGAGCCGACCGGCCGTCACAACGACGGCTGCTTCATGGCCGTGTTCAATGTCGCCGCGTTCCGGCCATTGCAGGATTTCAAGAAGGAAGTTGCCGAGTTCGCGCGCTATCTCAAATCGACGCCGCCGTCCGAAGGGTCGAACGGCGTGCTTTATCCAGGCGAGATCGAATACTTGCGCGAGCAGGAGCGTCGCAAGAACGGCATCGAAGTTGAGGAAGCAACTTGGGACAAGTTGCGTGCGCTCGCTGCCGAATACAGGATCGCGGACGAGCTCGGCTTTGCTTAGGCGCTTCGGCAGTCGCCTGATGGGGTCTGGTTCGCTATACTGCCGGTTTCGGACGGCAGGAGCCATTCGCGATGGATCTCAAGGATATTGGGGACGCCATCACGCTCTTTCAATACAGCAACACAGCCAGGTCAGGGGGCCGCGCCCAGGTCCTGGTTGCTCGCCTGTACGCGCTCTACAGCACGAATGCCATCCACATCCTCATGATCGGCAAGCCGACGCTCCACGGGGACTGGAACGGGCACCACCTCCGGGTCAACAGCGCTCACCTGGAAAGCCTCCAGTCGGGCCTCCGGCTGGCCGCCCTGTCGCTCGTGCTGGTGCATGAAGGCACTCACGCGATCGTCCACATGCCCGACATCTATGACGAGTTGGCCGCCCGTCTCCTCCCGATCCACTACTTCCGCGAATTGGCCGGTCCCGGCGTGTTCAACGAGGCAAGCGATCCGCCGCGTCCCGGCGGGCATACCGAGATCGTCAGGATTCCGGGGCTCAGCATGCCGTGGGCGGAAAAGCAAAGCACGGCGCTCGCCCGCGACCAGTTGATCGACTACCTGTTCTCGCACGGCGACTACGATGAGATGCTGGATCCGCAGTGGATCGTCGACAATCTGGGCAACTGGCGCGGGATCGGGAATCGCCTTCCGGAGACGAAGGGGAAATACATCGGTGTGCTGGCCAAATCGGCGGATAACTACTTCACGCGCGTCATTCTCGACATCATGGAAAGCGTCAAGTCGCGCGCGGAATGGGACGCGATGATGGCCGAGGCCGGTTCCAGACGCGCCATCCGTGTGGCACTGGACACGTTGAGCGCGGAGGCGCGGTATGGTCCCCGTCTGGTTACGTTGGAGCGCCGTTGGGGCATCCATCTGCACGACGATCCGCCACCACCGCCGCCGCGGCGCTGAACCGGTCCGGCTGGCGAGCAGCCGCCGGTCCTTCCATCATCGACGCGCTGAGCCGGCAGCTTGTCTCCGTCCGGCGGCGCTGCCACCTCGAACGCGTTGACTGCGCCGCACGACCTGGCGCGCGAGGTCATCGCGGCTCGCCGGTCCAGGTCTCGCCGCTCGACGGCGACTGCTACCGCGAGCGCTACATGACGGCCCCTGCGACGGCGAGCACAGGCGCCGGAAGCTGGCATCGATGACGGATTGCGCGCATGCTCGATGAACAGACCGCTGAACGACCAAGCGAGGTATCGCCATGTTCAAGTCGTTTGTCTTCGGATTCGTGACGGCCGTGTTCGTCGCCTTGCTGGGCGGCTACTTCCTCCTGCGCGGCGGCTTCATTCCTGCCAACGCCGATGCCACGCCCGGTTCGCTGGAGACATGGGCGGCGGAAACCTCGCTGGAGGCGACCCTCGCCCGCGAGGCGCCCAAAGGGCCGGACCCCGTCCCGCTTACCGACGCGAACCTGGTTGCCGGTATCGAACTCTACGGACGGCACTGTGCCATCTGTCACGGCACGGCGCAGGGAACGGCCTCGTCCTCGCCGGTCGCGAAGGGCCTCTATCCCCCACCGCCGCAGTTGGCGACCGAGGGCGTGGAAGACGACCCGGAAGGCTACTCCTTCTGGAGGATCAAGCATGGCATCCGCTTGACCGGCATGCCCTCGTGGAAGGCAACGCTGAGCGACCAGCAGATCTGGACCCTCGCCTTGTTCCTGAAGCACATGGACAAGCTTCCGCCCGCTGCGCAGCAGGCCTGGCAGCAGGTCCACAATTGAGTCGTCGGGCAGCATCGTCGTGGAGGGGCTGAGGTCGGGTGAGCATCTGCTTCCACCGGCCCGTCGCCTTCCGGTGGCGAAGGCATCCGCGTTGCCGACCCAGGCGTGGGACTTGGTAGAGCAAACTGAAACGATGGAGCCTGGATGACCGTTGCGGAATGGATGATTTTTGCCGCGGTCATCCTGTATTTGCTGACCATCGCGCCCCTCAAGCCGCTCGGATATCGGACGTTTGACAACTCCCGGCCGCGCGACCCCGCGTTCTACAAGTCCGGCATCGCGTCGCGTGCCCTGGGAGCGCGCCACTTCTGTAACGGGCCTTGAGAAGTCAATCCCTGTTGAGGTCTGGTGCCGCCGCCGGGTACTTGCTTCTGTCCGTGGTCGGCGCGGTGGCCGCCCCATGATGAGATTCGTAAGAACCAGGTCGGTCCATCTCCGTGGCGCAGTCACCCTTTGGAGAATGCTGCTGCGCGCTCCTCGGCCTGACCTGATCGCCGTCCCGGCGACGGCACCTTGCCTCGAGCGGTTGATGGCAGGCCCGCTCGACCTGTCGGTTGCCTCCTTGGTGTCAGGCTGCGGCGCCGCCGCCAGCCTTGGTTGGATCGAAAGGTGTCCAGTCCATCCACATGCGGTGCAGGATGACGGCGAGCTTGCGCGCCAGAGCGACCTTGGCCTTTTTCTTGCCGGCCCGCTTGGCGATGGCGAGGGCCCAGCGCTTGAGAGCGCCGGCATCCTTGACCGGCTTGGTCAGGATGATGTGCGCCGCCTCGTACAGGGCGCTGCGCACCGTGCCGTCGCCGATCTTGGAGATGCGGCCAGTGATGTCGATCTGCCCCGACTGGTATCGCTTGGGCGTCATTCCGAAGTGCGGCCCCAGGCTGCTCGACGATCGGAACCGTTCGGGCACATCGATCGCCGCCACGTAGATCAGGCCGACGATGCTGCCCACGCCGGGGGCCGTCATCATGAGCTTGACCCGATCGTCATGGCGTGCGGTCGACCGCACGCGCTTCTCCAGCGTCGCCAGTTCGCGGGCCAACGTGGTACGCGCCGCCAGCAAGGCATCGGCCACTGCTTGAAGCGTCGGCTGGCCGTCGACCAATGTGCGCACGCGGCCCTCGAAGCCGCGGGCCGTCGTCTGACCCACCTTAGCCCCGAAGTTCCTCAGGATCCCCCGCAGGCTCATCTCGATGGCATGCAGCTTCTCCTGCAGCAACTTGCGCGCCACCAGCAGCGCCCGCATCTCCTGCGCCGGCAACGACTTGCAATGCACCGGCCGATACCAGCCCAGACGCATCAGCTGCGCGATCCCGCGCGCATCCTTGCGGTCGGTCTTGACCGACATAACCTTGAACGCTGCTCGTACGTGCCGGGTCTCCAGGAGCTCAACCTTCAGGCCGGCCTGGCTCAGCCCGGCGTGGAGCCATTGCGACAAGGGACCAGCCTCCAGGCCTATCAGCACCACCTTGGGCCCCGGATTGACCAGCCACCCAATCAACGCCTCGGGCTCACTGGCAACCTTGCCCTCGCGCACGATCAGCCCACGCTCATCAACCACGCAGACGCTGGCGCTTTCCAAAGACACGTCGATTCCGGCATAGTAATTCATGGTCGTCCTTCCTTGATGCTTTGGAGCAGGCGAAAGCCCGACTCCGTTCACACCATCACTGTGAGGGACGACCACCTACTACGCCAACCGCGCTCGCCCGTTACCCCATCTCAACGGGATCGAGACATTCCCCTTCTTTGCGGTGGCAGTTCTGTTGGCGGAATTTCGCCACGCTCCCCAGCATTGGATAGACGGTCCGCACGGTCTCCATCGTTTCAGGCGGCAGGCGCCTCACGCGCTCCTGGGCGGTCCGCATGGCCTCCTGGCTTACGAGATGTTCGGGCCTCCCGAGTTTCCGCAAGCCAAGCTCGGCGCCGAGGTCTTCGAGATCGGTGGCCCGGCGTCCGTCGCCCTCGGCGCATACGGTCGTGAAGGTCGCCGCCCATTCCTTGTTGAGAGCGTCGACGCTCAGCCCTTCGAAGCGTCTTCCGCGCCCGAGGTAGGACGCGGTTTGTGTCATGGCTTCGTGATCCAGGAAGGCCTGTATGATGTCATCGATCCTGTCTTCCATGGCGCCGTCCGTCCCTTTGAACGATGGCGCCTCAGGCCGACGGCGCCAGCAGCTTGAGAAATTCGTTGAGCAGCCGGGGCGCTTCTTCCCATTGCACCGGAGGCTCGCCGCGCAGTTGCACGGGCGTCAGGCTGCGATGCGGCTGGTTCGCGATCAGCCGCACGTCGAACTCCCAATGCAGGACGTAGGCCTCCGGCTCGGCCTCGCGTTCGTCGTAGACCGGCGTGCGCGATCCGTCGATGTAGGCGCGCCGGCCGTCGCCGAGGCGAACGACAAAGCCACCGTTCCAGTAGAAGTCGGCATCGTCGAAGCGCCACGAGGCTTCGACGAAGCAGACCTCGTCCATGCCGAAGCCGCAGTGCACGGGGTCGAGCTGCAGCAGGGCTTGCGCGAATTCGAAGACGCCTTCGGCGAACGCCGCGGGTTCGCAGGGCTGCGTCAGCGTAAGGAGAGCGGCGTCTACGCGGCCTGGTTCGATGGAGAACATAAGAAGAACATACCATTCCTGGCCGGAGCAGCAAGCCGCTAGGCCTTGCGAAGCCGTGATCTGCGGCTACCGGATATTGAAATCCGCCGCCGGCCGGTGGATCGCGTGAATCCTGGGGCCCCTAGAAGGTCGGCGAATGCCGCGGCGGCCCCGGCCCCGGATCGATCGCCGCTCGCGTCTCGGCTCCGCCACGCCGCGTCGCCGTCGCGACGGACGCCGCCGGCGGCTCGCAGCGATGGAACCATTCCCGGTGATTTTCCCGCGCCCAGTCGAGCAGCACCCTGACCGTGTGCTGCGCCTCGCCGTTCGGCCGGCCGAACGCGACGGCAACGGCGAAGGCGGCGTTGAACGCCGTGAGCTCGCCGTCTCCCGCGTGCCGGGCGCGCCGGTAGGCCTGCACGACCGCGCGCACCGCGCCCGTCTCCATTCCCCACGCGAGCGCCTGCCGCTTCTCCTCGTCGATCTCCTCGCGCGTCGGACCCACCTTCGGCTCCGGCCGGTGGGCGATGCCGCTGCGATCGATCCCGTGCTGCATTGCGCGCGCCTTGGCCCAGGTCGTGAAGTGGTAGAGGAGGTTGCCGCTGTCCTCCCGCCAGCCGGACAACGAACAAAACTCGGAGGCGGCCGCGATGCGCCGGCACATGCCCTCGATCTCGCGCCGGTCGGCGCTGCGGAAGGGCCGGTCGTGGCGCCGGATCTTCGCCATGAAGGGCATGCGCCGCCGCTTCTTGTCGAGCGTGTCCTCGCCTTTGCGCCGTGCCATGGCGCGGAGGCTAGAGTAGGGACGGCCGATGAGTCTGCCTGCATTCGCCCCTCCGTCGCGCAAAGGCGATATCCCGAAATGGTGACGGCAAGGCTGGCGCGCGGATCGGCACACAAGCCCTGCGGGCCGGCCCGCCCGATGCCACCTGAGGCCGATGTGCGGACGCTACACCTACAAGCTGACCTTGGCCGAGATCGTCGCTCTCTACCGCTTGACCTTGCCCGAGGAACCGCCGGAGCGGCTGAAGCCCAACTTCAACGTCGCGCCGACCCACGTCATGCCGATCGTCCGGCCGGCCGGAAACGGCCGCGAGCTGGTGATGGCCGGCTGGGGCCTGGTGCCGTTCTGGCTGAAGCCCGACCAGCTCGCCAGGCAGGCCTACGACGATACGGCCAGTCACCCTCGATCGGCCGGTCGAGGAAGGCCTTCACCCGCTGGTCAATGTCTTCACACAGCCGCGAGACCTGGCTCTTGGAGATGCCGCTATGCCCATGGCCCTGACCAGATCGTCGACCGAACGGGTAAAGTCGTGGATGGGATCGATGCACTTCCAGATGAAAAGACTCAAGAACGTAAGAACCGAAATGGCGCTCCACGTTCTGGCCTACAATATGAAACGGGTGATGCTCATTCTGGGCGTTGGAGGATTGATGATCCGAGCATGAGACGGGCCGCCCAGGCCAACTGGTCTCGCCTGCCCAATCATAACCCTCCGCGTTTTTACACAGCCTGGGTCAAACGCGACCGGGCCGGGCAAGCTGCAGGTTGAGCTACGTCTGCAATGCCCCCAAAGCGGACGCAAATTCAAGGCCGTGGCGCCTGACGCGAAGGGGCACGCAGTAGTCGCCGGGAGCCCCTGCAACGCCCCGTTATGATGGTTGCCCGGTTTTACCGTTCAATCACCGGGGCCACGCTTGCGTTTGAGGGCAGCTTTCCGGCGATAACTCTCGACGTTCATCTCCAGGATCGTGGCGTGTTAAGCGGCCTCGCACCCGAGGGCGAAGGCAGGCGCGGGGCCTGACCGCCATCCGAGCTGAGCGCGGCCGCTGCAGCGCGTGTCAGGGCTATCTCGACCACCGGGACCGGCTGGCCTGCGTGCACCTCGCACAAGGTCAAGGTCAGCGTATCGCCGTCGAGGCGCCAGTGTGACACATGATCGGCCTTGATGGTTGGAATGCTCACCACCGATGCTCCGTCCATTTGTCGTTGGTCGCTTGCGACGCGCCATTGCTCTGCAGAAGTACCGCGATAAGGTCGGCCGTAGAACACCTGCAGCAGCAGGGCGCTCAAGAGCTGTTCCGCCGGGATCGAGGGCCGACCTTCATGCGAATAAAGCCTCACTGGGTGATCATGCAGGGGGCCTCGTCGGGGTTCTGGCAGGCGACGACACCGTTGAACCGTGGATCCTCGACGATTTCCACTGGGATCGCGCCCATGTTGCGCGCTAGGAAGGCTTCGGTGCCTGTCAGCAGCATGGGCAGGGCGTTCGCCGGGTTGAGCTCCTGCTCGGCGATATAGACGCTACCCATGGTTGAAAGCAGCGGATTAACGAATGTCGGCGGTGCGGAAGGCGTCGGCATCGTCGCCTGTATTACGGTGAGGGCCGTGCTGTTGGCGGCGGCCTGGACGAAGACGTAGTTGCCGTTGTTCGCCGTCAACCCCGCGCCGGTGATCAGGTACGCCCCGACATTGCTCGCCGCGGTCGCCAGGGTGGTGAAGGACGCGGTGCCGGTGGTCGCGGTCGCCTGGGTTTGCCCATTGACGAAGCCGGTGGTGGTGCCGCTGAGCGCCGGGATCGCCGACCCGTAGGTGCTGGTGGCGGCGTTGGCGGTGTAGGTAAGCGTCGCCGGCGTGATGGTGAGCGCGGTGGCATTGGTGGCGGCCTGGCTGAACAGGTAGTTGCCGTTGTTCGCCGTCAGCCCTGAGCCGGTGATCAGGTAGGAGCCAACGTTGCTCGCCGCATTGGCCAGGGTGGTGAACACCAGGGTGCCGGTGGTGGCGTTGGCCTGGGTGTCAGAGCCGACGAAGCCGGTGACCGTGCCGCTCAACACCGGGTTCGCCGCACCATAGGTCCGGGTTGCCCCGTCGGCGGTGTAGACCAAGCTCAAGGTCGCCGGCGTGATGGTGAGGGCCATGCTGTTGGCGGCGGCCTGGACGAAGATGTAGTTGCCGTTGTTGGCGGTGAGCCCCGAGCCGCTGATCAGGTAAGAGCCGACATTGCTCGCCGCGGTCGCCAGGGTGGTGAAGGACGCGGTGCCGGTGGTCGCGGTCGCCTGGGTTTGCCCATTGACGAAGCCGGTGGTGGTGCCGCTGAGCGCCGGGATCGCCGACCCGTAGGTGCTGGTGGCGGCGTTGGCGGTGTAGGTAAGCGTCGCCGGCGTGATGGTGAGCGCGGTGGCATTGGTGGCGGCCTGGCTGAACAGGTAGTTGCCGTTGTTCGCCGTCAGCCCTGAGCCGGTGATCAGGTAGGAGCCAACGTTGCTCGCCGCATTGGCCAGGGTGGTGAACACCAGGGTGCCGGTGGTGGCGTTGGCCTGGGTGTCAGAGCCGACGAAGCCGGTGGTCGTACCGCCCAGCGCCGGGTTGGCCGCGCCATAGGTCCGGCTGGCGGCGTCGGCTGTGTAGGTCAAGGTCGCCGCGGCGATGGTGAGCGCGGTGGCATTGGCGGCGGCCTGGACGAAGACATAGTTGCCGTTGTTGGCGGTAAGCCCGGCGCCGGTGATCAGGTAGGAGCCGACATTGCTGGCCCCGTTGGCCAGCGTCGTGAAGGAAGCCGTCCCCGTCGTGGCGTTGGCCAAGGTGTCGCTGCCGACGAAGCCGGTGGTCGTGCCGCCCAGCGCCGGGTTGGCCGCGCCGTAGATGCGGCTCGCGGGGTCGGCGGTGTAGGTGAGCGTCGCGGGCGTGATGGTGAGCGCATTGTTGTTGGCGGCAGCCTGGACGAAGACGTAGTTGCCGTTGTTGGCGGTGAGCCCCGAGCCGCTGATCAGGTAAGAGCCGACATTGCTCGCCGCGGTCGCCAGGGTGGTGAAGGAAGCGGTGCCGGTGGTCGCGGTCGCCTGGGTTTGCCCATTGACGAAGCCGGTGACCGTGCCGCTGAAGGCCGGGTTGGCTGCGCCGTAGGTCCGGCTGGCGGCGTCGGCAGTATAGGTCAAGTTCGCCGGCGCGATGGTGAGCGCGGTGGCATTGGTGGCGGCCTGGACGAAGACGTAGTTGCCGTTGTTGGCGGCGAGCCCGGCGCCGCTGATCAGGTAGGAGCCGACATTACTGACCGCATTGGCCAAGGTGGTGAAGGAAGCGGTGCCGGTGGTGGCATTGGCCAGGGTGTCGCTGCCAACGAAGCCGGTGGTCGTACCGCCGAACGCCGGGTTGGCGGCGCCATAGGTCCGGCTGGCAGCGTCGGCTGTGTAGGTCAAGGTCGCCGCGGCGATGGTGCCGACCGGACCCGCCACTGTCGTCGAGGCCAGCGTATAGCCATAGACGGCGGCGCCGCCGTTGCTGGCCGAGGTGATCGAAAGTCCGGTGACCGTCACCGTCTTGCCGATGGCGACATTGACGGTGTCGTAGGTGCCGGCGGTCGGGTTGTTGAGGATGATCGTATCGCCGTCGAGGGCGCCGGTCAGCGTGTAATTGCCGGCGGCCAGCGTCGCAAGATTGGTGGCGTCGTAAACCTTCGACACGCCGCCGGTCAGGCCCGCCGTCAGCGTGGCGCCGGTCGAATACAGGAAGCCGTTGTTCGTGCCGCCCAGCGCCGTCGTGACGCCGTAGGTAGCACCATACTGCTTGAAGCCATAAGCGAGGCCGCCGCGATTGTCGGTGGCGGGGTTCACCGACCACACCAGCCAGCGGCCGCCGCCGCTGACGCCGAGGGCGGCCGCGCCGGCCAGGTTGGTGAAGGTGCCGCTGTCGACGAGCTGCAGCGCATTGCCGGTGCCGACGGCCGTAACCGTCGTGCCGGCCGCGAGGCTGAGATTGCCCGTGACATTCACTAGCACGGTGCCGGTCGCGGCGATGCCGGTGGTGGCGCCGACCGTGCCGATCGTGAGGTTGCCGGTCTGAGTGTAGTTCACCGTGCCGGTGTTGGCGGCCAAGGTGGTGACGGCGTTGCCCGCATTGGTGAGGGCGTAGGTCCCGCCGGCGCCGAGCAGCCTGAGGCCGCCGGCCGTCAGGGCGCCTGAGCTCGTGACGGCGCCCGTCGAAGTCAGGGTGATGATGCCGCTGCCCGCCGCGACCGAATTGATCGAGATCCCGTAATTGCCACCGCCGCTCGAGCTGCTTGGCGTGCCGGTGATATTGATCGCGCCGCCGCCGGTGAGCGCGGCCGTGGCATAGACGCCGTGATTGGCACTGCCCGATCCACCAATGCCGCCGCCCGTGCCGGTGATGCTGATTGCGCCGGTGCCGGTCGATTGGATGCCGTTGGCGATGGCCCAGAACACGCCGTAGTTGTTGCCGCCCGCGCCGCCGCCGGTGCCGGCGACCGAGACGCCCCCGGTGCCAGTCGACCTGATCGTGCCGGTGATATAGACGCCGTTGTTATTGGTGCCGGTGCCGATGGAAAGGTTGGTGCCCGTGACGCTAATCAGGCCGCTGGTCGCCCGGACGGTCGCGCCGCTCTTAACATAAACGCCGTACGCGCTGCCGCCCGCCGCCGTCCCCTGCGCGGTGCCGGCGATCGTGATCGTGCCGGCGCCGGTCGTGGAGATGGTGCCGTTCGCCAGGCTGACACCGTGATCGCCTGATCCGGTCGACGCGGCGCTGGCAAGGCCGGTGATCGAGATGTTGCCGGTGTCCTCCGCCGTCGTGCTCTCGGCACTGAAATACCCGATCTCGCCGCTGCCTGTACCGCCGCCAGTCCCAAACAAAGTGATGCTGCCGGTGCCGGTATTGACGATCGCTTGGGTCTGGTTGATCCCGTAATTATTGTTGCCGCTCGAATTGCCTCCGGTGCCGGTAATCGAGATCGCGCCGCCATCGCCCTGCAGCTCGCCCGCGAGATTGACGCCGTAGTTGGTGCCGCCGCTGCCGTTCGCGTCGCCGCCGGTGCCGGTGATGCTGATCGCGCCGCTGCCGGTCGACCGGATGCCGCTGCCCAGCACGGAGACGCCGTAATTGCCGCTGGCCGTTCCGCCGCCACCACCGGTGCCGGAGACCATGACGCCGCCCGTACCGGTGGAACTGATGGACGCGCCGGAGAAAATACGGACGCCGGTCTGGTCCCCGGCGGTGCTGGTCGAACTGTTGGTGCCGGTGACACTGACCAAGCCGTTGACGCCCGAAATCGTCGCGCCGGAGAAGGTGAGGCCGACGCCGTAAACGACCGCCGCGCCGCTGCCCCAGGCGGTGCCGGCGACAGTGACCGTGCCGGCGCCAGTGGTAATGACGTCGGAGGCGGCGGCGGTGAGCAAGACGCCCGAACCGGTGCCGGTGGTGGACGCAAATCCGGTGACGGAGACAGTGCCGCCCGCCCCGGTAATCGCGGCGCCCACGGACACGCCGCCCTCCGTCAGGCCTGTTCCGCCGCCGGTGCCGAAAAGCATGATACTGCCGGTGCCGGTATTCGTGATCGCTGCGGTCTGGTTGATTCCATAGTTGCCGATGCCGCTGGAATTGCCGCCGGTGCCGGTGATGGAGATCGCACCGCTCGAGCCCATGAGTGCGGTCGAGACATACACGCCGAAGTTGCTGGCACCGCTGCCGCCGGCATCGCCGCCGGTGCCGGTGATGTTGATCGCGCCGCCGCCGGTCGATTGAATGCCGTTGGCGGTATCCCAATAGACGCCGTAGTTGGCGCCCCCCGCACCCGAGCCGCCGCCGAAGCCGATCACCGTCACGCCGCCGACGCCGGTCGATTTGATCGTGCTTCCGGCGCCGGCAATATAGACACCATGATTGTTGAGACCGGTGCCGGTAGAAAGGTTAGTGCCGGTGACCCTGACCAGACCGTCGACGGCGGAAACGATGGCTCCGGCATTGATCAAAACGCCATAGGTGTTGAAGCCGATACCGTTGCCGGTCGCCGTGCCGTTGATCGTGATGGTACCGCCGCCGGCCGTGGTGGTCGATTGTCCGGTAACAACATTTACGCCAACATTGCCGCTTCCAGTTCCCGTGACGCTGGCAGTTCCCGTCATGGAGATATTGCCGGTGCCCGCACTGATCGCCCCGGTGTCAATAAGGCCCACTTCGCTGGAGCCGGTGCCGCCGCCGGTACCGTTCAGCGTGATGTTGCCGGTCCCGGTGGTAGTGATGGCGCCCGTTTGGTTGATTCCATAGTTGCCAGAGCCAATGGAATTGAAGCCGGTGCCGTTGACCGTGATCGCGCCGCCGCCGGCGGAAAGCGCGCCCGTAATGTTGACGCCGATTGGGTGAACCAAGGTGCCGACGGCCGCTCCAGTGAGCGGGTTGGCGCCGCCGCCAATGACGAGCGCGCCGCCCAGCGTGGTGATCGCGCCAACGATCTCCACGTAGCCACCGCCGCCGAGCGCGTTCGCGTTCAGTGTCACGTCGAGCGCGCCCGCGGTTGAGCTGATGGCGGCGGTGACGATGATGCTGCCGCCGGCCTTCAAGGTCAGTCCGGCGGCCCCGCCGGCCGTCTTGGCGATAGCGGTGGTGACGTTTATATCGCCATTGCCCTGGCCGTCGCCCAGTGTGCCGCTTGTCTGCAGCACGACGCTGGTGCCGGCGTTAAGCGCAGCATTAATGTCGGCGCTGACGACGAGACTGCCGCCCGCGCCCGAGGTCCAGGTGCCCGTGGGGCTCTAAGTCGCCGAGGTGGGCGCACCGCTCACCGTCAAATTGTACGGATCGAGCAGCCAGGTGCCGGCGGCACCGAAGGGCGCCGAGGCGTTGATCGTAATCCCGGTCACGTCGAGCAGATGGCCCGAGGTTTCAATGCTGCCGCCGTCGCCGGCCAGTGAACCGCCCCGGGCGTCGAGTCTGCCCCAGACCACGGTCGTGCCCTCCGACCATGCAGTGATTGTGCCCCCGTTGCCCTGCAAAGTGGCATTGGCGGCGACCGTGGTGGTGGGGTCGATCGTCAGGCCCGCCGTGGCATGGGGCGCCCACGGCACGCCACCCAGGGTCACCACGCCGCCGCCCGACGTGCCGCTAGCGTCGACCGTGGCACCCAGCAGGGTCGTCGCGCTCGTACCATTTAACAGAATCGTGCCGCCGCTACCGGCCGAGCCGCGGGCCGTCACCAGGCCGGAGATCAGCACGACGCCGGTCCCTGACTGGATGCTGACGTTGCCGCCGGTCGCGCCGTCGCTGGAAATGCTGGAGGTCGGCGAGGCGAGCACGGCGTCGCGGCCGGCGATGCCCAGGATGCCGCCATTGGCCTGCCAGGCGCCGGCCAGGCTGACCGAGGCGGCCGTGAGGTCGATCGCGCCGGCCGACATCTTCGCGATGGCGGTATCGGTGATCGAACGCGTGGCGCCGAGCGTCAGCGCCCCGTTGGGCGCGGTCACGGTGCCGGCGAGCACGATCGAATTGTCGGCGGTCAGGGTCAGGCTGCTAGTCGAGGACCAGGCGAGTTCGGCGCCGCTGGCCAGTTCGATGTTGCCGCTGCCGCCGAGGCCGGCGCTGGTCGTCAGCACGACGTTGGCCTGGGCGAGCTGGGCGGCGAGCGTGGCGACGCCGATCGTCGACCAGCCGGCGGGCGCGGCGGCCGAGCCGGCGCCGGCGATGAAGAGATCCTTGGTATCGAGTAACAGGGTGCCGGTCGCGCCATTGGCGGCGGTCAGCACGGCAAGACCCGTGTAGCGCATCTCGGTCTTGGACGAGACTTCGGCGGTGCCGCCGGCGCCTCCCCGCGCTCCGCCGCGGGCGGTGATCAGGCCGGCGAAGTCGGTCGACTGGTCGGACCACACGACGATGTTGCCGCCGTTGCCCGTCTCGGTCGCGTCGGCCGCGATCGTGGTGGCCGAATCGATCGACACGACGTTGGCGCGAGCCAGATTACTGCCGCCAAGAGTGCCGCCGCCCAGCGCGATGCTGCCGCCGCCAGTCGCGCCGGAAGCATCGAGCGTCGCGCCCTCGAGCACCACGCGGGGCGCGGTCGCGGTGATCGTGCCGCCCTTGCCCTGGCTGCCGGTCGCCTTGACCGTGCCGCGCACGGTCGCCTCCTTGGCGGCGGCGATCGCCACCTTGCCGCCGCTGGCCCCGGACGTGTTGATCTTGCCAGTGACGAAGAGCGTGCCGCCAGAAACCGAGACCCTGCCGCCGGCGTTCGTGCCGGCGCCGCTGGCGCTCATCTCGCCGCTGACATTGACCTCGCCGCCCGGGCCGCCGCCGAGGACGATCGAGCCGTTCTGGCCGCCCACCGTGTTGGCCTCGATGACGCCCGACATGTTGATTGCGTTGCGCGCCGCCTCGCGCGCCGTCGCTGCGGTAATGACAACCGTGCCGCCGGGGGCGGAAATCGTGCCGCTCTGCTGGATCAGCGCTTCCGTGCCGTCCCGCTTGGTGGGCACTGCGACCTGCAGGAAGTCGTCGCCCGAGACGTTGAGCGTCGCCGATTCGCCCGAGCCCAGCCCGGCCCGGCCCAGCGGCACGACGATGCGGCCGCTGTTGGAGACCGTGCCGCCGATCAGCGCGGCATAGCCGCCGCGGCCGACCGTGATCAGGCCGGCGTTCGACACCGAGGCCGAGGCGCCGTTGCCGGTGAATTTGCTGCGGCCGGCCAGGAACTCGGCGTCGCTCATGCCCAGGGTCGAGGCTACGAAGCCGCCGCCGACATTGACCGTGCCGGCGCTGGTGATAGCGATACCGTTGGGATTGATCAGGAAGACAACGCCGTTGGCGTTGAGCTGGCCGGCAATGGTCGAGGCGGTGCTGCCGGTCACCCGGTTGAGGATGGCCGAGGCGCTGTTCGGCTGGTTGATGTTGACCGTGTTGGGCTGGCCGATTGAGAAAGAGTTCCAGTTGACGATCGCGCTCTGCGACGACTGGGTGATGGTGAGCACCCGCCCGGAGCTGCCGATGATCACGGTGCCCGACGCCACGCTGCCGCCCGACGGCAGGCCCTGCGCCACTGCCGCCGGCGCCATGGCGGCGTGAGCCATCAGGATTGTGGCCACTCCTGCAACGATGCGCCTGACAGACATTAAAATTCTCTTCGCCGGGAGCGCGCCACTCCAGTGGCGCTCTTCTCATGAGCATGATTGCGCCACTGGAGTGGCGCGCTCCCAGCCACGAGGGGCTGTCTCACGTGCTTAGAGGTCGAAAGCCTGCGCCTCCCCTTGCTTGGCAAGGGCGGCGGACAGACCTTCATCGAACCGCGACTGTTTCCTTCGTCATGGCGTCGAGCGACTGCGAGAGGCCGCGCATCGAGAACGGCAGGGTGATGTCGCGTTCGCCGGCGTCCCTGAACACCAAATTGGCCGGTTCGGCGCGCGCGCGCATCATCTTGAGCGCGTCGGCGGTCAGCACGATGTCGGCGAAGCAGCCGCTCGGCAGGCATCGCCGCCACGTCAGGTCGAACAGGTTGGCCGTTCCGGCTGCGCCCACGATGTAGGCGGCCTTGCTGAAGGAGATCGCGGTCGGCACCACGACGGTCAGGCGCAGGCCCGACGTCTTGTCGATGCTGCCGATGGCGACTTGGGCGATCGGCTGCTGCTGGCCTTGCAGCACCAGTGTCTGGACAACTTCGCAGGTCTGCGGGCCGGTGCCGCGTTCGCCGGTATGGGCGCAGCGCAGCACCCAGTCGCCGTAGGTCGCTGTGGTCTGCACAGGCGTGCCGGAGATCGGCGCGGGAACGGCGGCATTTGTCACTGGCAGCGCGGGTGACGCAGGCGAGTGCGACGCCGGAGCTTGCGCGAACGTCGCACCCGTTGTCGCGAGCGTGAGCAGGGCCGCCCCAAGGGCGGGCTTCCAGTTGGTCATCGGGTCTCTCCTTTTGGAACTTGGCGGCATAGGTCGACGACGGGACTGTCGTGGGGCATTTAGGCTGCCTCGAAATGCAACGCTGGGGCGGAAGTGAAGGTTCCCCCGACGATTGAGAATCGCCTAGCCTCCCACTACTGAACGTGAAAGGCGTGACATCTCGACGGGACGTGGGCCGGCCGGCCGGAGAGGACCAGCTCGACTGAATACGTAGGGGCTTCTACGTAGGGTAGAGCTTTCATTGCTGGGCGCGTAGACGGTGGTCGAGCTGTTTGCATTCTCCCTATGACAACCAGATGTCTGCCAGCTGACATAAGCCACATCCAGTCCGGTTGAATGGCTAGGGGTTTCTACGTAGTATCAGCGATGTTCCTCCTGATCTTTCTGTCTTGCGGAGGTTGCGGGAACACGAGGAGCCTGGTCTTGAATCGCCGGAGAACCACTGTTCCCGCGAGCATTGTCGTAAAAACCCCTTGCAACGTTCCAGAGCAGGGCGCTCCCCACGCTGCGGCGCGGTTGAACCGGCGCCCGGCTCCGACGTGAAACGAGTGAAAGGTCATTTCTGTGCACCTCGAGCTTTCCGCTGCATGAGCAGCGGTCGGTCTTGCACACGCCGGGCGGCCGGCTGGGCCGCCGGTTGCGTCGCGTCCGGCAGCCTGATGCTCGCCGCCGCGGGCGCCTTCGCCCAGCAGGTGCCGGTGCCCCTGCCTCCGGCGGCGGTGCAGATCCTGCAGACGCCGGGCGCCTCGCAGATCACGCCGCCGACCTTCCGCCCGCCGCTTGAAAAGGGCCCAGCCGCCGGGCCGGCCGTGCCGGCTCCGCCGCCGGTCGAGGCGCCGGCGGGCGCCGAAAAGCTGTTAGTCCAGATCGGCGGCCTGGTGGTCGAGGGCGGCTTCCCCGAGATGGCGGCCGAAACCCGTGCCCTCGAAACCCGCCTGGTCACCGGCAAGCGGGTGTCCGGCGCCGACATCTTCGCCGCCGCCAGCGAACTCGAGGCAGCCTATGCGAAGGCGGGCTTCGTGCTGGCGCGCGTCGTGCTGCCGCCGCAGAAGCTCGACGACGGCGCCGTCCTCCGCCTCATCGTGATCGACGGCTACATCGAGCGCCTGGAGACCAAGAACCTGCCCGAGCGGGTACGCGAGCGCGTCACGGCGATCGCGGCCCCGCTGATCGGCCGGCGGCATCTGAAGCTCAGCGACATCGAACGGCGCCTGCTCCTGGCCGGCGACATTCCCGGCGTGGTGCTGCGCTCGACTTCTGGCGGCGGGGTCGGTCACCGGCGCGGCGGTGCTGGTGCTCGAGGCCAACTACCAGCCGATCAACGGGCTGCTAACGCTCGACAATTCGCTGCCGGTGTCGCTCGGCACCTGGACCCCCGGGATCGGGCTCGACGTCAATTCGGTGTTCGGCCTGGGCGAGCTCTTCTACGTCCGCGTGCTGGGCAATCCCGGCAGCGGCGACACCGGCTTCTTCACGGCAACGCCGCTCAATCGCACGCTGGCCGGCGGCGTCGTGCTGCCGCTCGGCGCCGACGGGGTGACGCTCAACGTCGAAGGCACGCAGGCCCGCACCGCGCCGATCTCGACCATCGCCGGGCTGCAGGCGACTGACCTGTTCGAACGCCTGTCGACGCGGCTGCGCTATGCCTGGCTGCGCAGCCGGCAGGCCAACGTGTCGGTCGAGGCGGCGTTCGACGTGCAAAGCGATTCGCAGGACGTCATCTTCGACGGCACGACGGTGCCGCTGTCGCAGGACCGCCTGCGCGTCCTGCGCGCCAACACCGACGGCGACTACCTCGCCCCGTGGGGCGGCATCATGAGCGGCCACTTCTCGGCCTCGTTTGGCCTCAACGGCCTGGGCGCGCGCAGCGCCGCCGAGGCCCTGGCGAGCGGCGTGCCGCTGTCGCGCCAGGGCGCCAACGCCAATTTCGCCAAGGTCGAGGCGTCGGTCAACTACAGCCAGCCGGTGTACAAGGACATCTTCCTGGGCCTCTACGCCCGGGCACAATACTGCTTCGGCCAGGCGCTGTTGCGCTCCGAGCAGATCGGCATCGCCTCGCCGGCTGGCCTGTCGACCTTCGATGCCGGCACGCTGCAGGGCGATTCGGGCTACGTGCTGCGCGCCGAACTGTCGCGATCGTTCGACTTGCCGACAATCCTGGACAATGTCGGCTTCGTCGCCACGCCCTACGTGTTCGGCGCCGCGGGTACGGTCTACCTGCTTGATCCGACGGCGCTCGAGAATTGGTCGACGACGGCGGCGTCGTACGGCATTGGGCTCCGCATCAACGACGGCGTGCGCGGCACTCGCTCGTTCGGCTCGCTGTCGCTCGAATTCGGCAACCAGCAGCGCAGCGACGGCACCCCCACCAACACCCGCTTCACCATCTTCCTCTCGCAGAGATTCTAGAGCATGTGGACCGCGGGCGAAGGAGAGAAGGGACCTACGCTTCGCCGCCCGCCTGGCGCGATAGACCGATCGTGCGGCAACTAACGTCGAGGTCGCGGGCCATCACCTTGTTGGGTCGGCCCAACAGCAGCCCGTCTAAACCCTCATGCTCGCGGCCCGACAGGCTGCCCAGGTGCTTCTGCACTCGTTCGAAGAACGCAGCAAAAAGAACGATCGCGCTTACCGGTAATGTCCGGCATCAGGGCCACTGATACAGATTTAGGGTCTTGAGGAGGGGAGGATTTCCGTCTCATCGTCATCCTGAGGGGAACGAGATGAGACAGAAATCCGCTACGCCCAACTCACCGTCCGAGCGTCTTGTGAAGAACATCCGCCGTGCGACGCGCAAGCAGTATTCGGCTGAAGAGAAGATCCGATTGTCCTGGACGGCCTTCGGGGCAAATCCAGCATTGCCGAGCTGTGCCGTCGAGAGGGTATCGCCGAGGGTCTTTATTACAGCTGGTCGAAGGAGTTCCTGGAGGCCGGCAAGCGTCGGCTGGCGGGCGACACGGCACGAGCGGCCACGAGCGGCGAGGTGACGGACCTTCGCCGTGAGGCGCGGGCGCTGAAGGAGGTCGTTGCCGAGCAGGCACTGGAACTGCGTCTGCTCAAAAAAAGCATGATCGCGGATGGGGGAGACGGGGAATGAGATACCCTGGTTCCGAGAAACTGGAGATCATCGGCCTGGTCGAGCACTCTCACCTGCCGGTCCGACGAACCCTGGCCACGCTCGGTATCTTGCCGATGACATTTTACCGCTGGTATGCGCGCCTGCAGGCGGGCGGGCCCGAGGCACTGGAAGACAAGCCCTCTCGGCCGAGGCGGGTGTGGAACAAGATCCCGGAGGACGTTCGGGAACAGATCGTCGAACTGGCCCTGGACGAGCCGGAGCTGTCGCCGCGGGAAGTGGCGACGCGCTTCACCGATGTGAATAAGTACTTTGTGTCGGAGGCATCGGTTTATCGGCTGCTCAAGGCTCACGACCTGATCACGAGCCCGGCCTTCATCGTCGTGAAAGCTGCTGACGAGTTCAAGGACAAGACGACGGCGTCCAACCAGCTTTGGCAGACCGACTTCACTTATCTCAAGGTGATCGGCTGGGGTTGGTTCTACCTGTCGACGATCCTCGACGACTTCTCGCGTTACATCATCGCCTGGAAGCTGTGCACGACGATGAAAGCCCAGGATGTGACGGAGACCCTGGAACTCGCGCTCACGGCATCAGGCTGCGAGAGCGCCAAGGTCGCACAGCGACCACGGCTGCTGAGCGACAACGGTTCCTCTTACATCGCCGGCGATCTGGCGGAATGGCTCAGGGACCGCGGCATCAGGCACATCCGGGGCGCTCCCTTCCATCCCCAGACCCAGGGCAAGATCGAGCGCTGGCACCAGACGTTGAAGAACCGCATCCTCTCGAGAACTACTATCTGCCGGGCGATCTCGAGGCCCAGATCAACGCCTTCGTCGATCACTACAACAACCATCGTTACCACGAGGCCATCGGCAATCTGACACCTGCCGATGTCTACTTGGCCGTGGCAATACCATCCTGCTGGAACGAGAAAGGATCAAACGACAGACCATCCAAAGCAGACGCTTGATGCACTCCAGAAAAGCAGCCTAACCGCGTGGCCGTAAGCCCCGTCGTGGTCGCGGATGAGGTACTTCGGCGCTTCGTTCCACGGGAAAGCCTCGGTAATCTGACGGGCGATCCATTCCGCCGTCGGATTGGTCGTCACCGCGAGTGATATCAGCCGCCGGCGCTGATGCCTCAGAATGACCAAGACAAAGAGCAGCTTGAAACCGACCGTCGGCACGATCAGGAAGTCCATCGCGCCGATACCGGCCGCATGATTGCTGAGGAAAGTCTTCCAGGTCTGCGACCGCCCTCGCCCGCCCTTCGCCATGTACTTGGCGACTGTCGACTGCGCGACCTCGATCCCGAGCTTTAGCAGTTCACCATGGATGCGGGGCGCGCCCCACAGCCGATTGGCCAGGCTTATCTCCCGGATTAGGCGCCGGATCTCGCCGGGTATCCTCGGCCGACCACCCTGACTGCGCGACTTCCAACGCCAATACAGCCGGAACCCCGTCCGATGCCATCAAATAACGGTCTCTGGTTGGACAATCGTGATGGCGCTCAACACCGACGGAAACAGCCGATAGAACCAGACAAAGAACAATCGGTCGGCGACCGCCTATTTCGGGTTCGAGGGAACGCGCCGGCGCAGCACGTTCAGTTGATGCCGTAGCAAGACGATCTCGGCTTCCAGCCGCGCCTTCGTCTTGAACGGCGAGACCACGACGTGGAGAAGCAGGCTCAAGAACGCGATCATCGAGGATCAGCCTACCTGATCTCGCCCGTCGCGCCAGCGCGGATGGAGTATTCGGTAAGGACAGTTGCCGGGCCTGGGGTAGTTAAGGCCCGATCAAGCGGAACAGCGCCGCCCACGGCACCACCTCGTCCATCTCAGCGAGAAGGCCGCTCGCCGCGTCGTCTTCGCGCCCCGGTCCGTCACCGTCCTTGAAAGGACAATCAAAGAGCATGAAGACGCCAGCACAGCTAACCGTGGTCCGAAGAAACGGGACAGGTCGCGTTTGCGGCGGCCAGAAATTAATTCTAGACTTAACGCCCGCGCGCACGAAGCCCGCGGATATTCGGAGCAACATTAGGGGGAGAGACACATGTTGAAGAAGTTCCTGATTGCGTCGGCAGCCGCGCTGCTGCTGGCGGCGTGCCAACAGCAGCCGCAGATGGCCAGCCCGGCGCCTGTTACGCCAGTGAGGCAGTTGTTCGTCGTGTACTTCAACACCGGTCAATCGGACATATTGCCTGATGGGCAGGCGAAGATCGACCAGGCCGCCGCGACCTTCAAGCAGGGCGGCGTCAATGTGACCGTGAAAGGCCATGCCGACCGCGTCGGCGATCAGGGAGCGAACCTGCGGCTTTCCATGCAGCGCACGGCGATCGTGAAAGCCGCGCTGATGCGCGCCGGCGTGCCGGAGTCGGCGATCCGGTCGGGCAGCCTGGGTGAGGAAAGCCTGCCGGTCCCCACCGCCGACCAGGTCCCCGAGCGGCTTAACCGCAGTGTTCATATCGCGGTCATCGGGCGGCCGCTCATGAGCGACAAGGACTATTGCGCCGCGTTGGCGCGGAAGTGGCGTTCGTATTCCCGGACGGGCGCATCTGGTCCGGCGCCGCAGGCGATCGCCGCGTGCGAGGCCGGAAACTACGACGCGGGCATCACGGTTCTGGAGCAGGTCCTGACGGACGACAGGATTGTATTGCCGTCGCGCTATTTGTAACCTGATCCGGCACGAGTAGATTGTAGAGGGCGGTCCTCTTGCGAGGGCCGCCTTTTCTATTCGCGGTCGATCATCTCGCTGTCCTTTCCGAAAACTCTGTCCGCCTGTCGGGCTCCAGCGCATACTGAGCATCCATCTGCTCCAGCAATGGTTCAACCACGCCGACTCGGCGGTCGAGGCCGCGCAGAAAAACCGGCGACAACTCAACGGACACAAGCAGTTGCCGTAGGTCGCCCTCGGCGCTAGGTTCACCGACGGGCTCGAACTCGCCAACGGTTGATCCCGGCCGGGCTCCGCCTGTTCCCGACACCAGAAGGTCCGCAGGTACTGGGCCCCGTGAGCGCCTCCGAGCCACCGGCGTTCATCGCGAAACTGCTCGATCCGGAGCATGCCCGGCTCCTTTCCGAACCGGAACAAATCGGCGGCCTGCTCGGACAAGTGTGTGCATCGGTTCGGGATGAATACTACATCCGGCAGCCGAACAGGAGTTGGATCTCCGGCACCCGGGGAAACGCGCTCAGTTTATTGAAGGAACACTGGAGCCGAATCCGAGAAATCGGCGTCGAGATCGAGCCGAAGCACATCGACATGGCGCTCAGGACCAACCTGATTCCGACCGTGAGCGGCGTGCTGGCCTCACCAGTGGCTGCCGATTTCGTACATTTTCAGGGACGCCGCTACTTGAACCTCGGCCTCGCTCCTCGCATCGCACCGACAGCGTTTGGCGACGACCGACTTCTTCACCGCAGAGGTGCTGACGCTGCGCGGGCTGGTGACTTACTACGTGCTGTTCTTCATCCATCTCGAGAGCCGGCGGGTGGATATCGCCGGGCTCACCGTTCATCCCGATGAGGCATGGATGAAGCAAGTCGCGCGGAACGCGACCATGGAGGACTGCGGCGCGCTGCGGGATCGTCGTTATCTCCTGCATAATCGGGACACGAAATTCACCCGGTCGTTCCGCGCCATCCTTATGTCAGGTCGGGTTGAAGCGCTCGCGCTGCCTGCGCGCAGTCCGAACCTGAATGCCTACGCGGAACGCTGGGTGAGGTCGGTCAAGGAGGAGTGCCTGTCCAAGGTGATCCTCTTCGGCGAGCGCTCGTTGCGGCGGGCACTGAGCACCTATGTCGAGCATTTCCATGCCGAGCGGAACCATCAGGGGAAGGGTAATGTCCTGCTGTTTCCTCTGGCGACGGATCGTCAGCGCGAGGGGCCTGTGCGGTGCCGCGATCGATTGGGTGGGCTTCTGCGCTACTATCATCGAGAGGCGGCGTGAAGGTGCGCCCTTTACCAAATGGGGCGCTTCGTCGGTTTATTTTTTTTGACCATACGGGGAACCGGTAGCCGCTGTAGCTGATTTTCTTCATCCCGTTGGCTACCGGGTGCCCACAGGAACCGCAACCTCCCGAACGACGTGACAATGCCTTTAGTGCCATGAAGCGAAGCAGGCGGAATTTTGGGACGAATTCTGCCAACGTGACAATGCCCTAACCGCGTCCCGAGACTTTGTCGATCTCATGTAAGAGCTCGAGGGCCTTGGCGAGCTTGTTCAGCAATTCATAGCCCACCTGGCACAGCGCATCTATTTCTTCGCGCGAAAACTCCTCGCGCGGCGTAGACGCCAGCGCCATGACGAGCGCGTAGCTCAGGGCTTGCGATTCGCCCACGAGGGGAACCGCCTGCGAAAGGAGGAGGCGGCGAGCAGCCTCGACCTCCTCATGCTTTGCTAGGTCGCGGTTCGTCACAAGCCATCCTCAAATCTCACGGAAGCTTCGCCAGAGCGCCTCGCGGAAAGGCTTGACAAGATATTCCACCATCGTTCGCCGTTCGGTCACGACAAGCACTTCCACGGGCATGCCCGAGATGAGATCGACACTCGGCGCAAGCCTGTACAGCGTCTGCCGGTTAACCGCGATCCGGGCGAGATAATAGGGTTGGTGGGTTACGTCATCCATCAGTCGATCCGCCGAGACCGTGAGAACGGTGCCGGGAATTTTCGGCACGCTCCGGCTCGAATAGGCGGACAGGTGGACTTGGGCTTGGAGGCCGCCATGCACCCGTAGGATCAAAAAACTCAAACGGTCGAGAAACCAGTCGGTTAGGCGGCGTCGGATAGCGGTACCTGAGGCGGTCCAGTACAATTTTGCGGACGGTCCCTGATGCCGTCGCCGGGGTCAGGGCAGGGGGCGGTTATGGATTGGGCGCGGATGCTGGCCTACGTAACGGGGACAGTGGACCAGGAGCTTCTGGCGCGGAACGAATATTTGGCTGCCGAGAACGGCATCCTCAAGGCGCAACTAAAGGGTCGGCTGAAGCTCTCGGACGCCGAGCGAGGCGCTCTCGGCGAGATTGGTCATCGCCTGGGGCGCAAGGTTCTCGCCGACGTCGCCACCGTAGCGCGACCCGACACCATCCTGGGCTGGTATCGCAAGCTTGTCGCCCGCAAGTTCGATGGCTCGGTGCGTCGAGGCCCTGGCAGGCCGCGGATCAAGCGAGAGGTCGAGCAGCTGATCATTCGCATGGCCAGGGAGAACCGGGACTGGGGCTATGACCGGATTGCAGGGGCGTTGGCCAATCTGGGACACGAGGTTTCGGATCAAACGGTTGGCAATGTTTTGCGGCGCCACGGCCTGCCGCCGGCGGCGGAGCGCAAGCGCACCAGCACATGGGCGACCTTTGTTCGGACTCACCTGGCACTGTTGGCAGGAACCGACTTCTTCACCGCCGAGGTGCTGACGCTGCGCGGGCTGGTGACTTACTACGTGCTGTTCTTCATCCATCTCGAGAGCCGGCGGGTGGATATCGCCGGGCTCACCGTTCATCCCGATGAGGCATGGATGAAGCAAATCGCCCGGAACGTGACCATGGAGAGCTGCGGCGCCCCGAGGGACTGTCGTTATCTCCTGTATAGTCGGGACACGAAATTCACCCGGTCGTTCCGCGCCATCCTTATGTCAGGTCGGGTTGAAGCGCTCGCGCTGCCTGCGCGCAGTCCGAACCTGAATGCCTACGCGGAACGCTGGGTGAGGTCGGTCAAGGAGGAGTGCTTGTCCAAAGTGATCCTCTTCGGCGAGCGCTCGTTGCGGCGGGCACTGAGCACCTATGTCGACCATTTCCATGCCGAGCGGAATCATCAGGGGAAGGGTAACATCCTGCTGTTTCCTTTGGTGACAGATCGCCAGCGCGAGGGGCCGGTTCGGTGCCGCGAGCGATTGGGTGGGCTTCTGCGCTACTATCATCGAGAGGCGGCGTGATGCCGGGTCGGCCGGTTCAGTTTTTTGACCCTGCGGGCATTGCGAGCTCGCTGCCACCTGTCCGCTTTACCCCCCGAAGCGTTGAATGACCGGCCGGGATTCGAACGTGAGGTGGCTGCTTTCCAAAACTGGACGCCTACTGAGCGGATTCGCATTCCGCCTCATGTTCCCGGTGTGCCGGCGCGGTGCGGTTTTAACAGCGCGTAGATGGTGGCGTGGTGAGGCGTCGGCACGCCGAACCGCCGTCCTTCGCGGACGATATAGCCCGACATGCCCTCGATCTCGATCGGCCCGCCCTTGGCGTAGTCGTGGTACATCGAGGCGTACATGCCGGCGGGAAGTCGCGGCAGAATCGTCATATGCCGCTCGACGATGTCGTCCGGCAGCTTGGCGTCGGCTGCGCGGGCAACGGCGGCCGCCTCCTGCATGAGCGCCCGCGCCACCTCCATGACGTCGGGATCGCTGTAGAGCGGCCCCGCCGGCAGGCGAGCCGCCGTGGTGAGCGCCGCGTTGGTCGAGAGGCCGACAAATTTTTCCCACAGGCTGCTCATCACGTCGTCGACCATGTCGGCTTTGAACCCCGCCTTGCGGCAGCTGTCGATGAACGCCGTTGCCTTGGCGCGCAGGGCCGCATCTGCAGGCGCGCCGAAGTTGATGGCCGACATGTCGCTGGTGTATCGGAGCTTGCCGGGCGCAGCGATCACCGCCGACACGTAGGCTGAGCCGCCGACCACCGTGCTACCGGGCAACTCGCGGCCCATGATTTTGTGCCCGTCGATGCCGTTCAGCAGCGAGATGCCGAGTGTCCGCGGGCCGAACAGTGGCGCGGCGCTGCGCGCTGCCTCGGCCGCGCCATAGAGCTTTACGGCGAACAGCACGATGTCAGCCTCGCCGAGCTTGGCCGCGTCGTCGCTGGCATCGAGGCGGGCGCTGAAGGTGCCGCGCGGCCCCTCGGCGATCAGGCCGTGCTCGGCAATCGCGTGCAGATGGGCGCCGCGGGCAAGGGCGCCGACGTTCTCGCCCGACCTGGCGAGCAGCACGCCGAAATAGCCACCGACTGCGCCGGGGGCGACGATTGCGATACGCATTCGAACTCTCCGCGAGTTAGCAGTTGTGAGCTTTCAATAGGTTGTCTATTCGACTCTGCTCAGCGTCAGAAGCTGACGAAATACATCCTGAGCAACGAACTCTACTTGTCACCCGATAAGAGATACATGGTCGTGCTCTAATGCGGACAGCAAGGCACCCCCCGCAAGGCCGAATGTCCGAGTTGGGTCCCGGCTGTGTAAAAACGCGGACGGCTATGGTTGGGTAGGCGAGACGGGTTGGCCCGGCACAGCCGGCCTCACGCTCGGATCGCCTCCATCAATCCTCCAACGCCCAGAATGCGTATCACCCGTTTCATGTTGTAGGCCAGAACGTGGAGCGCCATTTCGGTGCTTACGTTCTTGAGCCTTTTCATCTGGAAGTGTGTCGATCCCATCCACGACTTTATCGTACCGAATGGATGCTCGACGGTCTGACGTCGGATGCGCATCTTGTCCGGGTTTCGATCGAGCCGCGCCTGTACGGCCTCAAGGACGGCTTCGTGCTCCCATCGTGAGATCCGCCGCTCTTTGCCTGTTGTGCACTTGCTCTTCAGTGCGCAGGCCTGGCAGGCGGTGGTCCAATAGCGACGCAGCGTCTTGCCGTCCTGTTCGTTGGTGTAGTGATAGGTCAGCTGTTCACCGGCGGGACAAAGATAGACGTCGTCCGCGGCGACATAGACGAAGTCCTGCTTGCCAAATCGCCCTTTGGCGTAGAGGCCCGTGGTCATCGGCTTGGGCAGATAGACCGTGCGACCTGCTCGCAGGCCACGATTTCCTCTCCGCTATAGTACCCGCGATCGGCAACAACCTCGATGGCCTCAGAACCAATCGCTGCGCGCGCCCGCTCTGCCATGTCGGATAGTTGGCCCCGGTCAGAGCCAACGTTGGTCACCTCATGGGCAACAATGAGATGATGCCTGGTATCGACGGCACTTTGCACATTGTAGCCGACCACCCCGCTGCCTCGGCCACTCGTGGCCATCGAGCGCGCATCGGGATCGGTCAGCGAGATCTGTTTGTCTTCGCTCTCCATCATCTGCGAGTTCAGCTGGTTCAGGCGTTGTATCTCCTGGCGCAGCGCCATGATCTTCTCGTTGAGCCGTGTGATCTTGGCCTCCGGCACCGCTTCGCCCTGGCGATCGGCACTATCAAGCTGCGCGAGGTAGCGGGCTATGCTCTCGTCGATCTGCACCAGCCGCCGCTCCATCTTGGCCTGCGTGAAGTTCCGGTCCCGCGTGTTGACGGCTTTGAACTTGCTGCCGTCGATCGCAACGCTCGCCGCGCTGAACAGTTCAAGGCGCCGGCACAGCATCACGAACTCACGGCAGACCCGGCGGGTGGCCTCGCCGTTGTCCTTGCGGAAATCGGCAATCGTCTTGAAGTCCGGCATCAGGCGACCAGTCAGCCACAACAACTCGATGTTGCGCTGGCACTCACGCTCCAGGCGGCGGCTCGACTGCACCCGATTGAGGTATCCGTAGACGTAAATCTTCAACAGCGTCGCCGGATGATAGGCCGGCCGTCCCGTCGCCTCTGGCTCGACGCCGCCAAAGCCGAGTCTGGCCAGATCAAGCTCATCGACAAAGACATCGATCGCCCGGACCGGATTGTCCTCGCCCAAATAGTCATCCAACCGCTCGGGAAACAGCGTGCTCTGACTACGGTCATCGCCAACGACAAAGCGCGCCATCCAATCCTCCGGCCAAATCGCTGGAGAATCGTATCATCGACGGCGTTTTCACACAGCCTGGGTCAAACGCCGACGTTGCGAAATGCCGCGCCATGACCGCTTTGCCGCAAGATGCGGACGTCTTCCCAGAATTCAAGGTCGGCATTTCCAGTCAGGCCCCGTCTTCGAGATTCACCAAGGCTGGAAGCTAGTGGGTGCGATTAAGACGGCGAACGCAAGCTCGCCGACCGAACGCTGGTGTATGGCGGTCAAGGATTGATGGCCTGGGCCGTGGCGAACGCCAGAGTGGAGCTCAAGGGCAACGCCATCATCATCACGAAGTAAGCGTCGGGTTGGGCCAAGATCGATCCGCTGAGGGTTGCGTTCAATGCCATTTTGTTGATCTCCACGAACCTTTGGTCGGCACGACCGAGCATATTTGCAATCTAGGGCATGTAGTATTGGCCCGAGCTTGCCGAGTGGGGCTCGCCCAATGTCTGATTTGAGCCGACTGCCCAATCGGTGCCTTTGGTCTTTTGTCCGTCGAATAGTTGACGGCACTGTTTCACGGCCTAGGGCCTGTCCTCAATTGAGCCAAATGATAGCAGCGGCGAGGTGGATAGCGGCGAGGAAGTTTCGAGCGGTCTTGTCGTATCGAGTGGCGATGGCTCGGAATTGCTTGAGCTTGCAGTAGAAGTTCTCGATGAGATGACGGTCCTTGTAGAGCTGCTTGTCGAACGGTCGTGGTGTCGTGCGGGTAGTCCTTGGTGGAATGACGGAGGTCTTGCCTGCGGCCGCCAGAGGTTTGATGACGCGTTCGTCGGCATCGAAGGCTTTGTCGGCCAGCAGAATGTCAGCTTTCACCTGAGGTAGCAGCGCATCGGCGCCTTGCAGGTCATGGGCCTGTCCCGGGGTCAAAAAGAAGCTGATGGGGTTGCCCAGGGCATCGACCAAGGTGTGGATTTTGGTGCTCAATCCACCTTTGCTGCGCCCGATCGCCTGGTCCGCGCCGTCTTTTTTTGGGCGCCAGCGCTGTGCTGGTGGGCCCGCACGATGGTGCTGTCGATCATGGCGTACTCGTTGTCGGCGTCGGCCGCCAGACACTCGAACATCTTCTTCCACACGCCGTTCTTGGCCCAGCGCGAGAAGCGCGTGTGGATCTTGATCGGATCGCCAAAGCGCTCCGGCAGATCGCGCCACGGAATGCCCGCTCGGTATCGGTAGAGCACGGCTTCCACGAACAGCCGATTGTTCTTGGCCGTAACGCCGACGTGGCCCTCACGCCCGGGCAGCAGGTCCTTGATCCGGTCCCACTGATCGTCTCGCAACCCATAACGACGCATCGGTCAGCTCCGGATTAGCTGACCGTCCATAAATCACATATGATTCCTCAGGGGAATCCCCCAATTGAGGACAGGCCCTAGTCTAGCGGTCTTGACTTTCTTCGCCTGCTGCCGCCGGCAGGGGGTTCAACGCGTCAATGTCCCGAGAGCGACATGGGCTGGCCCGCTCGAGATCTGCAGAAGCCCGCCGAACGGAGTGTTTAGCTCCACGATCAGGAAAACAGCGCCCGCCACGGCCAGCGCAGAGACACCCAGCGCGACGACGACCGTCGGGTTCGGGTGCACGAACAGGCTGAAGCTGGCGAATATGGCGGCGCTGCAGAGCATCACCACGACCAGAATGGGCCGCGGAAGGGGCCTTCCAGACCCGGCACTCGACA
The DNA here is from genome assembly GCA_963843185.1 of uncultured Alphaproteobacteria bacterium. Lineage (GTDB taxonomy): Bacteria > Pseudomonadota > Alphaproteobacteria > Reyranellales > Reyranellaceae > Reyranella. The sequence continues at coordinate 234,110 of CAWJJJ010000036.1, forward strand.
GGAGCTGCCGAACCGCCAGAAGCCGCTGGGTGAGTTGCAGCGCCTGCGACTGGAACCACTTCTGCTCCGTATCCGTCGGCCTCAGCCCCAGAATGCGCCGCCCGAGATCGATCAGCGGTTCCCGGTCGGTATCCCTTGCCAACTCTTTAGGTCCAAAATCGTCGTCGGGCCAGCGCTGCTGAAAGGTCTGCACGACGATGTGGTGGACCAGTATGCGAAGCTCCCGTGCGTCGGGACCATAGGCCTCAAGATAGCGATCAAGCTGGATAACGTCGGCGAGTGCCTGTTTGTACTCACTCTCCACGGTGCCACGGAAGTTGTTGGCCGATGACACCAGGAGGCTGAGCACCAGCGCGACCAGCGTCGCCATCAATCCCGTCGCCAGTTTAATCACATCCGTGAAATCGTGACTGAGGTGGTGTTCCGGCAGCCGCCGGCGAAAGGCCATGCCGACGAACACGCCGGCAACGGGGCACAGGAAGGCCAGGGCGAAGATCGCGAGAGAATTCATCGATGTGCCAGCTCACCCGCGGCGACGCCGTTCGCAATGCTGCTTAGTATCAGAATACCACGCGCGCCGTTGTGCGATATGGGACGCAAGAGGTGCGCGTCACGGGCGTCCAAGTCGCTGTCGAACCCTCTCGTCACTTTGATGAAATCGCGCCGTTTCATTGCCACCCCAAAGCAATACCACGCAATTCGTAACACATTAACGCGCATAGCCATGCGCAGGGCTGCCGCTATAGTCGATCGGTTGGCGCATTTTTCAGCCAGCTGAGAATATTTTTGATCCAGATGTCGCAATTCACCAGCCGACATTCCTGAACATCAGCACACGAAACCTGAGACATCAGGCGAAGATTCTCGATGAGAACAAGTATACAACTGCCAGATGAGGACCGCAGATTGTCTGCACGCATTTTGCGTAGCGTGGGCTACGGCAAGCAGGAGTAACTGGCCATGGTTGATGTACGCAACGACCTCACCCGCACGACATTGGCCATTCTTTTCATCGCCGCTCTGATCGCAGGCAGCGTCTGGATCCTCCGCCCATTCCTGCCGGCGATGCTGTGGGCCGCGATGCTGTCTATCGCGACCTGGCCGATATTGCGAAGGGTGCAGGCCAGGATGTGGAACAGCCGCGGGCTCGCCGTGACGGTCATGACGATATCGATCCTTCTTGTATTCGTAGTGCCGTTTTGGCTCGCAATCGGCACAATCGTGCGGCACTCCGGCCAGATCATCGAGTGGGCGGAACACCTGGCTGCGACAGGTTTGCCATCTCCGCCGGCTTGGCTCGGAGAGGTTCCATGGGTCGGTTCGGGAGCAGTGAGCGTCTGGCACGATATCAGTGACGATGGTTTTCCCGAGCTGTTGCAGAAGGGCAGACCCTATGCCGGCATGGTCACGCGGTGGTTCATTGAGGCCATGGGCAGTTCGGGGTCCATCCTTGTGCAATTCCTGCTCACTGTAGCCGTCGCGGCGATCATGTATGCACAAGGCGAAGACGCGGCGGCGACGGCACGGCGCTTCGGCAGACGCCTGGCCGGTAATCGCGGCGAACAGGCAGTGGTGTTGGCCGGGCAAGCCGTCCGAGGCGTCGCCCTGGGCGTCGTGGTCACGGCCTTCATCCAGTCGGCCATCGGCGCCTTTGGCCTGTTCATCGCCGCGATACCCTTCGCGAGCGTACTCAGTGCCCTGATGTTTATGCTTTGCATCGCCCAGCTCGGGCCCGCCGTCGTGTTGGTGCCGGCCGTCATTTGGCTGTTTGCGACCGGTGACACGGGTTGCGGGATATTCCTGGCGATCGTGAGCGTCGCAGCCATAACCGTGGACAATTTCGTTCGACCCGTGCTGATCCGGCGCGGCGTTCACTTGCCGCTGCTGCTCATCCTCGCCGGCGTGATCGGCGGCCTGATAGCCTTCGGATTGATCGGTATCTTTCTTGGCCCGATGATCTTGGCCATTGCCTATACGCTTTTTCGCGCTTGGCTCTCCGAGGCGGAAGGTATTGAGCACCTCCAGTAGTCACCGACGAAGAATGTCATTTGAATATAGCTGCAAGACCGGAGGTCAGGCGTCGTCCGGGCCGCCGCGTGCAATTCGCCCGGAGCAGGGGGATACTTCTCCATGAAGTTTCTTCTCGAGGCTTCGGCCTTTCTGCTGTCACTGCATGCGGCGATCTTCCTCGCAATCGCCGTGCGCGTGGTCATGCGCCGGTCGGCGCGGGGCATCGCGCTTTCATGGTTGCTGCTGGTGGCGACGCTGCCCTATGCCGGCGCGCTCGTCTATCTGCTGATCGGCGAACGTCGGATCGGGCGTAGGCGTTCGCGCGGCATCGATGCCTTGCGCACCGATTTCAGGGAGATCGCCAGAGCCACCATCCCGGCGGATTTCACCGCGGTCGACTGGCAGGGCCTTCCGCCGGCGGCGCAAGGCGATGGACCGGCTGGGTCGTTCGCTGGTCGGCGGCGCCACCGTTCGCGGCAATCGCTTCCAGCTCTTCTCCGACACCCAGGAGATCCTCGCGGCGATTGCCCGCGAAGTCGATGCGGCGAAGACCAGCGTGCTGATGGAATTCTACATCTGGAACGAAGGCGGGGCGGCGGACGAGGTCCTCGAGGCGCTGATCCGCGCCGCTGGTCGCGGCGTGCAGTGCCGCTTGCTGGTCGATGCGCTCGGCGCCCGGCCATGGTGGAAGGGCGCGCCAGCCGCAACGCCTGCGCGACGCCGGCGTCCAGCTTCGCGCCGCCCTGCCGGTCGGGCTGCTGCGGACGCTGGTCGGTCGCACCGATCTTCGCCTGCACCGCAAGATCGTAGTGATCGACGGTGCGGCCGCGTGGACCGGCAGCATGAATCTCGTCGATCCCCGCTACTTCAAGCAGGATTCCGGCGTCGGCGAATGGGTCGATGCGATGGTCCGCATCGAAGGCACGGTCGTGAATCCGCTCGCCGCGACGCTGATCGGCGACTGGATCCTCGAGACCGGCGAGCCGGTGCAGACGCTGATCGACAGTGCCGGCCTCGGCGCCGCGCATCCGGTGGGCACGGCGAACGTCCAGGTCGTCCATCGGGTCCGGGCGAGACGGGCGATGGCCTGCTGCAGATGCTTCTGGCGTTGATCAACGCTGCCCAGCGAGAACTGGTGCTGACGACGCCCTACCTGGTGCCCGACGACGCCATGATCGTGGCGCTGCGCGGTGCCGCGGGCCGCGGCGTACAGGTGACGCTGATCGTTCCGGAAAAGATCAACTCGTTCCTCACCCGCTACGCCAGCCGGTCGTACTACGATGATCTCCTGGAGGCGGGTGTCGCGATCCAGCTCTATCGCGGCGGACTTCTCCACACCAAGTCGATCTCGGTCGATAGAGCGATGTCGATGTTCGGCACCGTCAACCTCGACATGCGAAGCCTGTGGCTGAACTACGAGGTGGCACTCTTCATCTACCAGCCCGAGTTTGCCGAGGCCTTGCGCGCCCTGCAGCATACCTACATCGCACAGTCGGTCCGGCTCGAACCGGCCGCCTGGGCCGCGCGCCCTTCAGGGAACGCCTGCTCGAAAATGTGCTTCGCCTGTTCAGCCCGCTGCTCTGACAGTTGCCATTTCTGCCTCATGGGCGGGTGAGGACCCATTGGCCCCGTCACCTATGGTCTCGCAAGTTTCGAACGGGGTTTTGGGAGGGAATGGCAACACTAGAAATTCGGAGAACGTTGGATCCGGGTTTCCAATCCTCCGCCATTTACCCCCCTCGATGCGCGCTGCCGGGGTCGCCGTGGTATCGTTCATCAGCCGCTCATGGTGCGTCAGCGTCGAGGTATAAGCCTCGACCAGTCGCGTCACCGCACCAGTGACGGCTGGGCTGCCACCCTGCGGTGCGCGGTTTAACATCTCGCGCAGTCCGGCATCTCGCGCAGTCCGGCGGTCTGAATGGATGACTTGGTCATCCGTGGCGCTGACAGCCGGGCTCATCGTCTCGAGAAGGATGGTATCTGGCCAATAGCACTTCACCGCCGCGTCAAGGTCTCGCGCTCAGCCAGGGCTCGCAGCGACCCGACGCTCGCTACTGCAACGGCACGGTGAAGTTGAAATTCAGACTGGGATTCATCGGCTGCGCATAGGCCGGCGCCTGATAGACAGGGGCCGGCATGACCATGACCGGTTGCCGCTCATAGACCAACCGCGGGGCAGGCTCGTAGTGATGCCCATGATGGTGATGGCGGTGCTCCCAACGCTCGCGTTCCCAACGACCCTCGTCGTGTGCCTGGGCGCCGACCGTGACGGCGAAAACCATGGAGCTCGCGATCGCAGCGGCCAGAACGGTCCCCGAGTTCAGTCCTGTCATTGCAGCCTCCCGTGGTGGCGTTTTCCATACAATGGGGACTACGAGCCGAATTGTGGCGGGACGGTGAAATCATTGTGTCCCTCTCGCGTCCACCCACCCAAGACGACGAACTTTGTTGCGCGCCCCACGTTTGGGAGAGCTGTGGCCTAGTGGTGATCGTGAAAAAGATCGAGGGATGGGTGTGGCGAGTTGCGGCGTAGCGCTTCTAAGGCGGTGCAATTGCCGTCGATCTGATGTCTCGAGGGGAAACATGTCCAAGCTTCGCAGAATTCCGTACGCAGTGCTTACGGCGAGTTTATTCGCCGCCGGCGCTGCATCCGCGCAATCGATGTACGATATCAATCAGCGCCAGGACTACCAGCAGGACCGCATCGAGCGCGGCATTCGCGACGGCCAGATCACCCGGAGCGAGGCCCACCGCCTCGAGCAGGGCGAGCGCTCGATCGATCGTGCACAGGCTCGCGCCCGCGCCGACGGTGTGGTGACGCCCCAGGAGCGCGCCCGCATCGACCGCATGACCGATCGCGAGGGTCGCGAAATCTATCAGCAGAGCCACGATCGCCAGCAGTCCTGGGATCGCGGCCAGAGCTGGGGCCATGCCGATGGCCGCTCTGACGGCTGGCGCGACAATGGCGGGCGCCAGGACGGCTGGGGCCGGAACCAGGGCGGGGATCGTGACGGGGATCGCAGACAGCACAATGGCTGGGCCCGTGGCGAGCACAACGGCTGGGACGGCAACCGCCCACCGGGCATCGAGCGCCGCGACGCGCGCGACGACCAGCGCATCCACAACGGCATGCGCGACGGTTCGCTGACGCGTGGCGAGGCCGACCGGCTGGACCGCGGCCAGAACCGCATCGACCGCTACGAAGCGCGTGCGCGCTCCGATGGCACATTGACGCCCGCCGAGCACAATCGCATCGACAACATGCAGAACCGCGAGAGCCGGCAGATCTATGCCGACCGCCACAACAATCGCACGGCGCCGACGACCACGCCGACCACCGGCACGCAGCCCAGCACTGGCTCGCACAGCTGGGGCAATGGCGGCTGGCGTCAATCCCGGGCTGGCAACACGATGCCGACCAGGCCGACGACTGCCACGACCACCACCGCGCGTAACGGAGGGAACGGGAACACCCATGCCGGCGGGAATGCCTGGGCGAATGGCGGGACGCGGGGCCAGGTTCAGGCTCAGGTCCGGCCCCGGCCTCAGGCCCCGACCATTCGGCGGGCTGCGTTCAATCCGGGTGCCCCGGCGCAGACGATGCCTGCGGCGGCGACCCCGATCCGCACCATGGGCAACGGCGGTCGGAACGGGAGCGGCAGCCGTCGCTAAGCAAACAAGGTGATAAACGTTGAGAAGGCCGGCGACTTGGCAATCGGGTTGCCGGCGACGGACGTCGTGACAAGTAGAGGCCGAGTTCATGCGAGAGAGGAGGGATGTGGCTAACGTCATCACCGAGCCCGCGGTGTCGCTGACAAGCTCGTCACGCCTCCTCGAACAGCAGAACTAACGGGCTGAACATTATTTAGGCAGATTTCGGAGAACGTTGGATCCGGGTTTCCAACCTCCGCCATTTTTCTCGATTAGTCGTTGATATTCTGTGCTTTTCTAGAAGTACCTATTTTCTAGGTACAAACCTAGGCTCGCGCCGCCGGGCGTTGTACGCCCTTTGCCGCGCCCTTGGGCCTCGCGAACACGCGGTGGGGGGAGCAATATCACTACTTCTCCAATATTACTCCCTTCTTGGTTCCGGCTCCGCCGGCTTAGGGATAGAATGTTGGCGGAGTAGAGATTGCCGTTAATGAGCATGTCGATGAGCTGCGTCGGCTGCGGATTTGACGTATCGAGAGAGTTTGCCTTCTGCCCGCGCTGCGGCCGCCGACAGCCGGTCCCCCGCGCGAGCTGCGGCTTTGTCTGCGAGTTGGACTTCGCCTTCTGTCCGAGCTGCGGATCGCCGCGCGAGCCCGCCGTGGCGGAAAGGCCCAAGGTCCAGCAAGCCGACGCCGACCGCCGGCAAGTCACCGTCCTCTTCGCCGACCTCTGCGGATTCACCTCGCTCTCCGAACGCCTCGATCCCGAGGAGGTGCGGGCCTTCCAAGGCGCGCTGTTTAACTCGCTCGGCCAGGCCATCACCCGCTGCGGCGGTTTTGTCGCCAAGTACATGGGCGATGCCGTGCTCGCTCTGTTCGGCGCTCCGGTCGCCCATGAGGACGATCCCGAACGGGCGCTCGAGGCGGCCCTCGAGATGCTGCGCCGCGCGGCAGCGCTCAGCGAGACGTGGGCGGCGCGCCTGGGCCAGCCGGTCAGCCTGCACATCGCCATTCATACCGGACCGGTCGTCGCCGGCAACCTGGGAGACGGCGCGGGTGCCGCCTACGACGTGACGGGCGATACGGTGAACACGGCCTCACGCCTGTTGGGCGAGGCGGCGCCGGGCGCCATCGTGGTCGCGGCATCGACTTAGGCGCTCACCCGCCATCGCTTCGCCTTCGAGCCCGCCGGCGCCGTGGCGTTGCGCGGCAAATCCGAGCCGATGGTCGTGCATCGGCTGCTGGGCGCGCACGCCGAGCCGCAGTCGCCCCGTGGGCTGCGCGAGTTTAGGCTTGGCCGGTCCGCTGGTGGGGCGCAACCAGGAACTCGGCCGTCTGCTAGAAGCCTTCGAGCGCATGCGGGAAAGCCGCGCGCAGGTCGTGAGCCTGGCCGGCGAAGCCGGCACGGGCAAGTCGCGGCTGATCGCCGAGTTCCTCGCCCGCCTCGAGGCGGATGGCCGTTTGGCCGGCACGGCCGTGCGGCGCGCGAGCTGCTCGTCGCTCGGCGAGCCGGTCTACGGCGTCTTCGGCGCGCTGTTCCGCAAAGGCTATGGAGTCGAGCCGGACGATTCGCTCGCGGTGGCGCGCGAGAAGCTGGCGCGGGGCCTGAGCTCGCTTGGCGCCGAGGGCTGGGATCACCCAGGCGATCGCGCCGGTGCTGAGCTACCTGCTTGGCGTCGAGGAGGCGCGTCCGCGCGACCTCGATCCCGAGCAGCTCAAGCGACTGATTGTGCTCGCCGCCCGCCTGCTGGTCGAGCGCCGCCTCGAGCAGGGGCCGCTGCTGGCCATCGTCGACGATTTCCATTGGGCGGACGCAGCCTCGGTCGATCTGCTGCGCGACCTCGCCGATCACCTGGCCGACCGGCGCCTGATGATGCTGGTGGCGCATCGGCCGGAGGTCCGCCCGCCTGTGATGGCCGGCGCCGAGCAGACGGAGATCCGCCTCGCCGCGCTCTCCGCCGACGAGACCAGGCAGTTCGTCGACGGTCTGTTCGGTTCCTTGCAGCAGACTGCCTTCGCCCGGCTGCGCGATCTCATCGTGGCGCGCGCCGGGGGCAATCCGCTGTTCGTCGAGGAAATCGTCCGCAGCCTGGTGGGCAGTGGCGTGCTTGTCCGCAACGCCGGGCACTGGATGTTGAACGCGAGCGTCGGGACGATGAGCCTTCCGCCCACGCTGCACGGCCTGCTGCTGTCGCGCGTGGACAAGCTGCCGGCCGACACCAGGCGTGTGCTGCAGGCGGCCGCCGTGTTGGGGGTGAGCTTCGACGAGGTCCTGCTGCAGGCTGTCGCCGGCGACGCGCGGATGGCGCTGGAGCGGCTGGTCGAGGCCGACCTGATGCGCGACGCGGGCCAGGGCCATGCGGGGGAGGGCCCAGGGCCTCTTCAAGCGCTCGGCCGGCGCTATCGCTTCACGCACGCCCTGGTACACGAAGTGGTCTACGAGAACCTGCTGCTGTCGCGCCGCAGCGAGCTGCACGAACGCGCCGGCCGAGCGCTTGAAGAGGCCGTCGGTCCGTTGCCGTCGCGGCTGAGCGACCTCGAGGCGCTGGGCCACCACTGGAGTTTCACGTCGGACAAGGCTAAAGGTGCCCGCTACCTGACGGCGGCTGGCGACCGCTCGCGCGCGGTCTACGCCAACGACGACGCCATCCGCCACTACGGGCGAGCCCTTGCCACGCTCGCAAGCTGCTTGGCCTGCAATGACCAGATCCGGATCGTGCGCGAGCGGCTGGCCGACCTGTCGGCGCTGACCGGAAAGCGCGCCGACGCTCTGGCGCACTACGAGGCTGTGCGCCAGGAACTCGAGGCGGCCGGGGACGGCGCCAGCACGGCGCGCCTCTACCGCAAGATCGGCGGGCTGCATTGGGAGACCGGCGACCGCGAGCGCGCTAAGGCCTGCTTCGCCGCCGGCATCGACCAGCTGGGCGAAGCGGGCGATCCCATCGAACGCGCCCAGCTCTACCAGGAGATCGGTCGCCTGGCTTTTCGCGCCGGCGACAATGCGGGTGCCATCGCCTGGGCCGAGCGGGCGCTTGCCGAGGCGGCGCGGGAGGACGCGCCGCCTTCCGACGGCGAGCGCGTCCGCGAGATGGCGGCAACACAGGCGCAGGCCTACAACACGCTGGGCGTGGCGCTAGCGCGGACTGGCCAGCCCCGGCAGGCGGTCGACAGGATCAAGCGGAGCATCGCGCTCGCCGAGGGCCACGATCTCCTGCAGGCGACCTGCCGCGGCTACACGAACCTCAGCGTGCTCCAGAGCTCGCTCGATCCGCCGCGCAGCATCGAGACCTGCCTGCGTGACCTCGAGGTCGCCAGGAAGGTCGGCGATCTCGCCTTCCAGTCGCGGCTGCATGCCAACCTGGCGGTGGCTTACTGCGCGCTCACCGATCGCTGCGAGGCAGAGGGCATCGAGGCGGCGGAAACCGCCATCGACCTCGACCGCCGGCTGAGCCTGATCGACCATCTCGCCGTACCGCTGATCGTGCTGGGCCAGATCCGCCAGTGCCACGGCGACCACGGGCCTGCGCTCGCCTCCTACCAGGAGGCGCTGGCGCTGGCCGAACAGGTCGGCGAGCCGCAGCTTCTATTTCCCTGCTACGACGGACTTGCTACGCTTTATCTCGATGCCGGGGACGGAGCGAAGGCCGAGCTCTACCTGGCGAAGGCCCAGGACGTCTGCGAACGGGCCGGCGTAGAGCCCGACGCGCTCTTGGTCCTCCCATTTCTCTGCTGACGGGGACGGAGGCTTCACATGAACGCTACCCGCGAAACGCTGTCGCCGGTGTTGCCGGGAGCGCAGGCGCCCGACTTCGCGCTTCTTGCCGTCGACGGAAGCGGCACCATCTCGCTGCAGGATTATCGGGGAAAGACTTCCCTGTTCCTCGCCTTGTTTGTCGGGCTGTGGTGTCCGTTCTGCCGCCGCTCGATCGCCGAGATGGCGGCGACTGAGCCGGCCCTGAAGGATCAGGGCGTCCAGACGCTGTGCATCGTGGCCACGCCGCCGGAGAATGCGCGGCTCTATTTCAAGTATCGCCCGATGCGCCTGCGGCTGGCGGCCGATCCGGAGCTCACAACGCATCGCGCCTATGGTGTGCCGAAGCCGGCGCCGACGCCCGAGCTCATGCAGGAGCTGGAATCGGTCCGCATCAATCCGGATGGCATTTTCCCCCAGCCGTTGCCGGTTGAAGAGGCGGCTGCCGCTCTTGGCAAGCTCGACGGTTACGCCGGCACCGAGACCGATCAGGCAGACCTGCAGCGGCAGTGGCCGCAGCTCAAAGCCCAGTTCCTAATCGACCGCGATTCCATTGTGCGCTGGGCCAACATCGAATGCAGCAATGAAGGCTTGGCTGGGTTGGGTAAATTCCCGTCGCGCGACGAGATCCTAACAGCGGCGAGGAGTCTTGTCGGCTGAGGCTGGCGACGGTCCGGCGCCGGGGACACGCCGCAAGCCTGAGCCGGACTGGGCGAGCCTGCATCGCGAGCTGCGCCGGCCGGGCGTCACGCTGATGCTGCTGTGGCAGGAGTACCGGGCAGGCGCGCCCGAAGTTTACGGCTACTCGCGCTTCTGCGAGCTCTACGACGAATGGGAGAGCCGGCTGTCGCCGACGATGCGCCAGGAAGGCGATCATCTCCGCAGAACATCGGCGTCGGGGGCCTTCTCCACGAGCGAGCGCAGGTTCATCATGTCTTCGGTCATCGGTGGTTTCCTTAGTCAAGAGTTGGATGTCGCAACCCCAGAGCGGGATGAGTTAAATCTGAGTCGGTTTGGGATTCCCAAGGAGGTCATCTTCTGATTTAAGATGCTGGCTGGGTAGGAGGCCAGCATCGATGGCAGGACCCTATTCCTCGGATCTTCGCGAGCGGGTGGTTGAGGCGATCGAGCGGGAGGGCTTGTCTCGGCGACAGGCGGCGGCGCGCTTTGGCGTCGGCATCAAGACGGCGATCGACTGGGTCCGGCGGTTCCGGGAGACCGGCAGCGTGGCGGCCCTGCCGATGGGTGGGCAGCGGCCGAAGAAGATTGCCGGTGAGTATCGTGATTGGTTGGTGCGGCGATGCCGGGCCGGCGACTTCACCCTGCGCGGCCTGGTCGCCGAGCTGGGCGATCGAGTGTCCCTGCTCAAAATTCCGTTTGCCGACGAAGGACACGGTTGATGATGTTCGGTAATCGAAGAGCGCTTCTCTCTTGCGGCGCGGCCTCCCTGCGTGGGCTCTGAGCGCGCCTGCCTCCGGGCGACGCAGTTGCAGACGGTGACGACGGCCGGCACCGCGATGGCGGTACAAATTCAGTCACCGGCAACAGTTCAGGCTGCGCGACGCTCGTAGCGATGGTGCAGACCGCCGACCTGTGGGAAGGCGACAACGGTGCCGGCAGACGGCGGCTGTACGGGCCGAGGCTCAGGACAATCCTTGGCTAGCGAGAGATGGGTGCGGCTTCGGTGGCGGTACTCAAAGTATGCCGACAGCACTCGGCGCAGGTGACGTTCATCGAAGGCGATGGTCGTGTCCCAGGTAGTGGTGTAGCTGGCGGAGCAAGGCCGCGAGCGAGCGCGCTGTTTGATAGCGCCGTAGCGAGGGAGCGTCCTTGCGGCGGTCACCGGCGATTTCCGGGTTAGGGTCGGGTTGGGAAGACCAACTCTTGACCAAGGACACCACCGATGACCGCTGAGATGATGAACCTGCGTTCGCTCGTGGAGAAGACCCCCGATGCCGATGTGCTGCGCGATATGATCGGCTTTGCCGCCGAGCGGCTGATGGAGATCGAGGTCGGCGCCCTGACCGGCGCCGGCCATGGCGAGAAGAGCGCGACGCGGCTGGTGCAACGTAACGGCTATCGCGAGCGCGACTGGGAGACTCGAGCCGGCACGGTCGAACTGCGTATCCCCAAGCTGCGTAAGGGCAGCTACTTCCCGGGCTTCCTGGAACCCCGCCGCATGGCCGAGAAGGCGCTCACGGCGGTGATCCAGGAGGCCTACATCCATGGCATCTCGACCCGTTCGGTCGACGACCTGGTCAAGGCCATGGGCATGAGCGGCATCTCGAAGAGCCAGGTCAGTCGGCTGTGCGAGGAGATCGACCAGCGGGTGAAGGCCTTCCTCGACCGGCCGATCGAGGGCGACTGGCCGTATCTGTGGATCGACGCGACCTACGTGAAGGTCCGCCAGGCCGGCCGCATCGTGTCGGTCGCCGTGATCGTCGCGGTCGGCGTCAATGCCGACGGCCGGCGCGAGGTGCTGGGCATGGATATCGGTCCCTCCGAGGCCGAGACCTTCTGGACGGCGTTCCTGCGCAAGCTCGCCCGGCGCGGCCTGCGCGGCGTGAAGCTGGTCGTCTCCGATGCCCACGAAGGCATCAAGGCGGCCGTCTCCAGGATCTTCACCGCCACCTGGCAACGCTGCCGCGTCCACTTCATGCCCTGGCCCATGCCGGCAGGAGCGGCCGGCGGGTCGTCTCGGCCTTCATCGCCACAGCCTTCGCCCAGGACGATGCCGAGCAGGCCCGCGCGCAGTGGCGCCGCGTCGCCGACCAGGAGCGGCAGGAGCGGCAATGGCAGTAGCCCATTGCTTCGGGCTCACCCGTCACTTCGACCTCCACGGCCCCGCAGAAACAGGCTCCGGTATGTTTGGCGGTCATGTCATCTCTCCTTATTTGGCGCGTACTGGACAGCGTTCGCCGGAAAACGTGATGCGGTGACTATGGACGGACATAAAGGAGTCCTCTAATTGCCGCAGCCCGTTGGCAGGAGAGATATCGCTGGTGAACGAGTATCCGACAATGATCGAAACGCCGTCGTCCTTTGCCGAAGCGCCGGCCCGCGTGCCCGCTTCGCCCGGGCCCGACGTCTTGTCGGAAATGCTGGCCTCGGTCCGCCTGACCGGCGCGGTCTTCTTCAGCGCGCGCCTCACTGCGCCATTCCGGCTCGTATCGCCGAAACGTTACGACGAGCGCATGCCGATGGCGCATCTGCGACACATCAGCGTGTTTCATATGGTGGCCGCCGGTGACCTCGTGATCGAGACGGCGAGCGGCGTCAGGCGCCGGGCCGTGGCCGGCGATCTGCTCCTCCTGCCGTTTGCCGACCAGCACAAATTCAGCAATGGGGCGGCGCCGGACTCTGCCTTTGACCCGAGCCTCCTTCGCCAAGGTCCGATCGAAGGCGTGTGGACCGTCGACCATGGCGGCGGCGGGCCGGAGACACGGCTCGTCTGCGGCTTTCTCGAATCGGCCGAGACGCTGGTCGCGCCGTTGTTCCGTTCGCTGCCCGAACTGGTCGTCGAGCATGCCGGCGGCGACGGCACGGTCGGTGGGCGGCTCGCCTCGACGGTGCGCGAGATCCTGTCTCTCGTGGAAGCATCGACACCGGGCACGCAGGCGATGCTCGGCCGGCTGATGGAGCTTCTGTTCGTCGAGGTGCTGCGCCGCCATGCCGGCCGGTTGCCGCCAGGCAGCACGGGATTGCTCGCCGCATTCGGCGATCCCGTCGTCGGTCGCGCGCTGAAGCTTCTCCATGCCGATCCCGCCCGGCGGTGGACGGCGCACTCTCTCGCGCGCGAGGCGGGTTCCTCCCGCACCGTCGTCGGCGAACGTTTCAATTCACTGCTGGGACGGCCGCCGATCGAATACCTGACGGGCTGGCGCATCCAGCTGGCGGCCGATCGGCTGCGCAATGGCCGCGACGGCATCGCCAGGATCGCCAGCGAGATAGGCTATGAGTTCGAGGCGGCTTTTGCCCGTGCCTTCAAGCGGGTGACGGGCATGACGCCGGGCCGCTGGCGCGACGGGGGTGGCGACAGCCGCCCAGCTCATGCCGTTGCAGTTGAAGGGCCCCCTGCTGCCGCACGTTTGATTCTGCTAGAGCCGCGGGCCTCGAGGCCCGCTCTTGTCTTTTTATCGACAATGAAGATGCGGGCCTGGAGGCCCGCGACTGGCAAGACCCCTAGGTCTGCGGCATGAACTCGAGCATCAGGCCGCCGGCCTGCTCGGGCCCGACCAGCACGCGCTTGTCCTCGCCCAGCGCGAAGGACACGTTGTTGGCGCGCAGCAGCGCCTGCAGCGGCGGCGAGCGTTCGATGGCGATGGTGGCGCCGACCATCGCGGGTAGTTCAGTAGGCGCCATGACCTCGAGCGCCTTGTATTCGCGTTGGTAGGCCTGCGGCGTCCAGATCAGCAATTCGACCGACCCGGCCTTCACCATCATGCAGCCGTCCACGATCTCCTCGGCCGTGGCCGTCCAGGCAGCCTTCAGCGCCTTCGCGACCTTCCCGGGATCCTCGGCCACGGCATGGATCGCCATCAGGGCGAGCGCGCCGTTGGGATGGACGATCCACTCCGGCTCCATGAAGGCGTCGGGCGTCTCGTGGCGCACCGGGAACCACGGCAGCGGCCCGCCGCTTTCGCCGACCACGACCCCGGCATCGACCTCGAAGCCGTCCTCGGTCTCCCAGGCATGGGTGCGCTCCTCGCCCTTGAGCTCGGCCACGTTCAGCGCCAGTGCAATCACGGTGGGATCGCCCTGCAGCAATTCGATGTAGTTGGGGACGTCGTCCTGGTCGGGCTGGAAGCAGATGCAGCGGGGCTCGACCCCCTCCGGCGTCAGGTTGAAGCCGAGCTGGAGCAGCCGACTGGCGGTGGCTTCCGGGTCGGAAAGGGTCAACGAAAGGTGATCGATGTCGCGCGCCGAAATCTTCATGCCCGCTCATACAGGCTTAACCCTGCCGCGTGCAAATGCGATGGTTCTGCCTTGATTCAGCATGGGAGAGAATAGATGTCTAAGATGACGCTTTACGGCATTTGGCTGAGCGGCCCGACCTACAAGGCGGGCCTGGCGATGTCCCTGATGGGCCAGCCCTTCGCCTACAAACACGTCGATTTGCGCGCCGGCGCCCACAAGCAGGCGGATTATCTCGCCATCAACCGCTTCGGCCAGGTGCCGGCGCTGGTCGATGGCGACCTGAAGCTCTGCCAGTCCGGCTCGATCCTGCTCTATCTCGCCGACAAGTTCGGCAAGATGGGCGGCAAGACCGCGGAGGAAAAGGCGCGCGTGCGCGAATGGCTGTTCTGGGAGGCCGATCGCCTGGCGCCCAACGTCTACCGCCCGCGCGCCATCAAGCGCGGCTTCATGAAGGCCGACGACAATGTCTACCAGCTCTACACCGGCCTCGCGAACGACGCGCTGAAGGTGCTCGAAGCCTCGCTGGCGAAGTCGTCCTTCCTGGTCGGCAACGAGGCGACCATGGCCGACGTCGCGGTCTATGGCGACGTCGCCTATGCCGAGGAGGGCGCCATCGATCTCGGCCCCTACGCCAACGTGAAGGCGTGGATGGCGCGCGTCGAGAAGCTGCCCGGCTTCAAGAAGTACGAGGACGTGTTGCCGAAGCAGGACGCGGCTTAGGGCGAGACATACGACATCGCCTCTTACTCTTCCTTCATTTCGTGTTCCTCTCCCCCGCTAGGGGGAGAGGCTAGGAGAGGGGGAAGCGACGGATGTAACCCCCTCACCCAACCTCTCCCCCTAGCGGGGGAGAGGAGCATGAAGGAAGAGACGGCTCACCCCGCCGCCAGCGTCTTCTTCATGACCGTGGCAGCCTCGTCCATCATGCCGCCGATCGCCGGCGCCAGCTCGTCCGGCAGGAAATCGATCGTCCACACCACGCGGCTGCCGTCACCTTCGGGAAAGACCTCGATCGCGGCGTTGTAGTGGCTTGGCCGGCCGTCGACCACGGCATAGACCAGCCGGCACGCCGCGTCGTCCAGCGTCACCAGCCGCTCGCGTGCCACCAGGCCGTTGAAGAACGTGACGATGCGATCGCCCTTGTCCATCTTGAGATCCGTGAGGAAGCCCGGCGCCACCCTGGTGTGGACCTGGCCGAAGTCGCGCAGCGCCTGCCACACCGGGTCGACACCGGCCGCGACAGGGGTTTCCTTTCGTAAAGTTGCCATGGGAATGCTCCTTGTTGGGCGCAGACCATGGCGATCGAGGCCGACCAGGTCTGGCGGTTTTCGGACGTTGTCGCCGTTGGCCGGGCTCCCCGCGGCAAGCATGGTTTTTGCATCGTCCTCGACAGGTACGACGAGAGGCTGCGAGGAGCGCAAAAATGTGTGAGCTCTGTTACGTCGACGAGGCGATCAAAGGCAAGATCATCGCCCGCAACTCCGAATTCCACAAAGTCGCTTCAAGCCCGTTCGGCGAAGACGACGAGGCCGGCATGCTGAACCTGATCGATGCGGAGTCACGCACGGCGATCCTGCGCCGGGCCGACCCCACCAAGGTCTACGATCTTTCCGTCGATCATTTCATTGGCATGCCCGGCTGGACCGGAGCCGGCGACCAGCCCTACCAGATCTGGATGACGCACACGCCGCAGGGGGAGATCGTCGGCGACAGCATGAAAAAGGGGAGGGAGGCCAATTCTCTGGTCGCCTACTCCGGCGACGCCATCTCGATGTACACCCACTGCGGCACGCACATCGATACGTTCAATCACTTCGGCTACGACGGCGCCATCTTCAACAACTTCGCCGCGCACGATCATCTCGGAAGCCGGGCCTGGCGCAGGTGCGGCGCCGAGAAGCAGCCGCCGATCTTTGCCCGCGGCATCCTGCTCGACATCGCCGCCATGCACGGCCTCGCCACGCTCGAACCGAGCCATGCGATCGGCGAGAAGGATCTCGTCGATTGCCTGAAGCACCAGAAGACCCAGCTTCGCAGCGGCGATGTCGTTCTGATCCGCACGGGCCAGATGGCCCTCTGGCCGGACAACGCGTACGTCATGAATACGCCCGGCCTCAATCGCGAGGGCGCGGCGTTCCTGGCGAAGAACGGCGCCGTCACCATCGGGGCCGACAACCTCACCCTCGAGCAGACGCCGACCCCCGATCCGATCAATTTCTTTCCGGTGCACACCTACCTGCTTGCGGAGGCAGGCGTGCCGATCATCGAGATCATGCAGCTCGACGAATTGGCGGCCGACAAGGTCTGGGAATTCGCCTTCTTCGGCGCCTGCATAAAGTTGCGCGGGGCAACCGGCGCTCCCCTGCGGCCGGTGGCGATGCCGTTGGTCGACAGTCCGGTCATCTAGGCCCAGATAGCAGCCAAGGACAACTCCTCCGTCGTACTGGGAGATGAATGAAGATCGCTCCTGGCTATGCGCAACATGGTCTTGACGAGCCCCCAAAGCCGCGAGACGCTTTGCCATAAGAAAAGCAAGGAGGAACGCCTATGATTACCCGGTTCCTGCGTTGCGTTAGCTGGCTGGCCTGCTGCGGCTTCCTGTTCGGAGCCTCGATCTTCCCCGCAGCCGCCCAGGATGGTCCCAAGCTCTATGTCTTCACGTCCGGCTCGCTCGGCGGCTTCCCCAAGGCGGCGCTGCAGATCGGCGGAACGGGCAACATCGATTGGGCGCCGGTCAGCTTCTATGTGCTCAAGCATCCCAAGGGCAACGTGATGTTTGACACCGGCAACAACGACAAGACGATCACCGATGCCGAAGGCTGGTGGGGTCCGCTCGCCAAGGGCTTCGGGCTGAAGATGACCAAGGACGATGCGATCCCGGTCCAGCTCGCCAAGATCGGGCTGAAGCCCGACGATATCAAGTATGTGGTGGTCGGCCATCTCCATCTCGACCACGGCGGCAATGTCGGGCAGTTCAAGAACTCGACCCTGATCGCGCAGGACGACGAGTTCAAGGCGGCCTGGTGGCCCGATGTCGGCTACTCGCTCTACTACATTCCGGGCGACTTCGCCGACACCAAGAACATGAAGACGATCCGCCTCAACGGCGACTTCGACCTGTTCAACGACGGTTCGGTGCGCCTCATACGGGCACCGGGCCATACGCCGGGCAGCCAGTTCATGGTGGTCAAGCTGCCCAAGACCGGCACGGCGATCCTGACCAGTGACGTGGTCTACCTGCAGGAGAGCCTCGACAAGAACCTGATCCCGCCGATTCCCGGCACGTGGAGTCCGGGTGATACCTACAACAGCTACGCGAAGATCCGGCACATCCGCGATGTCGAGAACGCCAAGCTGTTCATCGGTCACGATCCGGAGCTCTTCAAGGCCGCGAAGAAGGCGCCAGAGTTCTACGACTAGCAGGTCGTCGTTCGCCTCTTCCTTTTCAGCCCTCTCCGCCCGCGTCATCGCGGGGGGAGAGGGAGGGGACCCGCGCGCCAGCGCGGGGAGGGTGAGGTGGGCCGCGGTCTTCGCGACCTGAAGCAACTGGTTTGTACCCACCACCACCTCACCCTCCCATTGCTTCGCAATGGGTCCCTCCCTCTCCCCCGCTGACGCGGCGGAGAGGGCTTTTGATATGAGCGCCATCGTCGCCACGGGCGTCAGCAAGCGCTACGGCCCGACGCTGGCGCTCAATTCCCTCGACCTCGAGATCGAACGTGGCGAGGTGTTCGGCCTGCTCGGGCCCAACGGGTCGGGCAAGACCACCTTCATCCGCCTTCTTGCCGGATACCTGCTGCCGACCACGGGCCGTCTCGAGATCGACGGCTGTGATTCGGTGCTCGACTCGCTTCGCGCGCGGACCCGTATCGGCTACGTGCCGGAGGCGGCGCCGGTCTACGGCAACATGCGGGTGCGTGAGTTCCTGTCCTTCATGGCCCGCCTGCGCGGCCTGCCCGAGCGCCGGGTCGGTGAGGCGGTCGACCGCGTGGTCGAGGCGCTGGCGCTGGGTGCGGTGATCAACCGGCCGGCCCGCGCCCTGTCGCGCGGCTATCGCCAGCGCACGGCGATCGCCCAGGCCCTGGTCCACGATCCGCCGGTCGTCATCCTCGATGAGCCGACCAACGGTCTCGATCCGCGCCAGATCATCGAGATTCGCGAGCTGATCCGCGGGTTGGCCGGCCGTCACACCGTCGTGCTGAGTTCGCACGTGCTGCCCGAGGTGGCGCGCATCGCCGACCGCGTCGCCATCCTGCTGGGCGGCAGGCTGCTCGGCGTGCGCGCCATGGCCGACACGCCCGACCTCGAAGCCTGGTTCCTGTCGGTCGCATGAGGACGCTCGGCATCCTGCTGCGCAAGGAGATGCTGGCGACTTTCGGTTCGCCGATCGCCTACACCGTCGCCGCCGTCTTCCTGCTGGTGCTGGGCTACACGTTCAGCCTCACCCTGTTCGCCACCAAGGTGGCCAACCTTCTCTACATCTTCCACCAGATGTACGTGCTGACCATCCTGCTGGTGCCGGCGCTCACCATGCGCGCCATCGCCGAGGAGCGTCGCACCGACACGCTCGAGCTTCTGCTCACCGCGCCGGTCGGCGAGGCCGGGATCGTGTTCGCCAAGTTCCTGTCGGTGCTTGCCCTGGTGCTGGCGATGTATGCCGGCGCCATCGTCTACGCGCTCGTCCTCGACGCCTACGGTTCGCCGGACTGGGGGCCCATCGCCAGCGGCTACCTGGCGCTCGTCTGCCACGGCTCGCTGATCGTGGCGATCGGGCTCCTGATGTCGAGCCTGACCGAGAACCAGGTGGTCGCCGCCGCCCTGACCCTCGGCACGGCGCTGATGCTGTGGTTCGCCGATTCGGTGTCTTACCTGCTGCCGCCGCCGTTCGACGTGCTGGCGATCAACCTCTCCCTGATCGGCCATTTCAAGCCCATGGTGTCGGGCTCGATCTTCGTCTCCGACATCTGCTATTTCGTCAGTCTCTCGCTGCTCGCGCTGTTCCTGACGACGCGCCGGCTGGCCGAGCGATGAGCGGCGAGGAAAGCGACTGGCTGGGCGCGCTGTGGTTCGTGGCCTGCGTGGCAGCGCTCGTCGTGCTGTTCGCGGCGGCGCTCCGCGTCCGGGTCTATGGCGCCGGTTGGCGGCGCTGGACGCTGCGGATCGGGCTGATCGGCGCGGCCGTGGCCGCCACCATTGCCGCCAATCTCGCGGTCTACCGCCACGATGCCCATCTCGATTTCACCCGTGAGCAGGCCTTCACGCCCTCGCGCGAGGCGCAGGAGGTGGTGCGCTCGGTGCAGGAGCCGGTGGCGATCTCCTACTTCTACCAGAAGGACAATCCGGCGGGCCGTTCGGCCGTCACCATGCTGGAGCTCTTGGGGCGGCTCAATCCCAGGCTCGCCGTCGAGATCATCGACATCGATCGCAACCCGGCGCGCGCCAGTGCTCTGGGCGTGCAACTCTACAACACCGCCGTCATCCGGGCCGGGGACAACAAGGTCGAGGTGGTCAGTACCGACGATCGCGAGATCGCCCTCGGCATCCTGCGCGCGCTGCGCCGGCGCCAGCCGATGGTCTGCTTCGCCACGGGCCACGGCGAGTACGACATCGACAACTTCGAGTTCCACACCCACTTCGAGGGCGCCCAGGGCCACAGCCACGGCGGCGAGGGCACGGGCGTGGTGCAGATGGAGCGGCACGGGCTCGGCCGGTTGCGTCGCGCCGTCGAGAAACTGGGGCTCGCCACGCGCAAGGTGGCGCTCGCTGCCGGCCGGCCGTTGCCGGCCGACTGCGCGGCGCTGATCGATGCCAATCCGCGCACGCCGTACGCACCGCCCGAAACCGATATCCTGCGCCGCTACCTGCAGGCTGGCGGTTCCTACATGCTGCTGGTCGAGCCCGATTATGCGATCGAGCCCGGCATGGCGGCGCTGCTTGCCGAGGCCGGCGCCCGGGTGGGCGACGGCGTCGTGGTCGATCCGGTCGACCATTACTTCACGGACGAGCAGATGATCGCGGTGACCCGCTACGCCAACCATCCGGTGACCCGCTCGCAGGCGCTGTCCGTCTATCCCGGCGCCCGGCCGGTCGCGCCGGCGCCGGCCAACGGCGTCAAGGCGACGGCGCTGTTCGCCAGCGGGCCGCAGAGCTACGTCGTGCATGACCGCCTGCGCTACCGCGAAGAGGCGGCCGGGGCGGTGCGGCATGCACAACCTCTGGCCGTCGTCGCCGAGGGCAGGCTGCCCGGCGGCAGCGGCCGGCCGTTTCGGATGATGGTGGTGGGCGACGCCGATTTCGCCAGCAACTCCTTCTTTCCCTATCTCGCCAATGCCGACATCGTGCTGGCCGGCATTTCGTGGCTGCTGCACGAGGATCGCCTGCCGACGTTGAAACCGCCGGTCGAGGTGCTGCCGCAGGTGACGCTGACCAACGCCCAGGTCCGCTGGATCTTCATCCTGACGGTGATCCTGCTGCCCGGCGCCGTGGCTTTGACGGGAGTCGGTGTATGGCTATGGCGCCGCCGCTGACCCGCCGACTCGGTTGGCCGTTGGCAGCGGCCGCTGCGTTCGTCTTCCTGGTGGCTCTGGCGCTGCATGGCGAGCGTCCCGAACCGGGCCTGGCGCCCTTCAAGGCGGCCGGCCCGCTGACGGCTTTCGCGCCGGAGGATGCAGTCGAGGTCGAGGTCGCAAGCGGCGGCGAGACCTGGCGGTTCCGGCGCGAGGCGGCAACTTGGCGCGCGGTCGACGCGCCGCGGCCCGTGCCGCCCGAGGCCGGCAGCCGCATCGACACCGCCCTGCGTCTGCTGCGCGATTCCGGTCCGATGCGCACGCTCTCGCCCGATGAGGTCGCGCGCGCGGCGCCCGCCGACTACGCGCTGGGGCCGGAGGCCCTGGCCGTCACGGTGCGCGGCCCGGGCGGAGCGACATTTGCCATCCGCTTCGGCGCCCGCAATCCGCTGGGTTCGGCGCGCTACGCCCGGGTCGAGGGTGCGGACGGCGTGCCGCTGCTGCCGGCCTACGTGGCCGAGACGTGGGAGCAGGCGATCGGAGCCGCGCCGCGATGAGCCGGGCCGTCGCCTTCTTCCTGCTGGTGATGATGGGGGCTGCGTCCGCCGCGGCGCACGTCACCAGCACCGGCCTGGCCACGCTCGACGTCGATGGCGGCCAGCTCGTCTATCGCCTGACGGTGGTCGCCACCGATGTCGACGACCAGGGCGGGCGCCTGTTGGCGGAAGCAGCCGACGGCGACCGTGCCGCGGCCGAGCGGGTGGCCGGCTTCCTGCGCGACTACGCCCGCTTCTCGATCGCCGGCGAGCCGTGCCAGCCGGGACGCATCGCCGTTCGAGGTTCGAGCGCGGGCGACGGCAAGGTCGTGCTCGAGATGGCGCTGTCCTGCCCCAAGCCGGCCGGCGCGCTCGCCATCCGGGACGACTGGCCGGAAGTGCTGGGCGCCCACTTCCAGACCGTGCTGAGCGTGCGCCAGCCGGGACGGCCCTCGGTCGAGTTCGCCTTCCTGGAGGATCGCCGCGCCGCCACCCTCGACCTCGCGGCGGCGACCGGCACCGGCTGGGGAAGCTTCGTCGCCATGGGCGTCGAGCACATCCTGGGCGGCATCGATCACCTGCTCTTCCTGCTGGCCCTGCTGGCGCTGTCGCGCGGCGTCTGGTCGACGGCCAAGATCGTCACCGCCTTCACCGTGGCGCACAGCGTGACGCTGAGCCTTGCCGCCCTGGGCCTGGTCGATGTCCCGTCGCGGATCGTGGAGCCGCTGATCGCTGCCTCCATCGTCTGGGTCGCCGTCGAGAATCTCGTGGCGCCGGCGGGCGTGGGACGGCGATGGCTGATCGCGGCGCTCTTCGGTCTGGTGCACGGGCTGGGCTTCGCCTCGGCCCTGACCGAGCTCGAGCTGACGCGCGAGGCGCTGGTGCGGGCGTTGATCGGCTTCAATGTCGGCGTCGAGCTGGGCCAGCTCGCCTTCGTGGTCGTCGTCATGCCGCCGCTCGCCTGGGCGTCGCGACCAGGCCGCCTGCCGCGCCTGCCGCAAGTCCTGTCGGTCCTCGTGGCGGCGGCGGGCGCGGTCTGGCTGGTCGAGCGTGTTCTTGGCCTGTGAGGGAAAGGTGCCTGCTGGCGATCTTCGCTTGGGGGCGCACCACTGGAGTAGCGCGCCCCCAGCCCTTGCATCGAGCGTATCGAAACGGGTCACGCCGCGTGGTGCTTGACAACCGCGCGCAATGTTGTGGCCTATGGCAGCCGTCACGCGCACGCCCGAGGATCGGCATCATGGTCATTCGCATCGGCATCGCATTGGTGGCGGGAGGCTCTCCAAAGACGCCCCAGCCGGTGCGAGCCTGCGCGCCTGTGCCGGCAGGGCTGTCACTCCGGGACCGTTTCCTTGGCTCCCATTCTAACGGGCGGAAGGGGACCGTCGGACGAGAAAAATCGGTTGCGGTAACCTCCGAAACCTCATGGTCTGGCTCGCCTCCTACGGCGCGCAAAAACTATCTTGCTCGGCGTGCGGGCAGTGCCGCGTCGGACCGAATATACGAACCCGTCGGAAAAGCACTATCGCCAGCGGAAATTGCGGAAACGTCCCGGTTTGGCTCGCCTCCTACGGTGCGAAAAAACTATCCTGCGGCGTGCTGGCAGTGCAATCACGCGAAATCCGAAGACCCCGTCGGGCCGAAGATGCGAACCCGTCGGAAAAGCAATATCGCTAGCGGGAATTGCGGAAACTTCCCCGTTTGGCTCGCCTCCTATGGTGCGCAAGAATTATCTTGCGCGGAGTGCTGGCAATGCAGTCACGCGCAACTGAAGGCCCCATCGGGCCAAAGATCCGGGGAGGAATTCCGATGTCGATAACGCGACTGGCCGCCGCGGCGGCGCTTGCGGTCTCCGTGGCGCTGCCGGCCGCCGCGCAGGGCATTCCCAAGGTGCAGTCGCCGGAGGAGGTGGGCTTCCTCTCGACCCGGCTGAAGCGGCTCTCCGACCGCCTGAACGAGGGCGTGAAGAACAACGAGCTGCCCGGCGCCGTGGTCCTGATCGCGCGCAACGGCAAGCTGGTGATGTTCGAGTCCTTCGGCTTCCGCGACAAGGAAGCCAAGGTGGCGATGACCAACGACACCATCTTCCGCATCGCCTCGATGACCAAGCCGATCGTGACCGTGGCCGCCATGATCCTGGTCGAGGAGGGCAAGATCAGCATCGCCGATCCGGTGTCGCGCTACATCCCGGCCTTCGCCGACACCAAGGTCGCGGTGTCGAAGAAGAACGCCGACGGCACGGTCGAGATCACGCTCGAGCCGCAGGAGCGGCAGATGACCATCCAGGACCTGATGCGCCACACCTCGGGCCTGACCTACGCCGCGGTCAGCGCCAACGTGGTGAAGCAGTCCTACATCGACATGAAGGTGGCCGATCGAGGCCAGACCCTTGCCGAGATGGCCGACAAGCTGGCCAAGCTGGCGCTGCTCTATCAGCCAGGCACGACCTGGGAATATTCCATGTCGACCGACCTGCTGGGTCGCGTGATCGAGGTCGCCTCCGGCATGCCGCTCGACAAGTTCATCGAGGAGCGCATCACCAAGCCGCTCAAGATGGGCGACACCGCTTTCGAAGTGCCGGCCGACAAGAAGGCAAGGGGCGCCAGGCCGATGAAGGAGGGGCCGAAGAACGAGCTGCCCCCGATCCCGGATGTGACCGAGAAATTCACCTGGAGGTCGGGCGGCGGCGGCATGGTCTCGACTGCGGCCGACTATGCCCGCTTCCTGCAGATGTTCGCCAATGGCGGCCAGCTCGACGGCGTGCGCGTGATCTCGCGCAAGACCATCGATCTCATGACCGCCGATGCCTTGCCGCCCGACATCAAGATGGGCGCCGACATGTGGCGCTTCGAGGCGCTCGAGCCCAGCGCCCGCATGGGCCAGGGCTTCGGCCTGGGCTTCGCGGTGCGCACCGAGCAGGGCCGCAACCCGCTGCCCGGCACGCCCGGCGACTACTACTGGGGCGGCGCCTACGGCACCTATTTCTGGCACGACCCGCGCGAGCGCCTCTACGTTGTCTTCATGATGCAATCGCCCGCCGCCCGCCTGCGCTACCGCTACCTGATGCGCGACCTGGTCTACCAGGCGATGGTGAACTGACGGCGGGGCGTGAATCCGGCAAAACATTTCCTATATTGGCAGCCATGAGCACAGATGATCCCCGGAACTGGATGTGGTCGGAAGCCCTGCAGATGCTGGCGCGGGCCGAGCGGCTGCACCGTGACGTCTTCACCCCGACGCACGGTTCGCAGCGCGGCATCAGTTGGGAGCCGCCGACCGACGTGCTGGAGACCGCCGACGCCGTCCTGATCCTCGTCGCCCTGCCGGGCGTCGACGCCGACAAGGTGGAGCTCGTGATCCGCGACGGCGTTCTCATGATCGCCGGCGAGCGCGTCCTGCCCCAGGAGCTGCGGACCGCCATCATCCATCGGATCGAACTGCCCCAGGGACGATTTGAACGCCACATTCCCCTGCCGCCTGGCCGCTACGGCGCGCCGCACAGCGGCGTGGCCAATGGCTGCGTGGTGATCCGGCTGCCCAAGGCGGCCCCGCAAAGGACCCGGCCATGAGCCCGCCCGACGCCAATGCCGCCGCGCCCGGCGCTCCTTCGGTGGCACTGCCGGCCGACGCGCTGATCGTCGTGCCGGTGCGCAACACTGTCCTCTTTCCCGAGATCGTGTTCCCGATCACGGTCGGACGCGCCTCGACCATCGCCGCCGCCCAGCAGGCGGTGCGTGAGCAGCGCCAGATCCTGATCGTGCTGCAGCGCGAGGCCGAGAAGGACGATCCCGGGCCGGCCGACCTTTACCCGGTCGGCACGGTGGCCAACATCGTGCGCTACGTGACCAGCCCCGAGGGCGGCCACCACCTGATCTGCCAGGGCGTGCAGCGCTTCCGCATCAGCGACTTCGTCGAGGGCCACCCCTTCCTGCTGGCGCGCGGACTGCATCTCGTCGAGCCGACGGCCAACGGCCCGGAGACCGAAGCGCGCTTCCTGCTGCTGCAGGAGCAGGTGCGCGAGGTCCTCGACCTGTTGCCGCGCGTGCCACCCGAACTGCGCCAGACCGTCGAGTTCGACCAGCGCCGCCGGCCTGCTGGCCGATCTGGCCGCGACCTACCTCGACGCCACGCCGGCGGAGAAGCAGGACATCCTCGAGACCCTCGACCTCGTGCCGCGTCTCGACAAGGTCTCCAAGCTGCTCGCCCATCGCCTGGAGGTGCTGCGTCTTTCGGCCGAGATCGGCCGGCAGACCAAGGCCTCGCTCGACACCCGCCAGCGCGAGATGTTGCTGCGCGAGCAGATGGCCTCGATCCAGCGCGAGCTGGGCGACGAAGGCTCCAACAAGCAGGAGCTGGCCGACCTCGAGAAGGCGATCGCCGAGGCCAAGATGCCGCCGGACGTCGAGGCCGTGGCGCGCAAGGAGCTGCGCCGGCTGCAGCGCACGCCCGAGGCGGCCGGCGAATACAGTATGATCCGCACCTACCTCGACACGCTGATCGAGCTGCCCTGGGCGCCGCCCGAGCCCAAGGACATCGACATCGCCGAGGCGCGCCGCGTGCTCGACGCCGACCATTACGGCCTGGAGAAGATCAAGCAGCGCATCATCGAGTATCTCGCCGTGCGCAAGCTGGCGCCCGAGGGCAAGGCGCCCATCCTGTGCTTCGCCGGGCCGCCCGGCGTCGGCAAGACCTCGCTCGGCCAGTCGATCGCCCGCGCCATGGGCCGCAAGCTCGCGCGGGTCAGCCTGGGCGGCGTGCACGACGAGGCCGAGATCCGCGGCCACCGGCGCACCTATATCGGCGCGCTGCCCGGCAACATCATCCAGGCGATCCGCAAGACCGGCGCGCGCGACTGCGTGATGATGCTGGACGAGATCGACAAGATGGGCACCGGCATCCACGGCGATCCCGCCGCGGCGATGCTCGAAGTGCTCGACCCCGAGCAGAACAGCACGTTCCGCGACAACTATCTCGACGTACCGTTTGACCTCAGCCGCGTCGTCTTCATCACCACGGCCAACATGCTGGACAGCATTCCCGGGCCGCTACGCGACCGCATGGAGATCATCCAGCTCTCGGGCTACACGGCGGGCGAGAAGCTCGAGATCGCCAAGCGCTACCTAGTGCGCCGCCAGCTCGAAGCCAACGGCTTGAAGCCGGAGCAGGTCGAGATCGAGGATGCAGCGCTACGGCGCATCATCGAGGGCTACACCCGCGAGGCCGGCGTGCGCAGCCTGGAGCGCGAGATTGGCCGCGTGCTGCGCCATGTTGCCGTCGAGTTCGCCGAGGGCTCGACCGGCAAGAAGCGCATCGGCGTTGCCGACCTGGACAAGCTCCTCGGCCAGGTGCGCTTCGAGAACGAGGTCGCCATGCGCTCGAGCGTGCCGGGCGTCGCCACGGGGCTCGCCTGGACGCCGGTCGGCGGCGACATCCTGTTCATCGAGGCGACGCGCACGCCGGGCGGCGGCAAGCTGCTGCTGACCGGGCAGCTGGGCGAGGTCATGCGCGAGAGCGCCCAGGCCGCGCTCAGCCTGGTGAAGAGCATGGCGGCCACGCTCAAGATCGATCCCGGCGTGTTCGAGAAGAGTGACATCCATGTCCACGTGCCGGCCGGCGCCACGCCCAAGGACGGGCCGAGCGCGGGCGTCGCCATGTTCATGGCGCTCACCTCGCTGCTCACCAACCGCACCATCAGGAGCGACACCGCCATGACGGGCGAGATCAGCCTGCGCGGTCTCGTGCTGCCGGTGGGCGGCATCAAGGAAAAGGTGGTGGCTGCCGCTGCCGCCGGCATCAAGCGCGTCATGCTGCCGGCCCGCAACAAGCGCGACTACGACGACATCCCCGAAGAGGTGCGCAACGCGCTCGAGTTCGTCTGGCTCGAAAAGGTCGACGACGCCGTCGCGCACGGGCTGCAGGAGTGACTACGCCGCCATTGCCTTGTCCTGAACCGCGCGGCGCAGCGCCGCTCGCGCCAGCAGGCGGGTCGAGTCGAGCGTCGGCAGGGCTGAGTTTGCGTCATCGATGATGAGCGGGATCTCGGTGCAGCCCAGCACGACCGCATCGCAGCCCTGGTCCTTGAGGCGGGCGATGACTTGCTGGAAATAGGTTGCGGACTCGGGCTTGAAGACGCTGCACACCAGCTCGTCCATGATGATGCGGTTGCACTCTTCTCGTTCGTTGGCGCTCGGGCGGACATATTCCAGGCCGCGCGCGAGAAACTTTTCGGGATAGACCTCGCTCTCGACCAGCCAGCGCGTGCCGGTGATGCCGATGCGGCGGAAGCCGCGCTCGACGGCCTGCTGGGCGGCGACCTCGGCGATATGCAGCCAGGGCAGCGGCGAGCGCGGCAGGACGTAGGGCAGCGCCTGGTGGATGGTGTTGTCGGGGCAGATCAGGAAGTCGGCGCCGGCGTTCGCGAGCTTGTCGGCCGAGGCGAGCATCAGCGCGCCAACGCTTTGCCAGTCGTTGCGGTAGATGTGCGCCATGTAGTCGGCGAGCGAGGGCGTGTGCATCGAGACTTCGGGATGGGCATGCGGTCCGAGCAGGCCTGCGCCTTCGACGCAGATGGTCCGATAGCAAAGGGCGGCGCCTTCGGCGGAGCAGGCGACGATTCCAATGTGCTGGGTCATGAGAGTATTTTAGGAATGGATGAGCGAAATCACAATCAAGCTCCCTTCGCTCTGATGGGCGGCTGGAGTAGGGTCCGGGTCACCTCAATGTTCTCTCGAAGAGGACCATTCGTGATCGACCTCCACTACTGGCCGACGCCGAACGGCTTCAAGATCACCATCATGCTCGAGGAATGCGGCATGCCCTACAAGCTGGTGCCGGTGAATATCGGCACGGGCGAGCAGTTCAAGCCGGACTTCCTCAAGATCAGCCCCAACAACCGCATGCCGGCCATCGTCGACCACGACCCGCCGGGCGGCGGCGCGGCGGTGTCGGTGTTCGAATTGGGCGCCATCCTGCAATACCTCGCCGAGAAGGCCGGCAAGTTCCTGCCCAAGGACCTGCGCGGCAAGTACGAGGTGCTGCAATGGGTCAACTGGCAGATGGGCGGGCTCGGCCCGATGGCGGGGCAGGCCAACCACTTCAACATGTACGCCCCGCAGTTCAATCCGCCCGAGGCGCTCAAGTACGGCCAGGACCGCTACAGCAACGAGGTCAACCGCCTGTTCGGCGTCCTGAACAAGCGGCTGGCCGACCGGCCGTTCGTGGCTGGCGACTTTTCGATCGCCGACATGGGGATCTGGCCGTGGGTCGTGGGCTTCAAGAATTTCAGGCAGAACCTCGACGACTTCGCGAACCTCAAGAAATGGTTCGAGGAGACCGTCGGCAAGCGCCCCGCAGTGGTGAAAGGCAAGGCCGTCGGCGCCGAGCTGCGCCAGACGCCGGGCATCAATACCGACGAGCAGCGCAAGATCCTGTTCGGCCAGACAGCGTCGGTGGTGCGCTGATCGCACCGCCATGACGGACAAGCTCTTTGCCGTGGTCCGTACGCGCGGGCCGGGCTGGAACGACTCCCAGCCGCTCGAAGAGCAGGTGGACTGGCGGCGTCATGCAGATTTCATGAACGCGCTGCTGGCCGACGGCTTCGTGCTGCTGGGCGGCCCGTTCGACGGCACGCCCGACGTACTACTGATCGTGCGCGCCGCAGATGAGGCTGCGGTCCGGGTGCGCCTGGCCGCCGACTGCTGGGCGGTCAGGGATATGCTGCGCGTCCGTCAGATAACGCCCTGGTCGCTGAGATTGGGTTCGCTCGACCGCCCTTGACGCTCCGCCGACGGACACCCACGTTGGCGGAGCCCCTGCGGGGACTGACGAGGGGCGGGAGGCAGTGCCATGCAAAGCCAGGAACGCGATCTCATCGCCGGTCTGTTCGACCGGCTGCGGCCTTTCGAGTCCCAGCCGCGCGATGCCGAGGCCGAGGCGCTCATCCGCGATCTCGTCGCGCGCCAGCCCGCATCGCCCTATCTGCTCGTGCAGACCGTGCTGGTGCAGGAGCAGGCGCTGAAGGCTGCCCAGGAACGCATCGCCGACCTCGAGGCCAGGGCAGGCGCCCAGCCCGCCGGCGCGGGCTTCCTCGGCAGCGCCCCCAGAATCGGGCCGTGGGGCGCGCAGCCGGCTGCACCGGCACCCATCCCCGCGACCCGCTCGCCGTTGCAGGCGGCGCTGGCGCCACAGCCGGCGGGCGGTGGCTTCCTGCGCAGCGCCATGGCGACCGCGGCGGGCGTCGCCGGCGGCGCGCTGCTGTTCGAAGGCATCCGCAACCTGATGGGCAACAATCCCGGGCCGTTCGGCCAGACCGCGGCCGTGCAGCCATCGCCACTGCTGCCGCCGGATGCGCTGCCCAATACGCAGCAGGCGATGACCGATGACAATTTCGCGTCGCAGGACGATCAGGTCGATGACTACGATACCGCATCGTCGGATTCGGGTTTCGGCGGCTCGGACGACGACAGCTTTGCCTGAAACGGCGGCTGCGAATTTCGCACTGAAACGGGGGAAACGAAGAGATGATCGAGCTACATACGTGGGGCACGCCCAACGGCCGCAAGGTCTCCATCATGCTGGAAGAGTGCGGGCTGCCCTATAGCGTGCACAAGATCGACATTTCCAAGGGCGAGCAGTTCAAGCCCGAGTTCCTGAAGATTTCCCCCAACAACCGCATCCCGGCGATCGTCGATTCCGACGGTCCGGGCGGCAAGCCGATCAGCGTCTTCGAATCGGGTGCGATCCTGATCTATCTCGCCGACAAGACCGGCAAGTTCCTGCCCAAGGATCCTGTGCAGAAGTACAAGGCGCTCGAATGGCTGATGTGGCAGATGGGCGGCGTCGGGCCGATGTTCGGCCAGGCCCACCACTTCCTGCGCGCCGCGCCCACCAAGATCGAGTACGGCATCAAGCGCTACGTCGACGAGGCCAAGCGCCTCTACGGCGTGCTCGACAAGCAGCTTGCCGGCAACGCCTTCGCCGCCGGCGCCGAATACACCATCGCCGACATGGCGATCTTCCCGTGGACGGCGCGCCACGAATGGCACACTGTCAACCTCGCCGACTTCCCCAACGTCAAGCGTTGGTACGACATCGTCAACGCGCGCCCTGCCGTGACGAAGGGCATGGCCGTCCCGTATCTGAATTAGCGAGGACCCGATGAACAAACTCGTGCTTCTCGTCGCGCTGGCGCTGGCCGCCTGCGCGCAACCCGGCGCGCCTCCCCAGTCGACGGCGGTGGCCTGTACGGGGACGCTCAAGCCGGCGCTCGAGGTTGAGCTCTATTTCGGTCGCGACAAGCAGGCCGGCGGCGAGGTCAGCGAGGCGGAGTGGGCGTTGTTCCTGGCCGACACGGTCACGCCGCGTTTCCCGGACGGGCTCAGCGTGCTCGACGTGGCGGGCCAGGGGCGCGGACCTTCCGGCGCCGTCGTGCGCGAACGCACCAAGCTGCTGGTCGTGGTCGTCTTCGATGCGCCGGCGCACGAGGCCAAGCTGCGCGACATCATCGCGACCTACAACGGGCGTTTCGGCCAGCACAGCGTGTTCCGCAGCCAGTGGCCGGTCTGCGCCGGCCTCTGATCAATCCGGGCATGACGCCTGCGTCGTTGGGCATGGTTCACCCCGGCCCGGAACCGGGCTAGATTTTTGCCCAGTCATCAGTCCAGGAGACAAAGCCAATGGCCAAAGACGTCAAAGCCCGCAAGAGTGCCGCCCTCGCTACCCCGACGGATCTCGGCGCCAACGCCACCAAGGATCTTACGGGCGGGCTCAACATCCTGTTGGCCGACGTCTATGCCCTCTACCTCAAGACCAAGAACTTCCACTGGCACATGTCGGGTCCGCATTTTCGCGACTACCACCTGCTGCTCGACGACCAGGCGACCGAGATCGACGCCATGACCGACGTCATCGCCGAGCGGGTGCGCAAGCTCGGCGGCTCGACCATCCGCTCGATCGGCCACATCAAGCGCCTGCAGCGGGTGCTCGACAACGACGCCGACTACGTGACGCCGCTCGACATGCTGGCCGAGCTGCGCGACGACAACATCCAGCTCACCAAGCACATGCGCTCGCTCCACGAAGTGTGCGACGAGCACAACGACATCGCCACCGCCAGCCTGATCGAGAACTGGATCGATGAGACCGAGAAGCGGACGTGGTTCCTGTTCGAGACGGGACGGCGGACGGAAGGGTAGTCGGGCCCGCCGCGTCGAGCGACGACTACTGCCGCTCGGCCCAGCCGATCATCCTGGCGATGAAGGCGTCGCAGGCATCCATCTGCGAGCGGGCGACGAACTCGTTGGGCTGGTGGGCCTGCGAGATGTCGCCCGGCCCGCAGATCACGGTCGGGATGCCGTGGCCGCGGAAGATGCCGGCCTCGGTGCCGTAGGGCACGGCGTAGGTGCGGTTGCCGCCGGTCCATTGCAAAGCGAGCTTGGCGGCCTCCTCGTTCTCCTGCGGCAGCAGGCCGGGCACGAAGGAGCGGCGCTTCAGCGTGATGTTGGCGTCGGGATGCTTGCTCCGCATCCTGGGCAGCAGCAGGTCGGCGATGTACTTCTCGGCGCGGCGCTGCACTTCCCAGGGATCGTCGGTCGGCAGGGTGCGGTAACCCCAGTTCAGGGTGCACTCGCGGGCCAGGATGTTGCCCGCCGTGCCGCCCTTGATGATGCCGACATTGATGGTGGTGTGGTTGGGCAGGGTGTCGAGGTCCGGATGCTTGCGCTCGGCCAACTCGACCTGCAGCTCGTTCAGCCAATGGATGAAGTCGCCGGCGAAATGGATGGCGCTCACGCCGAGATGGGTCATCGAGGAATGCGCCTCGACGCCGGTGAAGGTGGCGACGATGCCGCCGCCCGCGTTCTGCGCGTTGACCACGCCCATCATGGTGGGCTCGCCCACGATCACCGCCTGCGGCCGCGGCACGGCGCCCACCAGCCGTTCGGCCAGCGCGTGGGCGCCGAGGCAGCCGATCTCCTCGTCGTAGCTGAAAGCGAAATGCATCGGCACCTTGAGCTTGGCACGCTGCAGCGCCGGCACATGGGTGAGGCAGGCGGCAACGAAGCCCTTCATGTCGCAGGTGCCGCGGCCGTAGAGATTGCCGTCGTCCTTTTCAGTTAGGTCCCACGGGTCGCTGGCCCAGACCTGGCCGTCGACGGGCACCACGTCGGTGTGGCCCGACAGCACGATGCCACCCTCCGCCTCGGGGCCGATCGAGGCGAACAGGTTGGCCTTGGTGCCTTCCGCGTTGGGCACCAGCGTGCTCCGCACGCCATGGTCGTCGAGGTAGCCCTGGATGTAGCGGATCAGCTCGAGGTTGGAGTTGCGCGAGGTGGTGTCGAAGGCCACGAGACGCTTCAGCATCTCGATGGAACTGGGAGCGGAAACATTCATGGCTGCACCGTCGCACGCTTCGTGCCACCGGGCCAAGAGCCTGAAATCATTTGCGAAATTGAGCCTGCGTTTGACTCGGCCAGACGCGGCCGCTAGAACCGCGCCGCGCATCCGTCGTGGATATTTCGATCGCCGGGGTCTTAACGGGCTGCGGAGAGGTGGCCGAGCGGTCGAAGGCGGCGGTTTGCTAAACCGTTATACGGGGTAAACCCGTATCGAGGGTTCGAAATCCCTTCCTCTCCGCCATTACCTCCTATGCGAACTGTCTCTCCGGCTCCGGCCGGGCCTGAAAACGCCCAATAACGGCGGGCTTTTCAGAAGAAGCTCCGGACTGCCCTTTGCCCGCATGGGGCCTATCCGGTCTCTCTTAGGCCGTTCGTCTCCAAAGCTCCCAACTCGCGATTTTAGTACGGAATTTCTATCTCCTTGAACTAGCCGCCCTTTTTGCGCAGCCAGAAGTGCCCGTTTGAAGTCAGCCTTTGGCCGTCCGGTGGAAACAAAGACGCACGCCGCCACCTGAAGAAGTCCGCGACCTGCCCGACGGGCAGACCGGCCGGCTGGCTGGTCGGGCTGCGCATCCGGCGGTCTCGCGCGCGCTAGCGCTGCTGCATGCCGACATCGTGCGCGACTGGAGCGTCGACGAGTTCGGCCGCGAGATTGGTTTCCCGCGCTCGGGCCTCGCCGAGCGCTTCACCCGCGTCATCGGCGCCGCGCCAATCGCTTGGGGAGGCCGACCTTGGCGTCATTCTTCCTTGATACCCGTCGCGTCGACCACGGCCTTCCACTCTTTCACCTGTTGGGCAAGCGCGTCGCTGAACTCCTTCGCCGTGCCGATCTTGGGCTCGAGCCCGAGCCTGCCCAGGCCTTCCCGCATCTCCGACGATCCAAGTCCCGCGTTCACGGTTGCATTCAGCTTGTCGACGACAGACGGCGGCGTGCCGGCCGGTGCGAGCAAGCCGAACCAGACTTCGGCAGGAAATCCCGTGACGCCCAGCTCCTCCATCGTTGGTATTTCCGGGAGCTCCGGCCAGCGCTTTTCGCTCGTCACCGCCAACGGGCGTAGCTTGCCGGCCCTGAACTGGGGCAGCAACGTGGATTTCGGATTGAAGATCATGTCGATATGGCCGGCGATCACGTCGTTCATGGCTGGCGCGCCGCCCTTATAAGGGACAAACAGAATGTCAGTTCGCGTCTTGATCTTGAAAAACTCTCCGGCGAAGTGCGTGTAGATGCCCTGCGGAGCGCCGTACTTCAGTTGGCCTGGATTGCTCTTGGCGAAGTCGATGAGCTCCTTGAGGGTACGGGCAGGAAGGCCGGGGTTCACCCCGAGCGCCATCGAATCGGTGCAGATGGCGGCAACGGGGACGAAGGACCGAGCAGGATCGAAACCCAGATCCTTGTAAATGGCGCCCAACATCGCATTCACGTTGGTCCCGCCAAGCAGCAGCGTGTAACCGTCGGCCGGCGCGCCGGCGGCGGCCTTGGCGCCGATCCGGCCGCCGGCGCCGGCGAGATTTTCGATCAGTACGCTCCTTCCCAAGCGGGCGGTCATGGACTGGCCGATCAGACGCGCAATGACATCCGTCGGACCGCCCGCCGCGAAGGGCACGACAACTTTGATGGGGCGATCCGGAAACAACTCGGCCCGGGAGCGCCGCGCCGTCGAAGTCACGCCTGCACCGGACAGGGCCATGACGATCGTGAACCGCCGCCGCGTAATGCGGTGCCGTGAGTGCGCTCCTGGCGCCCCCGAAGCCAACATTCTGTGCATGGTCGCCTCCTTGGTTCGCCGCGACTGTCGCGACGGTTATGGAACTTGCGCCGTCAGAACATGTGTTTCTTCTGGGTAGCTCACACCCTTGTCGCGAATGTAGGCGTGCAATTGGTCATTCACGCTTCGGCCGATCGCCTCCCGGACAACCGGGGCGGCGGCAGCGATGTCGGCAGCCACCGGCGTTGCCGACAGATGATCCAAGGCGAAAATCTCGACGGGTGGCAGGTTGATCATCATTCGCTCGATGCGCAGGTCGATAGCGGCAAAGCCAGCATCTGCCGCGAGGCGTTGCAGCTCCTGACCGCTCGGCGCCTTTCGCGAGGCGCAGAAACGTATGGCGACGTCGTGGCTCAAGTGAACGCCCAGCGCCTTGCCCAGCGCGGTGTTGTAGAGCCCGGTATCATTCCAGACGCTCAGCGCCAGCCGCCCACCGTGCCGCAGCACGCGCCGCATCTCGCGCAGTGCCAGCGCCTTGTCGGGGAAGAACTGCAGCCCTTGCTGGCACAGCACCACGTCGAAGTGGGAGTCCCTGAAAGGCAAGGCGTGCGCGCTGGCTTCGTGCCATTCGATGGCGGCACCGGCCGCGGGTGCAAGGGAGCGAGCGACTGCGATCATCCCCGGGTTCAGGTCGATGCCTGCGACATGGCCGCCGGAACCAGCGCATTCTGCGGCGGCCCGCGTCACCACGCCGGTGCCGCACGCGACATCGAGGACGCGTTCTCCGGGCGC
This sequence comes from uncultured Alphaproteobacteria bacterium, assembly GCA_963843185.1. Classification (GTDB taxonomy): domain Bacteria; phylum Pseudomonadota; class Alphaproteobacteria; order Reyranellales; family Reyranellaceae; genus Reyranella. Next base: position 269,368 of record CAWJJJ010000036.1, read on the forward strand.
GACGGCAGCACGTTCCACCAGCAAGGGCGCCCACGGCCCAAGGATGTAGCGGGCGGGGATGCGTTGGTAGAGCTCCGCCGCCGTTGCACTGAGCTGCCACTGCGCGTTCGCGCTCATCGGCCCCTCCAGCCGAGCTTGCGCGAGATGCGCTCTGCGGTCTGGGTGACCATCCTGATCTGCTCTGCGGGAGGGGACGCCGGGATGTACTGGACGGAGCCGGCGATGGCCACCGCGCCGGCATAGACGCCGGAATGATTGAAAAGCGGCGCGGCAATGGCGTTGACGCCGGGCAGGACGCGATTGGGCGCAACGGCCCAACCCTGAGCGCGCACCTGGGCCGCCAAGTGCGTGAGCCCGGTCGGCGAGCAAATAGTGTGTGACGTCCATGCCTTGCGAGGCTGCGCCATGCAGTGCGCCATTGCTTCGGTCGGACCGAAGGCCAGCGCGATGTTGCCATGGGCGCTGGCGTGCAGATCCAGGACTGTGCCCGGCTGTGTACCGAAATTGACGATCTGGCGGCTTTGCAGGACTTCCAGGATGACGACCTGGTTTTCCACCAACGCGGAAACGGTGACCGGCTGGCCGCTGTCCTCACGCAGCCGCATCAAGTCCTCACGCCCCACCGCCAGGACATCGAACCGTTCGCGCAGCTGCTCGCCCAGGATGAAGAGCTTGATGCCCGCCGTGTAGCGCGAGGTGTTGGCGTCCTGATGCACGAAGCCGTGCCGCACCAGCGCCTGGAGATGCCGGTAGACCGTCGCCTTCGACGCATCGAAATCCTCGCGCCAGATCCGAAACCCCGATCGGCTCCCAAGAACCCGCCAATCGCTCGAGCACGCGCAGCGACAGTTCCACCGTTTCGGTTGCCGAGTCGGCGGAAGGTTTCGTCTTGCCTGCTGCTCTGGCTGTCGGCGGCATGAAACGGATCCGTTTCACTGATTGGAACAGCGTTTTAATATTCTAAAAAGTCATTGCTTGGCTGTCAACACTGGTTCGGTGCGCTCCAATAGGCTCTCTCCCGTGCCGCATGGCGCGGCCTCGATGCACGCGTCGCTTTGATCGGCTGGCTGCCGAGCGCGGCGTCGACAAGATCGCTTTCGTCGCGGTCAAAGCGCAGAAGGACCGGGCTATGAATTGCGCGTCCCCCAACCTTCTCCCAGAGATGAAGTCCCTTTATGCGCTGAACACGTCAATCAGTCGGTTTGACACCCGCGAACTGGACAACTTTCCGCCATTTCTCGGTATCGTCGGCAATCAGCTTGGCAAAGTCGGCAGGCGACCCCCCCAAGCACCGCCCCTCCAAGGGCAGTCAGTCGTGCGTTTCTCTTGGGGTCGGCGAGGGCCCACAGCGACTTCTCGGTTGAGTTTTTCGATGACCTCCGCAGGGGTATTGCGAGGGGCACCGAGACCGAACCAGGTGGTTAACTCAAAACCCGGAACTGCTTCCTGCAATGGCGGAATGTCCGGCAGTGCATCGAAACGGTCCGCGGTGGTCAGGGCGAGCACCCGTAAGCCCTCACGTGCTCCATCGTTATGACGGGCGGAATGAACGCGATCTGCACCTGTCCTCCGATCAAGTCCGCAATCAAAGGACCGCTGCCGCGATAGGGCACATGGACCAAATCGACGGCTGCCATCATCCGAAGGCTCCCGAAGACGTGGTTGCGGTATTCTTTAGCGACATGAGGGGGGCTCCGAAAGATGGAATTCGGATTTGGAGGGATATACCGAACGCTGGAGGGGCGGAGTTCAGGAAGACGGGAGCATTCAAGAGACACTAGGCATGGCCGCCAATAGTCTATCCGTCTCCTGGGGCGTCGTGGCGCCTATCGGCATGCTGGCTCGAACTTATTTTGCCCTTCGCAGCGTTGTCGCATGCTGGGGCAGTTCTTCTAGTAGCGCTATCTTGGATGGTGATGACTTCTTTCCTGCTTCGACCAAACGGCCAGTGCCGGCTTCATCAGCACCGCCAGCGTCATCTCCACCGGCTGCCGCCCATCCAGGATCGCCTCGACAATATCCGGCGCCAGGAGCGTCATCCGCAGCAGGCGACCGACATAGGACGCGTTGATCTTCTCGGCGGCGGCGATCTCCTCGATGGTGCCATAGACGCCGGTCTCCAGCAGCTTGCGCCAGCGGAACCCGCGGGCGAGGGCCTTGACCATGGCGTTGTCGACGCGATGGCGAACGGCGGCGCCGGTCTCGGCTCCACTCGGTGCGATAACCAGCTTCCGGCCGCCCCGCTTGCGAATGGCAAAAGGCACCCGGACGGTGAGCGTCTGTGCGATGTCGGTCATGCCGCCTTCCGGGCCGTGCCGGCGATACCGGCAAGATCCCGGACCATGTGGGCAAGGCCTTGAACCCGGAGCCGGATATCGAGCCCGCCAAGCCCGACATCGATCCGCTCGACGAGCAGCTGGATGACCCGGGTCTGCTCGGCGGGGAATAGCTCGTCCCAGAGGGGATCCAGTCCTTCCAGTGCCTCCCGGACTTGCGTCTCGGACAGCCCGTCGATTTCCGGGCGGGCGGCACGCCAGGTGCCGACAATGATCTCCGGCGACCGCAGCATGCCGCGCAACTGGTCCACGACGGCGGCCTCGATCTCGGCGGCCGGCACCCGGTTCACGGGGCAGGCATCGGCGCCGCGCTTGAGGACGGATTGGCTGACGTAGTAGCGATACAGCCGCCCGCCCTTGCGCGTGTGCGACGGCGACATGGCGCCGCCGGTGGGCCCAAACAGCAACCCTTTGAGCAGCGACGGCGTCTGGGCGCGGGTGTTGGAGGCACGGGATCGCGGGCTGGCCGCCATGATGCTGTGCGCTTTGTCCCAGAGTTCGCGGCTGATGATCGCCTGATGCTCGCCGGGATAGGCGGTGCCCTTGTGGACGGCATCGCCGATGTAGACCCGGTTGATCAGCATCTTGTAGAGGAAGCCCTTGTCGATCAGCTTGCCCCGCCGGCTGCGGACGTGCTCGGCGGCGAGGGAGCGGGCGAGGGAGGTCGCCGATCCAATCTTCAGGAACCGCTCGAAGATCATCCGGACGGTCGCCGCTTCCGGCTCATTGATGACGAGCTTGCGGTCCCGACCTCGTAACCGAGCGGCACGACCCCGCCCATCCACATGCCGCGCTTGCGCGAGGCCGCGACCTTGTCGCGGATGCGCTCGCCAATGACCTCGCGCTCGAACTGCGCGAAGGAGAGCAGGATGTTCAGCGTCAGCCGGCCCATCGACGTCGTCGTGTTGAACGACTGGGTGACGCTGACGAAGGTGACGTTGTTCCGATCGAACACCTCGACCAGCTTGGCGAAATCCATCAGCGCGCGGCTGAGCCGATCAATCTTGTAGACGACCACCACATCGACGCGGCCTTCCTCGATATCGGCGAGCAGGCGCTTTAGGGCAGGGCGGTCCAGCGTGCCGCCCGAGACGCCGCCGTCGTCATAGTGATCGGGATGCAGCGTCCAGCCTTCCGACTTCTGGCTGGCGACGTACGCCTCACAGGCCTCGCGCTGCGCATCGAGCGAGTTGAACTCCTGCTCGAGCCCTTCCTCGCTCGACTTGCGGGTGTAGATGGCGCAGCGAAACTTCCGGGCGACGGGCTTGCTCATGCGCCATCTCGCCGGTTCTTCAGGCCAAAGAATACCAGGCCATTCCAGCGGGTGCCGGTAATGGCGCGGGCGACGGCTGAGAGCGATTTGTACGGCCGGCCCTGCCACTCGTAGCCGTCCTGCAGCACCGTCACCGTGTGCTCGACGCCCTGGTACTCCCGGATGAGCCGCGTGCCGGCAATCGGCCGGTCGTCGGCGCGCTGGCGGCGGACCGTGATGTTGCCGCCGTCGAGTTGCTCGCCGAGCGCCTCAAGGCGGGCGACCGTCGCGGGCTTCAGCCCGCCGTAGGCCAGCTCCTGGATGCGGTAGGCCAGCCGGCTTTCGAGGAAGCGCCGATTGTAGCGGGGAGGCGGCGTGTCGAAGAGCTTCTGCCACTGCTTCCGCAGCTCTGGCGCCGGCATGCTCCTGAGAGCCGCGACCTGCGCCAGCACACTGTCTTGTTCTGTCATGCCGTTCTCCGTCTGGGGGCGTCGGCATGACGGCTTCGGTGGGGCGGTAAGTCGACGAAACTGTCTCCACGGTCGGCAGATAGTGGACTGGACTTCCGGGCATGAAGGCGGACGAGGCCGCGCGCCAGGATCTCGGCGATCTCGGCGAGGCGTTCATCGGTGGTCAACAGATCTGGCTTCAGCGGGTTCATGATCAATCGCCGTGGTGGCGAAGGAACATGATCGCGCTTCATCCGAGAGAGAATGCGAAATTTGCTGATGAGCGAAGCAGCGCGGCGAAGAAAGCAGCGGAGCGAAAACCGCCCCCCGCGCACCGTCAATGTTTCGATGCCCCGCCGGTTTCCAGTCTGACGTTGAAGGACAGGAACCGATCGTACAGGGGCGTTTTGCGATAGAAATGCGAAGCCCCGAACCGGCGACCGGGAACCTTGTCTTGTCGGTGTCAAGATAGACCAAACCACCATAGTGGACGTAGATCCTTGCTTCCATCGCCATGGTCCCAAAATCTAATTCCGTTTCCAGAACGCTGTCGATCGGGATGGTGCACATTCGGGTCAGGCGCTGGGGCGACTCCCAGTCGTTTGCGGCTGTCGACAACGACCACAGCAGAACACCAATGTCTTGCTGCGGCCAGTCGCCGTGCAGACCGCGCCCGAAATAGCCAAGGTCGACGGCCCCAGGGCGAGATCGAACAGGAGTGCCTGCAGGGCTTGTCGAGCGGATCCTCAACGACCTGTCGTCCGACAGGCGTGACCTTCAGATAGCCTCTGCGCTGGCGCACCAATCCGGCCGTTTCCACAAGATGACGAACGAAGTAGAGAGGGAGAAAGTCTGGTTCGTTGATCATCTTGTGAAACCGGAACGCTTCAGCCTTGTCGAAGCCGGGCCAGGTGAAGAGATCGCACATCTCGGCCACGACACTGCGAGACAGGTTGCCGGTGGTCGTCAACTTCAGACCGGGCCCTGTCGATGCCGAGTGCAGCAGGACCAGGGCGTTCCGTGCGACGGCCGACTGCCCGAGTTCTTCAGGTGAGAAGTTGGCCGCAAGGCGAATGGCGCCGGTTGGTGGTATGGGCGGAAGGCGAAGGGCTTCGAAGCTCTTTGGATCCAGCAGTGTCCAGGCAGGCACGATCCCACCAAGCCAATTCCTGACGGTTGGATTGTGCAGAAAGACAGACGTTACCACGGTGTCGTCGTTCACGGAGGTGGCTGCCGAGCGGGATGGAGGGGCGCAGAAAGCCATTCGTTCAACTTCGACCAGCGACGGCGGCCGGAAACGTTCTTCACCGCGATGGCGACAGCCTTCTTCTGTCCGACCAACACGACCAGCCGTTTGCCGCGGGTGACACCGGTATAGAGCAGGTTCCGCTGCAACATGGCGTAATGCTGGGTGAGGACAGGGATCACGACCGCAGGGTATTCGGAGCCCTGGCTCTTGTGAATTGTGGCGGCATAGGCCGGCACCAGGGGATCGAGTTCGCCAAAGCCATAGGTGACGGCGCGGCCGTCGAAGCTGGCAATCAGCTCGCC